>JAWKWC010000016.1:0-101599 GCA_041397705.1 Hyphomicrobiaceae bacterium
TTCAGTCAGCGGCAATTTGGCAAGATGGACGCCAACAGGCAGATCGAGGAATTTGTTGGCAATGTTCGCTAGGCCGGCGTGCGTCTGCCCACACTCCGAAAGGATCACGACATCGCTCACGTTCAGCGATCGCGACCGCTGCACGGCCTCGCCAATCAACTTCTCGACGACGCTTTCACCCGTTTCGCCACTGCCGATTGTCTCTGGCAACAGCGAGGTGGCGACCACCTTGATGCCGGCGTTGGTGACGGAATTTTCTCGCGAAAACCGCGCAACCTCATCACGGTTCCCGACCACAAGAACACGCCTTGGCGCAGCAATGCCTTTGGCCACCAGCACCGCTACGGCAGCTTCGATCAGCTTGCTGCCCGCAATGACACTTGCACCGCCAATCACGAAAAACATCGCGAGCCAGCCGCGCGAGGCGACACCGGTCGTCTTTGTCAGGAACGCCAGCGCGCCCAGGCAGAAGAAGGCATACGTCCACACGTTGAGAATGTGCGCGGTTGCCCGGGGGCCTGATGTCAGGGCATCGATGCGGTACTGCGAGCGGAACAGGAACGGCAACGTATAGAGCAGTCCTGTGATCGCACCGACGCTTGCATAGGAGGCAATGTCGCCTGCATCCCGGTAGGCAAGTTCATGCCAAACCATGCCGGTCAGGACCGACACTGCAACAATCAGTGCCAGCTCCGCAGCCATCGAGCCCGCAGCAATAGCGGCATCGCCGAGGGCGATCCGCCGTGTTCTCGTGTCCGCTTCTAGCCAACTGACGAACATGTGCGCCTCTCTGGATGACCAGCTACCATCCTTATGCGGAGGGGAACTTTGTGCGATGCAGCATACTGACGCTGGTGGGTGGGTGACGGCGCCGACGCCGTGCCGTGCCAAGCGAGGCAGTCACGACGCAAACGGCCAATCCGACGTGCTTCATAGTTGATCAAATATTGATTGAATAGAGAGAATTGCTCGTTTTGGCTAAATATCACTTTCAACTCGAAGCGCATGATCACACACCACACCGGCTCGTGGCGCGCGACCACATCGCACGCCATCGCTGCATTGCAGCAATGCGAAAAGCTGACCCCGTCCGCACCTTGTCGCTGTTACACCGCGAACATAACGGTCTGACGACACGCACAATTGATCTGCAATCCAGCCTTTCAGTGAACCCGCATGTTTCTGGATTCAAGGAACTCAGGGTTGTGCACAGGCAACTTTTTTCAGCCTAGAGCATAATCATTTGATACGTTTGCAGAAAAACAAGATGCCACCTGAAGCGCCCGCAAGCCATCGGGCTGGCGGGGCCCCCCCTGCACGCCGTCATCCGTCTTGTGGAACCCTGGGTTGCTATGGAGGGCGGGCGATCGAAAAGGGTTCGCAAGGTGGTATCGGCGGTCGTTGCGGGGCATCGGACCGACGAACCCGGCCATGCTGTGCTGCGGCCGGGCTTCGAGATCGGTTCCCGCCCTTCGACGTATTTACCAAAGCCGAGCTTTACCGGCCCACGCGGCCTGGCGAGGCGTCGGCTCCACGTGCTCTGCCATCAAATTCGCGCAACGCGCACATTGTTGGTCGAGCCTTGACGGCCGAACGGAATGCCGGCGACGATGACGATCCGCTCGCCCTCTTTGACAAACCCTTCCTTCAATGCATGCGCCTTCGCCACCTCCACCATTTCGTCATAGGTGTTGATGCTCGTCGTCACCGCGCTGTGCGTGCCCCACAACAGCGTCAGCCGGCGGGCTGTGGCAGCAGTCGGCGATAGGCTCAGGATCTGTACTTCGGGTCTCTTTCGTGCAGCCCGCATCGCGCTTGTGCCGCTCGAGGTATAGGCGACGATCGCCGACGCCCCTATCGCATCGGCAATATCGGCTGCCGCTGCCGCCACCGCATGCGCCGTCGTATGCTCAGGCGTCGGCTGCAGCGCGTCGATGATCGAGCGGTAGAGCTTGTGGTTCTCGGTTTGCTCGATGATCCGGTTCATCATGGAGACCGCTTCCACCGGCCAGTCACCGGAAGCCGACTCCGCCGACAGCATGACGGCATCGGCGCTATCGTAGATGGCGGTCGCCACGTCAGAGGCCTCGGCCCGCGTCGGCGACGGCGACTTGATCATCGATTCGAGCATTTGCGTGGCCACGACCACCGGCTTGCCGGCATGCCGGCACAAGCGGATCAGCTCTTTCTGGCGGCCCGGCACGTCTTCCGGCGGAATCTCGACCCCGAGGTCGCCGCGCGCCACCATCACCGCATCCACCAGTGCGACGATGTCTTCGATCCGCCCCAGCGCAGCCGGCTTCTCGATCTTGGCCATGATCCCGGCACGGCCTTTGATTAGTCCCTGCGCCTCGATCACGTCTGACGGACGCTGCACGAACGACAACGCAACCCAGTCGACTCCAAGCTCCAGCCCAAAGGCGAGATCGTCTCGGTCCTTTGCGGTAAGCGGCGAAATCGAGAGTTCGGTCTGCGGCAGGTTCACCCCTTTGCGATCGGAGAGGGCCCCGCCTACCACCACCCGCGCCTGGATGCGGTCTTTGTCAACACCGACGCATTCAAGCTGCAGCTTGCCATCGTCGATCATGATCCGGTGGCCCGGCATCATGTTCTCGAACACCTCCGGGTGTGGCAGCCCCAGGGAAGTGGCATCGCCGGGCTCCCGGTCCATCCGGAAGGTCAGCTCTTTTCCGGCTTCCAGCATCACTGGTCCGGCCTTCAGCGTGCCGATCCTGATCTTCGGTCCCTGCAGGTCCTGCAGGATCCCGATCGGCCGCCCCTTCTTGGCCTCGATAGCGCGGATCGCGTCGAACCGGGCCTTGTGATCGGCCTGCGTGCCATGGCTGAAGTTCAACCGGAACACATCCGCTCCGGCATCGAACAGCTTCTCGATCATGACAGGATCGGAGCTTGCAGGCCCCAGCGTAGCGATGATCCGGGCTTTGCGGTGACGGCGCATGTGAGGCCCCTTCGGCTTCTGCTGCATTGCACAACCACCGAGGCAAATAGCACGCTTCTCACGCTCGGCCCAGAGCCCGCTATGCCGCCCCCTGCAGCAGTGCTAGCATCGGCCTCGGCAAATCTTGGAGGCTGGCGATGCTGACGCCCGAGCAGGTCGATTTTTACAACGAGAACGGATACTTGATGGTGCCGGATGCGCTGTCGCCAAAGGCGGTAGCCGAGCTTCGCGCCATGGTCGACACCATCGTAGCCGACGCCGCCAAGGTCACGAGCCACACCGACGTCTACGACTTGGAGGATGGCCACTCGCCCGCCTCTCCCAAGGTCCGGCGCATCAAGACGCCTCACAAACACTTTGCATATTTCAACGAACTCGTCCGCCATCCCGGCATCACCGCGATGTTGGCTGCCTTGATCGGTCCAAACATTCGCCTACACGGCTCCAAGCTCAACATGAAGTCGGCAGGCTACGGCGCCCCCGTCGAGTGGCATCAGGATTGGGCCTTCTATCCCCACACCAACGATGATGTGTTGGCGACCGGCATCCTTCTCGACGACTGCGACGAGGAGAACGGTCCAATGCTGATGATCCCTGGCTCCCATCGCGGCCGCCTCTACGATCATCATGCCGAAGGCGCATTTTGCGGCGCCATCACCGGCGAACTCAATCAGATCGCGTTTGACAAAGCCGTGCCGCTCACCGGCAAGGCCGGCTCCATGTCCATCCACCATGCACGTACCTTGCATGGCTCGGCCCAGAACACCTCCAACAAACCGCGGCGCCTTCTGTTGTTCGAGTATGCGGCAGCCGATGCCTGGCCGCTGATGGGCGTGGCGAATTTCGACGAGTTCAACAGCCGCATCGTATTGGGCAACCCGACGGTCGAGCCGCGCGTCGAGGCCCGCGCCTGTGCGCATGCCGCTGCCGCCCGCCAAATCACAGGGCTCGATCTACGAGAACCAGCGCGGCGCCAAGGTCGTTACTTCGGCGCTCAGGCTGCCGAGTAGCGTCCCCGGCGCGTCGCCATGTTGGCTTCGGCCCTTGCAACGAGGGCCCTTTCGCAAGGAGTTTGACAATGCAGCTCCAATCATTCGGCTACTTCGGCGTCAAATCGCAAAAGCTCGACGATTGGGCCGAATACGGTCCCAAATTCCTCGGCCTCGAGGTGGTCGAGCGCACGCCGACCACACTGAAGCTGCGCATGGACGACGGAAGCAGCGTATCCTCGTTTCCGCCACCGATGCAGACGTAACAGCCTTCGGCTTCGAGGTCGCTGACGCAGCAGCGCTCGATGCCCTGGCCGGCCGGCTCGAGGGCGTCCAGGTCAAGGTCAATCGCCTCTCACCGGGCGCCGCAGACCTGCGCGGCGTCAAAGGCGCGATCCGCTTCTAGCGACCCCGTCGGCAATCCGATCGAAGCTTTCCACGGGGCGGGTCCAAGGCCAGAACCCTTCAAGCCCGGCCGCCCCGTCTCCGGTTTCCGCACCGGCGCGCTCGGCATGGGACACGCCGTCCTGCATGTCAAAAACGCCGAAGACTTGCTGTGGTTCTACCGTGATGTCCTGGGCTTCCATCTTAGCGACTACATGTTGAAACCGTTCACGGCTTACTTCTTCCACCTCAATCCCCGCCAGCACAGCCTCGCCCTGCTGCAGACCGGTCGCGACGGCATCCATCACATCATGATGGAAGCCGGCATGCTTGACGATGTCGGCCAGGCTCTGGATATCGCCAACGCCGAGGATCGTGTGGCGGTTGGCCTTGGAAGCCACACCAACGATCTCATGACATCGTTCTACGCCCGCACGCCAGACGACTTCCTGATCGAATACGGCTGGGGTGGACGCCTGATCGATCCCGACAACTGGCAGCCGACTGAGATGACCTATGGCGGCAGCTTGTGGGGGCATGATCCCGTGTCCGCATCACCGGAGTTGCGCGCAGCGCGTCGCGCGGCGAAACGCCATGTCGCCGAGGATGGCCTGCGTCAGCCTGTCCAAGTTGCCGAAGGGAATTATCACCTGGGGCCGTCGACGACGTGCGCCTGGTGGGCCGAAGCCAAGCGGCAGCAATAGCCGGGCGGCGCCACGCACGCGGTATCCGCGTGCGTGGCGCTAAACGCGCTGGCATCGTTCAACGCGCTGGGTCTTGCTCCAGCGGGTGTACTTTCAAGCTGGCCATGAAGTGCTGGACCATTTGATCGTGACAACCACGCGAGCTTCGAGTTGGCCGGTCGATACGGTCTTTACACCGCCGTCTCGTCCATCAGCGACCGGTAGGCACTCTCCAGTCCCGCCGTTACGTGCGCTTCGGTAAATCCGGCCAGCACCTTGGCGCGTGCAGCCTGCCCCAATTTTCGTCGGAGATCCGGAGATCGGGCAAGTCGCTCCAGGGCATCGGCCAGCGCCACCGGATCGCCCGGCGGCACGATCAAGCCTTCTTCGCCGTCCGTGACGAAATGCCGGCATCCCGGCACGTCGCTGACGATCGCCGGTCGCCCCGATGCCGCAGCCTCTAGCAGCGCCCGCGGCATCCCCTCGCGGCTGCGCGCCGGCAGCACGAAAATATCGCCATCCCGCCACACCGCAGCAACGTCCCGCGTAAATCCCATGTAGCGCCGGTCCTCCCCCTTTGCCCAGGTTCGGATTTCCGCCGATGGAATGGCCTCTGGATTGCCATCGTCCGTATCGCCGTAGAGCGCAATCGCAAGCGGAACGCCGCGCTGCCGCAGAATGTCACCGGCCGCCATCAGGACGTCGACACCCTTGGGCCGGATCATGCGGGCTACATAGGCTGCAACGGGAACCTGGTGGCCGGGCGTGGGTTGCTCGGGAAAAGCCATGGGGTCGATCCCGGCGCCACCGAGCATGGTCACGCGTCCGCCAGGTGCCACACCACCTGCTTCCAGAAACGCGAGATCCTCGGGGTTCTCGACCAGCAACCAGCTTCCAAAGCGCCGCATGACGCCGCGCATGACCTTGAGTGCCGCAGTCCGCGCCAGCCGCGCTTTGCCGGTATCCGAAATGGCGAGAAACCCCAGTCCCGTCATATGGATGACCGTATGCCGCGGTCGCCTGAGTGCCGTCGCAAGACCGCCGAGCACGATCGGCTTCATGGCGATGAGGTGGACAACGTCCGGCCGCTCTGCCGCCAGGATCTGGTGAAACCGCTGCACCGTCGCAGCCTCGCGCACTGGGTTCATCGACGACCGGTTGTAGGCAAGTTCGATCGTCCGTGCCCCCAGCGCCTCGATTTCCCCCATTCGACCCGACGAACGCGTTGCCACCACGACTTCGTCAGCAAGTAGCTTCAAGTGCCGGATCAAGGGTTGGAAATGCGACAGGGCAAACCAGTCCTCTGTAACGCCGATCAGAACTTTCCCGGTCAGGCGGCGCCGTGCTGCGGCTGCAGGTGGTGCCTGTCCGTGTGTCGGTCCGCCGTCGTAGATGTCGCTCTTTGCCATGGCCCCACCGTTTAGCCTGCCCTCGGCGACAACGCCACACCACGCAGTGCCTACCCTCGCAGGTCGCCGCCATGCCGGTTTCTGCACCGCCTGCCAGATACTCTGACCCGTGTGCCGCGACAGCACTTGCCCGCCGTCACCGCCTCAGCTACCGCTCGCGTCCATGAAACTCTACCGCGCCTTCGCCACAGTTGGCGGTCTCACCCTCGTGAGCCGTGTCCTGGGATTCCTGCGAGACATCGCGTTGGCGGCCCTACTGGGCGCCGGACCGATCGCCGAGGCATTTGTCGTCGCCTTCCGCTTTCCCAACCTGTTCCGCCGGTGGTTTGGCGAGGGCGCCTTCAACGCGGCGTTCGTACCGCTGTTCGCCAAGAAGCTCGAGGGTGAGGGCAAGAAAGCCGCCGAAACGTTTGCCTCGGAGGCGATGTCCGGGCTGGCCTTCATTCTGCTGCTCCTTTCAGCTGCGGCCATGCTCGCCATGCCCTGGGCCATGTACGGCCTTGCCCCCGGCTTTGCCATTGATCCCGTCAAATTCGACCTCGCGGTCGCGATGTCGCGCATCGCCTTCCCCTATCTGCTTTGCATGTCCCTGGTCGCGCTGCTGTCCGGTGTGCTCAATTCGCTGGGCCGCTTCGCCGAGAGCGCCTCGGTCTCCATTGTGCTCAACTTGACGCTGATGGCCGCCATGGCTGTTGCCTGGTGGCTGGGCTACGGCAACGACCAGCGGACCGGCATTGTGCTGGCCTGGGGCATTTTTGCCGCCGGCCTCTTTCAACTCCTGACGCTACTGATCGGCGCACGCCGCGCGGGCCTGGTGCCTCGCCTCGTAAGGCCGCGTTGGACCAGCGACATGCGCCGACTGGTGTCGCTGGGCATTCCCGGCATCGTCGCGGGTGGCGCCACCCAGATTAATATTGTCATCGGCGGCATGATCGCCTCCCTGCAGACCGGCGCCGTTTCCTGGCTCTATTATGCCGACCGCCTCTATGAGCTCCCCCTCGCCATCATCGGCATTGCCATCGGCATCGTCTTGCTGCCCGATATTTCCCGTCACCTGCGCGCCGGCAATGAGGCTGCCGTCATGGATTCGCAGAACCGCGCGCTGGAACTCTCCATGCTGCTCACCGTGCCGGCCGCCACTGCATTGGCGATCGTGCCAGGCCCCATCGTTTCCGTCTTGTTCGAGCGTGGAGCTTTTACTGCGGCCGACACGTATGCCGTCTCGTCCGCATTGGCCATCTTCGCGCTGGGCCTGCCGGCCTTCGTGCTCCAGAAAGTGTTCCAGCCCGGTTATTTCGCCCGTGAGGACACCGCCACGCCCATGCGGTTCACAGCCTGGAGCCTCGGCGTCAACACGCTTGGCTCGCTTGCACTGTTCTATCTGTTTCCGCGTTTCGGCTGGTCGCCACATCTTGGCATCGCCGTCGCCACCGGCATCGGTGCCTGGCTCAACGTCACCCTGCTCTATCGCGGTCTCGTCTCGCGCGACCATTTTGCAGCCGATCAGCGCCTCAAATCGGCATTGCCGATGATCCTTTTGTCGGCCCTCGTGTTGGCCATGGCGCTGGTCGGCGGCACATTGTGGCTCGAGCCCTGGCTCGCCACCGGCAATCGGCTCGCCACCCGCACCGGCGCCTTGGCGGCTCTCGTCGTCGGCGGTGGTGCCGTCTACTTTTTGGCTGCTTTCGCCACCGGCGCGATCAAGCTCGCCATGCTTTCCCGTCTGGTGCGCAAAGCGCCAAAGTGAGCTTGGAAGGCTGCTGGCCGCTCGCGCCACACGCAGCTTGCCTGCTACGACCAGGCCGTTACCATCGCCGCGTTGCCGCCATGGTAGCTCGGGAAGGCCTTTGCCATGAAAATCACCGACGTCACGGTCACGCTCTTCGCCTGGGACGACATTCCGGCCACTCAATATGGGCGTCACACCGGCCGCTTCGTCGGTCGTAGCGATCTTGGTCTCGTGACCATCTCGACCGATCAAGGCGTCACCGGCCATGCCTTTCTGGGTTCGGCCAGTCGCCCGGCCAGCAACGACGCCCCGTTGATCCCGAAAATCCTGAAGCCCATGCTTGTCGGAGAAGATCCTCTCGACCGCGAGCTTCACTTCCAACGCATGTGGGGTCGCACCCGCATGAACAATCAGCTGCGCGTCTTGGGCGCGATCGACGTGGCGCTATGGGATCTGGCCGGCAAGTCCGCCAAAATGCCCGTGCACAAGCTGATGGGCAGCTATCGCACCTCTGCCCCCGCCTACGCCTCCTCCGCCGTGCTGTCGACGCCCGAGGCCTATGCAGACGAGGCAAAGTCCTTCCAGGCGCGCGGCTGGAGCGCCTACAAGATCCACCCGCCGACCCAGTGGCAAACCGACATCAAAGTCTGTGAAGCCGTCCGCAAGGCTGTGGGAGACGACTATCGGATCATGCTCGATTCAACTTGGTCTTATGACTATGTGGCGGCTCTGCGTGTCGGCCAGGCCGTCGAGCGTCTGGGCTTCTACTGGTACGAGGATCCCCTCGTCGAGGACGATCTCAACGGCTACATAAAGCTCAAGCAGCAGCTTTCCGTGCCCATCCTCGCGACGGAGTATACGCCCGGCGGCCACACCGCCTACGTGCCTTGGCTGATGTCGCGGGCGACCGACTATCTGCGCGGCGACGTCGCTGTCAAAGGCGGCCTGACCGCCTGCCTCAAGACCGCCCACCTCGCCGAGTGCTTCCACATGAACTACGAGGTCCATCACGGCGGCAACTCGCTCAACAATTTCGCCAACCTTCACCTCATCATGGCCATAAGGAATTGCGAATATTTCGAGGTGCTGTTGCCAGACGGCGCTCAGTAGTATGGCTTGGTCAATGATATTGAAGTTGACGCTCAGGGATTGGTGCACGCGCCGTCGAAGCCGGGCCTCGGCGCCGACATCGATTTCGACCTGATCAAGCGCAAGGAGGTCGCGGTGCTCGCTTGATGTGCCGTGGCGGCATCGGGGGGAGCCATGTCGACAGAGGACGAGTTGCGCGAGAAGTTGCGCAAGATCGAGGCGCTGTTCGCCGGTGCAAAAACCGACGGCGAGCGCGAGGCGGCGGCGCCGCAGCCGACCGGATCCGTCAAAGGCTCGGCGCAGCGACCGCATCCGAGCCGGCTAGTTGAAATGCGCTTTGCCATCCACGACCCCTGGTCGCGCAAACTGTTCCTGGCGCTGGCCCGGCGCTATGGCATCGAGCCCTATCGCTACCCCCGGATGAAGCGCCAAAGCCTCATTGTGCGCGCCCCCGCTTCCTTTGTCGAAGGCGTGCTTTGGCCAGAGTTCAATGCTCTCAACGAAGCGCTGTCGAGCTACCTGATGCAGGTGACCGAGCGCGTCATTGGCGACACCGTCCACGCCGACACCGGCGAAGCTGCTGAACGGCCAGAAGCCCGCCAGATCGGCTAATTCGCCGGGTGCTTCGCCCGCTGGCACGGCTCCGCCTGGTGGCGGAAGGGACCCGGCCCCCAACCAAAAAGCCGCATCTACGCCCTTGCGCGCTTTCGCCGGGCGCTCTAAAGGCGACTGTCTCATAATTTGGCGCCTGCTATAGTCGCCTAGCAGCGCGACATGGATTGTCGGGCAATCGAATGCCAACTATGTTCAGCGTTGTGCTCTTGCCCCCACGGAGGTGACCGGCCGTGCAGCCAAGACCGGAGAACTACGACTTCGACCTCAACGAGGCATTGTCGACCGTGGTCGGCATCAAGTCGATTGTGCCGTCGGATGCCTACACCGCCGAAACGCTGGGAACCGAGCGTCTGGGCCACGGTGTTCTCATTGGCGACCACGGCGTGGTGCTCACCATCGGCTATCTCGTGACCGAGGCAGAAACGGTGTGGATCAGGCTGTCCAATGGCGGTGTGCTGCCTGGCCATGTCATTGGCTTTGATCAGGAAACGGGCTTTGGTCTGGTCCAGGCGCTGGCCCGCACGGACCTGCCCAGCTTGCCGTTGGGTGATAGTGCCGAGGTGGAAGTCGGCGACGATGTCGTCGTCGCCGGGCTCGGTGGCATCAACAACTCGGTCGAGGCCAACATCGTCGCGCGCCAGGAGTTCGCCGGCTACTGGGAATACGTGCTCGACCAGGCGCTGTTCACTGCGCCGAGCCATCCGCACTGGGGCGGGACGGCATTGATCGGCATGGACGGCAAGCTCCTCGGCATCGGCTCGCTGCAGGTGCAGCAGGTCCTCAAGGACGGCGCCTCTGAAGACATCAACATGATGGTGCCGATCAATCTTCTCAAGCCGATCCTCGACGACATGCTGACGATGGGCCGCGCGCAACGCCCCGCCCGCCCCTGGCTGGGCCTTTACGCCACCGAAGCTGGGAATCGTATCGCGATCGCGGGTATCGCCCCCCGCGGCCCCGCGCGGCGTGCCGACGTCCGTTCGGGCGACATTGTCCTGACAGTCGGCGGTGCGGAAGTGAACAATCTGGCCGGCTTCTTCCGCAAAGTTTGGTCGCTCGGTGAAGCCGGCGTCGAAGTGCCGATCAAGGTGCACCGCAACGGCCGCACACTGGATCTTTCCGTCACGTCGGCAGATCGTCGCCAGTTCCTCAAACGTCCGGTCATTCACTGAGTGCTCCCGCACGTGTGGCGCAATATCGTCTGGCTGTCATGACTGGCAGAACTTCGTGCTATATCCGTCGCCGGACGCAGGGAGGGGGGATGCAGCCGTGACAAATTCTGGCGGCGCGAACGTGCGGGCGGATGGACAGGTTGCGGTCTGGGACGGCGCAACGCGCCTATTCCATTGGCTTCTGGTCGCCCTGTTCATCTCAGCGTGGGCCTCACACGAATGGGGTGACGCAGGGCTCGTTTGGCATACCTGGAACGGTTACGCGGTCCTCGTGCTGGTGGTCTGGAGGCTGCTGTGGGGCTTCATCGGCAGTTCCACGTCGCGTTTTTCGGCGTTCGTTTATGGCCCCGCGGCCGCGTTCCGGTACGGCATCGATTTTCTCCTGCGTCGTCCGCGCCATTTCCTCGGCCACAATCCTCTGGGCGGCCTTTCCGTACTGGCGTTGTTGGCCTTGGTCGGCGGCCAAGCACTGCTTGGCCTGTTCGCCTACGACGACCACGACCTGCTGGTCGGTGGTCCGCTCTCTTCCAAAGTGCCCGATGCCGTATGGGCCGCGGCATCCAGATGGCATCACCGCTTGTTCGACCTGCTGTGGATCGTTGTAGTTTTGCATATCGTGGCCAACGTCCTCTACCTCGTCTGGAAAGGCGAAAACCTCGTTCGCCCCATGATAACTGGGCGAAAACCATCCGCCACGTTCGAGGATGCACCCGAGGCATCTTTGGCGGGATGGGGCCGCGCCTTCATCTGCCTGTTGGTCGCCGCGGCCATCGTTTTTGGCGGCATCCTCGCAGCGGGCGGGCGGTTGTTGTGAAGCGCCGGTCGCCCCTCGCCGGGCGTGGCCGGACAGCCGCACCCGGATCCCAAAACTATTCCGGCCCAATTTTGCCGTCAGCCTCCCTTGCCTCCCGCCACGGCCTCTGGTCATGTGCAGGCCATGCTCAAGTGTCCAACGCACAACGACATGTTCGCCATGGCCAATTCCGGTCGCCAAGGTCTGCGATGAGTGGCTGGCGCCCGGTCGTGTCCACCTGTTTGATCGGCGTTGCCGTTGCAGCGCTCATGTCCTGGTCGCATGCGTCTTGGGCGCAGGGCGCATCCCCGGCTCCACAGGTGCCAGCCGCACAAGCGGACCAGCCCACCAAACCCGCTGGCGCCCCTGCCCCGACCGAGCCCACACCCGCCGCACCTGACGGCGCTTCACCGGCCACCACACCCGGCGCAGCATCAACATCGCCTCCGGCCAGTCCCACGCCGTTAAGCGGCGAAGACTTGCAAAAAGCCCTGTTCGCTGAGGCTGAAAAGGCGCTTGCGCCCCGCCCCATTCGCCCACCGGCGGACCCCACCGCTGCTGCAGCCTACGCCGTGCTCGATAAGCATTGCGCACGCTGCCACCAAGGCGGCAAGCTGGAAATCCCAGCGCCTGCCGCAGGCTTCGGCAACATCCTCCGCCTCGATGAGACGGCCCGCCAGCCGCATCTTGTCGAGCCCGGCAATCCGGACGCCTCCGCGCTCTACCTCGCAATGCTGCGCCGCCTCATGCCGATCGTCACCAGCCAGGCGGCCAACGGCACGCCGAGGGCCATGCCGACCGCATCCGAAATCAACGCTGTCAGAGATTGGATTGCCGGCCTGCCCCCATATTCGCAATGCCGGGACCGGCGTGCCGTGCGCCAGCAGGCCATCGAAACTGCCATGCTGACTGCGGCCGCCAAGGCCGGCGTACGAGCGCGCACTCTGCGCTTCATTTCCCTGGCTCACCTATACAACGGCTGCGCCAGCCCCGAGGCATTGGCAACCTATCGCCAAGGCATCGTGAAGCTCGTCAATAGCTTGAGCTGGAAACCAGCCCCCGTCTCCGTCCTGCCGATCGATGAGGCACGCACGATATTCCGGCTCGACTTGGAGGAACTCGGCTGGCTCCCCGAGCACTGGGACCGCATCATGAACGCCAGTGCCGATCCCCTGGGGCTCATGCCGATTGCCTCGAAAGAGTCAAGCGCCCTGTTCGCCACTGCCTATCCGATTGTCCGGGCCGACTGGCTGGCGGCGACGGTTCTGCATGCGCCGCTGTACTACGATGTTCTGGGGCTGCCTGGCACAGGGCCCGAGATCTTGAAAATCCTTCAGGTCGACATGCAGCAGCTGCGCCAGTCCGCGGGTGTGCAGCGCTATGCCGTCAAGCAATCGCGCTTTGCCGTCGAGCCGTCGCTGATCGAGCGTCTTGTGGCGCGCACGGGGCCTCTTTGGACGGCCTATCACGTCATGCCTCGGGGCGACGGTGAGGACCCGTCCACCTGGGCAACAAAACCGCTGACAGAGCCCGTTCCAAACCACGCCAGCCGGATGATGTTCACGCTGCCGAATGGTCTCAAGGCGTTCGCGATTATCGGCCAGCGCGGCGACCGATTGGACGAGCTCCCTCCTGACATCGCCCTTCGGACGTCGTTCCCCAACAGTAGCGGCGTGCGGGCGGGCCTCGACTGCTTCTCCTGCCATGCAGCTGGCCCCGCATCGCCGCCATCTTCAGTGTCGGAGCAAGCGTCCCTCGCGCCGCTCATTGCGCAGGACAGACAAGCCGTTGCATCCGCGAGCCGTCGACTGGGCTTGGTTCCCGAGGGCACGCTGGACGGTGTCGAGCCGTTGACGCTTCTGGCGCGAACCTATTCCCAACCCTTGGGTGCGATTGCCGCCGCCGCCGAAATCGGCATCGACGTCGCCGATCTTGTGGCGCTCTCCGACTCTGGCAACAGACCGCCTGCCGTTCTTGCGCGGCGCCTCCTGCAAGGTGTTGTGCCCAGAAGTGAGGTTGAGGAAGCCGCCAATGACCTGCTGGAGGCGCTTGGCCGTCCGCGCCACATGTCCAGAAAGCCGACACCTGCATCGCCAAGCCGGCCGATTTTGATCGAACACGATGCAACCGACCTGCCGATCCTGGACCCCGGCCCCGGCTTGATCCTCTACTCCGATAAATACCGCTACAAGCAGGGCGACACCCTGCAACTCACCGCCAAGGTAGCATCCGATTGCCACCTCACGCTGATCAGCATCGATCAAGGCGGACGAGGCACAATCATCTTCCCCAGCGATTTCGAGGGCACGACGCTCTTGACGGCTGGACAGGAGCTGCACCTCCCAGGCCCGAACGCGCCCTACGCCTTCAGGCTCAAGGACAAAGGGCGTGAACGCATCGTCGGCCTATGCAACGAGGTGTCCGCCAACACCGATTCCATCTCCCACGATTTCGAGCGCGAGCGGTTCACCGATCTCGGCAACTACGCCAATTATCTGCTGCAACATGCCACCGGTCTTGCCAGCACCACTGAAGCTGATGGGGCGTCCCGTTCCCAGCGGCGCCAGCGCGGTCGCAGGCGCCACAGCGAGCCCACCGGCAAGCCCGCTCGCCCGGAGCAGATTTCGCGCACCGCCATCACCATCATCATCGAGTGACGCCGCTCCGGGCCGTCACTAAACCGCGCCCGTCAACCCAACTTCCAGATCCCAAGGCCCAGGCGGTTGGCGCACCCAGCGATCCCGGCTTACAGTAGGGCGAGCCTTGATCATCACCCAAACCCGCGAAGGCCAGCCGCCATGTCCACCACCAAACCCGACACCACCAAGGGCCGCTGCCTGTGCGGGGCCATCGAATATGAGTTCGAGGGGCCGCCGAAATGGGTCATGCATTGCCACTGCGAAAGCTGCAGGCGGGCCGTATCGTCTGCTGTTGCAACTTATGTGGGCGTCAATATCGACCAGTTCCACTACCTGAAGGGCACCCCGGCCATCTACGAGAGTTCACCCGGCGTGAAGCGCTATTTTTGCCCGACCTGTGGTTCGCCCATGGCCTATGCCGGTGAGCGCTGGCCCAAGGAGGTGCACTTGTTCCACGGCACGCTCGAGGATCCGGACAAGTGGCCGCCGACAGGCCACGCCAATGTCGCAGAGCGCGTCAACTGGTTCGACGTCCACGACGATCTGCCGCGCTACGAAAAAATGCTCACCGACGGCAAGCCCATCGCCAAAGGCCCAGGCAGCAAGAAACACGCTTAGCCTCTCTAAGGCGGCAGGATCGCCACGCACACCGACATCATCGAACCGCCACGCTAGCCGACCGGCGTTGCACGCGATTGCATCGGTGCCGATTATTGCGCGGCCTTGTCCGCCGTCGCTCGCCCTCGGATCAGGTCTGCGCCTTTCTCGGCAATGGCAAGCGTTGCAGCGAATGTGTTTGCGGATGGCAGCATCGGCATGATCGAGGCGTCCACGACGCGCAATCCGTCGAGGCCGTGCACGCGCAGTTGGCTGTCGACAACTGCCTTTGGGTCGCTTGCCGGACCCATTTTCGCGGTTCCCACAAGATGGTAGCCGGTATTGCCCCTCCGCTTGGCGAAATCCAGCAGTTCGTCGTCGGTTTGAACATCCGGCCCAGGCAGCGTCTCATAGTCGAAATAGCGGGCCATCTCCGGTCGGTTCAGGATTTGGCGTGCCAGGCGCAACCCTGCGAGCGTGATATGCCGGTCGGTTTCGGCAGCCAGATAGTTCGGTTGAACAATCGGCGCTTGCATCGGGTCGGACGAACGCGCGCGCACAAATCCACTGCTTTGCGGGCGCGGTTGCGCGGCGCCACACGTGAGGCCTGGAAATTCGTCCAGCACATACACTTTCCCGTCTTGATAGCTGCCGGGTGTGAAAAGAATTCTCATATCGGCATCCTCGATGTCGGGATGCGACTTGCCATGCACGAAGGCAATGGTCGGACACAGCGCCAGCACGCTAGGACGTCCCACGGCCCATTTTGCCACCTCCAAGGGCAGCCGCGGCCAGCGTGCCAGCTCGTTGATCGTCTGCACGTTCTTCGCCCGTGCCGTCATGCGAACCGAATAATGGTCGCGTAGGTTTTCTCCGACACCGGCCAGGCCATGGCGCACCGGCACTCCGATGTCGCGGAGATGCCCAGGATCGCCGATGCCCGAGATCTGCAGAATTTTGGGTGAGTTGGCGGCGCCCGCGCTCAAGATGACCTCGCGACCCGCCCGAACAAGGCTCTCGCGACCGGCACGATCACGATAGCGCACGCCAATAACGCGGGAGCCTTCCATTTCCAGGCTTGTAACCTGCGCATGGGTTTTCAGCGAGACGCTGCCACGGCGAAGGGCCGGCCGCAGGAACGCATTGGCAGAGCTGACGCGGCGCCCCTTGTGAATGTAGCGCTGGAAATAACCGGTGCCGAACTGCACCCCCGAATTGTAGTCGCGGGCACGCGGGATGCCGAGACCCGCCGCAGCGTCAAGGAAAGCCTCGGCCAGCGGATTGATCCAGTCGATGTCGGTGATCGGGAGCTCACCGCTCCGGCCACGATGTGAGGCATCGCCGTCAGTGATGCGACTTTCCGAACGATTGAAATAGGGCAGCAGATCATCGAACCCCCAGCCCGTGTTGCCCATCTGTGCCCAGACATCGAAATCGCCGCGCTGACCACGATTGTAGACCATGCCGTTGATCGAGCTGGAACCGCCGACGACCTTGCCCTGCGGCAAGGCGATCGATCGGCCGTCGAGTCCCGGCGCAGGTTCCGTCTGGAATGGCCAAACGAAACGATCGCCGTAGAGCGTCTTCACGAACCCCGCAGGAATGGAAATCAGCGGGTGCTTGTCATCGCGGCCCGCCTCCAGCACACACACGCTGGCTGATCCATCATCGCTCAGCCGGTTGGCCAGAACGCAGCCGGCGGCGCCTGCACCGACGATGACATAATCGAAGATCTGCTCCGTCATTCCGGCTCCATTCACCCACAGCCCCGCCCGGCGCACCCATCTGGGCGGAGCCGTCCCTCCGGAAATCAAAGCCAGCTCGAGAGGGCACGTCAATCTTGGCGCAAAATATTTCCATCGCACACCCTCCTCTCGAGCACGGGCCGTGACGGGTGTTGCAGCCAGCGACAATGATTGAGGGTCGCGAACTGCGATGCATTCTGCTGGCTCCGTGCCACTATCGATGATGGCCGGTGAGAGGCCTCGCTCAAACTGCATGGTTGCGACAGCGCCAACAGTCCCCAAGTCTCGACGATAGCGACACGAGCTTGCGCCCGCATAACGTTTGGCGAAGGCGGGACAAGCGCAGCCGCCTCACCTCGCCCGCAAGCCGTCCAAATCCGCGATAATGATCTATTTGCGCTGCGGCCCGGCGTGGCGTTCGACGTTTGGTTGCGCACCTCAGAGTCGCGATGCATGTCTGCTGCGTCCTCGAGGAGGCCCCGACATCCCGAAGGGCGACCACGATGCTCAACCAGCGCAATCAGCAGCGACCACAAATCGCGCCGCATGACCGGCAGCGATACCAGAATTATCGGCGATCGTCCATGGCGTGCTACCCTGTAACAGATGAGCGTTCCAGTCGTGATGGCGCTGCACCTTGCCTCATATCGAAGCTTCCGTTGCTAACTGGGATAGCCAGGGCGACCGTCTTTGCCACATGGGCACGCGGCACACGCAGTGGTGCAAGTCACGACAAACCAGGGTGTCTTTGCGAAGTCACAGTCTCTGGAAAGGCTTGGCTCGTTCATGCCGCTGACCTTGCATGAGATCGACTGTCTCGCGGGCCTGCGTCGGCACCGGTCCGGATCGGGCTGGCCACGAGTTGCGAGGGCCGCGGTCACAAAGCCTATATTCTCCAAAGGTGGGCCTGCGCTCAAGCTGCTCGCCGACGGTGGGCGGCAAATCATCAGCTTTCCGCGCCCGGTGATTTTCTGGGACTGCGGATGTGTCTGCGGACCTCTGATCATTCGTTCTCGGCCTCACCGATATTGTCGTCAGCAGTGTCGATGGATCTCGAATGACAGGTCTTCAGTCACCCGCGTCTGGGCAGCGATCCTTTGGCTGCATCGCGTGACAGGCAAATCGTCGAGCACCTCGTCAACATCGGGCGGCGCAGCGCCATCGAGAACGGCGCACTTCTTCCTCGAGCTTCTCGAGCGCTTGCAGCTTGTTGGATGCGACCGAGGCGCTTGCCTGCCCGCTCAATCAATATTCCGGCGGACGCGCTCGGCCTCAGTGCCATTCACGTCAATCGCGTTCTGCGTCAATTGCGCGAGCGAGGCCTGCTCACGCTCAAAGGGCGGAAGGTGGCGATTGGAGACCTGGTGGCACTCAAGGCGCTGCAGGCTTCCAAACCAATCCTGAGGAAAATCACGCCGGCGAAGTATCGCTATTTCACGCCAAAGCTGCTGCAGATCAGCATCGCGCGGGTGTTGAGCGCGTCTTCGAATTCGCCAACACAGGCGGCGCCGCGAACCAACGACTGTCGCCTGGACGTTCACATCCATGAAGCTCGGCCGGCGATGCGGGTGACGAAGAACCTGCGCTGCAGTCAAGGCTTCAACACTTCAAAGGATATTGCCATGGAAATGCCAGCACAGCTGAAACCGATGCTCTATGGCGCCGTGCTCGGCAGTCGCGCTTGCCATCTGGCTCCATGGGGCGGATGGGTCACAAAAGCAGGCCGAGACGTCGCACGGCAACGGCGTCGGCTGCTGTCGTGGCAGCGCTCCCCAATTTGCGTTGCCAACTTTCGGCGAGACAAGGACACATCTGCCCAGTTGGCTGCCCTGAAGAAGCAAGTTCTTGGGAGCAGGTGGAATTGTTGGCGGCTGGGCCAGATCGGTATCGAATCACGATCGACGCCCGTGCCTGCGCAACACAAATCCTCGCGACAAGTTTGCGCTTCCGCGGGCATCGATCATTTGGGCCGCGGGAGCACTACAGTGTGAAATGTGCACGACAATCCCGTGGTTAGGATATTCATCCCAAGTTTCGATGAACCCGTCACCGCGCAGTGTCGGCGATTTAAAATAATTGACCAACAATCTGAGCTCAAAACAAGGTTCGAACCCAGGCAGGCCGCAAAAGGCAATCGCGAAGTCCGAAAGCCGAAGTCCACAAAACAAAACTCCCGCCGCCCAGGCCATTTCTGTTCGGTCGGGAATAGCGCTGCGCCAAAGCCGGGTGGAAAAAGCAGAAATAAACTGCGGCGTGAGGAGGTGCGCATGACCCTGTTGGTGGGGGATGCGGATTGCCAGCGGCCGACGATCGCCGCGGCCAGCTCGTACATCGACCAGATCCTGCTGTAGCTAATCTGTGCCGAGAGCGAACCGGTTTCGCATCGGCGACGGCCACCCAAATGTGGCGGCTGCCCAGGCTGGCGATCGCGTTGCCACCGATGCGCCGGACCTGCCCGTCAATCAGCAACATTTTTGTTTCGACGGGATGTACAAGCCAACGCCACCGCCCCAGTCGGCGAGGCGTTCGCTGCGACACGCGGGCGGTTCAGGCTGCGAAGCACGCGATGGAGGGAAATTATATCAAGAACAACGACGAGTTGTCGTGCGCCGCCCTGACGGGGGCGAGTTGGTGCCCAGAAGAGGACTCGAACCTCCACGCCCTTTCGAGCGCTAGCACCTGAAGCTAGTGCGTCTACCAATTCCGCCATCTGGGCACTCTTGACCGTGTCTGTCGGGGTTGCTGGCTCAATCCAGGTCGTCAGACCCAACCAAGCCCGCGGCCGGAAACGAACCACCCCGCCGAACAGGTGCCGCAAGACACTCCATCCGCGCCGCAATGTCAACTGCCTCTCGCAAAAGTTCTCCGAGATGCCCCGCCCCCGCGTGCCTTCATCCTCGTTCGCGCGCGTAAGCCGCAGTTCGACCCCGCCCCCAATCAATTGATGACGCCACTATGCAGCCCGTCCTACGCTTCGAGCGTCGATGATGGACGGCGGCCCAGCCCGCGTCAGGAGGAGCAGCGTCATGATCTCAGCCCTCGACCACATCTCGCTTTGCGTTGCCGACGTGGATCGGTGTTCCCGCGACCTCACCGCGGTCCTCGGACATGACGCAACGCCCGGCGTGCGCGGATCGGCTCCCCGCGTGCGCTTTCAGTTCGCCAACATCGGCCTGGTCCTGGAACCGCGCGCCCCGCAACCGGATTCCGCCGCGGCCGACGCCGACGCATCGACCATCGGCCTCTCGTTTGCTGTGGCAGATCTTTCAGCTGCGACCCATCGCCTGTCGCGCCGCGCATTGCCAATAACGCCTGGCCCCGATGCCGCCAGCATGAGGATCGACCCGTCCGCCACCCATGGCGTACCCATCGCCATTGTCCCCGCGAAACAGTCGGCGACTACGACCGCTGACCGCGATATCGCCGGTCTCGATCACGTTGTCATCCGTACCCCCGATCCAGAACGCGCCGTCGCCCTCTACGGCGGCCGCCTCGGGCTGGACCTGAGGCTCGATCGCACCAATCCAAAATTCGCGAACCGCCTCTTGTTTTTTGTTTGCGGAGATCTCGTCGTGGAGGTTGCGCACGATCTCAACCAGGGCGTCGGAAGCGGTCCTGACCAGATCCGAGGTTTGGCCTGGCGCGCGAACGATATTGAAGCCGCCCATCGCCGTATGGTCGCCAATGGCGTCGCTGTTTCCGAGTTGCGCGAGGGTCGCAAGGCGGCAACGCGGGTCTTCACCGTCAAGAATCAGACTTGCGGCATCCCAACCCTGATCATCGGCGGGGATGGTCTGGTGCGCTCATGAGGTGGGTTAGTAGGGATCACACAGTTGCGCGCCCGAAGCACGCTCAAGGCTCAACGTCTCGAGACGATATCGATCGCCCCAAGGTTCAACAGCTGATCGAATTTGCGAAAAGATCGCAGTAACCGGCAAGCCAGCGCTTCGCCCGAAGCCCTCAAGGGCCAGCGTCGGTTGACCCCCGACGCTGGCCCGGTCTTTACGCCGTCTTGGCGCTCTTTCTTGAGCTCTTCAGGCCATCCAGCTCTTCGCGGGTTACCTTTGCGGTATAGCTGAGGTTCTCACGAGAGTGCTCAGAGGTAATGAAAAAGCGGATCCTGTCACCCTTGAGTGGCACCGCGGGATAGATGATGGGCAGCGCGTTGACGCCACGCTTGAGCAAGCGCTCGGCAAGCCGCAACGCCAGCACCGTATCTCCGACGATCACCGGCACGACGGCATAGCCCTCACAATCGCCGGTATCCAACCCCAGCTCCTGACAGGCTGACAAGAAGTACTGAGCATTGCCTTGCAGGCGCTGAACCCGGTCAGGGTTTGCCTCGAGCAGCTGCAGTGAACGCAGAGCTGCAGCCGTCGGACCCGGCGGCAAGCCGACCGAATAGACGAAACCCGGCGACTGATAGCGCAGCACTTCGATCAGCTCGCTCGAACCAGCGATATAGCCGCCGCATGATGCCAGCGCCTTCGACAGTGTGCCCATCCAGATGTCGACGTCGCCCAGATCCACACCACAATGTTCGGCAATGCCGTGGCCGGTCGCGCCAAGCACGCCGAGGCCGTGCGCTTCGTCGACCATCAGCCAAGCGCCGTAGCGCTTCTTGACCCTGACAAACTGTGCGAGATCCGGCGTATCGCCATCCATCGAATACAGTCCTTCGATCAGGATGAGCGCAAACGTATGATTGTCCCGGTGTTCTGCCAGTTTTTGTTCCAGATCGGCCCAGTCGCCGTGCCTGAAGCCGACGAGCTTGGCGCCTGAAAGTTTGGCCCCGTCGATGCGCTGTTATGGACCAGCTCATCATAGAAAATGATATCTTTGGGGCCCACGATCGTGGCGATCGTAGAAACGTTCGTCGCGTGCCCGCTCACAAAGACCAGCGCATCGTCTGTGGCGTAGTGGCGTGCGAGCGCGGCTTCCAATTCGCGATGCAAGGGCCGCTCGCCAGCAACCAGACGGCTGGCGGAAACCGAAGTGCCCAGCGAGTTGGTCGCTGCCACTGCTGCCGCGCCCACGTCTGGATGCTGGTTGAGTCCCAGATAGTCGTAGGATGTGAAGTTGATATAGGTCTGACCGGCGATCTGCGCTTCGGCGCCAGACCGGCTTTTTCCTGAGCTGGAAATAGGGATTCTGCACGGCAAAGATTTTTTGATACTCGCGATACTTGCTCAACGACTTGAAGGCTGGCAGCTCGCCGAACCCCGGTGTCCGCCGCCCGTTCTCGTCATGGGTCGGTTCTGGTCGCGTTTGATACCAATGCTTGACGGCGGTCAGTGCGAGCTTCGACATGGTCGATATTGTGCCGGGCGCAGCGCCGGGTCGATCGACGTTATTCTCGTAGGCCATTGCACCTGGTGTCCTTGTCTTTACGGCTGAAAGGCTGCCCTGTTACGCAAAACTCACGCAGCAGTTCCATCCGCTGGAGAGCGGACCAGATCTTTTTCGCCACATGTCTCAAGACGACCATCGAGCAAGTCGTCTCGATGGAAACGTGATGTAGGTTTGAGGCCAGTTCGTCCGATGGAGCTTGTCCAAATCGGCTTCGAGAGAACCTTGAGTGTTCAAGCGATAGCGCTGAATTCGTAAGCTCTTCCCACCATCGGTGCGGGACCGTAGCCATCCCGAGTTTTGATACTATCTCGATTTAGAAAGATAGTTAATTTCAACGATAAAGCGGTGCTTCATCTTATCGCACAAAGCGATGTGTTGCCCGAAACCTTTCTCTCGGCCGCCTGAGCCTTTGAAGACAGAATCGGGTGCTGGAATGCGCCGTCAGGAAAAAACTGAGTTCAGGTCGAGGCCAACCCCGTGTTTCCGGGCTTTTCGGACGACCTCAGCTTTGCGCCAGCGCCGTCCATCCCACCAGCATTCATTTGGCCTGAAAGAACCGATCGGCGCTGTACTCATTGCGAGCATGAGCGGGCGCCAAGGGGCCCCCGCGGCATGCTATCTCAGGTCATTGAGTCTCAGGGCCCATAGGCAGCGGCGCGCCCCAACTCGAACACGCGCGAGGGCAGCGACCGCTTGGCGAGCACACCTAGGACTTCCAGGGCGGTGCCAGCAACGACCCTCACCGGCAGACTACGCTGGTCGATCAACCGGTCGATGCGCCGTGCCAGAACCTCCGGATGGCGAGCCTCGGTTTCCACCTTCTTGTAGAAGTCTACAGCGCGCTGAAAGGCCTCGAAGTAGGGCGTTCCTGGTGTGGTCGCGCTGGTCACGACCCTGTTGGCAGTGATTGGCGTATTGAAGTCGCCGGGGTGGACCACTGTCGCTTCGACACCGAAAGGCCTGAGTTCGGGCCGTATCGACTCGATAAGCCCGTCGAGCGCAAACTTTGACGCACAGTATTGTCCAACGAATGGCAACCCGATGAGCCCGCCGATTGAACCCACCACGATGATCCGCCGCGGCCTTGCGCCCGCATCGCGGGCAGAACGGCCCGCACCACCGGAAGGCACCGAAATAGTTGATGTCGAAGTGGTGTTTCGCTTCGGCCGAAGTGGTGTCCTCGAAAGGTCCGGCAAGACTGACGCCCGCGCAATGGACCACCGCATCGATACGCCCTTCGCGCGCCAAAACTTCTGAGACCGCTTCGCTGACAGAGGTGTCGTCGCTGACATCCATAGGAATGTGTGTCCAGCCGACCGTTGTGGGGTGGAACGGCTCGCGCCATAAACAGTACGCCCGTTGGCAGTTAGCCGTTGCGCGGTCGCGAGCCCGATCCCGGATGAACTGCCGGTGACCAGCACTACCCTCTGTGATCGCGTTGGATCAATTTTGGTCATCGGGCGTCACTCCTGTCGCGTCGCTTGCCGCCGTTGAAGTAGGGTCCCGCTGCTGTTCATCCAGAGGCCCCTGAAGTACCACATTGCGGTCGCGATGAACGGGTGCCGGCACGCACCAACCTGGGGACTTGGTACGCAGACCCTTTCTGGAACCGCCAACGCCGACCGCCACCGGACGCAGATCCCGTAAGCAATACGCGCCCGCCCGTTTGGGAGCCGCCCATCCACCATGTCGCGTTGCCCGTCCGCTGGGTCGATTTGGCTCGTGCTTGCTTCTTCAAATTCAGAGCAAATTCATCCCATTTTCCAACCAGCAAGACCTGTCGCGCCGGGGCGCGAGTCCAGATTGCTGCACCATACCCGTCCACCAACTTCCCGCCCGAATAAGGCGACGAATTGGTTACCCAAGTAACACCAGCGTCCTGCCCGAATTGACCACTTCAGAGTGGTTCCGATCCAGGCAGCATAAAAGCCCACATCGCCTAGTTTCTAGCTGTCTGGGGTAAGCACGTCGCAAGTGCTATGGCCCGGAGCTTTCGCTTGAGCCCGCCGTCGCACACGGATCATTCCGCCGCGCCATCAGTGGGGAAGCGCACCACCGACAGCCGTGATGGGGCAACATCTCCGCGCAGCATCTCGAGCGCGTCATTCACGTCAGTAGTCTTCTGTAAACGTTTTCGAGAACGTTCGACGTCGCGTGCGCCCGCTCAGGACATCATCAAAGCGGAGGAGAAACCCCCGAAAACCGCAGCCCAATAACCACGCTGTCTCGGGAATAATCTGGGTAACCCATGTGCCCGGAACGGACCCAATGTTCGGAAGTCATGGTGCCCAGGGGCGGACTCGAACCACCGACACTGCGATTTTCAGTCGCATGCTCTACCAACTGAGCTACCTGGGCAATCGCTTGATGGCATTCGTTGAAGCCCAAGCGCCGGCTCTTATAGAAGTCCAGGCGCACCGTGTCCAGCATCATCGATGCGCACCCCGCCGCTCATCGACAATGATTGCATATGGGTGCGACCGTTATGGCAGGACGCTCGACCCAGTGCTGCTGCGATTGCGGAAAAATACGTGATGTAGCAATAGTTTAGGATTGACTTGTAGCGCTTGAACCAAGCGTTTGTCCTCCCGACTGCAACTTCGCTGCTACACTGTCCCGGCGTGGGGCAGACGACGCGACATCTTGTTGCCTCGCTTGGCCTGTCGCGATACAAGGCCGAGCAAGACGACACGGAACAGCGCGAGCCGGAAAAGTCGTCTTGGCTGCGGCGACGCGAGTGACTGGTCAATGTACCGATTCCCGCACAGTTTCGGCCCTCTGGGAGCCTTGCAGCTCGCTTCAGAGACGGCTCCAAGTGTTCGCGCCAGATGCCGGCTTAGCTCAGCGGTAGAGCAGCGGTTTTGTAAACCGAAGGTCGGGGGTTCAATCCCCTCAGCCGGCACCAGCTCACACAGGATAGGCATCGGCTTGGATGCGGGCGAATGAGGAGTTCCGCCACATCGGACAATGGTCGAGAGCCAAGCGCCAGTCGTGGGATGCAGGTGGCGCATGCAACTGGCGCGCCACGCCGCTCCGCTAGCCCTGTCGCCGCGCCATGATCGCGCGTCTTGACTGCGATCCTGTGCGGCCAGATCGCCAGCACCGAAACCGCGATTCAACCGCGACGGGCCGTTGCAGCAGCGGTCAGTGACCGCCACTCATGACACCGGTCTTGATCGAGTAATCGACGGCAAGTCCATAGTCGGGATCATCGTCGGAATCGATCATCAACTGTCCTGCCTTGTTGAGCAGGCGATGGCAATCGCGCGAGAGATGGCGCAATTGCACAGTCTTGCCGCGAGCTTCGTATTTCGAGGCGAGCGTTTCGATCGCCTGAAGCGCCGATTGGTCGACCACACGGCTGTTCATGAAGTCAACGATGACGACATCGGGATCGGTGTTGGGGTCGAAGAGCTCATCGAAGCCTGCAACTGATCCAAAGAAAAGCGGTCCCTCGATTTGATAGAGCTTTGCGCTCTCCTCGGTCAGTCGCGTTTGCGCGTGGATGCGGGTGGCGTTGTTCCAGGCATAGCAAAGCGCCGAGACAATCACACCGACCACAACGGCGATGGCCAGATCGCTCAGCACGGTGACGAGGGTGACGAGAATCATGACCATCGCGTCGGTCAATGGAATGCGGCCGAGGATCGTAACGCTCTGCCAGGCAAAGGTGCCGATCACCACCATCATCATCACTCCCACCAGGGCGGCGAGTGGAATTTGTTCAATGAGGCTGGACGCAAAGACGATGAATGTCAGCAGGAACAAGGCCGCGGAAATACCTGAAAGGCGCATGCGGCCGCCGGATTTCACGTTGATCATGGACTGGCCGATCATGGCGCAACCGCCCATTCCGCCGAAGAATCCAGTGACGGTATTGGCAACACCTTGGGCGATGCATTCCTTGGACGCGCCGCCGCGTTCACCAGTGATCTCGCCAACCAGATTGAGCGTCAGCAGGCTTTCGATCAGCCCAATGGCAGCGAGAATGAGGGCGTAGGGAAAGATAATCCTGAGTGTGGCGAGATCCAGCGGTACCAGCGGCAAATGAAACGCGGGCAGGCCGCCCTTGATCGAGGCCAGATCGCCGACACGAGGCACATTGATATCAAAGGCCAAGACGAGGCCGGCGACGAGAGCGATGCCGGCAAGCGGCGCCGGAAACGCGGTCGTGAGTCTTGGGGTCAGTCGAATAACAGCCATGGTCAGGACAACCAGCCCAAGCATGACGGCCAGTGGCCAGCCTGTCATCCAGACTTTGATACCGTCCGGGCCTGCAACTTTGAACTGAGACAGTTGCGCCAGGAAGATCACGATCGCCAGCCCGTTGACGAAGCCGAGCATGACGGGGTGTGGCACCAGACGAATGAATTTGCCAAGCTTCAGGGCGCCTGCCGCGATCTGCAGCAGGCCCATCAACACAACGGTCGCAAACAAATATTCAACGCCGTGCTTGGCAACCAACGCTACCATGACAACGGCCAGCGCCCCAGTTGCCCCGGAGATCATTCCGGGTCTGCCCCCCATCACGGCGGTGATCAGGCCCACGATGAAAGCGGCATAGAGGCCAACAAGCGGGTGCACTCCCGCGACGAACGCGAAAGCGACGGCTTCGGGCACAAGGGCCAGCGCTACGGTCAAACCGGACAGAAGCTCTGTTTTGATCCTTTGCGGGGTGTAGCGGGCACTTTGTGCCTTCGTCCATCCTGCCAGATCGATCCGGTCGGCGAACATCGTCAGCGTCGTCTTGGCCACGTGGCGGGCATCCCCATCGGTGAGTATGTGAATGAAAGGAGGGCAGCACATACACGAGAAATGCTGCATTGCAAAATGCACCGGCAGGCACCGCCGCAAGCATGCGCGTGCAAGCCGGAGGCGCGCTTTCTTGCAAGTTGCCGTAGCGGGCTGCCCTGCCCCCGCCGGCATTGGGAGGTGGGGCCGCGGTCTTGCGATCTTGCGCAACCAGAGCCTCGCCGTCGCATGTTTGGTCCAGGCCTGGCCTCATCGAGCGCTCGTGTGCTGCGCTGAGAACCGCCAACAGGCCAAATCCAGCGCTGGTGGCTGCGAGGACCACTTGCTAAACGGTGGGGCCCCTCCGTCTCCAGCAAAGCAGCGCCATGCAACCAGAAGCCCAACTCACGCCAACGCAACGGCCCGCCTTGCGCATCGCCGACTGCTATTGGTTCTTTGGGCCTCTGGTCCTGATGGTCGAGCTCAATATGATCTCGAAATCCGTCATCCATGCCTTTCTGGCCCGCACCGATACGCCCAGCATTTCGCTTGCCGCATTCAACTCTGCCTTCACGCTCTACTTTGCCTCCACCAGTGCTTCGGAGGTGACGGCGGTTCTGGCCCTCGCGTTCCTCAAATCACGTGCCGATGCTTTGCGCCTGATGGCGTTTACCGCCTTGGTGCTGTTGTTGCCTGTGTCTTTGGCATTGGCCGTCTGCTTCACCAGCCTGGGCGACTTCGTCTTCGGCGGGTGGTTCGGACTTGGCACCCAGGCGAGCCTTGAAGCCCGCAGTGCCGTCGGGCTGCTCGCGTGCAGCGCACCCGTCCTGATCCTGCGCGGAACGGCATTTGCGCTTTTGATGCTGAGCCGAAAGACCATCATCATCACCGCCAGCACGTTGGTCCGCCTGCTATCGCTCACCGCCTCCCTGGCCATTCTTCCATTTTGGCTCGAGGGTGCAGCAATCGGTGCCGCTGCGCTGGTGGCGTGCATGGCCTCGGAGACCGTCTTCGCCTGGTGCTTTGCGTGGCGTCGCTTTATGGACTTGCCCGCGATCGCTCAAGCACGCGATCTTTCTTCGGCTACTGGCGTTTCGCTTGGCCGTTGATCATCAATGCATCCGCCGAGACGGGCGTGATCTTCGTTATCAATTTGTTTCTTGGCCGCCTCACCAAGGCCGAACTTGCGATCGCGGCGTTCGGCGTCGCCCACGGACTGGTGTCCTTGTTGATGGCGCCGATGCGCAATCTGGCCCAATCCGCACAAACCCTGGTCTCCCGCCGCGAAGACGTGCGTACCTTGATGATTTTTGCAACGCAGCTCGTGGCATTTTTTTACCCTTCTGGCGATCGGGCTGTTCCATACGCCGATGCGTGAAAAGATCCTGCGTGGTGTCATGGGCCTCTCGCCGGAACTCGCCGCCTACGCCACGCCAGCAATGGCGCTGTCCTTCGTGATGGCTGGATTCTGGGCAGCTTCAGCGCTGTTCCGTGGTCTCCTCTCCAGGGCCCGTAACACCATCACGCTTGCAGCAAGCGGCGTCTTGCGCATCATGACGGCAGCCGTCGCCGGATCCATCAGCCTCGCCTGGCCCGAGCTCAACGGCGCCTTTGTGGGCGTTGCAGCATGGATCGTCTCCTATGCCGTCGAAACCGCAATCAGCACGTGGCGGCTGAGAAGACTTGGCTGGTTCGTAGAAACCTGAGACGCTTGTCAGGCGCGCCCGGTTGGTCCGCAGCGGACAGACCGCGACACCGCGCATGCGATGCAATGGATCAGGAGCCAAGCCCATGCCCGTACTCGATCGCAACGGTGTCCAGATCTACTATGAGATCGCCGGGTCCGGTCCCCTGGTGTTGCTGACCCATGGCTTCACCGCTTCGACGGCAATGTGGACGAAGAACGTTCCAGCTCTCGTTGCAGCAGGCTATCGCATCCTGACGTGGGACATGCGCGGGCACGGCCGCAGCGCATCGCCCGACGACCAGGCCTTGTACTCTTCCGATCTCACCGTCGGTGACATCGATGCGCTTCTGGATGTGGCGGAAGCCGACACCGCGGTCATTGCCGGCATGTCGCTCGGTGGTTGCATGTCGCTCGCCTATCATATGGCGCATCCAAAGCGCGTGCGTGCCTTGATGCTGATCGACACCGGCCCCGGCTTCAAGAACGACGAAGCCCGCGAACGTTGGAATGAGCGCGCCCGCAGTCGCGGCGATGATCTAGCAAGGCGTGGCAAGCCTGCTCTTTCGACGAGTTCGGAAGCCCACCTGCAGGAACAGAACTTCAATGGCCTCAAACGCGCGGCCTACGGCATGCTGACCCAGAAGAATGCCGACGCCATCAATTCGCTTCCCACCATAAGAGTGCCGACCCTGGTCGTCGTCGGCGACCGCGACGAGCCGTTTCTGGCAGCGAGCGATTATATGGCGGCCAAGATTCCGGGAGCCGCCAAGGTCGTGATCAAGGATGCAGGTCACGCATCCAACGTCGACCAGCCGCAAGCCTTCAACGAGGCTGTCATCGCATTCCTTCAGCGACTTTGATCGGCTGCTGCCAAGCCCATTCCCAAGACCACTCCAGGAGACGCTGTCATGCGCTATGGATTCTACTTGCCGACCCGCGGCCCACTGGCAACCCGCCAAGGCCTTGCAGCCATCGTCGAGCGGGCTGAGCAGGTCGGCTTCTCGTCCGTCATGGTCGCCGACCACATCATCTTGCCGACCAAGGTGGACTCGGCCTACCCCTACACTGTCAAAGGCAATTTCGTCAGTGACGGCGATTGTTTCGAGCAGCTGTCGCTGATGGCGTTTGTCGCCGGCCGCTCGGAAAAGCTGCGTATTGTATCAAGCGTCATGATCGTGCCGCACAGGAACCCCGTCTTCAACGCCAAGGCGATGGCGACCATCGATGTCCTCTCGGGCGGGCGCGTCACGGTTGGCATCGGCGTCGGCTGGATGGAAGAAGAGTTCAAGGCGCTGCATACGGCGGATTTCAAACATCGCGGCGCCGTCACGGACGAGTACATCGCGATTTTCAAGACTCTGTGGAGCGGCAAACCCGTCAGCTACAAGGGCCAGTTCTACAGCTTCGACGAGGTCGTTTGCCAACCAGCGCCGATCCAACGCCCGGGCCCTCCAATCTGGATCGGCGGTCACTCGAAGCCGGCGCTGCGACGCGTCGCCCGCTTTGGCGATGGCTGGCATCCCGTCGGCGCAACGGCCGCCTCACCATTGCCGCCAGAAGAGATGCGCGAGAAACTGGCCACCATCGCTGATTTGATGCAAGCCGAAGGGCGCGACTTCAAGAAGCTCGCGATCAGCTACAAGGCGCCGTTTTATGATGGCGGCGTCCCGCCTCAGGGCGAGGAACGCAGACTCTTCACCGGCGGCGTAGATGCCGCCCTCGGCGACATCGCAACATTCGAGGCTCTAGGCGTTCACGAGCTGGTTTTCGATTTCCGCAGCCCAACCCTCAACGAATGCCTCGATCGCATGCAGCAGTTCGGCGAGGACATCATCAAGCGCACCTGACAAGCGCTGACCCCGGGCGATTGTTCATCCGCCACCGGGTTTCTCCCGGTGTCGGCTCAGGCCCGCTCCCACTGCACCAGCGTATACGGTGTCTTGGCATCATCGTGGGGTTCGAACACCGCCCGCACGGCCGCGCCGATTTCCACGTTGTGTTGCGCATCGCCCAGTAGATTTCCGAGCATGCGGATGTTGCCGGCGTGCGGAAGCTCGACCACCACTGCGATGTACGGCCCTCGTTCCTTCAGCGCGGGATGCACCGGGTGCCAGCACCGGGTCCACGAGTAGATCAGGCCTTCTCCCTTCACCTCGACCCAACGCATGTCGAAGGAGTGGCACGCATGACAAAGCCATTCAGGGCCCCATTGCCACGTATGACAGGCGCCGCACTGTTGCACCATCAGCTTGCCAGCGCGCGTGCCTTCCCAATACGGCTGATCCAGCCTGTCGGCCTCGGTCACGGGTTCCGGCAATCCCTTCGGTAGATATGTCATCAAAGCGTCTCCTGCGAACCGAAGAGCATGGTCGAAACGGGTGTCACCATCGGGCCGGCTATAACCCCCGCTACCTTGGCGCCTGCCACCTGAGAGGTCGAGGTCCCGCGCAGCTGTCGCACCGCCTCGATCTGTAGCTCCAGTCCATGCATGTAGCACTCCGCTAGATTGCCACCCGAGGTATTGAGCGGCAGCTTGCCCGATGGTGCCAGCAGGTTTTCAAGTCTCAGGAACTCGTTGGCCTCTTCGGCCTTGAAGTAGCCATGCTCGACAAGGCTCATCAGCACGCCGCCCGTGAAGTTTTCATAGGACTGCAACACGTCCACGTCTTGGGGACCGAGTTTGGCCATTTCCCAAAGCCGCGGGGCCACAGGGCCAAAGCTGGACGTGCCGAGATCTGGTGCGTTATACGACCGCGCCGAATGCCTGTGGTTGGAGCCCTGTGCCACCGCCAGGATATAGGCGGGCTTGTGTTTGAAGTCCTTGGCCCGCTCTGCCGACACCAGCACCAGCGCTGCCGCACCGTCATTCTCCTGGCAGCAATCGAACAAATGGCTTGGCTCCGCGATCCATCGCGAATTGTCGTAGGCCTCTTCCGAGAGTGGCCGCCCATACATGACGGCCCGCGGGTTGGCTTGCGCGTGCGCATACGAGGCCATGGCGATCGCCCTGAGTGCCTCTTGCTTGACGCCGTGATCGTGCATGAAGCGCATCATTTTGAAGGCATACTTCTGCGCTGGCACGAATATGCCGTAGGGATTGACCAAGGCGTTCTCGCCCGCAACCGTGCCGCCGGCCGCAGCTCGCCCAAAACGCTGGAATTGACCCTGCGCCAATGCCCGGAAGACCACGGCAATATCGGCTTGGCCGGACACGATCGCCGCCGCCGCGTTGCCAACGGCTGCAGCACCACCGCCACCGCCGCCGCCCCATTGCATGTTGGAGAATCGCAATTCATGGCACCCGAGTGCCGCTGAGATCCGTGAGGGATCATTGCGATCATTGGAATACGACGCAAAGCTGTCGACGTCTTTGGGGTCTATCCCGGCATCCTGGCAAGCGGCCAGAATGGCTTTCAAGGCAAGGACGAACTCCGGGTCCGGCGACTGGCTGTGCTTGTAATACGTGGTCTCGCCAATGCCGACCACTGCCACCTTGCCGCGCAGCGTGCGCTCTCCCATCGATCCCGTCTCCCATCGCCACATTCAAGCAGGGCCAGCATTCACGAGGTTGCGCGTTGCGGCCGCGAACAGCAAGCGCCGCAACCCAGGCCTCAGCCGATTTCTGTCGTCACAGCCGCCGTCTTGTGCCCCATCCAAGGCGGGATCACGACGCCGAACCCGCCAGCCGGCCCACCGGCCGCCACCACCAGCAGATGCTCCGGACTGGCCAACGCCGTGTAGACGCTCTCGCCCCGGTCGCGCACAACTGCGCCCTTGCCGACGTCGCCCCATTCGGCCCGCTTGATCCGCGCGCGCTCATAAAGAAACTTGCCGATGTCGGCTTTCGACCACCCGGCAGAGTGGAAATGCTCCCGCAATTGACGCGGAACAAGAATGCAGTAGTTGCCGCCATAGATCGAATAGTGCCGCTGGTTGGCGCGCATTTCTGCCGCGAACGTTTCGAGGATCTCCGATGGCGTCGTCGTCCATTCGTTCATGATCTGGCGCGGCCCCTGCGCCGCCATCACCGTCACCGCTGATCTTCCCGCTGCAATGCCGCGCATTTGCGCCAGCGGCATCCAGCCAGTGTCCTCCTCGTCTTCAGCGATGCAGAATGAAAACTTTCCGGGGTGACCAAACGTCGAGCGATCTATGCCGCCGGGCTTGACGTCGAGGATGTTGATCAGCCCCAGCCGAATGGCCCGCCCAATCGATGATGTCGCCCGATCCGCATTGCCAAGCACATTGAAACCGCCGGAAGCCCCGATCTCCTTGCGGATCGGCCCATTTAGAATGACGAGAATCGCGCAACCGCCCGTAGACGACGTCGTCCCATGCAGCAGAAATGGCTCCTGCAGCATCCCGGCCCAGGCGGCCACGACCACTGGAAAATGCTGCGGCAAACATCCAGCCATCACGGCATTGATCGCCAATTTTTCAGCCGTCACCGGTTGCTCGCGCACGGGCTCGACGCCAATCACATGATCGCCGTTGAGGCGCGAATGCGCCAAAATGGCACGCACCGTTTCCTCCGTTGGCGGGACGATCGGCAAACCGTCTGTCCAGCCATTGGCGTGGTAGACTTCCTGTGCCGCCATCAGATCGGCGACTTCGAGTGTGCGTGACCTCAGCGACACCGGTGAGTCCTTTTGTTCGTTTCCATGCTTGCGATCCAGGTGAGACGGGAGAAATCCTCGTACGGCATAGAAGCATTCCGCGCTCTACACGGGCTCGAGAGGCGCATTCATCATCGCACCCGGCACCACGATCCCGCCGCGATTGCCGATCTCGACGGAGCCGAAGCGCTGCGCATAGACCTCAGGCAGAGGCCGTGCGCCGGGCACCGCCAGCCACAATCGCAGCAAATGCCGTTTGCGCTCTGGCTCATCCCAGTCTTCGAACGCAGTGCGGTCATGCAGCATGGTGTGGTTGTGAACAAGCTGGATATCGCCGGGCCGGAATTCCATGCTCATGTTGATCGCTGGGTCTTCAGCCAGACGGTCGTGCAGATCGAGAGCCGCCACCTGCCGCGCCGTCAAGGGTGGCACGCCCTCATGGCGCCGCGCGCTTTCGATGTAGCGCCGCGTGTAGAGCTCGGATAGCCGGCCTTCGTACCAGTTGAAAACTGGAATCTCGTGCCACGGCTTCTGGCCGGCCGGCACCTCGCCGCGCCGGTCGGTATAGATCGGCTTGAACAGTTCAGCCGCCAGCTCCGGCGCGCGGCGCACCATCTCATTATAGATCGTCATCGAGCTCACAAGCGATGACGCCCCGCCCGTCTTCGCCGTCTTTAGGCATAGCAGCGCCACGATGTCACAACTGTCGGTATGATAGGTCTGCCGCTCTGTGGTTTGGTAGACCCGCGCCGTCGGGTCTTTGGCTGCATTGAGACCCAGGTCGCGCACATGGCCAAGAACGTGGCCCTTGGCATTTTGCGATCGCGCGCTTCCGATGTGGCTGCCAATACCGAAGTAGGCCGTCGCGGCTTCGCGTATCGACCAACGGTGAACGGGCAGCCCACGCAGCAATGCAAAGCCGCGCCCGTTCAAAACCTCGTCCGTCACGCCAGCGATCCGCGCCGCCAGTTTCGGCAAGGGAAAATCGGCCTTGGTAAGCTTGGCGATATCAGCTTCGCGGTCGACAAGCGGGCGCAACGCTGCCTCGACTTCCGCCACATCGTTGGCCGTGAACGTATGCACCCAGTCCGTGCGAGCCATCATGTCCGGTCCGTACCAAACTGAGGGCCCCGTCACGGGCGGCGGCAGCGTGTCGACGGTAACAGACGGTTGGGCATCTTGCGGCATGACACTCTCGATCCGGCTTGGGGTGGCCATTGCATCGAATAGCACACCCGGAACCATCGATCTGTCAACGCGCGGCCTATGGCGTCATTGATCGCAAGCCACGCCTGCAAGCCTCATCGGGAGGTAGTCTGCGCAATGCGCTTCGCGCAAACCAGCCGCAAATGTTACTTCGCGATCACCTTCGGCCAATTGGCATCGCCCTTCGCGACATTATCAGGAATATTCTTCGACCAATCGCGCCGAACACTGGCGTTGTAGTTGAGATAGAGCTTCCCGTCGTGAACGGTCCAGGCGTCCGGATCGCCTTTCGCAGTGTAACCTTGCGAGACGGCCCATGCACAGTATCCGCCGTACTGAGGTGCATACTTCTCGGGAGCAGCCTTGAAGGCCTCACGATTGGCTTCCGACGCAAAGAACCACTTGGCACCATCGTAGTCGAAGGCAACGGCCGGATTGCCCTTGACCGCCCTTTTCTCCGTGAAGTACGCGACAGGATCATAACCGCCGACCGCAACGCCTTTCACGATCCCGGTGTAGACTTTGGCTTTCTGAGCCGACGCGGGCCGAGAAGCGAACCCTAGGTGAGCGATGGCGACCACAGAGCCAGCCGCCAGTCCGAGAAAAAAACGCCGATCCAACATGGTAAACCTCCCAGCCAGTGCGTACTTGAAGAGTTCAATGCCTGAGCCGCCGAAATCATGCGATTAAACTTCGCGTGAGCCGGCGTTGGCAATGCGAGAATTCCTATGTGTGCATCTGGTCACGCGCCGCTCGTCGAGCGCCGGATGCCATGTCCCGGCAAACTTGCAGAGCATTCTGCAGGATGCGGATTTAAAGTTCGCCCATCTCGCGCCGGGGCGCGTCGAGCGGCAGGCTCATCTGCGAACTGGACGAGGCGTTGCAGGACGCCAAACGGCGATAGGGTAAACGCGCCGGCCATGCGTCAGACCTCGCCACCTCATCCAGGTGAGACGATTGCCGCTATGACGATCATGCAAGCAAGGCGCCGCAAGTGCTGCAGCTCCCCAGCACAACCTAGCGAAGCACGTTCCCAACACCTCGGTTCCCAAAGACCAGCGCCGTGCCTGCAGCCAGGAAGTCCGACCTTGGCCCAAGCCAGTTGCTGCGCGTTTCGCCATCAGCCACGCGCCGCCAAAATTCCATGTGCCCGTGGAACTCAGCCACAATCCGTGTGTTTAGCGGTGGTACGGCTCGATCGAGCGGTCCGATAGTGGTGCCCGTCAATTAGGGCGCACGCCTTGAGGTCGGCCTTCAGGAAAATCCCGATGCTTCGTCATCGCATGTCCGATCAAGTCGCAAACCCACGCGCAAGTTCTACTAGGGAAAATACACGGGCGTGAGGGGTATCGAATTGTGTTGGACCATCGAGCGAGCATCGTCCTTCGATCAAGCAATAGCAAGCCTGTCGCGAGCCACTCGCAGAGTGAGCTGGTTCAGAAAAACGGAGATAAAACCGATGGCATCAACGGCAATGAAAACGAGCGCGGAATTGGCCACGCCGACCGATCTCAAAAAGACGGGAACTGCGAAGATCGCCCAGGTCATCAATATTCTGGTCGCTGACGCGTTCTCGCTTTACTTCAAAACCAAGAACTTTCATTGGCACATGAGCGGCCCGAATTTCCGTGACTACCACATTCTTCTCGATGAGCACGCCGATCAAATTTTTGCGACGATCGATCCTCTAGCCGAGCGCGTCCGCAAGCTTGGCCACACGACGCTTCGGACCGTGTCGGAGATCACCGAGTTGCGGAACATCAAGGACAGCGCAGACACTGCAATTCCACCACTCGCGATGTTGCAAGAGCTTCTGGAAGATAACCGAAGCATGGCGAAGAGTTTGCGCGAGGCTCACGCGGTCTGCGATGATTACGATGACATAGCAACCGCCAGCCTGATCGAGGTCTACCTCGACGAGACCGAGCGGCGCATTTGGTTCCTGTTCGAGACCACACGTGCCGCAGATCGAACGGGGCACTGATGTTGGCACCGGAAGTCCGCTTCAGTCGCCAACGTGCGACGGCAGGCGGACTTCTACTTCTTGTGCAGCACGCGATTGCGCGGTGTCGCCGCGCTGATCGCGATTTGGCACGATTGATTATGGCGCCTGAATAAATGCTCATACCGCCGAAGGACAAAGCTCGGATCCAGCGAGCCGGTCTGAGGCAGAAGAAGCGTCACGATCAAGGCGCGAGACCTTGCTTTCGTTCATGGAAAATCCACGTTCCACCGTCCGATGCCGACTGCACACGGACGGTGAGTTCTCTGTTCCGGTCGTTGAAATCGCCGACAAATGAGAAGCGCAGGTCTAGTGTTCCGTTCGAGCGTGCTTTTTCAATCCGCCCCTTGAAGAAATGATTGTCCATGCACGGTGCAACCTGCGAGTAAAGCGCCTCACCAATGCTCGGCCGATCGCCGTATCCGGATTGAACAGCTTCAGTTTTGTTGAACACCCGGACGTGTCCGGCAGTGTCTATGCCGATCACGCCGAAGGGCAGTGCATCAAGCTCAGTCGCAGTCAACATCTCAACCGCAGCCGCCAGCTTGGGCGTTTCGAACGTCGGCAGTTGCGTCATGACAAAGTCCTCGCGCTGTACCGGGGGCAGCCTCTGGCCACCATCTCGATGGTACTTACGCGCAGTTCGAACGAATGAATATAAACTCTGACATATAGGGCAGATAAAAAATTTTGTTCTAGCCGGCACAGTCTCGCCAAAAGGCAAAGGTCGCTGAGAATTGATGGTCCCGGGGGGCGGTTTGGTTGCGGATCGTGCCTGCAGAAAATCATAAGTTGCGGTTATGGGCGCGCCGTCCGTGTGGCGCCCTTGAACACTGCCATGCCAACAACATGAACCACATCGCTTTGCGAATCGCGATAAGGAACCAGCAGGCGCTCGAAGGTCACAGGCTCACCATCCCCAAAATCGTAGTGGGCAAACTCATACGATGGTTGTCCCTCGCGGGCACACTTCGATAGGATTCCACGAAGTTTTCAGGGTGATCGGAGCCGTCATCAAAGTCTTCGGCAGACGTCTCCAGTTTTTCCAGCAGCGCCTTGCCGATTGCGACGACGTTAAAATCGTCCCCGGGCAGAATTTCGACATGCGTCAGATGCTCGGATTTATCTATTTTCTCCTTGGTTTCGGCGTCTAGAACTGGAAACTGAGTGGGATCTTGCCGGCGGTCGTGCCAGAGGTCGTAAAGTCCTTGCAGAGACGGGTGCTTCAGGCGCGACCGGAAAGCAGTTTTGCGAACGAACGTGCCGATCGATTTCAATGGAGCATCGAGCCGATAGCTCAAGCCGCCCGAGAGGTACGCGATCTCGGGTTTGCATCGGAACTCCGAGCCCGCCACCGTCGTCACCAAAGTCGTGCCAAAACCGCGTCGATTAGGGGGATTGCAATGTGGTCCGCTACGCTCACGCCATTCAAAGGCGAACCGGCGCAAATCAGCGTTTGGGCTCTCTTTGGAGTGCTCGACGATCTTCCAGCGAATATCGACGAGGCCGCTCGCTGTCGAAAGAGCGCCGTACTTGACGGCATTTGTAGCCAACTCGTGGATGATGAGGGAGAAGGTTTGCGCTGCCCGAGCAGTCAGCCTGATTTCGGGACCATCGAGGCTGGCACGATTGGGAAAAGCAGACATCTCGCCATTGATCAGCTCAGCCAAGGAAACTCCAGAGAATGCTTCGTCCGTCAGGCTTCCATAAGTACGTGCCAGAGCCTGCACGCGACCTTGAAATGCTTTACGGGCCTCCTCCAGGGTGCTGTCGCCCGACAAGCTGCGGCTGGCAATCGATTGGATGACAGCCAGCAAATTCTTTCCGCGATGAGCGAGCTCACGCATCAAAACGTGTTGGCGCTCTCTGGCGCGACGATTCTCGGTCATGTCGGTGACGAGCGTCACGAGGCGATTGGGTGTGTCATCGGAATCGCGCAAAAGCGAAACGTGCTTGTGAAGCCAGACTAATTCTCCGTCCTTGCGGATCGACCTGTTCTCGACTTCATAGGTCTCGAGTTCGCCTCTCGTGATTGAATCGTGCTGCGCAAGCTCCGCCGGGCGATCTTCGGGATGCAGGACGCTGCTCAATTTACGCTGCATCAACTCGTCAACCTTGAAGCCGAGCATGTCGGCATAGGCGGGATTGCATTGCTCGATCTGTCCTTCGAAATCGGTGATCGCGATGCCCGTACCGGCATTGTCGAAAACATTTCTGAAGCGACGCTCGCTCTCACGAACCTCCGCTTCGCGTCTGCTCAGACGGGCTTCCGCTCGCTTGCGCGCGGAGACATCGCGCAAAATTGCGGACGCACCGAATATGGAGCCATCTTCGTTGCGCAAGGGAGAAATCGAAACGGAAACGTCGATGGATCGTCCGTCCTTGTGCAGACGTGTTGTCTCATAGTGATCGATGCTCTCCCCTCTGGAAAGTCGCGCGAGGATATCGTCTTCCTCCTCGACGAGATGAGAAGGGTAGAGGACGCGTGCCGGCTTTCCGATGATGTCTTCACGCGCATAGCCGAACAATTTCTCCGCGCCCGCATTCCAACTGGTGATCGCTCCGTCGATGCGTTTGGTCAAGATGGCGTCCGCTGACGTCGCGACAATGGCGGCCAGCCGTTCTGATGCGGCGAAACTCTCACGCCGGGCAGAGTCGGCGGCCTCGCGCGCAACCATGATGGCCTTCTGGGCCGACGTCTCCCCGCGTGCCGCCACAGCCTCGGCCGTCGTCGCTTCGATCCTCCGCGCCATTTGCCGGATGAGGAGTGTGGCCAGCAACGTGATCAAGCCCAAAGGCACCAGACGGCGCAGCCAGTCCGTCAGCAGCGTCGACGTCGCCTGGCCGTAAACAGCGAAGATAGGGTAGCCGCTGAGATGGCGCACGACCGCATGGCGGACGATACCGTCAGAGGTCAGCAGGCCGTCGCTGACCTGCTCTCGACTTGCCGCCAGCTTCATAATCGCAGCGCCGATGGGGACCCGGCTTTCTGGCCCTGCCTCATCATATTCAGGCGTTCGCGCCAACACGACGCCGTCTCGTCGCACCAGCATGATCACATCGCTCGCCGCGGTGATCTGCTGACTATAGTGCCTCTGAAATTCTTCGCGCCCTACGACTGAAACCACTGCCAAACCGCTGCCAGGATCATAGTGGCTGAGCGTAAAGCCCAGCACTTTGCTTGGGTTTGAGCTGACGATTGGCGAACCGACAGACGACAAGCCAGAACGGTTGGTGTGTTCGACAGGCTCGCGGGACAGCCAATCGATATTGGTTTGTTCCGGGGCAGCCGAAACTGCAACTGGTTGACCGGTATCGGCGCGTATGATGGCAAGAGCTATGGAGGTTCGACTAGTGGCTTCCAGTTTGCCGAGCAGGCGAGCCAAACCTTGGTCCCGTTTAATCTCGTCCGCTGTGCGGCCGCCCATTGCGACGATCACAGCTGAAGCAGTGTCTCTTGCACCTCGAGTACGCGCTGCGCATGTAGGGCGACGGAATCGGCAATGCGCACCGCCTTGGCGCGAGCGTCCTGTTCGACCGTCCTCCAGGTCCACCAGCCGAAGGCCGCAAACAACATCAGTGGGACCAAAATGATCAGCGCCCGTGCATCGGTGAGCTCGCGCACAACGCCACGCGCGCCCGTCTGCGCTGTTGGAGCCTCGTTTCTCACGACACCGAGTGACAGCAGGCCCAGCGAGATCACGGCCAAAAACAACTGTGCAAGTGCAGGTCGGTCCGCGAACATGCCAATTGCACCGGTGGTCAGCCAAATGGTCACTGCGGCAACGATGAGGACAGCAATCGGCGCACGACTGGCGCTTTCGCTTCGCAACACCCACCATGCCAGTGGTGCCATCAAGACGAGTGCGACCAGCATCATGGGGCTGGATTCGGGAACGACCAGTCCGACCGCCACGAAGGCACCAACGGCGATAACGGACGCCATCGCGATGTGCTCTGCATCGAGCCGCAGATTGCCGCTCAAAACCCGGGGCAATACCAAAATCCCCGGCGTGATGGTCAGAATCCCCACGCTCTGGCCACACAGCCAAATCCACCAAATGTCGCTGAATGAACTGGACGAATGTCCGGCTGTCTTGAGGCCGACAGCCATGAACAGCCCAATCAATGCCGGCACGCCGATCGCTGCTGCAACGAATTTGCCGAACCGCCCCAGTGTATTGATCGAGAAGCGGTTCGTGTTGGAGGGGCTGAGAGCTTGCGCGATAAGCAGAGATTGCAAGACATTGCCGCAGACAAATATCAACGCAGTCGCCAACGGCCGCCCTTCCGCAAGGCTGGCGGTCAATATCGCAGAGCCCAGTCCGGCAAGCGAAGCGTAACGCTTCGGTCCCAGAGCGATCATGAGAAGACCCGCGCCAACCCCGGCCGCAGGCCATAGCAAAGCGATGCCGTCGAACTTGAGCCGTAGCGAAACCTCCGCGGCGGCAAGGGTGAGAACGAAAGTCCCTATCAACCATGCGGACGGCTCGATAAACCCCGGCCGACCATTCTGCGTTTCGGCACGCATCAGCACGACCCGTATTCCCTCATTTGCCAGCATCTCGACTTAGCCAGCATCTCAACCGCTAGCGTTGTCAGATCGCGCGGTGACGATCAAATGCCTGCTTGCGGCCATCATCGGTTCAGTGGCGAACTTAAAAGACCGCATGAAGTGCCACCACATCAATTGACACGTTTGGCTCGTTCAATTCGGTCACCTGCAGCTCATGCCATTCAGACGCCCACCGCTTGCTCGTCATTTTGTTCAAACAAAAAGAGAACAAATGCCGCGCCGATGCCAATCTGCGTTCTCGAAGCAACGCGTGCATGCACCACGCCCGAATGTCAGTTGCTGTTGGCTCCAACCCAACGCGGACAACCGCTCCCAATCCACACCCACTGATCGCAGAACGCGCTACTCCAAAGCGCTAAACGTCGCTGCCCGCCTGTTGGTTCCACTAAGAGGCAGAAATAGTCCCGCAGGCGAATGCCGAAACAGGAATGCGCCACGGTCGAAGCCAAACGGGCGCCTACCAAGTGCGAGGCACACGGTGTGTCGCCACAAAGCGGGGATCGTCAATCTTTCCGCTCTTGAAGGGAGACGCTGCGCCAAGTTCACCTTGCACGATCGGCGTGGAATGGCGAGACCGGGCCTTGCCAACCCATTTGAATTGACGTCTACCAGATTGCTTGCCCCGATAGGTTTCACACGACTGTGACGACAGATCGAGCCCTGCCACGTAAAGCCCAGTTCCCCTTTGTCCTGTCTTGAGGAAAGGAAGTGCTACGGTGACAGCCAGGTTGCGCAAACTCATCAATGATCTCAAAGCGACATTCTGGTTAATTCCCGCAGTTCTCGTTGTGGCAGGAATTATCTTGGCCAAAGCATCCGTCGCACTCGACACCAGTGTGGCGTTCCCTGACTGGCTGGCAAAAGGTGCATGGCTCTATGACGGCGGCGCAGCCGGTGCCCGTGGACTACTCGGCGCTGTGGCATCCTCCACGATTACCGTCGCCGGAACGGTATTCTCCATAACGATCGCAGCGCTGACTCTGGCAGCAGGGCAGATGGGCCCGCGCCTGTTGCTGAATTTCACGCGCGATCGCGGCAATCAAATTGTACTCGGCATCTATCTGGGGACGTTTGTCTATTCCCTGCTTGTCCTGCGCTCCGTCCGGTCGGAAGCGGAAGGTGCCTTCGTCCCGCATCTATCCGTCAGCCTTGGCCTTGCGCTGGCGATCGTCTGTGTGGCGGCTTTGGTGTGGTTCGTTGACCACATGGCCGGGCGCATCAATGTCGACACCGTCATTGCGCTTGTTAGCGAGGAATTGCGAGATGCCATCAAACGACTGACGGTGGAAGAGAGCCAACCCCCACCGCCGCCGTCGACATTCTGGGCCGGAGCGGTAGCCATCCCGAACCGCCAGTTCGGTTACATCCAGCAGCTCGATGACGAAGGACTGGCGAAATGGGCGAGCGAGAACAATACCTCGATCTATCTCCTGAACAGGCCCGGCACATACATCTTTCCCCAAACCCCCATTGCCTTGATGCTTCCCGCGGTGAAAGGCGCTGAAGACGCGTTGACCGAAGCAATCGCGGTGGGCGACCATCGCGGCACGTCTGCAGACCTTGAGTATGCGGCTCGTCAGCTTGTCGAGGTTGCGGTCCGCGCCCTGTCACCCGGCATAAATGATCCCCAGACTGCTATCAGCGTACTCGATCAGTTGGGCCTGGCATTGTGTGAAATCGTGCCGAGACATCTGCAAACTGGCGTCAAGCGATGCGACGGGAGAATGGCGCTGGTCGTGTCATCCGTCGACTACGACGGTCTGCTCGACACCATGTTTCATTCGATCCGGCAGAACGCTTCTACGTCGGCGCCTGTGCTGATCCGCATGATCGAAGTGCTGTGCGCGGTCGCCAGTGCCGAACGCGAACCAACGCGTCTTGCTGCATTGCGTCGTCATACCGACCTCGTGCTCGAAGACGCCAGCCGCATGATCGCCAACACGCGTGACATCGCCGATATCCGCGCGCGACATTCTCTATTCGGCGCCGACGCCTTGCTGATGATCGCCAGCCAAGAAGACGTAGAGCAAAAGACATGAGTTGGTTGGTTAAAGAGTTCGGCGCCCCGGGTTGAAATATTTGCCCGCGTCTCGGTCGCGCGCCGAGACCAGAGTGATGTGGCATTGCACGCCTTCTGGCAGAAACGCGAGCGCACATGAAAGCGCGGGCAGTTTCCCGGTCCGCTCGATGAGACGCCGTCCGAAACCGACACTGCCCGGGGCTAGAACGGCTGGCCCGCCGCTTTCGATCCAACTGAATTTGACGACCTCGGGTTGGTCGTCTTGTCGCGTCCATTGGATCGTAACCTTGCCGCCCCGCCGCGAAAGCGAGCCAAATCGTAGTGCGTTCGTCGTCAATTCGTGCAGCAAGAGCGTAAGCTGCAGCGCTGTCTCCGGGGCGATGATCACCGTCTCGCCAGCAACCACCGTCTGCTCCGCCCGCACACCGGAAATGGCAAGTTGGGAAGTCACCAGCGCACCAAGATCCGCGCTCGTCCATCGCGCATCCGACAAAACCGACTGCGCAGCTGCAATCGATTGCAGCCGTCCGCTGAAGCTCGCGATGAACGACGGCATGTCGGATTTCGTTCTTGCCGTTTGGACGGCAATCGACTGGATGATGGCTAGCGTGTTCTTTACACGATGATTGAGCTCAGCAACCAGAAGGTCCTGTATTGCTTTTGCCTGACGTTGCTCGGTTATGTCGCGGTTGGTTTCAAGAATCAAATTGCGTCCGCCGGCGCGGATAGCCTCCTGCCGACTGTCGACCCATACGTCAGCTCCACTTTTGGTTCGCTGAGCAAGCTCGCCGGTCCAGCTGCGTTCTTCGAGCAGCATGTCATTGAAGGCAGCCGAGTCCATCGGGTGCCGTGTCGACAATAGGTCGTGGCTGTGCACGCCGATGGCTTCGGAACGCGAAAATCCGTAGAGTTCTTCGCAGCCCTTGTTCCAAAGTCGAATCCCGTCGTCGACATCCCATACGAGAATGGCTTCGTGCGAGAGCTCGATAACGCGCGCCAGCTGACGCAAACGTTGACTGAGATCGCGCTGCTCGGAAATGTCGGTATAGGTGCAGCACCACAACATAGACTGCGCCATCGGCTGTGAAGACGGGGTTGCACTGGCTGAGGAACCACCTCGGCGAGCCGTCAGCGCCCATCAGGGTCACCTCTTCTTGCCAGGGCTGACGGTTGCGGAAGGCCTCTCCGAGACGTTCGACGATGCCAGTGATGCGTTCAGGATCGTGCAGCCGCCGCCAGCCTTCGTTCGCCATATCTTCCGGGCGATGTGCCCGAGAAATCATACCAGCGCTTGTTGAACCAAACGATATTGCCATCGGCATCAGCCAGCCACGCCAACTGCGCCATGTGGTCAGCGACAGCGATGATCTGGCGATCCAGGTCGTCGGAGGTCTTCTGGCTCTTCTCATATTGGGCGACAGAGCGAGCCACCGCCAGCAGGCGCACAACTGCGCCCGCATTGTCAAAAAGGGGCGTAACGACGACATCATGCGGTGACATGTGCGCCTGCGCTGCGGTGCTCAAGGCCTCGAAGCGTGCTGCTGCTCCCCGAGGATGCTGCCTCAATTGCCTTGCGCACATGTTGTCGGCTGGATTCTGGCCAAAACCGCGACCAGTGCACGCCAGCCGGATCGACGTCGGGAGCAACGTCCAGCGCTCTTCGGGCGCTGTCGTTCATGAATTCCAGCGTTCCGTCCGGCGCAACCAGCGTCATGCAGTCCGTGTCGCTATTGAGAAAATGGCGACCAATGGCAGCTTCAATGGTCGCGGCAGTCGCATTCAGCGGCCTCTGCCGCGATCCATCGGTAGAATGAAGCGGTTTTTCTGCATTGCCGACCTGGTCGTCCTTCTCCACGAAGGGGCCTCGTTATTCGACAGGTACATCTCGCGTGCAGGCAAGAGCGTCAAGCTGCACCAGCGTCGAGGACACCACCGGCCTTCATATCGAAAAACAGGACCTGGCTGATGACGGCCTTGACCATTTCCGGGCGGAATGGCTTCGAGATTATGAACGCGGCTCCGCCCGCTTTCCGGTCAGCAATCGCTCGGGGTAGGCGGTTATGAAAATAACCGGCACATTGAGGTTGACCAGAATGTCGTTGACGGCGTCGATGCCCGAGCTGCCATCGGCGAGCTGCACGTCGGCGAGAACCAGCCCCGGTTTTTCTTCCGCTGCCAACGCCACTGCTTCCTCTCGCGTCGGCGCAATGCCTACAACATCATGACCGATCTCTGTCACAAGCCCCTCGATATCCAAAGCGATTAGCGGCTCGTCTTCGATGATCATGACACGAGCAGAGATTTGCTCGGAGATCTCGCGGCCCGCACAATCGATCAGATCGATGACGGCCGTCTCATCGGTGTCGAGAATTGTCGCAATGTCACTCGTCGAGAAATCCTCGAGCGCCCCCAGCAAAAAGGCTTGGCGAGACAGTGGAGTCAGCGTGTCGATCCGCCGGTCGGCAATATGACCTAACGAGACATCTGCCGCTGAAACTTTTTGATTGAGCGGTAGCGTGTCCCAGACCTGCACAAACGCGCGGTAAATGGCTGTCTTTGCATCGATGTCGCGGCGGAACAAATCGGGATCCGCAACTAACGATCTGAGAGTTGCGACAACGTAGCCATCACCACTTTCCTGGGAACCCGTGAGCGCCCGGGCAAACATGCGTAGTGAAGGCAACTGCGGTGCAACGAGGTCGGCAATCGAAGCGGTCATCCAGCGCAACTCCCATGGTGCGACTAAGGCGTCAACGTCGAAACGCGAGGCGGCGCGATCGGTTCCTTCGGTTTAAGAAAATTTTTTCCGTATCGTGGAATGGCAGTGGTTCCGTCGACACATCACTGTCCACCAACTCCTCGCAAGATCCAGCGTAGTGGCGCTTGGTGACGGACTACGGCGCCGACCCCTTCCACTCCTTATCCGTACTACCGGGATGTTTCGGAGAGTGCGTCGGCTTCGCGATCTGGCAGCTCCTCACCCTCGTCAGTGTCGAGTAGCTCGCTAAGCTTCACACGTGCACGATTGACGCGGCTCTTGATCGTTCCAACCGCGCAGCCGCACGTCGCTGCAGCCTCCTCATAAGAAAACCCTTCGGCACCGACGAGAATCAAAGCTTCCCCTGATCTGCTGGCAGGGTCGCAAACGCCTTGTTGAAATCCAGAAAATCCATATGGCCTGATTGCCGCCCGTTGACGCTCAACCTCTCGGCCATTTTGCCCTCGGCATCGGCAATCTCGTACTTGCGCTTTCGCCGTTCGGACAGGAACGTGTTGCGTAGGATGGTGAACAGCCAGGCCTTCAGGTTGGTCCCCTCGGCAAAACTGGCCCTGTTTTTCCATGCCTTTACGAGAGTTTCCTGCACAAGATCATCGGCAGCGTCCGGGTTTCCGCACAGCGAACGGGCAAATGCGCGCATGTTCGGAACAAGGGCCGCCAGATCGTCTTGGATGCCTTTCGACTCGGACGTTTGGCTCATTCATCGCGCTCCGACTTGGCCAGCTTCTCGAGTAATTTCGAGAACTTGTCCGGCATCGGTTCTGACAGCATCTCGCCGTAGACTTGGCGGAGCTTTTGACCGATTCTGCCTTGAGCTTCCGGCGGCAGTGGACGATTTCGAGAGGAAGATGAAGCTGTCGTGGTCATGTCTGGTGCGTCTCCACGCTCCTTTCCTGTGCGGTTTTGTCCCCCCTCGGAGGCCTCGTCGCAGCCCTTGCCGCTCTGCGATTTCCTGCTCCGATCTTTATCCGCCATTGTCGCATTCCCTCTTTTGGACGGCGTAAAGTAACGACTGGATGACCGGCCGTAACCAACGGGAACGCACGGCACGAACAAAGGTTCCAAGCCTGGCATGGAACATCTTTTGTCTACTCCGCTGGATCGACCGTCGGTGCGCCGCCATCCTCACCTGGTTGTGTGAGGATGAACGCGGCAGCACCTATCGCAGCGATCAATGGCAGGTTCTTTGCCACCAATCGGCCAATCGTCGGCAGCGCCAGCGGCCCCAAACTCGTTAACGCTGCCATCATCATCTCCCGGTCAGCCTGGGCCAGAACGGGGTCTGCCGGCTGAGCAGCCTTCCGCGCCTCGTCCTTGATGGTCGCGTCGTGAGCGTCCTCAAGAAGGCTTGGCGCGGGGCGCGACGCCACAATGGCCCACACAATGAGCCCGATGACGGCAAACGTCACGGCCATCACCAAATTGCCGGCCTGAGGACCATAGGCACTCGTGATGTAATAGGCGCCCGCCGCAGTGGCGAAACCGGCGGCGACAAGAAAGGGGATGGCCACCAAGACCCGCGCCAGAAGGCTCCCTACGGCATGATCCACCGTTGCTTCAGCGCGCCTGAAAATAGCCTGGATCATTGCGCGACCCCTTCCTTGCTTTTTGTGCCGTCAGATGCCGGTCAAGACTTCCACAAGGCCCCAATCACGAACCCCAGCGCAGCAGCGACAGCGAGCGTGGCGATCGGTTGGTCACGCACGGATTTGTCGATGGCAGTTTTCATGTTGCCGGCGACCTCGGTCACATGCTCGCCTGCTTCGCGCCCTTGTTCGGCAAGGTTGTGCGCCGTACGTTCCGCATCCTCCATCACGCCCTCCAACTTGTCGGAGGCTTTCGATGCATACTGCGCGGCTTTTTCGCTGATCTGCGCACCCGTGGTTCGGACGCGGTTTTCAATGTCGCGGGCGTGGTCTTGCCCAGTGGCTGACAACGTTGCCATGATCGTTCTCCTGGTTTTCCAAATTCCGGCGGCTCGATGCCGATGCTGTAAGAACGCCAACTCCAATCGCAAGTTCCCTTCAACGGCGCCGATTTGTTTTGGTCGAAGGACGGGATAGAAAGACAGGCGGTAAAGATCGGTTCCGTAAGGGGAACGTGGTCAACGGTGCGATGGTCGATCAGGGCATTTGCTGGGCAGGAGCAACATGTGTGAGCTCGTCAGATAGGGCTTCGCATTTGAAAAATAAAGGGTCGCTCACGCGTACGGCGTGGGCGACCCTTTGTCTTGACGACCATTGGATCCGCTATTGTGCGGTTCGTCACGCGTTGCGTCGTAAAATCCGACCACAACGGAAACGACGAACAGAACGAGTGCGACCCAGAATAGAATGCGTGCTCCCTCCATCGCAGTTCCAGCCACGCCGCCGAACCCGAGAAAGGCTGCGACCAGCGCTACGACGAGGAAGACGATTGCGTAGTGTAGAAGATTGCCCATCGGCTTGGCTCCATGTGTCTGACAGTGTCCTGGAAACGCGGCGACGGGCTGTGGGTTCCAAAATGCAGAATTATAATTCCGTTAAGCAATTGTGACTGCGCCAGTCTTGGAATGGGACTGACGCGAATTTCATGGAACTTGCAGCGCCGCCGCAAGTTGAGCTTTCGCATCAATATTTCCGGGCGCGGTTTTCAAGTGTTGCATGCAGCCTGAAGTGCAGCAGGGGATGTGGAACCAATGCCAATGCTTGCCGAATCGGCGAGGCAACTCTCCGCCATGTTGATCGTCGCCGCCTTGCTTCTTGCCGGTCTGGTTCTGGGCAAGGATGTGCTGATCCCCCTCGCAACGGCGACAATCATTGCATTCATGTTGTCACCGATTGTGCGGTGGCTGGCGGCGCATAGCATCCCCGAGGGTATGGCCGTTGCCGGCGTCATGACCCTTGGTCTCGCAGCTGCAATAGCGTTGGCGCTATTGCTGAGTTCGGAAGTTCTGACGCTCACGGCGAAGCTCAACGACTATCGATTCAACATTGCCGCCAAGGTCCATCAAGTCGCCTCATTCGGGCGAGGTGACGGCGTCATAAAGCGAGCGTCTGAATCTATTGACCGAATTAGCGAGATCATTGCGCGCGAAGTTAAACCGGACGAGATCGACGCAATAGCGAGCGATGGCAAGAAGAAGGAACCGGTCGTCATTGCGTCGAAAGCGCCCGAAAACGGACCGATCGCAACCATGCAAAACGCAGTGGAGCCGCTGACGAAAGCGGGGTTGACGCTCTTGTTCACGCTGTTCCTGTTGCTTCAATTCGAGGATCTTCGCGACCGAATTGTGCGTGTTCTCGGTACAGACAATTTGAGTGAGACCACCAGCGCCATGAGTGATGCAGGCGCGCGATTGTCGAGGCTCTTTCTCGCGCAAGGCATTATGAATGCGGCCTACGGAATAGTCGTCGGCATCGGTCTTGCCATCGCCGGCATACCAGGTGCGCTCCTGTGGGGCCTGCTCGCCGGCCTGATGCGCTTCGTGCCTTTTGTCGGATCGATCATTGCGGCGGTTCCTCCCATCATGCTGGCAGCCGGTGTTGCTCCTGGCTGGGGCCTTGTCGTCTTCACGGCAGCGTTCTTTGCCATCGGCGAGCTCGCGATGGGCCAATTCGTCGAGCCGCATGTGCTCGGCCATCGCGTGGGGTTGTCGCCGTTCGCCATGATCGCGGCCACGGCGATGTGGACGTTGGTCTGGGGGCCCATGGGGCTGCTTCTCGCCGCACCACTCACCATGTGCCTTGTCGTGGTGGGAAGATATGTTCCATCGCTGTCGTTTATCACCGTTCTCCTTGGCGACGAGGATCCATTGACCCCGCAGCAGATCGTCTATCAGCGTCTGCTTGCTGGTGATGAGTTGGGCGTCGTCGATGAGCTGGAGGAGGCAGCCGAAGAACTCAGTATCGCCAAGGTGACCGACGAGATCGTCCTGCCGGCGTTGGCTCTTGCGGCTGTTGATGTGCGCGCCGAACGCGTTGAACCAGACAAAGTCCGCGAAATTCGCGAAACGATGGCGCTCGCCGCGGAACTGTTCATTGATGCGCCGACACAAGGCGAAAAGAATGGCGACACATCTCTCGACCGCGTCGCGGTGGTTGGAGCGCGTGGCGAACTGGATCTTGCTGCCGCCAAATACCTGGCACTGGTCATTCGTGCGCGATGCGGGCGGCCTGCCAGTTCCGTCGGCCGCTCGAGTGGTCTCACCGCCCTAGCGGATATTATCGGACAGGGAACACAGTCGCCGCCACACGCCATCGTTATTGTGTCAACAGGTGGCGTCTCCCAGCGCCAGATGAGACTGATGGCACGGCGCGTCGAGCAGCACTTGCCGGATACGCGCGTCATGATTTTGGGCACCGACTCCGTTGAACTCGATCTGCGGGCATTGTCACCGGGAATGAGTACGCCGGCTGCTTCGGCAAAAGTCATGAAGGTGCCAAACGCAGCATCGCTTTTCGCGCTCCTGCGAACAAACGTTGCGCAAGCCTCGCCAGAGATTGCGGCTGCACCAGTCAATTGAGCCAAGCGCCACCGCTCCTGCAAACTTCGACTTATCGAGCCGACGCGCGCGCGGGATATGTTGCGCGTCCCGAAAAGAACGTGACGCCCGCCAGTCCCGCATTGTTTGGCTCGTCGTCACCACTGGACCTTCAAAAAGTTAGGCGCTCAATGGAAGCAGCGGGAACATTGGCAAGTTCAGTGCGTTTAACAATCGTTCGACAGCGCACAGAAGTCGCTGACGCCATGCAGATCATAGAGCAGGAGTCATTACGATGAACTGGGATCGGATCGAGGGTGGTTGGAAAGAGTTCAAAGGAAAGGTCAAGGAGCAGTGGGGCGACCTCACTGACGATGATCTCGACAAGATCGAAGGCAAGCGCGAGCAGCTCGAAGGCCAACTTCAGCAGAAGTACGGCTACGCGAAGGACAAGGCGCGCGACGAAGTCGATAGCTGGCTGAACCGCATGTAAATCAAGTTTCGATGGGCGATCTTTCCCCACATGGCCCGTCGTAGAGCCCGGACGCATGCCCCATCCCCCCGGTGCGTCCGGGCATTTCTTTTCTAGCTGCTTGCAAATGCGCGCCAGTCCGGACGCGGCTCCTCACGCCGCACCTCGAGAAGAATAAGATAGGAGTGCTGATCATGATGCGAAAGCCATCGAGACCAGGTACCCACCTCGAAATCGATCCAGAAGAGCGGTTCAAGACGCCGCAAAGCGTTCTCGCCGACAAAAAGATGACCAACGCCGAAAAAGTGGCGATGTTGCAGAGCTGGAAGGTTCTCGTTGAGCAGCGTCTTAACGCTGCCGATGAAGGCATGACCGAGCACCCGAAAGGTGAGTTGACGCGCGACGCCGAGCTGCTGCAGGCGATCACATGTTGCCTGGAGACGGCACCGGCGTAGCAGGTTACGTCCAGCGCCCTCATATGCGGGCTCCCTTAAATAAAGGGACGCCGGTTATTCGACGGTCGCTCATACCCGGAAAGCTCAAGCAGTTTGCGCTCATCGAGCAGCGTGATCTCTTGGCCCTTCCAGGCGACCCAGCCGGTGGCCTTGAGCTTTTGCAATGTCTTGTTTGCGTGCACGAGTGACAGACCCATCGCATCAGCCAGATGCTCCTGCGTCAGCGGCGTAAGCATTGTCTTGCCCTTTGTCATCCCGGCTCGGCGCGCACGGTCGAACAAGTGAATAATGGCAAATGCCAGTCGTTCGCGCGCCGGCATCTGTCCGACAGCAGCAAGCGTTTCAGCCAAGATGGATTCCTCCCGCGCTGCCATCCACGTCAGGTCGTAAGCGAGACCCGCGTGCTTTTCGAATAGCTTCCAGATGCCTTCGCGCTGAAAGACGCACAGCCGCACCTCGGTCAGCGCCTCGACAGAATGCAGCATCGTGTCGAACAGCACGTTTTGCAGGCCGAGGAGGTCGCCGCGCAGGGGAAAGTTGAGGACCTGGCGCTTGCCATTTTCAAGAGTCTTGTAGCGCATCGTCCATCCGTCGAGGACGGTGTAGAGATGCGGGCTGTTGTGTCCCTCGAGAAAGATGGATGAGCCTGCCTGAACAGATAGCTCTCCGACCTTGAATCCCTCGACGAACGACAGCTCGTCAGGCTCGAACGCCCGGAAGGACTCGAGGAGCCGCAAGGGACACTCGGCGCAGTTGACACGTTGCGGCGCGGCAGCTTTCAGGGTCTGCGTTGCCGGTGCGCTTTGAATTTTGGGCCATAAGGCCTGGTGCTCCGTTGGCTAGCCGTCGTGCGTGCGTTACGCCGCGTCCTCAGTCGAGTAGCCACGGTGCCGCAGCGGCTTGCGCAATCTGGCGAACCTGCGCCAGCAGGCCCGGACCGACAGGAATGCCATGGCGCATGCGCGCCTCGGCGTTTTTCCATTGTGGATCGCCCGCCACCATGACTGGTTGCGCCGAATCCACCGGCGTCGTCGCCCTGAGCGCGCTCATAAAGTCCGAGACGTCGGCCTCGAATTCACCTGCTCCCCGGAAGATCGCAGGATTGAGGGCCATGAAGAAGTGGCCAATATCCATGCCGACAGGCTTTTTGGTATGTTCGGGATCAGTGATGAGTGTCGAGCCTGAGAGGCATGAGGACAATATATTGACCATGACGGAGAGACCGTAGCCTTTGTAGCTGGAGTTCTCAGGCGAGCCGCCAAGTGAGGTCAGGAACCCGCCTTTCTCCTTCGCAACCAAGGGGTCGTTCGACGGCCGGCCTTCACTGTCCAGAACCCAGCCGTCGGGTGTGGGCAGTTTCTCGTTGGCCTTGTTGCGGATCCGGCCCGCCGCGACCGTCGTCGTAGCCATGTCGAGAAGGAACGGAACGCCGTCGGCGCTGGGAGCGGCAAACGACCAGGGATCGGTCCCGAGTCGCGCCTGCTTGCCGAAGGTCGGCGCCACCTGGATGCCGGACGCAGACGTGCAGGCCATGCCGACGAGCCCGGCATTGGCGGCCATCAATGTGTAGAACCCTGCCGCGCCGAAATGTGCCGAGGCGCGCACCACGACCGCTGCCATGCCCACCGTCTTGGCCTTCTGGATCGCCGTAGACATGGCGAAGTGTGCCGGCACATGGCCTAGCCCGCCACCACCGTCCACGACGGCTGAAACAGGAGACTCCGACACGATCCTTGGTCGCGCATCCATGCGTGCGCGGCCGCTGCGGCGCAAGTTGTCGTACCCTGGGATCATCGAGATGCCATGACTGTCCACGCCGTGCAGGTCCGACCAAGCCAGCACTTCAGAGGTGATCTCGGCGTTGTCATCCGGCATGCCCCAGCCGAGAAGAATAGCTTTCAGTTGTGCTCGATGATTGGCGTACGTGGCGGCCATAGGCTGCTCCCTCCGGGCTGGCAGTTTGTGGCCCAAGGTTGACGATCCGGCGGCAGGTGACAAGTGGGCCTGATAAGGAAACAAGGATGTACGTGCAGGACTGAAGGTTTGCCGCCAGCTTCAAATTCCATTCGGTAGGCTCCGGGGCAACAGCCGGCAGGGCGCCGCCGCCATAGTATGACTTGGGCTGGACGCGCAACCGGTGAAATGCAAAATCGAAGGCGAAAGCCGGTTGCTCGCGTTAACCGTTCCGGCAGCGACACGCATGGGGAATGCATGAAGTATTCGGTCTTCTCGCTGCTAAGCGAAGCCATACGGGGTGGCACTGGCTGGACGCCGGCCTGGCGCGAGCCGGAGCCCAAAAGCCAGTACGACATCGTCATCGTCGGCGGAGGCGGTCACGGGCTGGCGACGGCCTACTATCTTGCCAAAGAGCATGGTTTGAAAAACATCGCAGTTGTCGAGAAGGGCCATATCGGATCCGGCAACGTCGGCCGCAATACCACGATCATCCGCTCCAACTATCTGCTCCCGGCCAATACGCCATTCTACGAATGGTCTCTGAAATTGTGGGAAGGGCTGGAGCAGGATTTCAACTTCAATGCCATGGTCAGTCAACGTGGCGTGCTCAATCTCTACCACTCCGACTCCCAGCGCGATGCCTATGTACGCCGTGGCAATGCCATGCGCCTGAATGGCGTCGATGCGGAGCTTATCGATGCCGATGGCGTTCGAGAAATTGCTCCTATGCTTGATTTTCACAATGCCCGCTTCCCGATCGAAGGCGGCCTGTTGCAACGCCGGGGTGGCACAGTTCGTCACGATGCCGTGGCGTGGGGCTATGCGCGCGGCGCCGACCAGCGCGGCGTGGATATCCTCCAGCACACCGAGGTCAAGGGCTTCATGATCGAGAACGGCCGCGTTTTCGGTGTCGAGACCAGTCGTGGCCCCATCAAGGCGAAAAAGGTCGGTCTCGCCTGCGCCGGAAATTCTTCGCGTGTCGCAGCTATGGCCGGACTGCAGCTGCCGATCGAATCGCACGTGCTGCAGGCGTTCGTGTCCGAGGGCGTCAAGCCTTTGATCGACGGCGTCATCACCTTTGGCGCCGGCCATTTCTACGTCAGCCAGTCCGACAAAGGTGGTCTTGTTTACGGAGGCGACATCGACGGATACAACTCGTATGCGCAGCGCGGCAATCTCTATACGATCGAAGATGTCCACGAAGCCGCGATGGCCCTGTGCCCGAGCTTCGGTCGTCTGCGCATGGTGCGCCATTGGGGTGGCATCATGGATATGTCGATGGATGGATCGCCGATCATCGACAAGACGCCGCTCGAGGGGCTGTATCTCAATTGCGGATGGTGCTACGGCGGCTTCAAGGCAACGCCCGCATCCGGCTGGTGCTTCGCCCACACCATCGCGCGCGACCAGCCCCATACCCTGAACGCAGGGTTCCGCTTGGATCGGTTCGCAACCGGTCATCTCATCGACGAGAAGGGCGCAGGCGCCCAGGCAAACCTTCATTGAGAGTGACCGATGCGCATCCCCTGCCCCTATTGCGGCGACCGCTCGAATGACGAATTCAACGTGCTGGGCGACGCCGACGCACTGATGAACCGGCCAAGTGATCCATCGCTGTCTGCTTTTGACGTCTACCTGCACGCCCGCGCCAATCCCGCCGGTCACCATCGAGAGCTTTGGTACCATCACGGCGGCTGCCGCCGCTGGCTCGTAGTCACGCGTGATACGACGTCGCATGCGGTGCTGGACGTAGCCCTGGCAAGTAAATTTCAGGGACAGCCATGACCGCTTCCAATACCGCGACGGTAAATGGCCAACCCTTCAGGCAGTCCCGCGGCGGACACCTGGAGCGTAGCCGCCCACTGTCTTTTACGTTTGATGGCAAGAACTACTCAGGCTTCGGCGGTGACACCTTGGCTTCGGCGCTGATGGCAAACGGCGTCAAGTTGCTCGCGAGATCATTCAAGTACCATCGCCCGCACGGCCTCTTGTCGGCTGGAAGTGAGGAGCCGAACGCGCTCGTCGAGTTGCGGACGGATGCGCGCCGCGAGCCAAACACGCGTGCGACCACGGTTGAGCTCTTTGAAGGCCTGGTAGCGACCAGCCAGAACCGCTGGCCGTCGCTGGAATTTGACGTCATGGCGGTGAACGGTCTTGCCGCCCCGCTTCTCGGCGCTGGTTTTTACTACAAGACGTTCATGTGGCCGGCAGCGTTCTGGGAGAAGCTATACGAACCATTGATCCGTCGCGCGGCGGGACTGGGCCGGGCAGCTAACGCGGGCGATCCGGACCGCTATGAGAAGGCTTTCGCGCATTGCGATGTTCTGATCATTGGCAGCGGTCCCGCGGGCCTGATGTCAGCGCTTGCGGTCGCGCGCCGTGGCGCTCGCGTCATCCTGGCCGAGGAAGATTTCGCCCTTGGAGGCCGCTTGCTGTGCGAGCGACAAGAGATCAATGGCCAGCCTGCCGCTGACTGGGTCCACAGCATAGAAAGCGAACTTGCGGCATTGCCGAACGTGACGATCATGCGGCGGACGACGGTCTTCGGCGTCTATGACGGTGGCACATATGGCGCTTTACAACGCGTCAATGATCATGTGGCCTCGGTGCCCGAGCATCAGCCGCGCCAGCGAGCATGGCGTATCATCGCCAAGCGATCGATCCTGGCTGCAGGGGCAATCGAGCGGCCCTTGGTGTTTGGAAATAATGATCGCCCGGGCGTCATGCTCGCTGGCGCCGCGCGAACCTACCTCAACCGCTTTGCGGCAATGCCCGGCCAGAAGGTCGTGATCTTTACCGCCGGCGATGACGGCTGGCGTACAGCAAGAGATGCTGCCGCAGCCGGACTTCATGTCGAAGCGATTGTCGACAGACGGCCCGATGTCGCGCCAGATGTGACCGCAAGCAGTGGTAGCGAAGCACGGGTCATACTGGGTGGCCGCATCATGAACGTCAGTGCAAGCCACGGCGTCCGCGGTGTTGGCATCTTGGATCGGAATGGACAGCGAACCACGATCAGCTGCGATGCGGTGTTCATGTCCGGGGGGTGGTCGCCAACCGTCAATTTGACCTGCCATCTCGGCGGTAAGCCGCAATGGAACGAAGCGATCGCAGCCTTCGTGCCGGGCGCTAAGCCTGCACAGATGATAGTCGCTGGCGCCGCCAACGGTACGTTCGCATTGGGACAATGTTTGCGCGCGGGCGCCGAGAGTGGCGGTGCCGTCGCAAGCGATCTTGGTCTTGCTGGCGGCCCAATCGAATGTCCGAAGGCCGATGATGAGCCGGTGGCAGTGACGCCGCTGTGGTACGTGAAAGAAAGTACCGGCTTGGCATTCGTTGATTTCCAGAATGACGTCACCGCCAAGGACGTCGGATTGGCAGCCCGCGAAGGTTATCGTTCTGTTGAACTGCTCAAGCGCTACACCACACTTGGCATGGCGACCGACCAGGGCAAGACGGCGAACGTCAATGGCCTCGCCATGCTTGCCGCATCCCGCAATCTCGATATCGCAGCGGTTGGCACAACGGTCTACCGGCCCCCCTTTGTGCCCGTCGCGATCGGAGCCCTGGCCGGTCACCACCGCGGCAAGGACTTCCGTCCAACCCGGCGAACACCGGCACACGATTGGGCAGTCGAGCAGTGTGGCGTGATGCGGGAGAGCGGGGCATGGTTGCGCGCCGGCTGGTTCCCCAAAGGCGATGAGGACTGGCTCGCTGCAACGAGCCGCGAGGTCGAGGCAACGCGAAACGGTGTTGGCGTGTGTGATGTCTCGACGCTTGGCAAGATCGATATCCAGGGCAGTGATGCCGCAACGTTCCTGGATCGCGTCTACTGTAACACCTTCTCGACGTTGCCAGTCGGCCGCGCCCGCTATGGCCTAATGCTACGCGAGGACGGCATGGTCATGGATGACGGCACCACCTCTCGCCTGGGCCAAGAGCACTTCCTGATGACAACCACGACCGCAAATGCGGGTCCAGTGATGCAGCATTTGGAGTTTTGCCACCAGTGCCTGTGGCCTGACCTGGATGTGCAGATGGTCTCGGTCAGCGAGCAATGGGCGCAATTCTCGATTGCCGGGCCTCGGGCCCAGAACGTGGTAAGCCGACTGGTCGACCGCCAGCACGATGTGTCGCTTTCCGCTTTCGCTTATCTCGGCGCGCGCGAAGTCAGTCTCGCCGGTGGATGCCCCGCGCGCCTGTTTCGCATCTCTTATTCCGGCGAGTTGGCCTACGAGCTTGCCGTACCTGCCCGATATGGCGATGCGGCCGCCCGCGCGATCATGATGGCCGGCGAGGCGTTTTCCATCACCCCCTATGGCACCGAGGCCCTCTCCGTCATGCGCATCGAGAAGGGCCATGTCGCCGGCAACGAGTTGAACGGCACGACCACCGCGCGCGACCTCGGTCTGGCGCGCATGATGTCGACGAAGAAGGACTATATCGGTCGCGTCATGGCCGGGCGGCCGGCCTTCCTCGCCGAGGATCGGTGGGATCTTGTCGGCATCAAGCCAGTTGATCGAACGGCCCGTATTCGGGCCGGCGCCCATTTCATCGGCATTGGCGAGAAGCCGGCGACCGAGAGAGATCGAGGTTACGTGACCTCCGTTGCCTACTCGCCGACCGTGGGGCATTGGATTGGGCTTGGGCTCTTGAATGCAGGCCGCAAGGCGATCGGATCGCGCATGCGGGCAGTAGATCTTCTCCGCGACAGCGATATCGAGGTTGAAATCTGCGATCCCGTTTTCGTCGACCCGAAGGGAGTGCGCCTCCATGGCTGAGTCTGCATGGCAGCGGCGCACTGTACTGGCCGGCATCGCGCATCCCGGCCGCTTCGGCATGGCGACCGCCCATCCAGGGGTCGTTGCGCGCATGATCGAACCGATTGCGATTTACTCAATTTCTGCGCGCCGCGGCGAGATAGCCGAAACAGTCGCATGCCTCTCAGACAATCTGGGCGCACCCGTCGTCGATGGTCCAAAGCGCCTAGCGTCCGGGGGTATCTCGGTGAGTGGCGTCGGCCCCGGCCAATGGGTGGCCATCGGACGGGAGGGTTGCCAATCAACGATTGCGCTGTTGCAGACGGCTCTGACCGGCAAAGCGTCGGTCGTCGATCAGACGGATAGCCGATTTATATTGGAGTTGAGCGGAGATCGCGTGCGCTGCGCATTGGCGAAAGGCATCCCCGTCGATTTGCACCCATCGGTCTTCGGGCCGGGAGACGTGGCCCAGACGATCGCCGGGCACATCCACGTGCAATTGGCTTCGATGACGGAGCACCAGGCATATGAACTTGTGACGTCTGCCAGTACGGCAGTGTCATTGTGGACGTGGATGACCTCTTCCGCCGCTGAGTTTGGCCTGGAAGTTCTGTAAGACTCTCCCCGTAGGATCGGTTGCGCAAGTGGCGAAAAGCGGCCAACCCACTACGTCAAAAGGCGTAGGCTGATGAGGTCGAACCGGCGCCAGTAGTCGAATGATCAGGTCGCCGTCGCCTCTCGAACCATGATGTATTGATATCGAACTCCCGTCGTCGACGACGGCTGACGGATTGCTGCTGCGGTGAAGCGACCGCGTGATGAATATGTGTACGGAGTCGATCGAGCCGATGGCCGAGCTTATTGCGTCTCCCATTCAACCACGAAGCCAAGACGATCGGTTTGGCAGCGGGCGTGGCGGCCCGGCAGGGCTGAGCGTCCTGGACCGCGTCGTCATCATCAACGACGATTGCGTCAACAGTGGTGGCGCTGCTGCGGTGGCGATTCTGTCGGCCAAAATTCTGCGTAGCATGGGCCTATCGGTGACGTTTGCTACCGGTGATCTCTCTGGCAGAGAGGAGCTTTTGGATCTCGGCGTCGACATCGTGACGCTGGGTGGACGGCACTTGCTCGAAGGGGCAAGAACGTTCGCGGCGGTGCGGGGTCTCTATGATCAGGCAACGCGCTCCGCGCTGGCGTCGTGGATCCAGGCCAATGACACACCGGGGACGATTTATCACCTGCACAATTGGCATAAAGTTCTCTCGCCATCGGTGTTCAGTCCGCTCAGCGGGATCGGTGGCCGTTTGGCGCTGACTTTACACGATTTCTTCCTTGTCTGCCCCAATGGCGGCTTCTTCGACTTCCAAGCTGGAAAGGTCTGCGAGCGCCGTCCACTGTCGCGAGACTGTCTGATGACATCGTGTGACAAGCGGAGCGTCACGCACAAAGCATGGCGGACGGTGCGGCATCTAGTGCGCCAGCACATCCTCGATGTCTCAACCACTGAAGCCACCATCGTCGTCGTGCACGACGGCATGCGTGACCTCCTTGCGCTCAGTGGTATTTCCAATCATGCCATCACGACAGTCCGGAACCCGGTGACGCCATGGCAGTCGCGGCGCATTGAAGCGGAAAGAAACCGCGGCTTTCTTTTCGTCGGACGCCTCGAAAGCGATAAAGGCATCCATGTTCTGGCTGAAGCAGCCCGTGCTGCGCGTGCAGATCTGACAGTCATCGGCGATGGGCCGCTTCGCCATGAGCTCGAGAAAAAGTATCCCCAGATCACGTTCCTAGGTCGCATGCGGCCCGATGAAATAGCGGTCGAGGCGAAGCGCGCGCGCGCCGTCGTCGTGCCGTCCCTTGTGCGCGAGACTTTTGGACTTGTGGTTCTGGAGGCAGCGGCAAGCGGATTGCCGGTCATCGTCTCGCAGTCCGCCTGCATCGCCCGCGAGGTCGAAGAAAATGGCATGGGATTGGTCTGCCCGGCTGGAAACGCACTAGCGTTGTCTCGTACCCTCGAATCCTTGCGAGACGACGACGCACGCATTGCCAGCCTTAGCAGAGCCGCATTCACAAATGCCCGCCGCCTGATAGCAACGCCGGCTGAGTGGGGCGAACAGCTCGTCGAGTTATATGAGAAAATGCTCCTGCCTGCAGCCAGTCGCCGAACGCATGAAGTCACGGACGCAGCGGTCCCCGCTTCGCATCATGCTGTCGAGGCCGGATCATGATGTGGATGCAGCACCTCGCACCGTCATTTTGGCGCTCGCCGCTTAACAAGAAGGCGGTCGAGCAGGCGTCGCGGATCTGGGGTGATGGCTGGATTTCGTCAATCGAGGTTTGGCAAGCCGCGTCATGGGACGATATCTTAACCGATGAGCTTGCCTTCTTCCTTCCGGCTCTGGCGAGGCGCGCAGAACCTGTCGACGTGGCGCCTGGACGGCCCGGACCGTTGCGCGTGTTGCGCGCGAGTCTAGCCGAGCGGTTGTGGGCCGCGGCGGCCAGACGTGGGCTTTCAGGCGTGGACAGTCAATCCACGGCCCTTAATGCGCCACCCTTCGCGCAGTTTCTGGATACGGTCACTGCTCGTGAGATCATGGCTTGCAAGCCTGATGACGTTGGCGCTCTCGGAGTATCGCCCCGGAAACTTGCGCAATTAGCAGGATTTGATGACATCAGCGCGCTTGAGACCATCCATCGCGCGTGCCATCAGATCAACCAACCCTCACACGAGCGCCACGCTGATCTGTGTGAAGCAACTGTCCTCTCGCTCCACAGCGGCCTGAATGCGGCCTACGTCTACCCTCATCTCGATTGGGCACATGAAACGTTCCTTGCCGCAGCCTGGATAGGACATGTGGCGCGCGGCCGTACCGCATGGCTTCCGCGGCCTGTATGCGACGTCCTCTCGGAGATACTTAGCAGGCCAGCGCCCGGCGATTTGAACAACGCCGGGGAGCCCGCCGTGGCCGCCTTTGCTTTCATGAGGTGTCACCTCGAGGCAGCCTGTGATCTCAATCGCTTGCGCAGCGCAGTCGATCGCATTGCCGATAGTCATCGACCCCGTCTGATCTACCCCAAACGATCGCATCGAAGTCATTGGTCCAACGCCGCCACGATGCAAGGATCCGCGTTCCCCCAAAGCCGTTCACGATGGCGCGACGTTTCCTAGGCGGAATGCGAACTCGCTCGTAGAAGCGGACCCAAAAAAGGAATTGGACAGTCGATATGGCAGATGATGCAGCTCATGCCGTAAGATCCACACAGACGTCCGAACTGGCGAACGATCAGTTTACTTTTGCGGACCTATTTCGCTTTCAGCGTCTCTATCGCGTTTCCATCATTTTGTGCACAATTGTTCCGCTCGCCATTGCCAGCGGTTACATCGTCAAGACGCCGCCGACCTACAGGGCGCGCGTGCAGCTCCTGCTCGATCCGCGCACGCCGGAGCCCCTGACCAGCCAGATGAATGAAGCGGGCCGGACGCTCGATAGTGCCTACGTGCAAAGCCAGGTCGCCGTCTTGCGCTCCGAGAAGATTGCAATGGCCGTGATCGACAAACTGAAACTTCTTGAGGATGAAGAATTCCTCGAAGAGGGCGAGCGCCGCGCCAAAGGCCGAAGCGATTTCATGACCTCGCGCCTGGCGATCTACAGACTGGATAAGAACTTGGATGTCCGACGCAGCGGCACATCATATGCCATCGACATCAACTATGATTCTGGAGATCCGGAAAAGGCGGCTCTCATCGCCAACACGCTTGCCCGTGCGTTCGTCGACGACCAGATCAACGCGCGAGCGGAGTCAGTTCGCGAAGGAAGTCAGTGGCTGGAGGAGAGAATCGAGGCGCTGCGCCGACAAATGAACAATTCAGCATTGCGCGTGCAGAATTTTCGGGCCAAGCGCGACTATCGTATTGCCAATCGAAGTGGTCTTGACAAGAGCAGCTCTGAACCACCGGCGTTCAAGGCTGCAGTCGACGACGCCAGCGCTCCCAGTCGAACGAGCGACCAAGGGAATGGCCGGCCCATTGAGACGCTCGAGGAACTCGAATCGACAGCACAGACCTATCGCCGCATCTATGAGAGCTATCTGCAAGCCTATACGGATTCTTTGCAGCGCCAGTCCTTGCCCATGACCAATGTCCGCATCATCACGCCAGCGACGCGACCGTTGTCGCCGAGCGCTCCGAAGAAAACACTCATTCTTGCATTTGCATTGCTTGTCGGCTTGATCGTTGGATTGGGGCAGGCCTTGCTGCGCTACAATTTTATGAGATCCTCCAGGAGGTCGCAGCCTGACGCGCGTTGGGACGGCGCCACAAATTGAAAATCACAGAGGTTTCGAAATGCTGGCCTCGCGCCAGGCAAATCGGTGTACCTGCGCCTTCCCTTATGGGTCCGTTAGATCTCGACTTCGGTCGCCGCCATCGGACAGGCGCGACCGCGAACCCGGATTGAGCGTAATGGCGGACGTTCCAGCGCGAACGATCAGTTAGACCCGGCGGTGTTCGCAGAACCAGGCGCGATCGTCGCGCGGTGCCTGCCTTGTCAGCACCAATGCGTCACGCTCGCCTGACATGCGATCTGCCCTCAAGCTACCAGTCGCCGAACCCGATGAATGTTCCTACGTCCAAGCCTCAACTGGATCATGAAGCGTCGCGTCGCACCAATGTGGCCCCAGACACGGTGCTGGGACAAAAAGCGGTGGTAGCGCGCGCCGACGCCAGAGTGGTGCGTCCGGCCGGCAAGACAGGCGTCGCCCCCTCCCGACAGCGGACACAAATATTTCAGTTCGATGTGCGAACCGCAATCCCTGGCTGTTGCTGCGGCAGGGCTTGAGGCTCTGTGCGGCTGACTGCAATGCGGTCATCTGGGGGGAAGAGTGTCGATTGCGGAGCGGTGCCAATCGGAGGCTTAGGTGCCGGCATCGGCTGCCCACGGATGGTCGCTTTGCGTACTGTGTCGTCGAAGACAGCACCCGTACTTGCTTGTGGCCGAGCCTGCAATCCACCGATCGGCGCCGATAGCGTGTTTGCGCTAAATTCGGGTGAGGCCTCGATTTCGACTTTCAGCGTGTCTCCAGGAGCAACGAGGCTCGCCTCGGTCGCATCGATCTTCTGCATGCCATCGTTGCTTTGGCGCAGAATAATGTAGTGGATGATGGCATCCGTTCCGGATGCGCCGCCCGAAGTTGCGCCAAATTGCGCAATCTCGCGGTACAATTTGCGCGCAGTGATGAGACGGCGTTCGAGCTCGGCGATGCGGAGATCCGTTGCGCGCAAATCCTTCATGGCCTGGGACCTCTGCTCCCACCGCACGCGCTCGATCTCTGATTCGGTCACGGCAATATTCTGGAAAACCGTACGCAAGTCGGACTCGAGACGAAGTCCGACGCTTGTCATCTGATAGACGTTACGCTGCGCTTCGAGGCGGCGTGGCTGCACAGTCAGGCGATCGGCCAATAGGCGCTCGACCTTCTCAAGTTCGTCCTGTGCCAGCTTGGCTTGCGCACGGTGGTTTTGTATGTGCGCCCTCAGCGTGGTGACTTCTGCATGCAAATTTTCGCGCCGCTTCCCCAACATGTCCAAGCGATCGATGAAGCCGCGGCGCTCCAGCTGGAAAAGGCTGTTTTCTCGCTCGACGACGCCACGTGTGTCGGGATCCGTCGTGTCGAATTCGGCAGAATACTTGATGTCGCTCAAGCCGCGGATTTCGGCCTCGAGTCGAGCGCGCCGGGCAATCAGGCTGCGCCGCTCGACGGTGTGCAGGTCAATGGCGCCCTGTGTGCTGATCAGCTCCCGGTCGACGTCGCGCTCCCGATCCAGGAAACGCCCGCCACCGCCCGCAATCGCAACAGCTTGCAGCACGTTGAGTCGAGGCCGGAACTCGTACTCGCCCGGTTTTCGCACTGCCCCGATAATGTAGAAGGGCCGGTGCTGAACCACTTCCACGGAAACTTTCGGAACCACGACAAGGCCGATGCGCTCGCCCATGCGCCGGCCGATCATCTGCCCGAGCTCGGCAGTGGTGAGCCCATCTGCTTTGATCTCACCCAGCAGCGGCACGGAGAGCTTGCCATTCGAGCCGACCACATACTCGGCATTGAGGGCTTTCCATTCGTGCACCACATCGATTGCCGCGCGCCATTCGAAAATCTTGAGCCGGACCTTGTCCATCGAGCCAAGCCGATAGGCGTCCTCGTCAACAGGACCGGGACGAGAAGGTTCTGTCGCATGGGCGAGCGTGACGTAAATACCGCTCATCAAGGTGGCCAATACGATCAAGGCGAGACGTCGAATTGGATGATGTGACATCATATTTTCAGTAATCCTGTCGGCGCAGATCGGAGAGGCATTGTTCGTGGTCATTCGGGCGCTCTAGAGCTTGTGGACATGTTCCGGTTCAATCCGTCCAGACATGACGTGCGCCAAGCCGATCAGGTTTCCCCTGAGGCGGCCGCGGCGGTCGACCCACGGCTCCGGGCGCAAGCTTTTCACTGCGTTTGCGAGCAAATTGCGTGACATGAGCCGCGCGGCGTCCGCGATTGGCATCGTACCTTTGCGGATCAGATAGATCGGGTTAACCACCTGCGAATAGCCCATGCGGACGCCATTGACGCGACCGCCTTTCACCCCGAGATGCACCCCAACGATGTTCGAGATACAGACGACACGGCCGGTACGTCCGACGCGGCAAGAGAAATCGCGGTCCTCTTGCCAACCATAGAGCCCCAGACGCTCATCAAACGCAGTGTCGGGCGTCAAGTTGCGCGCCCGGAACGACATGTTGCAGCCATAGGCCGATGCGTCATTCCTGATGCGCGGATTATCATCCTCACAGATCGCCTTGGCAGCGGCGAGTGCCGCCCTTGCCTCGACGAAGGTCAGTCCCTTGCTGGTTATGCCGTCGGCGACCACGTTGCCGTGAATGACCGCGTAGTCCGGATTCGCCGTGAAGGTTGCCTCGATGCGCGCCAGATAGTTGTCGGCCGGTACAAAGTCGTCGTCGAAAAAAGTAATGCTGTCTGCAACATGTAAGGCCTCGCGCAGCCCTGAGTTGCGCTGTGCCGGAAGTCCCCTTGGACCGATGATCGTCTGGTGATCGAAGGAGAAGGTCATCTCTTGCGGCCCGTCGCTTTCCTGGGTCAGGGAAAGTATGACGAGATCGGGCTTTCGCGTTTGGCGTTCCAGGTTCCTCAACATTTCGGCCAGAATGTCTGGGCGGCCAAAGGAAGCAATGACAACGACTAGCCTCATGACCGCACCTCGCTCAATGAACGTACCTGGCGCATGTCCTTCACAGAGCCGGCTGTGGCGATGGGCTTGAAGCTCCGCATATGTCGATTGAATCTCATGAGTTGCGTACGTTGGTCAGAGTTCTGACCGCTTGCTCGAACGCGCCAGCGTCTCATCGCGCGTTTCCCGCACAGAATATGCGAAGCCGGATGGCGTCTGCTCTAACTCTTAGGGTAGCATTGGGCCTGCCCCTCACATTGAAAATCCGTTTCCCTACGACTTTCGAACATATGCCAGTGCCGTATCGGCGGACTGGTGGGTGCCACCGCACCGAAAGCACACTTGAACGCCCGAAGGGTGGCGTTGTGCCAGGCTCGGAAGCTGTGTGAACTGGTTCGTGTCGCCGCGGTTCTGACTTCGAAATTGAAACAATGGTCGAAAGTCGATCCCGGGCAGCAGCGGTCGCGGTTGGGACCAGGGTCGAGAGGAAGCAGGTATGGCAGCTTTGCAGTCAGCTCAGGCGTCGCTAACGCCGAGACTTGTCCCCCAGACAGTGGATCACTCGGGCGATGCGCGCTTCGCGGCCCAGTTGAGCGGTAAGCGCGTTGCCATCGTGCATGACTGGTGTCCATCGTTCCGTGGCGGCGAGCGCGTCCTGGCCGAGCTATGTCGTGTGTTCGAGGGGGCCGACGTCTTCACGTTGTTCGACTTCCTGCCCGCCGACATCAAAGAACAGTACTTCGAGAATGTTACCTTTCACACGTCAGTGGCGAACAGGTTGCCGTTCGTTGAGAAGTATTACCGCAGTTTGTTTTTTGCCTGCCCCTTCCTGATCGAACAGTTCGACGTCACTAAGTACGATGCCGTCGTTTCTTCCTCAGCGGCTTTTGCCCGGGGTATCCTGACGAGACCCGATCAACTGCATCTCAGCTATGTCCACAGTCCGGTTCGCTATGCCTGGGACGAGCAGTTTTCATATCTTGAGCAAGGGCGACTTGGCTATGGCCCCAAAGGCCTGTCGTTTCGATATTTCTTGCATAATCTGCGCACCTGGGACACGCGCACGGCGCATGGCGCAGACCACATGGTCGCCAACTCGAGCTATGTTCGTGCTCGCATTCGCCGAACCTATGGACGCGACGCTCAGATCATTTTCCCGCCCGTCCACATGAGCGAACTCGAGTTTCAGCGTGACAAGGATAACTACTACGTCGCCGCATCGTTCCTGGCGCCCTACAAGCGGACCGATCTGATCGTCGCCGCCTTTCGTGAAATGCCAGAGCGCAAGCTCCTTGTCGTCGGCGAAGGGCAACAGTCGAAAGCGCTGCGAGAATTGGCGGGCCCGAACGTGACGTTCACCGGATTTCTTCCCCGCACCGAGTACGTCAAAGCTGTCGCTGGAGCCAAAGCGCTGGTGTTTGGTGGGTGCGAAGATTTTGGCATCGCGTTGGCCGAGGCCCAGGCTTGCGGCACGCCTCTCATCAGCTTCGCGAGGGCGGCGCGCGCGACATCGTCCGTCCTCTTGGAAAAGGCCCCTTGCCCACCGGCGTACTGTTCGAACGCCAGACGGTCTCCTCAGTATGCGCGGCGATAGAAGCGTTCGAGGCCAACGAGCACGCGTTTTCGGCGGAAGCCTGCTGGCAGAACGCCCAACGTTTCTCCGATGAACGGTTCCGCCAGGAAATCATGCAGACGTTCGTCGAGCAATCGTCGAAAGCGGCGGCATATTTTGAATGATCGGCCGCCGCCGTGGGCGGTTCTGCCTTCCGACTAGTGGGAGCGGGCAGGCGCCGCTTGCGCGCCATATGCAACCGTCGCCGCCGTTTGTTTCGCGAGCGTCTGCAAAACAGCAATTGAGGTGGGGCGCGCTCACGGTCATTGACAGTGACCGCATGAGCGAGCGAGCGGTAAACCCCTAGTTGGTGCCTACGGCCGGGTCTTTGACGTGGAACAGTGTTGGATGCATCCAGCGGAAGCGATCCGACGCCAGGATCCGGTCGATCACCTGTTCCCGGTTGATTTTGCCGCGCTCCAGGTCACGGACCAACCACCAATGCTCGAGTCCCTCGGGCTCAGAATCTAGCAACAGGCGCCGCAGATAGGCGACATAAGCGCTGTCCCCGAGCGACGTCGACGCCTTGATGCGCTGTAGATTGAGCCCCACCATAGTCTTGCGGATGTTTTCGAATTTCACTTTGCCACTGCGCACATCACGGCTCCACGCGATCAACCCTCCACCGTCGTGAGGGTGGCCGAGCGCCAGGCAATAGGTGTAAGAGATCGCCTCCTCCAAGGTCACGTTGCGAGCCTCAAAAGCGCAAAGATCGCAGGACCGCTTGGGGACCGTCTTATCGGACAGAGGAGTTGAACTTGTGCGTTGTTGGGGGGCAGCTTTCGTGCTGTCGCCCTTGCCGATGATGCTTCGCCCCGCCCGCATCCTGTAGCCATTGCGCAGCATCGTCCTGATACTGCAATAGGCCGGCTTCGGACCAGCGGCCCGCCAACTCTTGCCTTTCGCTTTCTCGAGATAGACCAGCCCCATGTAGGCTTCGTAGTTTGGGGCCCAATACGTTTCGTCCAAAAGCTCGTAAATGTGCGCGCCGGTGACATTGTAGCGTTGACTGAGGCGGTGGATTTCGTAGGCGCTGGTAGCGATCCCTGTTGCCTGCCGAACATCGCCCTTCTGGCTGCCACCTGAAAAGTTGAACTCTGTGATCCAGATCGGCTTGCCAAACTTGGCGACGCGCTCGAGCCCCCATTCGTGCTTCCCGTCATAGTTGTGCCAGACGGAAATGTCCCACTTGATGCCATCGTCGCGCATGCGCTCAAAGGCCCCGACATGTCCCCATCCGGCCGTGCCCATGGCCTTTATGGCATCGGGTGTGACGGACATCGTTCCTTCGGACAGACCCTTCAGTACGCTGCTGACCTTGCGCCACCTCCCGCCATGGTATTCGAGCTTGCCGACGCCGGATGCCGTTCCCCATGAACAATTGTATTGCCGCCCATCGTCCTGGATCTCGCATGGCTGTAGCATGGCGTAGTTCTCGAGTTCGTTGCCGAGCTCCCAAACCTTGACGCTGTCCTTGAAGCGGGTAACGAAATGAACGGCGAAATCGTACGCTGATTTATAGAGGGCTTCCGGCGCGTCCTTGTCGAGTGAGCCGGGCGGTATCAGGACGGGAAGAATGTCGATCCCAAGGTGCTGGCCTTTTTCGATCAGTTGGCCGAGACGATCGGATTGATTAACGTTGGTGACATCGACGCGATAGGAGGTCAGCCCCAGATCAGCCACTAGGTTGAGCTGCTCGTCGATGCCAACGCCTGGATACGAAACCAGCGGATGGCCATTGATGCCCCAAACGAAACGCGCCTCCTTCGCGCGGGCAGTTGGCGCCAACGCACAGCCAAGGAGCGCGGCGAACAGGGCGGCCAGGTGCGCGAGGCGATGACGGTGCTGACCGGACATGATGCTCTCCTCAGAAAATCGTTGTGACGCCCCCGCATGTTCAGATCGGCTCTCAAATAATCGAGGTTGTACTAGACAGAAAACGTTTCTGGGTTTTCTTGGAACAATTTCAGCATTTTCTGATATTGGGCGCTGAAGGAAAATCTGTCCACGAGAACATGGCTTGTGATAACAACCGGTCGAGACATTGTAACGGCGCGTGAGCTGATGAAATGGCGATCGGTAGCAATGCTATCTTGTCCGAATATCAGTCTTCGTCGAAAGACCGGAAGATAACCCATATCGTCCCAGAATGATCGTTCGAAAACGATCATGCCGGGATTGAGAACGATCGGCGCATAAATCAGGTGCTCAGGCATTTCGGCCAGCAAGTTGGCCGTTCGCCCGAGCGGCGACGTGTTCTCCCATATCCAAATAGCCGCCTCGATATTTCGGGAAATGACGCTGTCCTCGGCATGCAGCATGGCCTTGCCGAACCGCAATTCAAAAGCCTTGAGCAGATTGAGGGATTGCAGGAGATAGCGATAGCTGAGTCCGTCCAGGGGCACCATTGGGGCAACCACGCCTGGTGTGATTTCACTACCGGCACTGATGGCCTGATACCTCTGGACCAGATCGGCGATAGCGTTCGGCGGCAATATCATGTCTTCGTCAATCTTGACGATGAGCTGCGCCTCTTGATGCAGCCAGAAGCATATGTTCTGGGCCAGGTTCGCATCGCGTGTGGCAGTGCTGAGATAGCTCCATCCCCATTGCTCGCAGAGGTGGCTCAAGCCGTGGTCATAAAGGCCGGGCGATATGATGCACACGTAGTCGCCCTTCGCAGCCTCCTCGATATATGGCAGCACCAGTGGCCAGATATCTTGCTTATTCACGGCGACGATGCAGATGAGCTGCGAACTGCCTGTCCGTCGATCCTCGAAGCTATATGAGTCGCCGGTGCGCAGTTGGCCGTTGATCCGTTTAACGGCCTGCTTCAGTCCGCGATAGATGCGCGGCCCGATACGGTCGTCCCCGTCGAGAAACGTAGCCGATTGCGGGGTTGCTCGGCATTCTTCATATATCGACATGGCTCGCACTCTCCGTCGGGCGGCCCGATGTGGAATTGGGCTGCAAATAGTGCTTTTGGGACGCGTTGGCGGTCCACCTCATCAACACTTTCTCCTTGCAGCAAGGTCACCGGCAGAGTTCAGTCCTCAGAACTTTCGTGTGCGCCTCGAAGCCCGGAACTCCGACGCAATGTCTGTCGTCGTTCGATCATTCCAACCTATCTGTCATGCCGGGCTCTCACAGAATTGTCGACCTGTCTCAAATGAGTAGGGTTCAAGACCACTGGCAGGCTCGAAATTGCAAAGTGATCCTTCCCCTGACGACTGGATTGTGATGCACGGTGGCGCAGCCCGCGGCGGCCGAGGTCGCGTACCGAAAAAAGATTAGTGATGTGAATCACACTTCAGGTCGGCGGTGCTTGCAGCAGCGTCTAAAGTTCCGCCGCGACGTTTGCGTAGACGCAGACGGCGAGCCGCTTTTCACAGCCAAGGCGACATGTCACCAACGCCCGGATCGTGTGAAGAGATGAAGTGACAGACGAGAGAGTGGCGGGAAAGCACGGAAAAAGAAGAAAAAACGTAAGGTAAAGAATCGTCGAGATAGTCTGTGTTGCAGGCATCGAGGAGCAGGATGCAGCGCCCGCGCGAGTTCGCCGAATTATGGTCCAAAGCGCTTCGCAGCGACCGGTGTACACACCGAATTGCGGGATGGAATCGTACCATTCCATCATTTGAATGATGAATGATATCGGCAGTTTCAGTTGGCTGATAGTCACGGCGATAATCGCGAGAGGTCGGACGACTGATTGGTTTGTACGATCGAAAAATGATAAAAGTTCTGCAGATCAAAGAGTATGGCGCGCGATCAAATTATTCCGCTGAGAGGTAGTGACTGCTCACGGCGCTGTCATCCAAAAGAGCTAGGCAATTATCACAATTTGATGAGTTGGGACTGGAAGGCGCACTGGTTTAGGCTTATCATGCACGTTAGCATATGAAGGCTTAGTTTTGAATCGTCTGCATTATTAGTGCGTGGGGTAACAGAGTGTACGAGCTTAGCGAGCAAAGGGCCGCTGATAGCGGCATGTCGCCTGCAACACTTTCGGGTAAGTCAGGCGTAGACAAGATGGGTCATCAGGATGGCGATCAAGCGGGCGCCACCTCGACCGGCATCATCGTTTTGGTTCATCCTTCGCGTTTATTTCGCGAGTGCCTAAAGGATCTTATTAGTGGTAACTTCAAGTGCAATGTCATGGACTACGCAGATCTCGATGCGGCAACTGCGGTCAATGACGCCGAAGATGTCGAGCTTGCGATTTTGGCGCTAGCCAGCTTCGACCGAAGAGGTGGCTCCGAGCCGCTGGATCAGGTCGCGAAGTGGGCAGGCGGTCGGCCGTTGGCTGTAATTGGGGATACGGAAGACCCCACTTTGATCGTCGAGCTGCTGCGCAAAGGCATCAAAGGTTATCTGCCGACGACGCTCAGTCTCGAGGTCTGGGTTCATGCCTTGCGATTTGTGCTGTCAGGCGGTGTCTTTGCGCCGGTTTCGGCGATGTTGACCACCTCACATAAGGCGCCCGTAGTCAGCGATCAGCCGAGCAACAGTCCAAGTCTCACGGCGAAGCAGATGGCAGTGGTCGAAGCCATCCGTCGCGGTAAAGCCAACAAGGTTATCGCCTACGAGTTGAATATGTGCGAGAGTACGGTCAAGGTCCACGTGCGAACGATCATGCGCAAGCTCAAGGCGACGAACCGCACACAGGTGGCTTACATCGCTAATGAGCTTCTCCGCGATCGCACGCCTGAAATGACCTAGGCTGCTGAACGACTAGGTTGTGGCTTTGAAAAAGTGCGATGGCGGGCGGCGCATCGCACGTGTCCCCCAAGTTTGAGCCCGCCGTCACTTCGGCAAGCTAAGCTGTGTCACGCGAGACGTTTCGTGCGAAATCGAGCGGACGATTTCGCACGGCCACACCGTGCTGTTTCTCGATCGGTTCACACAGCGCGAGTTCACTCAGGCGATGACGGGAAAGAGCGGCCAACTAAGCATTTTGGGGGGTACATGGTCGAGCGTGTCCCTGCAATCCTATCCTTAAGCCCACATTGCTAAGTTCACCATTTTGAACGGACAATAGAACTCAACGCACTGCAGAATTCCGAGTACAGGGCAGACTGGGCGATCCCATGTCAATGACGCTGAGGCATGACGCAATTGCCGCAAGGGGCACAATCCACCTGCGCCCACGGCTGGATCTGGTTCGCCCTCCGTCGCGAGCTTCAGTTGAAGACGTTGTCAATCGCTTTAGCGCATCGACGGCCCGTCGGCGAAGCCGCTACCTCGGCGTGACGCCCGCGCCGCTCGCTTGGCTGCTGATCGGGCTTTCGAGCCGGATCGCCCTCGCGATCAGAACAAAAGCGGAAGCGCGGGCCGCTGCGTGGCGCAAACGCTGGAGTCGAACCCGGACTGCGCTCGGTGGGCGGGTGAAGCGGTTCATGGATGTTGCCATTGCCCTGCTCGCGCTCGTTCTATTTGCACCAATCATTGTCATCGTTTCGATTGCGATCCGGTTGTCGCTCGGCGCTCCGGTTTTCTACAAGCACACACGCGTCGGTCTGCAGGGCCAGTTGTTCGAGTGCTACAAATTCCGCACCATGCTCAACAATGGTGACGAGGTGCTCCGCCGGCACTTGGCGGCCAATCCTGAGGCCGCTCGCGAGTGGGAGGAAACGCGAAAACTTCGCAATGATCCTCGTGTTACGCTTTTGGGACGGGTCCTGCGCAAGACATCGCTCGACGAGCTGCCCCAGCTATTGAACGTGCTGAAGGGCGACATGAGTTGCGTAGGGCCGAGGCCGATCGTGTCGGCTGAGCTACCGAAATACGGTCCGCACGCCCGCCATTATCTGCGCGCCCGGCCAGGTTTGACGGGAGTTTGGCAAGTCAACGGTCGCAGCTCGACGACGTACCGTCAGCGCGTTGTCATGGACACGCTCTATGTCAGGCGCTGGTCATTATGGCTCGATATCAAGCTTTTGGCGATGACACTGCCGGCCATGATCAAGACTGATGATGCTGTTTGATGTGCCAAGAACAAGTGCTGACCGCTCTTTGAAGCGTCAGGGGCAATGGCCGTCGAAGCAGCATGAAGCGGTGGCAGGTTATGGCAATTTTACGTCGAAGTTGTCGTCTCGACGCTTCGCGTCAGAGCCACAGGTCTCGACGAGAAGTGCACCCAGGAGATAGCCGGCCTGCAGCATAACCACTGGGAGCAGAAGGCCGAGGGCGATGCTCAAGAGGCCATCGTAGGGGGAAATTGAGAACGCAAGGCCCACAACAGCCACAGCCAGGGACGCCGCCAGAAGCATAGGTGCGCGAAACTTTATCCCGACCAAAACGCCAGCGCCAAACCCGGCGGCAGACAGCCAAGCGAGCCAGCCAAGCGGCGCTTCGAGCGTTAGCACTCCCATCGCGACCTCGCGCATCAAACGATAAGTCGACTCTTATCGGTGCCGATCTGAGAATTGTAAAGCCCAGGTCGGCCTTATCCTCAGCCTGCTCCGACGGTAGCGCGGGCCATCCTGGCTCTCTGGAGCCCATGATGAGGCGTTGGTGAGCAGCGTTTATTGTTCACCCGTTTAGGTCATGCGAGCGGCATTTGCCTGTCAGGTCGCGCCAGTAGGAGTCCGAGTTAACGATCCTACGAAGAGCGGGCCGGGCACAGAATTCCCGTGGACCAAAGCGTAGACGGTGTGCGGCTGAAACTTTTCCGCCTTGGCAACCATGGCCGTCACAGCCAATTGGGGCACTCCTCGATCGCGACGGCTCATCGGCGCCGCCCGCAACACTTGTGGCGAACGCCGGCGCGCCGAAAGCCCGCATTCTCGCCGCCGCGTCGGCACGAGTGTGCTTCGTGGATACGGGCATGAACAAAAAAGGACCGGCTGATCCTCGTTGGACCAGCCGGCCAGTTTTTTGCCCTACCCTGCTTCGGCAGGGAAATGGACGAGGCTTGGCCGCCTCGCTCAGCCGGCAGTTGCCATGTCTTTCCTCGCCGGCGCGCGCCGTGACGGAAATCCCGAAGAGAGGCGACGGCGGCGGGTCGCTCGCCTTCACCTGCATGGCGCGCATCGACGAAAGCGGCCAACTCGGCAATGCTTGGATGCTGAAGAAGGTGCTTGGCCTCGACAGGTACGCGCCGGTCGGCAAGGCGAGCCGCAATACGGAACAGCTGCAGCGAATCTGCGCCAAGGGCGAACAGGCTGTCGCGGGTTCCCACTTCGGTCATGCCCAGAACTTCGCCCCATACAGCGGCGATCTGTCGTTCCGTTTCCGTCTCGGGCAGAGCGCGAGCCGGGTCCGCGGCAATTGCAGCCGATGAGTGAGTGACGGCTGGCAGCGCTTTCCGATCAAGCTTCCCATTCGGTGTCAGCGGCAAGGCCTGCAAATTCTGCCATACGCTCGGCACCATGTAGTCGGGCAGCGTGCGAGCCAAGCCAATCGCTAAGCCGGCAAAATCGATACTCTTGCCGTCTTCACCGACGACATAGCCGACCAAACGCGGCAATCCGTCGGGTCCGTTCCGCAGCGCAGCGGCCGCACCGGCGACGCCGGGCTGTCGCCGCAGAGCCGTCTCGATATCCTCGAGCTCGATACGGAATCCGCGCAACTTGACCTGGTGATCGATCCGGCCGAGCAATTCAAGGGTGCCGTCGGCACGTCGAACCGCAAGATCTCCGGTTCGATACAGGCGTTGCTCCGAGCGCCCGTCCAGCGAGATCATGGCAAAAGCCTGATCCGTTAGGTCCGGTCGGTCGAAGTACCCCGTCGCCAACCCGTCGCCGCCGATATAGAGGTGACCGATCAGGCCGATCGGACACAATTGGCGCCGGTCATCCAGGACGTACAGCTGCGTGTTGTCGATGGGCGCGCCAATCGTAATCCGGTCGGTGCTGGGCAACACCTGACCGACGGAGGACCACACGGTCGTCTCGGTCGGGCCGTACATGTTCCAAAGTTCTCCACCCAGAACCAGCAAGGCGTCGGCGAGATCCCGCGGCAAGGGTTCGCCGCCGCATAGCATCTTGAGGCCAGACCGAGGTTGCACTCTGGCTTCGAGCAACATGCGCCACAGCGACGGTGTGGCCTGCAGCACGGTGGCGCCAGACGTCTGCACGATCTCGGCAAGACCGAAACCGCCCGTCACGTCCTCCTTGCTCGCGATCACCACCCGACCACCTGTGATCAGCGGCAGATACAGTTCGAGGACGGCGATGTCGAACGAGATGGTCGTCACCGCAACGATCGTATCATCCTGCGTGAAACCAGGCTTCTTCGCCATCGACGTCAGGAAATTGACGACGGCGCGGTGGGGCACTTCGACCCCTTTGGGTACGCCCGTAGATCCGGACGTGAAGATGACATAGGCACCGCGCTCCGGATCGCCGCCAACCGGCACGAACGCGCCGCCTTGTTCTTCAGCATCGGCGGCAGCCTGCCTCAGATCGATGAGCGCCGCTGATTGAGGGGCGAGCTTGGCAATCCGGTCGCCATCGCAAACGACCCCGGAAATCCTGGCGGTCTCGATGACAAGCCGCAGGCGATCCTCCGGATGATCGGGATCGAGTGGCACGTACGTATGGCCTGACTTCATCACCGCCAAGAGTGCAACGATCATGTCGAATGAGCGGTCCAAGCCGACGGCGATCCGCGAGCCGCGACCAGGGACCAGCCGGGCCAGACGGCCGGCGAGCGCATTGGCGCGCGCCTCCAGCTCCGCGAAAGTCATCTTTTGATCGCGAAAGACGACCGCGATGCGATCCGGCGTCCTCGCAGCCTGCTCGCTGATCAAATCGTGTACGCAGCGGTCCGTTGGATATCCAGCCTCAGTCGCATTGAGCCTGTCGAGTAGCAGCTCGCGCTCGCTACGATCGGCAAGCGGCAGCTCGGCAATCGTCAGCTGGGGGGTGTCCACGAACGCCGCGAGTATGACCTCGTACCGCTGGATGAATCGTCCGATTGTGGCGGCATCGTAAAGATCGTCATTATAGTCGCAGTCGATTCGCATTCCGTCCTTTGACTCGATGACATTGAAGAACATGTCATAGTTGGAGAAGGCCTTTGGATTTGGAGCGACGGACGCATCCAAGCCATCGAAGGCCAGCCCGGTTCCCATTTTCTCGAGATTGAATTGCAGCTCCGTCAAGGGCAGACGGTTGAGATCGCGACGAACGTTGAGCTTCCGCACCAGCGTACCAAGTGTGTACTGCTGGTGATCAAAGGCATCTAGCATGTAGTCGCTCACGGCCTTCAAATGGTCGCAGAAGCGGGCCTCGAATGCGAACGGCTTGCGTAGTGGCAGGAAGTTCACGCAGTGGCCGACCAGGCTGTCGCCACCGTCCACAAGGCTCTGCCCCGCGGTCGGCACCGCGACGACGATATCCTCCTGATTGGCAAGGCGGCCTGCGAGAACTTGGAATGCCGAGAACAGCGTCGCAAACAGGGTGCAGCCTTGGTTGGCACTGGCGCGACGGACCTGATCGGTCAGTGCGGCGCCAATTTGCGCCGTAAACGTTCCGCCGCGATAGGAACGCCTCTCCGGCCGGGGCCGGTCTGCCGGCAGCTCCGGCAGCGCCGGGATGGTCTCGAACTGACCAAGCCAAAAGGCTTCAGCCGCGCTATCGGCGACGCCAAGCGTGGCGTCTTCGCGGGCATAACTCAGGAATGACTTTGCCGGCGCAAGGTCGCAAGCCCGCCCCTGTCGTCGCGCAGCGTAGCATTGTGATAGCTCGTCGAGAAGGATGTTCATCGACCAACCGTCACACACGATGTGATGTGCGGTCAGCACCAACACCGCGACATCAGGGACAAGTTTCGCCAGTAGAGCCCGTACCGGCGGCCCTGCCGAGAGGTCGAATGGAGTCGCTGCATCCTCGTCGATGATTGACGCGAGTGCGGCTTCCGGGTCCGCATCTCCGGTGAGGTCCACATGCTCCAAAGGAAGTTGCAAGCTGGGCGCAATTCGCATGCGCTCGCCCGTCCCGCCGAAGCTCGCGCGCAAGGCATCGTGACGATTGACGACATCGCCGAGCGCCAGCGTCAAGGCTGCGACATCGAGCGGGCCAGCTAGCCGCAGACTCGCGGACTCATTGAAGGCGCACGAAGCGGCATCGCTCATCTGTGCCGCAAGCCATACTTCCCGTTGTGCTTCAGTCAGGGGAGCCACCTGTTCGAGGGCATGACTGCCGGCAACATGGGATTGGCCGGAAGCCTCGCGTGCAACACGCAATGGCTCTGCCTTGGGCTCACCCAGTATGCCAACGGCCATCAATTCATCAAGCGTGGCCTCGATCGCGTCTTTGATGTGGGCGATGTCGGCCGCGTCATGCGCCGTCGTCATGTAGCAGGGGAATCCCTCCTGGATGTGGACGCCCTTGAGACGCATCAACGGGAAGAACAGGCTGGCGAGTGGTCCGGCATGGCCGAGATCGATGAAGAAGAAGCTGGAGAAGGTTCCAACCTCGACCTTAATCCCGCGGTCCGAAAACGCGCGGTTGATATCGCTTACAAGTGCGGCCGTGCGCCCGCTCAGACCGTTGAGCAATCCTTCGCCGCCAGCTTTGATGTGCTCCAGCACGGCCTTGACGGCCGCCAGCACGAGCGGGTGGCGCACGAACGTGCCGGCAAAGAAGGTTGGAGCAACCTCCGGGCTGGACTCGTCGCCGTACTGCCAGTAGCCGCCGTCGAGCGCGTCCATGAACTCGGCCTTGCCAGCGAGAACGCCGATCGGCATGCCGCCGCCGACGACTTTCCCGTAAGTGGCGAGATCTGCACGAATACCGAGGTATCCCTGCATGCCCGCCGGGTGAGCCCGGAAGCCCGTTACCACCTCGTCGAAGATCAGCGCTGTCTCCGATTTTGCGGTGATGTCTCGCAATTCCCGGATGAACGCTTCCGGCAGGTAGGCCGGATGCCGGCTCTGCACCGTCTCGACCAGGACGGCAGCCAGCTGATCGGCATTTGCACGAATATAGTCGAGGCTGTCTTGGCTTCCGTAGGGGAGCACAATCATATTGGCGATGGATTCGGAAGGAATACCAATTGCCGCAGCGATGGCGCCAGGCTCAGCGCCCGCACGCCGCCCATGAATGATAACTTCGTCGAATTGCCCGTGATAGGATCCAGCGAACGCCACGACTTTATTGCGCCCGGTTACCGTCCGGGCGAGCCGTAAGGCGGCCATCACCGCTTCCGATCCCGTATTGCAGAACGTTACGCGCTCGTTGCCCGTCATCTCGGCGAACAGTTGCGCGACCTCCCCAGCCAGCGGGCTTTGTGGCCCGGTCGCAAACCCCGAGTCGAGTTGCTCGGCGATGGCCTTTTGCACGAAGTCCGGCGAATGGCCGAATGCAATTGGTCCATAGCCGTTGACCAGATCGACGTAGACATTTCCATCCACGTCCCAAACCTTCGATCCAGCCGACCGTCCGACGACCAGCGGATACACCATCTCTTTCCAGTCCGAGCGGAAACCATTTGCCGTGCGTGGGTCGGCCAAGACACGGCGGTGCTTCTGCGTCAGAGCTTTGGAGCTTGGCGTCCGGGAAACATAGCTCGCAACAAGACCTTCGATGAACGAGCGCTGGGCCGGTGTCATCTCGCCTGAGCCCTTGGCTTTTTTAACGCCTTTGTAGGCATCGAAGCGTGACTTGATCTCCCCGTCCCCGTCACTGGCCTTCGCTGCTTTGGGGCTGTGGGACGTCGGTATCGGCTGTGGTGGCGCGGCCAACGTTGGCGCTTGGTTGAGGGGCAAAGGTACAGCCGGCACCGAGACCGCCGCGGCTGTTGTCGCCGATGCCGGAGCGACGGCGTTGCCCTGCAGCAGGGACAATTGTTGCGACAGCACACTTTGCATCGTCGCCAACTGATCGCGCAGAATTCTCCAGTGCTCCGGCAGCAGATGGGGCAGCCGCAGGCGATGCAGTCGATGTTGGAGTTTGCGGAATCACGACCGGGGCAGCAGCTTGCGCAACAGGCACAGCAGTGACAGGAGCCCCGCGCAGTATGTCGACAGCGACGCCAGTGCTCGGTTCGGTCTGAGCAGCAACGGGTGCGCTGGTCTTCTCTGCCGGCACAAGGGCGATTAGATGGCTGGCCAGCGCTGCAGGTGACGGGAATTCGCGGAGCAATTGCCGGAAGGCCAGTTTCACCTGCCATTTTTTCCGGATTTCAGTTGCCAATTGGCCCAGGAACAAGGAGTCGAAACCCATTTCGACAAAGGTCGTCTCCGGCTGCGAAGCGTCCGGCTCTGTGCCGGATAGCGCCTCCAGCATCTTGAAGATCTCGGCCTGGATAGCATTGTGATGGTCGGTCATGCTGGGTGTTCCCGATGCCACGGAAGCTGAGGGAGTGGGGATTGCAGTGGTCGCAGCGACAAAGGATTGCTCGCAGCCGCTGGTATTGGCGTCGGTCCAGAAGGCTCGGACTATGGCAGGCGGAGCATCAGCAATCTGAACTTGCTCGCCATGAACCGCGCCACCAGCCTTCACTGGTGCATCGATCCAATGGCGCTTGCGCTCGAACGGATAGGTTGGCAGCGGCACACGCCGCATTTCGGGTGTTTTCAGGCACCCCAGTTGACCGGAACGTGCTCTGACCAAAGTTTGCCGACCGCATCCATGAAATGCGTTTGGTCCTCGCCAGCGGTCGAAAACTCCGGCAGCGTAGTTATGGGCGTCGGCCGGCCATCCTTGCCGACACCTTGGGCCTGTTGCGCAAATGTCGCGAGCGTGCGTCCCGGCCCAAGCTCGACCAGCAAAGGCTCGGAGTCGCGCCGTAGCGTAGCGAGGCCATTCGAGAAGCGGACGGTCTGGCGGCAATGCTGCGCCCAATATCGTGGATCCATGGCCATTTCCGGCGTGATCCAATCGCCGCTGACGCAGGAAACATAAGGTATCTGCGGGGCATTCAGGCGAACGCTTGCGAACACATCGGCCAGGGGATCACACACAGGTTCCATCATCGCCGAGTGGAATGCGTGCGAGGTATGCAGGCGTCGCCCGGAGAGATCGGCATTCTCCAGTCGCTGCTCGAATCGCGCGATGGCATCGAAGGTACCGGCAACGACACTGAGGCGCGGCGCGTTGAGGGCGGCGATCTCGACGCCGTCGGTGAGCAGTTCGCGAACCTGCGCTTCACCGGCGCGAATGGCCAGCATGGCGCCGCCGGGCTGCTCTTGCATGAGACGTCCGCGCGCTGCAATCAGCCTGAGCCCATCTTCAAAACTGAAGACGCCAGCACGTGCCGCAGCCACGAATTCGCCAACGCTGTGACCGATCATGACGTCGGGTCTGATGCCGTAGCTGTCGAGCAGGTCAGCGAGAGCATAGCCGACGAGAAATAGCGCCGGCTGCGCCATCAACGTCGAGCGGATCGGATGCGCCTCGTCGCCCTCGGAACCCGCATGACCATACAGCAGGTCGACCAGATTTTCGCCGACCATCGGCTTCAAGATTTCCGCACCGGCATCCATCGTCGCCCGGAACACCGCTTCGCGCTCATAGAGACGGCGCGCCATGCCGGGGTACTGCGCGCCCTGCCCAGGGAACATGAAAGCGACTGTGGTGCGGGCATCCCCGCGAGCGCGCTTGCTCCCACCCGTCATCGGCGCGCGAAGCTTTTGAGCAGCCTCCGCCCGAGTCATCGCCACGACGGCACTTCGCTCATTGAACGCGCTACGGCCGATCTGAAGAGTGTAGGCTACGTCAGTAAGGTTCTGCTCGGGATGCTGCTCGAGGTGATCGGCCAACTGGGCCCTCGCGACGCTGAGCGCCGCCTGCGAGCGAGCCGAGACCGGAAGAATGACGGGCCTATCGGAATCTGCAGTTCGGACAGACTGCGTTTGTCGAGGTGCCTCCTCGAGCACGACATGAACATTCGTGCCGCCAACGCCGAAGGAGCTGACGCCAGCCATGCGCCGGCGATCGCACGGCGGCCACGGGCGTGGCTCGGTCGGCACAAAGAATTTGCTGTCTTCAAGTTCAAGACCGGGATTGGGCGTCGTGTAGTTCAAAAGCGGTGGAATTTCGCCATGATGAAGTGCCAATGCAGCTTGGATAAGTCCGGTGACGCCAGCCGCGGCATCGAGATGGCCAACGTTGGCCTTGACGGTCCCCAGCGCGCAGCCGTCTTCTCCAGAGAAAGCCCGCTTCAACGCCTCGAACTCGATCGGATCACCCAAAGGTGTTGCTGTGCCATGGCACTCGATGTAGCCGATATCTCCGGGCTGGACTTGCGCCATGTCGTGCGCGAAGCGAATGGCCTCGGCCTGTCCCGCGACGCTGGGCGCAGTAAACCCAACTTTTTCCGCTCCATCGTTGCTGATGCCGTAGCCACGTATCAGCGCGATGATATTGTCGCCGTCCTCGATCGCCTCTGGTAGGCGCTTCAGCAAGACCACACCCGCGCCGCTGCCGAAGATCGTTCCATTCGCCCCCGCGTCGAACGGCCGACATACCCCATCTGCCGACACCATGCCGCCATCGAGCGCAAGATAGCCGCGCTTTTGTGGGAACGTGATCGACACGCCGCCAGCAAGTGCCATGTCGCATTGGAAAAGCGAAAGGCTCTGGCAGGCCTGTGCAATCGCCAGCAGCGACGTCGAGCACGCGCTCTGCACACTCATGGCTGGGCCGCGCAAATCAAGTTTGTAGGCAACGCGGGTCGCCAGCGTATCGTTGAGCGCACCCATCAACATGGGATACTGACCGACCTGGTAGTTGCTTGTGAACGATTCCAGCGTCTCGCGGTCCTTGAGAACGTGGTGCAGGAAGTATGTGCTCATCGAGCAACCGCCAAACACTCCGGTCAGGCCGCCCAGCCCACCAGGGTGATAGCCTGCCTGCTCGATCGCCTCCCAGCAGATCTCCAGAAAGACCCGAAATTGCGGGTCCGTCAGAGCCGCCTCTTTCGGATACATCCGGAAGAACTCGGCATCGAATAGGTCAACGTTCTCGAGAAGAGGCCGCGTTGCCACGAAATCGGGTGAACTGCGTGTGGCCTCATCGAACGTATCCTCAAGGTCGGCGGCCGCAAACTTCGGAATAGCGCTCTTCTTGTCGCGCACGAGCTTCCACAGTTCGAGCGGCGAGTTCGCCCCTGGAAATCGCCCCGCCATGCCGACAACGGCAATCGCATCGGCATCAATTTCGGTTGAGGGATTATATTCGGCTGCATCGTCCCGCATGATTAACCTGCCTTTCGACGTGCTTTGGCGCGATCAAATTTTCCGCGCATGAGTGCCGCGCGATCGGACCTGCGATCGCCGTCGGCCTCACTCGCGGCACTGGCGGCCGACAAAGCGGCAGCCGCACTGCGAATGGTCGGGTTTGCAAACAGCAGAACGATCGGAATTTTGCGGCCAAGACGTTGACTGAGTTGGCTCTGGATTTCGACAAGGCCCAAGGATGAGCCTCCGGCGTCGAAGAAATTCTCATCGACGTCGACGCTGTGTCGCTGCAGAACTTTACCCCATGCGTCCCTCAGAACGGCAACGATGTCATTGCCTTGCTGGTCATTCGTTAAAGTGGCGGGGCGTTCCGCGGTCGCCTGATCTGCAGGGGGCGGCGGCAGCGATCGCCGGTCGACTTTTCCGTTCGATGAATAGGGAAATCGCTCCATCCAAATGAAAACCGATGGCACGAAGTAGTCGGGAAGCTTTTGCATCAACGCCGCACGCAGGCCAGCCGTTGACGGGCGCGCCTCCGCGCTCGTGCCCAGGAGATAAGCGACAAGCTGCGCCTCACGGCCGCCATCCTCACGCACCAGAACGACAGCTTCCCGGATTTCCGGCAGACTACCTAGGGCTATTTCGATCTCTCAAAGCTCGATCCGAAGTCAACGCAACTTGACCTGCGTATCGATGCGACCGAGGAACTCAATCGCGCCATCCGGGCGCCAGCGCACCCGGTCACCTGTCCGATAGATGCGTTCGCAGTGACCGGTCTGCGTGATCTCGACGAAGCTCTTGGCATTGAGGTCATTGCGACCGAGGTATCCGGCGCCAATTCCGGCACCGCAGATCCAAAGCTCTCCCTCCACTCCGGGAGCGCAGGGCAGGCCATTTTCATCGAGAATGGCGATGCCCACATTGTCGATCGGAAGACCGATTGGAATAGGCGCCTGCGCCGAATGCGCATCGAAGGCCCAGGCCGCACAAATATCCGTACATTCGGTCGGTCCATAAGTGTTGAGAACCCTGGCATTGCAGTCTGAGCGTTCCAGCCAGGGCGCCAGCCGATGAGGTTGGATCGTCTCGCCACCGAGAACAACCCACCGCAATGACGCTAGCGTCTCGGGGGATCTGCAGCCCGGCCCTTCGGCAATCGGGTAGAAATTGCTGGGCGTCCCGTTGACCCAACTCACTTTGTGGTAACCGATGAGTTCTGCGAGCTGCTCAGGGTCGAAGAGATCACCCTCGGGAAAAATCAGTCGCCCTCCAGCCAGCAGAGGCGTGAACAGATTCTTCTGCGTTGCATCGAAAGTCGCCGATCCGATGATCAGAACGGCGTCGTCAGCAGTGACGCGTAGCCGGTCCCCGTACCACTGCAGCAAATTGGCAAAGCCACTGTGATATACGGCGGCACTTTTGGGCTCACCCGTCGATCCCGACGTATTGATGACGTAGGCGAGAGAGCGTCCATCATGGCAATGGTCGAGGTCAGTTGCCGGTTTGGCTGCAATGAGTGGAGCATCGCGGTCGACGAGGCATTGCGCAACACCATCGGGCAGCGTTGCCATGTAGGCTGTGCTGCTTACCGCTGCACGCGCCTTCGTGTTGCTCAAAATGGTTGCATTTCGCGCGACTGGATTCCGCAAGTCGAGCGGCATGTACGCACCACCCGCCTTCATGATCGCAATGATGGACACGATGAGTTCGATGCCACGCGGCAGAAGCAAGCCAACAACGTCGTTGCGCCCAACACCAAGCGCGGTCAAGTGGCGCGCAAGTTGGTTGGAACGCGCATCGAGTGTCGCATAGTCGAGTTCACGGTCTCCGCAGATCACAGCCGGCCGGCTTGCATGACGCTGTACTGAATCCGCATATGCTTTCAGCAAGTGATCCCAACGTATGTCCCGCCGGGGCCCCGAAACAAATGCGCCGAGATCGAGAGTTTCAATCGGCGAAGGAGAGGATCGGGTGGAGCCGGTCGGCCGCGGGGCCTGGGCCGGTGCGTGGGTCAGAACCATCGAATACGCTCCCACAATGCATTGGAGTCCGAACAATTGGCGCGGTTCAGCTAAGACCTGCGTCCCGACGCGGGCAATAGCGCCTTTCGCGTTCTGGCGGTGGCGGATGTTGAGGTAGACCAAACCTGGATGCCTGCCGCGACACGCGCCACTACCACTTTTGGTCAGTCCCGATAGCCATCGGAGTGAGCGGCAGCGGCAACAGCTGCCCCAATGCCCGCCATATGACGCTGACATCATTCGAGCGAGGCAGAATTGCTATATCGACTCAGTCGATGGGTCGCCCGTCTACTGAGGCCGCGAAATGCAGCCTGGCTTCTGTCCCTTCGCAGACGCCTTCTGCGCAATCGCAACTTTCAAGTCCGGCTGCCCCATGTGCGACTGCGGGATCGGGCTGGATTACAAGACTATGGTTTCAGGGCAAGTGTGGCGGCAATCGACGTGAGCGAATTGCGAGATCAAGCAGCGCCCCATTGGGGCGGCATCGTCTCCGGCGGTTTGGCAACCGCAATGGCGCGCGTCGTCAAGCAGCTCGCTCAGATCGTCATCTTCATCTTTGGCGCACGTGTGCTGGGCCCAGAGGATTTCGGCGTTTTTGCGCTCGTGTCCGTCTTCGCCATCATGGCAGCGCAAATCGTCCAGGCAGGCACGAGCGGTTTCATTTTGAGCTTGAAGGGGGCCGACGCCGATTTGCGCCAGGTTCTGACAATCGCGTTGGTGCTCTCGAGCGTAGCCTTGTGCGCTGGGCTACTCATTCTGGTTGCCGGCGTCAGGTCCCACATGTCGGATTATATTATTGATATTGCGTTATTATTTGTCGTCTGGGTGGCTCTTGCTACTTATGCGGATGCGCAAGCAGCCCTCCTCATGCGCGATGGAAAGTTGTTCGCGATGGCAATGTGCGAGATGGCAACAGAGATCTTCGGAATGGTCGTTGCCCTCTGGCTGTTGCACTCAGGGTTGGGCGCGCTTGCCTTGGTATGGGGGCGCATCGCGGCTCAAGGCCTGCAATTGATGTTGTGCCAAGCGATCACCAAGCGCTTTCCCACGTTCGCGATGACACGTGCGCTCATCCGTGATTGGGCCCGCTTCTCGCTGCATGTCCTCAGCACACGCCTGCTTGTGCAAGTGCGCCAATCTCTTACAACCGTCTTGATCGGTTCTCTCCTCGGTGCATCGGCCGTCGGCCTGTTCAGAGGTGCCCAGCGATTGACGGGGGCAGTTTTTGAACTGGTAACCGAGCCGCTGCGCGCCATCGCGTGGGTGCTGTTGCGCCAAACAACCGTCAGCCATGCCGATCCCGGTTCGCCAGCAGCCCAGGCGGACTTTCAACGCGCAATGGAATGGCTAGTACCCGTTCTTGCAACATTGGCTGCCCCTGTGTTTTTGGGCCTTTCCATCATGTCAGGCGAGATTGTCGCGATCGTGCTCGGCGAGGCTTGGCGTGAAGCCGCGCCATTGCTGACCATATTGGCCATCGCCGCTGTTCCTAACCCCGTCGGTCTTCTCGGAGCCGCTCTTGGCACTGACGGGACGCATCAAGTATTTCCCGGCGGTGTCCTTGTTTAATGCCGTCGCAACACTCGCGTTCATCATTCCGGCGTGCTTCCACAGTGTCCACGCCGTCGTATGGGCCCAGTTGGCAGCGGCGGTTGTGGCGGCGATGAGTTCGGTCTGGCTGCACCAACGGATCATCGGCCTCGACTGGAGGGCCCTGGCCCGAGAATGCCTGTTCTTAACCGTTCCAATCGTCGTACTCGTCTGCGTGAGCCTGACCATGCGGTCGAATGTTCCGCTGTATTTTCAAAGCCCATCTTGGGCCTTGGCGGCAACCGTGGCATTGGGTGCCATCTCCTATGCAGGTGCCGTCGTGCTGCTTCGTCGCGAAATAGTAACCGGCATCCTGGACGCCGCGCGCTCGCTCAGACTCTCTGCCGGCGCAAGCACTGGCGTCTCCATGAAAAATGCATCCGTAGCCAAGTGAGGAGATGTCCAAGTCATGACTGACATCGAGCAAGCGAACGGCGTGGGTCCCACCGCTCCTGCCACGCTGAGATTTCCGCTCACTGCGGCTCAAACGCGCTTCTGGTATCTCGACAAGCTGCGCCCGGGAGATCTCTCTCTCAATGTTGCTGTGCAATGGGAGTTGCGCGGCGAAATTTCACGAGCCGATGTGGAAAGTGCCTTTGCACAGATCTTCAAGCGCCACGAAATCTTAAGAACCCGCTTTATCGATGAAGACGGTCTGCCCTATCAGGAAGTCCTGCCGGAGGTCTCGCCGTCGGTACAGGCCGTTCAACTTAGCCATCTCGCTGATGGTGAGCAGGCCGAGCGTTTGAGCGCGCTGGCGGCAGAGCAGGCATCTCAGCCCTTTGACATGTCCGCGTGGCCACTCCTACGTGCGACTCTGGCCGTGCTCGAACAAGACCGCGCCATGCTACTGATCGTTGCCCATCACGCCATTTTCGACGGTTTCTCGATTGGAGTGCTTGGTCGGGAGTTCGGGGCATTTCTCGGCGCTGCGTTATCGGGGCAGGAAAGCGGCCTTGAAGAGCTCCCGCTTCAGTATGGCGATTACGCCCTATGGCAGGCGGAATACCTCGCGAGCGGAGCCGTTGACGAAGATCGCGCATACTGGAAATCCCATCTGAAAGATCTCAAGTACTTCGAGCTGACACCTGACTTCGAACGACCGACTGTTCGCAGTGCCGACAGTGGCGCAGTGCATGCCGACCTGCCCCGTGAATTCTCGACCCGGCTCGCCGATGCCGCAAAGGCGAACGACACGTCGCAATTTACCATCGGCGCTGGCGCGCTGGCCGTTGCCTTGCATCGAGTGTCTGGTGCCAGTGAAATCGTAATGGGAACTCAGGTTGCAGGCCGCGACGACGTCGATCTCGAGTCTCTGATTGGAGTGTTCATCAATAATCTCGTCCTGCGCGTTCCCGCGCGCCCAGACATGACGATTAGGCGGCACCTCAGCGACACCAGCCGCGTCGTTCGCGACGCCCTCGCGCATCAGCACATGCCCTTCAACAAGCTTGTGGAGCTGCTTCGTCCGACGCGTGACCTCTCGCGCAGCCCGCTTGTCTCCGTGTCCTTCAACCTGCAACGCACCACATTCATGGAGAACCGCCGTTACGAGCGCTTCGAAATCATATCCCGTCCATCCCACACGCCCGGCACACTTTACGATTTCAATATCATGCTGATCGGGCGGCCGGATGGCTGCCGCCTGACGGTTGAATACAGCAAGGATCTGTTTAAACGCTCGACGGCAGAGCGTCTCCTGAAAACGATCATTGAAAGCTTCGAGGCGGCTCTATCAGAGCCCGAAAAGTTGGTGGGCGTGGAGACGGCATCGACCACTGCGAGGGTCGCGGACTTGGACGGCATCGACAAAGGTGTCGGATCCTCCAATGTGCTCGCCCTCTCCGAAAGACGCTCCGTCGAGCTGCGGCGCTCGCCCGATACGCTTGCCGCTCCGGCGTCGTCGCAAGCCGGATCTGATACGAAGGAAAGGCTTGCGAAGATCTGGTCTAAGATTTTGGGACTTCCGGTTGCGCAATGCGATGATGATTTTTTCCGCCTCGGCGGCCATTCCCTCATGGCCATTAGGATGCTCGCTCAAACGAGAAACGAATGGGGTAAAGCACCGGGAATTGGCGAGTTTCTGGCAGCGCCGAATCTCGATCAATTCGCGGCGCAGATCGACAAGGTGTTGGAGAGCGAGGCTGCGCAGGTTCAAATCCAGGAAAGAAGCAGCCCGACCTGGGAACTCATGGAGCTGCGCAGCCAGAAAGAACTATATGGACCCGTTATCGTTACAATAAACCACCCGATCTTCTACTACATGCTGGCCAACAACTTCTCAGCGAGCGTGACCGTCGCCAACCTACGCATCCCGAATGCCGACAGCGTCGAGACGCAATCGGCAATGACGTTCGACGCGATTTGCGCCGAGGCTGCAGCGATGCTGAAAGCCCGGTATCCAGCGCGGACCATTGTTCCCCTCGGCTTATGCGTCAATGGTCGTGTGGGCTTGCTGATCGCACAGAAGTTGCGCGCCAGTGGTACTGATGCACCTGGCGTTGCCATGATTGATACCTGGGCGCCAGGTGTATTCGCCGGCGTCAGCCGCCGGCGCATTGCAACCTTGCAATGGAAACTCCGGGCCCGGCGCTGGATGCACTACGTCAACCTGCACAGGTCCGGCCGGATCGAACGAAAGACCTCATCGGCAAGAATGCCTTCGCTCTCGCTGCGATGCGTCACCTTAATTTTGATGAGAAGGCCTCAAGCGAGGAGCGGCTCCTGATCCAGGTCACCGAGCATCTCATGAACAAGACACGCGATTACAAGTTCACTGCTTTTCCTGGTGAAGCACTCTTGTTCAAGACGGACTCGAGTTTGGACGAGGCCATGGATGGCATGTTCGGCTGGCATGATGTCCTCGCCGTGGATACGCCGGTCTATCACCTCTCAGGTTGGCACGAGGACGCGCTGTCGGGTTCGGACACCGGCAAGATTGCCAGAATCATTGAGAAAAGGATGTTGGGAAGCCATGCAGTCATGGGAGCAAGCACCGTCAGATCCAAGTCTGCAGGACCAGAAGTCGGTGGACAGTATCCAGCCGCTTGAGGTCGGCATTGTCATCGACAAAGGATCAGCAGCAGCGGACTGGCAGTGGTGGCTGCTGGAGCGCCTCGCCGCGGATGACCGGTTTTGCCTGAAGGCACGCGTTGTCGCAGATGAGGAAGTGAAGCCTGAAGTCCTGCCAGTTCTGCTCAATGGCTTGCTGAAGATCGATGCTACGCTTTTCGCACGCACAAAGCCGTTTGAGACCAGACAGATCCAAAGCCGCATTTTTGCGCTGCCTGAAGTGCAACCCGCGGCAGCAATGCGCGATCAAAGCGATGCAAAGCCCGCGCACGCGTTCGACGTTGTCGTTCGGCTAGGTGCCGGACAACTCAGTGACGAACATCTGCGCCTTGCTCGTTTTGGTGAGTGGTCAGTGCGCTTGAGGGGAGGACATGATCGTGCCCTCGACCTCGCCAGCTTGTCAGCAATTCGCCACCACGCAGAAAGCATTTTTCTCGAGATCGCCGTGCGCCAGCACGGGTGCAGCAAGCCGCAAACTATTGCCGTGGCTGACTACAGTCCGAAATTCAGTGCCGCGCGCACCAGCGTTTATTTGGCCGAGAAGGCGACGCTGCTCATGCACAAGTCCCTGGCATCTCTCGCGCACACCCGCGCGATCACGCCGGGTGAGCAGGTGTCCAATGATACCACCGCACTGCCTCGGGCGCCTGCAGCCGGCGATATCACCGCCTATTCATGGCAATTGACCAGATCTGTCGGCAAACGGCTTTCACAGGCGTTTCATCAACGCATGCGCCAAGACCTCGATCATTGGCATCTAGCGCTCGGCAGGGGCGCTCCCGAAACTTTCGATGCGGCAAATGCAACTTGGCTCGATAGAGCCGAATTCAATATGGCGGATCCGTTCTTGTTTCAGCACGAGGAACGTCTCTACGTCTTCTATGAATCGGACCATGGCGGCAGAGAAAAAGCCGCCATATCCGTGGGTCTCGTGGAGAACGATCGTCTGCGGCCCTTGGGCGAGGTGCTGCGCTGCGACTATCATCTCTCATATCCTCATGTGTTCCGAGACGCCGGCGAAATCTACATGATGCCCGAAACGCAGCAGGCGCGCCGCCTCGAGATCTGGCGATGCATCGAGTTCCCCTATTGCTGGGAGCGTCATGCAGTCGCTTTTGAGGGACGTCAGCTGGCCGACTCGAATCTGGTCGACATCGATGGGACATGGTGGCTGTTCACGAACCTATCGGATCACTACGCCATGCAGGACCACAGCAGCGAATTGTATCTCTATGAGACGGACGGTCCCGATCTGAAGAAAATAAGGCCCCATCCTCTCAATCCCGTCATCGTTGGCAGCCTGCAGGCACGCAATGCCGGTCCGATCGTCAGTGCCAACGCGAGAGTATTCCGGCCGGCGCAAATGCACGCCTACGACACTTACGGTTATGGGCTCAACATCTGCGAAATAGAGAGGCTGTCCAGATCGGACTACCGCGAACGCATCGTCCGTCGAATTCGGCCGGGCTTCTATAGCGGCCACATCGGCATTCATCACGTCAGCTTTGCGGGCGGGCGATTTGTAGTCGACCTGCATACCACGCGCAGCCTGCAATGGCATGACCACCAAAAGTCAGGGAAGGTCGAGCGATGGGCCGCCTCTTCATAGCAGTTGTCGTAGCCGGGATACTCGCAGTCGGCGCTCTGGCCCAGCCCGGTGGCGTTTTGCGCCCAGTCCTGCGCCAAGCTGCCGACCGATTGCTGGCGATACACTACGACGTGAAGATCGAGACCAACGTCGTCATCAAATCTGCAGACGGCACGCGCTTGGCTACAGACGTATATCTGCCTACGCAAAAGCCCGGCGGCCTGCCGACAATGCTTGTCCGCCTCCCCTATGACAAGAAGACCTATGGCGGCGGGCTTTTGTGGGTTCGTGGCTATACCTCGAAAGGTTACGCTGTCGTTCTGCAGGACATGCGCGGGCGTTTCGCATCGGAAGGAACCTTTACGCCCTATGATCATGCCGTCGCCGACGGCGTGGCAACCCTCGACTGGATTGCTGCACAGCCATGGTCGAACGGGAAGATTGCAACGGTAGGGTGTTCGGCCCTCGGCGAGAATCAAGTCATGCTTGCCAAGGCGCGACACCCGCACCACACCGCCATGATCGCAGAAGCCGCAGGCGGCGCCATTGGCACCGGGGGAAAATCGGGAAACTATTTCGGCTTTTTTGAAGGTGGCGTCCCGCAGCTCGCAAGTATGACCGGCTGGTTCCTCGCCAACGGTGGCAAGACGCGCGATGCGATGGCAGCCCCGTCCGTCGACCCGGGAAAAATCCTGCGCGAGCTGCCCTCGGGAACACTTGTGTCGCGCCATCGCAAGCTGCCCACGGACTACGAGGGCTTCATGGCAAATTTCGAGCACGCCAGCTTCTGGGATGGCCTCGGCTATCTCACATCGTCGGATCGCTTCGCTACACCGGCGTTGCACGTGTCGACGTGGCAGGATCAAGCGCTCGCCGGGACGTTTGAAGAGGCTGCGTTGATGCGCCGAAACAGCTCCAATGAGGTGACGCGCAAGCATCAGCACGTCGTTGTCGGTCCGGGCGAACATTGTCGTTTCGATGAGACGTTCGGGGCCGGTCGCGTCGGCGACCTGCCTGTCAGTCGCAACGCGGCACTCGGCTATCACAGCCTGTATGACGCTTGGCTCGCACACTGGTTGCGCGGCGCACCGTTACCGCAATTGGCCAACTACAATTTTTTTGTTCTCCGCGCCGACCGCTGGCAGACATCCGCAACCTGGCCGCCGCCAGAGACGCGCACCAAGCTGCTCTATCTGTCGACGAAGGGCCGCCTGGTTGCGCAAGGCGCGCCACCCGGGCAGGCAAACTACAGCTATGATCCGGCCGATCCAACGCCGTCGCTCGGAGGCGCCATCTGTTGCACGGGGCAGCCGGATTTGCGGACGGGACCGATCGATCAACGCCCGAATGAGACACGCAGTGACATCCTGAGCTTCCGTTCGGAACCGTTGGCGGCACCGATGACCCTCATCGGTGATATTGCGCTGGACCTCCAATTTGCGAGCGACGCACCGGATACAGACGTTATCGCGACGTTGCTCGATGTCAGCCCCGAGGGGGCATTGCTCCCAATTCAGCAAGGCGTTCTGCGGCTTCGCTACCGGCGTGGGTTTAGCCAACCGACGTCCTTGGAGCCAGGACGCAAGGAAAGCATAAGCTTGCGATTTCCCCCGATCGCCTACGAGGTTCCTGCCGGTCACCGGATCGGATTGCATCTGGCATCCGCCGCATTTCCACGGCTTGAGCGCAATCTCAATACCGGCAAGGCCAACTACCTGGAAACGAATTCGCGTGTCGCAATCAACACCGTCCATTTTGGAGGCAGCAATCCCTCGGCGCTGAGGTTGCCCGTTTGGCAACCGTCAACAGACGCGCCGAAACAAGTCTGCCCGCCCGTCTTGCAGCCCTACTGCGGCGCAAACGATTAGATCGTCGCCCAATGGGTCAATGCTCAGCGTCGGGCGTTTGCCGCCATTGCAAGGTTGCCGGCGTGTGACCAAGTTCCGCGCAAACGGCACCGATCGCTCCACCTGCCAGCCGGAAGGGGAGCAATGACCATTTGCCAAGATCGCCGCCCGTGCCCTGCGCCGCTTCGACTGCGTAGGGACCGTCGCCGTCTCTGAGTGGCACGACAAAGCTGTCCAGCGGACGCTCCAGGCCATCACCGGTCGCCTTGATAAAGGCTTCCTTGCGCGTCCAGCATCGAAAGAATCCATCAAGCCAGAGTTCCGGTGCCAGCCCCTCGAGTTCGCCGATCTCGCGACGGGCAAAATAGTTCGTCGCAACGTCGCGCTCCACGGTGCGCGGCAACTCGACATCAATACCAAGATCGCAGTCGCGCGCGATCGCCATCACCGCAAGGTCCGCGCTGTGCGAGAGATTGAAATAGAGCGGTGCTGAGAGCCCGGAAAGATAAGGCTTGCCGTTGCCGCGCGTCTCAAATTCCAGCTGGGAGGGCTTGCCGCCGACGCAGGTGGCTTAAGGATCTCTCGCACCCGGCCGTGGCAGGCAATGTACCGCCGCTGGTGCAGGGAAATTTGAAAGCCTGGCCGCGCTGAGCCTCCGCGCTGCAATGGGGAGCGAGACGCGCAAACTCCTGAGCGTTAACGGCCAGCGAAAAGGCCCATGCGTCGATGATCTGCACGTTGCAACGCAGCCCTTCCATTGGCGTGGCGACCGGCCGCCGCACCCTGTTGGCTGGGCGGCCAAATATCACCTATCGCGACAATCGCCACCCTTGCAAGCATTGGCCCTTGGAAGAGACGTTTCAGGCGATGACGTTTGTCGGTGCAAACTGACGGCACCGGCCCACAACCGCAGGAGTGGTGACCAAAAGCGACGCGACCGGCGAGACAGAAGCGGACACCAAAATTTCTCGATGGAGCCGCCGCCAATCCGTGCGAGAGTTTCCACCACGAACGACTTGAGCGGTCCGCATCGGTCCGTCACTTCGCCTCGAGATACAGCCCCATGCTCCTGGAAGCTCCAAGCTCTGGATGCGTTGTAATCGTGTGAGACAAAGATGGAATGTCCCACGTGTCGACAATCCGATAGCCAAGCTGGTCGATCTCCTCGAAAAACGCCATCTGCGACCGGATTTGATAAGGCACCAACGCGCGTCCGAAATTCTCCAGAGTCACGACTGTGGCGCCGTCCCGGACGGCCAGCTTGTTGATCAGGATATGTTGAGGCCTGACTGCCAGTTGCCCGACGAGCTGGCTGAAGGGGATATCCAAATACTGCAAAAGCCCTGAAGCCAGCAGAATGTCGATCCGACCGACGTCATCCAGCTGGTCGGTAAAAATCAGTGACTCGAGATTGTCGTTTTCGGCTCTGCGCCGACCGGCTTGCACGATTGCAGGTAGATCGTAGATGATCCAGTCGACTGACGGGCCGAGGTCGAGATAATTGGAAAAGGCGCGATACTTAGTGCCCATGTGTCCACCAGCGTCAAGCAAGCGACCACCTTCGCCACGCAATAGCCGGTCGAGCCAATAGAGCACCGGATAGTCCCAGGGAGCGATCTTGCACATGACATCGAAGCTGATGTCGGCAATGTCTTCGTGATTGTATCCAGCCAGCGTGTCGCGCGGCACTGCCGCCATGGCGGCGTCATAAGTGGCGTAGGCGCCTCGGAAGCCGAGCGAGAGCGGCGTGATGCCAAGCAGCCTGCCTTTGATCACCGCCGCGGATTTGGCAGCGAGCCGGTACGCGCTCTGCCCTTGATGCAAAACCGACTTGAGGGTTCTCCTGCGTTCGGCGGTCAACGTGATCACGAGACAATGGTCCTTGTGTGAGCGCGTCCGAATTCGAGCAATGGACGAACACGGCGGCCTGTCAGATCCCAAGCGACGTCTCGCCGCCCGTCGACGTCGGCCAATGGTAGCCGCCAGCAGGCAGGGCGCAACCAGTCCGAAAGGAGTAGAAGCACACAATGTCAGGGACTTGCGGCCACCGCTCGATACAGCAGATGGCCATGGCTCGAAACTACTGGGGCGGTTTCGGTCGCGGAATCGGACAGGCACCATAGACCGTATCGCCGCTGTCAGCTTCCGCAAGAGTCGCCGCATCGACGTCCGTTCTGAACGTGGCGTGGAACCGGTTGATCATGTTGCTCAAGCCGACCGTCAGGCAGATGTCGATGATCTGTTGCTTTGTGAAATGGAGCTTGAGATCGTTGTAAATCGCATCGTCGATCACCTCGAGACGTGTCGACTTTTGAGCGTAGCGCACGATGGCAGCTTCAGCAGGACTGTAGATGCCGTCGGGAAAGCTGTCCGACGTCACGTGCCGCATTTGATCTTCCGTCAATCCCAGGCTCCGACCGAGCACCGTGTGCGTGGGTATTCAATAAAAGCAGTCGTTGACGGCTGTCGCGGTCAGGTAGGCGAGCTCACCATGGCGAGGCTCAAGCGTCGATCCGCTGCGATAAACGGTCTGCAGCAGCGCCGACAACGCCGTTAGCGCTTCAGGGCGATTAGCCAGCGCCCGGTGAACATTGATGAGGCGTCCACGTGCCTTCCCGGCGGCTTCGAGAGCCAATCGGGCCTCTGCCGGCAGTGACGGGTCGTTCTCATCGAGTATCGGAATGCGTGCCATGGTAAGCGTCCTGAGCAGTGTGCGGCATTGGCTTAGAGTTACAAAAAAGAACTGACAAGGCGAGCCTTCCCTTCGCATCAAGACGAAGCGGGCCTGCCAGATCGTGGCGCGTCCCTGCCCCAAACGAAAACGGGCCCCGACGGGACCCGTTCTCGATCGCGAGTTTGTTGCCGGCGGCAGCGTCTCGCGCGTAGCAGGCAAGGGCCTGCTGAGCGATGCGCCTCGGCCGGTCAGGTCTGCGGCTGCGGTTCGAAACCACCGGCATCCGGCTCCTCGCGGGGAGGCCGCGGCTTGCCGGCAACTGGCACTGTCGAGCCCATCGGACCCTTCAGGTCCTCGTCATCGGACTTCCGGATGATCGGTTCGCCGCGCATCACCATCATGCATTCGTCGCCCGATATCGTCTCGTACTCCATCAAGGCCTGCGCCAAGGCCTCGAGCTTGTCACGGTTGGCACCGAGAACCTCCCAGGCCTTCTCTTGCCCGGCGATCACGATTTTGCGGATCTCGTCATCGATCAACCGCGCCGTCTCTTCGCTCATATTCTGGCGTTGCGTAATGGCGTGGCCCAGGAACACCTCTTGCTGGTTGTCGGTATACCGCAACGGTCCAAGCTTCTCGCTCATGCCCCATTCCGTCACCATGCTGCGAGCCAAACTGGTCGCCTGCTGGATGTCGGAGGAGGCGCCCGTGTTCAGGTGCTCCATGCCGTAGATGATCTGCTCGGCAACACGACCGCCGAACATCATGGCCAGCCGAGCCTGACACCACGTCTTCGAGTAGCTGAGCTTGTCGCGCTCCGGCAGACTCATGGTGACGCCCAAAGCGCGCCCGCGGGGAATAATCGTCACTTTGTGCAGCGGGTCGTTGCCAGGCACCAGCAGGTTCACGATCGCATGCCCGGCCTCATGATAGGCTGTCGCCAGCTTCTCTTCTTCCGTCATCGCCATCGAGCGCCGTTCGGCACCCATCATCACCTTGTCTTTAGCGTCCTCGAACTCGCTTTGTGTCACCATCCGCTTGGAGCGACGCGCGGCCAGCAGGGCCGCCTCGTTGACCAGGTTGGCGAGATCGGCTCCTGAGAACCCAGGCGTACCGCGGGCGAGCACTTTCGGGTCGACGTCCGGCGCCAGCGGTACCTTCTTCATGTGTACGCGAAGAATGCGCTCACGTCCGACGACGTCCGGATTAGGGCACCGTGATCTGGCGATCGAAGCGGCCGGGGCGCAGCAATGCCGGATCAAGCACGTCGGGCCGGTTGGTCGCAGCCAGAATGATGATGCCTTCATTGGCCTCGAAGCCGTCCATCTCGACGAGCAGCTGGTTCAGCGTCTGCTCGCGTTCGTCGTTGCCACCACCGAGACCTGCGCCGCGGTGACGACCGACGGCATCGATCTCGTCGATGAAAATGATGCAGGGCGCGTTCTTCTTGGCTTGGTCGAACATATCGCGCACGCGGCTGGCGCCCACGCCGACGAACATCTCGACGAAGTCAGACCCGGAGATGGTGAAAAACGGCACATTCGCTTCACCGGCAACCGCACGAGCGATCAGCGTCTTGCCGGTACCAGGAGGTCCAACCAGCAGGCAGCCGCGCGGAATGCGGCCACCAAGGCGCTGGAACTTCTGGGGATCACGGAGAAATTCGACAATTTCCTGCAGATCGACTTTGGCTTCGTCGACGCCGGCAACATCCTCGAACGTGACACGGCCATGGCGCTCGGTCAGCAGCTTGGCCTTGGACTTTCCAAACCCCATTGCGCGCCCGCCGCCCGACTGCATCTGGCGCATGAAGAACACCCAGACCGCAATCATCAGCAGAATGGGAAACCACGAGGCCAGCAAGCTTAGCAGCGACGGTACATCCTCGTCCGGGGTGCGGACGTTGATTTTGACCCCCTTGCCCTCCAGTTCCTTGATCACCTCGCCCTGGTTGTTCGGCCCAAGCGTGGTAAACGTCCGTGACTTGTCGGCAAAGGAACCCGAATAACGGTTCCCCTGCACCAGGACCTCGTTGATGTTGCCGGATTTTATCTGGCTCATGAACTCCGAGTAGCTGATCTCGTTCGCGCGCCGGCTTTGAGCCGGGTTTTGGAACAGGTTGAACAGCGCGAACAGCAGAAGTCCGATGACGACCCAGATCGCGAAATTCCGGAAATGAGAGTTCATTTGTGTCCCTTCCTGGGGCGCCGGCAAGGCATTGCAGGGGCCTTACAGCGCGCCGGGTCGTGTCAGGACCATCCATCGAGGTCCCACGACCGGTTCGCTTAACATAGGGAGGTGCAGGAGTCTTGCCAAGTTACGCCACAAAAACTTCCCGCATTGGGCGATCCGCCGGCTCCGCCACCAAATTGGCCGCCGAGGCTCTCAATTGCCGCCCCGTGTCAACATGACAGGGGCCAGAAAGCAGGCGAGCGGTCTCAGAGGCGCCTTGCGCCTCGGCAAAAGCCGCCAACGTTGGTACGGCAACGAGGGCCCCAGCCTCACGAAATGCGGGCAGGCCGCGTGCCGCAGCGCCGGGAATCGGAAGCCTCTGCAGGACAGGATGCTCAGCGGCAAGGGCGGCTAGGCCATCGCCGAGCGGACCAACTTCGCTCACTGCACGATGACCGTGCCAAACAGAGACAAGAAACCTATCATCCCATAGTCCAGCCTTGCCGGGCTCGAGCGTCAGCACCGGAAGACCGCCCTCACGCTCAGGCTCCCGGTAGATCCGCAAACGCGGTCCTGGGTCAGATGTTCTTTCGGCCAAATCGACAAGGCATCCGCCAAGTGTGAAAGTTTGTGGCGCCCGACCGGCGGCCAAACGCTCGAACGCTGCCTCGACGGCGCTCAGACCTGCAGGCCGAGCCGAACCGCCAGCTCTGTCGAGGAGGCGACGAAAAAGCCGGACGCCGGCCTCGGGCTCCGCGGTTAGCCGCGCACGATCGACCTCGAAAACCGCGTCGAGCACGCGCCTGACGGCCGTCGCAGCCAGCGCATCGGCGGCCCCGTCGAGCGCAGCCTTCGCCGCTTGCATGCGCCTTGCCGTTCGAGCGAGCCCGTCCGTCGTGAAGCCCAGTTCGCGAAGATGCACCATGGCGCGACGCACGCGGACCCGCTCGAAGCGCACGTCGTGATTGCTGGGATCCTCGATGTAGGCGATGCCGTCCGCATGCAAAGTCGAAAGCAGGCGTTGACGGGGGATACCAAGCAGAGGCCGTACAACCGGTGCAGTGAGGATGGTCGCTCCCCCGGCAACGAATCGGGAAAGCGCACCATAGACCGGGATAGCCGCCAGCCCGTCGACACCACTGCCGCGCGCCAATCGCATGAGAAGTGTTTCGGCTTGATCGTCGGCCGTGTGCGCCGTCACGATAGCGCCGCCGAACGTTTGCCACAGCTCATGCAGTAGGTCGTAACGTGCCTCCCTGGCCGCAGCCTGCAGGCCTGCGCCGGGGTGCGGCACAGACCACTTGAGAGTGCGATGCCTAATGCCGAGAGCTGCGGCTTGCCGCGCCACGTGGACCGCCTCGTTCGCGCTCTCGGGCCGCAACCCATGATCGACTGAGGCCACGAGCAAGTCATCGTCACCGCGGTGCAGGCGACGGCACCAGGATGTGACCAGATACATCAATGCAGTGCTGTCCGGTCCGCCGGACACCGCCAAGATCAACCTGGGAAAAGCAGCGAGCGGAGCCAACAGCGCGTCCGCCTCATCGGGGCGGAGGGGACCTTCGTCCAAGTCACCCTCCTCTGGCTCAGCACCCCTGGCGCTGTTTCAGGCCTCGAGCGCGCACACGCACATCGGCGGGCGTCCGGTCGCGCAAGCGATCGATCTCGGCAAAGATGCCGCAATCTTTCTGTCCGAGCTGCTCCAGCGACTGCGCCAGCTTGAGCAGGCTATGGGGGACCTTGGCACTGTCCTTGTGCTTCTCGATCACGCTTAGGAAGGCTTGCCCCGCCGGTTTGTAGCGGCGCTGAACATACAGCGTCTCGCCCAGCCAGTATTGGGCATCGCCGGCCAATCGGTCACCTGGAAAGCGGCGCAGGAATTCGTCGAACGCCACCTCGGCCGCCCCGTAGTCCTGCTGCAGCAGATAGCCATAGGCCGTTTCATACAACTCGCGCGGATTGGCGGCATTGGAGGCCTGCGGAGGCAGCGCTGCCGGTGGGCGGGCTGAAGCTTTCTGCGGCTCATCGGTATTCAGCAACTTGCCGATGGGATCGCTGCTGCCGGGAACGATCGTCGTCGATCCAAACCCCGGAATCGTCGTGGGTGCCCCAGTCGGTTGGGCGTTGCCTTGCGTCTGCGGGTAGCTGGAAGGCGCATTTCCGAAGCTACCTGCGCCAACCGGCGGCAGTGCCTCGCCCCGCGACCATTCGACATTTGGCGCACTTGTTCGCTCAACTGCTGAAGTTGGCTGGCGAGCGCGCGAATTTGTGTCTCCAGGCTATCGATGCGGGCGTTGTCGACGCCGCCGCCGCGTGGGGCAATAGCGCCACCGCCTCCTGAACCGCCGCCGCGCCCCAATGATCTGAGCGTGCCAACCGTCACCTGCATGTCGGTCAGTTGCCTGGTTGCTCGACCTTGGTGCGCAACTGGGAATCGCCGCCGGTATCCGTCGCCTTGCTCTTGGCTGCAGGCCGTGCGGTGCGCTTTTGCTCAGCCGCCACCTCGCCTGCGAGGCTCACGCCGGAGACCGCAACAGCAATCGCGAGAAGCAGTTTCGATGCATGACCCATGAAATGCTCTTTTGTGGCTTCCATCGTTGCAAGTGGCGCCATCCGCCCACAACAGCTTTAGTCTAGCACGGTTTGCCAAGCGTGGATTGCCGACGTGTCGCCCATGAGTGAGGGGAGCGCAACCAGTGCCCGTGTTTGACCGAAGTGTTGCCGTTGAGTGACATGCCATCAAGAGCGGAGTGTAATCAGCGTCCCCGCCATCTGCTGTCGGTCGATGAGCGTCCTGAAGCGTAACCGTCGGGTGCGCCACGCGTCGGATTGGCCTCACTCGCCGAAGGCGCAATCGATGTAACGACGCGCCGATTTTGCGCCGCGCACTCTGTCGTGCGGCAGGGGGCAATCGACGCTCATTGCCATACGCTCGTATGACGATCTGCGACGCATTCACACCCCCTTCAATCAATCTGTCGCGCACCATCTCACCGCGCTTTTGTGAGAGCGCCGTATTGAACTCACGGTCGCCACGGTCGTCGGCGTGTGCTTCGATGACGATTGGAAGGTGGCCATGTGCCTTCAGCCAGAGCGCTTGTGAGGACAGCACCGTGCGCGAGCGTGCGCCGAGGTTCGCGCTGGCTTCGCCGAAGAACACCACACGGTCAGCCCTGGCAGTTGGAAGAGGAAATCGTGGCGCACAGCCGCACCCATCATTATTGCGTAGGCGCACTGGGGCTGGCGATCGGTTGTCGACCCGACGCACTCGCCGATCACCTGACGAGGCGGCGACGCCGCACTGTTCTGAGAAAGCCGTTGCCGACCGTGGAGGCCTCGTTAAGCCGTGGCGTGCGTTGTAGATCGCGGCGCGCAGATTGCGCTGCCAGGTTTTCCGGATAGCGGTCGATGACAAGCTGGAGATGGCGGCGGCCAAGCATGACGTCACCGCGTTCCAGTGCGGCAAGGCCCTCGGCTAACAACTGCGCAGCAGCGCGACCACTCTCGTGGCGGCTAGCATCGCTGCCGGTCGTCACCGTTCCCAGAAGAATTTCACGGGATTGAGCCTGCACTGCTGTGCCTGTCGCACAGCTCAAGGCCAGCGCGACGAACGCGCCGAAAAGAGAATAGGAAATTTTGTGCCGCCCGCATCCGCATTTGCCAACCGGATCAGAAGGCTCGTCCTCGTCTTGGGTTGTCATGGTTCCAGCCTGCCCCGCCGCTTCTGGATATGAGGCTGTTAGGTGGCAGCACAATGCGGCTACTTTTTGTTGTGCGCTGGGCGGTTAGGGGGCGCTGTGATCATTTGGACGAGGAGTGTGATCGGCTCGACACGCCCCAAAACAACCGTGGCCGGCTCTGAGGCCAGCCACAACGCTAATCGAATGAACTGCAGATGACGGGCGCGAACGCCGGGGCGTAGCGCGTCAGTTAGGTCGCCGCCGTCAGGAACCCGCTCCGCGCGTATTCAGCACGGTTTGTGCACGTCGATTCTGCGACCAGCAAGAGATGTCGTTGCACACAGCCACCGGTCGCTCCTTGCCATACGAAATGGTCCGGATGCGCGCGCCACTGACCCCCTGCCGGATCAGATGACGTTTGACCGCTTCGGCGCGCTTGGCACCGAGGCCGATGTTGTACTCTCTGGTCCCGCGCTCGTCGGCGTGTCCTTCAATGGTGATCGTGTAGCGCGCATACTGTTGCAGCCAGCGTGCCTGACCTGACAGCGTTTGCTGCGCCTCCGGCGTCAAATCGGTGCTGTCGGTTGAGAAGTAAACGATGTCACCGACGTTCTGCGCGAAATCTTGGTGCGTGCCCGGTTTCGCATTGCCGCGCGAGCTGCCGAGACCGCCGGGCCCCAGCCGCACGTCCTCAGGCTTCGGCGATGAATTTGCGCAAGCAGCTACTGTAAGAGCTACCACCGCTGCGACTGCCAACCGGGACAGCGTCACTGCTCTCTTGCCGTTCATATTGTGAACCCCCTGGTCAAGCCGAAGACATCATCAGCCTAACGATATCCGGTCCCCTGCGATGACCGTGTTTAGCCGCCCCAGCGTACATAATTAAGGCCATGTCGCGGCTCAAGACGGGTGTGGCAGGATCGCGTGCATCTTGCAAGTGGCGCCAACAGCTGCTCCCCAGCATTCGCAACGCTTTGCATGCAAAAACCGCGCGGCTCATCTGCAGAATGGCACTGCAACGAAGAGCCGATGCACGAGCTGGAACGAGATCATAAGAGCGCTGCATGAAGCGCGTCTGCCTCGGCGGCCAGCTAGCGCT
>JAWKWC010000017.1:0-86409 GCA_041397705.1 Hyphomicrobiaceae bacterium
AGCCGGCGTCCCCATCGATCCGCCCGTCGAGTTCACCCGCCCGGTCGAGGTGGACGGCAAGTCGCATGATGCGCGTTTCCGCACCGTACGCATGAAAGCCGGCGTCGTGCCCTATGGTCGCGTCTACTACTGTCATCACTTCACCCGCGATCTCGTGTGGCGCGATGAATGGCGCCATCACGCCAACGGTACGGTGGCCGTCGCGCGGATGACCATCGTCGAACCGGCACCTGACAAGGCCGCCCAACTCTACCGGGACATGTTCGGTGCCGACGCCGTTCGCCCGATCGAGGGCGGCCAGGCAGTGATCGTCGGCAACGCCCGCATCGACATTCTGACGGCAAACGCGCTGGCTGCCCAAGTCGGTGCCAACGCCATGCCGGATGCCGCTGGCCGCAACGCCTACATGGCTGGTCTTGCATTTCGCACGACCTCCCTTGCACGCGCAGCCAAGGTCCTGGAGCAAGGGGCCATTCCCTGCGCCGAGCGCGGAGGTCGCCTCGTCGTCCCGGCGCATGCAGCGATGAACGCCGTGATCGAGTTCGTCGAATAACCCCGCCATCCGCCTGTTGAGACCGCGAGGCTGGCCGTATGGCGCCGATCAAGTACGATAATCAAGGGGATGCGATCTCGCGCGACGTGCCGGCTGACGGCCTCGCCCTCATCGATGCCGGCGGCAATGGCGGCGAGCGACAGTACAGCTATGGCGACCTGATCCGAGCAAGCGGCCGTGTCGCGCGGGCGCTGAAGCACCGCGGCCTGCAGCGCGGCGACCGCGTGGCCATCCTGTCCGCCAATCGGGCCGAGTATCTGTTCGCGTTCTTCGGCGCCTTGCAGGCGGGCTTCGTTGCGGTGCCGGTGAACTGGAAGCTTCCACCCGAGGCCATCCGATACGTTATCGACGACAGTGATGCCCGGCTCGTCCTCGGTGACAACGAGCGATTGCCGCTTGCGCCCGCCAATGTGCCCAAGCTGTCGTTCGACGACGAACTCGCAGCACTCCTCGACCATGACATCGGCGATCGTCAAGCAAGCAGCGATACTGACGCGCCTTTCCACGCGCTGCCGATGGAGCCCGACGAGCCAGCGATGTTTCTCTATACCTCGGGCTCCACCGGGCGACCGAAGGGCGTCGTGCTGTCGCACTTCTCGCATCTTTGGGCCGTGAGCCAGCGCGTGCGCCGGCCAGGCCCGTTCGGCCATCGCGCGCTCGTGGCAGCGCCGCTCTATCACATGAACGGGCTCGCCATGTGTCAGACGACCTTCAGCCACGGCGACACCATCGTGCTGCTGCCGCAGTTCACAGCACGCAGCTATATCGAGGCGGCAGCCCGCCACCGCGTCAGCCAGCTCACCTCCGTGCCGACGATGATCGCCATGATGCTGCGCGAGCGCGCAGCGCTGGCCGCCAATGACCTGAGCGCCGTCGAAGGCGTACGCATGGGCTCGGCCCCGCTGACGCAAGGCCTGATCGATCAGGTGCGCAGTGTTTTTCCGAAGGCACAGATCACCAACGGCTATGGCACGACCGAGGCGGGTCCCGTCGTCTTCGGGCCGCATCCGCAAGGCCTGCCGCAGCCGGAGCTTTCGACGGGATACCCTCACTCCCAGGTTCAGTTGCGGCTGATCCGGGACGGGCGGGAGGTCGCCGACGAGGGCGCGCTCGAAATGAAGTGCGGCGCACTCATGACGCGCTATCACAAGCTGCCGGACGCGACCGCGCGCGCCATGACCGCCGACGGCTACTACCGCACCGGAGACGTTTTCCGCCGGGACGCCGACGGCTTCTTCTACTTCGTCGGACGTGTGGACGACATGTTCGTTTGCGGTGGCGAGAACATTTATCCCGGCGAGGTCGAGAAGATGCTGGAGCGCCATCCCGGCATCCATCAGGCGGCGGTCCTCCCCGTGCCTGACGAGATCAAGGGGCACAAGCCCGTGGCGTTTGTCGTGCGTGCTGCCGGTACGGCGCTCGATGAGCAGGCTGTCAAGGACTTCGCGCTGGCCAATGCACCGGCCTACCAGCATCCGCGCCGGGTGTTCTTCATCGACGAGATGCCGCTCGCCGGTACCAACAAGATCGACAAGCGCCGGCTTGCCAGTTTGATTTCTGATGCGTGATCGAGACACGAGGAGACGCCCGATATGAAAGCTGCCGTCGTCCGCTCCCACGGCGGACCCGACCATCTCGTGTTTGAAACGGTCGTTCCCGATCCGAAGCCAGGCGACGGCGATGTCGTGCTGGCGGTGAAGGCCTGCTCACTCAACTACCACGACGTCTTCACGCGGCGCGGCATGCCGGGCATCAAGGTACCGATGCCGATCATCATGGGGCTCGATGTTGCCGGCGAGATTGCCGAGGTCGGTCCCGGCGTCAGCGGCTGGAAGCCTGGCGACCGCGTGCTCGTCGATCCGATCAACCGGGTCGAGGGCGGCCTGATGGGAGAGACGGTCAACGGCGGTCTTGCCGAGTTGTGCCGGGTGCGCGCCCACCAGCTGATCCCCATTCCCGATGGCGTCAGCTTCGCCGACGCAGCAGCGCTGCCCGTGGCCTATGGAACCGCGCTGCGCATGATGACAACCAACGGCCACGTGGCCAAGGGCGAGCGGGTGCTCATTCTGGGTGCGTCCGGTGGCGTCGGTGTCTGCTGCGTCCAGCTTGCCAAACTTGCCGGCGCGGAGGTGATCGCCTGTGCTGGAACGGATGCCAAGGCCAAACGCCTGATCGAACTCGGCGCCGACCGCACCATCAACTACGTCACCCACGACTTCCGGGAGGAGGTCTACAAGATGTACGGCAAGCCCGGCCGGCGCGGGGCGGGCGCCACCAACGGCGTCGACGTGGTCGTGAACTACACCGGTGGCGATACCTGGGTGAAGTCGCTCAAGGTGCTGAAGGTCGGAGGCCGCCTGCTGACCTGCGGCGCCACGGCCGGCTTCGACCCGAAAGAGGATATCCGCTTCATCTGGACATTCGAGCTCAAGGTGCTCGGCTCCAACGGCTGGCAGCGCTCGACCATCGAGACGCTGCTTGGCATGGTCAGGGATGGCGAACTCAAGGTCGTCATCGACCGCATTTTCCCGCTCACAGAGGCGCGCGAGGCGCTGCGGCTGCTGGAGGATCGCGAAGTCTTCGGCAAGGTCGTGGTGGCACCATGAGCGCAGCGAACAACGGGGCACTCGAGCCGCTGACGGCTGGCGAAATGCAGGCCATGCTCGATCGCTCGCCGTTCATTGCCTTCCTCGGCCTCAAGGTCGTGGAAGCCGATCCGGTTTCCGAGCAAGTGACGATGACCTGCGCCATGCGGCCGGAATTCGAGCGGGGCGCCGGCACCGGCCAGTGGCATGGCGGACCGCTGGCCGCGATCATCGATACGGTCGGCGACTATGCCCTGGTGATGGCGCTGCGGCGTGGGCTGCCGACGATCAACTTCCGGGTCGATTATCTGCGCCCGGCGATCAAGACCAACCTCGTCATCACAGCAAAGGTGCGCCGCGCAGGCAGGAGCGTCGGCGTCGTCGATGTCGACGTGTTCAATGATCAAGAGACACTGCTCGCTGTCGGGCGCGCAGCCTACGCGACGGCATCGCCGTAGCCGGCGGACATTTCGCACAGCGACGGTGGGCTTGCTGGATCTGGCCAATGTCGCGTGCATGCACGAGGCCAACTCTCGACATTTCCGCTCACGCCGAGAGTGGACGCGGCGCCCCCTCCCTTTGAGGGCGCAATCCCAGAAAGTTCCCAGCCGCAGTCAGCTTGTGCAATCGACCGTTGGCCAAGCGTGAGGCGGGGCTCGTCGAACGCGATCGGCCCGAACGCTTTTCCCCATCCGATCAATGGTATCGCCTGGCTCAATCACGCTGCGCGCCAACGTGCCCTCACCCGCACGCCCAGTCGAAGCGCATTTGAAGGAAATCGAGTTGAGCGTTGCCTGTCCCGAAATTGTAGCCGCCGAAGTATTCCTCGAAGCCGATGTAGAAGGGGCTGAACTCGGGCGTTGCCTGCACGGGGCGCATGGTGCCGCCGATGTGGTCGGCCTTAAGGTCTTTCGCCCAGTGCTTCTCCTTGTATCCGTTGTCGGGATCGAACGGGGACTGGTAGCCGAGCGGGGATGGTTCGTCGTAGACCTCGGCCGGCGGGATGCCGGCGTTGACGTCGGTTAGACGCGGCGTCCACGCAATTGCCCGATGCCAATCGAGCCGCTGCTCCGGCACCGCACCCAGCTGCTTGTAGATGTAGCGATCCTCGACCGGCACGCTGCTCTCGCCGACCCCGCCCGTTCCCCAGAAGCAGGCATAGCCGCCACCAACCTTCATCCACTGTGGCCGGGCCTGGGGATCGATATAGGGGTTGGGCGCGAACTGCGGCGGCTGACAGGGCGCTCCGTTGAACTCGGCCGCGGTGAGCAGGATCACCGCATAGGCATAATCGAGAATGTCGGTCATGCGGTGGAGGCGCGGATGCGAAGTAGCGGCGTGATTGCGAAACGGCTTCAAGTCGGCGCTCTCCCCGCGCTCTGCGGGCTGGCCGAGCACGGCCGCGGCGAGATCAGCGCGATTGCGCGCACCACCATCGTTCTGATCCGCCGCGGTCGCAAAAAAGCTGAGCGCGACGATCTCAGGGCCATGGACGCGATAGTCCTCAGGCAACAAGAGCGTGAACCCGTGCATGAGCGGATAGCCCGAAACGGGATCGAGCGGCCATTGCTGCGGTGTGATGCCCGGCGGCAGACCGAACACCCAGCCCTGATTGCTCGCCGGATCGACGAAGCTGTGCAGCATCTCCATGTCGTACGCCCGCATGTTCTGGCGCACCATTTTGGCCTCGGGCGCCATCTCGCCTGGATACTTCGCGCCGACGCGCTCCATGCTGACAGCGAGTACGCGGCCGTCGCGCACCTTGACGACGGCGACGGCGCCCTGACCGAGATCGCGCCTCCAGCCTTCGATATGATGCTGTTCCGAGCTCTCGGCATCGTCCTTCTGCCAATCAGTCTGGCCTTGGAGGATGTCTGACGCCGGCGCGCCGAGCGACACTCCCAGCGCGTCTATGGTGTGCTCGAAGTCACCGTAGTAGCCGAGACTAGCGATGGTTCCATCGGTTGCGATGCGGGCGATAAAAGGCGTTTTCGGGCCGACGGCGCCCGGCTCATAGACGTGGAAGAAGAAGAAGCCCTTGTCGGCGTCACGGCGCGGCATTCGGCCTTCACCGATGATGCGCGCCAGTTCCTCCTGGGGCATGCCGATGCGCAATTTGGCCAGCTGCTCACGCGTGATTTCATCGCTCATCGGTAAACCTCCGGTTTCGTTCCACCTGTTGCGGCTGCCCCGGCGAGCCGGCCGAAGCCGAACCCGAAAGCGGCTGCGCCAGCGTACCGCTGGGCAAGATGCAGCGGTGTCATGGTGCGGCTCAGTCAGCCCAATTCCTGTCGATTTCAGTCATTGGGATTCTCGTGTCCGATCCACTCATCCGCATACACCATAGATTCGCTACGAAAAAGCTCGCTTCCAACGCTGCAAGCGGTGCCCCCTCGCGTTCGATTGGCGCTCAGCGTCCCTTCGAGTGTCTTCGCCTCGACGAGAACATCAGCAACGAGACTGCGGTCGCCCCCGCCCGACAGCTTCAGGTGCGATCCCCATGCGACTGGCGACACAGTTCTTCGCCGGGGCCAAAGGCAACCGTGAGGACCGCCTGCTTGGCGAGTTCCTTGCCTCGCCGTCGCTACCGCAATGAACTTATTCATGACTTCATGACGGTTTGGGACAGGCGGCTTGGGCGCTGCGCCTATTGCATTCTCGATGGCTTGTTGACGAGCATAAACAGTTGCTCGACGGCTTTGGATGGAACGCTTGACAGGGATCGGAATTGGCTTTGCAGTGGGCTCCACAACAAGGGCCCTCGCAAGAAGGTGTCCCCACTGGAGGTCACGCACGATGTTCCGATCCAAATCGCGGGCTCCTCTGCGCCTAAGTGGCGTGTTGGCGGGTGCTCTAGCTCTTGCCTTTGCCGGCACACCGGCCGCCCAGTCAGCGGACAACAAAATCTCGATCGTCGTTAGTGGTTTCAGCGCCTGGTTCTACTTGCAGCAGCACGTGGCGATCGCGGGCAAGCTTTACGAAGCCGAGGGCCTGACGCCGGATGTCGTGGATACGAACTCGGGGACGCGGCAAGCCGCCGCCGTCATGGGAGGCTCGGGCGAGATCGGGCAGTTCAGCTTCCCGCACGTCATCAAATCGGCGGCCAAGGGCGGCGGTCTCGTGGCGATCGGCACCGGCTATAGCGCTTATCCGATCCAGCTCGTGATTTCGAAGGCGGCAGCCGCCAAAAACGGCATCACGCCTGCCATGCCGATCGATGAGCGCATCAAGAAGATCAAGGGTCTCAAGATCGCCATCAGTTCGCCGGGCGCCAGCACGGATCTGTTCATGCGTACCATCATGATCGTGCGCGGCATGAACCCGGACAAGGACGTCTCGTTGCAGCCGGTCGGTGCCGGCGCGCCGCAATACAGCGCCTTCGAGGCGGGCGCCGTCGACGGCTTTGCTTTCGGATCGCCGTACACGGACACGGCCATCAAGAAGCATGGCGCCATGATGGTTGCCAATCCGATGATCGGTGAAGTGGCCGAATTCCGCGAGTCGCCCTACCAGATCATCGCAACCAGCCGGCAAACACTGGCGTCGAAGCGCGATGTGCTGGAAAAGGCGCTGCGGGCGCTTGCCAAGGCGCAGAAGATGCTGCGCGAGGACCCGGCGCAGGCGAAGAAGCTGGCACGGCCCTATTTCAAGAAGCTGAGTGACGAAGACTATTCGACGCTGTTCGATGCCAACGTGGTTGGCGTTCCGAAGCAGGTGGAGGTCACGCAGAAGGCCTTCAAGGCAACGGTCGATCTGATGAATCTGACCTCGGACAAGAAATTCACGCTCACGTATGCGGACGCCGTTGCCCCGGAGATGGCGCAGGCTGCGGACAAAGCGGTGCCGCGCACGAAATAGGCCAAGTGTGTAGGGTGATTGGTGGCAATGGTGGCTTGCATGAGGGCTTCAGCAGGCCGGCGAGGTGCTGGCAAACAGCTCGGCGATGAGGCCGGCGGATGGCCGACGCTTCAATGCAACCGGCCCTCCCACGCGGGCGCCCAGAGATCGAGATCATGACCGACACGAGCGCAGACGGCACACGCCAGGACCTGCCAGGCGGCTATCTCGTCTGGCAACTTGGGCTCGGCGTGGTCCTGCTCGGCGTATGGGAATGGGCAGGTTTCGTGACGGGATCGCAATGGGTCAACAGGCCAAGCTCGATTGGGTACCAGTTGGCGCAGTGGTCGACAGGTGAGATTTATCCGCATCTGGCGACAACGATCATCGAGTTGCTGTCAGGCCTGGTGATCGGGACCATCCTGGGCGTTCTGGCAGGCTTGCTGCTAGGCCGCGCCACACGGCTTGGGCCGATTCTGAGGCCCATTATCGTCGCCTTCTATTCAATCCCGCTGGTGTCCCTGGCGCCGTTGTTCATCATGTTTTTCGGGGTCGAAATGTTGCCGAAGATCGTGCTGGTCTCGATCGTGGTTTTCTTCCTGCTGTTCTTCAACACCTTCTCAGGTGTCGCGACCATCGACGACGACCTGGTGGCCACGCTGCAACTGATGGGGGCGAGCCGGCGGGAGGTGTTCATGAAAGTGGTGCTGCCCGCCTCGACGGCTTGGGTGCTGGCCGGCATCAAGGTGGCACTGCCGTTCGCGTTGGTGGGAACGATCACCGGCGAGATGCTGGCTGCGCGAAGTGGCCTCGGCTACCTGCTGAACCAGGCCTCGCAGCAATTCGACATGACCGCGATTTATGCCGTGTTGGCCATCTTGATGGTCGTCGGCGTCATCGTCAGCGAGGTCGCGGTTCGGCTCGAGGGTTGGCTGCTGCGTTGGCGGAACACCAACACATGAGGGGCGCTGTGGATCAGATGGCAGCAATGGGGCCGGCGCGGTCAGCTGATCGTGCGGCCGCACAAATCGAGCTGAAGGGCGCGTCCAAGACCTTTCATGTGCGCGGACAAGCCATCCGAGCGCTCGATCCGGTCGATCTCAGCGTCGCAGCCGAGGAGTTCGTGGCGCTGGTCGGGCCGAGCGGCTGCGGCAAGTCGACGGTGCTCAACATGACGGCGGGTCTGCTGACGCCGAGCGAGGGGCAGGTGCTGTATGGCGGCAGTCCGGTTCATGATCTCAACCGGCAGGTTGGCTACATGACACAGAAGGACACGCTGCTGCCGTGGCGGCGGACGTCCGACAACATCCGTGTGGCGTTGGAGCTGGCCTGCCGGGCGACGCCGAAAGCCGAGGCTGACGAGCGGGTCGCGCGGATGACCGAGCTGGTTGGGCTCAAAGGCTTCGAGCACCACTATCCCAACGAGCTTTCGGGCGGCATGCGCAAGCGAACGCTCCTGGCCCGGACACTGATCTACGAGCCCGAGACGTTGCTGATGGACGAGCCGTTCGGCGCACTCGACGCCCAACTCAAGCTCGTGATGCTGGAACAGCTGCAAGCGCTGGTGCAGCAGCGGAGAATGACGGTGCTGTTCGTGACGCACGATCTTGGCGAGGCTATTGCGCTGGCCGACAAGGTGGTGGTGTTCAGCGCCCGGCCGGGGCGTATACGGGCGATCAGAAAGATCGATCTGCCGCGGCCGCGCGACGTCTACACGATCCGCTTCACACCGGAATTTTCGCGCTACCATGAAGAGCTTTGGGACGTCCTCAAGGATGAGGTTTCCAAAGGTACGGATATCTAAGCGGCTCAGTCGACAAAGGCACATTCGAGCATGAGCGAAGTCCTGGCATCGTCGCAAAAACCGGCCGACGCGCTGGCCGCTGGCGCGCCCTTGCCTGCGAAGCATCTTCTCGAAGGGCGCGCAACGCTGGCGCGCGTCGTTATTGTCGGGGCGATTTTGGCTGCCTGGCAGTTTGTTCCGGTCTCTCGCGGTATCAAGTTCTGGCTGTCGGGTCCCTGGGAAATCGTGACGACGCTTGTCGGATGGGTGGTGGACGGCAGCTTGTGGTCGCATTTGGCGGCGACGCTTGGTGTGATGATCGTGGGATACGGCATTGGCTGTTCCGTCGGCATCGGCCTTGGCCTGCTGTTGGGCTTCCTGCCGAGGCTGCACCGGGTGCTGCTGCCGTTCATCACGGCATTCTATGCGCTGCCAAAGATCGCGCTGGCGCCGCTCTTCATCATCCTGCTGGGCATTGGCATGGGATCAAAGGTGGCGCTGGTTGCGATCACCGTGTTCTTCCTGCTGCTGAACGCGACGATCGACGGCATCAAGGACGTCGATCGCGACCTTGTGCAGTCTTTGCGGCTGATGGGGGCCAACAGCACCGAGCTGCTCAGCAAGGTGCTCCTGCCGTCAGCGAAGCCGTGGATCTTCACAGGCGCGCGCATTGCCGTGCGCTATGCATTCACTGCGACACTGCTTGCCGAGCTGATTGCTGCCAACCAGGGGATTGGCTTCCTGATCGAATTCTATTCCGGCAATTTCGATTCGACGGGCACGTACGCCGCGGTGCTGGTGCTCGTAATCTTCAGCGTGTCGTTGACCGAGATCCTGTCACGGATCGAGCGACGCGCGGCGAGCCGAAACGCCTAAGCCTGGAGATGGGGTGTTTGGTTCGGGCGCCGTTTTGGCAACGGATATCGTGGCATCGAGGCAAGCCGACGTTGGCTGTGCCGGCGTTGTGTTTGGCGTAGCGCAGCGTCGCCTGGATCCGCTGCCTGCGGGCAGCCCGCAAGCCGGCCGGCGCGTGCGCAACTCTGTGACGCGGAGCTGCAAAGGGCGGTCAGCCGCCGCCCCTTGCCAAGTCGATCAATAGAACACGCCGGGTGTCGAGCCGCCGTCGACTGCAATGCTCTGGCCGGTGATGGCCGAGGCCTGAGGCGAAGCAAGAAAAAGGACCATCGGCGCGATATCCGACGGCTCGACGATGCGGCCAATCGGGAACTCCGCGGCGAAGCTCGCCTCGGCTGCCTCCTCGCTGATGCCGAGCTGTTTGGCGCGGGCGGCGCGACGGGCGGGAAAGCGGTCGGTCTTGGTGAAAGGGGGGTGGACGATATTGGCGGTGATGCCCTGGGCTGCGACCGTGCCGCTGAACTGCTTGACGAAGGCGATCAACGCCGAATTGCCGAGCGCGCTTGGTAGCGCGGTTTCACCAGCATGGCGGGCCGCGGTGCCACCGATGCAGATCACGCGCGCGCATTTGGACTTGCGCAGGTGGGGCAAGGCGGCACGGCAGCAGCGCATATAGGCCAGCGTCTTTCCGTTCAACCGCTCCATCAAGCCGTCATCGTCGAGTGTCTCGATATTGCCGCTGACCGATGTCGAGGCGTTGTTGACCAGTACGTCGAGACCGCCGAAGGCATCGACCGGCGCCTGCACCGCAGCCGCGCAACCAGCGGCCGTGAACAGATCAGCTGCAACCGCTTTGGCCTGCACGCCATTTGCCGCGATCTTGGCTTCCGCTGCCGCCAGGGCCGCCGTATCCCGACCGCAGATGGCGACGTTGGCCCCCTCTTCCGCGAAGGCCAGGGCGATGGCGAGGCCAATGCCCCTGTTGCCGCCCGTGACGAGGACTGACTTACCTTTGAGATCGATGTTCATTGAGCATGTCCTTCTTATGGGCGTAAGCGTTCGCGAAAGGTCCGTGAGACGGCAGAGTTCCTGACGGGCATGGTCGCGACCAGCGCCTTACCTCGTACCGCGTCGACACGCCTGGGCCACCGACGCGTTGGCGTGCGCGGCTGCGATGGCGTCCGCTACAGGTCCCGGACAGGCGGGCCAGGAATGCACACATTCACGAGACGCAGTGAGCCGCGCCGTCAAAGCGCGAGGTACCGGCTCTTGATATCCTCATTGGCCCGCAGTGCCTCGATGGTGTCGCGGTAGACGACCTGGCCCTTGTCGATGACGGTCGCGTGGCTGGCGATGCCAAGACAAAAGTGCATGTTCTGCTCGGCGAGCAATACGGTCACGCCCATTTCGCGCAGCTTTCGCAGCAGCGCGCCGATCTGTTGCACGATGACAGGCGCCAGCCCTTCGCTTGGCTCGTCGAGCAAGAGGCCGGTCGGGTTGCCCATCAAAGTGCGCCCGATCGTGAGCATCTGCTGCTCGCCGCCGGACAGGCGGCCGGCCAATCTGGATTTCAGGGGCAGGAGCAAGGGCAGCATTTCGTAGATGCGGGCAAGCGTCCAGTAATCCTGTCCGTCCGGGCCCTTCTTGGCGGCAATCAACAAATTGTCCTCGACGGTATGATCGGGAAAGACTTGGCGATCCTCGGGGACGTAGCCGATACCGGCGCGGGCGATGTGATAGGGCTTGCGGCGCTGCATTTCCTGGCCCAGCACCTTGACGATGCCGCGGCGTGGCGGGGCCAGACCGGTGATTGCCTTCAAGGTGGTCGACTTGCCGGCGCCGTTGCGGCCCAACAAGGCCATGGTCTGGCCTTCGTCGACGGAAATCGAGAGGCCGAAGAGGATCTGGCTGGTGCCGTAGAAGACGTCGATGTCCTCGGCAGAAACGATGGTGCGCGCGCTGGTCATGCGTGGCCGGCCTCGAATTCGTCGCCCAGGTAGGCTTTGATGACTTCCGGATGACGCCGTATCTCTTCGGGCGTGCCTTCGGCGAGTACGCTGCCGTAGCTCAGCACCGTGATACGCTGTGCGATCTTGAAGACGATCGACATGTCATGCTCGATGAAGATGAGGGTCATCTTTTCGACCTCCCACATGCGTTGCACCGTATCGATCATGGCCCAACGCTCCTCCGGCCCCATGCCGGCGGTGGGCTCGTCGAGCAGGAGCACACGCGGCTCCAGGACGAGGGCCAGCGCGATGTCGAGCAGCTTCTGGTCGCCGTGGCTCAGGTTGCGCGAGACAACGTTGGCCTTTGGCGTCAGGCCAACCAGGCCCATGACGTGATTGGCGCGGTCCTCGGTCTCGCGAAGGGGGAACCGGTGACCGACGACGGTGTGGCGACCAAGGTGCGCCTGGACCGCGCCGAGCAGTGCCTCGCGTACGGTCAAGGTCGGGAAGATGCGCGCGATCTGGAAGGCCCGGCCAATGCCGCGCCGCACGATTTGCGGCGGGGTGAGGCCGACGATGTCCTGGCCATCGAGCAGGATGCGTCCGCTGTCAGGCTTGAAGGCGCCGGTGATCAGGTTGAAGAACGTCGTCTTGCCCGCTCCATTTGGGCCAATGACGGCGGACAACGAACCTTTCGGGAAATGAAGGGTGACGTTGTTGGTTGCGGCAACGCCACCGAATGACTTGGCGAGGTTCTCGATTTTGAGCATCGCTCGCTACTCCCCTGCCGCCCGCGCCGGCGCGGTGGATGGCGCTTCAGCCGCCGCATTCGACGAGGAGATGGCTGCCTGCTGCTTGTCCCGCCAGATGTCGGCGACGAAGTCCAGAACGCCTTTGCGCAGACCCAGGGCGAACAGCAGGATGACGCCGCCGAGCACGATGCCGTAGTGCGATGTGAACTTGGTCACCACGTCATTGAGAAGAAGCAGCATCACCGCGCCCACCAGCGGGCCCAGGAACACGGACATGCCTCCCAGCATGATCATGAAGATGGCTTCGCCTGAGATGGTCCAGTAGGCGAAATCGGGGAAAGCGCCGGAGACGAACAGGGCCATGACCATGCCGCCGATTGCACCGAAGGCGGCGGCCATGACGTAGGCCATCAGGCGGACGCGGAATACGCTGATGCCGAGGAACGGCGCGCGGCTGACGTTGTCGCGGATCATGCGCAGGGTATAGCCGAAGGGCGAACGCACGATGTGGTGCATGATCAGCAGCGAGAGCACGAGCAGGCCGGCGCTGAACAGGTAGAGGTGGTAGTAGTTGGCGAGCTTGATGCCTAGAAACGGCGGGCGGGGAATGCCGCCGGTCAGGCCCTGATCACCGCCGGTAATCGGCGTCCAGGCGATGATCAGGCTGTACAGGAGCATCTGGAAGGCGAGTGTGAGGAAGGCGAAATAGATTTCATTGAGGTTGACGCAGATGGCGCCGACGACAACGGCGACCAGCATTGCCAAGAGGATCGTCAAGACGAAGGCCACGGGGATCGGCACCGCGAAGTTCTGCATAATCAAGCCGAAGCTGTAGCAGCCCAGGCCGAAGTAGAGACCGTGGCCGAAACTCTCCATGCCGGAGTAGCCGACGAGAAGGTTCAGCGAGGTGGCGAAGATGCCGAACGCTGCCAGCCGTACGACGAAATCGGTGAGGCCCTTGGATGGGAAGAAGAAGGGCAGCGCTGCGAGCACGGCAAAGGCTGCCGCGGCGATGAGGAGGTCGCGCATCAGCGACGAGCGTTGCATCGCGTCAGCCCTCCTTGCCGAACAGGCCGCGCGGGCGAACCACCAGAACGACAGCCATCAGCAGGAACATCAGGCCTTCCGTGAAAAGGGGGAAGCCGATGGTGCCGAAGCTGCGCACGAGACCGATCAGGATCGAACCCACCAAGGCTCCGGCAACCGAGCCCATGCCGCCGATCACTGTGACGATGAAGCTCTCGATCACGACGGACAGTCCCATGCCAGCGGTCAAGGAGCGCACAGGCGCCGCGAGGCCACCGGCAATGCCCGCCAGAAAGCCGCCAAGCACGAACACACTGGCGTAGACGAGGCCGGTGTTGATGCCGAGGGCTGAGACCATCGACGGATTGACGGCGGCTGCGCGAATAATCTTGCCGTACTGGGTGCGGGTGATGAGCAATCCCAGGAGGAGGGCGATGACGAGGGTGACCACGATCAGGAAGGCGTAGAAAAACGGCACCACGCCGCCTGCGAAAATAATGGGCAGGCGTTGGAAGGTCTCGGGCATGCCGAAGGACAAGAAGTCGGGTCCCCAGACAAGCTTGACGACGTCGTCGAGGATGAGGATCACGGCATAGCACACCAGGATCTGCATCAATACCGGCGAGCCGTAGACCCGGGCGATCAATAATCGTTCGAACAGGAGGCCGAAGATCGCGACGCCGATACCGGCAGCGATCACCGCGACCAAGTAGTTCCCGCTCAAGACGTATGCCGTGTAGGCGAAGTAGGCGCCGAGCATGTAAAACGAGCCGTGCGCGAAATTGACGACCTTGAGGACGCCGAAGATCAGCGAGACGCCGGCCGCCACGAGGAAGAGCAGAAGTCCGATTATGAGGCCGCTGGTCGTCTGCGTGATAACGCAAGACGGCGAGGCCAGACAGTTGCCGAGGGCGCTGAGATCCAAGGGACACCTTGTCGGTTTCGATGAACGGTCACGCTCGATCCGGCCTGAAGAGCTGTGGCCAGCGTCGAGGCATCCACAGGCGCGTTGGGCTGCACATGACAACCTTGCCGCAAACCTGGCGAACGGATGGCGCGCGTGCGCCATCCGCTGGACAACGGGCGTTCCGGATCAGATGTAGCCCTGCTTCTTCTTCCACTCCTTCTCGAGCTCAAGAATGACCTTCCAGTCGACGGCCTTGACGTCGGGGACGTAGGGCGACTTTTGGATGGTTTGGCCCCAGCCGGTGGCGTAGTTGATCAGCGTGTGATCCTCGGCGCGCATGGTGACGGTGCCGTCGGCGCCGAACGGGCTCTTGATGGTCATGCCGGCGATGGCTTCGGACAGCTTCTTGGAGTCGACGCTCTGGGTCTTCGTGATGGCTTCAGTGACCATCTGGGCGCCGACATAGTTCTCCCAGGACCAGTTGACCGGAAACTCTTTGAACTTCGCCTGATACGCGGCTGACCAATCACTGTTTTCCTTGGTTTTCGGGAAGGTCGAAAGGTAGCGGCTACCGGAATGAATGCCTTTGGGCAGGTTCTTGATCGCCGTCAGGATCGAGTAGTCGGCGATGTTGATGGCAAAGACCTGCATCTGGGCGAAGAGGTTGTAGATGCTGGACTGGTCGACGAACGCCGTCAGGTCGCCGCCCCACAGGCAGGAGTAAATGGCTTGCGGCTTGGCCTGCAGGATCTTGGTCAGCTGTTCGGTGTAGTCAGCCTGGAAGAGCTTCGGCCAGCTCTCGCCGATGATCGTCACGTCCTTGTTGAAGTGCTGGAGGTACTCAAAGAACAGCTTGTTGGAATCTCGACCGTAAGCGTAATCGGGCGAGCACCCCATCCACTTCTTGAGGCCCTTTTGCTTCGAGACTTCCGCTGCATAGCTGCCGCCCGCAATGGCGTCGTGGATGCCTTGGCGCGCGACGCGGAAAGCGTTCCATGAGCGGATCTTGGGATCGGCAGTGAGGGAAGAGGTTTCCGAGTTCATGTGGATAGTGAGGACGCCGAGCTGCCTGACCGCTTCCTGGACGGCGAAGGCGGCGGCGGAACTGTCGGCGTCGAAGATGATCTCGCAGCCATCCGAATTGATGAACTCGCGCACAATGCGGGTCGATTCGTCGGGCTTGCCTTTGCTATCGCGGACGATGAGCTCGATGGGCCGTCCCTTGAGGCCACCGGCCTTGTTGAAGGCCTCGATGACCATTGACGCGCCCTTGGAGGAGGCATTGCCGACCATTGCGCCACGGCCGGACTGGATGGTCACCATGCCGACTTTGATCGGCTTGTTCTGGGCCAGGGAGATGTGAGGAAAGCCGATCGTGGCACTCGCCGCCGTGGCTGCCGCCCCCTTAAGTATCGTGCGACGTCCAACCAGTTCCTTGGTCTTCTTCGTCATGCGCTTCCTCCTGAGAACTTTTTTATTTCCCGTTGGGCTGGCGCCACAGTAGGTCGCGCCAACAGTATTTGTCCAGACATGTTCAAATGGCTGTCCGGCGCCGTCTATCCGATCCGAACGGGGATGGTGAACGCCCGCGGTGCGTGCGGTCTTTGGCCGACGCCGGCCGGCACCTCACGTGCGGCCGGAGCAACGTTGGGGCGTCATTTCTTTATCGACGCGGGGTCCCTGAGGCTGTCGGAGTCTTGCACCTTCAGGTTCTTGAGAGCGAGCGTGGCGACGGCGCTCCGAAGGGCATTGGTCTGGGCCAGAAGGCCGTCGATGCCGTCCTGGACGAGTTTGTTGCCTTCGACATTGCCCTCGGCAATCATCATGTCGAATTTCATGCCGGCGTTGGCCTTGTCGACGATCGCCTTCATGCGGCTGACGGTGGTAGCGATGGCTTGGCGGACGTTGTCGTCCGTCGCGGGCGAGCGTGCCTTGACGAGATCGGAGACACTGGGGCCGGCGATCAGGCTGCCATCGCGGCGCTTGAAGCGGCCGAGATAGACATTCTCAATGCCGAGCGCGTCGTAGTAGTGCGAGTTGTGCGTGTTGTCGGAGAAGCAATCATGCTCCTCCTCGGGGTCATGCAGCAAGAGCGCCAGTTTGGTGCGCTCGCCGGCAAGCTCGCCGTACGAGAGGCTGGCGAGGCCGCTGAAGATCGCCACCAGCGCATCGTCGGGCGGCAACGACGTGATGTGCTTCCTGGCCTCTCCTTCGGCTTTCCATTGGGCCGCGATCCAGGCGAGATCCTCGACCAGAAGCTGGGTTGCGGCTTTCAGATATGCCGCCCTGCGGTCGCAGTTGGCGTGCGTGCAGGACTTGAGGTCATAGTCACTATGCGGCCGCTCGCCAGCACCCGGCCCGGTGCCATGAAGATCCTGCCCCCACAAGAGGAACTCGATGGCGTGATAGCCCGTCGCGACGTTGGCCTTGATGCCACCGGCCTCCTGCAATTTTCTGAGCAGCGGCCCATCGATCGTGGTGACGTCGACCGTCTCACCGTTGATCTTGATGGACTTGGCGGCAATGACGTTGGCGTTGGCGAGGGGATTTTCTGAGCCTTCGGCAGGAGTGGCGACGTAATCGATCAAGCCCTCGTCGAGGGGCCACGAATTCACTTTCCCTTCCCAGGCGTCGACAATCGGGTTCGTGAAGCGGAAGGCTTCGGTCTGAAGGTAGGACGGACGCGCAGCGACCCAAGCTTGCCGCGCCGCTTCCAGCGTGGCTGGCGAGGGGGCTGCAAGAAACGCATCGACCGCCGTCTGCAGCGCCTTGCCGGCGGCAAGGGAATCCTCGAAGGCAGCCTCGGCCATGCGGGCGTATTGCGTGATGACATCTGCGGCTGTCAGCGTAGCGGCAGTCGTTGTTGGCGTGGCGGCGCGGGCCGGTGCGCCCATGACAATCAACAGGGCTTCGTGGCGAGCCCCATCATTGCCTGCAAAATCTTATAACGCATGTCACACTACTCCTGGCGAACCTCTCAGTACTTGATGATTGTCCTGACACCGACAACCGTGGCGCTGGCCGGACGGGGATCGCTGTTCACGTCGTCGTCGGGTTCGATACCCGCCCTCCGCCCGGTTTCCAGCAATGCTGAATGTCGGGCTGGATTGTCCACCCAGGAGCGATCTGGCCGTAGCTCAACCCAGAACGAGCTGCCGTCGCGCACAGGCGCATCGACGCCGTTGACCAAGTTGCGGTCGCGATCGAAGCCGCGTGCGCCACCGGCAATCCGGGTGTGGGCAACGCCGATGCCGAGCACGTCGTCTGGCCGGCGATCCCACATGCCGGTCAATGTCACGCCGCCATCGATGTAGAGGTCCACAAGATTGCGATCGGATGGGCTCGTCATCACGCGGCCAAAGAGGCCGACGCCGCGGCTTTCGCTGCCTGCGACGGCATAGGCCTTCTGATCAAGAATAGCGTAGAGGCCATGATTGGTGCCGTGAAACCACGGCGTGCCACCGGAGACTGCGAGAAGGGACCGGTTTTCATCGAAGCGGGTGTCGTCGAAGGAACCGGGAATGAGCCCAGCCGCCGAGTTTAAGCGTTCCGGGCAGGCCAAGCTGATATTTGAACTGGTTTTCGGCGATAAACAGCGGGGATCACCGAGCGGAAAGAGCAGCCCATCGGGATTGCAGCGCTGGGGATCATCGCTGGCACAGGGGCGCGAGACCTGGCCATTGAAGATGGCGAGCAGCGTCGTCACGCGCTCGCTCATTTCAAGCTTCAGCCGCGCGCCGGGGGCGGCAAGCGGATAGCCGGGGCCGCTCGCGGGCTAATTAGCGGCGGCGATGGTGGGGAACCCAAACGTGCCATTGATGAAAGCGCCGCCGCCCTCCGTGGTGGCAAATTCGCTGTCAGCTGCGAGTTGACCGATGCGAAGGCTGACCTTGCCATCGGCGACGGACTGCTCCAGCCACAATTCGAACAGGCGGGTCGCGGGCGTCGCCTCGATGGAACTGACCGGCGCGAGGCTGCCAACGTTGTCTGCCGTGATGCTCTGGCCGTGGATCTGGAAGGCATTGGCAAAGAAAGTGAGCCCGCGCCAACCGGCCAGCTTTTGCAGATCCCACTGGGTGTAGAGTTCGAGTCGTCCGTCATACGTGGCGCCGCGCTTGAGCCCACCGGATGTGACGCCCCAAACCTCGCCAATGTAGTTGGCGCCGTAGGTGATGCCGCGCGCTGCGAAATGAGCGCGCACGCCACCGGGATCGGCAAGATCAGGCGGCAGGCCGGTGGCGATTGATGCAGCGGGCACGCCGCCGGTGTCTTTGCCGGGCTCATCAGCGCTGGCCGCGCCAGCAGGCGAGATCATGAGCGCCGCAAGTGCGAGTAGAACTCGCGTTCCAGTTCCGCGCGCTGCTGATGCCGATTTGTCATTGCCGCTACCCGTCCCCCGTTGCAGCAATAAATCTGTCAACTCTTTGTCCAGGTCAATCACCAAAGGGCAACAGTGACTAACTATCCTGAAGATAAATCTATGAATTATTCTTATTCTATTTTCTTGAGGCAGGTCCAAACATTCAGATTGGATAATTCCGCCACAACAAATGCTAGTATTTTACCAAGATATACTTTGATAAAGCCTTGGCGAGGCCCGTTTCAAGCTGAAATCGAGCTGCTGACTGTGTCCTCGCGTCAAGTCAGACCCGCCTGACAACTGGCCGGCGCACAGACTGTTTCGACCCGCCAGCACATCACACTTTGCCGATTAGCTTTTCGCGGACGGCACTGGATCTCAGATTGTTCTTGCCACGGGCGATGATGTGGCTCGCGCTGTGAAGGCGGGCGTCGTCATATTGCGGCGTCGTGACGCAATATGACGCTGCTGCCTGGCGCAATTCTTTCGCTGGAGCGCCGGGGACGGGCATCGACCTGGCGTGCCGCCGGGCAATCGATGCGGAGCGCACAGTGCGAGCAGAATGATGATCAAAGTTCTCGGCTCACAAAGTCGCTCATCAGCCGATGCGGCGGCGCTGGCAGTTATCTGCATCGCGAGCACTTCACAGGTTGCAAATCGCTTATTCCACACCGGAAATGCGGGTGCGAAAATCCGCAATTTCTCCACATGGCACGCAACGTGGTATGAGGGCTTATTGGGGAGTGTGCGTGTTTCGATGCGTACTGCCTGATTGGGGGACGTGGGGATGGAACAGCGATTGACGCGCTCGCCGCGTTTCGAGCGCGCGGGGCCGTTGCTCAAGCGATTGGTCCTATTTGGATCGGCCGTGAGCTTGGCTGTATTTGCCGATCAATTGCCTCATCTCAATCATTTCGGTCTGTGGAGCAGCGATCTCGGCGTTGCGTTTGCCGGCAAGCGACTGGCGGATCGGCAAGATGACCTTCGCGGCCTGAGCCGAACTGAGCCCAGCCGCGACCAGCCGGCGGGGCGATGGAACGACGACAATGACCAGGCGGCGGCAACAGATCTGCACAGCCGAGGCGAGACGATGACGATCAGACCGTGACCGTGACCGTACCCCCAGCACTGCCAGCCGCGACACCGATAGTCGCGATAACGACAAACGCGACAGCACGGCACGCGACGATAAAGGCGACGGCAACCGGGACGACGACAACAGGAAGACAACGCGTGACGATGATCGCCGTGGCACAAGCCGCGAGGGCACATCAGTTACCACGGGAGCGCCCAGGACTGTCGCCGATTGGCTGAAGCAGATCTCCAGCCGCCGCCGGCCGCGTTGCGCGTTCCGACATGGAGTTCATTCAGACCGGACCAACGCGGGAATTCCTGGCGCTGAACATTGTGCGAGCACCGCTGCACGCGCCCGCGAACTCGGTTTCACAGTCTCGCCTAAACTGGACATTCGACGGTCTTGGCATGAATCCTCACAACCCTGTCGCCACCGGCAGGCATGGACTTGGTGCAAGCCCGGACGCTGATGACTCGCGTCGCGGGCGCACATTTCGCCCAATCATCTGTATCGCCCTTATCGTCCGGCGAAGAGCGAACGAGAGGGTTTTCGGCTCCGGATCGCGACCCGACGCCGGGCCAAAAGGGGCAATGGGGTGGGCTGCTACGCCTGACGCGATCGGCTGGAAGCCGGCGCTGTCAAATTGCTCGGCGAAGGTTCGCATTGGGCAGATCGATACGCTGGTGAACCTGAGGCACCCGGCGTTCAGGGGCAAGATATTCACGCGCAGTTTCGCGCGGCTCGCGACGCCCCAAGGTCGCGTCGCATCATGGCACGGCGACACTTGCCATTCTCGCCGGCGCGAAACACAGCGCCACGCCGGGCCTGCCGCCAGATGCCAGCTATTATTCCGGCGATGTTTCGCTGACGCGAACGGGGAGCCTATCGCCGATTCAGTTGCGCTGCTGAGGGCGCTCGATTGGATGAGCCTGATGCAGGTCGGGATCGTCAATATGAGCATTGCCGGACCGCACGATCCGCTACCGCAGCGTTCGATCGAGAAACACTGGAGCGCCAAGGGCATGATATTCGTCGCGGCTGCGGGAAACGACGGCCCCGACGGACCACCACTCTATCCGGCCGCATACAGCCAGGTTATCGCGGTGACTGCGGTCGCAAAGAATCTGCGCAGCTATCGTAAGGCCAACAGGGGCCGGCACATCGATCTTGCTGCGCCCGGCGTCGACATATGGACGGCCAGCGACCGGGGCAGCGGCCTCATGACCGGAACGTCGTTTGCGGTTCCGTTTGCCACCGCCGTCATCGCCGCCTCGACCGGAGGCGCCAGCCGCGGTGGCAAGTCAGCGGTACTCGCGCGCTTGAAATATCGCGATCTCGCCCGCGCGGTATGGACGAGATCTACGGGCGGGGTTTGCTGTTGGCGCCCCACCATTGCGGAACGAACAAGGTGCTCCCGCAAACGGTATCGGCGCCCCGCGATCAGCGGCCAATTGCCGAATGGGCGACGCGTGTCGTGCGGGATGCGGACGTTGCGGAGATCGATTCCGAACGTGCGCGCCCTGCAGCTGCAGCCTTCGGGTTTGTGCAGAATTGAGAGCAGCGGAATCGAAAATGGGCATGACGGCGGTTGCTGTCATGCCCGAAGTGTTCCCGCCCCCAAGTCTTCCAGGCTCGGCCCTTGGCCGCCCTATCGCTGCACTTGGCAAGCGCGGCTGCTATCGCGGCGAAACCCGTGCCGTCCAACCACTTTGCAGCTGCCGTTCCTCCTCGCCCGGATCCAGCGGCCCGCCATCGATCAGGCGGTCGATCGTGGCGTCGACGGCGGATTTGGCCGACTCCCCTGCTACGCCCGTGTTGACCGGCGGGAGGCCGGTGGTCGATCCGGGCCTGATGCTCGATCACCCAACCGCCCTCGGATGCATTCCCGCAGGCAACGCCCATGAACTCGTCGGCCTCGCCGAGCGAAAGACGTAATCGCGGGTCAAAAGCGCTGGTCGCGTGAAGCAAACGTCGAAGTGATGCGCAGGGCGGCTTTGGCCTTGTTGCCGATCGGTGCCGTGGTGACGGCCCTGCTGGGCTTGGTTTCGAGCGCGGTCTGCAGCAAGCGGCCAACCGAGACGAGGACCGCCGTCTGCGCCCGACCTGGGCAAACTCGCGGTCGAAACCGGATGGACGTTGCCGACGAACAGCCACATTGCGCCGGCGCCGGCTGCGACAAGCGCAAGACTGGCAGCCAATCGCGTCAGCGCATGGACGTGGGAGGGCTTACGCGACGCTTGCACGGGCGCGGGCGAATCGGCGCGTCGCGAACCTCCGGCAATGACGTGCAAGCGCGGCTCTGAAAGCCTTTCTTCTTTGGCGGACGAAGGAGCACTGGTTCCCCGCACCATCTCCAGGATTTGCTTCGGCACAGGCTCCTGAAAGATCGGGCGAAACGCATTGGCAGCAGGTTTGCCGGTGTCGATGAACCGCTGCAATCGCTCGCGCAACTCAGCGCTATCCGCCAAGGCCGCCTCGGACGCGTGCGGATACCGGGCGCGTCAGCTGCTTGCCGTCAGCGTAGGCCATCAACTCACCATCGCTTACTTCAGTCACGCCGAATCCCCCGCTTCAACGTTAGAGGCAAGATCACCTCCATCCTCGAGATGGCGAGACAGCTCAAGCCGGGCACGGCTCAGCCGACTCATGATGGTCCCAATCGGAAGCCCCAACACCAGCGGTTTCTTGTAGGACATGCCGTCGATGCATACGAGAACGAGAACAACCTGATGATCAGGTTTCAAGCGCCCCATCGCCTGCATGCCGACGACTTCGAGCTGCAATTTCGACCGACTACGTCACGACCGTCGTCTCCCTGATCTGTCCGACTTCGTCAACGTCGGTCGTCTCGCCAATCCGTCGCTCGGCCCGAATTCGGGTCGAACCACAGATCCTGCAACATGCGGAACAGCCAGCTGTCGAGCCGCGTCCCCGGTTCCCACAATTCCGACTTGGTCAAAGCCCTGGCACATGTTTCCTGCACCAGGTCATTGCAGGCGTCCGTGTTGCGTGCGAGCGCGAATGCAAATCTGCGCAATCTCGGCAGCAACTCGACCAGCTCGCTGCGAAACTGCTCAGGCGCACTTGGCTCGCGCGCGCTTCATGACCACAACGCGGCGGAGGACCAGTCATTCCGTCATCTCTTTCACTACCTTCCCCTGAGGCGCCGATATCACACTGTCTCGCTGTCATTGTTGCGCGCTCTTTGGCTTGGGTGTTGATCCGGCTTGGCTTTTCCCGCGTTTTGCTGCGTCAAAGCCGCGCCACACGTTCCGCTCGATGCGACTGGCACAACGACCCGAGGCGGCTGCACCGCGCCTAGCTTGCTTGCTCGGCCGGCGGAGATTATGGCGCTTGCTGCACGTGCCGCTGATCCGGGCCTGCACCATGGTGGCGCACATGGACGGCGGGATCGGCGCGGTTTCGGCTAGCGGGGCGGCGTTGAATATTGTCATGCCGATAGCGCGCGGCATGAACGCAGACTGCGGCGGCTCCCAACCCACGACAGGTCAGCAAACGCTACGTCAGGCGTGCGCCTCAACCGAACGATAGACTCGAATCCATGGCGATCGAGAACGTGCGAGCAAGCCTCTCGATCCCCATTGCGCATGGCGCAAGGGTTATGCTCATGACAAAGAAAATGGTCATGGCCGTGCCACTCAAACGCCCGAGCGGGCGTCGAATTTTGTCTTGTCCCCATAGTCCCCCCATTGGCGCCGACACGCCCTAGCGAAAGCGCGTCAGATCCTCTGCCAATTCAATCGGCAGTCCATGGGAATGCATCGAACACGAACGTGTCTGGATCACGAATCGGACTGAAATGTGTCACCCAGGCGCAAGTTTATGGGCGAGGCTTCTACTTTTTTCGCATTTCGTCAGTTTCGTTTGGAATAGGTTCGGCTCGCTGGCGTTGTCGCCACGGGACTGCATCGAACCCACCACACAGTGCAAGCGTGCACACCACGGAGGTTCCAAGCTTTTGCCGCATAGGGTCACGAGTACCCGCATACTCACGACCCGAGTGAAATAATTAGTTTCAGTTTCGAACCCCGCGTCAGGAATGGCCCCCGCACTATTCCTGACACGGAGCAGCCCTGCCAGGGCCTCCACCAGCTCCTGGCAGGGCAATTTTTTTGCGTTCGCATGATCGTGCGGACGAGGCGCAGGGGCTTAGCGCTTATTGACGCCTCGCCCCAAAGGGCCGTGGCTCGGGAAACATCGCCGCCTTTGTCAGTCGCGCGCCATTTGCATCAGGCAACGCGCCGCGCGGTTTTCTTGTCGAACATGTGGATCGACGCCGGCGCCACTGCCAGATCCAGAAGCGCACCGATCTTGAAATCCACGTCACCGTGGACTCGATAAGCGATGCGCCCCTTACCCACGCCTTGCAGCGGTCCGTGAAGGATGGTGTCGGTTCCCAGATGCTCGACATGCTCGACGGCGAGGACGAGTGGTCCCTGGCCTTGTCCCTGTGCGAGATCTTCCGGCCTGATGCCAACGACAACCGGTGTTGCAGCCTCAAGCGGGCTTGCTGCCGGCAGAGCGAGCGTACTGCTGCCAACGACCACCGTGCGCCTGTCACCGCCAATGTGGCCGTCGATGAAGTTCATGGACGGCGAGCCGATGAAGCCCGCGACAAACTCCGTCGCCGGTTTCTGGTAGACCTCGCGTGGCGTGCCGATCTGCTCGGCCACGCCGCCATTCATGACCACGAGGCGATCGGCCATGGTCATGGCTTCGACCTGATCGTGCGTCACGTAGATGCTGGTCGTGCCCAGGTCGCGCTGCAACTTCTTGATCTCGACGCGCATCTGCACGCGTAACTTGGCATCGAGGTTGGAGAGCGGCTCGTCGAAGAGGAAGGCGGCGGGCTTGCGCACGATGGCACGCCCCATGGCAACGCGCTGGCGCTGTCCGCCCGAGAGCTGACGCGGCCTGCGGTCGAGCAGGGCTTCGATTTCGAGCAAGCGGGCCGCCTCCGTCACACGCTTTTCGATCTCGTCGCGCGGCGTGCCCCGGTTCCTGAGGCCGTAGGCCATGTTATTGAAGACGCTCATGTGGGGATAGAGCGCGTAGTTCTGGAACACCATGGCGATGTCGCGATCGGCGGGCTCCAGATCGTTGACGCGGCGGTCGTCGATCTTGATGGTGCCACTCGTCACCTGCTCGAGACCGGCAATCATGCGCAACAAGGTCGACTTGCCGCAGCCGGATGGGCCGACGAGCACGACGAACTCGCCGTCGGCAACCTCGAGGTCGATGCCGTTGATGGCGTGCACACCATTGGGATAGGTCTTGCGAGCATCCTGAATGCTCAGGCGGGCCATGTTGTTTCCTTCACACTTATTTCTCGGTTTCGACCAGGCCTTTGACGAACAGGCGCTGCATGCCGAGCACCACGGCGACCGGCGGCAGCATGGCGAGGATGACGGCCGCCATGACGAGGGGCCATTGCGGGTCGGTGTCGGCGACGTTGATCAAGCGCTGGATCCCCATCATCACCGTGAGGTAGCCCGGATCGGTCGTCATCAGCAGCGGCCAGAGATACTGGTTCCAGCCGAACGTGAACATGATGACGAAGAGGGCTGCAATGTTGGTGCGCGAGAGGGGGAGAAGGATGTCCTTCATGAACTTCAGCGGGCCGGCGCCGTCGATGCGGGCGGCTTCGGTAAGTTCGTCGGGGACCGTGAGGAAGAACTGGCGAAACAAAAAGGTCGCGGTGGCCGAGGCGATGATGGGCAGTGTCAGGCCAAGGTAGGAATTGAGGAGGCCCAGATCGGCGACGACTTTGTAGGTGGGCAGGATCCGCACCTCGACAGGCAGCATGAGGGTCAGGAAGATGGTCCAGAACGCCAGCATGCGGAAGGGAAAGCGGAAGTAGACGATGGCAAAGGCGGCGATGAACGAGACCACGATTTTGCCGATGGCGATGGCGAGCGCCATGATCAGGCTGTTCAGCATCATCAGGCCGAGCGGTACGCCGCCGGCTGTCGGGTTGTCGAGACCGCGACTGAGGACGGCCTTGTAATTGGTCCACAGCTCGGTGCCCGGCCAAAGCGGAATGGGCGCACTGATCAGATCTTCGGCACGGTGCGTGGAGGCGACAAACGTCACCCAGATCGGAAACACCATCGAGATGACGCCGAGGATGAGGATGGCGTGCGCGAAAGCGGTGAGCCAGGGCCGGTTCTCTACCATCAATATTCGACCCTTCGTTCGATGAAGCGGAATTGCACGACTGTGAGGGCGACCACGATCACCATGAGGATGACGGACTGGGCCGCCGATCCGCCGAGATCGAGGCCGACAAAACCGTCGTTGTATAGCTTGTAGACGAGGATCTCGGTTGCCTTGGCCGGGCCGCCGTTGGTGGTTGCGTGAACGATGCCGAAAGTGTCGAAAAAGGCATAGACGATGTTGACGACCAGCAGGAAAAACGCCGTCGGGGTGAGAAGCGGGAAGATGATGGTCCAGAAGCGCTTGAAAGGGCTGGCGCCGTCGATGGCTGCCGCCTCGATCAGCGAACGGGGAATGGCCTGCAATCCGGCAAGGAAAAACAGGAAGTTGTAGCTGATCTGCTTCCAGACGGCGGCCACGACGACGAGGATCTGGGCGTCGGTGCCGTTGAGAGTATGGTTCCAGTCATAGCCCATCGCCTGCAAGACATAGGCAATGATGCCGATGCGTGGATTGAACAAGAACCACCACAAGGCGCCGGCAACGACCGGTGCGACGGCGTAGGGCCAAAGCAGCATGGATTTGTAGGCGCTGGCGCCACGCAGGACACGGTCGGCCATCGCCGCCAACAGCAGCGAGATGCCCATGGCGAGCCCCGCGACGACCAAGCCGAAGATGGCTGTCCGGTTGAACGATGCGAGATAGTAGGGATCGGCGAACAGCGCCTTGAAATTGTCGAACCAGACAAAGCGGCTTTTCAATCCGAAGGGGTCTTCGAGAAGGACGGATTGGTAGAGGGCCTGACTTGCCGGCCAAATGAAAAACACAGCCGTGATCACGAGCTGCGGCAGCAGCAGGAGCAACGGCAGCCAGAAACCGCGAAACGTCACGCGCTTGTTCACGTTGACACCTGGGAGGTCACCGGCCGATCACCGACGTGACATGAGGATTGACGAGACGGAGCTATCGAGGCGGAGGAGACATGCGGGGCGCAACGGCTGCTGGCGACAGCACACGCATTGCGCCCGGCAGAAGGCAAAGCGGCTTCCAGGACGGCAGCCGCTTCGTCGCGCTACTTGTTGGCAGCCTCGAACTTGCGAAGGAGCTCGTTGCCGCGTGTCACAGCCGAGTCGAGCGCCGCCTTGGCCGTCTTCTTGCCGGCCCATACGCCTTCCAGCTCTTCGTTGATGATGTCGCGGATCTGCACGAAGTTGCCAAAGCGCAGGCCGCGCGAGTTGGCCGTGGGCGCCTTGCCCGTCATCTGCTTGATGCTGACGTCGGTGCCGGGGTTCTTCTGGTAGAAGCCTTGCTTCTTGGTCAGATCATAGGCCGCCAGAGTGATCGGGAGGTAGCCGGTGAACTGATGCCAATCGGCCTGCACGGCGGGCGAGGACAGATACTTGAAGAACGCCCCCACGCCCTTGTAATCGGCAGCGGGGTGTCCTTTGAGTACCCACAGCGTTGCGCCGCCGATGATCGAGTTCTGCGGCGCGCCGCTGACATCGGGCCAATAGGGCAGCTGGCCGACGCCGAATTCAAAGTTCTTGGCGTTGGCCTTGATGCCGGCCTGGGCTGCCGAGGAGTTCATATACATAGCGCATTCCTGCGTATAGAACTTCGGCGCGCTGTCGGAGCGGCGACCACCGTAGTCGAACACTTTCGACTTCTGCCACTCGGCCATCTTCGAGATGTGCTTGACGTGCAGGGGCGCGTTGAACTTGAACTCGGTATCCAGCCCGTCAAAGCCGTTCGATTTGGTGCCGAAAGGTACGTTGTGCCAAGCCGACAAATTCTCCAACTGGATCCAAGACTGCCAACCGGTGGTGAAGCCGCATTTGACGCCCGAGGCCTGCAGCTTCTTGGCGAAGGATTCGAGTTCCGGCCACGTCTTGGGCGGCGTCTCGGGATCTAGGCCTGCCTTCTTGAAGAGTGTCTTGTTGTAGTAGAGGACCGGCGTGGAGCTGTTGAAGGGCATCGACAGCATGTTGCCGTTGCTATCGGAATAATAGCCGGTGACGGCCGACAGATAGTCCTTCGGGTCGAAGGGGATCTTGTTGTCGGCCATGAGCTGGTAGACGGGATAGATGGCGCCTTTTGCAGCCATCATCGAGGCGGTACCGACCTCGAAGACCTGCACGATGTGAGGCTGTTTCTTGGCCCGGAAGGCGGCGATGGCACCGGTCATGGTCTCAGTGTAGTTGCCTTTGTAGACCGGCGTGACCTTGTAGTCTTTCTGGGAGTCGTTGAAACCCTTGGCGATGGCGTTGACCTTCTCGCCGAGCTTGCCACCCATGGCGTGCCACCATTGGATTTCCGTGACGGCGTGGGCGGCACCCGCGCTCGCGACGTATCCAGCCGCGACTGCAAGCGCAGCCAGGCGCTTGATCGAATTCTTGGTGGTCATGCTTTTCTCCCTCCGTAAGATTTGCGTGCCAGCTTGCACCAGTGCTGCTGATATCGCCACTCGGTTTCTCTTTAACGACAGTTTGGCGATGGGTTCGCGCAACGCGCATGACACTGCGATCGGCGTTGCCACGTTTCGCGGGTACTGCCTCGTGCGCCTGGTTCAGTTCCTCCGCGTTGCCGGATTTTTCAGGATGCTGCGGGCCACATCGGGATAATCCGTGATGATGGCGTCGACGCCCAGGTCTGCGTAGTGCTGGATGTCCTTGGGCTGGTTGACGGTCCAGATTGTGACCTGGAGCCCCAAGTCATGGGCTTCCTTGAGGGCTTCAGGTGTGAGGTCGCGAAAATACGGTGACCAGTAGGTGCCGCCCAGAGATTTGATCAGGCGGGGCAACGAGCCATCGTGATCATCGATATCGGCGCCTGCCAGCCACTCCGACTTTCCGGGCTGGCCGCGTTCGACATTGTTCAGCCACGACCGCTCGGCGGTCAAAAAGCTCAAGGGGATGTCGGGGGCAACGGCGTGGACGTGGACAAGGCTGCGCCAGTCGAAACTTTGGACCCTGAGGCGCTTGCGCATGGCGAATTTGTCCACCAACGCCAGGAGTGCATCGGCCATGACGGCAGGCGGAAACGTTTCGTGCGGCGCCTTGGGTGACGTTTTGATCTCGATATTGAGGCATACGTTGCTCGCCGCCTGCAGGGCGGGCATTGCCAGCACGTCCTCGAGCAGCGGCATGGGCGTGGCGTCGGCCGGCTGCTGCTTTGGATGACGCGAGGCGTAAGACGATGCGGGATCGATGCGACCGACGTCGAGCGACTTGATCTCAGCCGCGGTCAGGTCCTTGAGGGGTGCGCGTGGATATCCAGACACCAGCGCTGCGGACGAGATCGGGATTGAGCAGGGGGTCGTGCGCGACGACCAGCTTGGCGTCTTTCGACATGCCGACGTCCAATTCGAGACAATCGACACCCAGGCTCAACGCCTTGGCGAAGGCCGGCAAAGTATTCTCTGGTGCCAGCCCCGGGCGCCGCGATGACCGTGCAGCTCCCAGGCAATGGAAGAATTGTTCCAAGACACCATCAAGCCGGCCACGAGCACCACTTTTGGCAATAGACGCATGATAATCCGTCGCACTTGGTCTCACCCTCGGGAGGATTGGCCGTGTTTCATGAAAGTTAAGACGGCTGTTGGCGGACCTGTCAACACTGTGATGGGGTTAACCGGGCAGCGGCGCAGGGCGGACTGCGGCTCACGTCATGATCGATTTCGGAAAATTCTTGGCCGAAGAGCCACTTTGATGTAAGAAATATGACATTGCGGACGTCGTGCCGACCTCTCACCCTGATCGGACGGGCCAAGGGTGAAGCTGCCCGCACCGTCTGCTCGATATTCGGGACACGCCAAATGGGGCGCGAGCTTCGGGTGCATGACCTTCTCATCATCGGCGGCGGCATCAATGGTGCCGGCATCGCGGCGGACGCGGCGGGCCGGGGACTGGATGTCGTCTTGTGCGAGGCCGGTGACTTAGCGGGCGCGACATCCTCGGCGAGCTCGAAGCTCATCCATGGGGGGCTGCGCTACCTCGAGCACTACGATTTCGGGCTTGTACGCAAGGCGCTTGGCGAGCGCGAAGTTTTGTTGCGCAAGGCGCCGCACATCGCCTGGCCACTGAGGTTCGTGTTGCCCCACTCGCCGGAGCAGCGTCCCCGCTGGATGATCCGCACCGGGTTGTTCCTCTACGATCACCTGGCGCGCCGCCGCCTGCTGCCCGGATCCAGCGCGCTGAACCTGAGCGCGGTTGGAGGGGGGGCGGTTTTCAAGCCGCCCTTCAACCACGGCTTCACCTACTGGGATTGCTGGGTCGATGACGCGCGGCTCGTGGTGCTCAATGCGCGCGCGGCGGCCATGAAGGGCGGCACGATCCTGACGCGCACGAAAGTTGCCAAAGTGCGGCGCGCGGACGGAGCCTGGCTGGCCTCGCTCGTCGATGCACGAACGGGACAGGTGAGCGAGGTCGCTGCCCGTGTCATCGTGAACGCTGCGGGACCGTGGGCCGGCCAGGTGCTGGCCAACATCACCTCTGCGAGCGGCATCGATGCACCGGGGCAGCCGCGACTGATGCTGGTCAAAGGCAGCCATATCGTCGTGCCGCGTCTGCACGGGCTCGACGATGCGTTGATTCTGCAAAACCCGGACGGCCGCGTTGTTTTCGTCTTGCCCTATGAGCAGGACTTTTCCTTGATCGGGACAACAGACGTTGCGTTTGACGGTGACCCGCGCGCGGTGACGGCCAGCGAAGATGAAATCAGCTATCTGCTGGCAGCGGTGAGCCGATATGTCACCTCGCCCCCCGGACGCAACATGGTGGTGCACAGTTTCGCGGGCGTGCGGCCTCTCTATGAAGAGGACGCGGGGAAGTCGGCGAGTGCGGCTTCGCGCGACTACGTCATACATACGACCAACGTCGAAGGTGCAGCGCCGATCCTGTCGGTTCTTGGCGGCAAGATCACGACCTACCGGCAACTGGCAGAGGCCGTTCTGGATGAATTGGCACCTTACTTTCCGGGGCTCGGTCCGGCCTGGACGGCGACCAGTCCTCTTCCCGGCGGCGACATTGAAAATGCAGACTTCGCGGCCTTTCTCGACAACCTCGTGAAACGACGGCCGGAGTTGCCGCGTGGCTTGCTTGCGCAGATTGCCCGGCGTCACGGCAGCTTGACCGAGGAGGTTCTCGGCGATGGGAAAGGCGTCGAGGATCTGGGCCAGCACTACGGGCACAGCCTTTATGAGCGGGAAGTGCGGTATCTCGTTGCGCATGAGTGGGCGAGCACGAGCGAAGATATACTTTGGCGGCGAACAAAGGCCGGTCTGCACATGAACGCCATGCAACGGGCTGCCGTGGCGGATGCCCTGGACGGAAGCATTCATACGATATGACACCGCTCGCGCAGGCTGCAGCAGGACTTTGGTCGCACAAGCGTTTCGTGCTGCTCGACATCGACGACACGTTGACGACGCACGGCCGCCTCACGGCCGAAAGCTACGCTGCACTCGCCGCACTGCAGGCGGGCGGGCTGATCGTCATTCCGGTCACCGGGCGGCCGGCGGGATGGTGCGATATGATTGCGCGGTTCTGGCCGGTGGACGCCGTCGTTGGCGAAAACGGAGCCTTTCATTTTTCCTACGACCATGGCCAGCGCGTCATGCGGCGGCACTATGCTGCATCCGAGACCGCGCGTGCCGCCAACCGGCGACGCCTTGAGGCGCTGGCCCAGCGCATTCTGGCAGCCGTGCCAGGCTCTGCCATCGCCAGCGACCAAGCCTATCGCGAAGCCGATCTCGCAATCGATTTCTGCGAGGATGTGGCTCCGCTGGCGCGCGGGGATATCGACCGCATCGTTGCGCTGTTCGAGGCCGAAGGGGCGATGGCGAAGGTCAGCTCGATCCACGTCAACGGCTGGTTCGGCGACCACGACAAACTGACGACGACGCTGCACTTGCTGGAAACGCAGTTCGACTGCGGGGCGCAGGTAGCGAAGTCGGCGGCGGTTTTCGTCGGTGACTCGCCCAACGATGCGCCGATGTTCGGCTATTTCGAGGATTCGGTGGGCGTTGCCAATGTCCGGGCGCTGGCCGACAGATGTGCAGCCTTGCCGCGCTGGGTGACGGAGCAGGAGAGCGGGGCTGGGTTCGTCGAGCTGGCGAGCGCCATCCTTGCAGCGCGGGCGTGATCGGCGCCAATGGGATCAAGCACCGGCGACGACCAGCTCGACGTCGTGCGCTTCCAGGATCGACCGGATGATGTCGGGCGGCGGCGCGTCCGTGAACAGCGCGTCCACCTCCCTTAGCGTGCCGATCCGCACCATGGCCGTGCTGTCGAATTTGCTGTGATCGAGGGCGATGTATTTGCGCCGCGAAATGCGCATGGCCGTCGTCGAGACCCCCATGTCGCGAAAGTCGTAGTCGAGGAGGTCGCCTTCCGGATTGACACCGCCGATCCCGAAGATGCCATAGCCAACGCGGAACTTCTCCAGGAACTCGCGGGTCGCCTCGCCCGTCGTCGCCTGGTCGTTGTGGCGCAAGATTCCGCCGGCCAGGATGACCTGGAACTCGGAGCGGCGGCTCAGGATGGTGGCAACGGTCAAGTGGTTGGTGATGACAGTGAGATGGCGATGACTGAGGAGGGCCTCGGCAACAGCCTCCATGGTGGTGCCGATGTCGATGAAGAGGGTGGCGCCATCGGGAACATGGCGGGCGACGGCCTGAGCGATGCGCTGCTTCTCAGTAGCAAATCTCCGACGACGGGTGTCATAGCCGGCATCGCCTGGACCGACGGGCAAGCCGGCACCGCCATGCACGCGCGTTGCCAGACCACGATCCGCGAGGGCCATCAGATCCCGGCGCACGGTCTGCTCGGAGATCCTCAAGACGCCGGCCAACTTCGAGATGGACACGAAGCCCCGCTCGGCAATCAAGTTCAAAATCAGTTTCTGGCGCTCGGTGACATCGAGTTTCATCGACGCGATTCCACTTCGACCTTCCTCTCAATGACCGTGCACACGCGTTTGCCTCTGGCGCCGTGCAGGACTTGCGCTGCGAACGAGACCGTGAAAAGGCCAGCTGCCGTTTCACCTCGATCGGTTTAAAGTCCGGCAAGGTGCCGAACCCGTGCCTCGGCGCGTCCTGCTGTTGTTTCCGGCGACGGTGTCATCATTGAGCCGTGCCAGCAGCACCCTGGCAAGGTCTGGTATCGCCTTGGCGGGCGCTTTTTGGAAAAGTGGTGATCATGCGCGTGTTGTTGGCCGTGTTGTATGCCTGTCTCGTGATGTTTGCTGACGCGGCACTGGCGGAGGCGCCGCAAGGTCGCGCGCCGACCTTCACCACGCGCAGCCTCAGCGCCGTGGACAATGCCGAGGCCGTCACGCGACGGCTGTGGGCACCGGGGCTCGATGAGGGCTACGTGCCGCAAGGGCTCACGGTCGTTGGGGAACATCTGTTCGTTTCCACATACAAGAGCCGGGAGACGTCGCAAGCCAAGGGGCCGTGCCGGCTCTATCGCCTCGATATGGGGACAGGCGAAATTTCGGGCTTTCTGGATCTGCCGGCCGAGTGCGGTCACGCCGGTGGCCTCGCGCGGGGCCCCTCAGGCGAACTTTTCGTTGCAGATACCCGGCATGTTTTTGTCGTTCGCCTCGATCCCAAGGCGGCGCGCGGGCTTGGCCAAGTGGTGCGAACGCTCCGCCTTGCGGGCGACGTGCGCGGTTCGTTTGCTGCGGGACTTGGCCCGTCGCTGTGGCTTGGCACCTACAAAAAGGACGAAAGTGGCAAGCTCTATGAATTTGCCGCCGCAGACCTGCCCGACGTGATCGACGAGAGCAAGGCCAAGCGCTCGCTGCCGTTGCCGTTGCGCGCGCAGGGCGCTGCGTTCGATGCCAAGGGGCAGCTTTGGATTTCACAAAGCTCCGGCGGTTTTGGGCGCATCTCCCGGCTCGATCCCGTGAAGGGGGCCGTCATCAAGAGCTACGCGACGGCGATTGGCGTCGAGGATCTGAGCTTCGATGCAAGCGGCGGGCTTTGGACGCTGAGCGAGGCCGGGAGCCAGCGATGGAACGCGTGGCACCAGTTCTATCCGCTCGTGTTCCGGCTGGATGTCACGAAGCTGAAGTGAGGCGCCCGCTCGTGCGCCGCCGGTTGGCTTGAACAGCGCCGCGCGGCTCAGGCCGTCACGGTCACGCGTCAGGCTTCAGGCTTCAGCGAAACGAGCTGGCTGCCGTGCTGTTCGATGCGCCCGGATAGCGCCAGCTCGAGCAGTGCCGCCGAGACGATGTGAATGGGGAGGCGGGCCGCGCGCGCGATTTCGTCGACAGTGGACGGCGCGGGGCCCAGCACCGCCAGGACGGCCGCCACGGGATCGGGCCGGGAACCCGCCAAGTGGCCAGCGTGCGACAGCAGCTCGTTCGCGGAGGGCGCGGCCGGATCGAAGTCGGACTCTCCGCCCTCGTCGGCGGCGATGCCGGGCTCGAGGTCGAACTCTTCGGCCGGTCGTCTGCTCAGCGCGGAGGGTGTGGCATCGTCCAACAAGCGGCCGCGCGTCCAAGTCAAGTTCTCCAACAGCGGGCGCAGTTCGGCGATTGCGTCGTCCGGGGTCAGAAGCATCGTGGCGCCGTCCTTGATGAGACGGTTCGGGCCGGCGGCACGCGGATCCATGGGGTGGCCGGGCACGGCCATGACGAGGCGGCCCTGTTCCGCTGCCGCGTGAGCCGTGATGAGACTGCCGGAGCGGGTCGCGGCCTCGACGACTATGATGCCGAGCGAGACACCAGAGATGATCCGGTTGCGGCGCGGGAAGTCTTGGCCTCTGGGGCGAAATCCCGGCGGGTTCTCGCTGATGAGGCACCCCTTGTCCGCAATGGCGGCCTGCAGCGCTTCGTTTTCGGGGGGGTAAACGTGGTCGAGACCGCCCGCCAGGACTGCCACAGTTCCCGTCGGAAGTGCTGCTTCGTGGGCTGCCGTGTCGATACCGCGGGCCAGGCCCGAGACCACGACGAAGCCTTCCTCGCCGAGGCGGGTGGCCATGAGGCGGGTCATGCGGCTGCCGGCTGCCGAACCATTGCGGGCACCGACAATTGCCACCATCGGAGCCTGCAGCACCTCGAGCCGGCCTTTGACGTAGAGCAGCGGGGGCGGCATGGAGAGATGGGCGATCGCGCGCGGATAGACTGGCTCGATCGTGAAGAGCGGGACGGCGCCGATACGGTCGGCCGCCTCGAGCTCGGCCTCGGCACGGTCTTGCGAACAAATTTCGAGCGGGCGGCCGGATCTGGTTTTGCGTGCGAGATCGGGCCATGCATCGCGGGCATCCAAAGCCTTGCGCGCGCCGCCAAAGTGATTGACCAGTTTCTGGAATCTTTTGGGACCGATATCGTCGGAGCGGATCAGGCGCAGACATGCGACCCGCTCGGCATGGCCGAGCGCGGCCACCGGCAAGGGGGGCGGCGTGAAAAGTTCCTTCGGGCTATCCTTTGGCACCGATGCGCGACTCCGTGCCTGCGACCAATCTTTGAATGTTCTCGCGATGCTTCCAGAACAGCAACGATGAGATGATGGCCGCGATGGGCGCGACGAGTGGCGCACCATTGAAGACGAGGAACAAGAATGCAGCGAGGGTGGCGAGGAGCGCGGCCAGGGACGAGTACCTGTCACCACTGCCGTCGCCAACCAGACGGCTGCAAACACCAGCGCAGCCGGCCATGCCACACCAATCAGGATGCCAATGTATGTGGCAACGCCTTTGCCGCCCTTGAAGCCGAGCCAAACCGGGAAGATGTGGCCGAGAAAGGCGCCGAGACCGCCAAAGAGTCCTGCTGCATAAGCGTAGGCACCGGCCGCGCGCAGCGGCCACGACCAAGCCACTGGTTGCGTGAGGTGCGGTCAACACTTCGACACCGCTGGCCAACCGGACACCGATCCACCAGCCGAGGAACACAGCAATGGTGCCCTTCAAGCCGTCGAGCAGAAGCGTGAGCGCGGCCAGTTTCTTGCTACCTGTGCGCAGCACGTTGGTCGCGCCGATGTTGCCGGAGCCGATCTTGCGGACATCGCCCAGGCCGGCTGCGCGCGTGAGCAGAAGACCAAACGAATGGACCCCAGCAGGTATCCACCCGCCAGTGCCAACAAGATTGGCATCATCGACATGCAGCGCTCATCGCCATTGGAATCCCCCCGCGCGGGTGCGGTTGAGATCCCGCGCCTTCAAACGGACCGCTCCGATACACCGTATTGGTAGACGGTGCGTCCGGCAACCATGGTCCGGAGCACACGACCTGCATCTTCTGCTCGTCGAAGGGGGAATTCTTGGAGCGCGCGCAGCAGGTCGCGGTCGACGACCCAGGGCGAATTCAGATCGATCAGCGCGAGGTCGGCGGGTGCGCCCTTGGCGAGGCGACCGGACGGCAAGTCGAGCAGTTTCGCCGGATTGATGGTCAATGCCTTCAACAGGGGCAGCAGGGCGACGTCGCCGCTGTGGTAGAGGCGCAGGGCTGCAGGCACGAGCGTCTCCGAGGCCAATGGCACCGTCGGCGGCTTCCGCGAACGGGCGGCGCTTGACGTCGGCGTCCTGCGGGTCGTGACTTGAGACGATGATGTCGATGTCGCCCGATGCGAGGCCACGCACCATGGCGATGCGATCCTCCTCGCAGCGCAGTGGCGGGCGGACCTTGTAGAAAGTGCGATAGGGGCCGATGTCGTTCTCATTGAGGGTGAGGTGATTGATCGAAACCCCACAGGTCACCGGCAGTTTTTTAGATTTGGCACGGCGTACAACTTCGAGACTTTCGGCACACGAGATGGTGGCTGCATGATAATGGCCGCCGGTCATCTCGACGAGGGCGCACGTCACGCTCGAGGACGATCACCTCGGCAAGCTTGTGGACGCCGGGAAGGCCAAGGCGGGTTGCCGGTTCGCCCGAGTTCATGGCGGCATTGGCCGAGAGGAAGGATCCTCGGTGTGATGCACGACGAGCGCGTCGAAATCGCGGGCATAGAGCAGCACATTGCGCATGACACGCGTGTTGGTGATCGATGACTTGCCGTTGGTGAAGGCGACGGCGCCTGCACGCTGCAGGGAGGCCAACCTCCGCCATTTCCTCGCCCAACAGGCCACCGGTGGCTGCAGCCATGATGCAAACGTTGACGATCGCGCGCTCGCGGGCGCGGCGCTGGACATAGTCGACGAGAGCGACCTGATCGATGACCGGCTCGGTATCCGGCATACACACAATTGTTGTCACGCCACCGGCGGCGGCAAGGAACTGGCCGTCTTCAGCGTCTCCCGGTGCTCCTGGCCGGGATCGCCGGTAAAGACCTGGGCGTCGATCAATCCGGGGCACAGGACATGGCCCTGGCAATCGACGACGGTGGCGCCCTGACGGCGCGTTGCAGCGCAAATGAGCGCCCAGATCCGCAATGGTGCCATCCTCGACGAGAATGCCGCCCGGTTCGTCACGCCCGGATTCGGGGTCGACGAGGCGCGCGTTGATGAGGACCGTCGCGCCAGGTGCCTCGGTCGGCTGAATTGCTCGTTTCATGACTGCCTCAATGGTTCGGCAGACGCCGTGCCAGCGCCTCGAGGACCGCCATCCGGACGGCAACCCCCATTTCGACCTGATCGCGAATGACACTGCGGGAATGGTCGGCGATGGGCGAGGCGATCTCGACACCGCGGTTCATCGGTCCGGGATGCATGATCAGGGCATCGGGCCGTGCCAGCGCCAGCTTCTCGTGATCGAGACCGAAGAAATGGTAGTACTCGCGCGTCGATGGCACGTAATTGCCCTGCATGCGCTCGCGCTGCAGGCGCAACATCATGACGATGTCGGCGTCCTCGAGGCCCTTCCACATGTCCGTGTAGACCTCGGCGCCCAGACGCTCGATGCCGGTCGGCAGCAAGGTCGACGGCGCAACGAGGCGCACGCGGGCGCCCAGCGCGTTCAGCACGTAGATGTTGGAGCGGGCGACCCGGCTGTGGAGGATGTCGCCGCAAATGGCCACGGTCAGTCCGGCCAACCGCCCCTTGGCGCGTCGGATGGTGAGGGCATCGAGCAGGGCCTGGGTTGGATGCTCGTGGGCGCCGTCGCCCGCGTTGATGACCGAGCAATCCACCTTTTGTGACAACAATTCAACGGCACCTGCCGCATGATGGCGGACTACGATGATGTCAGGGCGCATGGCGTTGAGCGTCATGGCCGTGTCGATCAGGGTTTCGCCCTTTTGCACCGACGACGTCGAAACGTTCATGTTCATGACGTCGGCACCGAGGCGCTTACCAGCCAACTCGAAGGAGGCCTGCGTCCGGGTTGATGCCTCGAAAAAGAGATTGATCAGCGTCCGCCCTCGGAGGGTGTCGCGCTTCTTGCTGATCTGGCGATTTTGCTCGGCGGCCGTATCGGCGAGGTCGAGCAAGGATGTGATCTCGTCCGCCGAAAGCCCCTCACAGGTGAGAAGGTGACGGCGCGAGAACAGCAACGTGGCTGGTTGGGCGGTGCTCATTAAAGTGGTGCTCTTAGACCTTGCAGGGGTGTCTTGCAAGGCCCGCGCTCAGACAAGCAACAGTTTTGCGCATTGCCGGCAGTGACGGTGAGTGGTTTTGGTTCTGGCGACCAGGTTTGCGCCGGTCGGCGGATGTGAAATGAACGGTGAAATGCGGCAGGGGGCGGCCCGAAGTGTCAGGCAACCTCCTGGTGGGCAGCCGGCTCGCTCATGGCACCATGGTCGGACTTGGCCAGAAAGGCGTTGATTGCGAGCATGGTCGGCCGATCGCGCAACAACGGCGCATGGCCTTGCTGCTTGACGGTGTGAGTGACGAGGCTTGGCAGGTGCAAGCGCATGTCGCCTCAAGGTTTCCATAGTCACCATGTCCGACAATTCGCCGCGTATGGCCATGGCGGGCAGCCGGTTCAAGGCTTTGAACTGCGGCCACAGTTGAGGGACGGGACCGTCGAGCACCGAGATCGCCTTGGCAAGCTTGGGATCATAGGCCGGCAGAGGCCGATCGTGGCTGTCATTGAACCACTTTCGGGCAACATCGGACCAATGCTCGTCCGGGATGGCCGGGAAGAACTTGCGGTTGATGTCGCGGACAAGATCGGTGGCCGTTGCCACGTCGGCGGCAAAGGCACGCGGCCAACATAAGCCACCATGCGCACCAGCCCTTCGCGTTCGATCACCGGCCCGATGTCGTTGAGCACGACCGCGCCGATCGCGGTCGGACGCAAGCAGGCCATCAACATGGCGATGAGGCCACCGCGCGATGTGCCAATGACCGCGACGTCGTGCAAACCGGCGATGGTGAGCAGATCCAGCGCGTCGAACAGCCTCGACTTGCAAGTTGTAGTTGCGCCAATTCTTGTCATGCTCGAGCGGCCGCGACCGCGGTAGTCGACCGCCAGCACGTCCCGGGCGTTGGGATTGTCGGGGCTGGAGAGCGCGGTTGCGAGCACGTGGAACTCACGAGAGTTGCCTCGTCAGGCTTGGCAAGCACAAGACGGGGCGGCGGCGGGAGGCAACCGCGGGGTAGTAGCGTGCATATAGGCAAGCCGTCCTGCGCGGTGAAATAGACGTCGTGCCAGTTCTGAGGCTGCTGCTCGATAGGCATTGGCGTTGTGAACCTTGTCGCCGCTAGCGTCTCGCACTTGCCGTTTGGAAACGACCAGGCCCCACAGTCCCAAATTGCGGGAAGCGCGCCTCGCGAGACGCATTGCACCTCGTGCGACGCACTGTGATCCGTTCGAGCCATGCCTGCAATCGGCGGCCAATTCAAGTCCGGGCGACGGCAAGATCAACGCAATTGGGGATGGTGGGTGTTCGCCCATGGCTCCGTTGGCCGCAGAGATCCGGCGATTTGCGAACGCCCAGAACGATTTGAGCCCGGCAGGAGCCGTTCCCGCCGGGCTCACATAATGCTTGATCTCTTCAGGCGGCCACCGTGGTGGCGCTGGGTCATGGAGCTCGGCGGTCCAGCTCTTCGAACTGGCCGCGCTCTTCGGGGCCGTCTGCTGGATATCGCCGAACAGCGAGCGCGGCGCAGAAGCGTTCAGGTCATCAAAAGGCGAGCGAGGTGCCGTGTCGCCGATCTGGCTGAAGGGCGCCCGCGGAGCGGTGGCTGCCAGATCGGTGAAGACCTGCTGGCTGGCGGCGCTGGCGGCACCGGCGAACAGGGTGAGGGCGAGGAGGCTGGCTGAGAGGGTCTTCATGGCATGGTTTCCTTGTTGTGGTCTCTTTGGCATTTTCACTGGCGATCTGTTTGGCCGTGTGCGGCCGGGGTGTGTCGCCTCGATGAGCCAGATATGGCGCAAATCTCGACCAGCGCCAGAGGGCTTCACGCACCGGTTACGAATGGTGATCGGCCCTCGCGCCGCCGTGATGCCACTTGATTTTCTCGTGAATGGTCAATCGCTTGGGCGCGGTCGCATCGGCGCGCGCTGCGACGCATTACAAGGCCAGCGCCATGGCCAAACCGCCAAGGGCACGGGATGGCTCCGGAATGGGCCGTCACCAGGACTTCCTGAGGGGAAATTGCTTGTCAGGGGGATCAGCACTTCACGGTGCATGGCCTGTTGGCACAGGCCAACGGCGCCGAAAGCCGGCGGCCGCCCCCGCATTCAGCGAAGAGCCGAAGAGCCGAGCCAGCCCGCCATTGGGCGCGCCCGCGTCAGCACTCAAGAGTTCTCAAGAGTTCATGGGGTGATTGGTGGAGCCGAGGGGGATCGAACCCCTGACCTCGTGAATGCCATTCACGCGCTCTCCCAGCTGAGCTACGGCCCCTGATCTTCTTGGGATACGGCAGGCTTCGCAACGTGCCTGCGCGCCGCTTACCTAGTCCGCGTCGCGCCTGAGCGCAAGACCTCATTTGCACGATATGCACGCAGACTGCCGGGAAGGGCGACCAATCGTGCCATCGCCGAGCCCCAGCGGGTATTGAACCGGGGCTTTTGCGCCTGCTGGCCGCCGCGCGATCAAGACTTTGCCGACACAGACGGAGAGTGTGCTTGAGGCCAACGCAAGCTGGCTGGCACCGAGGCTGCCACCGCGCCGGACGACGTCGTCCGGCGCCGCACGCGGCCCAGGCCTCAGCTCTCGTCGTCGTCGCCGCCAGGACCACCGACGATGCCGGTGACGTCTCCGCCCTCGTCTTCCTCGTCCTCGAGGAAAGTTTCATCATCGCCATCGGCGATTGCATCATCGCCGTCCACATCGACGTCGACATCTGCCAGTGCGTCGTCGGCATCGACCTCCGGCGCGTCGCCTGCGATGGGGCCGGCTGCGGCAGGCTCGAGCTTGCGGGCTGGCCGACGGGCGGCCTCCTCGCGAGCGGGCTCGGCGGGGCCGTGAGCGATCACATATTCATGACCGCAGATCGGACAAACAATGGGGTCGCGGTTGAGATCGTAGAAGCGCTCGCCGCACGACCCGCTCTGACAGGTGCGCTTGGTGCCGCGCAAGGCTTTGTCTGCCATGGCTACCTCGTTGGCGGTGGTGAACCTATTGCTCTCGTGGTGTGGCCGACACCGTGCAATGCCATCACGGAAGCCGGCCGGCCTACTCCAGAGCGATGACGAAGGCAGGAACGACAAGCGCCGTGATGGCCGTGTCGCCCAGGTTCTTGACCGCTTCCGGAACGGGAAAAGTGCGGTGCTATTGCACGCTCGCTGCCAGCTGTCAAAAGGGGAGCTGACTTGGCCCCACCGGGACGGCGCACCTTGGCAGTTCGCCATCGCCTCGTCCGCGAGGGGAGCCGCGGCGCCCAGCGCTTGCCAGTGCACGATTTGAGTGTCGAGCCCGCGGGCACATTGACAGGCGTCGCGCCCGGCGTCTCTATGGCGAAAAATGACGCGAAACCCGCTTGCCAGAAGCGCTCGACCTGCCTGTGAGGCCCCGTGCACGACAGCCCAATGCAACCGCTTGCCATGCTCAAGGCCGGTCCACTTTCCGGCACCGTTCGGGTACCCGGCGATAAATCGATCTCGCATCGCGCCCTGCTGCTCGGTGCGCTGGCGACCGGCGTGACACGAATCACGGGCTTGCTGGAGGCCGAGGACGTGCTCAACACGGCCAAAGCCATTGAGGCGCTCGGTTGTCCGGTGAGCCGGGATGGCGCGGCGTTCGAGGTTCGTGGACGCGGTGTCGGCGGCCTCATCCAACCGGCTGGGCCGCTCGATTTCGGCAATTCCGGAACGGGTTGCCGGTTAATGATGGGCGTGGTCGCCGGCCACGACATCGAAGTCGTCATGATGGGTGATGCCTCCCTGTCGCGCCGGCCCATGCGGCGCGTGCTGACCCCATTGCGCCAGATGGGGCTTGGCGTGGCGGAAGACCGCGAGACGCTGCCGTTGACGATCCGCGGCACGTCGAGCCTGGTGCCGATCACCTATGAGACGCCGGTGCCTTCGGCTCAGGTGAAATCGGCTATCCTGCTGGCGGGTCTCGCTGCCACTGGCACAACCACCGTGATCGAGCGTGAGCCGACGCGGGACCATACCGAGCGCATGCTTCGGTATTTCGGCGCCGACGTGACCACGACGCTCAACGATGGCAGGCCGGCGATCGCCGTTTCAGGGGATGCAGAGTTGCAGGGCCGGCCGGTCGCCGTTCCCGGCGATCCGTCCTCAGCGGCCTTCCTGGCTGCGGCAGCGGCGATCGTGCCCGGCTCGGACGTGACGGTGCGCGGCGTGCTCGTCAATGCGACGCGAACCGGTTTCTACACGACATTGTCGGAGATGGGCGCCGACGTCGCCCTGCTCGATGAGCGCGAGGAGAACGGCGAGCCGATCGCCGACATCCGGGTCCGCCATCGCCCTTTAAAGGGCGTGACCGTGCCGGCAGGGCGGGCGCCTTCCATGATCGACGAATACCCGGTGCTGGCCGCCGTCGCGGCCTTTGCGCAGGGCGATACGCGGATGGAGGGCTTGGCGGAATTGAAAGTGAAGGAGAGCGACCGCCTCGCGGCCACGGCAGCGGGGCTGCTGGCCAATGGCGTTGGCGCCCGGGTCGACGGGGATACGCTGATTGTGGCGGGGTCGAAAGCGCCACGCGGGGGAGGTCGCGTCGTCACGCACATGGACCACCGCATCGCCATGGCGTTCCTGATTTTGGGCCTCGGCACCGACCGGCCGGTAACCGTCGACGACATGACTTACGTGGCGACCAGCTTTCCAGCGTTCACCAGCCTGATGGGCGAAATCGGGGCAAAAACACAACCGGCCTGAGTTGCCGACACACCCCGCCAGTGATCCCAGAAAAATATTCCGGACGGTGATTACTGGTAATTCAGTGGCCGGCACCTATATCCTTTGCACTCAACCGGGACCGATCCTGACCGATGCAAATGACCCGGAGTAGCGCGAGGGAGAGATGCGAAAAATTTCCGTCAAGTTTTCAACCAAGGTGTTCGCAATCGTTGCGGCGCTGAGCGGCTCGGCAATGCTTGCTGCAGACTTCGCCGAGGCCAGGGGCGGGCGAGGGTTCTCGTTTGGCAGCCGCGGCAGCCGCACGTTCAAGGCGCCGCCTGCGACCAAGACGGCACCACGGGCGGCACAGCCGGTGCAGAAGTCGATTACCCAGCCTGGGCGGGCGACCAACGCCACGTCGGGCGTGGCCAACAGTACATCACGCTGGGGCGGCATGCGCGGCTTGCTGCTCGGCGGCTTGCTCGGTGCCGGCCTGATGAGCCTGTTCGGGCTTGGCGGCGGCCTTGCGGCCTTCCTGGGCTTTGCCCTGCAGATGCTGCTGATTGCCGGCATCGTGATGCTGGTCGTAAGCTTCTTCCGGAGCCGCAGCCAAGCTGGCCAGCCGGCCATGGCGCAGGCCGCGGCACGTGGCGCGGCGGGCCCGCAGCCTGCTGGTAATGCCTATCGCTCGGCCGCAACAGGCGGCATGGGCATGGCGGCGCCCGAGTTGCAGATCACCGGCGACGACTACAACGCCTTCGAGCGGCTGCTGAAGGAAATCCAGCTCGCCTACACCAACAGCGACATCAATGCGCTGGGGAGCCGGGTGACGCCGGAGGTGCTGTCGCAGTTCGCCCATGAGATCGAGGACAACAAGCGCCAGGGCCTGAGCAACGACTTGTCGGAGCCAAAGCTCTTGCAGGGTGACCTTGCGGAATCGTGGCGTGAAGGCTCGGACGAGTACGCCACAGTGGCACTGCGCTACGAGATCATCGACGCGCTGGTGAACACCAAGACCAATACCGTCGTCCAGGGTTCGACCACAGAGCCGCAGGAGGTCACGGAGGTTTGGACGTTCCGTCGCCCTGCCAACGGCCGGGCCGACCAGTGGGAGCTGTCCGCCATCCAGCAGGCCTGATGGCGTTCTGACCGCTCGCAACCGAGACGTTGCAGGCAAAAGGATGGAGGGCTCCGCCGACCGGCGGGGCCCTTCGGTTTTTTGCGCACTGACGATCGCGCCGGCTGGTCGTCCACGCCCGCCCCGTTGGGTGCTGGCGTGAGCCCGCCCCCACACTCGGCCACGGCGGCAAAGGCCGCGAATTGCAGGCCAATCAACTCTACCGCATCGGATTATAGGGCTTGTTCCCTCGTCAACGGTCTGCTAGTGAACGCGCCTGCCGAACGAAATGCGGTCGTGGCGGAATTGGTAGACGCACCAGCTTGAGGGGTTGGCGCCGCAAGGCGTGGAGGTTCGAGTCCTCTCGGCCGCACCAAACCGGACTGCAGGTCCGGCGAAGCTTCTCCTACATATTGCTGATGTCCTGCAGGCCCACATGGCGCGGGGCCGCTTATTTTATTGCGTAGCGATGCGTCGGGACAGGCGCCAAGCGGCTATGATAATCCTGCCGGCAGGACGGCGCGCCGTTTGAGGACTTGGAACATGGAGACCGCAATGGATGGCGGATGTACGTGTGGCAAGGTTCGCTATCGCCTCAGCGGACGGCCGATGATCGTGCACGCTTGCCACTGCCGCTGGTGCCAGCGCGAAACGGGTTCGGCGCACGCCCTCAATGCCGTTTACGAGGCGGACAGGGTCGTCCACACGGGGCAGCGAGCCTGAGATCGTCGACACGCCCTCGGCCAGCGGCAAGGGCCAGCGCATTGCCCGTTGTCCTGCCTGCATGGTCGCAATCTGGAGCAACTATCCGCAGGCCGGCCCCGCGGTGCGGTTCGTGCGTGTCGGCACGCTCGACTCGCCGGACCGCTTGCCGCCCGACATCCACATCTACACGTCTTCGAAGCAGCCTTGGGTGGTTCTACCTGTTGGCGCCAAGGCCGTGCCGGAGTTCTACGACCCGAAGCAGGTGTGGTCGGCTGAGACGATGGCACGGTGGCAGGCCGCGAAATCGCAAGGCAAAGGGTAGAGCAGCGGCGCTTTTGATGCCCACTGCGCATCCGCGCCTGTTCGTTCGGCGCTTTTGATGCCCACTGCGCATCCGCGCCTGTCCGGGCGCCTGCGCCACCCGAAGCATCGCTCATCTCGTTGCGGGACGACGGCGGTGGGTCAGGACTTCTTGTCGGCCGTCACACGAATGTGCAGCTCGCGAAGCTGGCGGGGGCTGGCTTCGCTTGGCGCCCCCATGAGCAGATCTGCAGCCTGCTGGTTCATCGGGAACAAGGCGACGTCGCGCACGGTCTTGCAACCGGTGAGCAACATGACGATGCGCTCGATACCGGCCGCCATGCCGCCATGGGGCGGCGCGCCGTACTGGAAGGCGCGGTAGAGCGCACCGAAGCGTGCCTCGACCTCCTCGGGTGCGAAGCCTGCGATGCCGAATGCCTTGACCATGGTATCCGGGCGATGATTGCGGATGCCGCCCGATGCGATTTCGTAGCCGTTGCAGACCATGTCGTATTGGTGGGCCTTGAGACGCAAGAGCGCTTCCGGCCCTTCCTTCTCGGCGGCTTCGAGCGCTGCAAGGCCGCCTTGCGGCATCGAGAACGGATTGTGCGAGAAGTCGATCTTCTTCTCGTCCTCGTTCCACTCGTAGAATGGGAAGTCGACGATCCAGGCGAGCGCAAAGCGGTTCTCGTCGATGAGTTTCAGCTCGCGGCCGATCTCATCGCGGGCGAGGCCAGCAAAGCGCGAGAACTTGGCGGGATCGCCAGCGGTGAAGAAGCAGGCGTCGCCGATTTCGAGGCCCATCTGCTTGAAGATCGCCTCTGAGCGATCGGGTCCGACGTTCTTGGCGATCGGACCGGCACCGGCAGGTCCCTCCTCCTTGCGCCACATGATGTAGCCGAGGCCCGGCTGGCCTTCTTTCTGCGCCCAGGCGTTCATGCGGTCGCAGAAGGCACGGGAGCCGCCCTTGGGGCCGGGAATCGCCCACACGCGCGCCTTGGGGTCGCGCTCCAGCATCTGGGCGAAGACCTTGAACCCCGAGCCGCGGAAGTGCTCGGTGACGTCCTGCATCTCCAAGGGGTTGCGCAGATCGGGTTTGTCGTTGCCGTACTTGGCGATTGCCACATCATAGGGAATGCGCGGCCAGCCTTTGGTCACCGGCTTGCCGCCGGCGAACTCCTCGAACACGGCCGTGATCACGGGCTCCATGGTGTCGAACACCTCGTCCTGCTCGACGAAGCTCATCTCGACGTCGAGCTGGTAGAACTCGCCGGGCAGCCGGTCGGCGCGCGGGTCCTCGTCGCGGAAGCAAGGCGCGATCTGGAAGTAGCGGTCGAAGCCCGCCATCATTAGAAGCTGCTTGTATTGCTGTGGCGCTTGCGGCAGGGCGTAGAACTTACCCTCGTGGATACGGCTCGGGACCAGGAAATCGCGCGCGCCTTCCGGGCTCGAGGCCGTCAGAATGGGCGTCGGGAATTCGTTGAAGCCGGCGTCATGCATGCGGGCGCGGATCGACTTGGTGATGGCCAGCCGCTTCATGATGACCGCATGCAGCGACTCGCGGCGTAGGTCGAGGAACCGATAGGTGAGGCGCAGGTCTTCGGGATAATCCGGCTCGCCGAACACCGGGACGGGCAGCTCCTTGGCTTCCGACAGCACCTCGATGGCCTCGGCATAGACCTCGATCTCGCCGGTCGGCAACTCTGGGTTGATGGTTCCGTCCGGCCTCTGCCGGATCTTACCGTCGATTTTCACGACCCATTCCGAGCGCAACTTTTCGGCTGCAGCAAAGGCAGGGGAATCAGGATCTGCCACCACCTGGGTCAGCCCGTAGTGGTCCCTCAGATCGATAAACAAGACGCCGCCGTGGTCGCGCACGCGATGCACCCAGCCGGACAACCGGGCGGACGAGCCGATGTCGCTCGAGCGGAGCGCGCCGCAGGTGTGCGAGCGGTAGCGGTGCATGATGCTGGTCTCCGAATTGACGTTTGACTGAGTGTGCGCAACGCGCCTTGCGATCAGGACGCGAGGCTGGGCCGTCATCCCCGGCACCCGACGGCTTGTCAAGCACACTCGGGGCCAGCCTGCCAGGGTCTTCGGTGATCCCGAATGGATGACCTGCGTTCACCGTGGCGCCAATCTGGTGCGAACTGTGGTAATTTCGACACGACAGCGCAGTCTGCTTCGTCTATACCCCGATGCCATGAAAGTCGTCTCCACAACTTCGGAATTGGCAGACCTTTGCCGCAAGCTTGCAGACCACGCGTTCGTGGCTGTCGACACGGAATTCATGCGTGAAACGACGTTCTGGCCAAAGCTTTGCCTCGTACAGCTGGCTGGCCCGAACATCGAGGCCATCGTCGATCCGCTCGCGCCTGGCATCGATCTCGCCCCTTTTTTCGAGTTGATGTCGAACGAGGCGGTCGAGAAAGTCTTTCACGCTGCCCGGCAGGATATCGAGATCGTGCACATCAAGTCCGGACGCGTTCCGGTGCCGGTGTTCGATACCCAGGTTGCGGCCATGGTCTGCGGCTTTGGCGACTCGATCTCGTATGTCAATCTGGTCAAGCGCATCACCAATCGGGATCTCGACAAGTCGTCGCGTTTCACCGACTGGGGCCGCCGCCCGCTGTCGGAGCGCCAATTGACCTATGCGCTGGGTGACGTCACCCATCTCAGGGATGTTTACCTCCACCTCAAGGCCGAACTCGAGAGCACCAAGCGCACCCATTGGCTGGCCGAGGAAATGGCGACGCTGACGGATCCTGCGACCTACGAATCGAAGCCCGACACCGCTTGGCGCCGGCTCAAGCTGAAGGTGCGCAATCGTCGCGCACTTGGCGTGTTGATGGAGCTTGCCGCCTGGCGCGAACGGCTGGCGCAAGAGCAGGACGTGCCGCGCAACCGGATTCTCCGTGACGATGCCCTCTACGACATTGCCAACCAGCAGCCGACCGAGGTGGGACGCTTGTCGGAGCTGCGAACGTTGAGCGACGGTTTCGCGCGGTCGGCGCGGGCCAAGGAGATCATCGAGGCCGTGAACCGGGGCCTGCAGCGCGATCCCAAGGGCCTGCCGCCGTTGACACAGGGCCATGCCCTGCCACCCGAAGCCGTGGCGATTGTCGATCTGCTGCGCGTGCTGCTCAAGGCGGCGGCGGGACGTCATGGCGTGGCCCCGCGCCTGATCGCTGATAGCGACGACCTCGAGCGCATCGCCGTCGAGCGCAAACCTGATGTCGGCGCGCTCAAGGGTTGGCGTCATGAGTTATTCGGTGCAGACGCATTGCGTCTCAAGAGCGGCGAACTGGCGCTCGGCATGCGCGATGGCGAGGTGGTGACGATGGTGATGCCGCGCACCTGATGGGCTGCTGGCCATTGCCCAACCGGTCAAGGGGTGCCGATGTCGTGACCATGCCTGCCGGCAATGAGCGAGACGGCCGGACGACGGGCGCGCCGCGTGGACTTGCACGACCAAGGGGGATCTGAGCGATGCTGACTTTAGTTCTGGGCCTGGTCATTTTCATCGGCATCCATCTGGTGACGACCCAGACGGAGCTTCGCCAAAGTCTGGCGCGCCGGTTCGGGGAGGGCCCGTTCAAGGGGTTCTACGCCGTCGTCGCCCTTGTCGGGTTCGCGCTGATCGTTGCCGGCTATCACAAGATCCAGTTGCATCCCGGTAAGAATCCGGTGCTTTGGTCGCCACCAGCCTGGGGCCGGCATGTCACCATGGCATTGATGTTGCCTGTGTTTCCCCTGCTGATCGCGACCTACCTGCCCGGCCGCATTTCCGGCGCGCTCAAGCATCCCATGATCACGGCGGTGAAGTTCTGGGCGCTCGCCCACCTCTTCGTGCGGGGCGATGCTGCGTCTCTGCTTCTCTTCCTGGGCATGCTGGGTTGGGCCGTTTTCGACCGCATCTCGCTGAAAAAGCGCGAAGCGGCCGGTCTGGTCACTCCCAAATCCGGCCCTGTGCGCAACGACATCATTGCGATCGTAGCCGGGTTGATCGTCTATGTGATCTTCGTCAAATGGGGGCACCCGGCGTTGATCGGAGTTCAGATCATCCCATAGCTGCCGACCCGGCTCGGCAACGCCAGCAACCTGCCGTTCGCTGCCAAACCCAAACCTCCGACACGAATTTGCCGGAATGGACAGGCAGTTGCAGGCTGTCATCACGGTTGCCGGCGGCGTGGAGAAGGTTGCTGGCCGCTTTCGCTTCCCTGGTCATCGCGCTATAGCTCGCCGACGCACTAGGGACGAAACCGCTCTTGAGGCACCAAGCCCGAGCCCTGACGGAGAGCATTACACAGATGGTCGATCGCACCGACAGTTTCCTGCGAGAGGTGGGCGAAGACGTCCGCCGGGACCAGCTGCTGCAAATTTTGCAACGGTACGGCGTGTTCATTGCTGCCGGAATCATTGCGTTGTTTGTCGGCGTCGGCGGCTACAAATGGTGGGCAGCCAACCAGAACGCCGCCCGCGAAGCGGCGGGGGCCAAATTCATTGCGGCCTCGCGGCTGGCCAACGCAGGCAAGACCGAGGAGGCGCTCAAGGCGTTCAGCGCGCTGCAAAGCTCGGCTCCGGAAGGCTATAAAATACTGACGTCGCTGCGGATTGCGGGCGAGCACGCCCGAGCGGGGCGAACGGCGGAAGCGCTTGCCGCCTACGAAGCAGTGGCAAAAGATACGGCCGGGGACGAAATCCTGCGTGATTTCGCCGCTCTGCAATCTGCCATGTTGAGATTGGACCAAGGCGACTGGACCGAGATCAAGAATCGGCTGACACCGTTGGTGGACGATTCGCGCCCCTGGCATGCGGAAGCCCGTGAGGTCATGGGACTAGCTGCATACAAGGCCGGCCGGATCGAAGACGCGACGAAGCTCTTCGAGCAGATCCTGGGAGACCGGGCAACGCCGCAAGGGTTGAGCCGCCGGGCGCAGGAGATGCTGGCCTTGCTGACGGATGCGGCGGCTGCCAAATCCAGCGAGGGGAAAGCCGCAGCACCGGATGCAGCGGCCAAGACAACGCCGGAGGCGGGGACATCGCAGACCGCACCCGCCAAGGATGAAGGTGGCGACAAGGACAAAGCCGCCAAGAAATAGCGCGGAGGCGCATCAGCGTCTCGTGCCAAAAGGTGAGCTCGGGGGAGCCAAAGCCGATGCAGGCCGGTCATAGGCAGCAAGGAAGGCGGGAACACGTGATCCGCACCATTGAAGCGGGGCCGGATCATGCTCAGCACCGCACCACAGCAGGGCTTTGGCTTGTTGGGCGCCGAGGAGCACTGGCGCTGACGGTTGCGGCACTGGTTGTCGCCGGCGGCTGCTCCGGCGGTCCGGAGATTCCGAAGTTCCAGGACCTCAATCCGTTCGCGACCAAACAAACACCGCTGCCGGGAAAGCGCATTCCCGTTGCTCTCGCCGAACGCAAGGCTGGTCTCGACGTTTCTCCATCAGTTGAACCCATCGTGCTGCCTGCGGCTGTCACCAATGCGTCCTGGCCGCAGCCGGGCGGGCCTGCCAACAACGTGTCCGGTCACTTGGCTCTAGGCGCCAGCTTGCGACAGGTTTGGAGCGCCAGCGCCGGAAATGGCTCGTCAAGCTATGGCAAGCTGACCGCCAGTCCGATCGTCGCTGATGGCCGCATCTACACGCTCGACACGCGCGCCGTCGTCACGGCGTTTTCCCCTTCGGGCTCGGTGGCGTGGCGCGTGTCGGCGGTGCCCACCGGCGAGAAGGACTACAAGGGCTATGGCGGCGGGCTCGCCGCCGATGGCGGGCGGCTGTTCGTTGCCACGGGCTTTGGCTATGTGTTTGCGCTCGACAGCCAGACCGGCAAGAAACTTTGGGAGAAGAATCTGCTGTCGCCGATCCGGTCATCGCCCACGGCTGCGGGCGGGCGCGTGTTCGTGCTTGCCTCAGATGGCATGACGCGGGCGTTGTCGGCTGCCGACGGGGCGGAATTGTGGACACACCAAGGTCTCGTCGAGCGCGCGGCCTTGCTGACCAACGCCTCGCCTGCCGTTGAAGGTGAAACGGTCGTCGTCCCCTATCCCTCGGGCGAAGTGGTTGCCTTGAACATCTCCACCGGCCAGCCTGTTTGGACGGAAACGCTGGCGCGCACCCGCCTCACCTCGTCGCTCGGCTCGATGACCGATGCGGCGCGCCCCGTCATTGATGGCGACACGGTCTTTTCGGTCGGCCATTCCGGCCGGATGGCGGCGACGGGCTTGCGAGGCGGCGAACGCCTTTGGGCGTTGAACGTGCCGGGTATCCAGGCCCCAGCAGTCGCCGGCGAAACCGTTTTTGTCGTCGACACGGGCGGGCAGCTGATGGCTGTTACGCGCAAAACCGGTCAGGTCGTGTGGACGGCGAAACTGCCGGGAACAAGCACATGGTCAGGTCCGGTGGCGGCGGGCAATCGTCTGTGGCTGACGTCCAACAAGGGCCAGCTCGTTGGTGTCGACGCTGCGACCGGTAAAGTGTCGGCTCAGATCAATATCGGTGCGCCAAGCTACATTGCACCGATTGTTGCCGGTGGCCGCCTCTATGTGCTGACGGATACGGCGCGGCTTCTGGCGTTCAACTGAGTTGCCGGTCGGCGCTTGCCGCATTGCGGGTTGGCGACGATGGGCCGGACATTCCAGCTCGTCCTTCGTCAGCGGGCGGTAGCGTCGGCATTCGGTGTGCGCACCCAACCCACCTCGTCGGCGTGAACGCTGATTGTGACCGCGAACAAGAGCGTGGCGCAAAGTACGCCTGCGGTGATGAGCATTTTCATTCCAGGCCTCCTTGTTCCAGCGGCGTCTCCCTTACGCACGCATCGTCGTGATGTCTCACGTCACCTACATATGGTGAGAAACGACTGCGCGCGGACTTGGTTTCACAACATCGGGAAGCGATGTGATCGCGGGTACAGCCTGCGACTGCACGGCCTTGGACTGCCGAGAGGCCTCGACGCTTTTTGTGACCGCTGCGGTCTCGCTGAAGGCCCGAGCGAAAACGGCGTGATCAGCGCGGCGGTTGCCAGGGCACGAAGTTCATCTTGGGCAGTGACACGACGTTCGAGGCGCGTGATGCTTTCGAAGGACGGTCGGCCAGATGCGGTGCACCGCCGCCGGTCGGCACGCTGGATCGCGTGGCGCTGTCGATGGCCGCAATCGCCTCGGCGAGTGCTTTCGACACCGCCGTCAACGCCGGCACCTTCCCCATGTCGCTGTGCATGTAGGCCAGCGTTTCGCGCACCGTTTCGAGATCGATGCGATGTGTGGGCGGATTGTTTCGCGTTGCACGGGTCACGGCCGGCCTCCGTTGGCCAACGGCGTGGCGCCAATTGGCATTAATCTCTCGTTAATACGTTAGCCAACCGGGCATTGCAATTCGAATGCCGCTGCGCGTTCGCGCAAACACATGCTGATTGCGGCGCTTGTAGCGACGGCGCGCGCGTGCTGACGCTGCAACGGCCCGGCGGTCTCGATTTGGCACAATCGGACAGCCCCCGTTTTCCATGCCCGCAGACGAACTCTTCACGTCTTTCCGGCAAACATTCCTGCGGGGGAAACAAGAGGATGGGCTGGCGGACCAGCGCAATTCTCGGTGGTGGAGTTCGTGCGTTGTCAAAGCCCGGAGTGCTGATCATTGTCGAGAACCTGACGGTGCCGCTCGACCGGCGCGTCTGGCAGGAAGCGACAACGCTTCGTGATGCCGGCTACACGGTCTCCGTCGTATGCCCAAGGGGCGGCCGCTACACGGCTTCATACGAACAGCTCGAAGGCATTCACATCTTTCGCCACCCGTTGCCGCTCGAGGCCGATGGTGCGCTCGGTTATGCCATCGAATATTCCTCGGCGCTGTTCTGGGAGTTCATCCTGGCTTGGCGGGCCTACTTCAAGGTCGGCTTCAACGTGATCCAGGCCTGCAATCCACCCGACACCATCTTTCTGATCGCCGCGTTCTTCAAGGCGCTGCTCGGCACGCCGTTCGTGTTCGATCATCACGACATCAATCCGGAACTCTACGAGGCGAAGTTCGGCCGCCGCGGCTTCTTTCACCGGCTGCTGCTGTGGCTGGAGCGGCTGACATTCCGCACAGCGGATGTTTCGATCGCCACCAACGAGACCTTCAAGGATATCGCCATCGCACGTGGCGGCATGGATCCCGAGCGCGTCTTCATCGTCCGCTCGATACCGGACGTCTCCCGTTTCAAGCGCACGGCACCGCGCGTGGACCTCAAGAACGGCCGTCGCCATGTGGTCGGCTATGTCGGCATCATGGGTGCGCAAGACGGCGTCGATCTGTTGATCGATGCCATGCATGATCTGGTCAACACACGCGGACGGCGCGATCTGCAGTGTGTCATCGTGGGTTCGGGCACGGCGCTCGAAGACTTGAAGGCGCAGGCAACCCGGCTTGGCCTCGATGACTACGTCACGTTCACCGGCTTCATGTCCGGCGAGCCTTTGCTCGGGGCACTGTCCACGTTCGATATCGGCGTCATTCCCGATCCGAAGAACACCTACAACGACAAGATTTCCATGAACAAGGTGTTCGAGTACATGACGCTCGGCATTCCGTTCGTCGGCTTCGACCTTGTCGAAGGCGCGAAGATCTCCGCCGATGCGGCGCTCTATGCGGGCAACAACGATGCCGGCGAGCTGGCGCAACAGATGGCCCGCCTGATCGACGACGAGGCGCTGCGTTGCGAGCTTGCCAAGCGCGGACAGGATCGGGCGAAAGGCTTGCTGCGCTGGGAGAACGAGCGCGCTCAACTGCTGGCCGCCTACGAGACGGCGCTTGGAGCGAAGGCCGGCGGCCGTGCCAGCGCGACGGCACTTGCAAAACGGGCCGAGGCCTGAGGCGACCGACGATTTGCGGCGCGAGCCTCAGTTGCAGTTGGCGACGACTGGACGCTTGCCATCCGGTGACGCACTCTAGGCGCCAAGCCTGGATCAAGTCGCCGGAGGCATCGCATGAATCTGACCTACTCTGAGAAGTATCTGGCATTGCAGACGGAGGTTCGCGCCTTCATCGCTGCCAAGGGTCATCTTTCTCCGCGTGCCGGGGGCGGCAGAACCAAGCCCAGCCCCAAGGCGCTGGACTGGCAGAAGATCCTGCTGGAGCACGCCTACGTCGCCCGCAACATCCCGACCGAATACGGCGGCGCGGGACTGCCGTTCGACCTGCTCGAGCTCGCTGTGATTGCCGATGAATTTTCGCGTGCGGGCATCGATCCAGGCATTCGCAATCAGGGTATCTCGATGCTGGTGCCAACGCTGCTCGAGGTCGGCACGCCCGAGCAGTGCAAGCGCTGGATCGCGCCGACCATTCGCGGCGATATCATCTGGTGCCAAGGCTACTCGGAACCCGGCTCGGGATCGGACCTCGCCAATGCCCGCACGAGCGCGCGCATCGAGGACGGACATTTCGTCATCAACGGGCAAAAGATCTGGACCTCATCGGCCCACTACGCCGACATGATGTTCCTGCTCTGCAGAACAGAGCCAGACGCCTCCAAGCATGCCGGCCTCTCCTACCTGCTGCTGCCGATGACGGCGCCCGGGATCGAGGTGCGGCCGCTGGTGACCATGACCGGGCGCGCCACGTTCAACGAGACGTTCTTCACCGACGTGCGCGTACCGGTCGATCAAATCGTCATGGGGCGCGGCGATGGCTGGAAGGTGGCCAACATTACGCTCAAGTTCGAGCGTCAGTACCTGGGCGACGCCAACAAGCTCACCACGCGCTTCGAGCGGGTGCGCGAGATGATGCTCGCAACCGAGATCGACGGTCAAACCGCCATGTCGATCCCGGAATACCGCGACCGGTTGATGAAGCTGCAGGGCGAGGTAATGGCGGCGCGCTATCACGGGATGCGGCTGCTGACGCAGCAGGCCAACGGCGAAGACTCCGGTCTCGGCCGACTCATCGTCAAGTATCACGGCACAATCCTCGCCTATCAGTTGTCGTCGCTGGCCGTCGACGTGATGGGGGCTGCCGGGCTCGCCTACGAGCCAGACGACGCCATTGCCGAGCCCGATGCCGCCACCGCCTGGCATGTCGACAACATGTACGACATCGGCCTGATCATCGGCGGCGGCTCGTCGAACATTCAGCGCAACATCATCGGGGAGCGTGGCCTTGGCTTGCCGCGCGAGCCGAAGGCTGCAGCCCAAGCCTGAAGGACCTTGGTCACATGGAATTTGCACTCACCGACGAGCAGCAGATGCTTGACGCCTCGCTGCGCGGCTTTTTCAGCGAGCATCTGCCGATGGAGCGGCGACGCCAGATTGCCAGCGGCGATAGCGGACACGATCCGGCGCTGTGGCAAGGCCTGGTTGCGCAAGGACTCGCGGGACTGATGGTGCCGGAGCACCACGGCGGATCCGGTCTCGGCGTTCTCGATGGCGCTGTTGCCGCCGAGGCCATCGGCTATCACGCCGTTCCCGGCCAATATGCGGCAAGCGTGGTGATGGCTCCGATGGCGCTCAAGGCCAGCGGTACGGACGCCCAACAGCAGGAGTGGCTGGCGGGCATCGCCGAAGGACGCGTGCGCATGGCCGTCGGCTTTGCTGGCGCCGTAGGGCAGACCGGTGCCAACCGCCTGACGCTGGACGGCGACAGGCTCACAGGGCACGTCACGCGGCTGCTCGATGGCGGCGGGGCCACGCACGTGCTCGTCTATCTCGCAGATGGGCGCGCGGCGATTGCGGCTCTGGATGCCGCCGGCGTCACTGCCAAGCTCGTGGCGAGCCTCGACCGCACCCGGCCGCTGATGGACGTCACCTTCGAGGAGGCAGCGGTCACAATCCTCAATGCCGCCAACGATGCCATGGCCGCCCGCACGCGCGTTCTCGATGCAGGGCGCATCATGCTGGCGGCCGACAGCCTCGGCGCGGCGCAGGCCATGCTCGACCAGGCCGTCGCCTACGCCAAGGAACGCCAGCAGTTCGGCCGGGTGATCGGCTCCTTCCAGGGCGTGAAGCACACGCTGGCCGACATGGCGACCATGCTGGAGCCTTGCCGCAGTCTGGTGTGGTTCGCCGCCTACGCGCAGGATGCCATGCCGGAGGACGCCCGGGTTGCAGCGCTACAGGCCAAGGCCCATCTCGACGATGTCTGCCGGCAGGTTGCCCGCCACACGACCGAAGTGCACGGCGGCATGGGGTTCACCGATCTGCAGGGGCTGCACTACTGGTGGAAACGCATCGACACCAATCGTCAGCTTCTTGGTACGCCGGAGCGGCTTCGTCACGAAGCGGCAGTCGTGCAGGGCTGGGCCTGAGGCGAGGTGCAACACGGGTCCCGGCGTCGGTGCACAATCGAGTGCGCCTGCGGCCCGTGCCACGCACGCAAACTGTGCGCCGTGGTTTTGAAGAGCGAGGGGGACGGGGCGGTCACGCCTGTCCGGGATCAAGAATGAGCGGCGAACCGCCCCGATTTGCCGCCCACTTTCTCCACCCAACGGACACGTCGGACGGGTCATGTGCTGCCGGTGCGTTACCGGCCGCGTTGGCAGGCTGGCGGAGTCCCGAAGGAAAGTGCGCCAGGAGCGGCACCTGCAGCCGCAAACAAGACGCCCTCCGGAAAGCGCCCCCTCGTTGCTGCAGGCGAGGGTCAGCATAATCCCGCTTTTCCGGGGCGGGGATAAGTCGGCGGCATGGGAGGCTTGCGCCGCGGGCGCGGTTCGGAACCTACTCGATCTGCGGTCGGCGCTTCGACCAGCCTGTTGCTGCCTCGTAGGCGGCCGCGACGCGATAGACGCGCGCCTCCTGCCAGGGGTGGCCTGCAATCTGGATGCCGAGGGGAAGGCCGTCCTTCGTGAAGCCTGCGGGAACGGCGATAGCTGGCTGTCCCGTCACGTTGAAGGGCTGGCGGGCTTGGCGCGGATAGACGCGGGCGTTCTCTTCGGCATCGTCGATACGCGGCGGCGGATCCATGCTTGAGGCGGTCAGGATCGCATCGAGGCCGCGCATGGCGGCATGGGTGGCTGACAGCAACCGGGATTTGAGACGTAGCGCGTCGATGTAGTCGGCTGCCGTGATGCCGGCGCCCGTCAGGATGCGTTGGCGTGCCAGCTCACCGTAGTCGCCAGGACGATCCTTCAGAAAGCGCCGGTGAATCGCGTAAGACTCCGAGCCGATGATGGTTCGGTTACAGGCCGCGTATTCCTGCAGCGTGGGCAAGCGGATCTCGACGACTTCGGCGCCAAGGCCGCGCAAGACCTCGGCTGCGGCATCGATGGCGGCCGCCATTTCGGGATGCGCCGTTTCATCACCATCGTAGAAATGACGGACGTGGCCAATTCTCAGGCCTTTCACGCCCTGGCCCAACTCGGCGGAAAAATCCGGCACGGGCACATCGGCGCTGCCTGGATCCTCACTGTCGTAGCCGGCGAGAACCTGCAACAGCAGCGCGTTATCGGCGACATCGCGTGTCATCGGACCGATATGGTCGAGGCTGAAGGAGAGCGGGAAGACGCCCCGGCGCGACACCCTTCCATAGGTTGCCTTCATGCCGACGATGGCGCACATGGACGCGGGATTGCGTACGGATCCGCCGGTATCGGTGCCCAGCGCCGCCGGCAGCATGCCCGAGGCGAGCGCCACGCCCGAGCCCGAAGACGAGCCGCCTGGGAAGTGTGCGCCGCCCCACGGATTGACTGCTGGCGGCCAAGGCAGATCGAACGACGGACCGCCGATCGCGAACTCATGCGTGGACAGCTTGCCCATGATGATAGCGCCCGCGGCCTTCAGGCGGCGGGTAACGTCGGCATCGCGCTGTGCGATGTGGCCGGCGAAAATGCGGGAATGACACGTGGTCGGCACGCCCGCGAGGTCGATGATGTCCTTCAGTCCCACCGGCACGCCTGCCAGCGGGCCAGCGGTTTTGCCGGCCTGGATGTCCGCTTCGGCTTGCCGCGCTGCCGCAAGGGCTGCCTCGGGCATGAACTTGATGAAGGCGTGAAATTTCGGATCAAGCCGCTCGATGCGGGCGATCAGTGCGCTGGTCAATTCCACCGGCGATAGTTTGCGGCTGGCTATGAGGCGGGCTGCTTCGGCCATTCCCAGATAGGCGAGGTCGCTCATGATTTGGCCTCCCGGCGCGGGGCCAAGCTGAAGATGTGGGCTGGCTCTTCGGTCCAATGAATGTCGGGTGGCAAGCGTTCGGCCAGCGCGGCGGCATTCTTCAGTGCCCGCTCGAGATCAGCCGGTGCCAGGGCCAGCAACCTTTCAAGGCCGAGCTCTGCCGCCCGCTGTTTCAATTCCGCTTCGGTCATCCCCACTCCCTTTCGTGAGCTGCTGACTTTCAGGCGCCACCTTAGCCCGCCATTTTTTTCAAGTGTGGCGGGATTTGCAATCACGCTTGAGGATCTGAGCGCAGGTCAACGCCGCCGCTCAACAGTGCATCATCATATTCATTTCTACCGCCTTCCGCCTGTTTATCAATCAGATTTTTTTATGCCTATTTTTTCATCGCCTTGGAGCCTGATGCTTAACTTTTATGCGCTGCAGCATTTCCGATGGCGCCCATTTCCACGAAGGCGTCCAATCATAAAATTGCATAATTTCAATCGATTGCTTCAAACCTTTTCTCTCTCCCAAAAGATGGCACAGCTCTTGCTGACGTTAACTTTTGTGCACTGCGGCAATAGCTTCGAGCCAACTGGCTGGGGGAACGAATGGGCGAAAGCGCCATCAAGAGAAAGCTGGTGATCGTCGGCAATGGCATGGCGCCCGGGCGCGCCCTGGAACGGCTGTTCGAAACGGCGCCGGATGCCTACGACGTCACCATCTTCAACGCCGAACCGCGCGTCAATTACGACCGCATCATGCTGTCCCCCGTGCTTTCGGGCGAGAAGACGTTCGACGAGATCGTCATCCATGGCGACGGCTGGTACGTGAAAAACGGCGTGACCCTTTTCAAGGGCGCCAAGGTCGCCAAGATCGACCGGACGGCAAGGACCGTTACAGCCGAATTCGTTGCCTCACCAACGGGCCAACAGGCGAAGCAGCCGCCGATCGAGGTGCCCTACGACCGGTTGATCATCGCCACGGGCTCTTCGCCCATTCTCATCCCCGTGCCGGGGCATGATCTCGCTGGCGTGCTGACCTATCGCGACCTCGACGATGTCAACGCCATGCTGCTGGCGGCCAAATCGCGCGGCACGGCCGTGGTGATCGGTGGCGGACTGCTGGGTCTCGAAGCTGCTGCCGGCCTCAAAGAGCAAGGTATGGACGTCACGGTGGTGCACCTTGCGCCAACGCTGATGGAGCGCCAGCTCGATCCGGCGGCCGGACATTTGCTGCAACGGGCGATGGAGGCGCGCGGCATCAAGGTCATGACGCGCGTCAACACCAAGGCCATCGTCGGCTCGGGAAAGGTCTCGGCCGTCGCCCTTGAGGACGGCAAAGTGATCCCGGCGGACCTCGTCATCATGGCTGTCGGCATCCGCCCAAACGCCTCGCTGGCCAAGGACGCGGGGCTCGACGTCGGCCGTGGCATCATCGTCGACACGGCGATGCGAACATCGGATCACGACATCTTCGCGCTCGGCGAATGCGCCGAGATCGATGGGCAAGTGTTCGGACTGGTGGCGCCACTCTATGACATGGCAAATGTCGTTGCGGGCCAGCTCGCAGGCGAGGACACCCCGACCTTCAAGCCGACGGCCACGGCGACGAAGCTGAAAGTCACCGGCATCAGCCTCTACTCGGCGGGCGACTTTGCGGAGGGGCCGGGTCGCGAAGACATCGTTCTCAGAGATGCCGCGCGCGGCAATTATCGCCGCCTCGTCCTGCAGTACAATCGCATCATCGGCGTGGTGATGTATGGCGACACGGCGGACGGTCCCTGGTTCTTCGATCTGCTGAAACGGGGCGTCGACATTACGGAGATGCGCGAAACGCTCATTTTCGGCCAGAATTACGTTGGCGGCATTCCGCTCGATCCCACGGCTGCGGTGGCAGCGCTGCCTGATGAAGCGGAAATCTGCGGCTGTAATGGGGTTTGCAAGGGCAAGATCACCGGGGCTATCGCTGGGCTTGGGCTCAAATCACTCGATGACGTCAGAGTTCATACGAAAGCTTCCGCCTCGTGCGGATCGTGCTCGGGTCTGGTCGAGCAAATCCTGAAGGCCCAGCTCGGCGATGCCTACAATCCCGCCGCCGTCCAGCCGATGTGCGGCTGCACCGACCTTGGCCATGATGACGTGCGGCGATTGATCGTTGCGCAGGCGCTGAAATCCATTCCCGAGCTGATGCAGGCGCTGGAGTGGAAGACGTCGTGTGGCTGCGCCAAGTGCAGGCCGGCGCTCAACTACTATCTGCTTGCGACCTGGCCAGGCGAGTATGTCGACGACAGTCAGTCGCGCTACATCAACGAGCGCGTGCACGCCAATATCCAAAAGGACGGCACATACTCGGTGGTGCCGCGCATGTGGGGCGGCATGACGAGCGCCAAAGAGTTGCGTGCCATCGCCGACGTCGTGGAAAAGTACAACATCCCTGCAGTCAAATGCACGGGTGGCCAGCGCATCGACATGCTTGGCGTCAAGAAAGAGGACTTGCCGGCGGTTTGGGCGGATCTCAACGCAGCAGGCATGGTCTCGGGAGCCGCCTACGCCAAGGGGCTGCGCACGGTCAAAACATGTGTCGGCAGCGACTGGTGCCGGTTCGGCACGCAGGATTCGACGGGGCTCGGCGTCAAGCTCGAGAAGTTCCTGTGGGGCTCTTGGACGCCGGCAAAGGTTAAGCTGGCGGTGTCGGGTTGTCCGCGCAATTGCGCTGAAGCCACGTGCAAGGACATCGGCGTCATCTGCGTCGAGAGCGGCTACGACATCCACTTTGCGGGTGCCGCGGGCCTCGACATCAAAGGGACGGAGCTTCTGTGCCATGTGAGCACCGAGGCGGAGGCGATCCAGATCATCGCCGCGCTGACGCAGCTCTACCGCGAGCAAGGCCGCTACCTCGAGCGAATCTACAAATGGGCGAAACGGGTCGGCATCGACACCATTCGTGCGCACGTCGTCGACGACGGCGAGCGGCGCCAAGCGCTGCATGACCGCTTCGTCTACGCCCAATCCTTCCTGCAAACCGATCCCTGGGCCGAACGTGTCGCTGGCAAGGATGCGCACGAATTCAGACCGATGGCGGTGATCCCAGCGGAGGCGGCTGAATGAGCGCGGAGATCCGAAATTGGCTGCAGGTCGGTGTGGTCGACGATGTGCCGCGGCGCGGTGCGCGGTGCGTGCGCCATGGCGAGACAACGATTGCGATCTTTCGCACGCATGACGATCGCATCTACGCGCTCGAGGATAGCTGCCCGCACAAAGGGGGACACCTCAGCCAGGGCATCGTCCACGACGGCTGCGTTACGTGCCCCTTGCACAACTGGGTGATCGCGCTCGAGACCGGCGCCGCGCAAGGGGCCGACGAAGGGCGAACGGCTACTTATCCCGTCCAGATCAGGGACGGAAAAATATTCATCGACCTCACCTTCCAGAAATCCGGTCGCTGAGTGTGACTTACCCCAGAGGAAAGGACTGCTAATGTCTTACGTCACTCCCCAGGAATTCGCCACGAAGATGATCGAAGCGGGCGAGTCCAAGATCTTCATGTCGACCAAAGACACGCTGATCCGCGCCTACATGGCCGGCGCGATCCTGGCTCTGGCTGCAGCGTTCGCGGTGACGATCACCGTCAATACCGGCCAATTCCTGGTTGGAGCGCTGCTGTTTCCGGTGGGCTTTTGCATGTTGTACCTGCTGGGCTTCGACCTGTTGACCGGCGTGTTCACGCTGGCGCCGCTGGCCCTCATTGCAAAACGTCCTGGCGTCACGCTTGGTGGCGTTCTGCGCAACTGGGGCCTCGTCTTCATCGGCAACTTTGCGGGAGCGCTGACGACAGCGGTGTTCATGGCGATCATCTTCACCATGGGATTCAGCCACGCCCCTGATGCGGTCGGCCAGAAAATCGGACACATCGGCGAGGCGCGAACGCTCGGTTATGCGGCGGCAGGATATGCGGGGATGCTGACCCTCTTCATTCGCGCCGTGATGTGCAACTGGATGGTGTCGACCGGCGTCGTCGCCGCGATGATGTCGACTTCGGTTTCGGGCAAGGTGATCGCCATGTGGATGCCGATCCTCGTGTTCTTCTACCTCGGCTTCGAGCACTCCATCGTCAACATGTACCTGTTCCCGTCGGGGATCATGCTCGGCGGCAAGTTCACATGGGCCGACTATTTCCTGTGGAACGAGATCCCGACGGTGGTCGGCAACCTGGTAGGCGGCCTCACCTTCGTCGGCGCCATGATCTACGCCACGCACTACAAGACGTCGCCCAGCCGTAGCGCTGGCTACCAGGCCGGGAAGTATCCCGCAGCTGCCGAGTAAGGGTGCGCGTGACCTTGGCAGGCAGCTCGAAGGGTCCGGTCAAGACTGGCTGGACCCTTCCTTACCGGATGCGGACGAGAGACTTCAGATGCTGAAGAGCCTTGTCGGCGAGACCCTTTCCGTCTCGGTCGGCCAGCATTCCGAGGCCGGGCCGAAGCCCGTCAACCAGGACTTTCATGGTGCGCTCATTCCTGAAGGGAGTGCATTGGCGCTCAAGGGAATCGCGCTGGCTATCGCCGATGGCATTTCGTCGAGTAGCGTCAGCCAGGTGGCTGCAGAAACGGCGATCAAGAGCTTCCTGACCGATTACTACTGCACGTCGGACGCCTGGTCGGTGAAGACGGCAGGCTCGCGGGTGATTGCGGCAACCAATTCCTGGCTCTATGCGCAAACGCGCCGCAACAACCTGCACGAAGACATGAACCGTGGCTTCGTGAGCACGTTCAGCGCGCTGGTGCTGAAGGGGCGCGCGGCACACATCTTCCACATCGGCGATGCGCGCATCTATCGCGTCGCCGGCTCCAGTCTCGAACAACTGACAACCGATCACAGAACCGCATTTTCCTCGACGGAAAGTTATCTCGCCCGGGCTCTTGGCCTGACCGGCGATGTCGAGATCGAATACCGGACATTGAACGTGCGCCCCGGCGACGTCTTCGTCATGTCGACGGACGGTGTCCACGAGCATGTGGATGGCGGTGAGATCGTCGACGCGATTGCCGCCTCGGATACCTTGGATGATGCTGCGCGCACAATCGTGCAGCGCGCGCTCCACAACGGCAGTGCGGACAATGCGACCGCCCAGATCGTGCAGATCGACGCCCTTCCGAAGCGCAACATTTCGAGCACGTTGAGCGGATTCGACATTCTGCCGCCGGCTCTGCCACCGCGCATTCCGTCCGAATATGAAGGCTACCGCGTGGTGCGCCAGCTGCACGGCTCGAGCCGCAGCCACATCTACGTCGCGGTCGATCAGGAGACGGGCGAGAAAGGTCGCACTCAAAGTCCCCTCCGTGGACCTGCGCGACAACACCGAGTATCTGCGCCGTTTCGCAATGGAAGAGTGGATCGCGCGGCGCATTGATTCACCGCACGTCCTGAAGGCCCAGGTTGCGCATCGCGAGCGCGGGAGCCTCTTCGTGGTGACCGAGCTGGTCGAGGGCCAAACGCTGCGGCAATGGATGAGCGATAACCCGCAGCCGCCGCTGCAGGTGGTGCGCGGGATCGTCGAGCAAATCTCGAAGGGGCTGCGCGCGTTTCATCGCAAGGAGATGCTGCATCAGGATCTGCGGCCCGAGAATGTGATGATCGATCGCAATGGAACGGTGAAGATCATCGATTTCGGAGCCGTGCGTGTCGCCGGAGTGCTGGAAGCCAATCCGAACCTCGATAACGACGACATTCTCGGCACGCATCAGTACGCGGCACCAGAGTATTTCATAGGCGAAGCCGGCAGCTATGGCTCCGACCTCTATTCGCTTGGTGTGATCGCATACGAGATGCTGACCGGGCGGTTGCCGTATGGCGCGCAGATGGCGCGGGCGACGAGCCGGACCCGGCAGGCGCGAGTTGCCTACGTGCCGGTCGCCACATACCGGCAGGACCTGCCGATGTGGATCGATGCTGGCCTCAGGAAGGCGGTGCATTTCGATCCCTCGAAGCGGCAGGAAGCGTTGTCGGAATTCATCCAGGATTTGCACCATGCGCGACATGGCGAGCTTGTGGCCAGGACCGTTCCACTGCTGGAGCGCAACCCGGTGCTGTTCTGGAAGACGGTCAGTGGATTGCTGCTGGTGGCGCTCGTTGCGTCGCTGGTATTGCGCTGAGATCAGGCACGAGGACGGGGTTTTTCGATGATCGAGAGCATTCGCAAGCCTTCCGATAGCGCTCCGAACCGGCTTGGGGCACTTGCCAAGCTGCCGCTCTTCTTTGAGCTGTCGGGGCGCAAGGTGGTTGTTGCGGGAGGAACAGCGGCAGCAGCGTGGAAGGCCGAGCTGCTGGCTGCTGCGGGTGGCGATGTCGCGATCTATGCGATGGAAGTGGAGGCCGAGATGTCGGCCCTGCTGACGCGCGGCGCTGCCGGCGGCAGTTTGACGTTGCATCTGCGTCGCTGGTCGGAAGATGATTTCGCCGGTGCCGTTCTCGCGATTGCAGATCTCGGGACCGGCGAAGAGGCGCGCGCATTTTGCGATTGCGCACGGCGCGCAGGCGCTAACGTCAACATCATCGACAAGCCGGCCTATTGCGATTTCCAATTCGGCACCATCGTCAACCGCTCACCCGTGGTCGTCGGCATCTCAACGGATGGTGCGGCACCGATCCTCGGCCAGGCCATCCGGCGGCGCATCGAAACGCTCCTTCCCCCGTCGCTTGCCAAATGGGCTGCAATTGCCAAAGACATTCGCGGGCAGGTCGGCCGGGTGCTGAAAGCCGGCAAACAGCGCCGGGCGTTCTGGGAACACTTCAGCGAGAAAGCATTCGGCGCTGCCCCGGCCGAGACGGACCATGGCGATCTGATCGCGCAGATTTCATCGATCGATACGGCGTCACCACACACGGAGGGTCGCGTCACGCTGGTTGGTGCGGGGCCGGGCCATGCCGAGCTGCTGACCTTGAAGGCCGTGCGGACGTTGCAGTCGGCCGATGTCATCTTGTTCGATGATCTCGTTTCCGATGACGTGCTCGAACTCGCCCGGCGCGAGGCCAAGCGGATGATGGTCGGCAAGCGCGGCGGGCGCGCCAGTTGTGCGCAGGGGGACATCAATGCGCTGATGGTGAAGCTCGCCCGCCAAGGCAAGCACGTGGTGCGATTGAAGTCCGGGGATCCGATGATCTTCGGGCGTGCGGGCGAAGAGATCGCCGAACTCAGGTCGCACGGCATCACGGTTGGGGTGGTGCCCGGAATCACATCGGCATCTGCGATGGCGTCGGCCCTGACGGTCTCGCTGACCCATCGCCAGCATGCGCATTCGGTGCGTTTCGTGACGGGGCACTCGCGTGACGGCGAGCTTCCCGAAGACCTGGATTGGCAGGGGCTCGCCGACCCTGAGACGTCGCTCGTCTTCTACATGGGGGCACGTACCGCATCGCGCATCGCCGACAAATTGATTGCCGCAGGACTGGCGCCCGATACGCCGGCCGTGATCGTTTCGGCGGTCACGCGCCCGGAAGAGCGCCGCTGGCAAGGCGCCTTGTGCACGTTGGGCACTGCAATCGGCACGTTTGACCTGTCGGCACCCGTCATTCTGGGTATCGGTCGCGTCTTTCACGCGGATCGCCAAATCGAGCTCGCTGACGATGCACCGACAGTCACCGACCTTGTTCGGCAGCGGTCGGCACTGTGATCCACCAATCGCAACAGCACACCACAAAGGAGAAGAGCGCATGATACGTGAAGAGCTCACCGAGAAGATCCTGGACATCAAACGGGAGAAGGGCTGGAGCTGGGCGCACATTACAAGTGAGATCGGGGGCATAAGCCCGGTGCTGATCGTCGGCGCCTTGCTCGGGCAACAGCGACTGGTCAAGCCATTGGCCAAGCGCGCTGCGGCCCTATTCGGCCTCTCGGCCGCAGAAGAAGCCATGCTCAACGAGGTGCCGATGCGCGGCGCAGGGCTGGCCATGCCGCCGAGCGATCCGCTGATCTATCGCTTCTACGAATTGGTGATGATCAATGGGCCGGCGTGGAAGGCGCTGATCGAGGAAGAGTTTGGCGACGGCATCATGTCTGCGATCGACTTCGACATGGCGCTTGAACGCCAAGCCGACGAAAAGGGCGATCGCGTCAAATTCACGATGTCGGGCAAGTTCCTGCCGTACAAATACTACGGCGCCGAGCAGGGGATCGCGCCATTGGGCCTCAAGCAGCTCGACACCGACTAGAGCGCTTAAGCTACGAATAGACCGGGCGCTCTTGCGGTGAACGTGTTCTGGGATTTTTGACTGGAGAGCTAGACACGTTTTCGTTGGGAGCAAGCTGCTTCCATTTCAGCCGATCAAGCTCTCGAGGTTGCCGCCGCGCGGGCGGTTCCCCCTCTGCGCGATGGACCGCTGGCGGTGCTGCTCTTGCTGAAGGGGCAGCACCGCCGCTCGATCCGGCGACCGGCGAACACTGATTTTCATTTCGCTCAATTGGAAAATTAAGCTTGTCCCGACTCTGCGCTGGCCTAGGCTGCGGCCAGGCATAATCAGTTTGTCGCTGGTGCAGGAGTTTCACCGATGCGACAGACCAACACCGTCCCGTATTCATTGGCCAAACAGTCCGTCTTGGCGGTGACGCTGCTCTCACTCGCTGGCAGCCCTGTTATGGCAGAAGGGCCGAATCGCGTGGCGACAGCGGTGAAGCCAGAGCCGCAGCCGGCTCAAACGTTTGCGTGCGAAGGACTGAAACTCCCCGAGCTCAAGGCTGCGGTGGCTGCGTCACAAGGGATGCTCGACGCGCTTTGGCTGAAAACCAAGGCTGGCTATTTCGCCGCCTACACACTGCCTGGCATGAGGCACAACCCGTTCGACCTGAAGCCGCTCCCCCCGGATAGCGGTCCGCGTGACGGCCTCGCGCAGGCTCGCGCGCCCACATGCGCCCTAGAGCAGATTGCGAGCGACAGGTTTGTTGTTCGCTTCATCACACCGTTCTACAGGTTCTTTGAGGCGAAGGCGGGCTGGTCGGCGCCGCTGCGCAACGGCCTGATGATGGAAGTGGAGGTTACGGGGTCGGGGGCGGCTTTGGTGGCCCGTGACAGGTGGCCAGAGGCGGCCATCCTGCAGCGTGAGCTGAATGCCAGACCTGCAAATGAAAAAAAGATACCCCGTCTGACCCGGTGGGCCGAACCTGTGCCCGGATGCACGCGCCATAAACGATGGAATGGACGAGACTGCATTCGGCGACGGCGGTGAGTATCCTGCTTTGATAGCAGCGTCCCCGCCGGAAGCGCAGCGGGCGTGTGCACGTGCGCCATCATGACCCCAGCCAACGTGTTGGTCCGGGCCCCGGCGACCGTCGCAGCTCATTGCGCGCCAAGCGCGATCGACCGCGAGCGGCGGACCTTCGACGCTGCCACATTCAAGCCTTCAATGGCGGGCCGGTTGCTCGTGGGCAACAGAAAGCCCAACGAGCACCGCGGCATCGGGCTACGCCACCAACCGCCCGCACCTCAGAAAAATGCCTGCAGCCCCGTGATGGCGCGGCCGAGGATCAGGGCGTGCACGTCATGCGTACCCTCGTAGGTGTTGACGGTCTCGAGGTTCGCGGCGTGGCGCATCACGTGATATTCGATCTGGATGCCGTTACCGCCGTGCATGTCGCGAGCCATGCGGGCGATGTCGAGCGCCTTGCCGCAGTTGTTGCGCTTGACGATGGAGATGGCTTCCGGTGCCAGCGTGCCGGCATCGAACATACGGCCGACCTGCAGCGCGCCCTGAAGCCCGAGAGAGATCTCCGTCATCATGTCCGCGAGCTTCTTCTGGACGAGCTGCGTGTTGGCGAGCGGGCGGCCGAACTGCTTGCGGTCGAGCGTGTACTGGCGCGCACGGTGGAAGCAGTCCTCGGCGGCCCCCATGGCGCCCCAGGCAATGCCGTAGCGGGCACGGTTGAGGCAGCCGAACGGACCGGCGAGGCCCTGCACGTTGGGAAGCAGATGGCTTTCCGGGACCTCGACACCGTCCATGACAATTTCGCCGGTGATCGAGGCCCGCAGCGAGAGCTTGCCGCCGACCTTGGGGGCGGAGAGGCCTTTCATGCCCTTCTCGAGCACGAAGCCCTTGATGCCGCCGCCATGCGCGTCCGACTTGGCCCACACCACGAACACATCGGCGATCGGCGCATTGGAGATCCACATCTTGGAGCCGGTGAGCCGGTAGCCGCCGTCAATCTTTTCCGCGCGCGTCTTCATGCCGCCGGGGTCGGAGCCGGCATCCGGCTCGGTCAGACCGAAGCAACCGATCCATTCCCCCGAAGCGAGCTTTGGCAGATACTTCATGCGCTGCTCTTCCGAGCCGTAAGCATAGATTGGATGCATGACCAGCGACGACTGCACGCTCATCATGGACCGGTAGCCGGAGTCGACCCGCTCCACCTCGCGCGCGACGAGGCCGTAGGACACATAGTTGGCGTTGGCGCAGCCATACTTTTCCGGCAGCGTCACGCCCAGGAGCCCGAGCTGGCCCATCTCGCGGAAAATCTCAGGGTCGGTCGCCTCGTTGAGGTAAGATTCGACCACGCGGGGGGCGAGCCGCTCCTGGGCATAGTCGCGCGCGGTATCGCGGATCGCACGCTCCTCCTCATCGAGCTGGCTCTCGAGGTGGAAGGGATCTTCCCAGGAGAAAGGGGCCGCCTTGTCGCTGCGCACGGGTGACTTGTCCTGCATGTCGACCATCCTTTGGCTCGGCGCCGCGCTCAACACGGGCGCACGTGAAGTTTTCGTCGGAGTGTTCTGAGCGGTTCCATGGCACGAGCGCTGCTGGATGGGCAAGCCCTAGCCGGCATTGCCGACGGCATCGCGGGCGATCAAATGCCGCCGCCATGAGACCGCGATTTCCAGGGTCGCCAACAGACCACAGACCACCATGATCAAGGCCGTGGCGCGATAACCGAATTGAGGGATCATCAGGCCGACACCCATCAAACCGATCGGCAGCGTGTAGATGGCCAGCATCCGCACTCCCATGATCCGCCCCCGGAACCGCTCCTCGGAGGTCCGCAGCAGCATGATCGCCAATGTCACCATGCTGAAGCTTTGCGCTGTTCCCGCCACCACCAGCAGCAACATGGCCAGCGGCACGCTCTCGACCATCACAAATGCCAGCAGCGCCAGATACCACGCCACCGCCGCCGCAAGCATCATGCGCGCGGGCTGAATCTTGCCGCCGAATATGCTGAGCGCCACAGAACCGATGAAGGCACCCGTTGCAAAGCTCGCCACCATCAGGCCAAGGCCGGACTGGTCCAGCTTGAAAACGTTGCGCGCGATGTAGGGCATCAGGCCACTGGTGAGGGGAAACGCCGTCAGATTGACCAGGGCTGCAAGGCTCATGGCCGCCAGCAGTCGCGGAGTGCGCCAGACATATGTCAGGCCTTCCCTCAGGTCGCGCCAGGGTGAGGGGCGCATACTTGCCGTGCTCACGGCAGGGCCAGCTTGTGTGGCGGAAGCCGGCTTGGGGTCGCGATCGACCAGGGTCGTCAGCAAGGCGCCCAGAAGATAGATGACGGTGATGGCCATGTAAGCATTGGCCATGCCATAGGCTGCGATCAGGCCTGCGCCTGCAAGGGCGCCTGCAATGCGCGCTGAATCCTGCGTCGTGCGGGAAACGCCCATTGCCGCCACCAGATGCGCAGGCGGAATGGTGGTACCGACCAGAGCACTGCGAATGCCGATGTCGGAAGGCCGGATCAGACCGCTGATCGCGGCCACGACAAAGACGACGTTGGGCTCGAGGCTGTCGGCAACGGCAAATGACAGCAGCGCGGCGGCGCACATCGCGTAGCCGACGCGCATGACGGTGAGGACGTTGCGCAGACCGACACGATCCCCCAGAACGCCGATCATGGGCGAGATCAGGGTGCCGATGAACTGAAGCGAGCCGAACACTGTGAGCAGCAGCACCGAGTTCGTCTTCACCAGGACGTACCAACCGAGGATCAGGGTCTCCATTTCGAGACCCCACGCCGTCAGCAGGTCGGCAGGCCATTGGAACCGGTAGCTTCGGGTCTGGAACGGCGCCAGCGCCGTGGGCAGCCTCATGTGCGAGGCCGCCCGCTGGAGCTGGCGCGAAGACCATGGGGCGGGCGCGACATGCCAAGCGCAGCCTGCCCCTGCTCGGGCTGTGTCACGTGTTGCTCACCCTTGCTATTCGGCGGCCTGGGCCTGCGACGGTGCAGGCCAGGTCGGCGTGTCGCCGCCAAGTACGGGTGTCGGCCGGATCCAATGCGGCGGCGTCTCCGAGAGCTTGAGGATCGGTCCGAGATGGCGGAGCGGGCCGAATTTCGGCTGCGTGTCGATGCGGATCGCGGCCAGTTCCTCAGCGCTCAGGTCCATGTTCTCGCGGGGGTACTCGACCTTGCCCTGGCGGTAGACGAACATACCCGACTGACACAGCGAAACGCGCACCAGATAGCTGCCGCCTTCCCGCGCGCGGCGCGCCAGCGCCAGCATCACGCCGTAAGCACCGAGATAGCCGGTTGTATAGTCGCAAGCGGCGGCCGGCAGCAGATGCGGGCGCTCAGGGTTGTTATCGTGGCAGATGCCGGTCATCGTCTGCGCGACCTGTTCCCAGCCGCCGCGATGGCTGAATGGACCGTCGGCGCCGTAGCAGCTGATCGAGGTGCAGATGATGCCGGGCTTGAGTGCCGCTAGTTCTTCCGGCCCAAAGCCTAGCTTCTGCATGATGCCCGGCCGGTAGCCTTGCGAGAACACATCCGCGTCCTTGATCAACTCTTTGAGGCGGGCGGCGTCCTCTGGCTTTTTCAGATCCAGGAAGCAGCTACGCTTGCCGTGGCTCGTGTCCATGACATGCTCGGGGATCTGCGGCACATGCTCGCCGGCGATCATCAGAACTTCTGCGCCATGCTCGGCCAGCGTGCGGGCACAGATGGGACCTGCCAGAATGCGCGTCAGATCGAGCACGCGGATGCCGTCGAGAGGTCGGGCGCCACCCTTGCCGTCGCCTTTGTTGGCCTGCTTGTTCGTGAACGGCGCAAACGGCTGGGGCGCGCTGTCGCCGATCTTGATCACCTCGACGATGGGCTTGCCGGCCAGCACCTTGCCGTGCTCGCTCGCGAGCCATTCGGCGTTGGTGCGCACCATGCCGCCACAAACCCGGTGCTCGTCGATTGCGGCCTCGAGGTCGAGCGCATTCCATTTGGCAACAGCCTTGGCCACGGTCTCAGGCGTCGGATCGGTCAGACCCAGCAGCTTCGACATGCGCTCCTTCAAGTTCGGCAGGCCGAAATGCGGGAGCACGAAGCGGCCGTCCTTGGTGGGCCAAGGTTGCGTAATCGCGCGCATTGCCTCGTGGCCTTCGCTCACCACGTCGCGGAAGACGCCGTTGGTGTCGGGGCGCTGCATGTAGGACGTGCTCTTGAGGCCGGCTGCGGCGTGGCGCACATTGATCTTGGCTTTCTGGCGCCAGCCGGTCCGCATCTCCCATATGTCATTGACGGCAACGCCTACGCCACCGAGCACGGCCGCCACCGTGTCGCCAATGCGAAAGCGCGTCGAAAGGACTGGGTCCTGGCCCTGGATTTCGACCTCGTCAGCAGCCGGCATATCCAGCCCGCGTGCTGCCATCACCTCATCAAATGCCGTCGCCATTGCGCGTTCCTCCGTCTTTTTATCGGGCAATGATGCCCTTGTGGGCGGCTTCGGTCTACCACCAGGTACAGCGGGGCATTTCAATGTGAATTGGCGGTTGTGGGCAGGCACACGGCGATCGAACTGGGAGCCCGGCTCAGACCCGCCCGGCAACTCAGCGCGCGATGACGCTGCGCACCCACTTCAGGACCGTGTCGTAGTTGTTGGCGATCCACAGGTGGCCTTCACCGTCCAAGCCGATCAGGTCGCAAGCCCCGAGCCGCTGGGCGAGGCGGCGGCCGCCGACCGGGGAACGTCCAGGTCCTTGCTGCCCAGCCAGATCCGGGCCGGCATCCGGGCTGTTGCCAGATCGATCTGCCATGGCCTGGCGAACAGCGTGAGATCTGTGATGGGGCCCACGACACCCGGCCGCAGCCCCTCGATGAAGGTATCGCCAAGGCGGCGGCGGGTGGATGGCTGGCGCAGCACCTGGCGGTCGGCTGGCGCAACCCGCACCATGGCCAACCGCATGCCAAGCTCCGGCGCGAGACCGAGTGCGGTGCGGAAGGACTGGAATACCACGCCGACCGCCCTTGGGCTGTCGGCCAGCGGCCCGAAACAAACCGGTGGAACCACGATATCTCCGCGTCCACCTCGCCGCTGATGGGGCTGACGGGAGCGGCAAGCGCAAGTGCAGAGACGCGATTGGGCAACAGGGACGCAACGGCGGCTGCGTATGGGCCGCCACCGGAAACGCCCATCACGGCAAACCTGTCGAGGCCTAGGCGGTCGGCCAGCTCGGCAATATCAGCGGCATAATTGGCGAGAGAAGGGGCAGGATGGGGCGAGGAGCAGCCATAGCCCCACCGATCCGGCGCGATGATGCGGATCGACAAAGACCGGCTGACCGCATCGGCAGCGGAAAACTTCAAGCGCGAGCCGGGTGTTCCGTGAAGGGCGATGAGTGGGTCGCCAGCCGGGTCACCGAAGGCGCGGTAGGCCATCTGCCGTCCATCGGCAAGCTTGATGGCGCCGTCGCCCCGGGACAGATCGAGGGGCATCGTGTGGACGCCCGGCTTGGCCTGCTGTGGGTCGCGCCACATGCCTAAGGGGTCTCAGAGGGTGATCACAGCACCATCCACGTCAGGGCTACCAGGCCCGCCACCACAAGCACGCGACGACGATGTCGCCGGCATGTCTCGCAGGCCCAAGCCTCGGTCACACGCTCCGTCCATGTCATCTCACGACTCCGCACGCGATGCGCGCTGCGAGCAGTCGCTCGCACCCCATCTTCCTTGCTCTTCGTCTTGGCGCATCCAGTGCTGCCCGGCAAGTCCGGTCCCAGAATGAAACCCGGCAACGGGGCACATCGCAATGGGCTCAGATGCGCAAACGGGAGGGTTGCGCCCTCCCGTTCGTGATCGGCGTCAACTGTCTGTGACAGTCAGACCTACTTCTTCTTCACGCGGTATTCTTCGTGGCAGCCCTTGCAGCTTTTCGTAACCTCGCCGAAAGCTGTCTTGAAGGCGTCGGCGCCCTTGGCGGCTGCAGCGGAGGCGATTGCCGCATCGCTCGCCATCTTCTTGCCCTTGGCATCGAAGTCCGCAAAGTTCGTCCAGATCTTCGGCGCGGCCGTGGTCTTGCCACCGGTTTCGCTGCCCTTCGGGAACAGCTTGGCAAAGTCGGTCCAGCCCGTGGCGATCTTGTCCATGTTCGCCTTGGCCTTGGCCGCGTCAAACGGTGCCTCGCCTTTGACCATCTGGCCGGAAGATTTGGCCGCGCCACCCACCGCCTTCATAATTTCTTTGCGCTTGGCAATGGCATCCTGCGCCACCGCCACGCCGGAAGCGACCACTGCTGCTGCCGCCAGCACCGACAGTCCAGTCAAGAGTTTCGTTTTCGACATGCTATCTCCGTTGGGGTCGAAATTCCAAGCCGGGCACGTCCCCCCGACTACGGAGAGGTTATGACAAGTTTAAGCCCGGTCCGAGCCAAAATCTTTGTGATTGGACTTCAGTCCGAGACCATGTTCCGCCGGCCATGCGTCCGGGTCGGGCAGGTGAACACGCGCTTGTCCGGGCGCCAGAGGGGGAGCGGGGCCGTAGCCCCGCCGCCCACTCCGAGGCGCGCGGCCGCTTTAGCGCAAGCTGCCGCAGAAGCGCTGGATGCGGCTGCATGCTTCTTCGAGCGACGCGTTGTCGAGCGCATAGGAAACGCGGAAGAACGGGGAAAGTGCGAAAGCCGCGCCGTGCACGGTCGCCACGCCCTCTTCCTCCAGCAGCGCCGTGACGAAGTCTTCGTCGTTGGCGATCTTCTTGCCCGATGCCGTGGTTTTGCCGATGGTGCCGGCGCATGAGGGGTAGACATAGAAGGCACCCTGCGGCTTCGGGCACTTGATGCCGTAGGCCTGGTTCAGCATGGATACCACGAGGTCGCGCCGCTCGCGGAACATCTCGGCGTTGGTCTTGATGAAATCCTGTGGCCCGTTGAGCGCTTCAACGCTCGCCCATTGCGAGATCGAAGAGGGGTTCGATGTCGACTGGCTCTGCAGCTTGCACATTTGCTTGATCAACGGCTCGGGCCCGCCCGCATAGCCGATGCGCCAGCCCGTCATGCAATAGGCCTTGGAAACTCCGTTGACGGTGAGCGTGCGCTCGTAGAGCTTAGGCTCGACTTGGGCGATGGTGAAGAACTCCAGGCCGTCGAACAGCAGGTGCTCGTACATGTCGTCGGTCATGACCCAGACGTGCTCGTGCTTGACCAGCACATCGGTCAACGCCTTGAGCTCGGCGCGGGTGTAGGCCGCGCCCGTCGGGTTCGACGGCGCATTGAACATGAACCACTTGGTCTTCGGCGTGATCGCCTTGTCGAGAGCTTCCGGCGTCAGCTTGTAGCCGTCCTCGATGCGTGTGGGGGCAAAGACCGGCGTGCCGCCCGCGAGCTGCACGATGTCGGCGTAGGACACCCAGCACGGCGCCGGCATCACAACTTCGTCGCCCGGGTTCACGGTTGCCATCAGTGCGTTGAACAGCACCTGCTTGCCGCCGGTGCCGACCGAAATCTGGCTGCGCTTGTACTCGAGGCTGTTCTCGCGCTTGAACTTCGCAACGATGGCATCCTTCAGTTCGGGTATACCGTCGATGTCGGTGTACTTGGTCTTGCCCGACTGGATCGCCTTGATACCGGCGTCCTTGATGTTCTGTGGGGTATCGAAATCGGGTTCACCCTGGCTCAGGATGATGATCTCGCGTCCTTCAGCGGCAAGCGCACGCGCTTTCGCCGAAACGCCCATGGTCGCTGAAACCCCAATTCGATTTATGGCGTCGGAATAAAAGCCCATGGCAGTTGCCTTTCGGGATCGGCTTTCAAGGTTCAAGTTGCGACTTCAGTCGAAGCTTTGTCGGTTGAAGTCCGACAAGGCGGCGCGGACCATAGGCGCATGTTGAGGGCAGGGCAAGGCGAGTTGAAGCGATTATACGCAGCTCTGCGATGTCGTCACTGGGTGGCCGGCGTGGCAGGCCCTAGGCGGTGGCGGCGCTCTCGGCCGCCTCATAGGCCTCCGTCGCCGCCAGCCAGGCCTCTTCCGCTTCGCCCAGCGCCTTGGCTTTCTGCCCGCGCTCCAGAACCATGGCCTGCGCCTTGCCGGGATCGCCCTGATAGAGATCGGGGTCGGCGAGAGCAGCGTCGATGCGCGCGACGTCGCTGGTCAAGGAGTCGAGGCGTTTTTCTGCCATTTGAACGGCTTTGCGCAACGGGGCCAGTTGAGCACGCCGCTCCGCCGCTTCGCGCCGCTGGTCGGTGCGCGAGACCTTGGCCTCGGCGCCGCCGTTTTTCGCACCAGCCCCGCGTGCCCTGGCGCCCCGCTCGGCTATGAGCTGGGCCCGGTAACTCTCCATGTCGCCGTCGTAGGCGCGCACGGTGCCGTCTTTCACGAGCCACAAGCGGTCTGCCGAGGCGTCGATCAGGTGCCGGTCATGACTGATGAGGATGACCGCGCCTTCATAGGCGTTCAAGGCCTGGACCAGGGCTTCGCGGCTGTCGACGTCGAGGTGGTTGGTCGGCTCGTCGAGGATCAGCAGGTGGGGGGCATGAAACGCCGTCATGGCCATCAGGAGCCGGGCTTTTTCACCACCCGACAGGTTGCGCGCCTTGGTCTCTGCCTTGGCGACGCCGAAGCCCCAGGTTCCCAGGCGCGTGCGGCGCTCGGCCTCGCTCGAGTCCGGCATCAGCCGGGTCACCTGATCGAGGGGGGTGAGCTCGGGCTCGAGATCATCGAGCTGGTGCTGGGCGAAGTAGCCGACGACCAGCTTGGCGGGCCGTCGCACCGTGCCGGTCAGCGGATCGAGCCGCCCCGCCACCAGCTTGGCAAAGGTCGACTTGCCGTTGCCGTTCGCGCCAAGCAACGCGATCCGGTCATCCTGATCGATGCTCAGATCCAATCGCGACAGGACGGGGTGATCGGGTTGATATCCGGCGGAGGCGCCGTCCATCTTGATGATCGGGCTGGCCAAGAGCCTGTCGGGAGCGGGCAGCGCAAAGGGGACCACGCGCTCTTCGACCTGGGCTGCGATGGGTTGCATGCGCGCCAGCGCCTTGACGCGACTTTGGGCTTGGGCTGCCTTCGTGGCCTTGGCCTTGAAGCGCGTAATGAAGGCCTCAAGCCGCGCCCGCTCCTCGTCCTGCCGCTTCATCAGCTTGTGGTCGAGCCGCTGCTTTTCCCGGCGGGCGTCCTCAAAGGCGTCATAGCCGCCTGTGTAGAGCGTCAGCTTGCCCCGCTCCAGGTGCAGGATGTGGCCGACCGACCGGTTGAGCAGGTCGCGGTCGTGACTGACGATCACCACTGTGTGGGGATAGGTCTTGAGGTAGCCTTCGAGCCACAGTGTGCCTTCGAGGTCCAGATAGTTCGTGGGCTCGTCCAGCAGCAAGACTTCCGGCTCGAGGAACAGCACGGACGCCAGCGCCACGCGCATGCGCCAACCGCCCGAGTACTCTTTGCAGGCGCGCTGTTGTGCGTCCTCGTCAAAGCCGAGGCCGGAAAGAATGGCAGCCGCCCGCGCCGGCGCGGCATGTGCGCCGATGTCGACCAAGCGCTCCTGGATGAGTGCGATCCTGTCGGGATCGGTTGCGGTCTCCGCTTCAGCCAGAAGGCGGGCGCGCTCGGAATCGGCTGCCAGCACCCACTCGAGCAGAGTCGCCTCACCGCCTGGCGCCTCTTGCGCCACATAGCCGAGCCGTGCCCCGCGCGCCATGTTGATGGCACCGTCGTCGGCACTGAGTTCGCCGGTCACGAGGCGCAACAACGTGGACTTGCCCGCACCATTGCGTCCGACAAGCCCCACCTTATGGCCCGTCGGGATCGCAGCGGTTGCGCCTTCGAGGATCGGTTTGCCCTCGATGCGGAAGGTGAGATCGTTGATGTGCAGCATTTGCGGGTCGGGATAGCCGGTTCGGCGGCTGTTGTCACCGATCGCGTCGCATCAGGCTGCCGTTCTGGCTAGCGGCCTCAATTTCGGTTGTCGCCCCGGTCGTTGAAACGCGCCCAGAATTCTTGCCGATCGCACTCATGATTGAGGTTCAGGCTTTCCAGCGGGCGACCGTTGTCGCGCTGGCACAAACCGCGACGATCAACGGTGGTAGAGCGGCCGCGATACTCACGGTCGTGTTGTTCACTCCGATAGGCTTTGCGCTTTCCTTCGCGCTTGTAATCGGCTTGCGATGCCGGGATCAAAGCCAGCGTCAAAGCCAGCGCCAGCGGCACAGTGAGCATCCGCATATTGGCCTCCATTACGGCGGACGAGATATACGCCCGACCTTTGCAATTAAGATGGCGACGTGATCGCCCGAAAGCAATTGCGGCCAATCAAATCTTTGCCAATGCGCCCTTCCGCTCCATGCGGGCCGCGCACTCAGGCGCTTCGCCAGGCCTGTGCAGCAATGGCATTCGGCAAGGCATCGAGATGATCGATGATGACCGAAGCACGGTGAGCGCCGTACCAATCCGCATGTGCCTGAGCCCACATCCCGCGCCTCAACCAGACGGCTGCCATGCCGACGCCGAGCGCGGGCAAGACGTCATTATCGATGCGATCCCCGACATAGACCATGTCGCGGAACTCGGCCCCGCAAGCCCTCGAAAGACATTGAAAAAACGCCGGATTCGGCTTTTCCACCTGCCATCGCGCGGCGCTCGCTATCAGGTCGGCCCCAAGGCCCGCCCGCGCGAGAACCTGCTCAGTTGCAAGGCTGGTATTGCCGGCAATTGCGATTTTGTATCCCTCGGCCCTAAGCTTGGCGAAGGCGCCGCGCACGTCGGGAAACAGATCCGCCTCGACAAAGCCCGGCGGGTCGCCTTCAGCGCGCCGCTCGGCCTCGGCTTGCTCGATATCGAATCCTGGCCGGAACATCTGGAAGACTTCGCGATGATGGCGGCCTGCGCGAATGGTCGCTTGCAGTTCCAGAATGAAACACTGGCGGTCGACGCCAAGCCAATCTGCCCAGCGCGCCCACAGCCCACGCTCGTCGAAGATGGTTTCTCCGACATCAAAAGTGATCCAACGATTCATGCGATTGCGCTCGGTTTGGCCTTGCCCGGGCGCTGATGATTACCATGTTCCAGTCGTTATGGCGCGCGCCTTAAAGCCTTGCAGAGCATTGCCTTAAGGTGGCCGTAATACTCCACCATTAGGTTCTCTCCCCAGCGTAACCCTCTGCAGTCATTGAGTTCACGTGATGCGACATGGTGGCGCGGAAATCGGGAGAATGGGAATTAGGGACTATCTCCAAGATGAAAAAAGTGTATTCCGCGCGTTAACCGTCTCGCCACTCGTGGTTTGCGGTTCGAGGGCCGGCGGCAGTTATTGGAAGCTTATGAGTGGCCCCGTCTTTGCTACTCATGCAGAAATCAAGTAGCGGCAACACTTTAGACCATCGAATGATCAGTCAAGTCGCGGCTTCGGGACCGGAATGCATGCTCTGTGCTCTGTCTCGCGTCAGCATGAGGTAAGAATGGCAACAACGTCCTGGAACAAGCGTCTGTCGGAGACCGTCAGCAGGTGGGGCGGCTCGCGAGCCGACTCCGTCGAGCGCACTTACAGCACCTCGACTTTCGCAGACCTACCGCTCGCGAAATCGAAGCGGCAGTGGGAGCAGGTCGGCAATATGCTGGGTGTGAAGTCGCCCTTCTTCCGCACCGTCGAGGCGGCAGACGGGAACTTCGCGACAATCAACGGCGCCCACCAGCTCAATTTCGCGTGGTGCGACTATCTGGGGCTCAATCAGCACCCGGCGCTGGCGCAGGCCATGAAAGAGGCAATCGACACCTACGGCCCCTGCACCTCTGCTAGCCGCATGGTCTCGGGTGAAACGCCGCTGCACCATGCGCTCGAGCGCGAGCTTGCCGAGTTCATCGGCGTGGACGATTCGATCCTGTTCGTCAGCGGCCATGCCGCGAACGTGTCTTGCATCGGCACGATCATGACCGAAGACGATCTCATCATCCACGACGAGTTCGTGCACAACAGCGCCGTGATCGGCATGCGCTTGTCGCGCGCGACCACGATCAGCTTCAAGCACAACAACTTCGAGCAGCTCGAGCAGATTTTCAAGCGCGAGCGCCACAAGTATCGCAACTGCCTCGTGATTATCGAGGGCCTCTACTCGACTGAAGGCGACCTCACCGATCTTCCACGCGTGGTCGAGCTGAAAGAAAAGTACGGCTCGTGGCTGATGGTCGACGACGCTCATGGCCTGGGTGTTCTGGGCAAGTGCGGTCGCGGCATTGCCGAGCACGCCGGTGTCGATGCCCGCAAGGTCGATATCTGGATGGGCACGCTGTCGAAGACGCTGGCCTCGTGCGGCGGCTACATCGCTGGCGACAAAGCTCTGATCGACGTGCTCAAGCATACGGCACCGGGCTTTGTTTACTCGGTCAGCCTGTTGCCGTCGATGACTGCCGGTGCCCTTGCCTCGCTGCGCGTCATCAAGGCCGAGCCGGAGCGGGTCGAACGCCTGCACTCGCATGGTCGCTTGTTCCTCGAGCTGGCGCGCGAACGCAAGCTCAACACCGGAATCTCTACGGGCTACGGCATGTTGCCGGTCATTGCCGGCGACGTCTTGAAGGCCATCAAACTGTGGCACGCGGTATTCGCGCGTGGCATCAACCCGTCGGTCATCGTCTATCCGGGCGTACCGATGAAAGCTGGCCGCCTGCGCTTCTTCTTGACGTCGGCGCATAGTGAAGACCAGATCCGTCAGGCGGTCGATGTGACCGCTGAGGAGCTCGCGAAGCTCTGACAACCGCGTGCAGTGACGTGCCAGCTGGAGCGCTTAGGCTTCAGTTGGCCTCGTCGCTGTTGCGATGAGCGCGCTCTGAGTTTTTGATCAAGAGACCGACTGACGTCTGCGGTTGAAGCACGACTTCTTCCACCTCAGCCGATCCGACCCTTGCGATGTCTTTCGGCGCACGGCCACTGCTTCAGCGCTGGCAACAGCGCTTTGGGGTAGGCACCCAGGCCCGGCGCTGATTTGCGCTGTCCTTGGCGGCTGCTTTCCAAAAAAATCTCTGGCAGGTTCTCCGGCGCTCAACGCGTGGAGCGCTACCGGTTACCCGTCACGTCGCGGCAGCCTGCATCGAAATCGACGCCTGTGTAGCGGCGCGGTCGGGCGAACATTCCCTCAAACATGCGGCAGAACACCGTGTCGTGTGGCCCAGCGGCAGCGGGGACCTGAGCGGTGCTGGGCTGCTGGCCCTGCCCCGCGCCCTTCGATTGGTTCACAGTCGATGACGGCTCGGTTGCGGGACGGGCCAAAAGCGCTGCAAGGCGTTCGCTGGCAAGCGTCTGCGCGCGGCGTCCGTCGTTGTCCAATGCGAGCTTTGTGGCGGCGGTTCTGTAATCTTCGATCGCCTCGCGGGTCTGGCCAAGGCCTTCGTGGGCTTGCCCGCGCGCGGCATAGCCTTCGGCAAAGGCGTCGTTGACGGCGAGGCTTACGCCGATTTGGCGGATCGCGGTTCGATAATCCTTGCGCTGAAGCGCCACCAGGCCACGGTTGAGTGCGAGGCCTGGGTCGTGGGGAATGGTGCGTTCGGCCGCATCCAAAGATCGTGCCGCCTCGTCTGTCCGGCTGCGCCGTAGCAGCAGGCGCGCCAGCGCCAGGTGGGCCTGGCCATTGTCAGGATTGGCCTGCAGGGCGCTGTCGATATCGCGGCGTGCCTGCTCCAGATCTTCGAGCATGTAGTACACGCTGCCGCGCGCCAGAAAGGCGTCCGAGTTGCCGGCGCCGGCAAGGTTGAAGGCCGCATTGGCGTCCTTTAGGGCACGCTCGCGGTCCCCCACCCGTGCCAACGCAATCGCGCGCAGCATCACCGGCCAGGGGTCGTTGGCATTGGCTGCGATGGCTTTCTCAAATTCCTCGAGCGCCTTGGCGAGGCTGCCCTTGTCGGCGTAGGCGAGGCCCAGGAATCGGATTGCGTCCTGATTGTTCGGCTGGATGGCGAGCGCTGCCTCGAAGTCGCGGATCGCATCGTCGAACCGCCCTGCCTGATAGGCGACGTAGCCCCGGGCTGTCAGAGCCGGCACATCCTGCCCTTCCCATTGCAGGGCCCTGTCGTAGGCCTCTTTCGCGGCCTGGAGATTGCCTTGGCTGGTACGGGCGAGGCCGAGACAGGTGAAAACGGCTGCTCGCAGCGGGCCATTGCTCAGGCCTTGCGCGTCGGCCAGCCGATTTGCTTGCGTGCAGTCGGCGACGGCGTCGTCGTAACGCTTGGCGTTGTTGCGGAAGCGGCCGCGATAGGCGAGCGCCAAGATTTTCTGCTCTCCGACGGCGCTGGCGACGGCGCGGTCGGCATCTGCGAGGGCCTGAGTGCTCTCACCACGGTCCTGATAGGCCTGCGCGCGCTGGACGAGCGCATCGAGATAGCCGGGGCGCAAGCGAATGGCGGTATCGAAGCTCGCAATGGCGCCAGCGGTATCGCCTGTCGCGAGCAAGGCCCTGCCCAGCCCGTAGTGCGCCTCGGGATAATTGGCGTTGATCTGGAGGGCTGATCGGAACTGTCGCTGTGCGTCGGCATTGCGGCCTTGTCGCAACCGGATCTCTCCGATCAAGGTGCTGGCCTGATGGCGATTGTAGTTGCGCTGCACCGCCCGCTCGAGATCGGCGATCGCGTCATCGTTGCGGTTGAGCGTGAGCAGGGCGCCGGCGCGGCGCAGCAGGGCGAGACCGATCTGGTCGGCCGTGTAGCCGCTGGTTGCCGTGAGGACGCTATTGCAGCCCGAAATGATCTGATTGGGCTCTGTACCCGTGTAGCAGGGGCCGCCAGGCGCGCCGGTTGCCTGCTGGCCGATTGCCGGCGCCGATGCAGAGGCGATCGCAAGGCCCAGAAGCATCACGCGGCATGCCATCCCGGCTGCAATATGTGTTCGCCGGCGCATCGGCGGCAACCCTCACGTCGAGCTAGCAGGTGTCCTATCACGCATCGGCCGGCCCCGGGGACACCATCTCCCCATCCCGGGCGGGCGACACGCGACAAGGCTTCAGTTGCGCAACCCGTAGCGTGCAAGCCCGTTGCGTGCAAACTGGTTGTTGGCGTCGATCCGCAGAACCTGCCGGTAATCGGCGATGGCCTGCTGGCGCTCGTTGCGGCGGACGTGCGCTTCAGCCCGAATGAGGTAGGTGTTGGCATCGCGCACGTTGAGATTGATCGCCTGCGTGAGATCGTTGATCGTGCGGATGGCGTCGCCGCGCCGGGCATGCGCCAAGCCACGGATGCGGAACGCCTCGCCGTTGCGGGGCTGCAGGCGGATGACCTCATTGAGGTCCAGAATTGTGCGCGAGAGATCGCCCGTCTGCCAGGCCACCGGGCACGCTGCATCAGCAATTGTGCATTGTTCGGCGATTGCGCGATGGCCTGGTCGAGGGCCGCCGTGCGGCTGGCCGTCGTGCTGGCGGCGGCAGCACCGGTCGCGGCGGCCGCGCCTCGACCGAGTTGTGTGCGCAAAGTCTGCAGTGACTGGTTGTTGGGGTCGATCCGCAGTGCGGCGTCGACGTCGGCTAGGGCGCCGCGCTGATCGCCTTGCTGGCGGCGCAGTGCGGCGCGCGTCATCAGGGCTGCGACATCGCTCGGGGCTAGGGTGAGCGCGCGATCGATATCGGTGCGGGCCTCGGCGACGCGTCCTGCCGCCAGTTGCAAAGCGGCACGCTCTTGCAGTGCTGCGGCATCGTCGGCGTTCTGTTGCAGGGCGGCGTTGAAGTCTGCCAAAGCTGCGGCCGTGTCGCCCTTGCGCCGCTGCAGCACGCCCCGCTGGCGATAGGCAGCGCCGGTATCCGTCCTGAGCGATATGGTTTGTGTCACGTCGGCGATGGCGCGATCAAAGTTGCCTTGCTGTGCGTAGGCCTGGGCTCTGAGGGCAATGGCCTGATGGTTGCGGGGATCGAGCTGGATAGCTTGATCGAGATCGGCAATCGCCTGCGCTGCATTGTTGCGCCCGAAGCGGATGGCGGCCCGATTGACATAGGCCATAACGAGGATGTCGCGCGAGACGCGCCGGTTCTGGATCACCTGGGTGCAGGCATTGATGGCGCTGTCGGACTGCGCCGTCGAGCACTCGACCATCTCGACGGGTACGGGTGGAACGGTGGCGGAGGGCGGAGCGGCTGGATTTGCCAGTGTTGGCGCTGGCGCTGGCGCTGCTGGCGTCGCAGCGGCTGCCGGTGTGGCGGGGGGCGTTTGCTGGCCCTGCTGGGTGCCTGCGGGCGGCAACACCACGGGGGCGGTGGATGCTGCTGGGGTGGCATTTTGATTGGCGGCGGCGGGCGCCTGCGCCGCGGCTGCGGGGGCTTGGGTAGCTGCGGGCTGCTGCACCTGGCGCGCGTTGCCGGTCGGGGCCGGATTGTCCTGGCTCAGACTGCGCCGCAGACGGTCGCCCGGACGGGTGGGCTGCGAGCCCGCGGCAGCGGGGGCTTGGGCACCGGCCTGAGGGGCCGTTTGCGCCACTGCCGTGCTGGCGAGTGCTGCAGAAGCCACAAGGAGTGTGAGCGTTATCGGGGCGCGCATTGTTGGTCTCGGCTCAGTCAGGACGTTGAGAATTTCGGGCGGATATGCACTTTGCATCTCGCGTCACCATGCCACAACCGGCAAGCTTGGCCACCCTTGTCGGGGCCAAACCTGCCGGTAGCGTTAGCTCGGTGATGGTAGCGGCGCCAGCTGCGGTAGCGGTAGCGCGGCGTGTTGCACTGCTCGGCTTCCGCGACCCGCTTCACGATGACGGGCGTACGGGCGACGGTCGCCGTGACACTGCTGGCTGTAGATGGCGCCTTCGCCAGCGGCTCGATCGGGGTGCCGATGCGGGCCAGCATCTCGGCCGGCGGCGTATCGGTGACCTGCTTGTCCGCGACAGGCGTTGCCTCGACCGTCTTGGTCTCATTCACCGGCGCGGCATTGGTTGCAGAGGCCTGACCGGCGGCTGCTGGGCGGGTGGCGGCGATGGCGCCTGCGCCAACTGCTGTCGCAGCTGCTGCCGTCGGGATGAATGACGAACCGCTGCCGATGCGCCCACCGGGTGCCGGCGGCTGGACAGTGCGGAACGAGCGGGGCTGCTGGTTGCCGGCCACATTGCCGCCCGGCGCCGGGGGCTGGATGGTGCGGAACGAGCGGCGCTGCTGGTTGTCGGCGACGTTACGCCGGTGCGGAGCGCGGCCGGACGGACTGGATCGACGGGCGCGGCAGTTTCGGCCTGCGTTGCCGCCGGACCGGCGGCTGGATCGACCGGCGCCGGACCCTCGCGGGCCCGAATTGAAGCTGCCGCTGCGCGCACGTGGCGCATTGAAGCTGCGGTTGCGGTTGAACAGGCGCTGCGAAATGCTTCGGAGCCATTCGTGAACGACGGCCGCCATTGCGGCGGATGGACTGGGCGTCGCTGGGTGTCGTGGAGGCTACGACTGCCAGCGCGATCGGGAAACGGCGAGAGGATACGCATTTTCGGTCTCCAGTGCTAAGCTCTGACCTGGCGGTCATTTAAATCCGTTGCGTATTGAAATTGCCTGCACATCGTTCAGAAATCAAGCGGCAATCGTCGACTTGCCATCACGTTCGTGTGAGTACCGCCGATGGACCAGCGGCTTGCCGACCTTCGGCAGCACTACGGTCCGATTCCGGATTGGCTCGCCGGTGCGATCTGATCGCCTCATGCATCCGAGATTGGCCTGGGAACGGCCTGCGCCGATGGCGCCCAGCACGAACGGGATGACAAAGCCGCTTGGGGGCGCTTAACCTTGGGCTTTCCATCGCGCCTTAATGAGGTTCGCCCCCATGTCGTACGAGACTATTCGCGTCGTCCCCCTGAGCCCTGTGATCGGCGCCGAGATCGAAGGTGTCGACCTCTCCAAGCCGCTCGGGAACCAGCAATTCAAGGAAATTCACGACGCACTGACCGAGCATCTGGTCATCTTCTTCCGCGATCAAGAGATCGACCTTGATCAGCAGAAGGACTTCGGGCGCAGGTTCGGCAAGCTACATATTCACCCGACGGCGCCGTCTCCCGAAGGACATCCCGAGATCCTCGTCATCAAGGCCGACGCCAAGTCGAAGGCGATTGCCGGTAACCGCTGGCACTCCGACGTCTCCTGCGATCCTGAGCCGCCGATGGGTTCAATTCTGCACATGCGGGAGCTGCCGCCATCGGGTGGCGATACCATGTTTGCGAACATGTACGAGGCCTACGAGCGGCTTTCCGAGCCCATGAAAGCCTTACTCGGCGGTCTCAAGGCGTGGCATGAATCCGAGCACGTGCATCGTGGCACGTTGGGCATGACGAACCTGCGAGCGGACCTGAAGGAATACCCCCGTTCCTTGCATCCAGTCGTGCGAACGCATCCGGTCTCAGGCCGCAAGGCCCTGTTCGTGAATGCCGGTTTCACGACCCGCATCGACGGACTCTCGGAGAAGGAAAGCCGGGCGCTACTCGACATGCTGTTCGACCACGTCCGCACGCCCGAGTTCCAGTGCCGCTTCCGCTGGCGGCCGAAATCCCTCGCCTTTTGGGACAACCGCTGCGCCCAGCACTATGCTTTGTGGGATTATTACCCTCAGTCGCGTCTGGGCTATCGCGTCACCGTATGCGGCGACAAGCCCTACTGATCGCAGGCCTAGTTTCCCCCTCGCCGCGCCGCTGGCCGGGCCAACGCCTCCTTCCCGTCCGGGGTGGCGGCAGACCGGCTGGCTGCGGCGTTTCGGCCGAATTGACAGTGTTCGTGCCGCCCACCCCCCTCCGCGGCCGCGAAGACCAGACGCTAGGCGGTTGTTAAACAACGCTCTTTCGATCATTCATTGGCAATGTTGAAAAGAATGCAAGTTGGGTGTTTTCAATGGCGCAAGACCTGTTATAAGACGCCGATCGCACACGAGCGTTGCCATCTTTTCCGCGCAAGCTGAACAAGACGAGACGCAAGGCCTGGGGCCTGACGGATCCTTCGTGATCGCCGTCCTGCCAAAGGCGATAGTCGACACGATGCGATTGGTGACGCGGGGTGGAGCAGCCCGGTAGCTCGTCAGGCTCATAACCTGAAGGTCGTAGGTTCAAATCCTACCCCCGCAACCAAAATTCTCTAGCAAAATCAATCAGATAAAAGC
>JAWKWC010000018.1:0-85483 GCA_041397705.1 Hyphomicrobiaceae bacterium
GTTCGAACGCCTCTTATAGTGCCCCATTCCGCGGCGCACAAGCGAAAAGCAACAATAAATTCTTGACAGCGTCATGCGCCGGAGAATCGGGTCTCGTCTGGGGAAAACTTACCAAATCGTTGCCACTTAGCAACACTACTGCTGCAATTCGACCACAACAGCCGTGCCGTAGGCCAGCACTTCAGTAACGCCAGCATTGATTTCGTTAGCATCATACCTGAGCGCCAATATGGCATTCGCGCCAAGCTCTTCGGCATGGGCAATCAAACGTGCGTGAGCGTCCGCCCGAGCATCCTCAGCGAGCTTGGTGTAGATCGTGATGTTGCCACCTTTGATTGTTTGCAGAAACGCGCCGACCCCGGCCACGATATTGCGCGAGCGCACAATCACACCGCGCGCCACCCCGATGTGGCGCACGATGCGGTAGCCAGCGAGATCGTTGGTTGTGGTGACAAGCATCAGCGGGGGGGCACCGAGTCTGACTGAACGAAACCCAAAAGCAACAAAGGCAACCAGCTGCGCCAGGGCAGCCGGTTGCCTGCTCATCGGACCAAATCGCGCCTACTCGACGATCTTTGTGACGACGCCGGCACCGACGGTACGGCCGCCCTCACGGATGGCGAAGCGGACCTTCTCTTCCATGGCGATCGGCTGGATCAGCTCCACCGCGAACTCCGCGTTGTCGCCCGGCATCACCATCTCGGTGCCTTCCTTCAACGTCACTACGCCCGTCACGTCCGTCGTGCGGAAGTAGAACTGCGGCCGGTAGTTGTTGAAGAACGGCGTATGACGGCCACCCTCGTCCTTGGTCAGGATATAGGCTTCCGCCATGAACTTCTTGTGCGGCTTCACAGAACCCGGCTTGCACAGCACCTGGCCGCGCTCGACCGCTTCCTTGTCGATACCGCGAAGCAGGCAGCCAACGTTATCGCCAGCCTCACCAGAATCCAGCAGCTTGCGGAACATCTCGACGCCCGTAACCGTCGTCTTCTGCGTGTCGCGGATGCCAACGATCTCGGCTTCCTCGCCGACCTTGATCTTGCCACGCTCGATGCGGCCCGTCACAACCGTGCCGCGCCCCGAGATCGAGAACACGTCTTCGATCGGCATCAGGAACGGCTGGTCGACAGCGCGCTCGGGCAGCGGGATGTAGGTGTCCAGCGCCTCGTACAGCTTGATGATCGCCTCGTCGGCAAGCGGACCCTTCTCACCGTTCAGCGCCTTGATCGCCGCGCCACGGATCACCGGCACATCGTCGCCCGGGAACTGATACTGCTTCAGAAGCTCCCGAACCTCGAGCTCGACGAGGTCCAGAAGCTCCTCGTCGTCGACCACGTCGCACTTGTTCAGGAACACCACGATGTAGGGAACGCCCACCTGGCGTGCCAGCAGGATGTGCTCGCGCGTCTGCGGCATAGGACCGTCAACAGCCGAAACCACCAGGATCGCGCCGTCCATCTGCGCAGCACCCGTGATCATGTTCTTCACGTAGTCGGCATGCCCCGGGCAATCGACGTGCGCGTAGTGACGGTTCTCCGTCGCATACTCGACGTGGCTCGTCGCAATCGTCAGGATCTTCGTCGGGTCGCGACGGCCCTGGCTCTCAGACGCCTTCGCAACCTCGTCGTACGCGATCGCCGTCTTCGTCCAGCCCCGGTCCGCAGAAACCTTCGTCAAGGCAGCCGTCAACGTCGTCTTGCCGTGGTCAACGTGGCCGATCGTGCCCACGTTGCAATGCGGCTTGGTGCGATCGAACTTTTCCTTGGCCATCGGTGGCTCTCCTCAGTCTCTTGTCTCAAGCGGGATCGGAACACCGACCCCATTTTCAAAATCTATCTTCCACCACAGCACCCATCGGCTGCCATGTAGCGGAAACTGCCAATTCAGATAACGCGTGACGTCCGTTTGGTCGTGGCCGCGCATCATCTCATTAAAGCGAGCAAACCCATTGGCATGCGGCGCTCAGGACCGGTGTCACACGTACTTCGCCTTGACCTCGTCAGCGACGTTGCGTGGCACTTCAGCGTAGTGGGCGAACTGCATGGTGTAGGATGCACGCCCCTGGCTCATCGACCGCAACTGGCTGACGTAGCCGAACATGTTCGCAAGCGGCACGTTCGCGCGCACCACGGTTGCATTGCCCCGCATCTCCTGGGTGCGGATCTGGCCCCGGCGGCTGTTGATGTCACCAATGATCCCGCCAACATAATCACCCGGCGTCACCACTTCGACATCCATCACAGGCTCAAGCAGCTTGATGCCCGACTTCTCGCAGCCTTCGCGCATCGCTTGACGTGCTGCAATCTCGAACGCGATCGCCGACGAGTCCACCTCGTGGTAAGCGCCATCCGTCAGCGTCACCTTCATGTCGACCAGCGGGAAGCCGATCAGCACGCCTGTATCCCAGACCGAATTGACACCCTTTTGCACGCCAGGAATGAATTCCTTTGGCACTGCGCCACCGACGATGGCGCTGCTGAACTCATTGCCTTTGCCAACTTCATTGGGCTCGAGCTTCATCTTGACACGTGCGAACTGACCCGAACCGCCCGACTGCTTCTTGTGGGTGTAATCAACCTCGACGGCGCGAGCCAATGTCTCACGATAAGCCACCTGCGGTGCACCCGGCGTCACCTCGACGTTGTGCGAGCGGCGCAGAATGTCGATCTTGATTTCCAGGTGCAGCTCGCCCATGCCCTTGATGCGTGTCTCTCCGCTCTCCGGATCGGTCGACACACGGAACGACGGATCTTCCGTGGCAAGCTTGGCCAGCGCGATACCCATCTTCTCGACATCGGCTTTGGACTTGGGCTCGACCTTCATCTCGATGACGGGCTCGGGGAACTCCATCTTCTCGAGAATGACGGGCTTCGCCGGGTCGCACAGCGTCTCGCCGGTCCGCGTCTCTTTCAGACCCAGAATGGCAACGATGTCACCCGCAAAGGCTTCTTTGATCTCTTCGCGATTGTTCGCATGCATCAGCAGAATGCGGCCCACGCGCTCCCGCCTGTCGCGGGTCGTGTTGGCCAGCGCCATTCCACTCTCCAAACGGCCGGAATAAATTCGGCAGAACGTCAAGATGCCATAGGGATCGTCCATGATCTTGAACGCCAGCATCGAAAGCGGATCCTCATCCGACGGCCGGCGCAGGATCTCAGCCTCTGTCTTGGGATCGATACCCTTCATGGCAGCACGGTCGAGAGGTGATGGCAGGAACGCCACGACCGCATCGAGGAGAGGCTGCACACCCTTGTTCTTGAAGGCAGACCCACACATCATCGGATAGAAGGCACCAGTGATCGTGCCCTTGCGCAAGCACAAGCGAATTGTGTCCGCATCAGGCTCCGTGCCTTCCAGGTAGGCTCCCAACGCGTCGTCGTCCATCTCCACCACGGCCTCGATCATGGCAGCGCGGAATTCTTCGGCCTTGGCCTGAAGATCAGCCGGAATCGGCACTTCGCTGTAAGCAGCGCCCTTGTCGTCGCCCTCCCAAACGTAGGCCTTCATCTCGATCAGATCGACCAAGCCCACAAACGACGATTCAGCGCCAATCGGAATCTGAATCGGAACAGCCTTTGCGCCGAGCTTGTCCTTGATATCATCGACGCACATGAAGAAGTCAGCGCCGGTCTTGTCCATTTTGTTGGCAAAGATGATGCGCGGCACGCGGTATTTGTCACCCTGACGCCAAACCGTCTCAGTCTGCGGCTCAACGCCCTGGTTGCCGTCGAGCACGCAAACCGCACCGTCCAGCACGCGCAACGACCGCTCGACCTCGATCGTGAAATCGACGTGCCCTGGCGTATCAATGATGTTGAGCCGCTTGCCCTTCCAGAAGGTGGTCGTGGCAGCGGACGTGATCGTGATGCCCTTTTCCTGCTCCTGCACCATGAAGTCCATGGTCGCGGCGCCGTCGTGGACCTCGCCAATCTTGTGGCTCTTGCCCGTGTAAAAGAGGATGCGCTCCGTAGTCGTAGTTTTGCCGGCATCAATGTGGGCCATGATGCCGAAATTACGGTAGTCCTCAATTTGGTATTCACGGGCCATGGGTCTTGCCTCGTCTTGAGTGGCGCCTCACTGCGATGCTGCAGTCACGCCGTCTTCGTGCTTCGGTGGCAACACTTCCGCCCACCGTACGGCACCCCTCAAAAGGGATTTACCAGCGATAATGCGAGAACGCGCGATTGGCCTCGGCCATCTTGTGCGTGTCTTCCCGCTTCTTCACTGCCGTTCCACGATTGTTGGCAGCATCCAGAAGCTCTGCCGACAAGCGCTCTTCCATCGTATTCTCGTTGCGGCTACGCGCTGCAGCGATAAGCCAGCGAATGGCCAACGCCTGCCGCCGCTCAGTGCGAACCTCGACCGGCACCTGATAAGTTGCACCACCGACACGGCGCGAACGCACTTCCACGGCTGGCATCACATTTTCCAGCGCCTGATGAAACAGCGGCACCGGATCAGATTTGGCCCGATCCTGGATGCGATCGAGCGCGCCATACAGGATGTTCTCCGCAACAGACTTCTTCCCTCGTACATGATCGAGTTCATGAACTTGGAGATAACAAGGTCATTGAACTTCGGATCGGGGTTGATCTCCCGCTTTTGTGCCCTGTGCCGCCGAGACATCGCTTGAACTCCCTGGAGGTACGCCCCGCTGCTGGTTTCAAATCCCGCCAATGACTGGCCAGACCTACAAGCCGGGGAGCGCCCCTATCCCTTCCGCTTGATCGCGTGCCCGGCAAAGTTGGCTACCGGGCTTCGGACCGATTCTTACGCTGCATCACGCAGCAACCAAATCACTGACCGATCACTTCGGTCGCTTGGCGCCATATTTCGAGCGCCGCTGCCGGCGATTGGCCACACCCTGCGTGTCGAGGACGCCGCGGATGATGTGATAGCGCACACCCGGCAAGTCTTTGACACGACCGCCACGGATCATGACAACCGAGTGCTCCTGCAGATTATGGCCTTCGCCCGGGATGTACCCGATGACCTCGAAGCCATTCGTCAACCTCACCTTGGCAACCTTACGGAGCGCCGAGTTCGGCTTCTTCGGCGTCGTCGTGTAGACGCGCGTGCACACGCCACGCTTTTGCGGGCAAGCCTCCATAGCCGGAACCTTGTTCCGCTCCTTCGGCCTAATGCGGGGCTTCCGGATCAATTGCTGTATCGTCGGCATTCGCCCTGTCCACCTCGGTCACGCTGCTTCACAATTTTGCAGCGTTCGCCAAAACCAACCGAGCCCAGCTTCTCTTTCGAGAGCCCGGCTTCGCGTGCCAGAGGACCGCACGCCCCTGAGGAGCGCAGCGATCATGGTCCCGAATTGTCCTCTGCTTGGAGACGGCAGCGTTTAGGACAGAATCTCGGCGAAACGAGCCGCCAGAGGCCTACAGCCAACCGTGAGAGTTGGCGCAACCTATAGAGTTCCTACGTAAAGGTCAACACAACCAAGGCCGAAGCAGCAAAAAAAAACGATCGCTTCCAACAAGCCAATAAAGATAACGAAAGGGCCACAGGACGGGTAGCATTCTCGCCCACCGGAGGCCACGAATTCCAGGGGCGTGATTCGCTCTATTTCAGAGCCAAAACGGCCACCCGAAGGTGGCCGCTTAGCATGAATTGTCTCTGCATCAGATGTCGTAAAGAAGCGCCTACTCGGCCGCCTCTTCCGTCGTGCGGCGCCTGCGGCGAACCGGCGCCCCATCGTCAGAAGGACCAGCCAGCGACTGATCAGCATCCGCGCGAGCCTGCTCTTTCGCAATCAAATCGTCGCGCTTGCCGGCAATTTTGCGCAACTCACGCAACATGCCGCCTGTCCCCGCAGGAATAAGACGACCGACGATCACGTTCTCCTTGAGACCATCGAGCGTATCGGCCTTGCCATTGACAGCGGCGTCGGTGAGAACCCGCGTCGTCTCCTGGAAGGAAGCTGCAGAGATGAACGAATCGGTCTGCAGTGAGGCCTTGGTGATACCAAGCAGCACTGGCTTACCCGATGCAGGACGCTTGCCGGCCTTCTCGAGCACCAAGTTGCGATGATCCATCTCGATACGGTCGACCTGCTCGCCCTTCAAGAACTCGCTGTCGCCAGCATCCTCGATCTCTACCTTCTGCAACATTTGACGCACAATGACCTCGATGTGCTTGTCATTGATCGTCACGCCCTGCAGACGATAGACGTCTTGGATCTCCTTGATGAGATAGCGGGCAAGCTCCTCAACGCCCTTGATGGCAAGGATATCGTGCGGCGCTGGATGACCGTCGTAAACGAAGTCGCCCTTCTCGATGTGGTCGCCATGCTGCACAGCCAAGCTCTTGCCCCGGGGAATGAGATACTCCGCAGGTGACAAGCTCTCGTCGTCCGGCTTGATGGCCACACGCTGCTTGTTCTTGTAGTCCTTGCCGAACTCGACCGTTCCTGAAACCTCCGCGATGATGGCGTGATCCTTGGGACGACGTGCTTCGAACAACTCGGCAACGCGCGGCAGACCGCCCGTGATGTCGCCCGTCTTGGCCGACGCCACAGGCACACGTGCGAGCACGTCGCCCGCCTTGACCTCGGCACCGCTGTCGACGGACAACACAGCTTCAACCGGCAACAGGTAGCGGGCATCGCCGCCGCGCTGGAGCTTAATCGGCTTGCCGCCCTTCTTGTCCTTTACAACAACGGCTGGCTTGAGGTCGCTGCCACGCGGGCTGGCACGCCAATCCATGACGACGCGATTGGTGGTGCCTTTGACCTCGTCGGTCTGCTCCTTCACCGAGATGCCATCCACCATGTCCTCGAAATCGACGACGCCGTCGACTTCCGTCAGCACAGGTCGGGTGTAGGGATCCCACTGCGCCAATCGTGTCCCGCGCTTGACCTCGTCACCATCATCGACATGCAGGCGTGCGCCATAGACGATCTTATGCGTCGCAAGCTCTTTACCGCCCTGATCGACAATGACAATGGCCATGTTGCGGCCCATCGCCACCAATCGACCCTGGCTGTCGCGGACCATGTTACGATTGCGGATCGAGACATGGCCGTTGAAGTTGGAATCGATGAACGACTGGTCAACGGTCTGCGCAACACCGCCAATGTGGAAGGTTCGCATCGTCAACTGCGTGCCCGGCTCGCCGATCGACTGGGCAGCGATAACACCCACCGCCTCACCGATATTGACGATCGTGCCCCGGGCAAGATCGCGTCCGTAGCACTTGGCGCACACGCTGGTCTCGGTCTCACACGTCAACACGGACCGGATCCGCACCTCCTGCACCTGCGCCTTCTCGATGGCCTCGACGTGTGCTTCCTCGATCAGCTGACCGACCGGCACGATAACCTCACGCGTGACAGGATCGATAACATCCTCCGCCGCCGTACGGCCAAGGACACGCGCCGACAACGGAACGATCACCGTGCCGGCATCAACCACAGCCTGCACGTTGAGACCCTGATCAGTGCCGCAATCGATCTCCGTGATGATGCAGTCCTGAGCCACGTCGACGAGACGACGCGTCAGATAACCAGAGTTGGCCGTCTTCAGCGCCGTGTCCGCAAGGCCTTTGCGCGCACCATGCGTCGAGTTGAAGTACTCGAGCACCGACAAACCTTCTTTGAAGTTCGAGATGATCGGCGTCTCGATGATCTCGCCCGAAGGCTTGGTCATCAAACCACGCATGCCAGCAAGCTGCTTCATCTGCGTCGGCGAACCACGCGCACCCGAGTGGCTCATCATATAGATCGAATTGATCGGCTTCTCGCGGCCGGTCTTTTCATCCATATGCGAGGCCGAGATGCGATCCATCATCTCTTTGGCGATCTGGTCGGTGCACTTCGACCAGGCATCGACGACCTTGTTGTATTTCTCCAGCTGCGTGATGAGACCGTCGTTGTACTGGGTCTCAAACTCGCGCACGAGCTCGGTCGTCTCCGCCACGATCTTGGTCTTCGTGTCGGGGATGAGCATGTCATCCTTGCCGAACGAGATACCCGCCTTGAAGGCGTGATAGAAGCCCAGGCCCATTACGCGATCACAGAAGATCACTGTCTCCTTCTGCCCGCAATTGCGGTAGACGGCGTCGATCAGTCCGGAGATCGCCTTCTTGGTCAGCAGCGTATTGACCAGCGAGAAACGGACACCCGGCGTACGGGGCAGCAACTCGCCGAGCAGCATGCGTCCCGGTGTTGTCTCAACGACCTCGGTATGCTCCGCGCCATCCATATCGACATTGGTCACCCGCCCCTTGACCTTGGCGTGCAAGGTGACCGATCCCGAGGCCAGAGCGTGATGCACCTCGGCAATGGAGCCAAGCAGCATGCCCTGTCCAGGCTCATTTTCCCGCAACAGCGAAACGTAATAGAGACCGAGGACGATATCCTGCGACGGCACGATAATCGGTGAACCGTTTGCCGGATGCAGGATGTTGTTCGTCGACATCATCAGCACGCGGGCTTCGAGCTGCGCCTCGAGCGACAACGGCACGTGCACAGCCATCTGGTCGCCGTCGAAGTCGGCGTTGAAGGCAGCACAAACCAGCGGATGCAGCTGGATAGCCTTTCCCTCGATCAGCGTCGGCTCGAACGCCTGGATGCCCAGCCGGTGCAGCGTCGGCGCACGATTGAGCAGAACGGGATGCTCGCGGATCACCTCATCGAGCACGTCCCAAACTTCGCCCTTCTCCTTCTCGACCAATTTCTTGGCCTGCTTCACAGTCGCCGCCTGTCCCAGCGTCTGGAGGCGGGCATAGATGAAGGGCTTGAAAAGCTCGAGCGCCATCTTCTTCGGCAGGCCACACTGGTGCAACTTGAGCTCAGGCCCGACCACGATAACGGAGCGGCCGGAGTAATCCACGCGCTTGCCAAGCAGGTTCTGCCTGAAGCGGCCCTGCTTGCCTTCAGCATATCGGCAAGCGACTTCAACGGCCGCTTGTTGGCACCCGTGATCACACGACCGCGACGCCCGTTATCAAACAGCGCATCGACGGCTTCCTGCAGCATCCGCTTCTCGTTGCGAATGATGATGTCAGGTGCCCTGAGATCGATGAGCCGCTTCAAACGATTATTGCGGTTGATCACGCGACGATAGAGGTCGTTGAGATCGGACGTGGCGAAACGGCCGCCATCCAGCGGTACCAGCGGCCGCAGCTCGGGCGGAATCACTGGGACGTGGGTCAGGATCATCCATTCGGGCCGGTTGCCCGACTCGATGAACGCCTCGATGACCTTCAGACGCTTGGCAAGCTTTTTCGGCTTGAGTTCGGTCGTGGCCTCGGCGATCTCGCGACGCAGGTCATCCCGAATCTGCTCGAGATCCATGCCCGTCAGGAACTCGCGGATGGCCTCTGCGCCGATCCCGGCTGTGAAGCTATCCTGCCCGTGTTCCTCGATGGCCTCGATGTACTGCTCCTCGGACAGCAGCTGCTTTTCTTTGAACGGCGAGATGCCAGGCTCGATGACGATATAGTTCTCGAAATAGAGCACCCGCTCGAGATCCTTGAGCGTCATGTCGAGCAGCAGGCCGATCCGGCTCGGCAGCGACTTGAGGAACCAGATGTGGGCAACAGGTGCCGCCAGCTCGATATGCCCCATGCGCTCGCGTCGCACTTTCGCCAACGTCACTTCGACGCCGCACTTTTCGCAGATGAGGCCCTTGTACTTCATCCGCTTGTACTTGCCGCACAAGCACTCGTAGTCCTTGATCGGCCCGAAAATGCGCGCGCAGAAGAGCCCGTCACGCTCGGGTTTGAACGTCCTGTAGTTGATGGTCTCCGGCTTCTTGATCTCACCGAACGACCAGGACGCGATGTCCTCTGGGCTGGCGATCGAGATGCGGATCTGGTCAAAGGTCGGAATCTGGACCTGGGGCTTGAAGATATTGGTGATCTCGTTCATCGGCTCTCTCCGTAATGGGGGCGCCTCTTGCGTCCAGGACTCTTGCGGCCGCATGCGGCCGAACTGCTCATGATGGCGGACGCCCGAATGCGCGACGGGCGTCCGCTGACTTGTTTATTCCGCAGCGGCAGGCGGCAACTGCGGCCTCGGTTCACCGAGTGGATCACCACCGTCGTCCTCGATCGGTGGCGGCAGCTCGGTATTGACCAATTCGACATTGAGGCCGAGTGCCCGCATTTCCTTGACGAGCACGTTGAAGCTTTCCGGAATGCCGGCCTCGAAAGTGTCATCACCGCGAACGATGGCCTCGTAGACTTTCGTCCGGCCGGCCACGTCGTCCGATTTGACGGTCAGCATTTCCTGCAAGGTGTAAGCCGCTCCGTAAGCTTCGAGCGCCCAGACCTCCATTTCGCCGAACCGCTGGCCACCGAACTGCGCCTTACCGCCAAGTGGCTGCTGGGTCACGAGACTGTACGGGCCAATCGAACGCGCATGAATCTTGTCGTCGACAAGGTGATGCAGCTTCAGCACGTACTTGTATCCGACCGTCACTTTACGATCGAACGGCTCGCCCGTTCGGCCGTCGAACAGCGTCACCTGACCCGACGAGTCGAACCCGGCTTGCTTCAGCATTTCGACAATGTCCGGTTCACGGGCTCCATCGAACACGGGCGTCGCGATGGGCACACCATTCCGCATCTGCCGGGCGAGAGCGATCTTTTCGCTTTCCGTCAGATCATCAACCTCTTTGTTGCCGGCATAGATGTTCGACAGCGTCTGTTGCACAGCCTTGGATTCGCCCGAGGCGTGATACTGCTCCAGGGCTTGGTCGATGGCACGCCCCAGACCGCGGCAGGCCCATCCCAAATGCGTCTCCAGGATCTGCCCGACGTTCATGCGGCTTGGCACGCCGAGGGGGTTCAGCACGACGTCGACGTGCGTACCATCCTCGAGGAATGGCATGTCCTCGCACGGCACGATCATCGACACGACACCCTTGTTACCGTGCCGTCCCGCCATCTTGTCACCGGGCTGGATCTTGCGCTTCACGGCGACGAAGACCTTGACCATCTTCATGACGCCGGGAGGCAGCTCGTCTCCACGCTGCAGTTTATCGACCTTATCGACGAAGCGACGCTCGAGGCCCTTTTTCGCCTCTTCGTATTGCTTCTGGATCGCCTCCACCGCAGCCATCGCGCGCTCGTCCTTGAGGCCGATCTCCCACCACTGGCTCCTGGGAATATCGTCGAGGATGGCGTCATCGATGTTGGTGCCTTTGCGTGCACCTTTCGGCCCCTTGGCAACCTCTTGGCCCATCAACGCGTCCTTGAGACGGCCGTAGACGTTGCGGTCGAGGATTTGCAGCTCGTCGTCGCGGTCCTTGGCGAGACGCTCGATCTCCTCACGCTCGATCGCCATCGCACGCTCGTCCTTGTCGACGCCGTGACGATTGAAGACGCGAACCTCCACGATGGTACCGGCGACGCCCGGCGGCAGACGCAGCGACGTATCGCGCACGTCGGACGCCTTTTCACCGAAAATGGCGCGGAGAAGCTTTTCCTCCGGCGTCATCGGGCTTTCACCCTTCGGTGTGATCTTGCCGACAAGGATGTCGCCCGGCTGCACCTCGGCACCGATGTAGACGATGCCAGCTTCGTCCAAGTTCTTCAGCGCTTCTTCCGACACGTTGGGAATATCGCGCGTGATCTCTTCCGGACCGAGCTTGGTGTCACGGGCCATCACCTCGAATTCCTCGATGTGAATGGACGTGAAGATGTCCTCGCTGACGACACGCTCCGAGAGCAGGATCGAGTCCTCGAAGTTGTAACCCATCCACGGCATGAACGCGACGAGCACGTTCTTGCCAAGCGCCAGATCGCCCAGATCCGTCGACGGCCCGTCAGCGATGATCTCGCCAGCGTTGACGCGATCGCCAACATTCACCAGCGGGCGCTGGTTGATGCAAGTGTTCTGGTTGGACCTCTGGAACTTGCGGAGGCGATAGATGTCGACACCGGGTTTGGACGGATCAGTCTCCTCGGTAGCACGCACGACGATGCGGGTGGCGTCGACCTGATCGACCACACCGGTACGGCGAGCCGCGATGGCAGCACCTGAATCACGCGCAACCACTTCTTCCATGCCGGTTCCGACAAGTGGCGCCTCGGCCCTGATCAGCGGCACCGCCTGGCGCTGCATGTTCGAGCCCATGAGCGCCCGGTTGGCGTCGTCGTTCTCGAGAAATGGAATCAGCGCGGCAGCCACGGACACAAGTTGCTTCGGTGAGACGTCGATGTAATCGACGCGATCAGCCGGAACCAGGAACACATCACCATTGTGACGAATGGTGATCAGGTCCTCCATCAGGCGACCTTCACTATCCACATCGGCATTCGCCTGGGCAACGTGATGACGCATCTCCTCCATGGCCGACAAATAGTCGACCTCGTCCATGAGGCGACCGTCCTTGACACGCCGATACGGGCTCTCGATGAAGCCATACTTGTTGACGCGCGCAAACGTTGCCAGCGAGTTGATGAGACCGATGTTCGGCCCTTCCGGCGTCTCGATCGGACAGATCCGGCCATAGTGAGTCGGATGTACGTCGCGCACCTCGAAGCCGGCACGCTCGCGCGTCAGACCGCCTGGCCCAAGTGCCGACAAGCGGCGCTTGTGCGTGATCTCGGAGAGTGGGTTCGTCTGGTCCATGAACTGCGAGAGCTGCGAAGAACCGAAGAACTCGCGCACAGCCGCTGCCGCAGGCTTGGCGTTGATCAGGTCCTGCGGCATCACCGTGTCGATATCGACCGAGCTCATGCGCTCCTTGATCGCACGCTCCATGCGCAGCAGACCGATGCGATACTGGTTCTCCATGAGCTCACCGACCGAACGGACCCGGCGATTGCCGAGATGATCGATGTCGTCGATATCACCCTTGCTGTCGCGCAGATCGACCAGAGTCTTGACGACCGCAAGAATATCCTCTTTGCGCAGCACGCGGACGGTGTCCTCGCACTTCAAGTCCAGACGCATGTTCATCTTCACGCGACCGACGGCCGACAGGTCGTAGCGCTCAGGATCGAACAGCAGACCATGGAACAGCGCTTCCCCCGCCTCCAGCGTCGGGGGCTCACCCGGACGCATGACACGGTAGATGTCGAGCAGGGCTTCCTCGCGATTGGAGCTCTTGTCGACATTGAGCGTATTGCGGATGTAGCCACCAATGCTGACGTGATCGATATCGAGGATCGGGAAATTCTTTGTCCCCACCTCCTCGAGCAATGCAATCAGCTTGGCATCGATTTCATCGCCAGCCTCGCCGTAGATGCGGCCATCCTCGAGATTGACGATGTCTTCTGCGAGGTACTTTCCTGCCAGCTCCTCTGTGCCGACCAGGATGTCCTTCAGGCCAGACTCGGCCAACTCGCGTGCACGCCGTGCAGCGACTTTCTCGCCTGCCTTCAAGACAACCTCGCCGGAACGCGCATCGACGACATCCGTCATCGGCGTCGTGCCGCGCATTTTCTCGGCGCGGTACGGCATCGTCCAGCCGCCCTTGACGCGCTTGACCGGGATTGTCTCGTAGAAGGTCTCGAGAATCTCTTCGTCGTTGAGACCCAAGGCATAGAGCAGCGTCGTCACCGGCAGCTTGCGCTTACGGTCGATGCGCACATAGACGATGTCCTTGGCATCGAACTCGAAATCGAGCCACGAGCCGCGGTAAGGAATGATGCGGGCTGCGAACAACAGCTTGCCCGAGGCATGCGTACGGCCACGATCGTGATCGAAGAACACGCCCGGGGAGCGATGCATTTGGCTGACGATCACACGCTCGGTGCCATTGATCACAAACGTACCGTTCGACGTCATGAACGGCATGTCGCCCATGTAGACGTCCTGCTCCTTGACGTCCTTGATGGAGCGCGAGCCCGTCTCCTCGTTCACATCGAACACGATCAGACGCAGCTTCACCTTCAGCGGCGCTGCATAGGTCATGTCGCGCTGCTGGCATTCTTCGACATCGAACTTCGGCGCTTCGAACTCGTAGCGCACGAATTCAAGAGTTGATTTCCCGGCGAAATCCGAGATCGGAAAAACCGACTTGAACACGGCTTGCAACCCGGTCTCAGGCCGCCCGCCGACAGGCTCCTTGACCATCAGGAAGTCATCGTAGGAACTCTTCTGCACCTCGATCAGGTTCGGCATGGTCGCAACCTCGCCGATGGAGCCGAATTTCCTGCGGATGCGCTTCCTGCCGGTGAACGTGTGAGCCATGTCCACTCCTTCCTTGAGGGAGGGAGTAGGGAGTAGGGGATAGCGAGTGGCAACGACTGCCCTGCTCTCTATCCTCGATCCTCTCTACTCGCGTTAAGTTTCGTCTCGCCTTACGGCTTGCCGAAAACCCGCTGCCGGGTCTTTGGAAAGCCGTTGGATGCCTGGAGAGGAAGCCAGCGGCGGGACAGTGCGGTTTTCGCCGCCATTCCCAAGCGCCAGCCTCCTCATCCTGCAACAGAATTACTTCACTTCGACCTGAGCACCTGCGTCCTCAAGCTGCTTCTTGAACTTCTGGGCATCGTCCTTGGAGACGCCCTCCTTGACGGCCTTGCCGCCGGCCTCGACGAGATCCTTCGCCTCTTTCAGCCCGAGCCCGGTGATGGCACGGACCTCTTTGATGACGTTGATCTTCTTGTCGCCGGCTGCAAGCAGAACAACCGTGAACTCGGTCTGCTCTTCGGCCGGTGCAGCGGCTGCGGCGCCGGCGCCCGGAGCGGCAACGGCGACGGCTGCGGCTGCAGCGGAGACGCCCCACTTGTCCTCGAGCATCTTGATGAGCTCGGCGGCCTCGATGATCGTGAGCTGCGAAAGATCGTCTGCGATCTTGGTAAGGTCTGCCATTTTACTACCTATCGGTTTGAAGCTTTTGTCAGTTTGTAGCTTTGTTCGTCACGGGAAGCGGAGCACCGCCCCTTACGGACCAAAGCGCCAGTCGCAATGCGCCTGCCGCGGTTGCGGTCGGGCCTATGCGGCTTGGCCCTCCTTATCGATCCGCGCCTTGACGAGACGCGCAAGTGCGCTGCCCGGCTCGTTCAACGTGCGCACAAGCTTGGCCGCCGGTGCCTGGATGACACCGAGGATCATGCCTCTGAGCTCGTCGAGCGACGGCAAATCGGCCAGCGCTTGGATACCCTTGGCATCGAGGACGGTCTTTCCCATCGCACCACCGAGGATCACGAGCTTGTCGTTATCCTTGGCGTAGGCGACGGCCGTCTTTGCCGCGGCGATCGGGTCTTTCGAGTAGGCCAGAATGGTCGGCCCTTTCAGAAATTCCTTGATGCCTTCGGCGTCAGTGCCGTTGAGTGCCAGCGCAGCCAACTTGTTCTTGGCCACCTTGACCGTGCCTCCAGCCGCTTTGACACGACTGCGAAACTCGGCGGATTGGGCAGCCACGAGTCCGTCGTTGCGCGCCACGACGATCACGCCCGTGTCCTGGAACACGCCGTGAAGCAGCGTGACGAGCTCACGTTTCGCGGCTCTATCCACGTTTTACTACTCCCTCACTTGCGAGGCGGCCCGTTCAGGGGCGCCTTGCAGGGTTGCACCATGCCACGCCCGGTCTCGACCAATGCGCGGCGGCTCGGTTCCTGTCCGCCCGCGCCGAATGCCGGCACGGTGCGACCCGAAGAGGCTCAAACCGACGTCAGACACCTGCCACCAGGGCGCAATGCCATCGTCAATTCCGTCTCCCATCTCCTGCAGGCCCAAACGGTTCAAGCCGACCCTGAGGGCCGGCACCTGCAGTCTCGGACAGGTCGTGACAAACCGGATATCTCCAGCTCGCCACTCCGGAGCACCATTGGCTCCGGATTCGTCAGGCAGGTCGAAACGCACCGCTTGGCCACCCGGCCTCACTACGAGCGCATCGCTCCTGCCCACTGTTCAAACACCTCCAAAGCTGCATCGGCACACCACCCATTCGGCCAGACCGACCGAATTGGCGCGCTTCGCCCTCAACCTTAGGCCTGCGCCGCCGCGCTCACCACGGTCGAACTGTCCACCTTTACGCCGGGGCCCTGGCTTGACGTCAGCGACACCTTTTTCACATAGGTTCCCTTGGCACCTGGCGGCTTGGCGCGCACCACCGCGTCCACGAACGCCTTGATGTTTTCGACCAGGGCCGCGTCATTGAAGCTCGCCTTGCCGACACCGGCATGGATGACCCCGGCCTTTTCCACGCGAAATTCCACCGCGCCACCTTTGGCACCGGCAACCGCCGTGGCGACATCCATCGTCACCGTGCCAACCCGCGGGTTCGGCATCAGGCCGCGCGGGCCCAGGATCTTGCCGAGACGACCGACGAGACCCATCATATCCGGCGTCGCGATGCAGCGATCGAAGTTGATCACGCCCTTCTGGACCTGTTCCACCAAATCCTCGGCGCCAACGACATCTGCGCCAGCTGCCTTGGCCTCATCGGCTTTGGGTCCGCGCGCGAACACACCAACACGCAGCGTCCTGCCGGAACCATTTGGCAGCAGACACACCCCACGCACCAGCTGGTCGGCATGCTTGGGATCCACGCCGAGGTTCATCGCGATCTCGATCGTCTCATCGAACTTCGCCTTGGCGCAGGACTTCACGACCTGCACGGCTTCTTCGATCGGATAGGCCTTGTTGACGTCGACCGTTTCCCGCAGGGCAGCAAGACGCTTGCCACCAGCCAACCGGGTCTGCTTGATCTTCTCAGGTGCAATTGCCATGGCGCTTTACTCCACCACCGTGAGGCCCATCGAGCGGGCGGAGCCAGCGAGCGTACGAGCCGCAGCTTCGACATCCCCGGTGTTCATGTCCTTGAGCTTCGTCTGGGCGATCTCGCGCAATTGCGCCATGGTCACCTGCCCCGCAACGATGCGGCCCGGCTCCTTCGAACCCGAACCAGGCTTGCCGGTCGGCTTCATACCTGCGGCCTTCTTGATCAAGAACGTCGCCGGCGGCATCCGCATTTCGAACGTGAAAGAGCGATCCGTGAAGACCGTGATTTTCACAGGAATGGGCGTGCCCTGTTCCATGTCCTTGGTCTTGGCGTTGAACGCCTTGCAGAATTCCATGATATTCACGCCGCGCTGACCCAACGCCGGACCGATGGGCGGTGCCGGATTGGCGGCGCCAGCGGGCACCTGCAAGTTGATGAAACCGTCTATCTTCTTCGCCATCTGGTTCCCCTAGCCACATCCGTGGCATGGTTGGCGGGGAGGGTCTCTCCCCAGGGTTAGCGGTCAACGGGCTGGCGGCCCTCCCGCACTTGCTGCACCAGTTCCCGGTATGCTGGTCACTGGCACTACGAAATGCGCAGCGACCGTTCGGTCAACCACGCACCAATTCGAATTCGCGGCCTAGCCTGCCGTCTTCTCCACCTGACCGAATTCCAGGTCGACCCTTGTCGCGCGTCCGAAAATCATCACCGCGACCTTCAACCGTGCGCGCTCCTCGTCGACCTCTTCGACCTGGCCGCTGAACGAGGCGAACGGGCCGTCGGACACCTTGACCTGCTCGCCGACCTCGTAGGTCACCGACGGCTTGGGCCGCTCGACACCTTCCTGCACCTGGTTCAGGATCCGCTTGGCTTCGTCCTCGGAAATCGGCACCGCCTTGTTGTCGGAGCCGAGGAAGCCCGTCACCTTCGGTGTGTTCTTGATCAGCAGAAAGGCCTGATCCGTCATTTCCATCTTAACGAGCACATAGCTCGGAAAAAGTTTGCGCTCGGCATGCACCTTGCGCCCACGCCTGACCTCGATCACATCCTCTGACGGCACGAGCACCTCCTCGAAGAGGTGATCGAGATTTGCCGCTTTGGCGCGCTCTTTGATCTGCTCCGCCACCTTCTTCTCGAAATTCGAGTAGGCGTGCACGATGTACCAGCGCTTCGCCATTCGGCCCTCTTCTCCAGCCAGCTTCGGCAGGCAAAACACACCTACCGGCATCCGTTGCTCATCCGCCCGCCTGCCATCCGCCAAGGACGAACCGGTGGCAAAGCCATTCACACAATCACATCAGCCCGCAATTCATCGGCCGACACCCATAACCCACCGCACGACCGTCCCGATCGCGAGGTCTGACACGGTGAAAAAGATGGCTGCCAGCGTCACCATCAGCAAAACCATCACCGACGTAACCCAAATTTCTTTCCAGGTCGGCCAGGTAACCTTGGCAACTTCCTGCCGGACCTCTTGGACGAACTGAAACGGATTGATTGCCATCTGCACCTATCCTCGAAGTCCTCAACGCCACCAAAGCTGCGCCGCAGACCTTGCCACTCGTTCGTCCACCCGCCTGAATGTGCGCGCTGGCAGGGGCGGAGGGTCTCGAACCCCCAACCTTCGGTTTTGGAGACCGACGCTCTACCAATTGAGCTACACCCCTTCAGGCAAGCACACAGCGACCGCGTCCAACCCATTGATTGCGAACGGTTGCTTGCACAAGCAAACGCCCGTCAACCGATAAATCCGGCGTTGCGGCGTCACGGCTTCCGCCAAGCGACATCGCTGCCGAACCTCGTTTTTCAGGCTGTTCGAACGCCTCTTATAGTGCCCCATTCCGCGGCGCACAAGCGAAAAGCAATAATAAATTCTTGACAGCGTCATGCGCCGGAGAATCGGGTCTCGTCTGGGAAAACTTACCAAATCGTTGCCACTTAGCAACACTACTGCTGCAATTCGACCACAACAGCCGTGCCGTAGGCCAGCACTTCAGTAACGCCAGCGTTGATTTCGTTAGCATCATACCTGAGCGCCAATATGGCATTCGCGCCAAGCTCTTCGGCATGAGCAATCAAACGTGCGTGAGCGTCCGCCCGAGCATCCTCAGCGAGCTTGGTGTAGATCGTGATGTTGCCACCTTTGATTGTTTGCAGAAACGCGCCGACCCCGGCCACGATATTGCGCGAGCGCACATCACACCGCGCGCCACCCCGATGTGGCGCACGATGCGGTAGCCAGCGAGATCGTTGGTTGTGGTGACAAGCATCAGCGGGGGCACCGAGTCTGACTGAACGAAACCCAAAACAACGATGGCAACCGGCTGCGCCAGGGCAGCCGGTTGCCTGCTCATCGGACCAAATCGAGCCTACTCGACGATCTTTGTGACGACGCCGGCACCGACGGTGCGGCCGCCCTCACGGATGGCGAAGCGGACCTTCTCTTCCATGGCGATCGGCTGGATCAGCTCCACCGCGAACTCCGCATTGTCGCCCGGCATCACCATCTCGGTGCCCTCTTTCAACGTCACTACGCCCGTCACGTCCGTCGTGCGGAAGTAGAACTGCGGCCGGTAGTTGTTGAAGAACGGCGTATGACGGCCACCCTCGTCCTTGGTCAGGATATAGGCTTCCGCCATGAACTTCTTGTGCGGCTTCACAGAACCCGGCTTGCACAGCACCTGGCCGCGCTCGACCGCTTCCTTGTCGATACCGCGAAGCAGGCAGCCAACGTTGTCGCCAGCCTCACCAGAATCCAGCAGCTTGCGGAACATCTCGACGCCCGTAACCGTCGTCTTCTGCGTGTCGCGAATGCCGACGATCTCGGCTTCCTCGCCAACCTTGATCTTGCCGCGCTCGATGCGGCCCGTCACAACCGTGCCACGCCCAGAGATCGAGAACACGTCTTCGATCGGCATCAGGAACGGCTGGTCGACGGCGCGCTCGGGCAGCGGGATGTAGGTGTCCAGCGCCTCGTACAGCTTGATGATCGCCTCGTCGGCAAGCGGACCCTTCTCACCGTTCAGCGCCTTGATCGCCGCACCACGGATCACCGGCACATCGTCGCCCGGGAACTGGTACTGCTTCAGAAGCTCGCGAACCTCGAGCTCGACGAGGTCCAGAAGCTCCTCGTCGTCGACAACATCGCACTTGTTCAGGAACACAACGATGTAGGGAACGCCAACCTGGCGTGCCAGCAGGATGTGCTCGCGCGTCTGTGGCATAGGACCGTCAACAGCCGAAACCACCAGGATCGCGCCGTCCATCTGCGCAGCACCCGTGATCATGTTCTTCACGTAGTCGGCATGCCCCGGGCAATCGACGTGCGCGTAGTGACGGTTCTCCGTCGCATACTCGACATGGCTCGTCGCAATCGTGAGGATCTTCGTCGGGTCGCGGCGGCCCTGGCTCTCGGACGCCTTCGCAACCTCGTCGTACGCGATCGCAGTCTTCGTCCAGCCCCGGTCCGCAGAAACCTTCGTCAAGGCAGCAGTCAACGTCGTCTTGCCGTGGTCAACGTGGCCGATCGTGCCCACGTTGCAATGCGGCTTGGTGCGATCGAACTTTTCCTTGGCCATAGCGACGCCCTTTCTTCTCCTGCCTCGAGCGAAAACTCTTCAGAGCGGCTGGGATAGGGCGCTTTCGCTTTGGCATCAAGGGCGAATTTCAGGGCTTTGCCGCCGCCGGACGAATTCCTGCCACCCAAAAGCGACCGGCAACTGCGCCACGGCGTGCAATAGCTCCGTCTCGTCAGCCGCCTTGCCCAACGCGCACGGCGTCGGCCAGCACTGCCAATCGAGCCGAAGCCACGCTCAACCGGGCGACACTCATCTCGCGCCCCGAGGCGATTTCCGTCAAATCGGCCCGCGTCTGACGAGCAATGTCGCCGATGCCATCACACCACGCTCGCACATCGTCGCCCTTCGCAACGGGGCCATGCGCCAGACATGCGACCGCCAGCCGCCGCAGACTGTTGCCAAGTCCGCCAATCGCGCCAGCGCCAGCCAGCCTCTCGTAGTCGTCGGTCGGCGCAAGCGCGGCGGCTCGATCGGCAAGCCGATCAACCGAAAAAATCTCCGACAAGGTCAACTGACACCGCGCCGCCGTCACCACGTCGGCTCCCGCTTGCTTGGCCGTGCCCACGATGCCCGCAGACCGCCTCAGCAGGGCCAATGCCCCAAGGTCAGCAGTGAGATCGGCTGGCACCCCGACATCCAGGAAGCGAGCATAGAGCTCTTTTGCGCTGGCAGCGATCCAGCTTGTCGTCAGGTCTGCACTGGCCTCCCTCACTGATTTAACGCCAGCAGCAAGTTGATCGACCGTCACCTCCAGCGGCTGCCCTCCCACACCATCGCTCAAGATGTCGCGCGTCGCAACGACGAGCGCCTCGCGGATATACTCGTAAATCTCGAGTTGCGCCCCCCCTGCAATCCGCCCATCCAGGGCATCCACCCTCTGCCACAGGTCGGCAAGGCCCAGCGCCCGGCGCGCGGCCATATAAGCAAGAGCGACGTCCGCAATGGGCCGTCCGCTGGCCTCTGAGAGCGCCAAAGGCACATGCAGGCCAAGCCGGTTTATGACCCCGTTCGTCAGGGTGGTAGCAACAATTTCGCGCTTGAGGTGGTGGCGAGCGATGTCCTGCGCAAAGCGCGCACGCAACGAGGACGGGAAGTAGTTGTGCAGCAGGTGATCGAGATAGGGATCGTCCGGCACCTCGCTCGCCAGCAAATCGTGCAGCAGTGCGATCTTGGTATAGCTCATGATCACGGCGAGCTCAGGCCGTGTCAGCGCCTTGCCGGCCCGCGCCCGCTCGGCGACGGTATTGGGACCCGGCAAAGACTCGAGCCGCCGGTCGATCAGGCCCCGCGCCTCGAGTACGGTCATCAGCCGTCCAAGCGCTCCCATATCACGCACACCACGCCGCTCGGCCAGGCTCAGCGTCAGTGATTGCTGGTAGTTGTTGCGCAGTACACCCGCCGCCACATCGTCGGTCATGGACGCGAGCAACGCATTTCGGGAGGCCATGTCCAACCGGCCCGCCGTGACAGCCGGGCGCAGCGCGATCTTGATATTGACCTCTTGATCCGACGTATTGACGCCCGCCGAGTTGTCGATGAAGTCCGTGTTGAGCTTGATGCCACGATCGCCCGCTTCCACCCGGCCGCGTTGCGTCATGCCGAGATTGGCCCCTTCGCCGACGACCCGGACGTTCAGCTCCGATGCGCTGATCCGGATGGCATCGTTGCCACGATCGCCGACGTCGCCATCCGCCTCCCCACTCGCCCGGATGTAGGTGCCGATCCCGCCGAACCACAACAGATCCGCATGCACCTGCAGGATCGCGCGCATCAGATCGTTTGGCGCCATCTCCGCAACGTCGACCTTGAGGAGTGTACGAACCTCACCAGAAAGCGGGATCGATTTGGCCGACCGGGGAAAGATGCCGCCGCCCTGCGAAAGCTTGCTGGTATCGTAGTCCGCCCAACTCGAGCGCGACATGTCGAACAAGCGCCGCCGTTCGGCGAAACTGACGGCCGGATCCGGCGAAGGATCGAGAAAAATATGTCGGTGATCGAAGGCCGCAACGAGGCGTGTCACAGGAGACAACAACATGCCGTTTCCAAACACGTCACCCGACATGTCGCCAACGCCGATCACCGTGAACGGCGTCGACTGGATATCCCAGTCGAGCTCACGGAAATGACGCTTCACACATTCCCACCCCCCCCGCGCCGTGATGCCCATGCCCTTGTGGTCGTAGCCGGTCGAACCGCCTGACGCAAAGGCATCCCCGAGCCAGAAGTCTCGCTTGATGGCAATCGCGTTGGCGATATCGGAAAACGTGGCTGTTCCCTTGTCCGCAGCCACCACCAGATAGGGGTCATCACCGTCATGGCGCACGACGCGCGCCGGTGGCACCACTTTGTCGTCCTGCACGTTGTCAGTGATATCGAGCAACGCCGAGATGAAGGTGGAATAGGCGGCAACACCTTCTGCCTGGATCTCCTCCCGCGTGCCATTGCGCGGCAGCTTCTTGGGAAAACCACCCTTGCACCCGCAGGTACAATGACGGCATTCTTCACCTGCTGGGCCTTGGCAAGCCCCAAGACCTCGGTGCGATAGTCTTGAGCGCGATCCGACCACCTGATGCCGCCACGCGCAATTGGCGCGAACCGCAAATGCACGCCCTCGACACGCGAATTGGCGACATAGATCTCGCGGAAGGGTCGCGGCGCCGGGGCGAGATCCAGCATTCTGCCGTCGACTTTGAAAGCGAGGGCTTCCGGCCCCGCCCCATCCGTCCCGCGCTGATAAAAGTTGGTCCGAACCGTGGCCCGCAGAACAGCCAGCATTTGCCGGATGATCCGATCCTCATCGAGACTCTCGACGGCATCAAGGGCGGCTTCGATCCGCGCCAGCAGCGGCGACTGTGCTTCGACACGTTCTGCAATGGATGTTGCCAGATCTGGGTCGAAGCGGACGCGAAAAAGCGCAACCAGATCGCGGACCACTTCCGGATGACGCGCCAGTGTCTCGGCAATGTATCGTGGACCGAAGCTGGATCCGAGCTGGCGCAAATAGGCTGCCCCCGCGCGGACCACAGCCGTCTCCCGCCATCCAAGCCCGGCCACCGTTACCAGCCGGTTGAAGGAGTCGTTTTCAGCATTCCCGTCAAGGACCGCCAAAAAGGTCGCCTCGAGGCGATCGTCGAGCGTGTCATCCTCCGCAAACAACTCGCGTGACGTCGTCTCCAACAACATCTCATGCATCACCACCAGCCTGCTACGGCCAGCAAGGCGCGGATTGAGTTCCCAAGTCCGCTCCTCGATCACCGTGAAGCCGAGGTTCTCCATCAAGGGGACGCGCCCGGAAAGCCGGATCGGCCCATCCAGCCGATAGATCGCAGCCCGCAACTGCAATCCCGCACCATCCCCCGTCGCGTAGAAGTCGACGCCGACGGGACACTCATCACTGAGCCGCTCGATACGCTCGATATCCTCGATCGCCCGCTCGGCCGAAAACTGCTCGGCATAGCCTGCGGGAAACGCATCGGCGTAAGCTGCCGACAAACGCCCGCCCTCACCTGTGGCCCGCGACAAAGCCGAGATCAGTTCGTCGCTCCAGGTCCGGACTATGCCGCCAATCTCGGTTTCCAGATCTGCGGTCGCAACGTCCGGCAATTGCCCCGTACGTTTGGCCACGATGAAATGCACCCGTACCAGCGGACCATCGGTGAAATGCGGGTAGTAGGCGGCGATGTAGCCTCCGAACCGCTCGGCGAGCAACTCGCCGATTTGTTCCCGAACATCGGTCGAGAAGCGGTCGCGCGGGACAAACACCAGAGCCGACACGAAACGATCGAAACTGTCATAACGCGTGAAGACCCTGATCCGCGGCCGCAGGTCGAGATCGAGAATTCCGGATGCCCAGTCCGCCAGATCGTCGACACCGATCTGGAACAGTTCGTCGCGCGGGAAAGTCTCGAGAACATTCACCAGCGCCTTGCCGGCATGACTTTCGGGAGGCAAGGCCAGACGCTGCAGCACCTCCTCGGCCTTTCGACGCAGCACAGGAATGGTTCGAGGTGAATGCGTATAGGCTGACGAAGTGAATAGGCCGACAATCCGCAACTCGCCGGTGACCGCGCCATCGGGGCGGTAGTGTTTGATGCCGATGTAGTCCATGTGCACCCGCCGATGCACACGACTGACAACGTTGGCCTTTGCGATGATGATCGGATCGGGCGACAGGAAGAACTGGCGCACCTCCGGTGTCAAAGCGACAAGTTTTGCGCCACGACGCAAGACATGCACATCCGGATCCCGGAGCAAACCCAGCCCGCCATCATCACTCGTCACCAATTCGGCCTGTTCGGGCGCACCATCGAGCATGAAATCGCGCGCACCGAGAAACGTGAAATTGCCTTCGACCAGCCAGGCGAGGAAGCTCAATTGCTCCGTGAGGATTTCGCGGGTAACGGACACATTGGCATGTGCGAGCTCCTCGATCGCCTTGCCCAGCCGCAGCAGCATCGCCTTCCAGTCGTCAACCACCATCCGCACCTCGTCGAGGATCGCAGAGATGGCAGCCACCAGTTCATCGCGCCGCGGCACCGTCATGCTGGCGCCGCCCTGCGGACCGATGTGGACGGCAATGTAGCTTTCCTGGCGTCGATCGCCCCAAGCCGAATCCGCCAATCCGTCAATGCCGAGCAAAGCACCCTGCGCATCGCGGTGCGTCTTGTAGAGGGGATGGAAGACGTGGCGAGCTTCCAGACCTCGCGCCTGCACCTCGGCCAGGATGCTGTCGAGCAGAAACGGCATGTCGTCGTTGACGATGTCGAGCACGACGCCGTCGCGGACAATGGACGACTCCCGTGTCGACACCTTGTGCCGACCCGGCATCCGGGTTGCAATGACATCCAATGCGGCACGGACTTCACCAGCCAACACATCGGGAGCAATCTCCGAGACGCTCGCGGCATCTGCTGAGCCGATGAGTTGATTGATGAACAGCTCGGTTCCTGGCAGCGCCAACCCGGCCGCGGCAAGATAGGGCAGGACTTGGTTTTGGGCCTGTTTCCAGATCTGCTCATTCGACATCGTCATAAAAAACAGCCCCTTATGTCTTGGTCGTGTGCTCTGCCCCACAGGCGCATCGGATCGCTTGGCAAATTGGGCCATCCACCAACGCCGTTCCGGTGACGGCCAGGACGTCCTCTGCACGGCAATGAACGCCAACCGCCCACATGAGGTCATAACCATCGCACGGCCGGATCACGCAAGATCACAGCTCATGGCCCGTGATTCAATGCACGAATCCATGACGGACGTATCAATTCGGCATGAGCGCATACCGTCCGTTAACGCCATTCAGGCAGTGTAGGCCTCCAAGATGGTGTTGGAACATTGACAGCAACGTCTGGGCGCGTGGTGACGGTGGGGGTTGGGGGGTGATGTGCTAGCGACTGAGTTTGAGCAAAATCTGTTGCGTCTGATCGGTTCGGGCATGGCCGTCATGACGATCGACCTGGCAGACCCGCCAACAGACTTGATCGAGAACGGCGAGTGGCTGGTGGAGCACCTCATCAAATTCGGCGACAGCGGTATCGCCGACGCAACGCTTGCGGCCGCGAGCGCGCTATGGACGGACTGGAACGCAACTGGCCTACCAGCATCCCTCGCAATGACACATATTGCCGTGTTGCCAGGCCTATTGGCTCGCAATCGGCCGAGCCGCTATCGCATCTCGGAACTCGTCGCGTCCCAAACCGATGCCCTCAGCTCAAGCTTCCAGCCACCCGCAGACTCGATCCGCCTGGCTGCATTCATCGTCGCACATGCTCAGGCAACCGGAGACATCGAGCGTTTGGGACTCTCGCGCCAGATCACGTTCTATCTGATTGAACGCCTGTTCGCCTTTCTGGCCCCCCATCGTGGTCTCCTGTGGCCGATGCAGATCCCACTCAACAAGCTCTATCAGCGCGTGAGACTGGAGCCGAGGCAGACCCGTCCCACGCCACGTCTCCCAGAAACAACGGCGGCTCCACTGCCAATGCCCCTGCTTTCCATTGCCTGACGCCTTTGCCTGTGAGACCACAAGCCAGCACATCGCGTTGGTGATCCGAGCGCTGGCGCGCCATCGTGCAAGCGGTGACGGGTTTGGCCGGCCATCATCAAAGGGCGGAAACAATCATGCCCCGGACTCGATCCGGGGCATGATCTGGCGATTGCAGACGAAAAGGCAGCGATGAAATCAGCCCAGCACGCTTGCCAACTCTGGCCCGATCTGCTTCTTCAGCTCGTCCAGTTCGTCTTTGAGTTGCGCATCTGCGTTGACCGATTTCTCGATCTTCCGGATCGCATGCAGGACGGTTGTATGGTCCCTTCCGCCGAATTTGCGGCCGATCTCCGGCAGAGAGCGCGCCGTCATCTGCTTGGCGAGATACATGCCGATCTGACGTGGCCAAACCACTGAGCGGTGCCGGCGTTGGGACAACAAATCGCCGCGCGAAACACCGTAGTGACGCGAAACCGTCCGCAAGATGTCCTCGATACGGATCCGGCGCGTATCCCCATTGGCCATGAGGTCGCGAAGGATGGCCTCCGTACCGTCTAGCGTAATCGGCATACGCATGAGCTGCCATTGTGCGTAAAGGCGTGTCACCGCACCTTCGAGCTCGCGACCGCTTTCCGTCAGCTTTTCGGCGATCAGCTCCATCACATCCCGAGGCATCTCGAAGGATGGATCCATGGTCCTCTTTTCCAGAACACGACGCTCGACGATGCCGATCCTGAGATCATGATCAAGGGCACCGATCTCGGTGACGAGGCCACGCTGCAGACGCGAGCGCATCCGCTCATTCATCCGCGCCAACTGTGACGGAGGACGAGCCGAGGCAACGACCACCTGCCGCCCGCCATCGAGCAGCGTATTGATGATGTGGTCGAATTCCAGCTCGGTCTTCTCGCCGGTCATGAACTCGAGATCGTCGATCAGGAGCATGTCGATGGCGCGAAACCGCTCCTTGAAAGCCATGGCGTCTTGCGCTTTCAGCGCCTCGACGAAGGAGAACCGGAACCGTTCGGCGGTCAGATACAGCACTTTGGCGTGGGGGGTGCGCCGACGGGCTTCCCAGGCGATCGCGTGCAAAAGATGCGACTTGCCATGCCCGACGCTGGAGTGAATGAACAGAGGATTGAAGCCCCGCTGCTCGGCAAACACCGTTTCGGCCACCTGTTGCGCTCCGGCGTGCGCCATTCTGTTGGCCGGTCCGACCACGAAACTTTCGAACGTGCAACGCGGGTCAAGGGGCGATCCTTCAAGCCCATTGACCAACGTCCGCTGACCGGACTGAGGCAATGGAGCACCGACGAAGGGCTGACCAGCGGCCTCGGCGAATGCCGCCGGAGCCGACGCTTGCGTTTGCGGCGTGGCCCTTGCCATCGTCACCGGCGTCGCGGCCCGTGCACTGGGTTCACGCAACAGCACTTCGACACGCTCCACACCGGAAAATTCGAGTGTGGCGCAAGCCAACAGGGCTTCCGCATAGTGCGTCTGGATCCAGTTGCGCAGGAATTTAACCGGGACGCTGACCCGCAGCACTTTGCCGTCGAATCCGTCGACTTCCAATGCACCGAACCAGCTCGAATAAACGTCGTCGCCGAGGCGTGCTTTGAGGGCGGCTTTCAACTTCTGTCCACTTTGAACAGCCAAAGCTTTCGCTTCGACTTTTTCGCCAGCGCCTCCGGTGCACACGGCTTCAGCAGCGGCCTCTCCGCTCCTCGCCCAATAAGGCGCGGATCGTAATTCTTGTCTTCGATCATTTTTATTTCCCCGCAACAAAACTCTGTGGCGATCCAGCACCCTCATGCTTGGATCGTTCGCTGCGCCAGCTCCGCCGCCAGCGCAATTTTACGTTCCGTACGACGCAAACCCTCCTTACAACGGAACACTCAGCCTTGAACCCATGGCAGGCCCTCGGCCTTCCAGCCGCTATGCCCTCCCCGGTGCCTCGCCGCGTCGAGAGGTCCCTCAAACCCCTCGGCAACGTTGAAGCATCGCGAATAGCCTGCGTTGAGCATGGCTTGCGCAGCCGACAGGCTCCGCGCGCCAGAGCGGCAGATAAAGTAGAGTTCGCTATCCTTGCCGGCGCCGGTCTTTGACAACACAGCGCTCAACTGATCAACGAACCCGGCATTCAATTTATTGTCGGGGAAGCCGAGCCATTCCACCGTCAGCACTGTCTTGCCGATCGGCGTCAGGTCCGGCAGCCCCACGTAGCTCCATTCTGCTCGCGTCCGCACGTCGATCAGAACGGCTTGCGTGTTGTCGGCCAAGCGTTGCCACACGGCACGCACAGGCACATTCTCCACTACTGGCACTTGCTCTAAAGCCACTCGTTACGTCTCCTGACGGCGTGTTCGTCCCCTTGCCCTAAAAAGGCTGGGTCCGACTCTGAAATCCACATGCCCACCGCCCCATAATCCTTGGGACAACTCCACGCGGGTTACGCACAACTCAAGGACGCTTGTGGGGAGTGCTGGCGCCAGATCTGCAACTACGCACAGACTTGGGTGTTTCACACAGGCCAACACCAACGTCGGTGTCGGGTGGAGGGAATTGCCGCAACCCACGCCGATGAATTTACCGACCGTTAACGAACCCGGCAAGCACTTTGCAAATCAGTTGAGGGAACACGAGCCCGCGCCATGTGACGTCTCGACGCTGCCTGCGCGCTCTGTTGATGATCCGGCTTCTGTGGACAAGATCATTGAATCCACAGCGCAATCACCGTTCGCCTCTTGCAAAGAAAAGGGCGCCGCAAATGGGCGCCCCTGAATCTCGTTTTAGCTTGCATTGGTTTGTCGTGCCCCAGAATGGACTCAAGTCCACATGTCACGACTCTGTCTTAACCCCTCAAATTCGCGTGCATTCCTGCCATCGAGCTGTGGGGCGCCTGCGAGCAGACCGTGGAGTCCATAACACGAACAGACTCTGACAGCCCATTTTCGATCAGGCCGGTGCGCCGCCACCCGTTTGATCAAGGGCCTTGACGCGTTTGGCCAGCCGCGAAACCTTCCGGGAAGCGGACCGCTTGTGCAAAATCCCCTTCTGGGCCGACCGCATCAGAGCGGGCTCAGCAGCCTTGAGAGCGGCGGCCGCAGCCCCCTGATCACCCGACGCCAGCGCTTCCTCGACACCACGGACGAGCGTCCGCATCTGCGAGCGGCGGCTCTTGTTGACCTCGGTACGGCGAACAGTAACCCGCGCCGCGCGCTTGGCCGACTTTGTATTGGCCATTCCTGGCTCCCTTGCTGGTATGAACCTTGCGTTCCTAGTGACCATAAAGCGGCGGTCGCCGACGCTAATGTGCCAAATCGGCACGCGCAGTCGGCTACCACCGTTCAAACAGAGCAACCGCCCCCGGCATTGGCCAAGGGCGGCTCTTCATGGGGTCCGTATAGCCCGGCCTACCGGCAGCGGTCAACGACGAGCCTCACAATTGCGAGAGAGTGACAGGAAATGGCGTCAAATTTCTACGAATCTCTGGAGGAAAAGGCGATTCCTCTCCCCTCGGACCGCTCAACCGGTCTCGTGCTAGCCGCCGCCTCGCTGATCGCCACCATCGTCTGGTGGCGCACGGTACCGGCTGTTGCCGCGACAGGGCTTGGTATCGCGCTCCTCTTGGCCAGCGTTGCCGTCCTGGCCCCGCATCTTCTCCGCCCGCTCAATATCGCCTGGATGGGACTGGCGACCGTCCTCGGTCGCATCGTCGGGCCCGTCGCCATGGCGATCATGTACCTGGCAGCCATCATCCCGTTTGGGCTGGTGATGCAGTACCGATCAGATCCGCTTCGCCGCCGGCCAAACGAAGCAGGCGAGAGCTATTGGATCGTGCCCGAAGTGACCTTCGGCCCAAACGACATGACGCGCCAATTCTAGCGCGCCCGATATCCGCCCGTTCCCGGTCCACCTGCCCTCACGGAGACATGGCATGCTGATGCTAGCCAAAGAGATCCTTTCTTACATGTCCGCCCGCCGCAAATGGTGGCTCGCCCCCGTCATCCTCACATTGGGTCTTGTCGGCGGCATGCTGGTCCTGGCTCAGGGCTCGGCAATCGCCCCGTTCATCTACACGGTGTTCTAGGCCGCCGGCTGCCCGACACTGTCCAGTTTCAAGCCCACCCCCTGACCAACGGAACGGTTCGTCCCATGCGCATCCTTGGCCTATCCGCCTACTATCATGACAGCGCCGCTGCCCTGCTGGTCGATGGACACCCGGTGGCAGCAGCCCAGGAAGAGCGCTTCACGCGGCGAAAGCACGACGAGCGCTTTCCCGAGAATGCGATTCGTTACTGCCTCGAAGCCGGCAGCGTGTCACTCGATGACGTGGACAAGATCGTCTTCTTCGAAAAGCCGCTCCTCAAGTTCGAGCGGCTGCTCGAAACCTATTTGGCCAATGCGCCATATGGATTCGGCCAGTTCGCGCGGGCCATGCCCATCTGGCTGAAGGACAAGCTCTTCCAGAAAGCCAATATCGCCAACGCCCTGATGCCGTTCTCGCCGGGCAATGATCAATCCAACAAACTGCTGTTTGCCGAACATCACCAGAGTCATGCGGCCTCGGCGTTCTTTCCATCGCCCTTCGAAGAGGCCGTCGTCCTGACCATGGATGGCGTCGGAGAATGGGCCACGACGTCAGTCGCCGTCGGACGCGGCAATCGTCTTGAAACCGTGCGCGAGATCCGCTGGCCACACTCATTGGGCCTGCTCTACTCCGCATTCACATACTACACCGGCTTCAAGGTCAATTCCGGCGAGTACAAAGTCATGGGCCTCGCCCCCTATGGTGAACCCCGCTTCAAGGATCTGATTCTGGAGCACCTGATCGACTTGAGGCCCGACGGCAGTTTTTGGCTCGATCAGAGCTATTTCAACTACACGACCGGCCTCACGATGACGTCACGCAAGTTCCACGATCTATTTGGCGGCCCTCCCCGGCAAGCCGAAGCGCCGCTCACGCAGCGCGAGATGGATCTTGCCGCCTCGATCCAGGCCGTCACGGAAAGAAATCATGCTGCGGGTCACACGTGATCTTGCTCGCAGTTACAAGATCTCCAACTTGTGCTTGGCTGGCGGCGTGGCGCTGAACTGTGTCGCTAACGGCAAAATTCTCCGCGACGGAAGTTTCGAGAAGATCTGGGTGCAACCTGCCGCAGGCGATGCCGGAGGCGCGCTTGGCGCAGCCTATGCCGCTTACCACCTGCACGAAGGCAAACCCCGCGCCATCAAAGCTGGCACCGACGCCATGGAAGGCTCTTATCTGGGCCCCGCCTACGCGCAGGCGATATCGAGGACCGGTTGACGAGAAGCGGTGCCCGTTACTCGGTCGCCGATGACGGCGCAACACTGGCTCAAACCGTCGACGCACTCGAGCGCGGCGATGCCGTCGGCTGGTTTCAGGGACGCATGGAGTTCGGACCGCGTACCCTTGGCGCCCGCTCGATCCTCGGGGATCCTGCAATCCCGAAATGCAGAAGACTCTCAATCTGAAGATCAAGTACCGGGAAAGCTTCCGCCCCTTCGCCCCATCGATCACGGCAGAGGCCGCATCGCAGTGGTTCGGAGATCGACCAGCCCTCACCCTACATGCTGATGGTCGCCGATGTTCGCGAGCAGCACCGGCGCGCCAGTGGCCAACGATGAAAAAGCCCGGTTCGGCATCGACAAGCTGAATGTGCCCCGCTCGACCGTACCGGCCGTCACGCATGTCGACTATTCCGCGCGCATCAAACCGTCCATCGCGAAACCAACCGCGCTATCCGCCCTTCTGGAGCGTTTGAGCAGCGCACTGGCTGTCCCATGCTGGTCAACACCAGCTTCAACGTCCGCGGCGAACCGATCGTCGCCACGCCCGAAGATGCATTTCGTTGCTTCATGGGCACGGACATGGAGACCCTTGTGATCGGAAACTGCATTCTGTCCAAGAGCCAGCAAAACCCGTCCCTGGCCGAGGACTACAAGCACAAGTTCGACCTCGACTGAAGGGTTGAGCAGCCCCTGTTCAACCGCCGTCATCCCTCACTTCAACGAAAAACGGGCGCCCACAGGCGCCGCTTTGTGATTTACGTCTGACCGACAGGCACAACTCGCGCCGTCTCGACAAGCATTCACTCGTTGGCTGCAATGGCCCGGTGCGCCTGCCGACGCGACTTGCGAGACGCATGCGAGGCCGAGCGCTTGTCAGTGCGCCGCTTCACCCTGCGGTAGGTCCGATTACCGGGCCGACGCCGCTCGCTGTCCGTCAGCGTGGCCGGACCGGCACCACCGCCGAAACGGTTCCACGTAACGGTGACCTTGGCGCCAACGTGGACGCGCGGGTGAGGTCGAGGACATCCTTGTTGTACATCCGGATGCAGCCCTTGGAGACCGCCGAGCCGATGGTCCAGGGGCGTCTGTACCGTGAATACGATAGTCGACGAACCCAGGTAGAGGGCGCGCACACCGAGCGGATTCATCGGGTGGCCGCCGGGAACCCAACGGGGCAATCTCGGATTCTCACGGATCATCGTCGGCGTTGGCGTCCAGGACGGATTGACGCGCTTTTGCGTCACGCTTGTCACGCCCGCAACGGCTCTGCTCACGCGGAATCGCAATCGGATAGCTCAGCGCCACTCCACGCTGAGCGATGTAATAGAGCCGCCGGTCACCGAAGCTTACGACCACCTGGCCGGGGAGAATTTGGTGTCAAAGCGCACCGTCTGCCGGCCCGCGCCGCCGGTTTCGTTCGACGTACCGCCCCAGAACCAGCCTGAGTCCTGCGCATTTGCCACCGGTGCGACCAGAGCAAGCGCAGCGCCAACAAGTGCGGTGCGTAGGAGAGTGCGAGTGTTCATCTTTCGGCTCCGAAAGGTATGTTCGTTGAGGTAACTGTCCGGTCTGCCGGCGAGGCCGACTTGCGGACCGATTGTTTGAAAGCATTCGCAGTCTGCCATTCGGCGGCTCTGCGTGAGCGTTTGAATCCATCCCCCGATCAGGTCAACCGCAGCTTCGACACGTCACCTGCAAGCGAAGTCGTCCTTATTCGCAGCGCCGCGCAGCTACACGAGGCAATCGTTCCACAGCTTCCTAAACAGTTCGTTTACCGGTGCGTCACCAGCGACGAACCCATGCGTCCACTGCGCCGAAACGAACGACCAGCCGCTAAAGTTCCTTGCCACCAACTCAGCTTCGACACCGCCAAGGCAATTGCATGCACTTGACCGTGATCAACGGGCTGCCTCCGCTCGAAGCTCCAAGCCAGCCTTGAGCAGATACTGGTGAGGTCGAGGAGCTGACGCAACCGCCAAAGTGGGACAACTGCCTTCATTTGGCCGAATTTTGAACGATTGCGAGTCGGGTGTGGAGAACGAGCCACGAAAGCTATTCCCAACAGCAGCTCCCCGGACTTATGCTCGAAAAATCAATATGGAAACACCACCCGATGGCGCAACTGCTCTCAGCCGCGCAGGCGCCAGCCTCGAAGCCCAGGTCTTGAGGGCAACATCAACGAGTTGGCAGGCGCCTTGCCGCGCTCGTGTAGCGGTTAGGAAGCCAGCTTCATTCTTTCGCCGGCCACCGCATGCGGACTTCCACAAATAGCGTCACACTAAACCAATGATTTTGCTCGTGTCCCTTTGATCGCAAAGTTCGTTCGCTGGCTGCTACCGAATGAAACGAATTTTGCGATCGCGAAACTAGTGCGACATGGCCTTGCCAATTTCCTCGGTCATTTTCTTGGCATCCCCCAGCACCATCACGGTGTTGTCGCGATAGAAGACCGAGTTGTCGATGCCGGCATAGCCGGATGCCAGCGAGCGCTTGTTGAACAGCACCGTGCCGGCCTTCCAGACCTGAAGCACGGGCATGCCGTAGATCGGCGAAGACTTGTCCTCTTCGGCTGCCGGATTGACGACGTCGTTGGCGCCAATAACATAGACGGCATCCGTCTGGGAAAACTCCGAGTTGATGTCTTCGAGTTCGAACACCTCGTCATAGGGGACGTTCGCCTCGGCCAGCAGCACATTCATATGTCCAGGCATGCGCCCTGCCACCGGATGAATGGCATAACGCACTTCAACACCCTCGCGCTTCAAGGCGTCCGCCATTTCGCGCAACGCATGCTGAGCCTGCGCAACCGCCATGCCATAACCAGGCACGATGATGACCTTCTGGGCATTCTTCAGGATATAGGCAGCGTCTTCAGCACCGCCGAGCTTGACGGGCTTTTGCTCGCCCGCTTCACCGGCAGGCCCTGCCGTCTCACCACCAAACCCACCAGCAATGACCGAGAGAAAGGCGCGATTCATGCCTTTGCACATGATGTAGGACAGGATCGCGCCCGACGAGCCGACCAGTGCACCCGTGATGATCAAGGCGATATTGCCAAGCGTGAACCCGATACCAGCAGCCGCCCAGCCCGAGTAGGAATTGAGCATCGACACCACCACCGGCATGTCCGCGCCGCCGATCGGTATGATGATCAAGATGCCAAAAGCCAGCGCGGCAATCGTAATGGCCCAGAACAATAACGCGCTGCCGCCAGACATGCAGAATTGCCAGACCAGCCAGACGATGCCCAAGCCGAGAGCCAGGTTGATCACATGGCGCATCGGCAAAGTAATCGGCTTGCCGGACATCCGCCCCGACAGCTTCGCGAACGCAATGACGCTGCCCGTGAACGTGATGGCACCGATCGCGACACCCAGCGACATCTCCAGCAAACTAGCCGCCTTGATGTTGCCGGGAACGCCGATGTGAAAGGCCTCAGGCGCATAGAGCGCGCCGGCAGCAACGAATACCGCCGCAAGTCCAACCAGCGAATGGAACGCGGCCACCAGCTCGGGCATCGCCGTCATCGGTATGCGCCGCGCCGTCACCGCGCCGATGACGCCGCCGATTCCAAGCCCACCAACGATCAAGGCCAGCGTTAGTGGGCTCGACAACGATGGGATCTGCGCCAGCGTGGTGACGATGGCAATCAACATGCCGAGCATGCCGAAGGTATTGCCGGACCGGGATGTCTCAGGACTCGAGAGTCCTCGCAAAGCCAGAATGAACAGCACTCCCGCAGCGAGATACAAGAGCGCGATGGCATCGGCCGACAAGCCGCCTGAGAGCAGGTGGGCGGGTTTCATGGGGCTCATGCTCCATTGCTGCCGCGGCGCCCTGGGACGACCGGCGGCGATGCGACGAGTTGGCTGACGAGAGTGCGCACGAAAGGCGCAACGACCAGAAGCGTGGAGAATGCGATGGGCCACGCATTGGTCCATGCGGCAAGCCATCGCCCACCAAATCCAGGAATCAGGCCGAGCGCCTTCCAGGTTGCCACGCCCGACACGATCAGCGACATGATGCCGGATGTGAGGATGGCAAACAGAAATGGGCCGAAGCGATGCGGCAGCTTGCGGCCGAAAATCATCGCTTTTCTTTCTTCTTGTACATGGCCAGCATGCGTTGCGTGACGAGGAAACCGCCAAAGATGTTGATGGAGGCCATGATCAGCGCCAGAAAGCCGAACACCTTGGCAAGCCAGGAGCCGGTTGAAACAAGCGAAACGCCGGCCGCTAGCAGCGCACCGACCACGATCACCGATGAAATGGCGTTTGTCACACTCATCAGCGGCGTATGCAGCGCTGGCGTCACTGACCACACCACGTAGTACCCGACGAAGATCGCAATCGCGAACACCATCAACTCGTAAACGAACGGACTGACCTCGCTACCACCGGCAGCAAATGCGGGCGAAGCGACTGCGAGAAAGACGGAGCTTGATAGCGCGCCCAGAAGGCGATGACGTTGCATCGAGCTAGCTCCCTTTGGCGACGAGATTGGGGTGCACGATCTGCCCCCCTTTGGCAACGAGCGTACCTTTGACGACGTCGTCGTCCCAGTTCACAGCCAATTCCTTGCTGGTGCGATCGAACATCGTCTCCAGAAAGTTCATCAGGTTCTTCGCGTAGAGCGCGGTCGCATTGACCGGCAGTGTGCCCGCAAGATTGATCGGTCCCCAGATCTGCACGCCGTGTGCTTCGACCGTTTCACCTGGCTTGGTCAGCTCGCAGTTGCCGCCACGTTCGGCCGCCAGATCGGCAATCACGGCACCGGTCTTCATCGACTTGACCATGTCGGCAGTGATCAGGCGGGGTGCTGGCCGTCCGGGAATAAGCGCGGTGGTAATGACAATGTCCTGGGTCTTGATATGACCGGCCACCAGCTCCGCCTGCTTCTTCTGATAAGCCTCCGACATCGGCTTGGCGTAGCCCGCAGCCGTCTGCGCCTCGCGGAATTCATCGTCTTCGACTGCAATAAACTTGGCGCCGAGCGAGGCGACCTGTTCCTTGGTGGCCGGCCGCACGTCCGTTGCCGAAACGATAGCCCCGAGCCGCCGCGCAGTCGCAATCGCCTGCAAACCAGCGACGCCGACGCCCATGATGAAAACCTTCGCCGCAGGAACCGTCCCCGCCGCCGTCATCATCATCGGCATCGCCTGATGCAGCAGCGATGCCGCATCGATTACCGCCTTGTAGCCCGCGAGATTCGACTGGCTGGAGAGCACGTCCATGGATTGGGCACGCGTAATGCGCGGCATGAACTCCATGGCAAACAGCGAGCGGCCCGTTGCGGCAAGCGCCTCTAGTCCTTCCCGGTCGTCGTGCGGACTGAGCATAGCGATGACCATCGCATCCGGCTTGAGCTGCCCTAGCTCATCCACGTTTGGCCGCCGCACCTTGAGCAGAAAGTCGGCGCCCGAAACGGCCTCGACGACGCCGCCTACAATCGTAGCTCCGGCAGCGGTCAACACCTCATCCGAAAGCCCTGACGGCTTTCCCGTACCGGCAACAATTTTTACGGAGCAGCCCAGACCGACCAGCTTCTTGACCGTTTCTGGAGATATGGCGGCGCGTGTCTCGCCATCGGCCTCGGGTGTGACGGCTACCGTCACCATGATGCTATCTCCGTCCAATAAACAATCACGCGCCAGCCACCAGGCTGCACGCTCTCGCGTCTCAGGCACCCAAATGCCGGATGGGAACCGGCCCGGGCTGAAATCAGACGAGGAAGAAAAGCATGCCCAGAAGGATCAACACCACCAGCACGATCAATACGACCGAGCCTTTGCGGACCCCGTTATAGGTCCTCAGGTGCTCCGCATAATCCATGGCAGGATGGCCATCAGAGGTGTCGACGGACATGATATCTCCCCAATAAGGCGCTGAGTTCGTGGCTTGTTGTCTGCTAACCGATGCAAACTAGCCGATCAAGTGCAAACAGAGGAGGCGCAGATGGCCGCGCCCCTCTAACGCCATAATGGCACGCCGCCATCAGCCGGGGATAAGAAGAGAACATTCAGCGCAATCAAAATGCCGTCAGACATCAGGCCGAAGCCGAACATCGCTGTCAATCTGCTCGCAGGCACATGAGGGACCGGCCCGATTCAAGGCGCTGAACCAGGCAGAACCCGACCAATTCACTCGCCAGTATCCGACCCTTTGGCATCGTCATCGTCGCCGCCGAGGCCTTCATCGCTGGGCTGATCGTCTTCGTCTTGTGGCCGCGTCAGCTGCTGAAGTTTAGCGAATACCTTTTGATCCTCGTCGCTCTGACGAGCTCCCTTGGCGTGTTCATCACCATCGGCGTCGCTGCCCGGATAGCTGTCGATGCCCGGCTGGTCACCGAGTCCCGGAACAGTTGTAGAGGTCGGAAGCAGCGTACCAGCCCGCTCGCCCACCGGCATCATCGGCTGTTCTCCACTGACCACGACCCGCTTGGAGGCCTTTTTGACTTCCGCGTCCAGATCGATCTGCGAGCACAAACCCAGCGTCACCGGATCCTGCGGCTGCAGATTGGCAGAATTCCAATGCGTTCGCTCTCGGATCGCGGCAATCGTCGGCTTGGTCGTCCCCACCAGCCGCATGATCTGGCTGTCTTTCAGCTCCGGATGGCTTCGCAGCAGCCAAAGTACGGCGTTCGGGCGATCTTGACGGCGGGAAACCGGTGTATAGCGGGGGCCGCGCTTGGTCTTGACCACCGGCATTTCATATTTGGGCTCGGCCAGCCGCAGTCGATGGCGCTCGTTGGCTTCCCCGCGGGCGATTTCCTCACGCGAAAGCTGGCCCGAAGAAATGGGGTCCTGCCCCTTGATGCCCTGGGCGACATCGCCGTCGGCAATACCTTTCACCTCCAGGTTGTGCAGACCGCAAAGCTCAGCTATCTGCTCGAAACTCAGCGACGTGTTCTCCACCAACCAGACGGCCGTGGCCTTCGGCATCAACGGTACACGGGTGCTCATGTGGCGCTACTTCCTTAGACGACCGCCGCGTTGAACTTCGGCTCGCCGGACGGTCCGGATGATAATGGGATGAAGGACATATAGCGGTTGCAGCGCCGATCAGCAACCGCACTTAGCCCTGGACCGCAACCTTTGATGGCACCAAATGCGTGCGCTCCGCGACAATTGCAACCAAAAGAGGGCACTCGGCACCAAGGCCGCCGCCCGATGCCGGCCACCGCCACGAATGCAGGCTTGGCACAGTGCGCTCGCTATTTGCCCGATCCCTTCAGGAAATCATGGCCTTCGAGGATCAGCTTGCGAAACAACGCCATGTCTTGTTTGCCGGTCTCCATGTTGGAGATGTCCATGCTGTTGCGGGCAAAAACGCGGTCGGGCTGGTTCGGATCGAGAACGACGATGAACGGGATAGACTTGATCTCGACGCCGCCGGACCGCGCGCGCAAGAACTGCTCCGTCGCCATACCACTGCGCACGATCGTGTTGCGTCCCTTGTGCAAGGTCGAGACCACAACTTCGATATGATCGAAGGTCGCGCGCCAATCCAGCTTGTCGCCCTTGTGCGCAAAGAACTCGGGCCCAGGCATCGCCCGCTGCAGTGCCGCGCACCACGGGCACCACGTCGCTCCGATCGTCACGATCAACAACTTTCCGTTCGCCTTGGCTTTCGCGATGCCGCGCGCCAGCACCTTCATCTGGTCATCACAAACTTCGTAAACGGCAGCCCCCGGACGCAATGGCTTCACCGCGCGCACGGGGCCTCGAGACACGGCGCCACCGGCTCGAATTTGTAACCAGGGGGCGGCAGCTGACCATTCCTTGGCCACAGCCCCGAGCGGGGAAAGAACGAGCAAGGACACTGCTGCAATAAGCAGGCGCAATATCGGCATCGGGAAAACTCCATTGCAAGGTTCGCATTTCGCCTTGCAACATCAGCCCCGCGCCAGTTCCGCGCAAGGTCAGGCGTTGTTCACGATTACGCGCTCACGAACAACCCGCCGTGATCGCCTGCACCGAGGCCGTCACACCTGAAAGGGAATATACGTCCTTGGACGAGCCGCCTTTTGCCGGTGTCGCCTCGATCGTCATCTTGAGTCCCCGACGCATGGCTGCCAGCAACTGCTCTTCATCGCCCTTGTCCCCGACGAAGGCTCGGTCCCCGTCTGCAAAGAGCTTGAATGAACTGCCACCGACATCGACCGTGATATCGCTATTCGGCTTCACATCGAACCCCAGTAACACGCTGATCTCAGCCCTGACGCCTTGCTTCGGCCAAGCCGTAACGTAGACATGCGGCGTCTGCCGCCCAGCGCCGGAAGGTTGCTGCTCCTGCGCAGCCGACACCGCAAAACACATCAGCTCTCGACCGTTACCGTGCCGGTAGGTCTTCCAGTCGTTGTGTGTACCGGTGAGTTCGGCCGCTGACAGCGGCACCGATTGCAAGCCGACTGCGAAAATCGCCGCGACCATAAGAAGTCTTCTGTGCATCTGCATCGTCGGGACTACCCAATCTTGGTTATCGGACGACAATTGGGGGGTATGCAGGCTGACGCTCATCGTGTCCACCCCTTGCCCCGATTTTTTCCGATTAGGACTTTTCCGGCCAGGAGGCGGTTGATGAGGTGGCAGTTCAACACCGACTTCAACTGCTCGCACAAAAGCAACAGCGCCGGCCTCTTTTGAGACCGGCGCCGCAAATGTCGTGCTCTAGCACTTCTCGGAAAACCCAGCGTCGGGCGGCCTTAGTCCGCCGGTACCTCATCGCCCCGCGCCGACTTCTGCACCGCCCGTTGCACCTTCTCGAACGCGCGAACTTCGATTTGGCGGATGCGCTCGCGTGACACTCCGAACTCCGTCGACAAATCCTCAAGAGTGGCGGGATCATCTTGCAGGCGGCGGGCTTCGAAGATGCGCTTCTCGCGATCGTTGAGAGCACTCATCGCCGTCGCCAGATATGACCGGCGCCGAGACAGTTCCTCGCTTTCCGCAAGCTGCTCCTCCTGATTGGGCGTGTCATCGACCAGCCAGTCCTGCCATTCGCCCGATTCAGAATCGGCCCGCACCGGTGCATTGAGGGGCGCATCGCCCGACATGCGCCGGTTCATGGAGATCACGTCCTCCTCCGGCACGCCAAGTTGTGTGGCGATCTGCTTGACCTGGTCCGGTCTCAGATCTCCATCTTCCAATGCCTGGATCTGACCTTTGACCCGCCTCAGATTGAAGAACAGCTTCTTCTGAGCCGCGGTCGTGCCCATCTTGACGAGGCTCCAAGACCGCAGGATGTACTCCTGGATCGAAGCCCGGATCCACCACATAGCGTACGTCGCAAGCCGGAAACCCTTGTCCGGCTCGAACCGCTTGACGGCCTGCATCAGGCCGACGTTGCCTTCCGAAATCACCTCACCGATCGGCAAGCCGTATCCGCGATAGCCCATGGCAATGCGCGCGACCAGCCGCAGATGCGATGTCACCAACTGCTCAGCGGCGTCAGAATCCTGATGTTCCTGCCAGCGTTTCGCCAGCATATATTCTTGGTTGGGCTCGAGCATCGGAAAGCGGCGAATCTCCTCGAGATACCGCGCCAGACCGCCTGAGCCGCCAGCAATGGTCGGAAGAGCTTTTGTAGCCATCGTCGCCTTCAGCCGCGTTCGTCTCTACCTTGGAGACCTGCCGGCTGCTCCCTCAGAGCTTCGTTCCCCTGCTGCGACATGCTGCAGGAGGCAGGTGATGCTCTAACCCTGCTGAACATCAATCACAATGCACGTTCTCGTGTGTGCCCATCACCCCAACTCACCACCCTGTGATGGTGTTCCGCGACGCCCGCAAATTCGGCCGGCACCAGCGCGCATTGTCTATCACGTTACGTTTGGAACTGGGTATCAGATCACGAGGCTCCACTAACAGTGAATAAACATTAACGTAGAGACTTGGACCGATCCGTCGCCGCACGCCTGCGCGTCGGCTTCTTATTGATATCATTTAAAGTATTTGCGACGCCCACGCCCCGCAAAGCCTCCAGCACGCCGGCGATATCGCTCGGCAAATCACTGTGGAACGCCAGAGGGCGCTGGGTCAGGGGATGTGTGATGGCCAAGTGTGCCGCGTGCAGGGCTTGCCGGTCAAGATGCTCCAACGCTGAACGCGCATCAGCACCCAGCCGCGCAGCCCGGGTGACGAACCCGGCCCCATACGTTTTGTCACCGAGGACGGGGTGACCGATGTGCGCCATGTGCACGCGAATTTGGTGCGTGCGTCCCGTTTCCAGAACCAGCTCGAGCAAGCTGGCCAGCGGTTGCCCTTTGGCATCCTTGAACGTCTCGATCACCTCGAAATGGGTGATCGCATGACGCGCATCTCCGCTCTCGGATACGGCAATTTTGGTGCGGTTCGCCCGGCTGCGATGTAGGGGCGCATCAACCACCCCGCGCGGCCGGATCGGACACCCCCAGACCAGCGCCTGATAGCGACGCTCGAGGCGGCCGTCTGCGCCATGCTGGCGAAACTGCTCGGAGAGATCCTGATGCGCCGCATCCGTCTTGGCGACCACCAGAAGGCCGCTGGTGTCTTTGTCGAGCCGGTGCACGATGCCAGGACGGCGAACGCCACCAATCCCTGAAAGGCTGTCTCCACAGTGCGCAATGAGGGCGTTGACGAGCGTGCCCGAGGCATGCCCGGCAGCCGGATGCACCACAAGACCCGCGGGTTTGTCGACGACGATGATCTGATCATCCTCGAAAACCACCTTCAGCGGGATGGCCTCCGGCTCTGGCATCGCCGGCGTCGGCTCCGGAACGTCGATGCGATACGTTTCGCCCGGTTTGACCCGCAATCCCGGGTCACATATCGTCCGCCCTTCGACCGTGACCGCCCCAGACTTGATGAGAGCCTGTAGCCGCGAGCGGGAAAGATCCACAATGCACGCGGCGAGAATCCGGTCGAGCCGCGCGCCAGCCTGGTCCTCGGAAACATGCACCGTAAGCGACTGTAAATCGGTCATCGCGCCAGCTTTCGAAAACCCGGCCGCCGCTGGCCTGAAGTCACGGCCGCTGAAGCGGTGCACCTTCCCCCAACAGACGACAGAGCAACCGAGGTCGCGATGCAAGGACATGAGCCCGCTCCCCACCAGTCTGCCGCCGAGGCAGCGCCGCGCGACATGTTCACAGCCTCCCAGATCCGCATGCTCAAGTTTGCCGTCATCGGCATGGGGGCTATCCTGTTGGCCGGTTTCGCGCTGGTGATCGGGCGCATCGTCTATCTCGTCAATCAGCCCCAACCACAATCCGAAGCCGGCCGGGTATCACCCCTTGCCACTACCACGCCAGCACCACCCGGCGCCATCGCGCCCGCCAATCTGCCCCTGCCGCCAAACGCCCAGGTCCGCCATCTCGCGCTTTCCGCCAGCCATCTGGCCGTCTATTTCGAAGCACCTGGCGGCAGCGGCCTGAGGCTGCTCCATCTGCCAACCGGCGTGTGGTCGCCTGTCATACCCGTTGTGGCAGACAAAGTGGGCAAGTCCGGCCAATGACGCCGCCGGACAGTGCACATTCTGTGGCCCAGGCTTCAGTGCATCACGGTGCCGACGGCAGAGCCTCATCGATCAGCTGGCCAAACAAAATCATCTCCGGACTCGTCACCCGATAACCCTCGATCATGCCGCGCAGATGAAGCGCTTCCTCCGCGCCCGGTGCCGATACACCATCGACGGACACCACCAATCCTCTGAGTGCGGCGACGATGTCACGCGATCCCGAGAGGATACGCTCAGCAGCTTCGTTTTTTTTGCCACCGCGGAAGTGCGGCGCCAGAACCACCGCGAAATGCGCCAGCAAACCGGGCCAATGCGCCAGCATACGATAGAGCCCCGGCACGAATGCGGTCTCCCCGCGGCCCGAGCGAAAGCGCTCCAGCAACCGCGCTTGTGGGTCGGCAAGCGCGCTTGCGACGACCATTTGCGGCGGGCGCTTCGGCAAAGGCGCGGGCGGCACCTACGGTGTGCTGCCCGACCTGACGCTTCCCCCACCGCTTGGCGGGCGCTTGGCATCCAGCAGGACATCCGCGATCAATCCGCCGAACACCAGATTGATGGGCGCAACACGCGTAAAGCTTTGCGCGATGCCCTTGAGGGTCGCAATCTCAGCAGGCTTTACGCCCCAAACCTCCAGAGCTCTCCTGCGGAATTGGATCCAGCGCCGGCAGCCTCATCTTCGCGCCGCAGCCCAGCCATCTCCTGCGCCCGCAACGAAAGCCGGCGACGCCGCCCCAAGCCCATTCAAGCACGCCTGGTCAGTGTCGCCAGATGGCGATGGATCGACGAGACCAGGGCGTCGCATAGAGGTGCCGGATTTCCGCGAAAATGTGAGCAATTTCACTGCTCGCCTCGGCTTCCGACAGCTCTGTCAGCATGTCACATCTCCTGTTCGGCAGGGCTCGCGACGTTGCCCGATTAGCTCCGGTCGATACTCGAAGTGCATCGTATCGAAATGATGCCAGCGTCCGCCCCAGATGAAGCCGTGCTGCTCGAAAGCATCGACAATCTCTCTTGAATACGATTGGTGCCAAGGCCGGTGCCCCGCCTTATCGGGCTTAGACCAGCGCCAATAGTGAGCGTGCTTGGAGGGCAATGTCGATGGCGATCCCATACCCATGTGGGCTTGGATTTGCGTCCTGGCAACAACCCGGCACGTGTAGGTGCCCGCAGCCGGCATCAGGAATACATCGAATCGCGAAGGGCAGCCGGTCGAGTTCGGCGCTGACGGCTTGCAGCCGGTCCGCCACCCCATTGACGCGTGTTACCTTGAGCCGCTGCCGACCCTTCGATGGCAGCCAAACGACGTCGACAAGGTGCCGCTCGACTCGCCTTCCGGCAATCGCCGTACATGCGGGCCAAGAATTCGCCATTGCGTGCCCGTCCCGGTCATGGCCATCGCGAGGCGCAAGCAGAGGTCCGCCGACAGGATAGGGCCAGCGAAACATGTCCGCGATGTCGGCATCGGGCAAGGGCTTCACGATCGGTCTTACCCGCCCGACCATCATCGAGCTGCATGCGCGGTCCATTTTTCCAAATCAGCGCCGCACTGTCCCCACCGACAATAAAGTCGGGATAAGCTCGGGCGAGCCTCTCGGCGATTTGCGGCCGCAGCCCCGGCTCACCGGACCCGGCAACGGCAATGGGAGGACCCGCCATCGCCACCATGGTCAGGCAAAGCAAAAAGTCGCCCGATCCGACCCAGCCAGGGTAAACAGCGTCGTCCGAGCCCTACCTCGATGGTCAATCATGACCCATCGCAGGCCTGGTCAGCGCTCCACGACTGTCGCGTACCGATGGCACGGCCCCCAATCCAGCCCCGACCATGCTGTGTGCGCATTGATCCACAACCCTGAAGCCATGCTTTACGTTGAGCCCCGCCACCCATAGAATGCATGCCAAGTATCGTCCAGCCGATGGCCTGTTGCGCCGTGAACGGTCGCTATGATGCACCGGGCACATATGCCAGGTCTCTGGAGAACAGCACTTTGGGAATTGCGGGCTCCGACCCACCCGGCGGCCAAGGTCGGTCCGTTGCGGGAAATGGCAGCAAGGCTTTAAGCCATCGCGGTGCGGTCCCCGCGTATGGCGCGCTGGATCTTGGAACCAACAATTGTCGCCTTCTGGTGGCCCGCCCTTCCCGCCGCGGCTTCCTGGTCGTCGATGCCTTTTCGCGAATCATACGCTTGGGTGAAGGCGTCTCACAGACCGGCCGCCTCTCCGAACAGGCGATGGCACGCACCTTCGACGCCTTGCGCATTTGCTCGACCAAGCTGGCTCGGGCGCAAGTCTCCCGGGCGCGTCTGGTGGCGACGGAGGCCTGCAGGATCGCCGAGAACGGCATGGAGTTCCTAGGCCGCGTTCGCGAGGATCTGGGCCTCAATATCGAGCTTTTGACGCCCGAAGCCGAAGCTCGCCTCGCCGTCGCCGGCTGCGCCGCACTTCTCGACGGCCGCTCGGATCTGGCGCTGGTCTTCGACATCGGCGGCGGCTCGTCGGAACTGATCTGGCTCGATCTTTCAAATCGCAACGGCGCCTGGCGCCGCTCGCTTGCCGATCGCATCGAGGCTCAAAGTTGCATCATCGCCTGGTCCTCACTGCCCGTCGGGGTCGTCACACTCGCCGAGCGGTTTGGAGGGCGCCACGTCGGCGCCGAAGATTTCGAGGCGATGGTCCAGCACGTCACCGATCTTCTCGCCCCGTTCGAGGATCGCTTTCAATTCCGCGAGCGCATGGCCAATCGGCCGGCCCACATGCTCGGCACCTCTGGCACCGTGACGACGGTTGCCGGCATTCACTTGGGCCTCAAACGCTATGACCGCTCCCGTGTCGACGGCTGCTGGATGAACACCGCCGACGCCCGCGCCGTGACCAACCGCCTGATTACCTGCTCCTACGAGCAGCGCGTGGCTGAGCCGTGCATCGGCCGCGACCGAGCCGATCTTGTGCTTGCCGGTTGTGCCATTCTTGAAGCAATGCTGCGGATATGGCCGTGCGAAACCTTGCGCGTGGCCGATCGTGGCCTCAGGGAAGGCATTCTGGCATCCCTCATGGCAGAAGACGGACATTTGCGATCCGGTCGTCGCAAGCCTCAAGACAGGGACCAACGATGACGCCGACGGTAAAAGCGGCGGATCTGGCCCAGCAAGTCCACCGGAAAGTCAGGCCCCAAGGCGAGCAAGGCGTCGGCGGCTCAACGGGCCTTCGGCGGCACCCGCCACATGGGCCAACGCCTGAAAACCGCGCGCAGCCGCACCGCCTCATCTCAGCGATGGCTCGAGCGTCAATTGAACGACCCCTACGTTGCCGCTGCCAAAACGGGCGGTTGGCGCTCGCGCGCCGCGTTCAAACTGATCGAGATTGACGACAAGCACCGCTTCCTCAAACCTGGGGGCGTAGTCGTCGATCTCGGCGCAGCACCCGGTGGCTGGTCCCAGGTAGCAGCCCAGCGCGTCAAAGCCGTCGAGGCCGCGACCGCCACCGCAGAGGCGCCCACGACGCCGGAGGCCGCCCCCCCGCCTCACGCCAAGCCGGACACCAGCGGTGGCCAAGTCGTCGCGATCGATTATCTCGAATTCGATCCCATCCCCGGCGTTACCATCGTCCAACTCGATTTCATGGACGCAACGGCCCCCGATCGCCTGCGGCGTCTCCTCCGCCAGGGCCGCGCGGATGTCGTCCTGTCTGACATGGCCGCCCCGACAACAGGCCACAAGTCGACCGATCATCTGAGAATCATGGGACTTGCCGAAGCCGCATTGGCTTTTGCGCTCGAGGTGCTCAATCCCGGCGGTGCGTTCCTGTGCAAGGTCTTCCAAGGGGGATCGGAGCGCGCATTGCTCGCTGAGCTCAAGCAACGCTTCCGAACCGTGCGCCACATCAAGCCGCCTGCCAGCCGCGCCGACAGCGCCGAGCTGTACGTCCTTGCCACCGGCTTTCGCGGCTAGCGGAGCATGTGGCGCATTTGGGCGGCCGCCTTCTTCTGGGGACTGAACTGGCCGGTCATCAAGGTGCTGCTGACTGGCGCCGGCCCTTGGACGCTCCGGGCCGTTGGGCTGACGGGTGGCACCATCCTGCTTGCCATCGCCACGCGCGCGTCAGGCCAATCGCTGCGTATCGCGCGCAAGGACTGGCTTGCCATTCTGGCTGCTGGCTTGCTTACGGTTGCAGCCTTCAACATCCTGTCGGTCTTCGCCCAGATGACCATGACCGCCTCCCGCGCCGCCATTTTCACCTACACCATGCCGCTCTGGTCGGTTCTGTTCGCCCGCATCGTCCTGGCGGAACCCATCGACCGCCTGCGCGCCACCTCTCTCCTTCTCGGCGCCGCCGGCATCGCCGTCTTGGCGGAACCGTTCCGCGCCAGTCTGCAGCACGGCCACATCCCACTCGCCCTCGGCTTCGTCCTGGGCGCGGCCATCGCCTGGGCGGCCGGTACCGTGGTCTTGAAATGGACACGCCCCGCTGGTGACCCGCTCGCGCTCACCACCTGGCAATTCGCGGTCGGCGCTGTTGCCTCAAGTATTGGCCTTTGGCTGTTCGAGCTGCCTCGTTTGGAGCTGGACCGGCCCCTCATTGTCTGGGCCCTCGCCTACAACATCATCTTCCCGCAAGCCGTGGCCTACGGGCTCTGGTTCTCCCTCATGGCCCGGGTCCCCGCCTCGACCGCCGCCCTTGGCACGCTGCTCGTTCCCATCACAGCGGTGATCTCCTCGAGTTTCTGGCTGGGTGAACGGCTGTCGGCACTTGATTGGACGGGGTTCAGCCTCATCCTTGCCGCTGTTGCCCTCGATCAAGGTTTGCGCAGTCGCCTGGCCCCCGCCAATTGAGCCGGTTGCCCGCGTCGGCCCGACTCAGCCCCGTCCCGCGACGACCACACGCCGCCGAGGCCCGTCGATTCGACTTGTTTTCCAGTCTGCGCACCTTGCATGGCCACCCCGCGCGCCGAAGTCTTCCCTGCGTCACGGCCATCTGCTAGTTGAGGCAATGGCGATTCGACACAACCTGAACGGCCTAACACCGATCCCGGTCCCCTTGCGGGTCTGCGGGTGGCAGCGGCTATTCGGCAGTCTATCGCGCCGATGGCATTGAAGGAGACCCTGGCATGCGCCCTCGCTCGTCCCTCATCGCACCCGACATCGGGCTGACGTTTGACGACGTGCTTCTCGTGCCCGGCGGCTCGGAGGTACTTCCCGGCGACACCAATGTCGCCTCACGCGTCACCAAAGAGATTGCGGTCAATATCCCCATTCTCTCTTCGGCGATGGATACGGTCACCGAAGGCAAGCTCGCCATCGCCGTCGCCCAGGCCGGCGGTATCGGCGTCATCCACCGCAACCTCGAGCCGGAGCAGCAGGCCGAGCAGGTCGCCAAGGTGAAGAAGTTTGAGTCCGGCATGGTGATCAACCCTGTCACCATCCACCCCGACGCCAAGCTTTCCGATGCCTTCGATTTGATGAAGCGTCACAAGATTTCCGGCATCCCCGTTGTCGAACGCGCCCGCAACGGCCAGAAAGACGGCAAGCTGGTCGGCATCCTGACCAATCGCGACGTCCGCTTTGCCGACAATCCCAACCAGCCCATTTCCGAGCTCATGACCAAGGAACGGCTGATCACGGTCCGCACAGGCGTCGGTCGCGAAGAAGCGAAACGCCTGCTGCACCAAAACCGCATCGAGAAGCTGCTGGTGGTCGACGCGGATTATCATTGCGTCGGTCTGATCACCGTCAAGGACATGGAGAAGGCCGAGAACCATCCCAACGCCTGCAAGGACGAGCAGGGCCGGCTCCGCGTTGCAGCCGCCACCACAGTCGGCAATGACGGTTTCGAGCGCACCGAACGCCTGATGGACGCAGGCTGCGACTTGATCGTCGTGGATACGGCCCACGGTCATTCCTCCCGCGTCATCGAGGCCGTCGCACGCATCAAGAAACTCTCGAACCGCGTCCAGGTCGCAGCCGGCAATGTCGCCACCGCTGATGCCACCAAAGCGCTGATCGATGCCGGCGCCGACGCTGTCAAAGTCGGCATCGGGCCCGGCTCCATTTGCACGACCCGCATCGTTGCCGGCGTCGGCGTGCCTCAACTGACCGCCATCATGGAAGCCGTCGGAGAAGCGCATAAGCACGGCGTTCCGATCATTGCCGACGGCGGCATTCGCTTCTCCGGCGACATCGCCAAGGCCATTGCGGCTGGCGCCGGTTGCGTCATGGTCGGATCACTTCTCGCCGGCACCGACGAAAGCCCGGGTGAAACCTACCTATTCCAGGGCCGCACCTACAAAGCCTACCGGGGCATGGGCTCTGTTGGCGCCATGGCCCGCGGCTCCGCAGATCGCTACTTCCAACAGGAAGTCAAAGACCAGTTGAAGCTTGTGCCTGAAGGCATCGAAGGGCAAGTGCCCTACAAGGGTCCGGTGGGCCACGTCCTCCACCAGCTCGTTGGCGGCCTGAGGGCTGGAATGGGCTATGTCGGCGCCCGCGATGTCGCAGACCTCCAGGCCAAAGCCCGCTTCATCCGCATTTCGCCGTCCGCCGTCCGCGAAAGCCACCCCCACGGTGTGCTCATCACCCGCGAAGCACCAAACTATCAGGGCAACAACTGATTAACGATGTCGCCGCAGCGGGCACCATGCCCCGAGCGCACCCTTGCGAGGCCCAAGGAAATCGTTATAGAAGATCAAAAAGGGCTCTGGCCTCGCGCCGGGGCCCTTTTCTTGTTTTTATGGCCGTCCGGCACGGCAATGCCCTCGGATGTGAAGCTTGAGGGGCGCTGGCGCAAACGCCTGAGCGACCCGGCGAAAGGTTATGTCATGGCGAACGTCGCGGTGATTGGCGCCCAATGGGGCGACGAGGGCAAAGGCAAGATCGTCGATTGGCTGTCCGAGCGTGCCGACATTGTCGTGCGCTACCAGGGCGGCCACAACGCCGGCCACACACTGGTCATCAACGGCGTCACCTATAAGCTGTCCTTGCTGCCCTCGGGCTTGGTGCGAAAAGGCAAGATGTCGATCATCGGCAACGGCGTCGTGGTCGATCCCTGGCATCTCGTGAAGGAAATCGATGGCCTGCGCAGTCAAGGTGTCGACGTCTCACCGCAAAACCTGAAGGTTGCAGATAACGCCGTCCTCATTCTGCCGCTGCACAGGGAGCTCGATCAGCTCGCGAACAGGCCGCCGGCGGCCAGAAGATTGGCACCACGGGCCGTGGTATCGGCCCGGCTTACGAAGACAAGGTCGGCCGCCGCGCCATTCGCGTTCAGGACCTGCGGAAACTCGACAATTTGGGCCCCAAGATCGACCGCCTGCTGGTGCACCACAATGCACTGCGCCGTGGCCTCGGCGAGCCGGAAATCGCAAAGTCCGATCTGCTGGACATGCTGACCGAGATCGCCCCGAAAGTGACGCCCTATATCGACACCGTCTGGGATACACTCGATCAGGCGCGCCGGATGGGCAAGCGCATCCTGTTTGAAGGAGCCCAGGGCGCACTCCTCGACATTGATCATGGCACCTATCCCTACGTCACCTCCTCCAACACCGTGGCAGCGCAGGCCGCCACCGGCTCGGGAATGGGCCCCGGTGCCATCGGCTATGTGCTGGGACTGGCGAAAGCCTACACCACCCGCGTCGGCTCCGGTCCCTTCCCGACCGAGCTGCTCGCCCCCGACGGCGAGCCCGATGAGATCGGCAAGCTCCTGGGCGAGCGCGGCAAGGAATTCGGCGTCGTCACCGGCCGCAAGCGTCGTTGCGGGTGGCTTGATGCTGTCCTGCTTCGCCAGATGGTCAAGGTATCCGGCATCAACGGCATCGCACTGACCAAGCTCGACGTGCTCGACCCACTGAAGGAACTGAAGATCTGCGTCGCCTACGAGCTCGACGGCACGCGGATCGATCGCCTGCCCGCCGGCATGAACCAGCAGGCCCGCGTCAAGCCGATCTACGAAACATTGGAAGGTTGGAACGCGTCGACAGCCGGCAAACGCTCCTGGGTGGGGCTGCCCGCCCAAGCCATCAAATACGTCAAGCGCGTCGAGGAGCTGATCGAATGCCCCGTGGCACTTCTATCGACCAGCCCCGAGCGGGACGACACGATTCTGGTCCACGACCCATTCTCTGACTAGGCGGCAAGCTCACGCCTCGGCCCCGATCGGTCGAGGCGCAAACACGCGGTTGTCCGACAACGGCCAACCTGCGGCTCGCCGTGCCTGAGTTCAAAGGCAACCGGTTAGGCGTCGCTGCCCTCGAACGCAGGGTTGACGGCAATTTCCTTGTCCTGCGGCTGCTCGACTGGAAGCGTGACGATGAAGGTCGCTCCTTCCTCTGGCCGGCCATCCGCATCGATCGTTCCGTGATGGCGTTCCACGATTTTGCGACATGTCGCGAGTCCCACGCCCGTCCCCTCGTACTCCAGCCGGCCATGGAGCCGCTGGAAGATCTTGAAGATCTGCTCTTTGTACTGGTTGTCGAAGCCAATGCCATTGTCGGCAAACTTCAAGACGATCGAGGGCACGACGTGCGATCCCACCGGAATGGGCTGCCCGGCCTCGCACGTCACGTCGATCACCGGCTTGACATCCCGCTTGCAGAACTTGAGGGCGTTGGACAACAGGTTCTGCAGAAGCTGGCGAATCTGCGTCGCGTCGGCATCGATCACCGGCAGTTGACCGACCCGCACTTCGCCATGCGTCTCGTCGAGCCTGACTTGAAGATCCGACAGCACCACCTGCAGCTCGGAGGCCAAATCCACTTTGGCGAACGGCTTGACCTTCGTCGTGACCCGTGAGTAGCCCAGAAGATCGTTGATCAACCGGCGCATACGGCCGGCCGCATCCTGCATGCGGTCAATGAACATCTGACCGTCGTCGGGAAGTTCCGGCCCGTACTTGCGCGCCAGCCTGTCACCGAAAGCTTCGATCTTGCGCAACGGCTCCTGCAGATCGTGGCTCGCCACATAGGCGAAATCCTGCAGCTCGCTGTTGGAACGCTCGAGTTTTTGAGTGTACTCGCGCATCTGCCGCTGGCTCTGCTCGAGCGCGGTGATGTCCTGATATGTCGCAATCGAACCGCCTTCCGGAAGCGGCTCGTTCATGACCGCGATCACCCGTCCGTCACGCAGATGCTGCTTGATTGTCGTGCGCCGGTTGAGACGGGTCGGGTCGGGCCTTTCCGCCAATGCTTTTTGGCCTTCTTCCTCGGTATAGTTCCGCAGGCTCACCGAGTACTCCATGATTTCGCGCAGCTTGATCCCTGGCTTCACGACTTCGGGCGAAAATCCATACATGTCGAGATAGCGGCGATTGCACACGATCAGCCGCTGCTCCTTGTCGAACATGCACAGGCCCTGGATCATGTTGTTCAACGCGGCGTCGAAATGCCGGTTCTTGGCATGCAATTGTTGCGAGATGCGCAGGAGATCGAACTCCCTGTGCTTCATCTCCGTGATATCCGATCGGATACCAACGGTGCCCCCGTCTGGCGTGCGCTTCTCGTTGACCAGGATCCAGCGCCCGTCAGTAAGTTGCATCTCGTAGGGATCGCTGGGATTGCGTCGTTGGCGCACGCGCAACCCCACATACTCCTCCGCCGTCATGCCATTCAGAACGAACATCCCGCGTCGGATGCCCTCCTTCAGCATGTCCTGGAAAGACACGCCGGGCACGATGATATCGGCAATGGGTGACTTCAATTCCACATAACGACGGTTATACGCGACCAGCCTGTCATCGGGGTCGTAGAGGGCAAAGCCATCCGCCATCACGTCCAGCGCATGCATCATTCTCGTGCGCGCCGCCTCGGCGATCTGAGCAAATTGCGCATTCAGATCCTTGGTCGCCAATTCTTCGACCTCGCGCGCGGTCTCCACCACCGCCCCGCTGTCCAGTCTCTGTCGCCGAACTTCGACGTGTTTTCCCGACGGCGCCTGATAACGGAATGTCACCCCGACGCCGGGTTTCAGGCGGGCGATCGCTGCCTCAACGACGCGCCCGAGATCATGAGGTTGCCCGCCTTGCCGCTGCAAGGTCTTCACAATCAGTGACTGCAGGCTCGTTCCGCGTTTGACGTCCTCTGGCTCATAACCGCAAAGGGTACGGTAAACGTCATTGCAAGCCATCAACGCCAAATTCGAATCGAACAGCGCAAGTCCGACATTTGTGCCGGACATCAAAGCGGCAATATCGACTTCACCTGCGCCGCTATTCGGCGCCTGGGAAAATCCGGCGACAGAAGAAGGGTCTATAGCCGCAACTCGGCTCAGGCCGGACTCCATGATGGTGCACCCCCACGAATACGAACACACCCCAAAATGGCACCATTGCGCTAAAATGTAGTTATCACGCAAATCCGCCTGTTATTATTATATTATTATTTACCAATTCGTTCAGTTAGATTTAGGGAAATTCTGCAACATTACCTCAAGAGAAACCGCGTATTGGTTCTACTCCAGCTCAGCGTACGGGGGCGAATTTTGAGTATCTTGAGTGTCATGAAAGAGGAGCGCACGCTTGCCGTGCTCGTCCTCGCAAGCGGAATCTTCGTTGGCCTTGCTGCGCCCGGCGTTGCAGATGCTTTGCGCCCTTGGGCCTTGACGGCGCTGTTCTTCGTCAGCGTCTTCTCATTCATTCCCTTTGCACAACTGCCCACCACGACGCTCTTCGCCCCCGACCGCGAAGTTGCCCACGTCGTCTGCTGGCAACAAGTGATCCTGCCTTGCATTGCCATCGCCGCCGGCATCGTTGCCAGATTTCCCGACAGCGTTATCGTGCTGATGATCGTCACGGTCTGCTCGGGTTCACTTTTCTCTTCGCCCGCACTGGCTGAAATCCTTGGCCTGGACCAAAAGCGCACCTTGCAGGGCATGATGCTCTCGACGCTGGTCACGCCCATTTCGCTGTTTGCGTTCCTCACAATCTTCCATGGCGCCCAGGCCAACCTCGACATCGCAGCGTTCGCGGTGCGCACGTTGATATTCCTGATCACTCCATTCCTGATCCTGATCACATGGCGCACTGTCATGCTGCGGGTTGGGAGCAAGGACAGCCGCAAAATCGCATCGGCCTTCCGTTGGGCAACCATCATAGCCCTATTGGTCTTTGGCACGGGCCTCATGAGCTCTGTCTCGGACAAACTGGCAAGCGACCCTTCGCGTGTTCTGTTCCTGATGGCCCTCGCCACCGCACTGTGCCTGCTCATGATGGTCCTCACCATCATCGTCATGCACCGGCTCGGCAAATCATTCGCCCTGACAGCTTCTGTTCTGGCAGCCTTTCGCAATATCGGACTTGGTTTCGCCCTGGTCGGCGACGCAATCGGCGAAGACCTCGCCGTCTATGCCGGCGTCTCTTTGCTCCCGATGTTCATCGCTCCGCTCATCATGAGGCTGGTGATGCTATCCGCGGAAGAAAAGACCTCTTCCATTGCCGATCTGTTGCCAGGCGATCTGGCTGACGCCGGGTAAGGCACTACACCGGAAAACAATGCACCCACGTCGGCAACATGATGCCGCGAACCGACAAACCACGAGCGCCGAAGCAAACGGCCGGAAGAGCAAAGCGGGACCTGAAAGTGAAACAGGCAGACGACATCAGCCAGACCGCAGCGACGCATGTGGAAGCGAATGGCGCAATGGCGGCGAGCGTCACGCATGCCAAGCCGCAAGCCACATCACCCTGGCGTTATTTGGCAACGACCTTGCTCGTCGCAGGCATCGGCCTTGGCACGATCGCCAGCGCCAACATGACTTACGCGCCGGAAATGTACAATTCGCGCTACATGGCATCCGTCGCCAGCGCCCTGGCTGAAGGCGAAAATTACGCTGTCTTCGACCTCAACATCAATATTCGCGAGCTGCGCAACGAGCACATCAAGCGCCTGCCGAAAAAGCCGCAACTCGTCATCCTCGGAGCCAGTCAATGGCAGGAGGCCGGCGAAGACCTGATCGCCACGCGAGGCTACTACAATGCCCACGTCCATCGTGACTACTACGAGGACATGCTTGGCATGGTGGAGATGCTCTCCCGCCACGATCGTTTGCCCAAGCACATGGTGATCACCATCCGCGACCGCCTCTTCACACCCGTGGCGGAGCGGACCGACTACCTATGGCTCCCGATCCTTCCCTACTATCGCGCCATGGCCAAACGCCTGTCGCTGGAGCCGCATCCGGTTTGGACGACCTACCCGACCCAACGGCCCCGCGAACTCCTGTCGTTGCCAATGCTGCTCAACAATATGACGCGCTGGCACAATGCCACCGATTGGCCGTACCCGACCGCCGCAAACCGTCACGAAACACTTGATCTTCTCCGCCCAGACGGCTCCATCCGCTGGTCCGATGCCCATCAAGCGCTTTTCACGCGTGAGCGCGCCCGCAAGATGGCGCTGGAGCATGCGGCCTACAGCATAAAGCATCCACTCGAGGTCGATCCCAAAGGCGTCGAGGCGATCGATCGGCTGCTGGCCTACCTCGCGATCCGCGGCGTCAAGGTGCACCTCGCTCATCCGCCCTTCAATCCGATCTTTTTCGAAGCAATCAAAGGCACGCCGTACCAGGAAGGCCTCGAGCGCATCAGAGAGATCACCCAGGAGCTGGCACAGCGCCATAAGCTCGATGTCATCGGCAGCTTCAATCCGGCCGCCATCAGCTGCACCTCGGACATGTTCATCGATGCCGAACACTCCCAATCGGCGTGCCTGCGCAATCTCCTGGCCGACGTCACCAACAGCATCGACCTCCCAATTGGCGCGCCGAAAGCAAATGAAGATCTCGAAGTGGCGAGCCGCAAACGTCGCTCTCATCGCGTCATGATGGCCACCGGCTGGCTGACCAATGAGAGTGAGGCCACACCATCCAGCAAAGGCCCATCTCGCCTTGGGATGATGTCGGAAGCTCTGAGCGGCCAGTTGAACGCCTCCGCGACCGACCGCCACCTGGCACAGCAAAAGCGGCGATCACCTTTCTCGAAAAGTGAAGCTCGCATCCTCAACCAACCAGCCCCTCGGCGTTGACACCGCCAGCCGCGATTTGAAACCCAACGTACGAAGCGAAGCCAACCATGGTCTTTCATTCCTATCAGTTCATCTTCGGCTTTCTGCCCCTGGTGTACGTCGGCTACCTGGCGGCCCACCGCCTGGGCGGGTGGACTTGTGCCTTCCGTTTCCTCGCCGTGGCCTCACTTGTGTTCTACGGCTTGTTCAGCCCCAAGCTCACATTGGTTTTGGCTGCATCCGTCGTTGGCAACTACTTGATCGGTGACATGATCGAGCGTTACCGTGATCAACCGAAACGCGCCTGGCATTTGTTGATCGCCGCTATCGCCGTCAACATCCTGGCCCTCGGCTACTTCAAGTATTCCAACTTCCTCATCGACATCGCCAATGCCGTCATTGGCAGTGAAACACCGCACATCAAGCTGCTCATTCCCGTCGGCGTATCCTTCTTCACCTTCGTGCAGATCGGCTACCTCGTCGAGGTCTACAACGGTCAAGCAAAAAAGCCGGGCTTCGAACGATATGCGATCTTCGCCGCCTTCTTTCCCTGCGTCACGGCTGGTCCGCTCGTCCTTCAGCGTGAAATGCTGGACCAGATGCACAATCGTACGGACAGCCCGTTCAGCGGCGATCGGATCGCCGTCGGCCTCACCATGTTCACGATCGGTCTCTTCAAGAAGGTCGTTCTGGCAGATTCGATTGCCCCGTTCGCAGACCAGGTCTTCAACGGCGTGACCGGTGGCGCCGCACTGTCCTCCGCCACAGCCTGGCTCGGCGCACTCGCCTACGCCTTGCAGCTCTACTTCGACTTCTCCGGCTACTCCGACATGGCATTGGGCCTCGGCACGATCTTCGGCCTCAAACTGCCACTCAACTTCGACAGCCCCTTCAAAGCCACCAGCATCAGCGATTTCTGGCGCCGGTGGCACATCACCATGACGCGCTTCTTCACCACCTACGTCTTCTCACCGTTGGCGATGCGTGGCATGCGGCGCGCCGTTGGACAGCGCAAAGGCCCGGTCGAAAAATTCCTCCTGACGGGCGCCCTCCCCGCCGTCGCGACGTTCTTCGTCGCGGGCATCTGGCATGGAGCGGGTTGGACTTTCGTCGTCTATGGCGTCCTCCACGGTCTCGCGATCGCCGTGAACATTGCCTGGAGAGAAATGCGCCGACCTGAGCTGCCGCCTGCACTGGGGTGGTTCTTGACCATGAGTGTCGTCGTCACCGGACTGGTCATCTTCCGCGCCGCCAACCTCGAGACGGCAGCCATCATCCTGGGCCACATGTGGCTCCCCGGATTCTCGAGCGCAGCCGCTGCCACCGAGATCGTCGCAATCGACAAGCGAATGGCGCTGTCGATGATCATCCTGCTCGGATCAATTGCGCTCCTTATGCCCAACAGCCAGCAGATCATGCACCGCTATTGGGTCAGCTCCGACGCCAAACCCGCAGCTGTTCAGGCGGCAGCAGGCCTCCTGCGCTGGCGCCCGAGCCTTTCGATCGCTGTCGCGCTCGGTACCACACTATCCATCGCCGTCGCCTCGATCGGCGCTGCCACAACCTTTGTCTACTACCAGTTTTGAGGAACGCGCGAACATGAACGTCCACGTCACACCCATTCAAGATGTCGCAATCGATCTCACCCGTGAGGTCGACACCGAGATCGCTTCCGACATCGAGAAGGAATCGGTTTTCGTCTCGCCGCACATTGAGCGCATCCGCATCGACGCCGACATGAAGACGGCGCGCGTACAATTGCGAGCCGGCGCTCCGATTGATGAAAGCATCGACAAGTCCCGCCGCTTCCTCGAAGTCATGGTACGCCAGGTCTCAGGCTTCGAGATCAAGGTGTTTGTCGAAACGAAGCGACGTGACACCGCTCCATATCAGCGGGACGTCAATCAAGGGCTGATCGAAAGAGGCTGGTTGCACGACTACGGCAAAGGCCAGGTCGCCTATCAGGGCCCAGTTCTCAAGCTGGCAAGGCTGCTCAATGCGAAAGCGTCGGACCTCTACGCGAGTGCCTTTTCAGCCCAGGATGGTCATTTCCCCGCACTGGTCGACGCAGACACCCTGCACAAGTGCGGTTACTTCGACTCCCATCCCAATGCCGTCACCTTCGTTGGCAACATGCTCGAGGACTTCGACGCCATCGAGGAATTCCGCCGTGCCAACTCCTGCTCCGAAGGCGCCCTCCTGCCGCCGCAAGAGCACATTCACGTCGATGGCATGTGCCTCAACCCTGCCGCATGCTTTCCTTGTTACCCCACCCTCACCGGCAAGAGTTTCAAGGAAGGCCAGGCATATACCTGGCTTGGTCGCGTCTTCCGTTACGAATCCCGGAACATCTCTGGGCTGGATCGGCTGTACGAGTTCAATGTCCGCGAACTGGTCTTCGTCGGCAGCGACGAATACGTGCGTGACTGCCGTCGCAAATCCCTGAAGGTCGTCGAATCTCTCGCCACATATTTCGACCTCGATTGCCGCATCCAGACCGCAACCGACCCCTTCTTCGCGACTGTTTCTGCGGCCAAGAAGTTCTGGCAAGCAGCGCAAGAAGTCAAAAACGAGATCAAGATCCCGGTCATCGGCAGCGACGGCGAAACCAAGTACATGGCCTGCGGTTCGATCAACCTGCACGGCAATTTCTTCGGTCGCCGCTTCGAATTCACCGACGGTTCCGGCGAGGCCGCCCAAACCGGCTGCGTCGGTCTCGGCATCGAACGCTGGGTGCTCGCCGCATTCACACAACACGGCTTCGATCCCGCGCGCTGGCCCGAGGCCGTGCGCCGCGAGATCTTCTGACCAACAAAATTGAAACCGCTGCAAACAGGAAAAGGACCCACATCATGAAATTCTACGAAATCGTCGGCAACATCCTCGGCGTGGACCCGACCACCCTCAACGAGCAATCCAACGCAACAAACGTGCCCCAGTGGGACTCGCTGCGTCACATCGAGGTCATCTTCGCCATCGAGAGCGCCTATCAGGTGCGTTTCACAATGCCAGAGATCGCCTCGCTTCGGGATTTGGGCGACATGCGTCAGCTCCTGGCTGCCAAGAATGTCGTCTTCGAAGAGGTCAACTCCGGGCTCCGCGTAGCCTGATCGAGATGGAAATGCGTGGGGGAGAGCGACGGAGAACGTCGCCATTTTGGGGGCTGTGAATGAAAGACACGACATCAATCTCAATTCTGATCGCCGATGACGATGCCGACGATCGCATGCTGATCGAGGACGCGTTTCGCGAAAGCCGTCTTTCGAACCCGTTGCACTTCGTCGAGAACGGAGAAGAGTTGCTGCACTTCCTGAGGGGTGAGGGAAAGTATGCAGATCGCGGTCACATCAAGCTGCCGCGTCTGATCTTGCTGGATCTCAACATGCCGAAGATGGACGGCCGCACCGCGCTCAAGCATTTGAAGGCGGACCCTGAATTGCGTCGGATCCCGGTGGTCGTTCTCACCACCTCGAAAGCCGAAGAGGACATACTGCGCACCTATGACCTCGGTGTGAGTTCGTTCATCACCAAGCCGGTGACATTTCAGGGCCTGGTCGAGGTTGTTCGTGCGTTGAACACCTATTGGATTGAGATCGTCGAATTGCCCGCATGAAGACTGTCGGCTGGCGTTGAATGTAGGAGTTGTGCAAGTGCGGAAGCCTGAGAACGCTAAGGATGTCTATGTCCTTCTGGTCGAGGACGACCGCGACGATTTCTATCTGACGCAGGACCTGCTTCAGCGGATCGAACGCGAACGCTATTGGGTCGTCTGGGCAGGATCGTTCGATCGCGCAAAACTCGAGCTGCACGAGCGTCGCTTCGACGCCGTGCTCGTCGACTACCGCATCGGCGAGAGAACCGGTCTCGACTTCATTTCGGAAGTCGGTCCCCGCTACCCTCAAACGCCGATGATTCTCCTGACAGGCCTCTCTGATCCAGACATCGACTTCGCCGCGGAAAAAGCTGGCGCGGCCGACTACCTCGTCAAGGACGGCCTCACAGAAGCCTTGCTGGACCGCTCGATCCGCTACGCGCGGCAGAGTGCCCAGCGCCGCGCGCTCCTCGACAGTGTCTTGTCGCATGCCGGCACCGGCATGATCGGCCTCGACTCCCAGGGGCTTCCGATCATCTGGAACAGAAAAGCACTAGAAGCGCTGAGCCTGGAGAAGACCCCGGCTGCCAGCCTCTCCAGTTCGATCGTCTCGTCCTCACTCAACGAGATTTTGGACGTGAACGGCGGTACGACAGAGTTCTCTCACGAGAACGGTCGCACCTACGAGCTGAGCCTCAGTCGCATGAAGGATGGCGGCGGTGTTGCCGTCCTCCACGACATCACGATGCGTGTCAATGCTGAGCAAAACCTCAGGCAGGCCGTGGAGCAGGCCGAACGCGCGAACGTCGCCAAGTCGAGCTTCCTTGCAACAATGAGCCACGAATTGAGGACGCCTCTCAACGGCATTCTCGGCATGACTCGAGTGCTGGAAGGAACACCACTCGATGAAGTGCAGCGGGACGGCATCGACGTCATCAAGGTCTCCGGCACAACCCTTCTGAACATCATCAACGATATCCTGGACCTCTCCAAGATCGAGGCCGGCCGCATGGAGCTGGAGAAGATACCCGTCTCCATCCCGGAGATCGTGGACGACGTGATGCGCCTGCTCAGTCCCAATGCCCAGGAGAAAGGCATTGAGCTCGCAGCATTCGTCGATCCCACGGCAACCTCGAACATCATCGGAGATCCCCTGCGCTTGAAGCAGATCCTGACGAACCTCGTCGGCAACGCAATCAAGTTCACGAGCACGGGTTCGGTCACCGTTGCCGTCAATGAAAGCGACGAAACGCAATCCGCCGACGCGCCCACCTTGCGCTTCAGCATCATCGACACCGGCATCGGCATACCCGAACAAAAGCTCAAGATGCTTTTCACCAAGTTCTCGCAGGTCGATGCTTCAACTACCCGCGAATACGGCGGCACTGGTCTGGGCCTCGCCCTGTGCAAGGAACTGGTTGGCTTGATGGGTGGTGAAATCAGCTGTGTGTCGCTGCCAAGTCATGGCAGCACCTTCAGCTTCGAGCTGCCGATCAGCGCCGAGAACGCCGCAGTCATTCAAGCCAGACGCTCCGCCGTGCAGGCAGCTGGCGCACGCCTGCTCCTGGCCGGCGCCACCGATGGCATCGCAAGCGTCATCGGATGTTACGGACAAGCCATCGCCGCAAATGTCGTGTGCGCCAGTGATGTCCATTCCGTGCGCAACGCGCTTGCCGATGGCCCATATGATCTGGCAGTCGTGGACGGACGCGGTGGCTCCAGCAGCGCACGCGAAATCCTGGGGCTTTTGCGGTCACACGCAAACGCCATACAGCGCATTTATCTGCTGGAAGGTAGCCCTGGTCAGGGCCTTTCGCTCGAGGCTGCAGAAAACGAAATTCTGTCGCGCCCCTTCAGCCGCTACAGCTTCGATAAAATCCTGAAGCGCCTCCTGGATCAGCCCCGCGCTGCCAGGACCTTGAATCAGCCGGACCCAGACGCCTCCGATAGCCGTCGCCTTCGCATTCTCATGGCGGAAGACAACCCGGCCAATCAACGTGTCGCAACCGCCCTGCTCAAGTCAGCAGGCTTTTCGATCGAAATCGTGGAGAATGGCCGCGCCGCCGTCGAGCGCTCCGCTGTCTGTGAGTATGATATCATTCTCATGGACGTCCAAATGCCGCTCATGGATGGCCTGACCGCCACGCGTCAAATTCGCCAGCTGGCCCGCATGAAAACCATACCGATCGTCGGGCTGACTGCAGGAGCTCTGGAAGGCGATCGCCAAAAGTGCCTGGAAGCCGGCATGAACGATTACCTGTCAAAGCCCGTGGACTGGGACAAGCTCCTGGAGCTTCTCAACTCCATCGAACGTGCGCTTTACGGGGCAGCAGCTTGACGCCCGCCCCCTGGCACGTGTTTTTTGCGGCATGGTTCGCCGAATGAAAAAGGGGCAGTCCATTGACTGCCCCTTGCCGTTCTCAGCCTGGTGTTGAAGTGAAGCGCCAAATCAGGTCCTTTGATCTGACGCCGCCATCAACGCCGCGCGTTTGTGTAGCGCGAAGATTTGACACTGCGCCGCGTGGCTTTCCTTTGAGCAGTTGCTGAACCCCTCTGGGCAGGCGCCGTGCTGACCGCGCTGTGAAGCATCAGATTGTGGCTCGTCATCCAGGCCTGCACTTTCGCGGCAATCAAATCCGAGTTCGTATCCATCATCGGCATATGCGTGTTGCCCTTGATGCCGAGCGCTGGCAAGTCCATCCAGGTCGATGAAACACCCTTGGCAACAAGCGCATCATGATAGGGACGCACGCCCTTGACGTGATTGACCCATGTCGGATTCGTATCGATGAAATCACCCCATACCCAAAGGTGCGGCGTATCCTTGAGCCTACTGACCTCGGGGTGGTCCGGCGTCGGCGCAAACGCCGGCTCCACAGCGATCAAGCCCTTGACCTTGTCCGGAAAAGCCAACGCCGTCCGGAATGCGAACAAGCCAGCCTGCCCATGCGCCATGATCACACACGGGCAAACACGCTCGACCAGCTGATTGTAGGCTGCCTGCGTGGCATCGCCAGTGACTGCCCAGCGGGCCGCCATCTGCATTTGCACGGTATCGAAAGCGTCGATCGGGAATTTCACCCCGGGGTTGGCCGTCCGCTCAACGGGGTTCGTGCGATAGCCGCCAGGCGGGCCGATACGGAAAATTTCCCAACCGTCGCGCTTGTCCCGGAAAATTGCGTCGCTCTTGTAGATCTCGGGCCGCGAATGCGTGGCGCGCCCGCGCTCGACCGCATCCGACACATAGACCGAATGCCCGCTCCTGAGAAAGAACTGCATCCAGCCAGGCTTGCCATCGGGCTTGGTTTCCCAAGATGCCCCGGTGATGCCGCCCGTGTGCCACATCAACAGCGGGTAGCGCGCAGCCGGTCGCGATAATTTCACGAACTGGGCATACATTTGGCCCGTGTGATAATCCCCGTTCGGGTTGATCTTGATCGGCTCGCCGCCGGGAACGGTGATTTCCTGCTCCGGCAATCCTGAAAGCGTTACCGGATGTCCGCCAACGTAGAGCGATCCAATCTCAGAAACATCGTAAGCCTGGGCCAGAGATACGGGCGTGAAAATCGCAGTGGCAACCACAATGGATTTGAGAGTTCGGGCGCAATGCATCGATGTGTCCTTGCTCGGGCGTCACCTTATTCGGCAAACGGAAATTAACCATCCGAGCGTAACCAAATCCTTAATGTGGAATAGATCGGCAGGCTGAGCGCCCCCGCAATTATGCAGCAGGTGTGAATTCTCCAGCAGCCTTCGTCGTCATGCCCCCGGCGCGTCGGCCAAACTTCACCAGACCGCCCGTCACGGCACCATGGCCAAGCACACCGACGGCGAGCAGCACGGGGACAAACCAGATCGTTGTTCCCAGCAACGCCAGCACAGCGCCAACTGCCCACAGAATTGCCAGCAGGTGCTCCATCAGTCCGATAAATTTGGATTGGGCATGACGCCTCAGCATCCCTCGGCGGTTACCCGGCATCGGATGCCAAAGATTGAGAAGCGATGTTGAGACACTGGCACCAATCGAAAATATAAGTGCGAGCAAGCCAGCCTTTGGCGAGGCGAGGGCCAAGCCTGCCAGGGGCACGCTGGCGATCAGCAGAACCGGCAATGCGATCGCCGAAAGCTTGGCACCATCAACCGAAGCAGGCCGCACCGGCGCCGTCGCAATGAGCTCGGGGGCATCCTCCCCCGAAACTGCGATCCAGGCGAGCGAGGCAGCCACCTGCGCCGCAATGACGACAATGGCGGGTGTCAATGCCAGCGCCGTCGGCAAGGAGCCGGATTTCACCAGCACCACCGCCAGTGGAATAGTATAAACGATCTGCAGGCCGAGTTGCGTGAACAAGGACGGATCACGCAGCAGCAGACGCCACTCTTTGCGCTCGGCGAACGGGTAGGGCATGGTCCGGGCACACGACGCGCCGCGAACCTGCGCGCCGATCCGCAGAAGGCGACCCGGCAGCTCCCAGGCAAGCGCCCGCAAACCGATCACCCAACGTCCAGATTGCCGTCGCAAACAGCACAACGGCGATCACGGCGAGCAGAGCCATGTCAATCGGCTGGGCCTGCAGAGCGCGAACCGGCAACCAAAGGACATGGCCAATCACGCCATCGGCACCATCGCGGGCGGGCGAAAGCATCTGGGTCAGCGACGTGCGCAGACCCTCCGGCAGCAGCGCGATCACCTGCACGCCCAACACGAACGAGCCCCCCAATAAAGCCCCGCCGAGCTGCGCATACGTTCGTGCTTTGCGTGGCCCGAGGACATAGAAAAGCGCGATCGTCACCAGCAGCGCCAGCGCCGTTGCCGCCAACGCAAGGCTGCCCAAATTCGGGTAGAAGGCGAGCCAATGTGCGCCATAGCGCAGGGCGCCGACGTTCGCCACAGGCAACGCCAGCATCGCTACCGACCCCAAGGACGATAGCGCAATCGCGACCGCTTTCGCCCCCAACACCTTGCGCGGCGACAGCGGCGAACCTAGCAGGAGGTCCAGATCCCCACGGTCATAAAGCGTCCGCGTTGCCTGAAACAAACCTTGTGCCGCCATCCAGCTCGCAACGCAGATCAAGAACGCGCCGAGTGCCAATCGCCCCTCCGGCGAAGGTTCAGCTCCCGACAGATGATCCGCCAGATACGGCAACATGGGCCATGCAACAGCATGCAGAGCCAAAGCACCAGCCACCATCAATCCGACCGCAACGGCCGGCGATGCCCCGCCGAACATGCCGAGAAACCGCCGCCAGTTCAGGCGGAGGTCGTGCAAGACCAGCCAAATGAAGGAACCCCGGCGGACCATGCTTGTCATGCCGCTGCAGCCTCAGGCCGCGTCAGGGACAAAAACACGTCCTCCAACGTCGAATGATCCCGCCCCGCGGCCGCTTTCAATTGGGCAAAAGTCCCCTCGGCAACGAGTTTGCCGCCCGCCACAATACCGATCCGTCCGGCAAGTCGCTCAGCCACTTCGAGAATATGTGTCGTCAGCACGATCGTGGCCCCGGCCTTGACCCGCGCCATCAGCAAGTCCTTGACCTGCCGTGCAATCCCAGCGTCGATGCCCGTAAGAGGCTCATCCAGCATGATCAGTTTAGGATCGTGAATAAGAGCACCAGCCAGCGCCACCTTCTGCTTCATCCCGCGCGAGAAGCCTTCACACCGCGCATGAGCGTGTGGCCCAAGATCCAAAACCTCGATCAATTCCTCTGCCCGCTGCTCCGCCGCCCGCCCGCTAACGTCCCAAAGACCAGCGACGAATTCGAGATACTCGAGCGGGGTCAGCTTGTCGTAAAGCATCGGCTCGTCCGGCAACCAGGCCGTCACCCGCCGCGCCGCAATCGGATTGGCCAAAGCATCGATGCCGAAAATCGAAACCGAACCGTGGTCAGGCTTCAGAAGCCCTGCGACCATACGCAAGGTCGTTGTTTTGCCAGCTCCATTCGGGCCAAGCAGGGCATAGAATTCCCCCGGCTTCAGTGCCAAATCAATACCGGCAACCGCCTGCTTCGGGCCGAACGACTTGCCCACATTCACCAGTTTGAGCCCATAGACCTCATCCGAGGCCTCAGCAGCACACAATTCGGCAGTCGGTCCGGCACCACGCATTGGCATAACTCACGCTAGAACAACGGAAAGGCTCCTCCCCCATGCCTAGCGCACGCGGCTTGCCACCACGTTAAATTGAACATAGATCATCGATCAAATCAGCGATGGCATTGCAAGCGACACCATCGCAGTTGCAGACACATTCAGCACTATTTTTTCGGGTCGGCCCCGATCGCTTCAGAATCTTTGGCAAAGCCCAGAACGGCCATGTCGGGCGAAGAGCTGTTGTGGCGCGACACGCCCGTTCGGCCAGCCCACAGATGGGTGACTGCGCTGCCCTTGAACGTGAGCACCGGCTCTTCCCGCCATCCCTTGGCCCCAGGCTCACGCACACCGACGCGCGCCACGTCGTTGTTGAACTCCGTCACATACATCGATCTCAGAGCTGCAAACGGCAGGTCCGCAATCGGCTTGTCGAAGGTGACGTCCAGCGCGTGCCGGTTCTGATCCACCGCAGCCATCGTCAAAGCCGCCTTGCCGCCACGCATGAAATCCAGCGTGAAGCGTCGCAATTTGGGATCGAATGCAATTTCCCTCAAGCGAACCAATGGCCTGCCATCGACTTCCACCGGACCCACAAGGAACGACGTGCCGAAGGCGGTTGGCGCCCGCCCCTCCGGCGCCAGGGGCCGCGCCCGCCAGTATCCATCCTGCGGATACATGACCAGAACCTCTTCCCCGCCCATGGGACGGATCATCCAGACCTGGATCAGATGCAGTCCTTCGTGCACTTGATCCCCGATGCGAACCGCAGCAGTCGCCGGACGCCAATAGGTCGGCATAGTCCAGCCCACGACCCACAATGCAGGCTCCTCATAAAGGGTCCGGCGAGTAGGCTCCTTCACCGCACTCGCATGAACGGGATCCCCCGACATGTCGCACGCCGTCCAGTCCGGCTCGAAGCTGTCCCGTTGCAGCATGCCGATATAGGACGGATGGGCCGCCTCGATCCGAAACCGGCGAACCTCCCGCGAACGAAAGCTCAGCGTGATGTTATCCTTCTCTGCGCACAAGACTGGCTCAGAGCCATTGGCAACATCCACGGCAAGCGGTGCTGGGCCACTTGCAGCCGCAGACGTGGCTGCCGAAGCCAGAAGAATCTGACCTAGCGCAGCGGCTATCGAAAGACGGTACATGGCAAAAGGCCTCCCAGCAGTCATGCGTGTCAACGGCGAAACGCATCAGCCACGAGATCTGAGCCAACACAAGGCAAATTGCGACGAGGCCACCATGCCCACACCATTGCCGCAACTGAACAGCCTCACGCGGGCCGCGTTGCCGAGGCGAAGTAGTTGACATCCGTATCCGCCGAAAGCTCCCAGCGATCGCGCAGCGGATTATAGATCATGCCCTCGAATCCAATGGACCGCAGCCCAGCCTTGGCCATGAACCCGGCCATCTCATCGGGCGTCACGAACCGATCCCAACGATGCGTACCCGCCGGCAGCCAACGCAGGATGTACTCGGCCCCCACAATCGCCAAGGCCCACGCCTTCAAGGTGCGGTTTATGGTGGAGGCCACCAGCAGGCCGCCAGGCCGCACAAGGCTGGCTGTCAGCCCGATGAACGCACCGGGATCTGGCACATGCTCGACCACCTCGAGACATAACACCGCGTCAAACTGCAAGCCTTCCAGCGCAATCTGCTCCGCCGTCACCGCTCGATAGGTAATGCCGAGATCCTGCTCGCCGGCATGGGCCTGTGCCGCTGCAATATTGTCGACAGCTGGATCGATCCCCGTGACCTTCGCGCCCAAACGCGCCAAGGGTTCTGCGACAAGGCCGCCCCCACAACCGATATCGAGGACCGAGATCCCGGTGAGCGGCCTCAATCCATTCTCACCCTCGCGCTCGAAATTGCGCGCAAGCGTATTGCGCAGATAAGACAAGCGCGCCGGAGCCAGCTTGTGCAATGGCGCAAATTTTCCGGTCGGGTCCCACCATTCATCGGCAATGCGCGCGAAGCGATCGACCTCGGATGGGTCCAGGTTTTGCTCGCTGCGAACGCGGCCATCTCTTTGCATGCTCATGGCCGCCATAGGTGGCGACGACCGCTACCGTGTCAAGCACCAGTTCCCGCCCAAAGGCCACCCCCTGAAGGCAGCCACTTTCCACCCTACTTTCGCCAGCGGTCCACAAGCGTTCCGAGAATGCCGCGCGGCATGTAGATGATGAACAGGATCAGCAGCAGCCCATAAATCATCATATCCAGCGCCAGGGCCTTCTGCCCGAGCAGGGATTGCAGCGTCTCCGATCCCTGCACGCCCACTCTCAGAAACTCGGACAGCAACTGCGTGAACACCGCCCCGAAGGTCGGGCCGAGCAATGTCCAAAGCCCCCCGGCGATGCAGGCAAATACGATATTCAGCGAGAGGCTGAGACCCGCGATCGTATCCGGCCCGATGTACATTTGGTATTGCCCATACATGGCGCCGCCGAACGCACTCATGCCAGCCGAAAGCGCCGTGATCTTGAGCTTCTCGCGGGTCACGTTGATGCCGACGGAAGCTGCCGCGTCCTCGTCCTGAGAGGCCGCGTCCAGCGCATAACGATCCATGCTCCGATCTACCATCACCCCCACGATCAGACCCACGATCCAGATCGCGAGCGCGATGTAGTAGGCAAGAAACCGGTCCGGCTCAAACTGCACCGCATAAAGCGACAAACCATTGCCAAACCGCTTCGGCTGCGTGCCGAGCGAGCCACCGGTGTAGTCCCGAAGGCCTACGATCAACAGCCGCACGAGTTCAGTGAAGGCAAGCGTCAACAGCGCAAAATAGTGGCCGGTTATGCGCAAGGCGAAGCAAGGGTAGCCAACCAGCAAACCTGCCACCGCCGCCACAACGACCGCAATTGGAATGCCAAGCCAAGGCGTCAAGCCGGCATAGTTCCACAGCAACACCGTCACGTAGGCGCCGATCCCGGTGAACGCGCCATGTCCGAGCGACGTCAGCCCAAAGCGCCCCATGAGCGACCAGGACGTGTAGATGAAGGACCACAGCAGAATCTGGATGGCCAAATGCAGGTAGTATTTCTGTGAGTCCTCAAAGCCGGTTCGAATGAAGAAGGGCAGAAGGAAAAGAAGGCCCAGGCCGACGACCCAACCGATGCGCGAACGGCTCATGACTTGCCCCCGAAGAGGCCCTGCGGCCTGATAAAGATCGCGATCATGAAGAACAGGAAGGCGACGGCATAGCCCCACTCCGTGTGGAGGCAGGACGAACCAATGGTGATGAACTGGCTGATGATGAAGGCAGCAATGAATCCACCCACCATATTGCCAAGGCCGCCAAGCACGCAGATCATGAAGATCAACGGGCCAAACTGCAGGCCAATCTGCGGATAGATATCGTACTGCAGCACCATCAATGATGCCGCGAGGCCAGCAAGTCCGCCACCGATGGCCGATGTAGCCAGATAGACCTTTTTCGCATCAACGCCCATCAGCGGCATGATCTGGCGGTCCTGAGCGATCGCGCGTATCGCCGTCCCGATATACGTTCGCGTCAAGAACAGCCACAAGCAAAGCATCGCCACGATCGACACTGCGAATGCAGCGATACGGCTCCACGAAAAGCTCATGTCCGCAACTAGCACCGAGCCGAGCCTGACGCCCACGTTCTGGAACTCGACGCCGAACGCCATCGTTGCCGCAGCCTGCAGGAAAAACAACACACCGCCTGTAGCCAGCAGCTGATTGATCGGGGCTTGGTCAAGGACCGGTCGGATGATCAGCACATGTAGGATGAGGCTACATAGCGCAACGATCAAGATTCCGATCACGCACGCAGCCAGAAACGGCAGTCCCAAGCTCTTGTGAGCCCAGAAGATCCTGTACATTCCGACCTACACGAGCCCGGCATAGCAGATCCACACGACATCGATCACGCCGAACACAAGATTGAGCCCCAGCGCCAGCAAGGCGAGAAGGCCGGGCCAACAGAAACCCGTTGAGAAGCGCCTGACAAGGCAATATGTCGATGAGCAGTCCAGACTAGGAAAAATTGCGAGCATTCCTGTTCCTCGGTGGGCCAAGGTCGTTGCATGAATTGGAGGACTAGATCCCCATATAGGCTTGTCGTATGCGATCGCTCGCAGCAGCTCTGCCGATGTTCCTGATGTCTCGATGCGCCCACTTCCAGCAGGCGCGATCGGCAAACCTTCAGCACTTGGGTAACGTTCTGTTCCACGATCAGCACCGTGTATGGTCCCGATCTGCCTGACGAGATCGAACACCTGCTGCACGATCACCGGCGCCAACCCCATCGAAGGCTCGTCGAGAAGAATGAGTTTCGGCTGGCTCATCAGCGCGCGCCCGATAGCGCACATCTGCTGCTCTTGCCCCCGACATGGTGCCGGCAAGCTGACCGCGCCGCTCTTTCAGCCGCGGGAAAAGTCCGTACACATAGTCGAGACGCTCCGCGTAGTGCGCCCGCGCTGACGGGATGAACGCGCCCATCTTCAGATTTTCTTCCGACCGCTGGGCGTGGAAACAAAGGGCGACTTTCCGGCACATGAGCAATGCCGGTCTGATGATTTGTGCGCTGGCGTTGCCAGCAGATCTTGGCCCTCCAAGGCGCATGGCACCGCGGGTTGCCGGCAGCAGGCCCGAGATGACGCGCAGCAGTGTCGTCTTGCCGGCGCCATTCGCGCCGATCACGGCCACCGCCTCACCCGCATTGACTGTCATGGAGACATCAAAGAGCGCCTGAAAGCCCTTTTTGTATCCGGCACTGACTGCATCGAGCTCGAGCACGTCTTCCCTCTTTCCTGTCAGCAGAGCGCAAAGATAAGCCTCACGCGGCTTCCTCGCTGCCGAGATAAACCTCGATCACACGCTTGTCGGCCTGCGCGTCTGCCGGCTTGCCGTCAAAGATTTTTTCGCCATGATCCAGCACCACGACACGGTCGACCACGCGCATCAAAACGCCCATGATATGCTCGACCCACAATGATGGTGATGCCGCGCTCCTCGCGAATGCGATTGAGCAAATCTGCCGCCCATCCATTTCGAGTGGTCGAGACCGTTCAAGCTCTCGTCCGCAAGCAACAGCCTCGGCTGCGTCGCAAGGGCCCTGGCAAGCCTGAGCTTCTTCAGCGCCGCGGCCCCAAGCCCGCTCGTTGTCGTGCTGGCATCTGTCGGCAATCCACCAGGCCGAGCGCTTCCTCGGCTTACAGCCAGCATTGCTGGCCGTGTTACTTTTGCGTTCTGTCCGAACCAGGCTGACAGCGACGTTTTCCAGCAGCGTCAAATTGTGAAACGGGGCGGGATCTGATAGTCCGCCCGACACCCTTGTGGCACACCTGATTGGCAGTCAGGTTGCCGATGTTCTGTCCGTTCAGGCGGACGCTGCTTTCCCGCCGCTCATGGGTACGATGCCTGCAATGGCAGTTGAAGGTCGTGCTCTTGCCGGAGCCGTTTGGACCGATCAGTCCCAGGATTTCACCTTCCGCAACGTCGAAAGAAACGTTGTTGACAGCTGTGAAGCCGCCAAACTTCTTGGTCAAACCGGACACTTCGAGCATGGCCATCGATCGCTTTCCCCGGCTGATGTTGAGGGATTCGAAGATGCAGATTTTGCGCAGTGCTTCGCCGGAGCCCCGGCAAAAAATCGGCTCCGGCAAAGTCGACACGTCGTGACCTTAGCCTGAGGGCAGCTTATTGCGCGTAGGCAGATCCTTTTGGCAGCGGCATCACAGGTTCCTGCACCGCCACCTCCTTGGGGAATAATGACCTTGGTCTGGCCGTCCACATATTGCATCACTACGGGAAAGGCCCGCTCGTTCTGGCCGGCAGCCTGACCTCGGCGGATAGAACTCACGCCGTAGCCTTGCAGCGTCCCCCGACCGGAATGTCAGCCCCATCGCAGCCTTGCGCAGGGCTTCAGAGTCGATCCCACCATATTTTTTTATGGCCCTCGGCAGCACGCTGGACAGGGAAGATTCAAGTATTGTTGAAACCCATCGACACGTGCGCGGTGACGACTGACGCCTTGGTTTCCTTCTTGTAGCGCGCCACCATTTCATCGATCAGCTTGGCCGCGTCGGCAACCTTGAGTTGCTTTGGATCGAGCAACGTCGATTACTACCGAGTCGATGTTGAAGATCAGTCTGCGTCTTTGCCGAACGTCGCAGCAAGTTTGTCATACTGGCCATACCCCGCGCCATGGCCGATCAGCGCTTTCCACGGAGCCTCGGCTTCTTTCGATTACGCAAACAGTGTGATGTGTCCGGATTGTGGCCGGTGTGCAGGATGACGTCCGCACGCGCACGCCTGAGCTTCGTGATCATTGGCGACAGGTCGGTAGAGGTCGCCGCATAGCCCTCATTGTGCACGATCTTGATGCCGTGCTTGCACTGGCCTCGTTGGTTTTGCCACGCCGACGCCGTAGGGACCGTCTTCGTGAATGATGGCAACCTTGAGATCCTTCGGCTCGATGCCGAACTTCGACTTGGAGTAGGCATTCAGCATGTCGCACGACGCCTGACCGACCGGTCGGAATGAACGTGGCTGCGGAAAACATACTTCAGGTTCTTGTTGCGAAAGACGGCCGACGAAATACACACCGTCGCCCACCAGAACTTCTTGGCGGCATCCACTTTCGCGGACAGTACACAGTGCGTCGCCGACGAGACCCCATCAGCATGTCGACTTTTTGCTCGCTGATGAGCCGCCTGGCTTCGTTGACCGCCACATCCGCCTTGATTGCGCATCGGCAAAAACCGGCACGATCTTGTAGCCCTTCGACGCCGCCACGCTCGTTCATGATCTCGATGGCGTATTTGGAACCGAGCGAAGCGGCAATCGACCCGCCGCCCGCATATGCACCCGTCTGGTCGAAAATCAGACCGATCTTGAGCTCTTTCTGTTGCGCTGCTGCTGGTGCCAGCCCTAGCGCGGCAGCCGTGACAAGGCCTAGCGCGGTCGCAAACGGGCGTACGATCAACATGAAAGCAAACCTCCTGACGTAATCACCATCCCGTTCGCCGGGACATGTTTGGTCGGCGATGCCCACCCGATGGGCGACACCGCTACACAGAGTGCGAAACGAATTCGCACGCGTCAATCACCAGCATGCGAATACCTCAAAGTCGATGACAAAAAATCGAGAGCCACCTGCTTCGACCCAGAATGACAGTTGCGGCGCCCCCGGATTCCGCATGCTGTTTCCCCGCCGGCCGGCAACGGACCGCCCTCCCCCTGGCAATCATATCGACAATGGTCATCGTCGCTAAAGCGCTTCCTGCTATCACTTCCAAAGACCACCTAACGGGCCTCGTTCCAAGGCGAGCGCTTACGCCTGGCATGGCCCTGACCCACCGATTTGCCGCCCTGGCGCGCGGCCGGTGAACAGGAAATGCAAACTTCGATCCTCTCTGGCGTAAACGGCGACTGCCCGCAACATCGTCACCTTGGTGCTGGCGGCAGTCAGCTTATCTGACAAGCACAGTTGCCCCCCTCGCCCAAGCGTGCTCATCGGATTCTCAATGCTTCGATTTCGGGCGCACGCGCACCTATTGCGCCGGCAACACATTGGTAACGACACAATCGATCTGCTCGGGCACCTGCCGAACCGTAGAAGTATCCCGCGTGCCCTGCCCCGGTCCTTGCGTCGCCGATCGCTGCGTCGGAGGTGCCAATCGTTCCGGCCCGATCGATCCGCCATCCGGAAGTCGGCGCCCCGTAGGCGTGTGCGCTCAATTGTGCATCTGCAAAGGCAAGCGCTTGACCTATGGCCTGGGCTACGCCAAGCGCCAGCAGGATTGCCAGCGACGCAGCGTTGACTGCGTCTATGGTTGCAGTTGCGACCCTGAGCCCCGCTGCCTCAAGAAGGGCGAAGTCTGAACCATCGAGCCAATACCCACCAAGGTCGCTGAACGCGCGGCGAAAATCCTGAAGGCCAACACGCGTGAGCGGCAAACAGTCTCTGACCTTCTTCTTTTCCCGACATTCAGCGAGATGCCGGTGCTGGCAGGCATCGCTTCCAGCTTCCAAATACCGCCTGTTGCGCGAACTGGTCGAGCGAGACGGCATCCTGATCCGCCGAATTGCTCCCATCTCCACGGCGAGCAGCAGACCAGACCTCCTCCGCGCCCATTCCGATGGCTATGTCGAAGCTGTCATCAATGGCACACTACCTGCCGATGTCGTCCGTCGCATCGGCTTGCCTTGGAGCCAAACGCTTGTTGACCGCTCGTTTGCAACCGTTGGAGGAACTTTGGCGGCAGCGCGCTCTGCCTTGCGGTTTGGTGTATCCGGCCAGCTGGCAGGAGGCACGCATCATGCCCATCGCGACTTTGGCGCAGGCTTCTGCGTATTCAACGATTTCGCCGTCGCAGCGCTGACACTGATGGCGGAAGGCGCGGCCTCACGCATCGCCATTCTCGACCTTGATGTCCACCAAGGCGACGGCAATTCAGCCATTCTAGTCGGCCAACCGGGCATTTTGGTCGTCAGCATGCAGGGCGAACGCAATTTTCCATTTCGCCGCGTCCCCTCCGACATCGACATCGAACTTCCCGACGGCACGGGCGATACCGCCTATCTCACGGCACTCGCTGACGCCCTTCCCGCCATTGAAGGCCACCGGCCCGACATCCTGCTTTACCTTTCAGGTGCCGATGCGCTGGAACAAGACAAGCTGGGGCGTCTTGCCCTCACCCACGATGGCCTCGCCGAGCGTGATCGCATGGTGTTCGAGATGTGCCGGCGCCGCGCCATCCCCGTTTCTATAGCCATCGGTGGCGGATACGCTGATCCAATCGACGCCAGCGTCTTAGGTTACGCGAACACCTTTCGCACGGCACGCGAGGTCTTCACGTTTTGAGCACGCCACCGCGCTCGTCCTGCAGCGCGGGAGGGTTGCGTCTCAGCCGTCGTAGCCTTCGATCACCACCACGTCCCCGTCCGAATACTTGTCGCGCACAGCGGCTGCGGCCTGATATTCCGGGCTTTCGTAACACGCCAGCGCCGTCGCGTAGTCCTTGAATTCCAAAACCACGTGGCGCCCGCGCAACTTGCCCGCTTTCACCGTATTCTGGCCGCCGCGCACCAGGAACTTGGCACCATACTTTGCGAACGCCTTCGCGTTCAGCGCCACATATTCCTTGTAGCCTTCTGCATCGTTCACATCGACATGGGCAATCCAGTAGCCTTTGGCCATTTTCTCTCATCTCCTTGGGGTCGGGCAACAAAGCATCTGCATGCGATCATCGCACCATCATGGTCCAAGTGCACCGGCGATCAGCGCAGCAAACTGCCGCGCGGCCGCTGCCGGGTCCGCCGCTGTCGAGATTGGCCGGCCGACGACGAGATGACTGGCCCCTTGAGCAATCGCCGTCTCTGGCGTCATGACACGGGCTTGGTCCCCCGCATCACCTCCCGGCAAACGAATGCCCGGCGTCACGATCAGGAAATTTTCCCCGACAGCCTCTCGCACCAGCGCCGCCTCCTGACCTGATGCAATCACACCATCAAAACCGGCATCTTTCGCAAGCCTGGCCCGGTGCACGACCAGATCCGCCGGACCGTGACCAGTGATGCCCTGCTCGACAAGATCGGCCCTGTCGAGGCTCGTCAGAACGGTGACCGCCAACAACTTCAGCGACGATGCACCCCGTCCGCAAACAGCCGCATCCAAGGTTTTGCGATCGTGCCCGTGCACCGTCAGATAGTCCAGACCAAGCCCGGCAATATTCGCAGCCGCTTTCTCCACCGTATTGGCAATATCGAGCAGCTTCATGTCGAGAAAAACGTCACGACCGGCAGCCTTCAGGCCCTGCGCAAACTCCAGCCCGCCCCCGAACAGCAGTTCGAGCCCAATCTTGTAGCATTGCGCATCATCGCCCAACGCTTGAACGAGTGCCCGCGCCCGCGAGACATCCGGTACGTCCAGCGCGACGAACAAGCGCTTCTTGGCCTCTGCCGCGCTGCTCATGCTTCCGTGCCCCCCCCGCGCATCACATAGGAGGCGCGTGCAAGTTTCTGCACGACACTCTTCAAAAGCTCCATTTGCGCCTTATCCTTCAAGTGCCCACTGTCTTCAAACGCTTCGCCCGCCCGCACAACCACGATCTGCTCAGGCAGCACCATAGCGCCTAGGCCAAGCTCCAGCGTGTGTCGCGTAATGGTGAGCCCGCGTATCCCCCCAAATGCACCCGGCGCCGCAGAACCAAGAGCAAACACTCTGGACTTGAAGACCGCCAGCGGCGCCTCGCTCTCCGCCCTCACACGGCTGATCCAGTCAAGCGCATTCTTCAGCATGGGCGTGATCGAAGCATTGTACTCGGGCGAAGCGATGAAGATGCCGTGATGCACCTCCATGAGAGCCTTCAACTTGTGCGCGTTGTCCGGTGGTCCCTGCTGCACCTCCACATCGCCATCGTAAATCGGCATCGGATAATCGCCGAGGTCGGCAAAAGTTGCGGCAATGCCGTTGGCCTCGGCAACATCGTGCGCAAGGCGAGCCAATCGCTTGTTTAAAGATGCCTCCCGGGCCGAACCGGCGAAAAACAACAGTCGTGTCGAATGTGGCATGCGTCGCGTTCCCATCCAGCGCGTGGGGTGACATCTGTTTAGTAGACAGCATAAGGCCTGACCAGCCTGCAAAAAGGCCTAGACTTGCCAGCGCCAGCCTCCCGCCGCAAAAGTGTCATTGATCGACTTCGGTTCCGGCAAGGAGATGCAGAGCTATGCTAAACCGACAGGCCGTTTTGCAGCGAGCAGAGCGTTTCAGCGCATCGATGAGCTTGAGCCTGCCAATCCTCATGGCTCCCATGGCAGGTGCCTGCCCTGCCTCCCTTGCAATTGCAGTTGGCAACGCAGGTGGCATGGGGGCTTGCGGCGCACTCCTGTTTGCGCCCGATCAGATCCAGTCATGGGCTAGCGAGGTGCGAGCCGCCACCAACGGGGCATTCCAGCTCAATTTATGGATCCCCGATCCCACGCCCCAACGCGATGCAACACACGAAGCCGCCGTGCGAGAGTTCCTCGGGAAGTGGGGGCCCCCGGTTCCCGCCGAAGCCGGCAATGTCACGCCCGCAGACTTCGATGCCCAATGCGAAGCCCTTCTGGAGGCAGGCCCGGCCGTGATTTCTTCGATAATGGGCCTCTACCCGCCCGCTTTCGTCCAGCGCATGAAGGACAGGGGCATCAAGTGGATGTGCAATGCCACCACAGTGTCAGAGGCCCGCGCAGCCGTCTCAGCCGGCGCCGACATCATCGTTGCCCAGGGCATGGAAGCCGGCGGCCATCGCGGCTCATTCGAGCCCGACCGGCCTGACACCGCCCTCATCGGACTGTTTGCCTTGCTCCCCGCCATCGTCGATGCGGTCGGCGACAAAGTTCCCGTTGTTGCCACTGGTGGTATCGGTGACGGCCGCACCGTCGCAGCAGCCCTCATGTTGGGAGCGTCTGCAGTGCAAGTTGGCACGGGATTGTTGCGCACGCCCGAGGCCAAACTCAATCCCGCCTGGTCGGACGGCATCGGCCAAGCGCAGCCCGAGGACACCATCGCAACGCGCGCCTTCTCCGGCAGGCTCGGCCGCGCACTTGCCACCGGCTACGTTCGAGCCGCAACGTCGCGCGGCGCGCCCGATCCAGCTCCCTATCCAGTCCAGCGCGGTCTTACCGCAGCCATGCGTGAGACCGGCACCAAAACCAATGACCTCGACCGCATTCAGGCCTGGGCGGGACAAGCCGCACGCCTCGCCTCCACCGAGCCCGCGGCCGACTACGTGCAGCGAATCTGGAAAGAGGCCAAAGCCTTGCTGGATTGATCGTCGCTCAGGCTTCAAGCACTTCGATCAAGGCTTGGTTATAGGCGACAGGCTGCTCGTACATCACCCAGTGACCGGCATCCGCCACGGTGCGCGTTATGAGCTCCGGGTGGCCTTGGCGGATGACATCGTACCGCGCCTCAACGGATGGCCACGCCGTTTGGTCTTCCGCGCCCCAGACGGCTTTGACCGGCACTTGCACCTCCGGCAAAAACTGAGCGATCTCTGGAATGCGCGCGAATGGGCGCGACCGGAAGCGGGCCTGCCGGATATTCTCCGACTGGAGATAAACGGCGAGATCATCGATACGTGAAGGGTCCTTGAACATCAGGATTTCGAGCAGGCCGCGATGCACGCCCAAGCGTTCCTCCTCGCTCATGCCTTCCAACTCGCGCGGCATCTCCTTGCCGGGCTCCTGCGGCAGCCCTAAGGCAGCAGCACCTGTCAGCGTGAAGTCGGCAACATGATCCTGGAGGTGCACCATCGCGTGTGTCGACACATGCGCACCGAAGGAAAAAGCCACGACATGGGCGCGTCGTTCTTTGGGAATCAGCGCCTTGATCCCCAGGGCCAACACCGTCCCGGCGGTTGCCGGAATTTGCGGCACGGGCGGCATGTCACTCATGCCGAGCCCAGCGATATCCACAGCAAAGATCTCGAACCTGTCTTTCAGACCGACAACCTGCTTGATCCAATGCGTCCACGAGCCCGAGCCACCATGCACCAGCACGAGCGGACGCCCTTGCCCCCAACGGTGCCACACGAGATCTCCCTCCCCACATGGGGTCCGGAGAACTTCGGCATCAGCCTTGATGGCTTCGACAATGCTCGGAGGCGACATGCCAGATGTCAGCAGCGGCGCGAGGGGATCATTCGGGGTCATGGAATTCCGTGATGTTGGCTGTCGGATGGCCACCCATTATTCCTGGACTGGCAGACCCGGATCAAGGGTCACCATTACCCCACCAAGAAAAGAGATATGGCAACCATCATGAAACCTGTCGATCCCACCAATGCCCCGGGCGAGGTGAAAGCCATCTTCGATGACATCATGGCATCCAGAAACGTCAATGATGTCAACAATTTCTGGAAATACCTGGCGAATGAGCCACGCATGTTGCGCCATACTTGGGAAAGCCTGAAAGACATCATGGCTCCCGGCGCTCTGGACCCGCTGGTCAAGGAACTGATCTACGTCGCAGTCTCGGTCACCAACAACTGCGACTACTGCATGGCCTCCCACACCGCTGCAGCCCGCGCCAAAGGCGCCACCGAGGCCCAACTCAATGAACTCTATGCCGTCGTCGCACTCGCAAACATGACCAACCGCCTTGCCAACGCCTACAAGGTGCCAATCGATGAAGCATTCAAAGAAACAGAATAAGTCGTACAGTGTTGCAAATTGACTGATTCACGGCTTGTTGCCACGGGATTGCCGCGCTACGAGCCTATTCGTGTGCAATCGTTGCGTGTAAATGGGGTTGGTGTGTACCCGTGGGGCATGCGGCATGTCCCGCTTTATGCTAAGTTTCAAAGCCGAGGCTGGTGCACAGGAACGCCGACGCGCAGGAGTGGGATTCTAGGCGGACGGCGAAGGCGGGAAAACGGTCAGGCATGTCGAATAACACGCAGGCAATTGAATGGTATCTCGCTCGTGACGGCCAGCAACATGGGCCTGTGAGCGAGACCGAGCTGCAAAAAATCATTGAGCTCGGTTACCTGAAACCGACCGATCTGGTCTGGCGCCAAGGCTGGCCGGACTGGAAGCCAGCGTCTACAATTCTTCCGCCGCCGGAAGCACCCAAAGCCAGCGTCCCGTCTCCGACTATTCCACCTGCAAGCTCGCGCCCAGCGCCGGCACCCGCCGACCCGTCACGCGCCGCACGGCCACTGCAGCACCGCGCGCTGAAAACGCCTCACTCGAGACACAAACGGCGACGTCCCCGCGCCCGAACGCACCCGCCCTGCACGTCAGGCTGGATGGCCCGGCACCGGCCCCCACGTCCAGTTCGCAGGACACTGCCGGCCGGCAAGTCCAGCGCCCTGATACTATGGGCAACCGTCCGGCATATGGACCTAATTCCGGGCTTCCCGATCCCAGCACGATGCCGCGTCGGCCCGCACCAACCGCCCCTCATCCGCGCCAGCCGGCTCCCGCGCCGCATGTGCCATCGGGTGCCAACACTGACGCGGGCCCGCACGCCACAACGCATGCGCCAGCGGATGCATTTGCAGACGATTACGAGGAGGAGGGCGGCGGCTTTCCCTGGCGCACGGCTGTGGTGCTCGTAATGCTCGCGCTGATGGGCGGTGGCGCCTACGCCATGTACCGCTCAGGCCAACTCGCCTCGTTGCCCTTCCTGGGAGCGCCCGGACAGTCGGCCACACCCGTCATTGCAGCACCAAACGCGCCGAGCGTGACAACCCCGGAAACAGCACCGACACAGCAATCCGCAGCCGCCGGCGTCAACACCGTCGAAGCACAATTCCTGAAATCTCCGCTTTGGAGCCTCCTGCGCCGCGAATTCCCCGAGTGGTATAATGGCAAGATCGCTGCGGTCCGCACGCAGACCGTCGAAGGCAAGGCGCCCAAGGAAATCACGTCAAATATGTTGCGGGAAGTCGTCATTCTCCGCCGCCAGCAAAGCGGTCCGGCACTGGCCGCGAGTTCACCGCGGCTGCGGGCCATTGCATCAGCCTTCGTCGATAATCTGAACCGCCTGAAACAACACAGTACCGCCGCATGCTACGGCTTCATATCGCAAGGCGAGACCAGCCCGACCGTTATGAATGCCGGGTCAACGGAAATCCAGGTGGGGATCGATGCCCAGCTGCGAGCAATCTTCGAGGCTGTCGCAGAAGGCCGCAAATCGCCCCTCAAACACGACTCGCCGCGGCGTGAAGACTACGATGTCTTGACCGCCGAACTCGCCAAGCGCGGCTGGAATACGGCGGATCTTCAGATGTTCGCCAATGCCAAGGCACTTGAGCGGGCACCGCCCGAGAAGGTGTGCCAGATGGTCAATGATTGGTTCTCTGCCCAGTTGGCCGTGAAGGATTCGGCAACTCAAACTCGCTTGTTGAGTGAGGCGTTGAAGCCAATCGTCGCTGGCTGATAGCGTTCCGCGACGGGCCGCGCTTTGGCACCGTCCTTCAATGTCCCGCTTCTCACTCTACTCGATATCGAAATAGCCGATTGCCCCGAGCAGGCCGGGAAGTGAGAGCACCAACGCGGCTACGAGCCAGATGGCATGCGAGATCACCGATCCTCGCGTGAGCCCGCAGAAGCGTTCGTAAAGTCGTGCCGGTACGCCCGCCAGCAGGAAGGTCAAGGCGAAAGCGAACATCCCATTGACATAAAACAGTAAATCCAGATCCCGTAGCAATCTCGGTAGCACTGGCTCCAGGTAGAACATTACGGAATCGAACAGTGGTGAGGTTGCAAGCCCATTCAGGACCGACAAACCACCAGCACCGGCGACCAGCATAGCGCGCGCCCATCGCCCCCCATCATGTTCTCTCTCCGCCATTGTCCCCCAGCCGCCTTAAGTAATGAGACCAAGCCGCATTCCGGCAAGTGTGCAGACAAGAAACCAAACCATGCGCGCCGCGGTCATCCAGATACCAGCCGCAAGCGGCAGCGCCAATTTCGGCACCTCCGCCGGGGTGATCGCGCGAACTGCTTGCAGAACAGGCCCGGTGACCGCCTCCAGCACACGCACCGGCAAGGTGGTCCTCAGCGCCTGCGGTAGCAGCCAGGCGATCAACGGGCAAAACATGAGCCAGCCCAGAAGCACCAACATCTTGTCAGGCAAATGGAAATACCAGTGCGTCATCCAATCCATCATTGTCGTGGAAGTTACCTCTGCCAGATCCAAGAGCTGCACTTGACGGACCGCATCCGACACTTCGAGCGGCACGCTCGACGCCCCAAAATCGCGCCCTCCGCAACCAACCTCAACAGCAACCAATTGTCCACCGCAGCGCCGCCAAGCGAGGTTTTGACGCAACGCAGAGTTGCTGGTCCGCCGCCCTCATATGTTAGACGACAGACCGTTCACGCGACGGCAGCAACACAGAACTTCCAATAAACTGAAGCCTTCGCCCGTGAAGCACCGCGCGCGCCTTCGGAGAGCCTGTGCAAGGAACCAATCAAGTCGTACCTTGGCCATCATTGAGCCCCCTTCCACCAACCCGACCCGGATTGCATCGGCTGGCTGCCATGCTAAGCCCTGACACCCAGCCAGCCCAATTGCGGATCACTCCATGACAGACGACAAGTCTTCGAGGTTGCCCCTACCCCTCGGTGAGTTCATAGCTCTGCTGGCTTGGCTGATGGCGATGACGGCCTTGTCCATTGACATCATGCTGCCTGCCCTGCCGGCAATTGCCAAAACCTATGCGGTCGCAAATGAAAACGATCGCCAACTCATCGTTGCCTCCTATCTCATGGGCATGGCTGGAGGCCAGCTTGTATGGGGCCACATCTCCGACCGTCTCGGTCGGCGCATCCCACTCTTGGCGGGTTTGGCGGTCTATACCATCAGTGCCGTCGCAGCCTTGCTCTCACCCACCTTCCAAAGCCTCATCTTCGCCAGGGTCATCCAAGGCTTCGGCGGAGCTGCCGCCCGGACGCTCGGCACAGCCATCGTCCGCGACGTTTTTGCCGGGCGCGAAATGGCCCGCACCATGTCGTTCGTCATGATGGTGTTCATTATGGTGCCCGTCCTCGCCCCATCAATCGGCCAACTGCTCTTGGCATATGGCGATTGGCGCTGGTGCTTCATGGCCCTTGTGTTGTCGGGGCTGATCGCGATGCTTTGGGTCACCATCCGCCTGCCCGAGACCAGCAAGAGTAAAGTCTCCGGTGTCCAGTCCACGACCAGTTTTTGGCGATCGGTCCGAACCGTCCTCGGCAATCCCGTCACCCACAGCTATGGGCTGGCAGCCGGTCTCACGTTCGGATGTCTGGTCACCTACATTTCAAGCGCCCAACAGATCTTCGTCGACATTTACGGCCTCGGGCACCTTTTTCCGCTGGCATTTGGCGGCATTGCCGTATCGATGGCCGTTGCCGCCTTTACCAACTCACAGCTCGTTTTGCGCTTGGGCATGCGTCGCTTGTCACACCTGGCACTCGTCGCCTTTGTGATCGTCAGCATTACCTTGGCCCTCATTTGCCTGGCTGGCACACCCCCGCTGTCCGTCACATTGATTTGCCTCGGGCTATCCTTCTATTTGTTCGCGATCATCCAATCCAATTTCAATGCCATCGCCATGCATCCCATCGGCCATGTCGCAGGCATGGGCGCCTCGCTCCTTGGCGCCTTCGTCACCTTCTGTGGCGTCGTGCTGGGCGGTGCCATCGCCCGCAGTTTCGATGGCACCCTGTTGCCACTTGCCGTGGGCTTCGCACTTCTCGGCAGCTGTGCTTTAGTAGTTATTCTCCTCCATGAAGGACCGCGTGGGATGTTTCGAGGCGAATAGAGCCGAGGCGCATTGCCGGTCAGACGAAAAGGGATGTTCGGCATGAAAGCAGCGGTTCTAGGTGAGCACGGCGTTGAGATCAGGCAGGTCGACCGGCCAACACCCGGTCCAGAGCAAGTTTTGGTCCGTGTCCGGGCAGCGGGCCTCAATCGCGCCGACCTGATCGTCGCCTCCGGGCGCATGCACGGCTCAGCAGGTGGTGCAGGAACCATACTTGGCCTGGAATTCGCGGGCGAAGTCGCCGAAATCGGCTCTTCCGTGACGGGCATCAAGCCGGGTGACCGGGTCATGTGCTCAGGCGGCGCTGCCTACGCCGAATACGCTGTCGCCGACATGGGGCGCGTTCATAAGATTCCTGCCAACAACATGACCTTCCCGCAGGCCGCCACCCTGCCGGTGGCCTTGCAGACGATGCACAACGCTGTCGTCACCGCAGGTCGCCTCAAAGCAGGCGAAAGCGTCCTCATCCAGGGAGCGAGTTCTGGCGTTGGCCTGGTCGGTCTCCAGATTGCCAAAGCCAAAGGCGCAAGCCTCGTCATCGGTTCGTCGACCAATGCCGAACGACGCGCGCGCCTTGGCGAATTTGGCGCCGACCTGGCAATCGACAGCAAGGACCCGAAGTGGCCCGAACAGGTCCTTGAAGCGACCGGAGGCAAGGGCGTCCATTTGATCGTCGACCAGATATCTGGCTATGTCGCCAATCAAAACCTCAAATCCACCTCCATCCTCGGACGTATCGTCAACGTCGGTAGGCTCGGTGGCTTCCACGGCGATTTCGATTTCGATCTCCACGCCGCGCGACGCATCGACTATATCGGCGTCACCTTCCGCACCCGATCCGTCGAAGAGGTCAGAGAGATCAACCGGCTCATGCGTGAAGACATCTGGCTCGATGTCGAAGCGGGACGCATTGCACTCCCCATTGATCGCACATTCCCGCTAGACCAAGCCGCTGACGCCTTGGCCCACATGAAGGCAAACGCCCACTTTGGCAAGATTGTGCTGGAGGCTTGAGGACTTAACCTTGAGCCAGCCGGTTACCGTCGCCAGCAACCATCCGCAATCACCCGGTCGAGGCTGATCTAAAGATGCGCGTTATCACTCAGATCCCGAACAACGATCTACAACCCGCACAGCAGATCGCAAAGATCGCCGAGCGGGCAGGATTCGACTCGATCATCACGGCCGAAAACGCCCACGGCCCGTTCCTGCCGCTCGCTGCCGCAGCACTTGTCACGTCGCGCATTCAGCTCGGCACCGCCGTAGCCATGGCCTTTCCCCGCTCGCCAACGATCATGGCCCATAACGCCTGGGACCTTCACAAGGCATCCAACGGCCGCTTCTACCTGGGATTGGGCGCCCAGGTGAAACAACACAACGAGCGCCGCTTTGGCATACCCTGGACACCACCCGCCCCCCGCATGCGGGACTATATGGCGGCCCTGCGGGCAGTCTGGCGCGCTTGGGAGACCGAGACACCCCTCGACTTCCATTCAGACACCTACAATCTCACATTGATGACGCCAAATTTCTCGCCCCGCCCCACGGGACTGCCGCCCATCCCCATCTCGATCGCAGCCGTCGGCCCGGCCATGTTGAAGCTCGGTGGCGAGGCCGCCGATGGCGTTCGCCTCCACCCCTTCTCGACACGGCGCTATCTTGACGAGGTCTCGATTGCGCGGATTTCCGAGGGCTTGGCCAAAGCTGGCCGCCAGCGCAAGAACGTCGAAATCATCGCGGGAGGTTACGGCTTCATCGGCACCGGCCCAACACCCGACGCCGTCGCGAAGGCGAGGGCCTACGTCCGCTTTAGAATCGGCTTCTATTGCTCAACCCGGGCCTACTGGGATGTGCTTCGCCTTCACGATCTGGTCTGGCTGGGCGAGAAGGTAAACCCGCTGCCCCGTGAAAACCGCTGGAGCGAGTTGGCCGAGCAGATCCCGGAAGAGTTGATCGATCTGTTTGCGACCGTGACCGGCTATGAGGAACTCCCCGAGGCGATAGCCAAGCGCTATGGCGGCTCAGCAGATACGGTCCTCCTGCAAATTGGCCCGGACGAGGACATCGACCGCCTGTCCAAGTGCGTTGCTCAGATCCAGAAAATCCCAGCCCCGTTCGAATCCTTCGAACAAAGAGTTGCATAGGGCACGGCTACGGAGACATGTTGCCGTTTGAGCAACTGAAGGTGTCGACAAGACATCTGGTTTCGGGTATCAAGCCCCCTTCAATCCAGCCCATTCAGGGTGAACCTGCCTCGGCAGGTCTGCACGAACAGCGACGCGCCCATCTTTCGGCAGCGCCGCCGTTCCTCTGCCGCATGATGTCAAGGTCAAGGACAAGCAACAATGAACATCATCGAAGAGCTCGAGCGCGAGCAGATCCGCGCCGTACTCACGAAGCGCGGTGTGCCGGAATTCGCCCCCGGCGATACCCTGCGCGTCACAGTCAAGGTGACGGAAGGCGATTCTGCCCCAGCCAAAGGCCGTGGCGGAGCTAAGCCGGCCGCCGCGAAAACCCAGTCCTTCCGCCTTCAGGCCTATGAAGGCGT
>JAWKWC010000019.1:0-79176 GCA_041397705.1 Hyphomicrobiaceae bacterium
GATGGCGAACGCCTATGTGCTGCAGAACAGCCCGGTCGAAACGCGCCTGATGAGCATCGACGATGCGCGCCAGACGGGTGCGATGGCGCTGTTTGGCGAGAAGTACGGTGACGAAGTGCGCGTCGTCTCCATGGGCATGGGGATTGGCGGCGAGAAGGCCAACAAGCCCTGGTCGATCGAGCTTTGCGGCGGGACGCATGTGCGGCGCACCGGTGACATAGGTCTTATTCGAATCGTGGCGGAGACCGGCTCAGCGGCGGGTGTGCGGCGGATCGAGGCTGTCACGGCGGACGGTGCGCGCCACTACCTGGCCGAACAGGATCAGCGCATGCGGGAGCTGACCAATCTGCTGCGAACCAGGCCCGATGAGATCGTCGACCGGGTGAAGGCGCTGGTGGATGGGCAAAAACAGCTTGAGCGGCAACTGAGCGAGGCGCGGCGCGCGCTGGCGCTGGCCGGAGGGTCGGGGGCCGGCGAAGGCGGCGGGGCTGGCAGCCAGGTCAAATCGATCGGCGACGTGAAGTTGCTGGCGCGGATGGTCCAGGGTCTCAACCCCAAAGACCTGCGTGGCCTTGTCGACGATGCCAAGAAGCAGATCGGATCGGGCATCGTCGCCATCGTCGGCGTGACGGAGGATGGCAAAGCCGGCCTTGCGGTCGGCGTGACCGAGGACCTGACGAAAAGCTGGAGCGCTGTCGATCTGGTGAAAGCGGGCGCCGAGGCACTGGGCGGCAAGGGCGGCGGCGGACGGCCGGACATGGCTCAGGCTGGCGGACCGGACGGCAGCAAAGCTGCCGACGCACTCACGGCGATCGAGGCCAAAATCGCAAGCTGAGGCCGGGCGCACTTCGAGCGGGGGACACGCCCCCGCCCCTTGTTCTACGACCGGGACAACTGGGCTCGGATCAGTATCTGAACTCCCAGCGGAAATAGCCGGGGCCTGAGTCCTTGGACTGGTTGCCGCCTTGCGACTCCCAGAAATCGACGGTGGCGCGGCGCAACGTCTCGGTGCAGCTGCGGGCGCAGTCGATCCACGTGCCGCGCGGCAAGCGCACCTGCCAGCCATGGCGTCCCGGCCGGATGGGGCCGCGGGCGGTGCCGTTGCCCCAATGACTTTCGGCAACGACATAGCTCGGACGGTAACCCGAAGACCGCGCGTAGCGTTCAGCGGAGGCGGGTGCCGCGGCGGCGGCTGACAAGAGAACCACAGCGGCAACGGCTAACGCCTGTTTCCAGGCTTGCAACGTCAGTTTGGACATGTGTCCCCCGTTCGGCGTGATCGTCACGCCTTTGATAGGCTTATGTTGACGCTCTTCAAGGTCACTCCTTCGGTCCGGATCGTCACCGTCTGGTTGCTGCCATTGGTTTGGACGGCCATTGTCCCCTTGAAGCCGCCACCGACGATTGAGAGTGCAAAGTTGCCATCGCGGCCCCGGCCCGTGACATTGCCTGATGCGTTGTAGGTGCGCTCTTCCCACTGGCCGGTGATGTCATGGCCGGTTTGCGCCAATTGGGCACGCAGTTCGATGCGGCTGCTGGCCGACGCACAACGGATGGCCAATCCGAGGCCAGCGCCGGCTTCTTTCGGCGAATAGTAGGCACGGCACTTCAAGGTCTCGGTGTTGCCGCTGGTCAACCGGACCTGGGCCGCACCGCTCCACGTCCCGCTGAGGTAGGAAAACGGCCCTCCCGCCTGCGCCTCAAGAACGCCGGTTGGGGCTGCAACCACGGCCAGAATGGCGACAGCACGCAATGCTGACCGCCGGACCCGAGCCTGCCACCTGATCATTCTCGCCTCTTCCACCAAATCGTCCGCCACTCCCGTATAGCGCAACATCTCCACCGCAATGGTTACCAAATGCTGAGCGAGCACGCAAAATGCCCAGCGCTGCGGGCCAAAATCGCTATTGCAAGCGGGCAACACATGCTCCGAGGGCGGCACCGGCTGGGCGCCCCGACCGTGATCCATTGCGCCAGCACGTCGCATGTTTGGTGTTCGCGCCGGCGGTTAAAGCGCGGTGGGCACGCTTCTTGCTGGCAGCCCGCGCAACCGTTGCGGGGCGCTGGATTGGCCCAAATCGGACGACGCACCGGGGGAATCTCCGGAGGGGACCTGACGAAATGGAACTTTCGGTCGACACGGCACAGCTCATGGCCACTCAGGCTCATCGTGGGAAGCTGGCGTCGTGCCTGGTTGCCATCGGCCAGGGCGTGATGGCGATGGCGTTGATCACTTGCCTGGTTGCAGGTGGATATGTGGTCAAATCGGCACTCGGGATCGATCTTCTGCCGGGGCCGTCGCCCTTGCACAATCTGCTTTATCCGCTGGTTGCCCGGCTCTGACCGGCGCGCAGGCCGATCACTCAAAGCCGAATAGATCCTGCCAGGTCCGGGATTGCGTGAGAGCGGCAGCAGCGCAGTAGTACCGCAAGGCCTACTGGCCTATGCTTGCGGGAGCCCATTTCACAGACCGCCTGACGGAGCCAATCACATGCAGATCAAGGGAGCCGTGCTCTACGAGCAGGGCCTGCCGCGACCCTACGCCCAGAGCCGGCCCTTGCGGATCGAGACGCTGGACCTCGAGCCCCCGCGCGCCGGGGAAGTTCTGGTCAAGGTTCGGGCGGCGGGGCTGTGCCACTCCGACCTCTCGACGATCGAGGGCGCGCGGCCCCGGCCCTTGCCGACGGTGATCGGGCATGAAGGGGCCGGTGAGATTGCGGCGCTCGGCAGTGGTGTCACCGATCTCGCGGTTGGGGATCACGTCGTCTTCATCTTTGCGCCAAGCTGCGGGGCGTGCCGGCAATGCACCAGCGGCCGGCCGAACCTTTGCACGACCTTCAATGCCGCCAAGCAGAAGGGGGATCTGGCAACCGGCGGGCGACGCCTGAAGCTCAATGGCCAAGAGGTTGCGCACTATGCGGGCCTGTCGTGCTTTGCCGATCATGCGGTGGTGCCGCGCAACTCGGTGCAGAAAATTCCCAAGGACGTGCCATTCGCGGATGCCGCCCTGTTCGGGTGTGCCGTGGTCACTGGCGTTGGCGCCGCCGTCAACACGGCGGAAACGAAACCTGGCGACGTGGTCGCGGTGGTTGGCCTTGGCGGCGTCGGCTTATCATGTCTGCTCGGCGCCATCGTTGCGGGTGCGGGTCGGATCATTGCCGTGGACGTGCATGACGACAAGCTGGCGCTGGCCCGACAGCTCGGCGCCACGGAGACCTACAATGCGCGCGAACCGGACTGCGTGGAGCGTATTCTCAAGGCCACGGATGGCGGCGTCGACAGTGCTTTCGAAATGGCTGGCACCGTGAAGGCGATGGAGCTTGCCTATAAGATCACGGTGAGGGGCGGGCGCACGGTTTCGGCGGGCCTGTCGCCGGTTTCAGCGCAGTTCACAGTTCCGCACTACCAGATGGTCCAGGATGGCCGGCAGGTGCTCGGCAGCTACATGGGCGGGTGTGTGATCGCGCGCGACGTGCCGCGCTACATCGGCCTTTATAAAGACCGCAAGCTGCCGGTCGACCGGCTGCTCAGCGCCAAGATCCGTCTCGACGAGGTGAACGAAGGGTTCGACCGGCTGGCGGATGCCACCGTGGTGCGCCAGGTGGTGCTGTTCGACTGAGTGTCTGCCCGCCGTTCCAGACCTCCTGAGCGGGCGATGCCGCCGCCTCCCGCTTGAGAGACGGCGGCCTCAGTCTTCAGGCCCCTGCCGGCGGCGCAACGGTCAGGCCGTGGGCCTTGTGCTTGTCGATGAAGCTTTGCACGAGACCCGAGGCCTTCGCCTCCTCGACAAAGGCTGCCAGCCACTTGGCGGCGTGCACGTTCTTTTTCGGAGTGCCCATCGCCTGCTGCACGGCCGAAAACTTGCCATCGAGGATGCGAGCCCCCGGCAGCTTCTTGACGTCGTCGATGAGGCGCGGGCGCAGGCCGGCCAGCACATCGAGCTTCTCGTTGACGAACTTTTCGAAGGACGCATCGAGGGAATCGGTGCGAACCAGCTCGGCGTGCTTGATGTTGTTCTCGAGGTAGAGGCCGTAGGCGCTGCGGCCGGTCACCGAAATGCGAACGCCGGGCTTGTCGACATCGGCGATGGTCTGGATCTTGGAACCGGCGGGCACGAGGTAGGTGGACTCGATCTCGCAATAGGCCGCGGTGAAGGCGATGGTGCGTGCGCGCTGGGGTTCGGCGCCGATGTTGCCGATATCCCAAACGTCGTTCTCGGCCTGATCGCCCAGTTCGCCGGGCGACTTGAACGGGATCAGCTTCAGTTTGACGCCAAGCCGCTTGGCAGCTTCAGCGGCCATGTCCGGGGAAACGCCGGTGGGATCGCCGTCGGCGGTACGCCCCGTCACAAGCAGGAAGTTCGACATGTTGATGGCGGCACGTAGCGTCCCGCTCGGTGCGAGTTCGGCGACGACCTCAGGGGGTGCGGACATTTCTGATGCTCCTTCGTGGAAGATGGCGCAGACATTAGAGGTAGGTGGCCGCCCGCAGCAACCAGCGCGTTGCGTTAACGCGCACGATCACCTGTCGCGCGAACATTGCCCGCGGGCTCGGGCTCACCTATTGTCCGCGCCCGACCGGGCAACACCACAGCCATGCCCGAAGCCTAGCCAAAAAGCGGACCCTTCGTGAAACTGCCGAGCTTTTTCAGCCCCCGTGGCCAAAACCGCGACGAGGCGGCCGCTGCGCCAAGCGAGCGGCCGGGACGTGCGGGAGCTGCGTTTGCGGCCAGCCTCGCATTCGAAGCGGTCGAGCGGCGCTACGGCGATATCATGGCGCTGACCAGCATTTCGCTGGAAATCGAGCCGGGCGAGGTCGTGTGCCTGCTGGGACCGTCTGGATGCGGCAAGACCACGCTGCTGCGGATCGCATCGGGAATCGAAAAGCCGTCAGGGGGGCGTGTGCTGATCGCCGGCGAAGAGGTTGCCGGGCCCAACCGCTTCGTTGCGCCGGAGAACCGGCACGTGGGGCTGATGTTCCAGGACTTTGCGCTCTTTCCCCATCTCAATATTCTCGACAACGTGGCTTTCGGGCTCAAATCGCTCCCCAAGGACACCGCCTACCGGGAGGCGCGCGCCGTGCTGGCGCGGGTCGGCATGTTGCGGCATGCCGAAATGTATCCGCATACGCTGTCGGGCGGCGAGCAGCAGCGCGTGGCTCTGGCACGGGCGATCGTGCCAAGGCCTGCCGTGATGTTGATGGACGAGCCGTTCTCGGGGCTGGACGTGCACCTGCGGGAGCGGCTGCAGGAGGAAACTCTGTCGCTGATCCGGGAGACGCGGGCGACGTCGATCATCGTCACCCACCACCCGGAGGAGGCGATGCGGCTTGCCGACCGCATTGCCGTGATGCGGGGGGGACGCATGGTCCAAGTCGGCAAGGCGCGCGATCTTCATCGCGATCCCGTCGATCTGTTCGTGGCGCGGCTGTTCTCGGAAATCAACGAGATTGCGTGGACGGTCGAAGGCGGCGCACTCAGAACACCCGTTGGCACATTCATGGTGCCGGAGGTCGGGGAGGGCGAGACGGCTGTGTTGTGCATACGTCAGCGCGCGATCGGCATCGTACCGCAGGGGCAAGGCATCCCGGCCCGGCTGGTGCGCGTGAAACCGCTTGGTGACGCGGCGTTGATCGATCTGGCCGTTGCAGGCTTCGAGGGGCTGCTCAGGGCCCGGGTGCGAGAAAGCGAGTTGCCGTCCGAGCCTGACATTGGCGTTGTCATTGCTCCCGAGCGTGTGCTGGTGTTTCCGGCCGACGATGAGGAAAGCCAGAGCGGCGGTCAGGCCATCGCCGGCGCCAACGGCGCGTAACGCTCCACCAAGTTCAGTCGGCGCGGCCCCATGGCCTGAATGGTGAGGCCGGACACGGCACGCCTTGGCGCTTGCGTCCGTGGGCAAGAGTTCCGATGCTGTGGCTCTGGAGGCCGGTCTGGCTTCAGCCGCCGAACCTGCACAACAAGGAGCCCGCACATGACGCTTAGAGCCGTGACGCTCGAGGACAAGTACGAGCTGAAGCAGGGGACCGTTTATCTCACGGGAAGCCAGGCGCTGGTGCGGCTGGCCATGAACCAGATCTGGCGCGACGAGGACGCGGGCCTCAACACGGCTGCCTACATCACCGGCTATCGCGGCTCGCCGATGCACAATATCGACAAGGAATCGTGGCGGGCCAAGCGGCTGCTGGAAGAGCGCCGCGTGTTCTTTCACCCCGCCATCAACGAGGATCTGGCGGCGACCGCATGCTGGGGAAGCCAGCAGGCCAACATGTATCCTGGCCCCAAGTACGATGGCGTTGCGGCCATGTGGTACGGCAAGGGGCCGGGACTCGACCGGTCGATCGATGCCATCCGGCACGCCAATCTTGCGGGCACCTCGAAGTACGGCGGGGTGCTGGCAGCCGTCGGTGACGATCCCGCGATGAAATCGACCGACGTGCCGGCGGCCTCGGAGACGATGTTTGCCGATCTGATCATGCCGGTGCTTTATCCGGCGACCGTGCAGGAGGTTTTGGACTTCGGCATCATCGGCTGGGCGATGTCGCGTTTTTCCGGCGCCTGGACGGGCTTCAAGCTGACTGCTGACACCGTCGATGCGGCGGCTGGCGTCGATGCGGCACCGAACCGGGTCAAGCTGATCACGCCGAATTTCGAATTGCCGGCCGATGGCGTGCATATCCGTGTCGGCGATGCCTGGGTCAACCAGGAACCGCGCCTCGAGACGCGCCAAGCTGCCGGCAGCGCTGGCGTTTGCGAGAGCCAACGCCGTCAACCGCCGCCTGATCGACGGCCCGAAGCGGCGCTATGGCATCATCGCTGCCGGCAAGGCTGCCATGGACACACTCGAGGCGCTGGAGCAGATGGGACTCGGCGATGGCCGGGCTGCCGCGATCGGCATCACGTTCCTCAAGATCGGCATGCCCTACCCGCTCGACCGCGAGACGGTGCGCACGTTTGCAGACGGCCTGGAAGAAGTGTTCGTGATCGAGGAAAAACGCCGGCTGCTGGAAGTCGGCATCAAGGATGCGATCTACGATCTGCCCGAGGCCCGCCGGCCCCGCGTGGTGGGGCGGACGGACGAGAACGATCAGTTGCTCATTCCCGAAGTGGCCGAGTTCTCCTCGGACGAGGTGATCCGGGCGCTGGCCGGCCGTATTGCTCATTTCCATGTGTCCGACACGATCAAAGCCCGACTTGCTTTCCTCGACGACAAGGTGAAGCGGGGCCTCGCGCGCAACGGTCTTGCGATCCAGCGCGTGCCCTACTTCTGCTCGGGCTGCCCGCACAACACATCGACCAAGGTGCCGGAGGGCAGCCGCGCGCACGGCGGTGTCGGGTGCCATTACATGTCCACCTACATGGACCGAGACGTCTCGGCGCACACGCACATGGGGGGCGAAGGCGCCAACTGGATTGGACAGGCGCCCTTCACGACGACCGGACACGTGTTCCAGAACCTTGGCGATGGGACCTATTTCCACTCCGGATTGATGGCGATCCGCGCCTGCATCGCGTCGGGCGTCAACATCACCTACAAGATCCTCTACAATGACGCGGTGGCCATGACCGGCGGGCAGCCGCACGACGGCACGATCACGCCGATGTCGATCTCGGCCCAGGTGGCCGCCGAAGGCGTCAAACGCATCTTCGTTGTCACGGACGATCCGTCGAAATATCCGCCCGATGCCCGGTTCGCGCCGGGGACGGAAATCGAGCCGCGTCATCGGCTGGACTGGGTGCAAAAGGAGCTTCGCGAGACACCCGGCGTCAGCGTGCTGATCTATGACCAGACGTGCGCTGCCGAAAAGCGGCGGCGGCGCAAGAAAGGCGAGATGGCCGACCCGCCGCGCCGCATGTTCATCAATCAGCGGGTGTGCGAGGGCTGTGGCGATTGCTCGGTCGCCTCGAATTGCCTTTCCGTGCTGCCACTCGAGACGGAATTCGGGCGCAAAAGGCAGATCGACCAATCGTCGTGCAACAAGGACTACTCGTGCGCGGAAGGCTTCTGCCCGAGCTTCGTCAATGTCATCGGTGCCAAACCGAAACGGCTTGCGGCGGCGATAGAGGTGCCGCGCAATCTCACTTTGCTGCCGGTGCCGACGCTGCCGCCGCTCGACGGTGGGCACGCCTACAACATCCTCATCACCGGCATTGGCGGGACGGGTGTTGTCACAATTGCGGCGCTGTTGACGATGGGCGCCCACATCGAGGGCAAGGCGTTCTCGACCATCGACCAGTTCGGCATGGCCCAAAAGGGCGGCGCCGTCATGAGCCATGTGCGGATTGCGGCCAACGACGAGGCGCTGGGGCCGGCACGGCTTTCGACCGGCTCTGCGGATCTGATCCTCGGCTGCGACAGCCTCGTCACCAGCGGTGAAGCAGCGCTCGGCAGCATCGATCCCAAGCGGACGCATGTTGTCGTCAATGCACATCAGGCGATCACCGGCCAGTTCGCCATGAATCCCGACCTCACCTTCCCCTCCGAGGCCATCGCACGGCGGATCGGCGCAGAAACCGGCGACGGGCGGCTCGACATGCTCGATGCCACGCGGCTCGCCACGGCGCTGATGGGCGACAGCATCGCGGCCAACCTGTTCATGCTGGGTTTTGCCTGGCAAAAAGGTCTGGTGCCGGTGTCGCAGGCGGCTCTCATGCAGGCCATCGAGCTCAACGGACTGGCTGTCGAGGCCAACAAGGCGGCATTCGACTGGGGCCGGCGGGCGGGACACGATCTCGCCAGCGTCGAGGCCTTGATCGGCAAGCCGGCCGGGCCGCAGCTGGACACGCTCGAAGCGCTGCTGGCGCATCGGCGTGCCGATCTTGAAGCCTACCAGGACCGGGCCTATGCCGACCGCTACGAGGCCTTCATTCGCCGGGTTGCAGCGGCGGAGACGGCGAAAGTTCCGGGCCACAGCGATCTGGCGATGTCGGTTGCGCGCAATCTGCACAAGCTGATGGCCTACAAGGACGAATACGAGGTTGCGCGGCTCTACAGCGAACCGCAGTTTCGCGAGCGGCTCGCGGCTCAGTTCGATGGGCTGGACCGGGTCGAGCTGATGCTGGCGCCGCCCTTGTTGGCGCGGCGGGACAGCAAATCGGGCAAAATCCGCAAGATGACGTTCGGGCCGTGGATCTTCCCGGTGCTCGAGCGGTTGGCCAGACTGAAGCGTGTGAGGGGCACGGCCTGGGATGTGTTCGGCTATACGGCCGAGCGGCGCACGGAACGGGCGCTGATCGGTGAATACCAGGGCATCGTCGAACGTCTGATGGCCGGGCTTGATGCCGGCAACCATGCCCGTGCCGTTGCGATCGCCGAGATCCCCGCGAAAATCCGCGGCTTTGGCCACGTCAAAGCGCCGGCCATCGCGATGGCTCGGGCGGCGTGGTCGAAGCAGATGGCGGACTGGGCAACCGGAAAGCCCGCGGTTGCGAGCGCGGCCGAATAGCATCGGCCGCGTCCGCTAGCGTGGCCGCCGCAGCTATTTGCACGCCTTCTGGCGCGCCAGGCAATGTACCGTGACGCCGTTCTTGCAGGTGAGCTTGATCGGGCCGATCGGGCGACGCTGCATCCCTGCGATCGAATTCTTGAGGGCGGCCTTGGCCATGAACTCGGCCAGGTCGCGCGTGATCATGTTGGCCGAACCGCCCGCACGCACGCATTTCGCCGCAACCTTGGCCTCGGCGGCCGGGCTGCTCAACATCGACGCCATCAAAGCGACTGCCCCCGTCGCCACACAGGCCTGAAACCACCGCATGCTTCACCTCTCATTACGCAGCTTGTCCCGCAAAAAACCACATAGCATGTGGTGCGCGGCATTGGCATCCACGGTGCGGCGTTAAGCTGGCGGACCTTTGCTTTTTCGGCAACGGTTGTGTCCCAATGCCCCCGCCGCTACTGTCGGCGACAGCCGTGTCGCCCATTCCCTGCTTAGGTCGTCGCCATGGATCCCAAAGAAGAACTGAGAGCTGCGCTCGACAAGGTTTTTGCGGCCGACAGCGCGCTTTATCAGAACCGCGGCTTCCAGCGCCGCATCGGCTACGGCAAACGCCCGGCGCTGATCAACATCGATCTCGCCAATGCCTGGACGCGGCCGGGCAACGCGTTTTCGTGCGAGGGCATGGACACGATCATTCCCGCCACCCAGGAACTGCTGAAGGCTTTTCGGGCGCGCAAGCTGCCAGTGGTCTACACGACCACAGCCTACGACGTGACGGAGGGGCCAAACTCGGACATGGGGCTTTGGCAGTACAAGATCCCCGTCGAGGTGCTGAAGACTGGAAGCTATGAAGCCGCGATCGACGACCGCATCGCGCCGGAGCCCGGCGAGCATGTGATCGTGAAGAAGCGGGCGAGCGCCTTTCATGGCACCTACCTCGGCGGCATGCTCAGGGCTGCGGGCGTGGATACGGTGATCGTCACCGGCGTCACGGCGTGTGCTTGTGTGCGCAATACGGTTGAAGATGCCATTGCCGACGGCTTTCGCCCCATCGTGGTCCGCGAAGCGATCGGCGACCGGATCATCGGCGCCGTCGAGTGGAACCTGTTCGACATCGATGCCAAGTTCGGCGACGTCGAGCCGCTCGACAAGGTGCTTGGCTATCTCAAATCGAACGACATCAGCTAACGACATCGGCTCAAGGCTGGAGCGGCAACGCGTGACCCAACCGTCGCACCTCGTTTTCGTCTATGGGACCCTCAAGCGCGGCTTCCCGAACCATCACTATATGGCAGGCGCGCGCTTCATCGGCATGGCCCGGACCGTGGAAGCCTGGCCGCTGGTGGTGGGCAACCAATGGTTCAGCCCGTATTTGCTGCCCGAGCGCGGCGTGGGGCATAGGGTGACGGGCGAGCTTTGGGAGGTGCCGGAGAGCATGATGCCGGCGCTGGATGAGCTGGAAAGTGTGCACTTGGCCAACGGCTATCGGCGCGAGCGGATTGGCGTTGAACCGGAAGATGGTGGGGAGGTGCGTGACGCGTGGGCCTATCTGCGCGAACGCCGCTTCATCACCACGATCCACTCCGAGCCCATGGCCGACTACCAGGACCGCCGCTACGTTGCGCGGGCGGATCGCGACTAACTCTCGAGGAACCCCGTCATGTCGACCACCCAGCGTCCCGTCATCGCCCTCGCCATGGGCGACCCATGCGGCATCAGCCCGGAGCTCACGGCCAAGCTCGCGGTCGATGCCGAGGTGCGCGCGGCTGCGGATCTGGTGATCATCGGTGACCGTCGCGTTATGGCGGATGGGGAGACGACAGCGGGCGTGACGGCGGACATGGATGCATGGCAGTCCGGCGCGCCGCTGGCGTTTGCGGGCAAGCCCGTATTCGTCGATCTCGGACACCTCGATCCTGCCAGCATCGAACGCGGGGTTGCCTCGGCCGAGGGCGGCCGCTTCGCCATGCGCAACTTTCGCACCGTGCTGCGCCTTGCCCATGCAGGGGCCGCGGACGCTGCCACGTTCACGCCCTTCAACAAGCACGCCATGAAGCTCGGTGCCGGACATTACGATGACGAGATTGCCGTCATCAGCGAGGAGACCGGTGCCAGCAAGCCCGGACGCGAGTTCAATATCCTGGGCAAGCTCTGGAACGCGCGCGTGACCAGCCATATTCCACTGAAGGACGTGTCGGCCAACCTGAGCAAAGCGCGCATCGTGGAAGCCATCAAGCTCACCGACCGTTCGATGCGGGAAGCGGGCTTTGCCAAACCGCGGATTGCCGTGGCGGCTCTCAATCCGCATGCCGGCGATGGTGGGAACTTCGGCACGGAAGAAATCGAGATCCTGGAGCCGGCCGTGGCCGAGGCACAGGCGCTGGGTCTTGCCGTCGAGGGTCCGTTTCCGTCCGACACCGTGTTCGTGCGCGCCAAGCGTGGCGATTTCGATGCGGTGCAGACCATGTTCCACGACCAGGGCCAGATCGCCATGAAGCTGATGGGGTTCGAGGCCGGCGTCACGCTGATCGGCGGCTACGGCTTTCCGGTGTGCACGCCAGCGCACGGCACGGCCTACGACATCGCAGGCCAGGGAAAGGCCAACCTGGGGGCGAGCCGGAACGCCTTGCTGATTGCAGCCGACATGGCCAAGCCGCGCGCCATCACGGCGGCCGAGCGGGGGCGGATGCTCGGCGAGATCATCGCGCGGTCCGAGATGCAGGCCGCCTGAGCTTCAGCGCCAACTCGAGACGGGGGCTCGCCGCCAGGCAAGCCGCCCTGCCCCACGTGCTCTCATGCCAGACGCCGGGCTGCGGTCTCGACAGCGGCCAGTCGCTCGGCCTGACGGCTGGCGGCAGCTGTGCGAGTCTTTTCGACGATGTCGCGTCCGGCCCCTTCCGGTGAGCCGGCGTTGAATGGGGGGTGGGGGTCGTACTCGATAGCGAGCTGGATGGATTTGGCGAGGTCGTCGCCAAAGGCATCGGCGGCCACTCTCAGTGCGAAGTCGATGCCTGCGGTGACGCCACCGCCGGTGATGACGTTGCCGTCGACCACGACGCGCTCGGCAACGGGTATGGCGCCGAAGCTGGCCAACATCTCGCGGCTCATCCAATGAGTGGCGGCGCGCTTGCCCTTCAGCAGACCAGCCGCGCCCAGAACCAGGGCGCCGGTGCAGACACTGGTGACGTAGCGAACGACCTTGGCCTGACGGCGCAAGAACGCCAGTGTTTCCTCGTCGTTGAGCAGGGGGTTCATGCCGCCACCGCCGGGCACACAGACCAGGTCGAGATCGGGGCAGGTGGCCAGCGTCGTGGTGGGCATGATCGCCATACCGCCGTTGGCGCGCACCGGCTCGAGTGTCTTGGCAACCAGGTGCACCTCGGCGCCCGGGAACTTGATGAACACCTCGTAAGGGCCGGTCATATCGAGCTGCGTGATCTCGGGAAACAGCAGAAGGCCCACGCGAAAGGGCTTGGCGGCGGTGGTCATATGGGACTCCACTTGCTCTATCTGGGTTTGCGCTGGACAGTAGAACCTAACCAGCTCGCCTTACAAGGACACTTGCGACCCATGGCCTCCACGCTCGACATCACCCGCCGCGAGACGCGCGCACTCGTTTTCGACCAGTACGGCACGGTCGTGGACATGCAGGGTGGCCTGGTTGCTGCCGTCACCCCGTTTCTCAAGGAGAAGGGCTGGGCCGGCGATCCCAACCAGTTCGTGACGTGGTGGCGGCGGACCCACTACGAAGACAGCATGATCGACGCGTTGCTCGATCGCGGTCACACGCCCTATCGCCAGATCGGGCACCGGGCCGTGTCGCAGGTGATGGACCGGGCGGGGATCCGGCACAGCCAAGACGAGGTGCAGTGGCTGGTTGCACAGATCGAGTCGCTCAAACCCTTTCCCGACGTCGTTGCGGCGCTCGAGCGTCTGGCGACACGCTTCCGGCTCATCATCTTGTCGAACGGCGACCGCGACATGCTGGAGGCGGCCAAGGCGCACATCGGTTTTCCCTTCGACATGACGATTTCCGTGCAGGAGGCCGGCTATTTCAAGCCGCACTGGAAGACCTACGCCAGCGCCGAGCGGCGGATCACAGACCGGTGGCCCGAGATCGAGCGCAGCAGTTGCCTGTTCGTCGCCAATCACGCCTTCGATTGCATCGGCGCGAAATCGCACGGGTTCCGCGCGGCTTTCATCGATCGCCGCAAGCGGCCCTACGGCCAGTCGCCGCATCAACCCGACCTGATCGTCGCCAATTTCAAGGAGCTGGCCGATAGACTGGTCGGCCCGGGGTCTTGAGTGCGCGTTCGTCATCGCGAGCCGCCCCTCCCCTAACCTGCTAGCCCCACCCAGAGGAGATACCTCATGCCGCAAGGAAAGCCTGCCCGTCGCCAATCGATTGGCGTTGCGGGGGCGGACGGACCCATCGAGATCCTGATCGACCGGTACGGCGTGGCGCATATCTATGCCAAGAGCATTGGCGATGCCTTTTTCGGCCAGGGTTTCAACGCGGCGCGGGACCGGCTTTGGCAACTGGAGATGTGGCGCCGGCGTGGCCTCGGACTGACGGCGGAGGTGTTTGGCGCGAAATTCGTCGAGCGTGACCGGGCGGCACGGCTGCTGCTCTATCGCGGCGACATGGATGCGGAATGGGCCAGCTATGGACCCAATGCCAAGGCGTGGACCGAAGCTTTCACACGCGGCATCAACGCCTACGTCGAGCTGGTGCATGGCGAGCCCGAGCGGTTGCCGCTGGAGTTCGTCGCTTGCGGATTTCTGCCGACAACATGGTCGGCTGAAGACGTGGTCCGGTGCCGGGCGCATGCGCGGGTTCGCAATCTCGATACGGAAGTGGCGCGGGCCAACATCGCGGCCGAACACGGGATTGCGCAGGCGGCGCTGGTGAAAGAACTCGATCCGCCCTGGACGCTGGCCTATCCCGACGGCGTCGTGCCCGAGGCGATACCGGACGAAGTGCTCAAGACCTACCGGCTGGCAACGAACCTTTTGAACCTCGGCGGGGCTGACCTCTCACAGTCCAGCGGGGCGCTCGCAGCCCTCGACGGCAGCAACAACTGGGCCGTCAGGCCAGAGCGCAGCACGACCGGACGGACGCTGCTTGCCACCGACCCGCACCGCCAGCAGGAGCTGCCATCGTTGCGCTACACGGTGCATCTCAACGCGCCGGGCCTCAACGTGATCGGTGCGGGAGAGCCCGCTATTCCCGGCGTTTCGCTCGGCCACAACGACCGCATCGCATTCGGGCTGACGATCTTCCCGACCGATCAGGAAGACCTCTACGTCTACGAGCTCGATCCGAAGGACCCGTCCCGTTACCGGTACGGTGGCGGCTTCGAAGCGATCAAGGAAATCCGCGAACTCATCCCGGTGCGCGGGGCCGAACCGGTGGAGGTCCGCCTGCAATTCACCCGGCACGGGCCTGTGCTGCATCACGCGCCGGAGCGGCAGCGGGCCTACGCGGTGCGCACGGTTTGGACGGAGCCGGGGACGGCGGCCTACATGGCGAGCCTGCGTTATCTGCAGGCGGGAACTGGGACGAATTCGTTGCGGCGCAAAGCTCGTGGGAGCGCCGTCTGTCAATCATGTCTTTGGCGACGTCGATGGCAATATCGGCTGGATTACGGCCGGCAAGTTGCGCGCGGCGGCCGAACTGGGACAGGCTGCTGCCGGTGCCAGGCGACGGACGGTTCGAGTGGGACGGGTTCATGGCCGCATCGGACCACCCGCGCGCGTTCAATCCGGCAGACGCTTGGGTCGGCAGTGCCAATCAGATGAACCTGCCAGCCGGTTTCGATCATGCGCGGCACAAGACCGGTTTCGAGTTTTCTGCCGGCGGACGCTTCCGGCGCCTGACGCAGGTGTTGGGCGGCGACCGCAAGTTCAGCCTGAACGATTTTGCGCGCCTGCAGGGCGACGTGCAGTGTCCGGCGGCAAGCGCACTGATCAAAAAGCTGGCGTCAATGGGGCCATGGGAGGGGCGGCCGGCGCTGCGCGGGCGCTGTTGATGGGCTGGGATGGCGAGCTTGGGGTCGACTCTGCGCCGGCGGCGCTGTCGGAGATCTGGCTGCAGCGCCATCTCATTCCTGCGGCCATGCGACTGCTGAGCCCGCCGGACGTGATCCGCCGGATCAGATGCCCGATAGCGACTTCCTGGTCCGCACATTTGTCGAGACGGCGCCTGAAAATGTGTGGCGGGAGACGTTGAGCGGCGCTTGGGCGCAAGCCGAGGCGCTGCTCGGCCCCGCTCCGGAGCGCTGGCGCTGGGGGGCGCTGCACCAGATTTCACTCAAACACCTGCTCAGTCCCGTGCTGGGCCCGACGTTGGCGCGGCGGCTGGATCTCGGGCCGATGGCGAAGGGTGGCAGCGGCCTGACCGTCAACAACAACGGCTACAACGTTACGGACTTCAGCATCCAGCACGGCGTTGCCTGGCGCATGCTCGCCGACGTCGGCAATTGGGACGCGTGCCGCTTCATCAACTCCCCGGGACAATCCGGCGATCCCGCGAGCCCGCACTATGGCGATCATTTTCCGATCTGGGCGCGGGATGAGTACCTGCCGCTGCTGTTCAGCCGTGAAGCTGTCGAGCGGGACCTCGAGCGGCAGGTCACATTGGTGCCGGCATAGGGAGGTCCACCTCAGCTGGCGGCGGTGGCGCTCAAACCCAGCAGCGCGTCCGCGTTGGCATGGCAGAGTTTGGCCATGTCGGCGGGGGCCAGCGACAAGCGATCGAGGAAGGCGCGGCCCTTCATGTTCGAGGCATAGGGATAGTCGACCGAGAACATCAGGCGATCGATGCCGAATGTCAGCAGGGCCGCGAGGAATGGCGGTTCGGTGAAGATGCCGCTGGTCGTGACCCAGACCTGATCGGTAATGGTGCGGGAGATCGGGCGCTTGAGGTGGCCGACGTCCAGGGCGAAGACATCGTCGGCGCGGGCCATCATCATCGGCAGCATTTCGCCCATGTGACCGATGACAATTCTGAGCTTCGGCAAGCGGTCGAGCGTTCCCGACAGGACGAGGCGCAGGATGTGAAGGCCGGTCTCCTGGTGCCAGCCCCAGCCGGCGGCCTCAAGGATGCGGGCGGGCTGTGCTGGCAATTCGGAATAATAGGCCTCCCGCACCGCTTCCGGTGCAAGGTGGGGATGGAGGTAGACGGGCACATCGAGCGCCACCGCCTCAGCCAGCAATTCGGCATAGCTGGCATGATCGAGGAAGCGGCCTTCTGTCGTGCCGTTGATGTTGACGCCGAGGAAGCCCAGCTCCTTGACGCAACGGCGCAATTCGGCGGCGCAGGCATCCGGTGACTGCATGGGAAGGACAGCAAAGCCCTTGAGCCGGTCGGGATAGGGCGCGATGGCGTTGGCGAGGTGGTCGTTCATCTCGCGCGCCATGGCGACGCCGTCGGCGCCGGCCACCAGGTCTGGCCCCGGACCGCTGTTGGAGATCACCTGCACTGAAATGCCGGCCTCGTCCATGTAGCCAATGCGGCGCGGGCCGATTTCGGGAAGCAGCTCGACCGGATTGGTGCCGCTGGGCGAGACGGTGCGGCCACGGAATCCACGACGCGAGATCGCGTCTGGCGCGATGCGGGCGACGAGATGGGGAACGGTGAAATGCTCCTCGAGAGCCACGACACGCATCGCAATATCCTCCTGAGGCACATGAAAAGACGAACTGCGGGTTCGCGCGCAACGCCGGCGCGCCGGCGGACAGCACCCCCGTCGCCGGCACGGCTTCGCCCGCGAGCATCTTCGCCTTCAAGTCGGACTGTGCGCAATGACAATTCAAGATGGCGTGGTGCGATTTAGCCACAGGTCAGCAGAGACCGTCAGGCGAATTTCCCAGCGATTGTCAGTGTCGCCGGGGCCTGACGGGCAGGAACGGCTCGGCAGAAAGCGGGACAAAACACGGACTTGCAAAACAAGCGCGTCCGGTTCAAGTTTACACGACAACGATTCTCCCGACCGTGCGATGGTGTCGGCGGCGCTCTTAATGCAAGGGCGGCGGTAGACGACCTGCCCTCTGCACGGGGGGAAGATGCTCGAAAGCGGACCTGGTTGAACTTGAAGAGGCCTGAGCCATGCGGCTGGTGATCGAACGGAGCGAGCTGATGCGCGCGCTCGGGCACGTCACGAGCGTCGTCGAGCGCCGTACGACCATTCCGATCCTGTCGAATGTGCTGCTGCGCGCGACTGGCTCGGCGCTCGAGCTCAAGGCCACGGACCTCGAGCGGGAAGTGGTGGAATCGGTGTCTGCGAATGTGGAGCAGCCGGGCGCCATCACCGTGCCGGCGCATGTGTTGCACGACATCGTTCGCAAGCTTCCCGATGGCGCGGAAGTCGAAATCGTGCGCGACGCCGAGCGCGAGCGGCTGACGTTGCGGGCGGGCCATGCGCGCTTCGCGCTGCAGACGATTGCAGCCGACGATTTTCCGGACCTCGCTGCCGGGGAAATGAGCCATACCTTCGAGGTGGCCGCCTCGGACCTCAAGAGCCTGATCGAGAAGACGCGCTTTGCCATTTCGACGGAAGAGACCCGATATTACCTGAACGGCATCTACCTTCATGCCGCCGACCAAGGCGGGCACAAGGTTCTGCGCGCGGTCGCCACCGATGGGCACCGGCTGGCGCAACTGGACGTCGACTGCCCGGCAGGCGCCGAAGGCATGCCGGGTATCATCGTGCCGCGCAAGACCGTGCACGAGTTGCACCGGCTGATCGAGGCGACGGATGCCGTCATTTCCGTGGGTGTTTCGGCTGCCAAGGTACGCTTCGAGATCGGGCCGATCACGCTCACGTCGAAATTGATCGACGGCACGTTCCCGGACTACCAGCGGGTCATTCCGCAGTCGAACGACAAGTCGATGAAGGTGTCCAACGCCTCCTTCATGTCGGCGGTTGACCGGGTGGCGACGATCGCCAGCGAGCGCGGACGGGCGGTGAAACTGGCGATCACACCTGAAAAGCTGATCCTCTCCGTCAGCAACCCCGATGGCGGCAGCGCCACCGAGGAACTCGCCATCGACTATGCGGCGAACGACATCGAGATCGGCTTCAATCACCGCTATCTGCTCGACATCTCCGGCCAGATCGAAAGCGACACGCTGCAATTCCTGCTGGCCGATCCCGGTTCGCCGACGATGGTCAAGGACGCCGGCGACGACCGCGCCCTCTACGTGCTGATGCCGATGCGGGTGTAGGGGCGCGAGGTTGCTGGACAAAGGTTCGCGCAACGCCGCGCCTGCATCCGATTGCCCCGCCCTCTTGCGCCGCGCGGTTCCGCAGCCTAACCGTCTGGGCATGTGGATCTCGCGCCTCGTGCTCACCGACTTTCGCAATCATGCGCACCTCGTGCTGGAGCTCGACCGGCGCCCTGTTGTGTTGGCGGGACCGAACGGGGCCGGCAAAACCAATGTGCTGGAAGCAGTGTCGCTGCTGGCTGCGGGGCAGGGCATGCGACGCGTGCCCTACGATGAGCTTTGCCGTCAGGATGGCACCGGGGGCTGGGCGGTGGCGGCGACGATCGAGACCGAGCACGGGCCGGTGGAGCTTGGCACCGGGCTCGATGCCAGCAAACCCGCGGGGCCCCGGCAAGGGCGCATCGTGCGCATCAACGGCGAGCCGCAATCGGGCTCCGGTGCACTTGCCGGTTTGGTCGAGCTGATCTGGCTGGTGCCCGCGATGGACGGCCTGTTCACTGGGGCGGCGGGCGACCGGCGGCGTTTCCTTGACCGGTTGGTGCTGACCTTCGATGCCGGTCATGGCACGCGCTACAATCAGTTCGAGCGGGCGATGCGACAGCGTAACCGGCTGCTCGATGACGGCGTGCGCGCAGGGTCGCGCTGAAACTCCCTCGAGCGGGTGATGGCGGAAACGCGCGAGGCCATTGCGGCGGCCCGCACCGGCATGCTGGCCAGTCTGCAAGCGACGATTGCAGCGCGACGAGCACGGGCACCGGACTCGCCGTTCCCTTGGGCCGACATCGCTCTGGTCGGCACACTGGAAGCCGGGCTCAATGAGGCCGCTGCCATCGACGTCGAGGATGCCTACTTGGCGCGGCTGGCTTCGGAGCGGGACCGTGACCGCGCCGCCGGGCGCACGCTTGAAGGCCCACATCGCTCGGATCTGATCGTAGGACATGGGCCGAAAGGCATGCCAGCTTCTGCGTCTTCGACGGGGGAGCAGAAGGCGCTTTTGGTTGGGCTGCTGCTGGCGCAGGCCGATCTTCTGGCGGAGCGGCGCAGCGGTATGGCGCCGTTGCTGTTGCTCGATGAAATCGCCGCGCACCTCGATCCACGACGGCGGGCGGCGCTGTTTGCGGAGATCCTCAGGCTGGGGAGTCAGGCCTGGCTCACGGGCACGGATCCGCAAGCTTTCGAGGCGCTATTGAACGACGCGCAGTTTATTCCCGTCAGCGAATCCGGCATCGGATCGCCACAATCCGCGACACGATAATGAACAATGCGCAATGCGTTGATTCTAATGGCGTTTTTTGACGCCCAAAAAGCTGTTGGCGGTGCGATTTCCCACCCCTTTGGGTTGGCGGCGTGGTATAGTTCGGCACTAAGAGATTCCACTGATTTTCGAGGACCTTAAACACATGAATGCGACGCCTGCACAGAAGCCTGGCGCGGCCGAGGAGTACGGCGAGGACTCCATCAAAATGCTCAAGGGCCTGGACGCCGTCCGCAAGCGTCCGGGCATGTACATCGGCGATACCGACGATGGCTCGGGCCTGCATCACATGGTCTACGAGGTGGTCGATAACGGGATCGACGAGATCCTGGCCGGCCATGCCACGGAGTGTCTGGTTACCCTCAATGCCGACGGCTCGGTAACGGTCAGCGACAACGGTCGCGGCATCCCGGTCGGCATCAAGCAGGACGACGACCACGACCCGAAGCGATCGGCGGCGGAAATCGTGTTCACGGAGCTGCATGCGGGCGGCAAGTTCGACCAGAACTCTTACAAGGTGTCGGGCGGCCTGCACGGCGTCGGCATTTCCGTGGTCAACGCGCTTTCGACGTGGCTCAAAGCGCGCATCTGGCGCAACGGCAAGGAGCACGTCATTGAATTCCGCGACGGCGTGCCTGTGGCACCGCTGGCTGTCGTGGGCGATGGCGCCGGGCGCAGCGGCACGGAAGTCGCGTTCCTGCCCAGCCCGAACACCTTCACGATGATCGAGTTCGATTACCCCACGCTCGAGCACCGGCTGCGCGAGCTCGCCTTTCTGAACTCGGGCGCACGCATCACGCTGACCGATAACCGCCATGCCGACAGCAAGACCGAGACGATGATGTATGAAGGCGGTGTTGCTGCGTTCGTGCAGTATCTGGACAAGTCGCGCTCGGCCTTGATCGGCGAACCAATCATGTTGCGCGGCGGCAAGGACGGGATCACGGTCGAGGTGGCACTGTGGTGGAACGACAGCTACACCGAGCGTGTGTTGTGCTTCACCAACAACATTCCCCAGCGCGACGGCGGCACGCACCTTGCCGGCTTCCGTGCAGCGCTGACGCGGGTCATCAACAAGTACGCCAACGAATCTGGCGTCGCCAAGAAAGAGAAGGTGGATCTGACCGGCGATGACAGCCGCGAAGGGCTCACCTGCATTCTCTCGGTCAAGGTTCCAGACCCGAAATTCTCGAGCCAGACCAAGGACAAACTGGTCTCATCCGAAGTCAAGCCGGTGGTTGAAAGCCTGACCGCGGATCACCTGACCGCCTGGTTCGAGGAGCATCCCCGCGAAGCCAAGATCATCATCACGAAGATCGTGGAAGCGGCACTTGCGCGCGAAGCTGCCCGCAAGGCGCGCGAGCTGACACGGCGCAAGGGCGCGCTCGATGGCCTGCGGCTGCCGGGTGGACTTGCCGAATGCCAGGACCGGGACGCCTCGAACACCGAGATGTTCATCGTCGAGGGTGACTCGGCCGGTGGCTCGGCCAAGCAGGCGCGCAAGCGCGAGTACCAGGCAGTGTTGCCGATCCGCGGTAAGATCCTGAACGTGGAGCGGGCGCGCACCGACAAGATGCTGTCGTCGGAGCAGGTGACCAACATCATCGCGGCGCTTGGCACGGGCATCGGGCGCGACGACTTCAACATCGAGAAGCTGCGCTACCACAAGATCATCATCATGACGGACGCCGACGTCGACGGCGCCCACATCCGGACCCTGCTGCTGACCTTCTTCTACCGGCAGATGCCGGAGCTGGTTGAGAAGGGGCACCTCTACATCGCGCAACCGCCGCTCTACAAGGTCGCGAAGGGCAAGGCGCACACCTACCTCAAAGACGAGCGCGCACTGGAAGACTACCTGATCGACGGCGGTCTCGATGGTGCCGTGCTGGCGTTGGGGAATGGCGAGACCCGCTCGGCACGCGATTTGCGCGATATCGTCGAGCAGGCTCGTGGCATCACGCGGCTGATCGATGACCTGCACTCGCGCTATTCGCGCTACGTCGTGGAACAAGCCGCTATTGGCGGCGCCTTCGATCCGGAGTTGCTGGTCTCGCCGGAGAACGCTAACGCGGTTGCGGAGCGGATTGCGAAGCGGCTGGACACGCTTGCCGAGGAGACCGAGGGCGGCTGGGAAGGCCAATTCGGCAGTGATGGCTTCGTCTTCAAGCGCATGGTGCGCGGCGTCAGCGAGGTGCGGTCGTTGGACAAGGCGCTGCTGGGCTCGCTGGAAGCACGTCGTCTCAACGAGCGGCGCAGCCATCTGATGGAGGTCTATGACGCGCCTTCAATGCTGAAGCGCAAAGATCTGGAAACCGAGATATATGGGCCGCGCACGTTGCTGGATGCCGTCTACGCCGCCGGACGCAAGGGCATCTCGTTACAGCGCTACAAGGGTCTCGGCGAAATGAACCCCGAGCAGCTTTGGGAGACGACGCTGGACCGCGAGGCGCGGACGCTGCTGCAGGTGAAGGTGGGCGATCTCAACGAAGCCGACCAGATCTTCTCGCGGCTGATGGGCGACATGGTCGAGCCGCGGCGCGAGTTCATCCAGGAGAACGCGCTGAACGTCGCAAATCTCGACGTTTAACGTCGGCGCAGGGCGCGGTCACAAGTGAGGTCGCATGCGGGCCGTGCTCACCATCCTGGCCTATGGCGGCGCACTGTGGCTGGCGTTGATGGGCCTCGGTTACCTGCGTCCGCGAAGGCTCGGGGCGGCAACCGACCAGGGCTCGCGCGCGGTCGATCCGCGCAGCCCTCACGCCATTCTGGATGCCGGCCTGACGATCAGCGACCAGCCGGTTGCGTTGCCGCTGGAGGCGCGCGAGCGAGTGTACCGCAATGCGATGGCAATTGCGGCGCGCAAGCCCCATCTGCTTTTCGCAATCGGTCGCGTCGTTGCCTTTCTGAAGCCTGCCACACCCGAGGAGGTAGACGCGGCCATCGAGGCGGCTGTTGCCAGCGTGGAAGGCGACGCTATCGATCCCGGTGCAAAAAGGATCGGCGCGTGGCACCCCCGTCGCGGTGCGCGGCTTTCTTGAAGCGCTGCCGGGCGAAAGACGGCTCTTCTTCTATCTGCCGAGGGGCTGGAGCGGGCCCTGGCAGTTCCTGGCCTACAGCAATGACCGACACCAGCGGCGTCCCGCGGCTGGCGACCTGTCGCTCGGTCTGGTCGCGCTCGATCCCTCGGCATTCGACGCCTCCATGACGCCAGCCGCCTTCCGCGATGGCCAGGTCGAGGTGCAGATCGAAGGACGCGAGCATGCGGTCGACCGCATCCTGCTACAGGTCGAGGGTGATGCGGCAGATGCCGTGCGGCTGAGGGAGCGTATCGCTATCGTGGCGGCGGGCTTTGCTGGCGGGCTCCTCGGCGAGCCCTTGCCGGAAGGGGTTGTGTTCGCTATCCGACGGGGCCACGAGATGCTGCACGACCTCGCGAGTGGACACCTCGCCTACACCCACCGCATCTGATCGGCCCTATCGGACTGAAGGTGACAGATGTCTCGCGACTGTGGAGCTGATCCGGGAAGGCCCCTGAAGACGGACGGTGCCTTCAACCGGGTGCGCGGCGAGGACAAGAGCGAGGCATAGAAATGAGCGAAGCTCAGCCTATCTATACGGCCATCGGCGGCGAGCCCGCGGTTCGGCGGCTGGTGACGCGGTTCTATGAGCTGATGGACACGCTGCCGGAGGCCAGGGCGTGCCGTGCCATTCATCCTCCGAGCCTCGAGGGGAGCACGGAAAAGCTCTTCGAGTACCTCAGCGGCTGGCTCGGCGGGCCGCAGCTCTATGTCGAGAAGCGCGGGCATCCGATGCTGAGGCGGCGGCACTTCGTTGCCGAGATCGGGCCGGAAGAGAGCGACGGCTGGCTCCTGTGCTTCGAGCGGGCACTCAACGAGACGATCGAGGACGAGGCTTTGCGCGAGGCCATCCGCGAGCCGGCGCGGCGGCTCGCGCTCCACATGCAGAACAAGGCTTAGAGCGCTTCCGCTTGAAAATGGAATCATAGAGCTTGAAGCAAGCGCGCTCTAGCTTGTTGTTCTAGAGACTGATTCACGTCTTCGGTGGAAGCGCAAATGCTTCCACCTCAGTCGATCAGGCTCTCAGGTGGCGCCGGCCATGCCGCCTCCAAACGCGCGCCTTGTTCGTGCAGCGAAGACGGAGCGCGCTCCAGGCCCGCATTGCCACTCGCGCGCTTGCTCAGCGCCTCACTCGTCCTTGAAGTTCGGCTTACGCTTCTCGACGAAGGCTGCCATGCCCTCCGACTGGTCGGCCGTCGCGAACATCGGATGGAAGGTGCGGCGCTCGAAGAGGAGCCCTTCGGCGAGCGTGGTCTCGTAGGCCCGGTTGACGCTGTCCTTGGTCATCATCAGGATCGGCTGCGACATGGAGGCGATGGTTTCGGCCGACTTCATGGCTTCCTCGAGCAGCTTATCGGCGGGAACCACGCGGGAAACGAGGCCCGAGCGCTCGGCTTCGGCTGCATCCATCATGCGACCCGAGAGGCACATATCCATGGCCTTGGCCTTGCCGATGAAGCGGGCGAGGCGCTGGGTTCCGCCGGCACCCGGCATGACGCCGAGCTTGATCTCGGGCTGGCCGAACTTGGCAGTGTCGGCGGCGATGATGAAGTCGCACATCATGGCGAGCTCGCAGCCGCCACCCAGTGCAAAGCCTGAGACGGCAGCAATGATCGGCTTGCGGGTCCGCGAGACACGATGCCAGGCGCCGATGAAATCCTCCTTGTAGGCCTGGATGAAGGACTTGGATTGCATCTCCTTGATATCGGCACCGGCAGCGAAGGCCTTTTCGGACCCGGTAATCACCATGCAGTTGATGTTGGCGTCGGCTTCGAAGCCGTCCAGCGCCTTGTTCAACTCTGAGATGAGCTGCGCATTCAATGCGTTCAGCGCCTGCGGGCGGTTGAGGCGGATGAGGCCGACGCGGCCCCGGGTCTCGACGATGATGGTTTCATAGCTGGTGGTCATGATCGGTCTCCGGTCCTTCGCATTGAGGGGTCGTGGCATGGCTTAGCCCGACATGGGGTTGGTGGCTAGTTCCCGTGGATTGATCGCCTGCGTCATGCGGCGACAATGGCGCCTGCTTCGGCGAGGGCCGCGATCTCGGAGGCAGACAAGCCAGCCTCGGCCAGGACCTCGGCGTTGTGCTCGCCCAGGCGGGGGGCATGGCGGTGCAGGGTGCCGCGCGCGCGCTCGGCACCGAACTCGACGGGCAGGGCTGGAAGCTTGGCCGGGAGCAGACCAGCGCCGCCAAGGCGCGGGATCAGCGTTTCGATGAGGCCACCGGTTGCCAGCAGGTGCACGTCCTCGAACAAGTCGTCCGGCCGGCCGACCGGCGCCCATGAGCAGGCCGCCCGCTCCAAGCGAACTTCCACCTCGGCCTTTGGCAGCGGCGCGATCACCTTCTTGAGTTCGGGGATCAGCCAGTCGCGCTCCTTGACGCGCATGACGTTGGTTGCCAAACGCGGATCGCCTGCCAGTTGCTGGAGGCTGAACTCGTCGGTGAAACGGGTCCATTGCTGATCGCTGGTGACGCCGATGAAGAGTTCGCCGTCGGCGCAGGGAAAGACCTCGTAGATGGCCCAGGCGCCTCGGCGCGCCGGCATCGGCGGCATCGGCTCTCCGGTCGCTGCCGTGCCCGCCATGTGGGTGGACATCAGGAAGGCTGCGCTTTCGAAGAGCGCACTCGATACGCGCTGGCCTTTGCCGGTGGTGTCGCGCTCGCGCAGCGCCGCCTGCACGGCGATAACGCCGAACATGGCGCCCATGATGTCGATCACAGAAGCGCCGGCGCGTGTGGGTTTGCCGGGCTGGCCGGTCATGTAGGCAAGGCCTGTCTGATACTGCACGACCTCGTCGAGGGCCGGGCGATGCTCATAGGGGCCGGCGAGATACCCCTTCAGCGCCAAATAGATGAGACGGGGATTGACCTTCTCCAGCACGTCCCAGCCGCAGCCCAGACGCTCCATGGTGCCGGGTCCATAGTTCTCCAGCAGCACGTCGGCGCCGGCTGCCAGGCGATGCAGGGCCTGCTGGCCTTCGGGCATCTTGAGGTTGAGGGCGATGCCGCGCTTATTGCGATTGAGGCCTGCGAAGAAGCCCGAGGCAAAGCCGGCCAGGCCGCGCGTGTGATCGCCCTTCGGCGCCGGCTCGATCTTGATCACGTCAGCGCCGAGGTCGGCGAGGATGAGCCCTGCTGTCGGGCCCATGACGGTGTGGCTCAGCTCGAGGACGCGAATGCCGGCAAGGGGGGTGGCGGAGGCTGTCATGTGTTCCATTCGTTTGCGGGCGGGGCCAGGGTCAGTCTGGCATCGGGCGGTGGACGTGTGCAACGACCTCTCAAGGAAAGGGCCCTGGGAGGCCGTGGCTGGGCACCGCCTCATGCGCCCCTGGCACTGATGGCTTCGGCAATGGCGACTGTGCGCAGGGCTGAATCGCGGTGCAAAAGCTCGACCATGCGACCCTCGAGACCAATCACGGCGTGGCCCGCATTCTCCGGCAGGGCGAAGGCCGCGATCACTTTTCGTGCCCAAGCCACCTCGTCGTCGGTCGGCCGAAAGGTCTCGTTGGCCAGCGCCGCCTGGTCGGGATGGATGATGGTCTTGCCGTCGAAGCCAAGATCGAGCCCCTGGCGACATTCGCGGGCGTAACCGTCCATGTCGCGGAAGGTGTTCCAGACGCCATCCAAGACGTCGATGTCGTTCGCGCGGGCCGCCGTGACGCTCGCCGACAGCCAATAGAGGGCGGCAGTGCGGTTGGCATCCAGGCGGATGCGGGTTTCCTTCACCAGGTCGTTGAGGCCGACCACCAGGCAGGTCAGGCGAACTCCAGGGCTGCGGGCGGCGCTTGCGATCTCGCGGAGGTTGAGAATGGCGGCGGCAGATTCGATCATGGCCCAGATTTCGGTCGTGGCGGGCGCGCCGGCCTGGCGCAGCAGATCGCCCAGGCGTTCCAGTTCGGCGGGTGACGAGGTTTTCGGCAGCAGCACGGCGTCAGGCTTGGCGCGGGCGGCCGCCTCGATATCGGCCTTGGCCCAGGGCGTATCCAGTGCGTTGATGCGGATCACAACCTCGCGCGGGCCAAAGCCACCGGCCGCCACGGCATCGGCCACGGCGGTGCGTGCCTTGTCCTTGGCCTCGGGGGCGACGGAGTCCTCCAGATCAAGAATTACGGCATCGACTGCGAGGCCGCGTGCCTTTTCGATAGCGCGCGCGTTCGATCCGGGCATGTAGAGCACACTGCGGCGCGGTCGCTGAGACATGGGCTTCTCCTTTGCGGGTTTGCGGCGCAAACTAGTCGGGCATACCCGGCTCGGCAACGACGTCTTGAGAGAAGCGGAACTCCCGAAATGCATGGCGCTGTGCCGGCTGGGGGCAAGGCACGCTCGGCTCCAGGCGGCGGGCCACCACCCGTCACGACACAGACCAGACAAAACGAAAGGCTACAGCTTATGTCACGCGAGCGCATGCCGGCCATTGCGGCCGAAAAAATGACCGAGGAACAAAAGGCCGCTTCAGCCACCTTTGCTGAGGGACGCGGCTATGCCGTGCGCGGGCCGTTCATGGCGCTGCTCAGAAGTCCGGAGGTCATGCTGCGGGCCAAGGCCATGGGCGATTATCTGCGCTTCAAGAGCACCTTGCCGCCGCGTCTCAACGAGATGGCGATCCTGGTGACGGCGCGTCACTGGGGGCAAGCCTACGAATGGCATGCGCACCGGCCGCTGGCCGAGAAGGGCGGATTGCGCCCTGAAATCGCTGATGCGATTGCCGATGGACGGCGCCCCGGCGACATGTCGATGGACGAGGCCGCCGTCTACGATTTTGCCACCGAACTGCATCAGAACAAGTGCGTGAGCGATGCCACATATGCCCGCGCCCTCAACCTTTTCGGCGAGCAGGGCGTCATCGACCTGACCGCGGTCAACGGCTACTACTCCATGATCGCCATGGTTCTGAACGTGGCCCGGACCGAATTGCCGGAAGGTGCCAAACCGGGCGTGCTGCCGTTTCCAAGGTGAGCGACACCAAGGCGACGCGCGTCCCAGGCTGAACTTGCCATCGCCCGCGCGTTGCGGGCGGTGCGCCTGGGCGGCGGCGCACCTGAAGGATATCGCATGGCCCCCGAAACCGCAGCGCTGCAGGCAGGGACCATGATCATCGGCAACAGCGGCAGCGGCAAGAGCACGCTGGCGCAGCAGTTGGCTGTTCGGATGGGCTTGCCGGTGGTCGCCCTGGATGACGTGCACTGGGACGGTGCGGACTATCGCATGAAGCGCGACGAGGGCGCGGCACGCATGTTGATTGGCAACGCCGCCCTGCGGCCGCGGTGGATCATCGAGGGGGTCTATGGCTGGCTCGCCGACGTGGCCCTGCCGAGAGCGACGAACCTGATTTGGCTCGACCTGCCGTGGGAGGTTTGCCGCGCGGGACTGATGCAGCGGGGGCTGCGGCCCGGCGGCGCCACGGCCGACCAGCAGGCCCTGCTGCGTTGGGCGGAGGACTACTGGACGCGTGCGACATCGACGTCATTCAGCGGGCATTGCGCGCTTTATGAGGCGTTCGCTGGCAACAAAGTGCGCCTGAGAACCCGCGACGAGATTCAAACGCTTCTGGCCGCCGTGCCGTAGTGCCTTGCATGGACGGCAGGCTTGTTGCGGCGTGAAGAGCGTGGCCACTACGCTGTGGCTGCATGGATTGCCGCTGCTCCTGCCCCATTCGTGACGTGTTGCAGGAACGGGTAGCTCTGCCAGTCGTCACAGAACGTCCGGTAGTCCTCGGTGATCTCCTCGCCCTTTTCGATATCACGGCTTGCGACCGACCAGCCGAAGACGTCGGCATTGGGATAGACGCCATAGCTGTTTGGCGTGTCCGAGTGATTGGTGAAGATGGCGTGGTCGGCGCAATGCACCCAGCGTCCCTTCCACAAATAGGCATAGGTGGTGATGTGCTCGCGGGCCAGAGGCGGGAGGGCCTCGACCTGGGCCGGTGTGAGCACATAGTCGAAGTTCTCGACGAAGCGCCACCAGACCGTACCTTCCGGAATCTTCTCTGCTGCAAACAATCCAAAACCCGCGACTGAACTCGGCGCAACATACGTCGGCACCAGCAGCATGTTCGTCCCCTCTTGAATGCACACAACAGCAATGGACCTCTCCATTGCGCACGGCGGCATTTCATATTGAGGTCACGACGTTTCGTCTATTTTTTTGTCATGTTTTTTCGGCTTCGAATTGCGAGTTTAAATAAACGCTGAAAATTAAACGCTGAGAACTTTACACCTCTCCGCCAAACACCTGGGCGGGGTCTTTTACAACGCGACGCGCGTCGCCTTTTCTCAGTGTCAAACCACGTCGATCAAAGTGCTCCAGAATTTGAATGCCGACATTGCGACCGGAGCCGGCGCGGTCGCGGAACTCGGCAGCCGTAAACATCTTGTCTTCTTTGGACGCGGCGATCTCACCAGCCATGATGCCGAGATCGAGAAGCGCTGCCTTCAGGAAGAAGCGATCGGTGGCCACCTCGACGACGACACCCAGACGAGCCATCGTTTTCAGAAGTTTGCGCACGACGGCAATGGGCTGGCCGGTGGCCTCGGAGAGTTCGCGCACCTGAGGCGGACGGAAGCGGAATTCGCCGTCGATGGCTTTCTCGATGCGATCCCACAGGCGCTGGTCGGCGGCACCCAGCGACGAAGTGTGGCTTGCGAGGCGGACCATGCCGCCCTGGGCGACGACTTTTCCGGCTGGCGCCAGCAGCGACAGAAGGGCCTTGAACACCGGCCTCGTGAGCCGCGGCCTTATCGCAAGCCGCAGGCGATCCTCGGCCATTCCCGGGCGTTCGGGCGATGCCTCATGGAAGTTTGCGAGCGCCTGCTCGACTGGCGCCCCCAGCTTCGTGACCGTGTCCGGTGCCGCAATGAAGCGTTTGTCGCCAACCTTGCCTTCGGCCGGCTCCAGCAGCTCGACCAGGGCGTCGGCTTCCGCCGGCAGCATACCGCATTCGAGCACGAAGTCCGTGAGATCGACGATGCCCGGTTCGAGGGCCAACAGGCGTTCCAGCCTGTCGAGAGGGTCGGTCGCCGCGCGGGCTGCGAGATTCTCGAGACGTGCGGGCGTGCGGCGGAACCGCTGCGGGGCTGCGGGGTCCAGAACGGAGCCGCCGCCAATCGTGCGCTCGGCGCCAGCGTCTCGCACGACAAAGCGGTCGCCGCACCGGACTGGCAGCGGTTCGTTGGCAACGACCTGTACGAATTGCGTGGCGCCGGGTGCCAGCGTGTCGGTTTCGAGCAGAACGAGGCGCGCCTCGATCTCGCTGGTTCCCAAATGCAGGTGGACGGGCGACCAGGTGCGCAGGGGGCGCTTTTCGCTTGCCAGCAGGCGCAGGTTGACGTCGAAACGCTGGCTTTCCAGGCGCTGGCCAGCCGCGACCAGCCATGTGCCACGGGCGACGGTCTGGCGATCGAGGCCCGCGAGATTGAGCGCAGCGCGTTCGCCGGCACCGCTCTCCTGGGCGGGCTTGCCCAGAGCGTGGATGGTGCGCACGCGCGCTTCGGCTGGAGGGGACGGCCACGACGGTGTCGCCGACGGCAACCTGGCCGGCGATTATGCCGCCCGTAACAACCGTGCCGGCTCCGGCGACCGTGAAGGCACGATCGACGGGCATGCGAAATGCACCATCACGGGCGCGGCCGGCGCTTTCGCCAGCGGCAGCAATCAGTCGGGCTTTGAGCGTGTCGATGCCCAGACCGGTGGCAGCCGAGACCGGAAAAACTTCAGCGTCTTGCAACGCCGTGCCGGCGAGTGTCGCTGCCAGCTCGGCCTCTACCTCCAGACGGCGGGCGTCATCGACGAGGTCGATCTTGTTCAAGGCGACGACGCCGTTGGACAGGCCCAGCAGATCGAGAATGGCGAGGTGCTCGCGGGTCTGCGGCATGACGCCGTCGTCGGCGGCGACGACCAGCACGACGAAATCAATGGAGGCCGCGCCGGCTAGCATGGTGTGGACGAAACGCTCGTGGCCGGGAACGTCGACGAAGCCGAGCGTGCTGCCGTCGGGCAGGCTGGTGTAGGCAAAGCCCAGCTCGATGGTGATACCGCGCGCCTTTTCCTCCTTGAGGCGGTCGCAATCGACACCGGTCAAGGCTTTGACCAACAGCGTCTTGCCATGATCGATGTGACCGGCCGTACCGACGATCATCTCTTGCGGTTCCAGGTTTTCGATAGCGGTCGGTTGACCGGACGGCTCATAGGCGAGTTTGCCGTCCGGTCTGTGGAAAGGCGCTGACTCGCGCAGAACGCCGCGCCAATCAGGCGCGATGGCCGGCGTTCCTCAGGCTGCGGGCTGCAGGATGTGAATGACGCGATTGGCGAGCATGTCCTTCACTTTGCCAGCATAGGCCTTCATGTGGGGCGCGGCGCCGTGCGCCTTGAGATCGTCGGCGGTGGCCCACTTCTCGATCACGACGAAGGTGTCAGCACCGAAGGCCGTCTGCATGGCGCCAAAGCCATCGGCATCGGTGGCGGGGCCATATTCGATGCAGCCCTTCTCGGCATGCACGGCCGGCATGTTGGCGCGGAATTCGGCAAGGACCTTATCGCGCATGCCGGGCTTGGCTGTGATAATGGCGACGACGTGGATCATGGGTCTTCTCCGGGGGTCGGTAAAGGCTGATGGCGCCAGTGTAGGCGAGCCCGTCGGCTTTGACGACACCCATGGCGTCGGCACCCATGGCGGTCAGGCGGCGGCCCGCAGCGCGATGAATGTGCGAGTGGCTGGAGCGCGGGCGGCAGCTACTCGAGCAGCCGCAGCTCGACGCGGCGGTCTGCCTGCCAGACCTGCTCCACACTCAGACTTTTGCGGTCGATCGCGCGATAGGGCTCGGACTTGCCTTTCGCAATCAAGGCCAGGCGACCCTGATAACCGGCCTTGCGGAGGTGGTGCTCAATGGCCTCCAGGCGGCGCCGGGAGAGGTCCAGGTTGTATTGATCCGTGCCGCGCGCGTCTGCGTGGCCTGTCAGCGTGATGGCTGCCGGCTTTTTCAGTCTCAGATATTCGGCGAGCAGGTCGGCGGCGCGGGCGCCGATCGGGGTCATGTCGGTTGCGTCGGACTCGAACGTGATGGGAACGGGCACGAAGGGGGTCACTGCCGGCTCCGAACCGCTTGCGGCCGAGGAGGGTCCGGCCGAAGCGAGTTTAGCGGTCGCCGGCTGCATCGCGCGCTCGCCATTGCCGGCCAAGCCGCCGGGCGCTGAGTCGAGACGGGCGGAGGCTGGCGTTGGCGCGGGTGTCTTGCCGCCTGCCGCGCTTGCCTCGCGACGGGCTTGTTTCACCATCTCTTCGAAGCGCAACAGCTCGTGATGACCAGCTTCTGACGTGCTGGCACCCAATTGCCCGTAGCTGCCAGTTCGGCCCACTGCAGCCGGCGTGCCGCGCGTCGGCGTGGCGTCAGCCAGGCTCGCCACCTTGCCTTCCGGTACCAGCAAGCTTGCCACCCGGCTCGCCAGTTGCGACCCGCCACCGTCCGGCGCTGCGAGGACTCGCAATTGCAGGGGGCCGACCGCAATGCCAATGCTGACGACAACGGCCCACTGGCCATCGGACGATGCGACGGTGGTCGCGACCGGCTGGCCATTGGCTTCAACGGTGATTTTGCTGCCTGCCGGCGCCCGACCGGCGATGACGGAGGCACCAGCGGCATCGATGCGGGCAACTTCAATGGCGACAGGATCCAACGGCTGAGCGCTTACAGGCCGGCTTCGAGCGTCCCGCAAGCTGCGACTTGGCTTGGCTGGTGCACCGGAGGCGTCGTCGCCGGTGCCGGGCCCGGTGCGTTTTGCAGTTTTGGTGGTTTTGCCGTCATCCGGGGCCACACCCCGGCCGAGGGACAGAAATCCGTTCAAGTTCAACTGCATGGCGGGCCCGAGCATCGCCCAGCCCACGCCCAGCAGCGCCACAAGTGCGATCGCTGCGGCAACGACTTGCCTGGCTCGACGCATGGTGGCTACCTCGCACCCATAAAATCATTCATTCGCAAAAGATTACGGCATTGCACCCCACTGCACAAGTGTTCCGCCCGCCACCTTTCGGCGGCAGCAGCCCACAAGGCGCGTCATCAATTAGTACTACGCGCCACAATCGCTGCGTCGGGGTTTGCTGAATGCCGCAGCTGCACAGGTTGCCTCACAAACGTCACCGCGGTATATGTCCGGACAATACAGGTCACTTCAGTGAGGGACGGCATGGCTCAGGACAGTGCAGCAAATGACGGACTCGACGTCATCATCGTCGGCGCAGGTGTTGGCGGACTTTACGCCATCCACAAACTGCGTCAGCTCGGCCTCAAGGTTCGCGCCTTCGAGAAAGGGGACGACGTCGGGGGCACCTGGTACTGGAACCGCTATCCGGGCTGCCGTTGCGATGTCGAGAGCCTGGAATACTCCTTTTCTTTCTCGCCCGAGCTCGACCAGGAATGGAAATGGCCGGAGCGATACGGCAATCAAGGCGAGATCCTGAAGTACGTGCAGCACGTCGCCGACCGGTTCGACCTCAGAAAAGACGTGCAATTCAACACCGTCATCACGTCGGCGGAAATCGACAAGGCTGCCAATCGCTGGACCATGACGACGGACAAGGGCGAAACCATTACCGCGCCCTACTGCATCATGGCGACGGGGAACCTTTCGACGCCGAGAAAGCCCGACATCAAGGGCATCGACAGCTTCAAGGGCAAGACCTACCACACGGGTCTTTGGCCACACGACGGCGTCGATTTCACGGGCTTGAGGGTGGGCGTCATCGGCACTGGCTCATCGGGCGTGCAATCGATTCCGATCATCGCCAAGCAAGCGCGCCAGCTCTTCGTCTTCCAGCGCACGGCCAATTTCTCGTTGCCGGCGCAGAACGGCCCGATGGACCCCGAGAAAGAGCGGCGCCACAAGGCGGAATACCCCCAACGCCGCGCCGGAGCCGTCCACACGCCATTCGCGATCGCAGGCTATCCGCCACCGACGAAATCCGCGCTTGAGGTTTCCGAGGAGGAGCGCAACGCGCTTTATGAAGCGAAGTGGCAGGAGGGCGGCTCTATCAGCTTCCTTTACGCCTACAACGATCTGCTGACCAACAAGGAGGCCAACGACACGGCGTCCGAATTCGTGCGCAACAAGATCCGCCAGACGGTCAAGGACCCGGAGACGGCCGAAGCGCTGTGCCCCAACGATCATCCGATCGGCACCAAGCGCTTGATCCTCGATACCAATTATTACCAGACCTACAATCTTCCACACGTGAAGCTGGTCAACATCCGCAAGAACCCGATCGAAGAAATCACCGAGTGGGGCATCAAGACCAGCGACGGCAAGGCTTATGAGCTGGACGTGATCGTATTCGCGACGGGCTTCGATGCCATGACCGGCGCCATGAAGGAAATCGACATCAAGGGCAAGGACGGCACCACGATCCGCGAGAAGTGGAAGGACGGGCCGCATACCTATCTCGGCATTCTGGTCTCCGGCTTCCCCAACATGTTCATGATCACGGGACCGCAGAGCCCGGGGGTCAAGAGCCAGATGATCTTCTCATGCCAGCAGCATGTCGACTGGATCGGTGATTGCATCAAATACGCCCAAGGCCATCAGAAGCGGCGTGTGGAAGCGACACGTGCAGCCGAGCTGGCCTGGGTGCAGCACAACAACGAGGTGGCGGACCGGACGCTCTATCCTCTCGCAAAGAGCTGGTACATGGGCGCGAACATTCCAGGCAAGCCCCGTGTCTTCATGCCTTACGTGGGCGGCGTGACGGCCTATGTGCAGAAATGCGACGAGATTGCCGCCAACGGTTATGAAGGCGTCGAGATGTCAGCCTGATCCGGCTCCGGAAAGACTGGACATTTCGACGAGCCTTTTCGCGACGGCCAGCACCTCTCGCTGGCCGTCGTTTCTGTTTGTGGTGGGCTTAGTCGGGGCTGCCCTATTGGCGCCGCACGAGGGGGCTGTTATTCGGGCCATGTTTTGCTCGCGCAGGACAAAATCGAGGGAGCCCGCATCATGAGGTTCATCAGCGCCCTGCTTGTGGCGGCTGCGGCTGTGACAGGAGCCTATTTCAGCATGTCCGAAGCAACGTCTGCGGCCTCGCTCACAGCCTCGCCGGTGCAGGGCAAAGCGCCGCTCAAGGTGACCTTTTCGGGAGGCAGCGGCGGCAAGGTCTATTTTGGCGGCATCATGATCGATTTCGGCGACGGTGAGCAAAGCCTGCTGTGCGATCCCGGACGCTCATGCAAGGACAAGGCGATTTCGCACACCTATGCCAAGGCGGGCACCTACCGGGTGCGCCTCTACGGCCGCGGGGAAGGCGAGAACAGCTCGCTGGCGCGGGTGACCATCACGGTCAACTGAGCAGCCGCCAGCCACCCCGCCAGCGCTCCGCGGGTCAATCCTTCTTGCCGCGCTCGGCCCAGCGCCGGTACATGTCGTGGAGGGCCACGACGTCCTGGCCGCGGTAGCCTTCCGAAAGCGCCGTCGCCATCAGCTCGCGCACCATGGAGGCGCCCGGCGTCGGCATGCGCTGGGTGCGGGCGAACGCGATGGCGAGCGCCAGATCCTTCTCGCCAAGCTCCATCTTGAATCCCGGCTGGTAGTTGTCCTTCAGAACGTTGGGAAAGCGCTTCTGAAAGTGGAACGAACGGCCGCCCGACACCGAGATGACGTCGAACAGCTTGGCCGGGTCGACGCCGGCTGTGACCCCAAGCGCGAATGCCTCGGATGCGATCAGGACGTTGCCCATGGACATCATGTTGTTGACGAGCTTGACCACCTTCGCGGTGCCGACGGGGCCGGTGTGCATGTAGGTCGAGCCCAGCAGCTTGAGCACGGGATCGGCACGCGCGACGGCTGCCTCCTCGCCACCGACAATCAGCACCAGGCGACCTTCCTCGGCTTCGAGGGGGCCGCCGGAGACCGGGCAATCCAGCACGTCGATGCCACGCTTGGCGGCTTCGGCTGCGACCTCGCGCATGGTCTCAGGATCAATGGTCGAAAGGTCGAGAATGAGGCTGCCTTTGGCAGCGGTTTCGACCAGGCCGCCCTCGCCCAGCCAAGCTGCACGGGTTGCCGCGGGATCTGGCAGGCTCGTCAGGATCAGGCTTCGGCCGGCAAGCGCTGCCTTGGTATCAGGGGCGATCGTCATGCCCTCCTTGGCAAGCGCCTGGCGGGTTTGCGTGTTGATGTCGTAGCCGACGACGTCACGGCCCTGGCTTGCCAGCCGGCGCGCCATGCCTGATCCCATCTGCCCCATGCCGATGACGGCGATTTTCTCGCTCACGCGCTTTTCCTTTCCCTGGTTGTGACGTCGGCGACCGGTGACACCGCTACATCTGGCCGTACATCGGATGGCCTGCAACGGGCAACTCGGCGGCCAGCACATTGCCGGCCAGCGAATTGGTGATGAATAATGTTCGGTTTTGCGGCCCGCCGAAGGCGATGTTGGTGGTCATGAGGCCACCGTCGCAGGCCACCACGCGATGCAATGGCATCCCCATGGGCGACCACACCCAAACGGCGGCGCCACCGGCGTGGGCGACCAGGACATTGCCGGCTTCGTCGACGGCGAGCCCGTCGGGGCCCCAGCCACCGATCATCTGGCAGAAGAGGCCGGCGCGATGAATGCTGCCGTCTGGGCGCATGGGCAGTCGCCACACCGCGTTCGCGCGCGTGACGGCCAGATAGAGTGTCGTTTCCTTGGGATCGAGGACGAGACCGTTGGGGCTCGGTACGTTATCGATCAGGCAATCGAGCTTGCCGGTCGCAGCCGAGCGGCGGAACACGCGACCGGTCGGATCGTGCAGGCCGGTCTCGCCCTGATCCGTGAAGTAGAGGTCGCCATTGGAGGCAAAAACGAGGTCGTTGGGGCCTTTGAAGCCCGGCAGTTGTTCGCGCCCGATATAGGTCTCGACCTTGCCGTTGACGGGGTCGATCACCATGATGCCGTTGCGGCGATCGGCGACGAAGATGCGCCCGTCCTTGTGGATCTTGAGGCCGTTGGGCAGGCCGTCGTACTGGGTCAGCACCGACCATGCGCCGTCAGGCGACAGCTTCAAGATGCGGCCATGGGCAATGTCGACCATCAGCAGATTACCGGCGCGATCGAACGAGGGGCCTTCGAGGAACGATCCGATGCGCTGGCCGTGGAAGAGGTCGCGGGTGAAGGCTGAATCGCGATCGGTGAGCTGCAGGTCCGTTGGCACGGCGGCATGGATGCGGGTCTGGATGACGGATGGCTCTGGAACCATGAGGGGGATCTCCTTTGGCGGGCCGCGCCTTCGGGCCATGTGGTCGAGGCAAGGTGCTACGCCCCTTGGTGCCATCAAGGCACATCTGCGGCCGGTGATGAAGCGTCGTTTCGCGCTTTCGGCCTGGGTGCGGTGCTGTTGCCCGCGGGACGACGCATTGTGAATCTGGGCGCAGCCGCGATAGTAGTAAACTCTCACGTTCAAGGAGACCCAACGCCATGACGGTGATCATCGCGGGGGCCGGCATCGGCGGCCTGACGCTTGCCCTCAGCTTGCACCAAATCGGGGTTCGGGCGCAGATCTATGAAAGCGTCGACAGACTCGAGCCGCTGGGTGTCGGCATCAACGTGCTGCCGCATTCCGTGCGCGAGCTGACCGAGCTCGGGCTTGCCGATGCGCTGACCGAGACGGCGATAACCACCTCGACGCTCGCCTATTATTCCAAGCGCGGCCAGCCGATCTGGACGGAGCCTCGGGGGCGGGCTGCCGGTTACAACTGGCCGCAATTCTCGATTCACCGCGGCGAACTTCAAATGATCCTCTACCGGGCGGTGCTGGAGCGGCTCGGGCCCGACGCCGTCATGACGGGGCATCATCTGGCGCGGTTCGAGCAGTCGGCGGATGGGGTCGTGGCTCATTTCGTCGACCGGCGGACCGGGCAAGCGCGCGCCACAGCGAAGGGCGCCGTGCTGATCGGCGCCGACGGCATTCACTCGGCGATCCGGGCGCATTTCGTGCCGAACGAGGGACCGCCCCGGTGGGATGGTGCGATCTTGTGGCGCGGTGTGACCGAGGCGCCGCCGTTCCTCGACGGGGCGACGATGGCGATGGCCGGCCACGAGCACCAGAAGTTCGTCACCTATCCGATTTCGCGCAATGGCCGGAAGCCCGGGCATTTGTCATCAATTGGATTGCGGAGCTGAAATTCAAAGCCGACCACGCTTGGCGGCGGGAGGACTGGAACAGGGCCGGCAATCTCGACGATTTCCTGCCGCGGTTCGAAGACTGGCGCTTCGACTGGCTGGACGTGCCTGCACTGGTTCGCGGCGCCGAGCGCTGCTTCGAGTATCCGATGGTGGACCGTGACCCGCTCAGCCAATGGACGCACGGCCGCGTCACGCTGCTCGGCGATGCCGCCCATCCGATGTATCCGATCGGTTCCAATGGCGCCTCGCAAGCGATCCTCGATGCGCGCGTGCTCACGCGTGAGATCTTGGCCAAGGGGGCGACGGCGGCAGCGCTCGAGGCCTACGAAGCCGAGCGCAATCCGGCGACCGCGCGCATTGTTCTGGCCAACCGCGGCAATGGCCCGGATCAGGTGATGCAGCTCGTGGAAGAACGGGCGCCTGATGGCTACGGCCGGATCGAGGACGTGCTGACGGCAGAGGAACTCGCCGAGACGGCGGAGGGCTATAAGCGCATCGCCGGGTTTGATAAGGAGACGCTCAACCAGCGGCCTGCCATTGTGCCTGCCGGCGCGGCCCGACTGTAGGGCTGGGGCTCGCAGCCGGGCCCAAACTTGACGTCAAGACAAGTGGAGACGCGCGTGAGTGATGCGACCTTGATCGACGGCAAAGCGATTGCCGAAGCCCTGCGCCAGGATGTGGCCTCGGGCGTGGCAAGCTTTGCGCGCCAGCACGGGCGGGCGCCGGGGCTCGCCGTAGTGCTGGTCGGTGAGGACCCTGCGAGCCAGGTCTACGTGCGCAACAAGGCACGGCAGACCAAAGAGTGCGGGATGGTTTCGATCGAGCACAAGCTTGTCGACACCACCAGCGAGGCGGCGCTGCTCGAGCTGATCGCACGGCTCAATGCCGATGCCAACGTTGACGGCATTCTGGTGCAATTGCCACTGCCGAAGCACATCGACGCGGGGCGCGTCATCGAGGCGATCGACCCGGCCAAGGATGTGGACGGGTTCCATCCCGTCAATGCGGGACTACTCGCGACCGGCGGCGCGGGCCTCGTCCCCTGCACGCCGCTTGGCTGCCTCAAGCTTGCGAAGTCGGTGCAGGCGGAGCTTGCGGGCCTCGAAGCGGTGGTGATCGGGCGTTCGAACATTGTCGGCAAGCCGGTGGCACACTTGCTGCTCGGGGAAAGCTGCACCGTTACCATTGCGCACTCGCGCACGCGGGACCTGCCCGGCGTGGTGCGGCGCGCCGATCTGGTGGTCGCTGCCGTCGGCCGGCCCGAGATGGTGCGGGGCGACTGGATCAAGCCCGGCGCCATCGTGATCGACGTCGGCATCAACCGCGTGCCGGGCCAAGAGGGCAAGCACCGGCTCGTCGGTGACGTCGCGTTCGAGGAGGCCCGCAAGGTTGCGCGCGCCATCACGCCCGTGCCCGGCGGCGTCGGCCCCATGACGATTGCCTGCCTGCTCGACAACACGCTCAGGGCGGCGCGTCTCAGACTGGGTGTGGGAGCCACTGCGTGATCCCCCTCGCCGTGGCGACCGTTACCGTCGTTGCGTCGTGACGGGGCGAGCAGCAGACCAGGGCGCTCTCGATTGCGCGAGCCGCAGCCGGTTGCCTGCTCGGCCCGCAGGCATTCTCTGCCGCATTCCCCGCTCCTCGCTGATACCTCGGCCTACTGCTGCTGCTGTTGCGCCTGCTGGCGGCGGGCTGCGACGCGGGCCTGGAAATCGGCGGTGGAATTGGTTTGCGGGAACGGCGTCTTTGGCACGGCAACGCCGAGATGGCGGCACAGCGGCTCCCAACCTTCGGCAACGTCGTAGACCAGCAGGCGCGCGGGATCGATCGTTGCCTTCACCTCGGCGATGTGGGCGCGATAGACGGCCAGCACGTGCTCGGGGTCATCGATGCGGCCACCGAACGTACGCTTGACGATGATGTCGTAGGCCATCTCGCCCTGCTCGCGCGACAGGCCGGCTGGGCGGTCATCAAGGCGTTGCAGGCTGGTGAAAATCGTCGAATTGATGGATTTGAGCCAGGATTGCTCGGGCCGCGTGCTGAGCAGCACCTTGGCGTTGGAATAGTGCGCGGCAATCGGTTTCCAGAAGTAGGCCGACGGCCAATCGATAGTGGCCTTGAAGCCTGTGAAGACGGTGTCCCAATCGCTGCGCTCGCCGCGGGCGGCGGCGGCCCAGAAGCGGACCTGCTCGGGCCGGTCACGGACTTCGAACATGTGATGGCAGGGCCCGAAGCCCAATTGCTCCAGGGCCAGTTTGAGCGAATTGGTGCCGGTGCGGCCAAAGCCAGTGCCTACGACATCAAGCGGCATGAGGCGGGATCCTCGGGTTTCAAGTTGCAGCCAAAAGGCGTCACATGTGTGATCCCGGACAGCTTGGCGCAAAAAAACAGCGGCTGCCATGGGGGATGGCAACCGCTGCGCCTACGTGCCGCAAAATGCGGGTCGGGTCAGCTCTTGTGGGCCACACCGTGACCGATTTGCGTCGCGTCTGCCTCTGCCTCCATGACGCCGTCGGCATCCCGGCCGACCTCTGCCTGCCAGGGCGACATGCGCTCCAGCAGGACGAGGAACAGCGCGAGCACGGCGGCGACGGCCAGCGCCAGGCTCCAGAACGGAACCCCGGCCAGACCGGAGAACGTCAGCTTCTGGCTCTTGTCAGCCAACATCGCGACAATTGGCTTGTCGAAGTAACCGTAGAAGATTGCCCCGGCGATGCCGCCTGCCACGACAAACCATGCGTCGCGGTAGCCGGCGCCGATCTGGGCGAGTGCGGTTCCGGGACAGGCGCCTGCGAGCGCGATGCCGGCGCCGAGCAACAGTCCGCCGATGATGTCGGCGCGCCAGACCAGCGACTTCAGGTGCAGCGGCACGCCGAAGACGCCGTTCATGACGGCGAGCACGACGAGACCGGTGATGACGGCTGCGAGAAACACCTTGAGCATGATGAAGTTGCGGAACTGCATCTGGCCGACGATGACGCCGGGCTCGAAGACGCGGGATTTCTCGAGTGCGATGCCAAACACGGCACCGGATGCGAGACCGATCAGGATGGCTGTCAGAACATTCATGGCTGTCTCCCTTCGCCGGTCAGACGCGCTTGAAAAACAAATTGGCGACCAGCATGCCGCCGGCAAACATGGCGGCAACGGCCACCGTGGAGCCAACCGAGAGCTGGGCTATGCCGGAGATGCCGTGACCGGACGTGCAGCCGCCTGCGATGCGGGCGCCGAGCAGCATCACGAAGCCAGCGACGAAGGCCAGCGGTGCCCGGGCAGCGAGCGAGGTGGTGCCGGTGGCGCGGGCCCAGATTGGCGAAATCGCCTGACGCCTGGCACCGGACATGCGCATGGAGATGAAGGCACCGAGTGCAATGCCGATGACGACGGCGACCTGCCACCAGTTCTTGGCGCCCCACATATGCTTGGCCAGATAACTGATGCCGTTCACATTCGGGTCAACGACGGCGGCCAAGTGGGCGCCGACGGTCACGAACGACGAGGACGCGCCAAGTGCCGTGTTCATCAAAAGGAACGTCGGTATCTGCAGCAGGCCGATGATGGCCCCTGCCACGTAGGGCGACCACGCCCTGCTTTGCATGCTTCCCATGGATCTCCTCCAACGTCTGGTTGGATAGGCCGACATGATGGCAGCTTCCACGGCGCGTTCGCTTGACGTGACGCAAGCGACCCCCGACACGGACACTGCCAACCTTGGGGTTGATTATTCTCCACACCGCGTCCGGTGTCGGTGACCAAGTCACCAACGGCGCATCTTGTGCCGATAGCACTTGCAACAGGGCTCAGAACCGGCTCGACTTGGCGACGGGTCTGGCGGCGTTGGCCGCTCGGCCGTAGGGCAAGGTCCGACACGGGAGCCGGCAAGTGGTCTTCAAGGTAATCGATTATAGCGTCGTCGAGAAAGTTGCAGAGATCACGATGCGGCGCGCACCCGTCAATGCCATCGACCACACCTTGATCGAGGACCTGCTTGCGGCTTACGCCATGGCGCGGGCCGACGAGGGCGTGAGGGCAGTGATCCTCACCAGCGCCTTCACCAAGGCGTTCTCGGCGGGCATGGACCTCGCGATGATCAAGACCGGGCGTGGCATTGATCTGCGGCGCTTTCTCGAGAAGCTCTATATGGGCATGCACGACGCGCAGTACCGGATGGGCAAGCCCACCATTGCCGCGTTGACCGGGCCGGCGCGGGCTGCGGGGGTGACGCTTGCCGTTTCGTGTGACGTGATCGTTGCCGCCGATACCGCCTCGATCGGCTATCCCGAGATCGACGTCGGATTGATCCCGGCCATGCATTTCGTGCATCTGCCGCGCCAGATCGGCCGGCACAAGGCCTTCGAGTTGCTGTTCTCCGGCAAGCCGATCAGTGCGCAGGAGGCGGAGCGGCGCGGGCTCGTCAACTACGTCGTCGCGGCAGATCAGGTGAAGGCCAAGGCGCGGGAGATCGCGCGCGATTTTGCCTCGAAGTCGCCAATGGTGATGAAACTGGCACGTGACAGCTTCATGCGCGCCAATGATTTCGAGTATCGCCGCGCCATCGAGAATACAGTCGAGACCATTTGCAATATCATCGAGCTGGACGACGCCAAGGAAGGTCTTGCCGCCTTCAACGAGAAGCGTCCGCCGAAGTGGTGAGGAAACCGACATTGCCGTCCCGGGCGGCGTGCCTCAACAAGGAGTGGCCATGAATTTCGATTTCAGCGACGACTTGAAGCTCTTGAAGGACGAGGCGCGCAAGTTTCTCGACGACAAGTGCACGTCGGAGGCGGTGCGCAAGATCCTGGAAAGCGATGCGCCCTATGACAAGGCGCTGTGGGGCGAGATGGGCGCCATGGGCTGGACGGGTGCCTCGATCCCCGAAGAGTACGGCGGCGCGGGCATGGGAGCGCTCGGGCTGTGCGTACTGGCCGAGGAAATCGGCCGGGCGCTGGCGCCGGTGCCGTTCTCCTCCTCGCTCTACTACGCCGCGGAAGCCTTGATGCTGGCCGGCAGTGAAGCCCAGAAGAAGACCTGGCTGCCCAAACTTGCCACCGCGGAAGCGATCGGGACACTGGCACTTGCGGAAGGGCCGGGGCACGCCACCGTCAAGCGCGTGCGCACCACATTCCGCAACGGCGTGCTCAATGGCGAGAAGCTGCCGGTGCCGGACGGCAGCGTCGCGGACGTGTGCATCGTGGTGGCGCAGACCGATCGCGGCATCGGACTGGTGCTGGCCGATCTCAGCCACAAGGGCGTGAGCCGGGAGATGGTCGAGACGCTGGACGAAAGCCGCAAGCAGTCGCGGCTCGTCTTCGCCGACGTTCCCGGCGAGTTGCTCGGGGCGCCGGGTGAGGGCGAACGGCTGCTGCGACAAATCGAAGAACGGGCGGCGATCCTGTTCGCCTTCGAACAGGTTGGCGGCGCGCAGCGCTGCCTGGAAATGGCGCGCGATTATGCGCTGGAACGCTATGCGTTCGGCCGTCCGATCGGCTCGTTCCAGGCGATCAAGCACAAGCTTGCCGACATGTACACGGCGATCGAACTCGCCCGCTCGAATGCCTATTACGGGGCGTGGGCGCTGTCGAAGAACGCGCCGCAACTGGCGCTGGCGGCGGCAACCGCGCGGGTGGCGGCCAACGAGGCCTTCTATCATGCGGCCAAGGAAAACATCCAGGTGCACGGCGGCATGGGTTTCACCTGGGCGTTCGACTGCCATCTCTACTATCGGCGCGCCAAGGTACTGGCGGTTGCCAACGGCTCGACGCGAATTTGGCGGGAGCGGCTGGTGAACGAGTTGGAGACGGCGAACGCGCCGGCGTGAGGCGGTTTCGCGCCGCTGGCACGAGCCGGGCTACTAGCCCCGCGCCCCATTGGGAGGGAGACCCTCCCAAACCCACCCCTTTCTTATGAGGGGAATTGAATTTCACCCTGACACTGGGGACTGAGACCATGGATTTCGAAGACACCAAGGAAGAAGCCGAGTATCGCGCGAAGGCCCGCGCCTTCTTGTCCAAGCACGCCAAGCCGCGCACAGGCAAAGGCATGCTCTATCGCGCTGCGCAGGCCAACGAGGAAATCCTCAAGGAAGCGCGGGACTGGCAGAACAAGAAGTACGACGCGGGGTTCGCCGGCATCACCTGGCCCAAGGAATGGGGCGGACAAGGTCAATCGGCGATCTACCAGGTCATCTACGATCAGGAGGAGGCCCAATTCTCTGTGCCGCGAGGGGTCTATGACATCGGCCTTGGCATGTGCATTCCAACGGTGTGCACCTGGGGCAGCCAAGAGGTGCGCGATCGCTATGCGGTCACAGCGCTCAAGGGCGACGAGGTGTGGTGCCAGCTCTTCTCCGAGCCGGCCGGCGGCTCCGATCTCGCAGCGCTGAGAACGCGGGCGGAAAAAGACGGCGACGACTGGGTGATCAACGGCCAGACGATCTGGACGTCCGGCGCCCATTACAGCCAATTCGGCGTCCTGGTGACCAGGTCCGACTTCAATGCGCCGAAACACAAAGGTCTCACCTACTTCTTCCTCGACATGCGCTCGCCCGGTGTCGAAGTCCGCGGCATCAAGCAGATTTCCGGCGCTTCGCACTTCAACGAGGTGTTCTTCAACAACGTGCGCATTCCCGACAGCCAACGGCTCGGCAAAGTCGGCGACGGCTGGAAGGTGTCGCTGACGACGCTGATGAACGAGCGCTACACAATCGGCGGGCGGGCGGGCGTGGACGTCGACGAGTTCATGGAACTTGCCCGCGGCGTCGAGCTCGACGACGGGCCGGCCCTGAAGAACGCGGGCATTCGCGAAAAGATCGCCGACTGGTATGTGGCGAGCCGTGGGCTCAAGTACTCGCATTTCCGCACCATGACGGCGCTGTCGCGCGGCGACACGCCGGGACCGGAAAGCTCGATCGGCAAGCTCGTGACGGGCCGCAAGCTGCAGGACATGTCGGCGGCTGCGCTGGACATACCGGAGCAGGGCGGCGCCATCACGGACCCTGAAGTGGAGCGCCGATGGCAGCCCTCTTCCATCAGACGCTGATGACCTCGCCGTCTTCCCGCATCGCCGGTGGCTCGGACGAGATCATGCGCAACATCATCGCCGAGCGCGTGCTGGGCATGCCGCCCGATGTGCGCGTTGACAAGGATGTGCCATTCAACCAGGTGCCGACGGGCAAGAAGGCGTGACGAGATGCGTATCCATTCGATCGAGGCGATTGCCATCGACATTCCCCTGAAGCGCAACTTCGGGGGATCAACGTACTCGGTGCTCAAGCGCTCGACGGTGGTGACGCGACTGCGAACGGAAGGCGGGCTCGTCAGCGAGATCTACAATGGCGACAATCGCGCCGACGGGCTCGAGATCTGCCGCCTGATCCACGATGTCCTGGCGCCTGCCGTGAAGGGGCTCGACATCTTCCAGGCCGAGCGCATCTGGGAGACGATGTTCGCGTTCACGACGGCGCAGGGCGACCGCAAAGTGCTGCTGGAAGCTATTTCGTGCGTGGACTGCGCGGTGTGGGATGTGATGGGCAAGGCCGTGGGGCGGTCGGTCGGAGACCTGCTCGGCGGCTACACGCGCGAAGTGCCGATCATCTCCATTGGCGGCTACTACATGGAGGGCAAGACGCTCGCCGACATCGGCCAGGAAATGGAAATGTACCGGGAGGCCGGTATGGCTGGCGCCGTTCAAGGTGGGCGGGCTGTCGCCGGATGAGGACGCCAAGCGTGTGGAGGCGGCGCGCAAGGGGGCGGGTTCCGACTTCATGCTGTGCGTCGATGCCAATCGCGGCTGGACGGCGGAGGATGCGATCCGGTTCGCGCGGCTGATCGAGCACCTGGACATCGCGTGGTTCGAAGAGCCGTGCCTTTGGTACGATGACGCTGCGCAGATGGCGCGCGTCAGGCGTGCGATCCGTATTCCCGTCAATGCCGGACAATGCGAGATCACCAGCCACGGTGTGCGCCGGCTGCTCGACGCCGACGCGGTGGACTATGTCAACGTCGACGTTTCAGAATGCGGTGGCGTCACCGACTGGCGGCGCGCGGCGGCCATGTGCTGGGCCTCGGGTGTGAAGATGGCGCATCACGAGGAATCGCAAATTGCGCAGCATCTGATCTCGGCCGTGCCGCATGGAACCTACATCGAGTGCTTTGCCCATCCCGACCGCGATCCCGTGTGGCGGGAGATGTGGACCAACCGGCCGGCGCTCAAGGACGGCAGGATGCCGGTGACGCGCGGGCCCGGATTCGGGCTCGAGCTGGACAACAAGATGATCGAGAAATTCCGCGTGAACTGACGCAACGTGGCGAGCTGAGACCTGCCGTGGCCGCCGCATTCAGCCCTTCTTAGGTCCGGCCCACGCCTTCAGCACGCGATCGAGGGCGGTGTCGGCGGTGGTGTCGGGAAGGTTGGCCGCCAGCCTGCGATAGCCTTCGCCCGCGGCCTGGTGATAGCCCGGGTGCACATCGAGATCGGCAAGGCCCTGGGCCAGGTCGTCCATCTCGACGGCCCAGCGCTCAGCCTTGTCGTCGAGGTCGCCGACTGCCGATGTCAGCACCTTCATCAGGCCGGGCTTGACGGCGTCGAGCTCGCCAGCGACGCGGTCGAGGAGGCCGACCTTGGCCGCGGCGGCCATGATGTTGGCAAGCAGCGCCACCGTGCCTTTGTTGGCGGCCGAAAAGAGCACCTTCATCTCCGTTGCCTGAGTGATGCTCTCGCCCAGTTGCAGTACGGGCATGCGCTCGGAGGCCAATGCGGCCAAGGCGGCCGCATGCGGGCCTGAGACATAGAGGCGGGTTTTGATCTTGCCGCCGGGCGGCGGGCCGATGATGCCGCCGTCTGAATAGGTCGCGCCTGCCGCAGTGACGGCCTTGGCGATGCGCGTCACCTTGCTCGGCGTGATGGAATTGCAGTCGACATAGTGCAGCGCCTTGCCCTTGAGCGAACTGGCAACCGCAGCGGCGAGTGGTTCTGCCTGATCGGCCGGAACGATCGAGAGAAAAGTATCTGCGGCAGCGACGACGTCGGCGAGTGTCGGCAGCAGCCGAATTCCCGCATCGGTGGCGCGCTCACGGCTGCGGCCACTCCGGCCGGCAAGCGTGGAGACGACGTCGAAACCTGAAGTCTTGAGATCGCGCGCAACGCCCGCGCCCATGGAGCCAACGCCGAGAACAGCAATCACAGTGGGCTTAATGGTCATGGCATTTCGTCTCTACACATCGCGACGCGATTGGCTATGCCGCGCGCCGAACCGTCTTAGTGGAGCGACAATAGAGTATGGAATTGCGATCCGGAAATGGCGCCAGCGACGCCACATCCAGCGATCCCGGGGACGGCCGTCCGCCGGCGACGAAGGCGCAAGCGTAGACTAACCGTTGCCAGCCATACGGAACGGCTCGCGGGGGGCCTGTTGCAAACCAGTGCCAGCGGGTTGTGCAGGCGTTTGCGGCAAGCCAATGAAGCTGTCCCAGCTGTCCTGGAAACGTTTCAGGCTGCGCCGTGTCATATCGGCGAAATTGTCGGCGCGCTGCTGCTCGAACACCTCCAGCGCCGGCACGAGGGCGGAGGCTGCGGCCAACCAATTGCGCCGCTTGTCCTCGATCTCACCAAGGCGGATCAGCGCGCTGCCGAGATTCATCTGGGTGATGGCCCACTTCAGCGGATCACTTTCGCGCACGAGTTCCTCAAGCGCAACGCCATAGGCGGCGATGGCCTGGCGCAGGCGTGAGGTATCTTGACCGTCGCGCTCGCCGAGCGCTGCCAAGGCATTGCCGAGGTTCATTTGCGCCAAAGCCCAGCGCTGAGGCATGCGAATTCGTGGCATGGCCTCGATGGCCTGCTTGAACGCATCGACCGCCTGCTCGAGATGGGTGGCGACACCACCTTGTTCTCCCAGGCCCAGAAGAGCTAGGCCAAGGTTGAACTGGGCCTCGGCCCACTGCTCGCCATCGGCTTCGGCATCGAGCAGCTCAAGGGCGGCGCGATAAGCCCCGGCGGCTTCGGTCAGCAGGTCTGCGGCTCCCTCGCCATCGTCCATGGCCAGCAACACCAACATGCTGCCGAGCCCCATCTTAAGGTCGACATAAACGGCTTGATGCTTCTCGGTGACGGCGAGCTTGAGGGCTTCGCGATAGGCCGCGGCGGCGCGTTCGAGGATTTCAGGGGTGCGATTGTGCTCGCCAATTTCAGCCAAGGCCTTGGCATAGAGAGGCGCACCCGGGCCAGCAAAGCCGGCTCCCTGCTCGCGCTCGAGCAGCTGGATGGCCTTCTGGTACATGGTCGTTGCGTCCTGCAGGCGCGAGACGTCCTTGTCGCGCTCCTCTTCGGCCAGCACCAGCGCATCGCCATGGCCGATGCAGGCATCTGCCAACACACGCGAGTCGGTGCCTTCAGCGGCCTGGCGGACAAGTTGCGCAAAGGTGGCGAGCGTTTCCGGTCAGCACGTCGCTGCCCGTCTGCCGGCGCGCATGCTGCAACAGGGCGTTGGCGCGCAAGACGTTGAACTGCCAAGCCTGATCCCGGTCGCCACGCGGCAAGGCCATAGGCGGCCTCGGCGAACAACTCCGCGGCGTGGCCGTGTTCGCCGCGGGCATTCATCAATTCGGCAAGGCGGGCCGTGGCGGTGGCTTCCTCCAGCATCTGCGATCTCAGCGCCATCGCGTCTTCCTGCAGGCGCTCTTCGGTCTTGCGGCGGTTTCACGAAGCTCACGCCGGATGTGGCGCAAGGCCTCCATGGCGGTCTCGAAATCGCCATCGGCCAGTGCCGCCGCCGCCGCCGTCTTTCTGCGCCTGACCTCGACCTCGTCATTGGACGGTCTGGTGAGCTGTGCTCGCACATCGGCGAGCCAGAGCGCCAGTTCCTCCAGCTGATCGAGCAGCGCATCGTCAGGACGGTGCCTGGGATTCCACCAGTGCGACCAGCCGCTTGACCGCAACATCGGTGAGGCCGTGCTGCGTGCCGAGATCGGCAAGATAGCGCTCGCCACCGGCGGCATCGAGACACTGGGCAAACTTCTTCGATATGCCGAGGGCCGCCATGCCCATGGCGACACCGCGGCCTTCACCGGCGGCTTCATGGGCGTAGTCGGCGAGGCTTGGCCCCAGTCGCGGCAAGACAGACTGACCTGCCAGAAGATGGCCGAAGGCCCGCTCGATCAGAAACTGAATGACCTCCTGCATGACGCCGTGCTTGCCGAAGGCGTCGTTCGCCAGGGCGCGGGAGACGATATCGGCCGAGATCCGACGGGCCAAGGCATCGCCCGAGAGGCCCGCTGCTGTCGCCGGCGTGCGGACCAATTGCGCCATTTCGGCGAGCATAGCAGCACCGGGCGGATACTCGGCCACGAGTTCGCCGGTCAGTGCGACATGGCGCTCGAGATCGCGCTGCGCGAGACCGCGCGTTTCGACACCGGTCCACATGTCGCGACCCAGCGCATCAACGACGGCACGGACGTGTTGGATCTCGGGCCTAAGAGACAGCCACTGCACGAACTGTCGCCGCTCCCAAAGCAGCGCAGGCGGTAACGCGATATCGCAGGCAGGCGCCGAAGCCAGAACCACGCCGCCCACAAGGTCGCTCAAAGCACCAAAAAGCGACATTCAACATCCCCCAATCCAAACCGCCACCGGCTGTGCCGTTCGTGACGTGTCCATACTTTTTTAACGATTATGAATAGACGATTCGCTGGGCTTGCGATGGCAAAGTTGCGATTGGGGCGGCCAACGCGCCTGCCTACCCACGGAATTTTGGCCCAAAACAAGGGCGTCGCCAGGGGCTCAGCCGCAGCGCTGGCCTTGGCTCAACGTCTCCGAGGTCAAGGATCGAAGCGCCCGTTCCGTCGCTCTTTCAAGCCTTGGCGCCGTGCCGGCCCGAGCCCAGCGCCGGCGCCGCGTCCAGGTCCAAAGGCCAGCGGGCGCGGGCTGCGACGTCAAGGCCGTCCGATTGGCCAGCCGCCAGCCGTTCGGCTCCGGCCCAGGCCACCATGGCCGCATTATCGGTGCACAACGCCAGCGGTGGCACGGCGAGATGCCAGCCGGCGTCCTCCGCCAAATCGGCCAAGGCCGCGCGCAAGCGCTGGTTGGCAGCGACGCCGCCCGCGACCACCAGGGCGGGACGCTTTTCCGGCGCAGACGGGTGCCGGGCGGCGCTTTGTTGCATGGCGATGGCGACCCGGTCCCGCACGACGGCTGCCACCGCGGTTTCAAACGAAGCGCAGAGATCGGCGACGTCTGTAGCCGACAGGGGCGCTGCCGCTTGGGCTGCCAGGCGAACGGCGGTTTTCAGACCCGCAAACGAAAAATTGGGCACGGGCCGGCCAAACAGGGGTCGCGGCAGGGCGAAGCGGGCTGGATCGCCGGAGCGCGCCGCGGCTTCTACAGCGGGACCGCCAGGAAATCCCAGACTGAGCATCTTGGCGGTCTTGTCGAAAGCTTCACCCAGGGCATCGTCGATGGTCGTGCCAAGGCGCCGGTAGTGGCCCACATCAAGCACATCGATGAGCTGGGTATGGCCGCCGGACACGAGCAAAAGGAGGTATGGCGGGGCCAGACCTTCCGTCAGCCCAACGGTCAATGCGTGGGCTTCCAGGTGGTTGATAGCCAGGAGCGGCAGATCATGAACAAGGCAGATTGCCTTGGCCGTGGTCAACCCGACAATGAGGCCACCAATCAGGCCGGGTCCGGCGCTGACGGCAACGCCTGAAAGATCGCGCCAAGTCAAGCCAGCCTCCTCAAGAGCGTTGGCGATGATCTCGTCGAGACATTCGGCGTGGGCGCGGGCTGCGATCTCCGGGACGACGCCGCCGTAGGGGCGGTGCTGCTCCCATTGCGAACGAACAACATTGGAACAGATGCGGCCTGCGCCTGCGGGCAAGCGCTCAACAATGGCAGCGGCGGTCTCGTCGCAACTGCTCTCGATCCCGAGCACCAGGCAACGGGCGGCGCCGGGCAGGACTTGGAGGCCGGATTGGGTCTTGTCGTTGCAGACCGTCACGCTTTTCTATCCTTCATCCGGGTTGCCCTAGACGGCCACTTGGCGCCCGATGGCGGGCTCATGCGCCGACGATCCGAGCGACAAGCGTCTGTCAAAGCTTGTCTTTCCCTTCAGCTCAGCGCTACTGCCTACTACCGATGGACTGGCTTGGCACATCAATTCAAGCGGTCGTTTGCGCTTCGTGCCAGCGCGGCGCATAAAGTGCGACTTCGAGGCCGGCATCGGGCCGCCTCTACCTCGGGAGGGCTCGTTTGCAAGCAGGCAAGATCAGAATCGGCACGCGCGGCTCGCCACTGGCGCTGGCGCAGGCGCACGAGACGCGCGACCGGTTGATCGCGGCGCATGGCCTGGCAGTGGAGGCTTTCGACATTGTCGTGATCCGCACCAGCGGCGACCGCATCCAGGACCGGCCGCTGGCCGAGGCTGGTGGCAAGGGGCTGTTTACCAGAGAAATTGAAGAGGCGATGCTGGCTGGCGAGATCGACTTGGCCGTGCATTCCATGAAGGACATGCCGACGCAACTGCCGGATGGCTTGACCATGGCTGCCATTTTGCCCCGGGCCGATGTGCGCGATGGGTTCGTCGCGCTGACTGGGGGAACGCTCGGCGAACTTGGATCTGGCAAGCGGGTCGGAACGTCGTCCTTGCGGCGGGCAGCGCAGGTGCTTCACTTCCGGCCAGACCTGGTGGTCGTGCCGTTCCGCGGCAACGTCGAGACGCGGCTGAGGAAACTTTCCGAGGGCCAGGCCGATGCCACACTGCTCGCCTGTTGTGGCCTCGAGCGCCTTGGCATGGCCGAGCGCATCACGTCGGCCATCGACACGACCGAGATGCTGCCGGCCGTGGCACAAGGCGCGGTCGGGATCGAGGCCCGGCTAAGCGATGGCCCAATGCTGGACCTGTTGAAGGCGATCGACGATGAGCGGTCTGCGCGCGAGGTGGCTGCGGAGCGGGCTTTTCTTGCCCGGCTTGAAGGCTCTTGCCGGACGCCGATTGCCGGACTGGCCCGGATCGATGGCGATCAGATCGCGTTCAGCGGCGAGATCCTCACGCCGGACGGCCGACAGCGCCACGCGACCAGCCGCAAGGGGGCCATCGCGGATGGCGTTGCACTTGCGACAGATGCAGCAGACGACCTGAGAGCCCGCGGCGGGCCGGGCTTCTTCAACGGATAACGAACTCATGCTGGTGCTGGTCACACGGCCCGAACCCGACGCCCTCAAGCTGGTCGGCCTGCTGCAGCACCGTGGTCATGAGGCCATGGCTGCGCCGCTGATGAGCGTCAGCTACAGCACGCTCGAGCCGGAATTGCTGGAGGGCGTCACCGGTCTCATTGCGACCAGCCGCCATGGGCTAAGAGCGCTGGTGGGCACCGACGCGCTCGAGATCGCTCGGCGGCTCACGGTGTTCGCGGTGGGGCGTGCGACGGCGTTGGAAGCCCGCAAAATGGGGTTTCAGAGGGTGGTCAAGGGACCAGGCACCGCGGAGGCGCTGGCTCCGCTGATCGCATCGATGGTGGATCCTGCCGAAGAGGTGCTGCTGCATCTGGCTGGCGCACGCCTCGCCCACGACCTTGCCGGCGAGCTTAGCCTGCAAGGCCTTAACGTGTCTGTTGAAACCGTGTACGCTATGCGGCCAGCACGTGAGCTGAGCGAACCGGTTCGCGACGCCATTCTCAATGGCAAGATCGAAGCTGTTTTGCTGATGTCACCACAGACCGCCTCTATTTGGTCCCGACTTGTGACAGATCATGGACTTGGTGACTATGTGCGCGAGATCTTACATCTGTGCGTGTCGGACGCCGCCGCCGACAGACTCAAAGGCCTTGGCGGCGTCGCAATCGAAGTTGCCGAGGCACCTAGCCTCGAGGAAATGCTTGCACTGGTCGAAGTGGCTGCGGCAAACTTCAATATGTAAGCATTTACCCTCGGAATTTGCTCACCTTTCCAAAACACGACGCAGGCTGCATGCGTCATCGCGCAGCTATCGGCTGCACTTGATAGCAAGGCGGAGGATCCTCTCTCGATGAGCGACCCGAAGGACGGAGCCGGCAAGCCCGGCGAGCGGACGTCAACCGACAGCGGCAGCGGGCGGCGCCCACACGCGACCATCGATCTCAAGGCTGTCGAGGTGCGCGGGGCCGAGGGCCAGAAGGGGCAACCTGAAGCACCGAAGGCGGCGGCGCCGCCAGCGGGCAAAGGCCTGCGGCCGCGCCCAACCGGGGCAAAGCGAGGCTGCCGCGAAGGTGGCTGCTGCGTCCGCGGCCATGGCCGGTGGCGCAGCCAAACCCAGCGCGGCGAGTGCGGCTGCGGCGACTACGGGAAGCGTACCCCCGGCCGGCGCCAAAGCCGACGCCAGCAAGGTTGCCGATAGCACGCGGCCTGGCAACGCTGCTGCGCTGCCGCCCAGCGGTGGTTCTTCGCTTGGACGCATTGTTTCGCATCTGGCGGCTGGCGTGGTTGGCGGCGCTGTCGCCCTTTATGGTGGTCCGCAGCTCGCGCCGATGCTGCGCAGCGCGGGCCTGCCAGCGCCGCCGGCAGCGGAAGTGCCAGCCAGCCTGACGCAACGCATCGCTGCCTTGGAGCAGGGACTGAAGGCGGTGCCCAAGCCCAATCCCGCGGCCGATCCAGCCAAAGCCATTGCGGCGGCGGCAGCCAACGGCAAGCGCATCGACGAGGTTGCCGCGTCCGTGACTGCTCTGCGCGGGGCTCAGGACAAGGTTGCGGCACTGGCCGACGACCTCAAGGCGCGCATTGCCAAGGACCCGCCGATTGCAGATTCGGCAGAGCGGATCGTCAAGCACGAGCAGCAGTTGAAGACACTGGCAGCGGCGGCGGAAACCGAGCCGAAGTCGGCGGGGCGAATCGCGCAGCTGGCCAGCATCGTCGGCAGGGTGGGTGACCTCGAGGGACGCCTGACCAGCGAGATCCAGCAGGTACGCAAGGACGTTGTGCGCGAGATCGACCAGCGCGTCGCCCCGGCGACGGAGGCCAGCGAAGCAGCACGGACGGGGACGCAACGGATCGACAGGGAAGTGACCGCCGTCAAGTCCGAGCAGAATCGCATCGCGACCGGCCTCGACGCCGTGAAGACAACGGCTGAACGGCTGCAACTGGCGCTGAAATCGACGCAGGACACCACCGCAACGCTTGGCTCCCAGCTGGACGGATTGAAGCGTGACATCGACGGACGGCTAAAAGCGACGGCAAAGCCCGCCGACGTGTCGTCTGCGATCGCGCCGGTGGCAACGAAGCTGACCTCGCTCGAGGAAAACCTGGCCGGTGTGGTCAAGAGCGAAGCGGAACGCAAAGCCACGGCCGAGCGCATCGTTTTGGCTCTCGAGCTTGGCAACCTGAAGCGGGCGCTTGAGCGCGGCGCACCGTTCGCACGCGAGCTTGGCGAGGTGCGTAAAGTTGCCATGCCCGGCATCGATCTGTCACCACTTGAGCCTTACCAGAACGACGGCCTGCAGACGCTGCCCGAACTGGTTCGCGATTTCCGCGAAGTGGCCAATACCTTGATCGATGCCGCCAACGACAACGCCGACAGCTCGGTCGTGGACCGGCTTTTGTCGGGCGCCAAATCCTTCGTGCGGGTGCGCAAGACATCACACACCAAGTCCGACACGTCGGCGGAGGCGATCGTCGGGCGCATGGAAACGGCGCTGCGCAGCGGGCGGCTCGGTGCGGTGCTGGCTGAGGCCAAGGCGCTGCAAACCGTACCGCCTGCCGCAAAGCGCTGGCTCGACCGGGTCGCCGCTCGTCAAAGTGTCGAAGCAGCGCTCGCCAAGATCGATACAGCGCTCAAATCGTCGCTCGGCGCTGGACAGGTCCCAGGTGACCAGAAGAAGGTCAAGCCATGATCCGCCTCGTTTTGTATCTCGTTGCCGTGGCGGCCGTTGCTGCGGGTCTTGGATGGCTGGCGGATCGCCCGGGAAGCCTGCTGGTGAACTGGCAGGGCTACGAAATCGAGACCAGCGTATTTCGTGCCGTGGTGTTGCTGGCGTTGACCAGTGCCTTTGCTATCTTCGCCTGGTCGCTCCTGCGGCAGGTGCTCACCAGTCCCGCCATGCTCGGACGCTATTTCACGCGGCGGCGACAGGAGAAGGGGCTGGATGCGCTCTCTACGGGATTGATCGCAATTGGCGCCGGGGACAAGCAGTTGGCCACGCGCTATGCCGTGCAAGCCCGCCGCGCGTTGCCGAACGAGCCGCTCACCCACCTGCTCAGGGCGCAAGCGGCGCAACTGGCTGGCGATCGCACGACGTCGCGGAGGATCTTCGAAGCGATGCTCGGTTCGCCGGATACCGAACAGCTTGGGCTGCGTGGCCTTTTCCTCGAAGCTGAGCGCGAGAAGGAGCCTGAGGCTGCCCGCCAGTTCGCCGAGCGGGCCTTGCGTCTCAACCCCAAGCTTGGATGGCCTGTCGATGCGCTGCTCGATATGCACTGCAAGGATGCGGCGTGGGCCAAAGCGCTCGACTGCGTGGCTGCCGGGCGCAAGAGCGCCCATTACGATAAGACGACGGCGGACAGACGCCGGGCAGTGCTGCTGACGGCTCAGGCCCAGGAACTCGAGGATGCCAATCCGAACCAGGCGCAGCAGCAGGCTCTGGAAGCGCATGGACTGGCGCCCGATCTGATCCCGGCAGCAGCAATCGCTGCTCGCCAGTTGGCGTCGCGCGGGGCAACAGCCAAGGCGGCCAAGGTGATCGAGCGGACGTGGAAAAGTGCACCGCATCCGGAACTGGCCTTGGTCTATGCCTTCGCCCGCCCCGGCGACAGTCCGCGTGACCGTCTCGACCGTATCAAGCGATTGGCGCGGCTAACGCCGCATTCACCGGAAGGGCCGATCGCGCTGGCGACCGCGGCCATCGACGCCAGCGATTGGGCCGAAGCGCGTGCGGCGCTCGCCCCGCTCATCGAAGGCGGCCTGACGCAACGGGTGTGCACGCTGATGGCCCGCATCGAAGGCGGGGACAATGGCGATGCTGGACGCGTGAGAGAATGGCTGGCGCGCGCTGTCAATGCGCCGCGCGATCCAGCGTGGACGGTTGATGGCGTTGTCACGCCGCACTGGGTGGCGGTGTCGCCCGTCAGCGGTGTGCTGGATGCCTGCGTTTGGACCGTTCCGCCCGAAAGCGACCAGGAAAGCGATGCCGGCAAGGCCCTCAAACAAATCGAGGAGTTGGTGATGCTGGGCTCGGACCGGCAGCCGCCAGCACCGCGCGCCGCCGTCCCCCGCTCCTATTATGGGCCTCCATCGACCGCGCATGCGGCTGGGGCAGTGACCGAGGCCGGGGCTGGGGCCGATGATGCGGCGGTCGTGGAGGCTGCCGGAACTTTGCGCACGCGCACAGGCGACGCCGACCGACCGATCACTGTCGAGGTGCGCCCGGTGCCGGCCAGCGAGGCTAACCCTGCGGCGGGAGATGCAAAGAGTGCTCGCAGCGGGTCGGGCGTGCCCTTGCATCCACAAAAACAGGATGCCGACGAAACTTGATTGCGGCACACGGCAGTTGGCGCGACCGAGCGGACCTTTTGGTTTGGCCTGGCCGCGCCGAAGACTGCGGCGATGATGGAATGGCGAGAGGCCCAGTCATGGCGGATCAGCAGACGCTCGGAATGCTGGAGCGGCGCAGGCTCGAAGCAAAGTTGCTGGCGCATGTCTATCAGACGCTGGTCGAAAGCCATGGTGAGGATGTCGCCAAACAGGTGATTGCCGACAGCGTCAAGAAGGCGGCGATCGAGCAGGGCCGGGAGATGGCCGCCGCACTCGATGGGGCGACCTCGTTGCAGACGTTCATCGATGCGCAGGAGCTTTGGACACGCGGCGGCGCGCTCGAGATCGAAGTGCAAGAGCAATCGTCCGAGCGCTTTGCCTTCAACGTCAAGCGCTGCGCGTACGCCGAGATGTATCGCGACATGGGGCTTGGTGGCATTGGCCATCTGCTCTCGTGCCAACGCGACGGCACCTTCTGCGAGGGCTATGATCAGCGCCTGAAGCTTGCCCGCTCGCAGACCATCATGCAGGGCGCCACCCACTGCGATTTTGTCTACACCTATGACGGCGAAGACGCGATCGAGACGGACGCGCGCAAGTGACATCCGTTCGATTGGCGTTGCGGCGGCCATGTTGCCTCCCTCGGTTGCATGGGGCGTGGCTGGTTGCGCTAACCCACCTGCCCGCACGATGCTGGCCGGGGCTTGCAGGGGCGGCACGATCGTGCAACCGAATCAGACAGTCGATTTCAGGCAGGAGCAGGACGAATGGCCAAGGACGGGCATGATACAGGCGCTGAGCCAGGCGCGATGAAGGGCGGCGCGTTGAGCGGCATCAAGGTTGTCGATCTCACGCGTGTGCTCGGCGGCCCATTCGCGACCCAGCTGCTTGCCGACCATGGCGCAAACGTCATCAAACTCGAGCCACCGCAGGGCGACGAAGTCCGCGACTGGGGGCCGCCGTTCCATGACGAGGATGCGGCCTACTTCATCGGCATCAATCGCAACAAGCGCTCGGTGGGCCTGGATCTGGCCAAACCCGAAGGGCGTGACGTGCTGCTCAAGCTGCTGCTGGGCGGCGGCGTCGTCATCGAGAACTTCAAACCGGGCTCTCGATGGAAGCGTGGGGCATCGGATACGAGACGCTGAAGAAGAGAGGTTTCCGAAACTCATCTGCAAGATTTCGGGCTTCGGCAATGACGGCCCGCTCGGCGGTTCCAGGCTATGACGGCATCGTCAAGGCGCGATGATGGTCACTACAGCGTCAACGGCTCGCCCAGGAGAGCGGACCGATGCGCCTCGGTCTGCCGTGGTCGACATCTCGATGGGCCTTTACTGCGTGATCGGCATCCTGCTCGCTATCGACCGTCACCGGTCGGGTGAGCGCGAGCCATCGAGGTGACGCTCTACGTTCGGCGCTGTCACTCATGCATCGCATTTCCCGAACTATTTCCCTGTCCGGCAAGGTGCCGCAATTGACCGGCAACCAGCATGCGCCGTCTCGTCTTCGGCATATCCGACGCGGACGGTGATGATCGGGGCCGGCAACAATCGCGCGTTCCGCAGGTCGCCAGGAGTGCTCGGCCGGCCGGAGATCGCCGGCGATCCACGCTTCAAGACCAACGGCGACCGGCAGAACAATCGCGACGCCTCGTGCCATCATCAGCGAAGCTGCCGAGTCGGCGGCGTCGCCTTCGCGCTCAGGCTTGCTCAAGAGTGGTTTGCCAGTGCGGCCCGTTCTCAACACGGGTCAAGTGGCGAAACCCGAGCACGCAGGCGCGCGGCGCCGATCTACGAGAGGATTGGTACAAGGGCATGGGCACGCCTGTGCGGCTGTCAGGGGCGGCGGCCTCAAGTCGAAACGCGCCAAGTTCTCCGCATGCGCGCGCGAGGTTCAGCCGAGAACGGGTTTACAGCTGAACAGATCGAAGCTCGCTGCGCCGGCATCCTGGTCGAAAAGCGGCGGACGAGCTAACCGACAGTACTTCAGGATCGTATGCGTGAGGGAACCTATATGGACGGCGAAGAACGGGGAAAAAAGGCCGGGAGATCCTGGGCGAGGTCATTGGCCAGAAGCGTACCTCGAACGGCGCGATACTCGACCAACAGTTACCAACCGGCCGCTGCGGCGCTTTTCCCGAGACCTATGCGTTCGGTGACATCTGGGCCCGTCCGGGCTCGAGCGTGCGAGCATGCTGTGCATGGCGTGCTGACGGCGCTCGACAGCCGGAGGAGTTGAAGCTGCACGTCAATTCGGCGATCAACAACGGCTGCACGGTGGAGGAGATCCGGAAGTCTCTACCAGGCGGTGGCTACTGCGGCATCCCGGCCATCAGGCCAGCACTGGGTGGCCGGGCTATCCTGAAGGGCAGGGCCTGCTCAGCCGGGTGTTGGGTCGGGTCCCTCCACCCTTTCAACGGGCCAGATGGCGGTCTCCTCTCATTGCCGGTTGGCTGGCCGACATATGCTCGGCCAGTGCTGGCTGCAGCCATGGCCTCCGGTGCATGCCCGCTGGGCGGCGTGTGCGGACACGCAGGCGGTGGTTCCCGGCATTGGCCGCATCTCCCACTTATAGGGTTGGTCGTGTAGGCGTGGCCGAGTGGCTTAAGGCGGCGGTTTGCTGATCGTTGAGCTGGGAAACTGGCTCCGGAGGTTCGATCCTCGCCTCGCAATCCACGCTGAATTTATTGGGCTCTTCGAGGCAATCTTCGCTGAATGCGGGCGGAGTCCTTTTCCGGGCGTCTCGGGCCAGGCGTCATCAGCCACGCTGCGACATCGGCAACCGACGAAGCGGTGAGCCTGTCTGTCGCCAGCGAGGGGTGAGCGCATCGCGAACATCCTCGCGTTTGCCACGGGGCCATGAAGGGCCTTGCCAACAGGGCAACATCAGCCGCTTGGCTGTCGGGCGGATCGCGCAGCCATTGGATACTCCAGTCGTTCAACCATGCGCGGGATCGGCGCTCGGCTCTGTCAGGTTGAGCAGCGTGATGGTCGTGGCGACGGTGACGCATGCTTACCGGTACAACGCGATGTGGCGTAAGGCGGATCGTTTGATCGGGGAAAAATCCCGATGCTCGGTTGACCAGGGCGTTGCGCATGGTGATCTGCGCCGACGCGCTTTGACGTCGCCGGCGTCCTGCTGCCGGAGGCGGTGCGTTGGCGGCTCCGCTGCCCCGATCGTTCCGGGATTGCTTCGATCGGCTCGCTCGGGCGGCAGAAACATGGATCGACAATGACAACTGAAAGAGAGCCATGTTGCGCCGCTGTTTCCGTCGGAGGCCGATGCCCGCAGCGTGATCGCTGCCGTATTGCGTTTCCGGTTGGATGATCCGCTGACAACATCGCAAGTGAGCCTGCTCATTTCTCGCCTCGCGCCGCAATTTTGGCTGGCGCGCCGGGTGATTGCCATCGGCGCGACGCGGTTGGAAGACGTTGCTCCTGATCTGCCTACGGGCGTATCATGGCGGTGCGCAAGGCGTTGCCGAGCGTTGGCGGCTGCAACAGCAGGCGGCTTTGCGCAGCCCTGGGTGGTCAGCAGCTCGCCGAAGGGTGCCTACGAGTTCGTCGCGCAGATCGATCTCACCGGACGATACCGGACACGGAGCCGCACAGGGCTTGCCGACGCGACCACCTTCTGTTCTTCGTCGATCAGGCGGTCTTGATGGTTGACCTCCACTCGGCACGCCGATGGCTGTCTCGTCATCCACGACGCGACGCCGACCGAAAGCCTCAAACGCATTGCGGTGCCTTCCCATTCGACGAGATGGAAGCAGTGGCTCCGATCCCCAACACGATTGCCGCATTTCGAGACGATGGCGAAACCCTCGAGAGCTGGAGGAATGTGATCCGCCAAGATCCTGCGAAGCAAGCTGCGCCGTTCGCCCGGGTCGATGCATCTCGCCGGAAACCATTCGTTTATCACCCGTTCCATGAAGCTTGTGCCGTTGGTCGTCCTGCCCGCCACGCAATCAGTCGAGATGACCACCGATCGGACGCGCCTCCAAGGCTCGCCGATGATGAGATCGCCGGCGAGCACTACGCTCTAGTGACCGCGGCGGTCAGCCGTTTTCATCCGATCCAGACGATTTCCGGCGCAGCCGTGGCTGCGGCGAAGCCGCGCGCAGCGACTGCTCGGACCGGCACCGGCTGGAACAGGACGACCCGCGCTGCGACTGCATTCCCGAAGCCGAGCGACCAGCTATCCGTGGACAACGCACGGTCGCCGCCATGAGTGCGAAGGCGGCGGGTGGCAGCTTCTGCTGCAGCTTCGTTGCCGATCTGGCGCAAAGGCACACCGAGGCACGCTCTGCTTGCCGATCCGCAGGGACGATCTCGCCGCAGAAATTCGACCGTTGCCGCGTTAGCTACCAGCAACAGACGTGATCGTTGATGACCCCATACGGCAACATGCACCGCGGCGGAGGCGCTTGCGTTGACGGTGGCGACGTTCGCGAACGTGCCGCTTCTCTCCGGTTGTACGAAAAAGGATCAAGGCATTCGCAGAAGCTGTGGGCCGATTGGCGGGCGAATTGGCGGTGGATGGGGGCAGTCTCGCCACCAAGCACGCCGGATGGGAGGGTGACGCCACTCGCCGCCACACGGGCTACGGAAGCCAAAGGATTACGGCGTTGAACTGCCACGGCCTCAGGTGCTGGCGCAGCTGCCGCGAGATTCTGCCGAGCTGTCGCGTGCATTGCCTTCGGCTGGTACGTGCCGCCCCATCTCGCGCCGATGGAGCAGAAGAACCTGCTGACCATAGGCGCCGTCGGTTCCGATCTGGGATCGGTGCATGGATCAATATCCGATCTGGCTTTATCGGCTGGAAGCGCAACCTCGCAACACGCGATCTCTCTGAAGCGCCGAACCGGCCGGAGCTTTAGGACAACCAGTTTGCCTTCGATCTTGCCAATGGCGACATGCTGACATGCGAGCATGTCAGGTCCGGATCCATCCAACAGGCGGCCGGTGCGCTGTTTTCGCACACGAACTGGAGATCACTGCGGCCTCGCCACTCGCACCGGATTTCTTCACCTACATCGTGATGTCGAAAGCGGCGGGCATGCTGGCACCGAATGGTGGTCGATGATGCCTTCGGCGACGGAGAAGTCGGAAGGGCGATACCCTATATCTGCACGCTGATGGGAGAAGGTGCCAAAGCGTGGCTCGCCTGGTTGCAGCGCGATCCGGCAGACGTCGGCCCCGATGAACCGCCACCTGCCATTGTCGAAAGGTCTGCGGCAGATCGCGCGCTGCTCGATGCGGCACGGGCCAATTCGCTCGCCGGCGTGAATGCGGCGCTGCTTGTAGGTGCCAAACCCGATTGCGTGCCGAACAGCGAATGGATGATGGGCGCGATCGCCTATTCGGAAGTTTGCCGACCGCCATCGCTGCGCCACGCGGCACAACAATACGGCTGTGATCGCGCCTGCACTGAAGGTCAGACGCGCTCAACACGCCATCACCGCTCAACATGGCCGTCAAGGAAAAGCACGCTCGAAACGGTGCGTGGCCATCCGCTGAACGCAGCGCGTCAATGGCTGGCACGGACAGCGCTACTGTGCCATGATCGTTTGGTCAGCCGTGGTCGCGATTCGGCGATGTCGAAGGCCGATGCCGCATCGATCAAGAAGAACAGATGGCCGAGCAAACCTGGACAGATTGCCGACAAGATCGCCCGTCATGTCGATACGGTCTGTATCTGGAGATGCTGGAGCGCTTCTGAAGGCTGGCGTAAGCCGGATGCGCAGCGGGACAACGGCGTGCACCATGCTGGCCTGGGGCGACGTGGAGACGGGCAAGGTGCTCAGCGCATGGCCGATCCCGGCGACAATCATGTACGCCACGCCGCTGCGATCCGCAGAACTGGAGATAAGGTTCGTCTCCTGGTGGCGGCCGGCGCGAACATAAATGCGCGCTTGCCGGAACCAGCGGCGGAGGACGACGCAGGCGGTCTGCCCGCTGCGGTCGACTGCCGACGGCCGGTGCCGACGATCGAGGCGTGGTCGGTGCGCTGTTGGCCTTGGGCGCGACGCAAAGCGGCTCGACGGCGTGATCAGTTGGCACTCTGCTTCCAGGAGGACACCTTCCTCATCGCCTGGGAAAGGGCTCGTCCGCGCGCCCTGGAGCCAGGCGGACAGACGCTGCTGCACAACCCTGACGGTCCGCCACTGGCGCCCGCGCGCTGAATTCCCCGCGGGTGGCCTTTCTCGATTTGCCTCTGCGACCTCGGGCTCGACTCCAATGCGCGCGACGATAAGGGCCGAACCATTGCTTGCATTATGCGGCGAGAGAATCTGCTGACGACAACGCGCCGGAGCCATTCACCTTCTGGCGCATGGCAACCGACAAATCGATCAAGGACAACGACGGCAAGCGTGCGGTCGATCTCTTGGCAAAATCGCTCACCAAGGTTCGCGCGGTCCTGGGTGAAGCTGGACGAGAGGGTGCGATTGATGGCCATTGCGCACGTTCCCAGGCCCTCGGCGTCGCGGAAAGGGCGTTGCGTACGCCAACAGTGATCGCGCCGGTCATTGACGTGGCAGCAATGGCGGAATGGCACTTGCAGCAACATGCCGTTGCGAAGCCAAACACAGGTGCGGTTGCGACCAGCAGCTGAAAATGGCACACTCCTGCAACCCGCACTCTGGAGCGGTTGACCGCAGCCGCTGCCTCCCATCAAGCTCCGGAGGCGGCATGGGTCTGACGCGGCTGCACTGCGTTGCGAAACCTTGTGAGGGCCAGGGAAATCATGTCGGATGAGGCATCATATTGGTTCGTTCAGCCTTGCCGGTGGCCGTGCTCCCACCCAGGTGCGCGGACGTGAGCTCTGGCAAAAAGCGCCGTGACGGGCGGACCAAATGCCGGCCTCCTCCGCCGCCACCATTCGGGCAGGTAGGGGATTTGGCCGGTCAAGCGTTGCCTCGCCCGTGCCGACCACCTATAGGCACGTTGGACATTGGCCTTGGAGACCAGAACAATGAACCGGATGCGCTGAACCACATGCAGGGCGGCCTCGACCGTCAGCGAGCGGAACGGCGCTGCCGGACGGAGCACAAGCGACAGTAGCGATATGCGGACGTGGTGGAATCGGTAGACACACGGGACAAAACCATTCAACACTAAAGTATCGCCATATTCTCTGTATTTTAATCTTACATTCCAAAATTGACACTCCAAACCCCTCTTGATAGGCTTACACAGTTCTTTTTACAAAACTGATTCGTTTAGCCTTGTACGATTTAGGTCTGGCAACCGCCTACTCACGAACTCATGGGCGGTAAGCTCAACGTCTACAAACGCGAGAACAGCCGCTACTGGCAGTGCTCGACATATCTCGGCGGCCGCAACCACCGCGTCAGCACCAAGGAAGAAAGCCTCGCCCTCGCGAAGGACTTTGCCGAGGACTGGTATCTCGAGCTGCGCGGCAAGCACCGCCGCGGCGAGATCAAGAACGAGAAGACGTTCAACGAGGCCGCCGACCAGTTCGAGCGCGAGTACGAGATCATCACGCAGGGCGAACGCAACCCGATCTATGTCGAAGGCCACAAGACCCGCCTTCGCAAGCACCTCCGCCCGTTCTTCGGCGAGATGGGGCTGTCGGAGATCACCCCCGGCCAGCTTCAGGAATACCGCATCCACCGCCGTGAAAAGTGGGTCGAGGAGCGCGGCAAGCCCCCTGCCCGCAACACGATGCATCAGGAAGTCGTAACCCTCCGGCAAGTGCTCAAGACCGCCATGCGGCACAACTGGCTGGCGCACCTGCCCGACCTGTCCGAGCCTTACCGCGCAAGCGGCAAGGTCTCGCACCGCGCATGGTTCTCCCACGAGGAGTACAAGAAGCTCTATGAAGCCACGCGCGCGCGGGCGCAGAAGCCCAAGCGCAAGCGCTATGATTGGGAGTCAGAGCAGCTGCACGACTTCGTGCTGTTCATGGCCAATACCGGCCTGCGGCCTGACGAGGCCTACCGCCTCGAGTACAGGGACGTGGAGATCGTCGAGGACGACGCCACGGGCGAAACAATTCTGGAAATCGAAGTGCGCGGCAAGCGGGGCGTCGGCTATTGCAAGAGCATGGCGGGCGCGGTCGTGCCGTTCCGGCGGCTCGTCAAGCGCAATGCGGCGGAAGGCAAGAGCGAACCGGAGCCGACCGCGCTCATCTTCCCCAAGCGCCACCGCGGCCTCTTCAACCAGATCCTCGACGAGACAGGCCTCAAGGTCGACCGCGAGGGCAACCCACGCACCGCCTACAGTCTGCGGCACACCTATATCTGCTTCCGATTGATGGAAGGTGCGGACATATATCAAATCGCCAAGAACTGCCGCACCAGTGTCGAGATGATCGAAAAGTATTACGCCTCGCACATCAAGACAAGTCTAGACACAGAAGCCATCAATAGACGCAAGGTTAGAAAGAATAAAATCGAAAACAACACCAATACTTGAGGTGGATATATTCAAAAAAATCTTGGCCTCCACACGGCCAGCCGCTATATCTTGTCACCTAGTGCGGGCGTGGCGAAATCGGTAGACGCAACGGACTTAAACGACTTGAGTGCTCCTGAGGGAAACCCGGGAAGCAGAACTGCTCAAATTCGGGGAAACCTGTGAGATGGCAATCCCGAGCCAAGCCCCACGGAACGAAGGTTCCGCGAGGAAGGTGTAGAGACTAGACGGGCAGCACCTAAGCGCCGAAACCGACGTAAGGTGAAGGGATAGTCCAGACCACAAACCTGCCTGGAGTGCCGGTGGCACGGACGGCAGGGCGGCGAAAGTCGTAGCTGGTAAGAAAATCCGTAGGGCTGCAAGGCCTGTGGGGGTTCAAGTCCCCCCGCCCGCACCACTAGAAGTAGCGTACTGCTAAGTGAGTCGGAAGGATATCGACGCTAACCAATTTTGCCATGGCCGGGGGGCAAGGTGAATAAGACAAGTTCGGAGATTCAGAGCCTCAGCTCTTTTGTCTGGTCCATCGCAGAAATCCTGCGGGGTGACTTCAAGCAATCCGAGTACGGCAAGGTGGTCCTGCCCTTCGTCGTCCTCCGTCGCCTCGATTGCATCCTTGAAGCATCGAAAGAAGCTGTGTTGGAAGCCGAGAAGTCGCTTCCTGGCGGCGTCGACGAAGCGACCCGCGACATGATCCTTTTTGGTGCGGTGGGGGGGCAATGTGAAGGTCTACAACCTTTCCCGCTTCACTTTCTCCACCTTGAAGGGACAAGACCCTGGTCAGCTTCACCAGAACCTGATCGATTACATTATCAAGTTCTCGGCAAATGTCCGCGACATCTTCCTCGACAAGTTCCTCTTCACCGATCAGCTCAAGCGACTCAAGGAAGGCGGTCTCCTTTGGAACGTGTTCGAGCGCTTCACTGAGATCGATCTCCATCCCGATAAAATCTCAAATATCGAGATGGGCTACCTCTTCGAGGAGTTGATCCGCCGCTTCTCGGAAATCTCGAATGAAACAGCCGGAGAGCACTTCACGCCACGCGAGGTGATCCGATTGATCGTCGATCTGCTGATTGCTAACGACGATGCGAAGCTGACGGGTCGCGGTATCATTCGCCAGGTATATGACCCAGCATGCGGAACCGGCGGCATGTTGGCGCTGACCGAAGAGGCTCTGAAAGACTTCAATCCGTCCATACGCGTCGAGCTGTTTGGGCAGGAACTGAACGGCGAGTCCTTCGGTATCTGCAAATCCGATATGCTCGTGACCGGCCACGATCCTGAACAGATCGCCTACGGCAACACTCTGACGCAGGACGCCCACAAGGATAAGAAATTCCACTACATGCTTTCCAATCCTCCCTACGGCGTGGACTGGAAGAAGTACCAGGACCCGATCAAGGAAGAAGCCGAAGCGATGGGCCTCGGTGGCCGCTTCGGGGCCGGCACACCGCCGATCTCGGATGGCCAGCTACTCTTCCTTCAGCACATGATTTCCAAGATGCGTGATGACGAGACGGGATCGCGGATCGGTATCGTTATGAACGGCTCGCCGCTATTCTCGGGCGGCGCAGCATCAGGTCCAAGCGAGATCCGGCGATGGATGCTGGAAAACGATTGGATTGAAGCGATCGTCGCGTTGCCGACCAGCCTTTTCTACAACACGGGCATCCAGACCTATGTCTGGCTGTTGACCAACCGCAAGCCAGAAGCGCGACGCGGCAAGGTTCAGCTCATTGACGCCTCGGGTGAGAAATTCTGGAGAACAATGCGCAAATCGCTCGGAGAGAAACGGCGCGAAATACCGGATGACGCGCGCGAAGAGATTGTTCGTATCTATGCGGATTTTTTGGACGGCGAGAGCGCCAAAACCAACGTCTCCACCATCTTTGACACAAAGGATTTTGGCTATCGGGAAATCCGTGTTGAACGACCCTTGAAGCTGAATTTCCAGGCGAGCGAGGAGCGCATAGCGCGGCTGGCCGACGAAAAGGCCCTCCAGAGACTGAATGACGATGAACGCGAAGAGATTGCGGCCGTTCTTCTCGGCATGGGATGCCAGCTCTTCACCAACCGCAGTAACTTTGAAAAAGCCTTGAACAAGGCACTAATCACTGAAGGTATCAAAATAGCTGCGCCAGTGAAGAGAGCCATTATAATGGCTCTGTCAGAGCGCGATGAAAACGCCGACATCTGCACTGATAAAGATGGGACGCCTGAGCCTGATACGCAGCTGCGCGATCACGAACTAGTCCCACTAAAAGAAGACTGGCGTGACTATATGGCCCGTGAAGTCACTCCCTTTGTGCCAGATGCTTGGGTGGACGAGAGCTATCAGGATGCGCGGGACGGGGAAATCGGGCGTGTTGGCTACGAGATCAACTTCAACCGCTATTTTTACGAATTTGTTGCTCCACGCCCACTTCAAACCATGATGCTGAACTGAAATCGCTCGAATCCGAAATCGCAGACCTCCTAAAACAGGTGGCGGCATGATCACTGCAGGAACGCATACATTCTGCAACCCCACCGAAACAATGGAGCATAAATAAACTTCATTGCATTTGCCGAGAGTTCGCAAGGGTACAAGAACAATGGCTTACGGGAGAAAAACCTGTCTCGCTTAGCTATGGACGCATTATTAGGAAAAATATTGAAGCCGCCGAAGGAGATTGCTGCCCGAGAGTTTTGAGACGTACCAGGTCGTCGAGCCTGTAACATTGTCATGCGGCTTACTGATCTTCGGAATGACAAGCGGAGCCTTCGGCAAGGTTTAGTGAAAGAGCGCGGGATCATCACTTGGCGTATGATGCGCTGGAAGTCCAAAATGGCCATGACCCGCGTTTTTGGCATACTCCCTCTCGCTCTTGACGGCGAAATATTATTATTCTCTTGGCGGGGAGTCCGTCAGTCGATCAAATTTGCAGACTTCCCAAACGATTGGGTTATGCTCCAGACAACGACACCCAAACAACTCGCTGATTTTCTGGACCGCGAGACTGACCGAATCGATCAGCTAGTGCAAAAAAGTTGCGGTTGATAAAAAGTCCTTCGAGAGCGACGAGAAGCCCTAATCAGTCATGCAGCAATAAAAGGCTTGAACTCGGACGTAATTCTGGCTGATCGAGGGATCGATTATTGTTCCGTTCACACACTGAGAGTGCAACCTCTCAAGTATTTGGTCTCCTCCCCTATAATTGATGGTTCGCACTTGACGCCGACAAAACAAGACGGCGTCCCCTTTCCTCAACGGAAGCGTTCAAACCATCTTAATTTTTGAAAGAAATGGGGATATATATCGCATTCAGACCATGCTCTATTTTTCAAAACGCTATAGGCCCAAGAGGGTGACTTGTTGATCGTGAAGCTAGGCGCTACTAGCGGCGCAGTCGCCATGGTAGAAACCGACGAAGATTTCAACGTTTGGGTGCCAATTGCCGCGATTCGTCCGAAAATATTCTACTTTCAAGGTACATCGTATGTGCTTCAATCGAAACAGGTGAAAAATGCATTCCAAGTTTTATGGACCTATGGAACCCAACAAACTCTCGGACTCGGGACATTATCCAATTTGAGTTCCGGCTCCTCCGGATCGGGAACTCGAAAATATTGTTTCTTATATTGAACGATCTACTTCGCGCGTCGAAGAATTGATGCAGCGAACATCTTACTCTGTTGATCTTCTCAGGAATTACGTGCATCTCTTATTACCGCAACCGTGACCGGCCAAATCAAGCAGCAACTTGGAGAAAGGACGGAAAGCAGACCACCGTCTCAATGCCATTGAACAAGATCTTGCCAATCAGGAGGCAACGGCATGAAGGACGCGCGAAGCCGGATCACGTAAGCCTCAACCTCTTATCGGGCGCTTGCGCGATGGCGTTTCGTCATTCCTGATTTTCGCGGAGTTCGAGTGAAACCTAGGGGATATCAGAGAGCTGATGCGCTCGATCTTCATGACTACTACATAGGCAGCTTGCTCTTATGGAAGGGTAAGAAAGAAAACTTTAAGGCTCTTTCGTGCTGAACCGATCTACAGCTTCAAGGTGACGACCGAAGCGAATACATCGTGCTCGATGGCCAGCAGCGCCACCGCACTCTATTACGCCTTTCTAGCGCCCACATTTCCGTTACCGAGCCGCACCAATCGGGCCGTGTATTTCATAAGCGTCGATAAGTTCATGGCGGAACAGTACGATGACGCGTTCCACTATGACTGGTTGTCGAAGCGCATCGCCAAGGTACTTGGTGATCAGGACGCAATTTGCCGAGCACATCTTCCCCTCGCCGTTGTTGGTGCTGGCGGTTGGGGGCTGCCTAATTGGGTGCAGGTTACGAGCAATACTGGCGGACCGCAGCAAGCCAAGCCGAAAGCGCCGGCGATGAAGAAGAGGCAAAACAGGCCGGAGCTGCACGCCGCCAATGCCAAGGCGTTCGGTGAACACCTGCGCGGCATCCACGAGCAGTACCAGATTTCTCATCGAGCTTGATCAGGAACTGGGCTGGACAAGGTCCGACATCTTCACCCAGATCAACAGCCGTGGCGTCTGGCTCGATGTATTCGACCTGATAAACGCGCTTTTGACTCTCAGGGCTCCAGCTCAGCTATATGGCGCGACGCGCAGGCGCGGCTTTGAGGTTTGTCGATTCCCGAAAGATGAACGTTTACATCTGCAGGTGTGTCGATCCTTCGGCGGGCCTATTGTCCCCCAAGTATCTCTATTTCCTGATGCCGGAACAGGAAAAGCAGGTTCGCGATCCAGACGGTACGCGCCGCAAAGAGATACTGGTCACTGACATCGAGCAGTTTCGGACGCTGTGGAAACAAGCTGTCGGGGTTGGAGCAAGCGATCAAATGCTACGCCATCCGCAGGAATTTGGCGTGGTATCCTCGACTTATCTGCCATATGTCTCGATCTGCCGGTCTTGCCGCGATACAGGCACATGTGAAGACACGCCCGACCGGTTTGCAGTTGGATGCGCAGCGCAAGATAAGGCACTGGTATTGGGCCTCAGTCTTTGAACCGCTACTCCGGTTCACGTCGGATCCCACGATTCCGCGACTACCTCGACGTGAAAGCCTGGTTTGAAGGCGACGCCGCTGAACCGGCCCTCATCCAAGAATTCAAGACGAGATTCAGGAGCATGGGCTTCATGCGCGAGGTGAAGCGCGGCACGTCTGTCTATAACGGCATCTTCGATCTCGTCATTCAGGGCGCGCGTGGATTGGATTACAGGCAATATCCCCCAGCATGACGATCTCGACGACCATCACATCGTTCCGAGCTCATGGGGCCAAGCATCTCAAAGGCAACCTTATTCACACGATCCTGAACCGCACACCCCTTACGGGCGACACAAACCGCAAGGTGATCAGCGACAAGCTTCCCAATGCGTACTTGCCGGAGCTGATCGAGGAGAACGGCGAGAAGGCTGTACTGGCAATCATGGAATCGCATTTCATCTCGCCGGAGGCGCTCAAGGTTCTCCTGCGCGATCCTTTTATGCCCGATGATTTCGAAGCCTTCATTTCAGAGCGCCAGAAGACGATCCAGGAGGCGATCGAGAACTTGCTCATTAAGGAACGTCTCGACTTGCCGGCCAACCTTCGGGAACTAGACGCGGCTGTCGAAGAAGTCGAACTTCGGCTTCGCACGGCTATCGATGGCAGTCTTGACGGCGACGCGGCGGTATTGCCGCAGCAGGTCCTGCAAAAGATCGAAGAGCGTATCCAGCGGGCGGCAAAAAAGAACGCGGCGCTCGACATCGATTATTACCAGACCCTCCAAGGCAAGCTTGAATATTGCGATCTTCGCGAGCTGCAAGATGCAATCACGGCCAAAGCGACGTGGGAACAATTTGTCGAGCGCTTCAAAAACAAGGAGACGCTCAACACGCGCTTTGGTCAGCTGTCGGAGCTGCGCAACGGCATACGTCATAGCCGAACAGTGGATGAAGTGACCCGCAAGGAAGGCGAGGCAGCAATCATCTGGTTCAAGCAGGTGCTGGCGAAATGAGTACGGGACATCACGCGTCGCAGGCTCATCGCGAACAGGTGGTCCAGGATCACCTGATAGAAACGCTTGTTGACGGCGAAGGCTATGAGAACCGCGATCCAAAGACTGACTACGACCGTCCGCTTGCGATGGATAAGGCCCTTGTCTTGCGCTTTGTTCAGAGCACCCAGCCGGAAGAATGGAAGAAGCTGGTTGATCACTACACGACAGCTGCCGAAGACACTTTCTTCAATCAACTTGCAAAGGCACTGAAAGATCGGGGACTTCTCGATGTGCTCCGCCAAGGCATGAAGATCGTCCCTGGCGTTAAGTTCTCGCTCTGTTATTTCCGACCTGCAAGTGGCCTGGAACAGAAGCGCGTTGATGAGTACCAAGCCAACATTCTTTCGGTGATGAAAGAGGTCGAGTACAGCGAGAAGCATGGCAACCGGCTCGATATTGTGTTGTTTCTCAATGGGCTTCCCATAGTCACGATGGAAGCCAAAAACCTGCTGACCGGCACCACGTTCCGCCACGCAGAGAAGCAGTATCGCCAAGATCGCTCGCCTGCCGGCGAACCACTTCTGACTTTCAAGCGCGGTGCGCTCGTCCACTTCGCCCTCGATGAAGACAACGTATCGATGACCACGCACCTAGCGAATGGTCGCACTCGGTTCCTTCCATTCAACCGTGGTCGTGAAGGCGGTGCCGGTAATACCGATGTCGGTGACGAATTCAGGGTCGCTTACCTATACCGATCCGGCGCTTGGGGAGATGCGATCTTCTCGCGAGGCGTCTTATTCGATGTGATCGGGCAGTTCATGCATCTTGAAGTGACCGGCACAAACGAGGTGATGCTGTTTCCGCGCTTTCAACAGCTCGATGCTGTGCGAAAGCTCATTGCGCATGCGCGGGATCACGGTGCGGGAAAGAACTACCTGATCCAGCACTCCGCAGGTTCCGGCAAGTCCAACACGATTGGCTGGCTCGCGCACCATGCGATCAAATTGCACGACGCTAATGATCAACCCGTTTTCGATACAGCAATCATCGTGACCGACCGCGTCGTCCTTGATCGCCAGCTCCAGAGCACAGTTTCCCAGTTCGAGCAAACGCAAGGCGTAGTGAAAAAGATCGACGGCACCTCAAAGCAGCTCAAGGAAGCCATTGCCAAGGGTGCTCGGATCATCATCACAACTATCCAGAAATTCTCGACCGATCACCTGAAAGAGATATCTGGGCAAGGTAAGCGCAATTTCGCCGTCATCGTCGATGAGGCCCACAGCAGTCAGTCTGGAAAGTCTGCGCAGGCAATGACTGACGCCCTGACGCGCGAAGCTTCTTCGAGCGATGATATCGAAGACATCATAGCCGCTTATCAACAATCACGCGGTCCCCAAGCGAACATCAGCTTCTTTGCGTTCACAGCGACCCCTCGCAACGTCACGCTGGAGCGCTTCGGCATTAAGGGACCGGACGGTCTGCCTCACCCGTTTCATCTTTACTCGATGCGCCAGGCTATTGAGGAAGGCTTCATTCTGGACGTGCTCCAGAACTACATGACCTACAAAGCCTACTATGAGCTTGAAAAGGCGATCGAAGATGACCCCAAGCTCAGCGGCAGGCGTGGCCAGCGCAAGGTGGCCCGCTATGCCAACCTCCACCCGACAGCTATCGGTCAGAAGGTTGAAATCACCGTTGAGCATTTTCGCCGACATGTCATGAGCATGCTAAATGGCGGAGCGAAAGCGATGATTGTCACCGGAAGTCGTGAGCACGCGCTCCGCTACTATTTTGGAGTTCGCGACTACATCAAGGATCAAGGCTATACGGACCTCAAGGCCTTGGTCGCATTCTCTGGTGAGCTGAAGTATGACGGCGAGACTTACACCGAAGCCGATCTGAACGGCTTTGCGGAGACAGAGTTGCCGGGCCGGTTCGATGGCTACAAACCCGATGGCTCACGCTATCCGGACCAGTATCAAATTCTTATCGTTGCCGAAAAATACCAGACCGGCTTTGACCAGCCCAAGCTCTGCGCGATGTACGTCGATCGCAAGTTAGCCGGCCTTCAAGCGGTTCAGACCTTGTCCCGTCTGAACAGAACGATGAGGGGCAAGGATCAGACCTTCGTTCTCGACTTCCAGAACACCATCGAAGACATTCAGAAGGCCTTCAGGCCATTCTTCGAAGTTACCGCTCTTGAGTCGAACTCCGATCCCAATCTTGTTTATGATCTGGAGGGACGGCTCTTCAAGTTCGGTTATCTCGACAAGGACGAGATCGAGCGCTTTGCTCAGACCTACTACAAGGGTCCGCTAGATGGCGGAGATCGCGCACGCCTTGAAGGCCTAGTGCGTGAAGCCGTAGGCCGCTTTGAAGCCGATGAAGACGAGGGGCAGCCAGGAGGAGTTTCGGCAGCTCCTTAAGAGCTACATGAGGTTTTACAGCTTCATTGCGCAGGTGATGAAGCTTGAGGATACAGGGCTCGAGAAGCTCTACTCCTATGGGTCCTGGCTCGCTCGTCTTCTGCCCAATCGCGAAGTACCGCCAGAAATCGAGATCAGCGACGACATGCTCCGTCTTCAAGCCTTCAAAGTGGAGCAGAAGGAACAGGGAAGCGCATCGCTATCCCCAGGTGATCGGGCGGCGATCAAGGCGATTAGTGAGTTCGGAGCGAAGCCCTACACCGAGGACGAGCAAAAGGAACTGTCGGAGATCGTCAAGGCCTTCAACGAACGTCATGGGACGAGCTTCACGGAGGAAGACATGATCCGTTCGAGCAGGTGAACCGCGAGATCATGGACGATGATCTTTCAGAAATGCTGCGGAACAATCCACCCGATGTCGTTTACTCTGCATTCTCTCAAGCCTTCTTCCAAGGGGCGATCCGAATGTTCCAGCGGGATAATGAGATGCGGAACATCGTGCTGACCGATGCGGAAGCGCGCGACAAGGCCACGCGGCACTTCTTCAATCGAGCATTGAGAGAGGCGCGAGGCAATTGAAGAACCGTGCGCATAACATAATTCATACATAAATGTGATAATTGGCGACCAACAAAATGACGACAAGAACAATTCACAATCCAGACCGTTTCATGATGGACTTGAGACAAGTTCTATCTCAAGGCAGAAAAAAGAATCGGTTTGCTCATCGGTGCTGGCGCTCCCGTTTCAGTCAGGGTCAATGCCGAAGGCAAGATTGACCCGGCAGGCGGCCCGCTCATTCCCGATGTCGCAGGCTTGACCAATACCGTCGTGGCGGGGCTCGAGCCTGCGGACAAGGCTGTAGTGGACACACTCCTGCCGGAGCTTGGCGACAACCCAAATATCGAAACCATATTGACCCGGATAAGGCGTCTCGCACAAGCGATCGGAGCTGCCGGGGTCTATGGCCTGGACGGTGCGGGTTACGATGCTCTGGCATTGAAAATTTGCGAGAAGATCGGACAGCTTGTTTCGGTCCCGCTACCAACCGAACCAAGCCCATTCACGGAGTTGGTGGCCTGGATTGGCGGCACCCACAGACAGCATCCCGTAGAGATCTTCACGCCCAATTACGATCTTCTGATTGAAGAGGCATTTGAGCGCGCGCGCTTGCCCTACTTTGATGGCTTCACCGGTGCCCACAAGCCATTTTTCGATCCTACGAGCATCGCCGACGATCCTCTTCCCTCTAGATGGTCGCGGCTCTGGAAGATACATGGATCGCTCGGCTGGAAGATTGAAGAAGATACAATCATCCGAACCGGCGACCGTGCGGCCACAACACTCATCTATCCAGATCACCTCAAATACGATCAGACAACGCGACAGCCCTACTCGGCCCTCTTCCAACGGCTCCGAGACTTCCTGACGACGCCTGATAGTCTTCTGCTGTGTTCAGGTTCTCGTTCGCAGACGCCCATATAACCGCAGTACTTGATGAAGCGCTCTCGTCCAACACCCACACAGCGGTTCTTGCGTTCCAATTCAAGAACTTGGAAGAAGAGAAATCGGCAGTGAGCATGGCGCTCCGCCGTCCCAACCTCAGTGTATATGGTCGGGATTCGCGGTGATTTTGGGATCCCGGTACATGGAAACCAGGTCAACCACCAACAGACGAGTGGGAGAGGATTCGTCAATCCTTCTGGCAAGCACCGTCTCAAGGTGAGCCGGTGAGTTTCTGCTCGGGGACTTCAACAAACTTTCTAGGTTCTTCGCGATGGCGCAAGCATCTGATTTCCAATCGGCCACTGCGTCAGGCGTTTCTGAACCCCAGATCGCGGCTCCCAACGGAGAACCCAATGCTGAGTCGTGATCCAACCTTTCTCGGAACCGTCGCCTCTGTCTCAGGTTCCGCAGTAAGCGTTCATTTGGCTCAGTCCGTTGCTTCCGGCTTGTCGATCATCGAAGGCAGGACATACCGAATTGGCCAAGTCGGAAGCTTTGTCCGCATTCCCCAGGGCTATCAGGATTTGTATGGCGTTGTGGCTGAGGTGGGGGCCAAAGCGGCCCCCCAAACTTCTGACACTGACGATACTGGTCGCTGGATGCAAGTTCAGCTGGTTGGTGAATCTCTTGGCAACTCATTCGAGCGCGGCATCAGTCAGTATCCGAATATCGGCGACACACGTCCACATCACCACCGAGTCGGGCCTAGCGCGTATATACGGCAGGAACGACGATGGCCACGTTGTCATTGGTCATCTCTCCAGTGCCGAGAGCATTCCGGCCAAAATAGCGTTGAACGAGCTTGTAACCCGTCATTCTGCTGTTCTCGGCTCCACCGGCTCGGGCAAGTCGACGACGATAGCCAGCTTGATGAGATCGATTACAACGCCGGCGGCAGGCTCAGCTGGATATCCCAGTGCGCGGGTCTTGATGCTCGATGTGCATGGTGAGTATTCGAACGCCCTCGGCGATGTCGCGACCATCTTTTCCGTTGATCCGAGAGCTGGCGAGCACAAGCTCGAAATTCCCTACTGGGCTCTCGATACGATAGACCTTCTGGACTTCCTTACCGGAGGAGTAGACGGCAACAGAGAGACGGCATTTACGGACAAGATCTTCAATCTTAAAGTCGCATCTCACAACAATGTCAATTTCCCCGAGTCGTCACAAGTTCAATCACCGTGGATACGCCGCTGCCCTTCAGCCTGAAGAAGTTATGGTACGAGCTCATAGATTTCGAGATAACTACCTTTACCGGTCCAAACCGCGACCAACCGACCCGTCAGAATGACGGTGACGCAAACACTCTGACGCCGCCAACATATCTCCCTCATGCAATGGGTGCCCAAGGCCCGTTCATGAATCAAGAAATGCGATCGGGATCAGGAGACAACTCAATCTTCTACGGTCTCGACTACTCGACCGACGTTTCGACTTCCTTCTGCATCCTGGTCCATGGGAGCCCGATCTGGATGGAGGAACCGTTCAAGACTTGGACGCGCTGCTAGCGGGCTGGATTGGCAGCGAGAAGCCGATCACGATTCTAGATCTGTCTGGCGTTCCTAGCGCCGTTTTGGAGCGGCTCGTGGGCTCTATCCTGAAGATTGTCTACGGTCACTTTCTGGAGTCGGGAAAAATCAAGAGGTGCGTACCGAACGCCCTCTGTTGATCGTGATGGAGGAGGCGCATCGATATCTGTCGAGCGGCACCAGTGGGCTCGCTTCCGAAACGGTCAAGAGAATAGCTAAAGAAGGCCGCAAGTACGGCGTTGGTGCGATGGTAATCAGCCAGAGGCCGTCTGAAGTGGACGAACGATACTGTCGCAATGTGGGACCTATTTCGCTCTGCGACTTTCTAATCCAACAGATCGATCTCGTGTCCAAGGCACTTTGCCCGACGGCCTAGTGAGCTTGCTGGACGTCTTGCCCGTTCTGCGCACTGGCGAAGCCATTGTTATGGGTGAGGCCGCTAAGCTCCCAATGCGATGTCGCATCACGTTGCCGGACCCTCAGCACAGGCCAGACAGTAGTGATCCAGATGTGGCGACCAAGTGGGGAATTGCTCGTAGGGGAGAAGGATACCAGCGCGTTGTTGCTTCCTGGCGAGCACAACGGCCTCAGGCTGTCGCACGCAACCCGGAGATACGAAGAGAACAAGTGGCTGACGAGTCACAGGATGATTGAGAGGACAGGATGGAAAGATATGGCGTAGCCTCATCAGAACATCGCTTCGATCGGCTACGATGAAGCGACGAAACCCTCGAGGTGGAGTTCTTGAACGGTACGATTTATCAGTATTTCAATGTGCCGCTCAATATGTATGAACAGCTTATGAGAGAGGGTCAAAAGGGCGATTTTTGAACACCTATATCAAAAATGCATATCCATATACCAGGATAGCATAAACGCTATTTCGTACAACTTATGCAGCTGGGTGACCGGTTTATTCTGCCAGTTCGGCGTACCGACAAAACGCGATTGGCTAGTTGGATTTGGTGGGGAGTGCGGCATTCGGCTTCGAAGAGTTGGGGCGAGCACACGACGATGGATATGCACTTTGCCCGTGATGTCGCCACATTCAGACGGTTCAGGCTGAAGAGGAACTCCATACCGCGCGGTGCGTCGGCATGGCTAGACGTGGCCATAGAGTAAATCGCTATCGGCGCTTCCTGCCCTGGAACTTGTCGACCGTACCGACGCGTGCTCCCGGCAGTCGCTGCTGCACCTCGAAGACCTGAGCATTGTACGGTGTGATGATGACGATGTCTTCGAGCGTGATGGCATGCTCCGTACCCTGTCGGTTGACCCATGTAGTGTTGCTCCCAAGCACTTCGCGGACGAGCTTGGCAACGGCCTCTGCCTCTTCCGGTGAGCAGTTCTGATTCCCAGAGTGCTCGACGGGCAAGTAGCGCAATCCCGCGCCCGAGATTGGCCCTGCCGACTTGATGACCTGGGATTCGAGGCCTGGTCGCGAGTTCAATTTCCCGTCGTAAAAGATCTCGGAAGTGAATGCGCAGATGTCGGGGTGCAGGCGCCAAGTTTCCGCGAGGAAAAGACCCCTGTCCGCCGGGACGGTGTGTGCTTCGCCGAGGATGTGGGTCAGAGCAGAGACGTCTGTGCCCTCAGGGTGCGTGCCTTGCATGGGCTGATCGAGCTGCTGCGGGTCGCCAAGAAGCACGACCGTCTTCGCGCATTGCGAAACGGCGAGGACATTGGCCAGCGACATTTGTGCCGCCTCGTCGACGAACAGCACGTCCAGAGCCTCGAATGCGTCCTGCCGGGCCCACAGCCATGCGGTGCCGCCGCCGACATCTGTGCCGCTCCCGACCGCATTGATCAGGTCTTCGCTGCGCTTTGCAAATGCAAGACGGTGCTGGGGTTGTGCAACCTCGTCGGCCTTATGGCAGCACTGGAGGTTGATCTTCTGCTCGTCGGCCACCTCGATTACGCCGTCTATCAATTTTCGGATGACCTTGTGGCTGTTCGCCGTGATGCCTACCGTCTTTCCCTGACGGACGAGCTCGCAGATCATGTGCGCGCCGGTGTAGGTCTTGCCGGCGCCGGGTGGCCCCTGTATCGGCAGGATGCCTCCCTGCAAATGTGAGCACAGTCTAACGGCGGCGTCGGTCGGCCCTTCGCCCGCATGCTGCAGCCGCTCGCCGCCAGTGCGTGGGGCCTGTCTAAGCAGCAAGTCGCGAGCCGCCTGATGCGCGCCTTCGCCCTCGACGCCGTTGTCGGCCACATACTCGCCGAGGCGGACCAGAGCGTCCTTCATCGGCTGGGTGTCGACATACTTGTGCGCGAATACCGCTAGCGGATGAAGGCCTGCGGTGTCCTTGCGCTTCTTGATGTCGATGGTGAGGTCGTCGAACGAAATCGCGCCGACAGTTCCAAGCTTCGCCCCGCCCGCCGAGCGCAATTCCTCGTCCCCGCGCAGGTCTGTTTCCTGGGGCGGGAAGCGGTAGCGCTCTATCGGGGCGGCATTGGTTCCGCCGGCGCTGCCGATATAAGTAAGCCCCGAGAGGCCGGCGCGTTCGTCAAGAAGGTCTTCGCCTGACAGGTCGGCCAGACGAAACAGCTCCCACCAGATGGCCTTTTCCTCACGGCGATGCCAGTCGAGAATATTGGCCAGCAACCAGCGGCCCTGCTGCTCTTCCGTGCGCTCTTCGGGAT
>JAWKWC010000020.1:0-78889 GCA_041397705.1 Hyphomicrobiaceae bacterium
GATTTCATGATGCGTGCGCCGAGCTCAACTGCAGCTTTCGAGGGCGCCTGCGAGAGGAGCTCGAAGCGCCTGATGTCAACGAGGAGCTGATAGTCGACCTTTGCAGCCTCGGGTGCCCGGCCCAGAACACGCTTGTAGCCAGCATTCTCGAAGCTCCTCAGCAGCGCAGACTGGACGACGCGGGTGAGCAGGTCCGGCCACTGGGCCAACTCGCCGCTCTTCGTTGCCATCCCGCCCAGTTGCAGCCGATCGGACTCGAGCCGGGCGAGGGCACTGGGCTCGGGGATCTGCATTACGCCTGATGGAAAAGCAGCGATGGGGGCGAACTTCGTAGCCGGCGCCAGTTCGTAGATCCTGGCAACTGGCTTCGAACCGCCACCCGTCAACCGATCGAGGCCAGCGATAATGCCGTCCACCTTGTCAGAGTTTCGCGCCAGCGCGGCAGTGAACTTGTCAATGCTGGCGATGGCGTTCCTCAACGGTTCGGCATTCTGGGTGACGACGGTGTCGATGTTGCGAAGGACGCTGCGGGCGGCCTGCGTCATGGTCTGGCCGGAATTCTTTTCGGCTGTCAGAACACGCTTTTCCCGCGCTGCGTCGGCCAGCAGCGGCAAGTTGGGCGATCCTCCGGCGAGCGCTACGGTTGGAGCGCCTGCCAAGCCTTGGAACTCGACACCGACGTTGGTATCCGAGCGCACCGGCGCAGACCTGTCGACGGCAACTTCGACTTCGACGTCGCTTGGCCGTTTATCGTCGAGCGCCAGGTGCGTCACTTCTCCGATGCGCACGCCGTTGAAGAGGACGGCTGAGCCTTTCGAGAGGCCCGCAACGGGATCTGCGAACCTGATACGATATGTGGTGCGATCCGTGAGGCCACCGCCAGCTTCGATCCAGTAGACGAACATGAAGACGGCGCCGATAACGGCCAACGCAAAAAGCCCGATCAGTGTGTAGCGAGCGTGGACTTCCATGAGCTTCGGTTCCCAAGACTTCTAGCGTTGTGCCTGGAGATTCAGCGCATGCGCCCGGCGCCCCTGAAAATAGGAGCGCACCCATGGATGCACCGAGACCAGCATGTCGGCGAGCGTGCCGGTGGCTACGATTTTGCCCTCTGCAAGGACGGCGATGCGGTCGCAAACCGTCCGCAGACTTTCAAGATCATGGGTCACCATGAAAACGGTGAAGCCGAGTGTCTGTTGCAGTGTGCGGATTAGGGCGTCGAATTCGCCAGCGGAGATGGGGTCGAGCCCCGAGGTCGGCTCGTCGAGGAAAACGATGTCGGGATCAAGCGCCAGCGCCCGGGCCAGGGCCACGCGCTTTGTCATGCCGCCGGAAAGCTCCGAGGGCATCTTGTCTGCGTCGCCCGGGCCGAGCCCGACCATGGCAAGTTTGGCGAGAGCGATTTCGTCCATGAGTTGCTGCGGCAGGTCGAGATACTCACGCATGGGAAACTGCAGATTTTCGCGCACCGTCAGAGATGAGAACAGCGCCCCTTGCTGGAACAGAACGCCCCACCGCCGCTCAATCGCTTGCAGCTGGTCGTCCGTTGCCGCGCCCATATCGACGCCGCGCACTTCGATCGAGCCGGAGCGAGGCGGCAACAGCCCGATAATGGTGCGCAGAAGGACTGTCTTGCCGCTGCCGGAGCCTCCGACAAAGCCCAATATCTCGCCGGGCATGATATCGATGGAGACGTGGTCGAGAACGGTGTGGCGACCGAAGCCGACGACAACGTCGCGAACGCAAATGATGGGTGAAGGGGGCGGCGTCTGCATGGGCCTACCACCCGATGGCCGAGAAATAGATGGCGAAGAGTCCATCCAGAACGATCACCAGGAAGATGGATTTCACGACCGAGGCCGTGGTTCGCAATCCGAGGGATTCAGCGCTGCCGCGAACTTTCAGACCTTCGGAGCACGCGACGATGCCGATCACGGCGGCCATGAACGGTGCCTTGATCAGTCCCACTTTGAAGTGGGTCAGCGATACGGCATCGCGCAATCGGTCGATGAAGATGGATGGGTTCATATCGCCATAGAGCCAAGCGACGAGACCGCCGCCATAGAGCGCAGCCATCGAACCCAGGAACGTCAAAGCCGGTAGAGCCAGGATCAACGCAAGGATGCGCGGCAGGATCAAAACTGCGATCGGATCCAGGCCCATCGTTCGCAGCGCATCGATCTCCTCGCGCATCTTCATCGAGCCAAGCTCGGCCGTGTAAGCACTGCCGGACCTGCCCGCCACCATGATGGCCACAAGCAGAACGCCGATCTCGCGCAGGATGAGAATACCCACCATATCCACGACGTATTGGTCGGCACCGAATTTCCGGAAATGAAAGAAGCCCTGCTGGGCAATGATGCCGCCGATCAGAAAGGTCATCAGCAGGATAATGGGCACGGCCTGCCACGCCACGCGATCGAGTTGATGCACGGTCGACGCCAGGCGAAAGGTGGCCGGCCGCGCCAGCGACGTGAACATGGCGACCGTCAATTTGCCCAGCAGCGACAACAGAATGCCCGCGTCTTGCAACGTATCGTCGACAGCGCGTCGCATTCTCGTCAGTGCTCGGAGCCAGAACGTCGGACCGGGCACCGGGGCGGCTGCATCTGCTGTCAGGCGCACAGTATCGGCGAGGCCCTTGAACCGTGCATCCAGGCCATCGACATCAATAGCCACGCCTTTTTGACGGCATCCCCGCAGCAGCTTTTCGACCAGCCAGGCGCCATAGGTGTCGAACTGGGTAATGCCTGCCAGATGCAAAGAAACGCGCGTTTGATTGGAGACGTGCACCAGGGCGGCCGAGATGGCGGCATCAATCTTTGCCGAATGCTCCGCCGTCCATGGGCCGTCGGCGCCGAATTCAACCAGCCCGTCTGGTCTCTGGGTGATGTTCAAGGCGTGCGGCACCATCGTCTCCCTTTGTGTCGGCTGGACCCGGCCATTGTCGCACATCAATCGATACTGGTGACGCGTCAATCGCTGATGCGCCGTGAGATCGATCAATTGCAGGGACAGCCTCGTGTGCGCCCACTCATGCTGCTGACGGCAGGACCAGAATGGTGGGAGACGGACATCGGGACGGCAATGACGGCCAGCAGGCCGCAGGGTCCGGCGCGTTTTTTCCTCGCGCCTTCGGTTGCCCACTCGCAATCGGCGCGGCATCCGGCGCGGTATTGATCGCGCGGGGCGCGCGAGAAGGGCTGCCGCCCTTCAACCCGCCCGGGAGGACACCTCCCGGACCCGCCGTTTTTTGATGGGGCGGGGCCGGATGACGGATGCTACGGTCACGCGGCGCGTTGCGGCTCTGCCAGGTGTGCGCGCTCGATCCATTGCAGAATGCGCTCGACGTCGGGAGGCGGGCCGGCACGCAGGACCCTCTGGCCATCGCGCGTTCCCGCGAACGAAAGAATGGCGCCACAGATGATACCGGGCTCTTGCTGCAGGATCTCCGTCAACGTCGGATAGCTTGCGCCGACCAGCAACTGCGCATGCGTGCCTCTCAGCCAGGGGATCGTACAGACCAAGCGCGCCTGATGTTGCCATTCGACAATGCGGGCCGCAGTGATGTGCCGGGCCCTCAGGCGGCCCGCGAGATTGGACGCGTCGCAATTGAGCAGATCGCGGACCGTCACGATGCCGCATCGATTCAGCCGATCCGCCGTGCGCGGGCCTATCGACGGCGCGCGAACGATGTCATCGTCGAGGCTGAGATAAAAGCGCTTCTCCTTGTCGGAGGCAGCATCATCGAAATCTCTTTCCGCCTCGTCGTCGATGATGAAGTCGTCATGATCGTCATCGATGTCGGCTCGCGCGTCCCGATCGGTGCCGGCCTCAGGGCGAACTCCGCTTTCATGAAAGCGCATGGGCGGCGGGACGAGGTTTGGGGGCGGAGCAATGGCGCTGCGCTCGATGTCGACTGGCACTGCGGGCTGGCGCACGGCTCGCGACCACGTGCGATAGGCCCTGGTGTGCTGGCGCTGCCTGGAGCGCTTGAGGCGACGGATGCGGCGCTGGCGGGCAAGCCAACGGGTACGCCGGGCGCTTCGTCCATTCCGCCTTTGGGAGCCCGACGCACTCGAGCCCGACAGCACATTGCCGCTTCCGCCTGTGGCCATACCGGTGGCTGTCGCCGGATCAGACGCCATCTCGCGCCGATGCCAGGCGCTTGGCGATCCGGCGCGCGTTTGCGCCACCGCATCCGTCAACTGACGTTGCAGCGCGTCGATCCGCGCCATCAATGCCTGCAGGTCTGAGGCCGTCACCATCGCGCCGGAAACATGCGCCTCGTTGCGCAGACGGCCGGCAAACGAGATGCGACGCCGCTGCTGGCGCTGGCGCTGCATGCGCCGGATCCGGTTGCGCAAGCGGCGTCGACGCTTGCCGGCTTGGGCTTTGTCCTTCTGGCCCGGCGCGCGAGGCGGGCTGGCTGCGGGACGCGCATGGAATGGACTTGGGATATTTGCGGCGGCGGCCATCGGCGCGCTGCGCCACTCCCGCCCTGCGGATGACCCATCACCCGTGCGATCGCGCTTTGCGCTGGCGTCCGATGCCAGCGTGCCGCGCCCAGTACGTTGGGTCATCACGCTGATCTCACGGCTGGCGGCGCTACCGGTGGACGCCACAAAGTCGGCACTCACGCGGCGGGAGTCGAGGCTGCTCAGCTGCGTCTCGAAGCCGGTGCGAGATACCGGCAGCGATTGGCGCTCTGCGTCGTCGGAACCTAGCTGGTGGTATAGGTCGTCTGCGCGCCGGTCCTCTCTCCCTGGCGAGGCATCGCGCGGCTTGCCGTCGATGCCTGTGCGTGTGGTGTCGGCGAACGCCAATCGCCAGGCCCGGACCAATCGGGCGGCCGGCAAATCGATCTCTGCCCACAACAGACACCGCAACACGTCCTCGATGCCTGCTGTTTCGCGGCCTTGTGCCGTGGCGTCGCGCTGTGCTGCAGCGAGCAACCGGCGAAGCTCGTCCGACGTTGCGATGCGACCCGTCAAGGTTGCGCCGCCCGACGACGGTTCAGCAGCCGCGCATCGCGCCCGCAGCAGATCACCTGGCAGACCAAACCGGTCGAGAAGTTGCCCCAGGGTTCGCTCGCTGGCGGCCGCGTGCAGCAGATGCAGCACCGATACGTCCTGCGCCCGCAGCGCCACAGCCCGCGCGTGGGCCTGATTGCAGCAGGCCATGAGGGCGTCATCGATCCAGATGGTCGACGCCGCTGCAGGTTCAGTCGCGATGTCCTGACCGCAACACTGGCATTTGTTCATGAGTCATAATCCACTCGTCGCGCGCACGGCTTGCGTTCGGCGTGCTCCGTTGCTGCCCCGACCTTAAATTGACTCGCGGGAAGCGCAGCGAAGTCATCCACAGCAAGTTGCGCGGCAGTCTCGGGCCGTCTTGTCGGCACGCTGAATGAAAGTGGCAAAAATGACACGCTACTTGACTTGCTTTATGAACGCCAAATTTTGCGTGCCAGCCGCACGCCAAGTTTACGACAATGATTTATCTATCTGTTTTGGCTTCGTTTTCTTCAGTTGTCGGCACAGCACGCCAGGGCGCCGGACACAAGGTCATTGCAGCAGCAGGCCACCGCATCGTGACAAATGGCTGGCGTGACGCGAAAAAAACGCATCTCGCCATGGGAATAATTGCACAGGAGGCTGCAGCCTACGCTAGCATGAGAGACATTCAACGAACGGCTGGCCGTTTTTTCTAACGATGGTCCGTCGTCCCATCGTCACGACATACAAACGAGCACGGCTCTAGTCGAGTTTGCGGGAAGTCCGGTGATGCGTCCGTCCAATCGCAGTATAGCTGCGCTGCTTGAACTCATGGTGGTCAAACCCCCCACATTTCTGCCACCGCATTTGCTCGCGGTTGCCCGGTCCATGCATGACGAAGGGCTGGCCGTCATCCAGGAAGAAACCTGGTATCCAACGGCCAAGGGTCTGATGCAGGCCGGCCGCACGCTGCACTGAGCTGCGCCCCCATAAGAGTTGTGAATTTGGTGCTTGCGGATGCCCACTTCGCATCCGGCCCGGGAGGACGCCTCCCTGACCCACCGTTTTTGGGGTGGACCAGGCGCCTGATCGGAATACCGGGTTGCACGTGGTGCGGTTTTCTTGAGGTGCAAAAGGCGCCCGGCGACCGCGCGACACCTGCCACCGCTACTCATCGATGCCGCAGGCGAGGTTGTGCGCCCCCGCAGACATCTGGTGAGGCCAAACTTTCCGCACACCCATTGCACAACACCATCGCTCTATCCATTTGCCTTCCATCCAAAGTAGGGGGGCTGCATGGACACATACTTGTTGCTTGCGGGCGGGCTGGCATTGCTCATCCTAGGCGGTGAACTGCTCGTGCGGGGCGCCGCGCGTACGGCGGCGCTGCTGGGCATGTCACCTCTGCTGATCGGGCTGACACTGGTTGGGTTCGGGACGTCGGCCCCTGAACTGGTAACGAGCGTGGAGGCGTCCTTCATGGGGGCTCCGGGCATTGCCATCGGCAACATCGTCGGCTCCAACATTGCCAACGTGCTTTTGATCCTCGGCATCGCCGCCGTACTTTCTCCCATTGCCGTCGGTCGCCGGGCTCTCGCGCGCGATGGAACGATCGGCCTCGCCTCGGCGGTGGCGTTCATCGCGATCGCCTACCTGATGCCGCTTGATCGGTTGATTGGCGCCGTGCTCGTGACGGGGCTCGCGCTTTACCTCTACTTCGCCTATCGGCAGGAGATGACGGGTGCACCTTCCGCGCACACGGCCGCCTACGACAAGCGCGAAGCGCACGATGAAGTGCTCCCCGGCGCGATCCAGGCCACGCCGCACTCCAGCAGCGTTTGGCCACCGTTTATGCTCGCGATCGCCGGACTGATTATCGTCATCGTCGGCGGAAAGTTGCTTGTCAAAGGTGCCGTGGCGTTAGCAAGCTCTGCGGGGATTTCGGAAACCATTCTCGGCCTTACGGTCGTGGCCATCGGGACTTCGCTGCCGGAGCTGGTAACGAGTGTGATAGCCGCGCTGCGCCGGCACGGCGATATCGCCCTCGGCAACATTCTCGGCTCGAATATCTATAACATTCTCGGCATTGGCGGCGTGACCGCGCTTATCGCACCGACTGACGTACCGCCAGAGATCGTACGCTTTGACGGCCTGGTGATGGTCGCTGTGTCGATCTTGCTTCTCGTCGTCGCGCGAACGGGCCACCACATCAGCCGGGTGGAGGGCTCTGTCTTGCTCAGCGGTTATGGGCTCTACGTCTATTCGATCTGGCCGGCCTGAATCCGGTGACGGCTTGGGGCCCCCACCTGCCAAGCGCCGCAGCCCCAGCGCGAAACGATCTGATGCCAAAGGGAAACGGCGGATGTTGCGAGACTGGTCACCTGGACCCAAGAGCAAGGATCTCGAGATCGCTGAACAAAATCTTGGTTTTCTGTTCGAAGACCTGCCGCAGGGCTACCGTGCCGTTGTTGATCGAAACAGAATAAAGTTCAAATGGCACAATCGGAAAAGCACAAGCGGCGTTTCGGATTACGATCGGAAGACAATCGAGTTGAGCCTCATGGAGTTTAGTCGCTTCAAGTATGATGCCACTGCTCCCGGACATGATCAGCGCTGGTGCATTGCGACCCTCAAAGAAGAGATCATCCATTTCGTCGCGATGCAAACGGGCTTCGACGCGTCTGCGGCATGGATCGCCGCGGCGGTCCTCGACATGGAGAAACCGTCAAAGCTCCGGAAAAAGCTGTTCCGGAAGCAGCGCGAATACGACAGCGCTGAAGATGAGATCAAGTGCGGCATCGAGGATTACAAGAAGAAAGAACGCGCAGGAGAGTGGCTCGTGGACGTTCTGCTCGTGCGTGATTATCTGACGGCTCGCGGCAAATCTGAAGAGAAGATAGAGCAAAAAATGACCAAGGCTTTTCCAGAGAGCTATCCGCTTGCGCGGGCGTTCCAGAAGGCAACACTGAGCGACGGCTGCGGGTAAAAATGACTGCTGCGGGTCACGGCACCTTGCTGGACTGCCTGGCTCAGCTGGGACAACGGCTTCACGCCCATGACGCGATTGGGCTCGGTCATCAGCCGGTGACACCAGACCAACAGCGACACGCCGAGCGCTGCCTGCACCGGCGATCGGGCGGCTCACGCGTGATCAAAGCCGCCATAGGGTCGAGGCGGCAACGGAGGTTTCGACAATGTGGTCAGAGATATGGGCGGTCATCGTTGCTGAATTTTCAATGTTGTGACCCAGCTGATGCGGTGCGCATTTCGCTGCGATTGCTGCTTGCCGCGTTGCTGGGCCATGATTGGATTGGAGCGTGAGTGGAAGTCCAAAACCGCTGGCGTCAGAACCCATATGCTTGTTGCAGTGGGTAGCGCGTTATTCATGATCGGGCCGATGCAGGCCGGCATAGGGGTCGGCGACATGTCGCGCGTCATACAGGTGTGGTTCAAGGCGTCGGTTTCCTGGGTGCCGGCGCCATCATCATCGGCACCGCACAACAACGCACGAGAGGATTGACTACAGCAGCAGGCGTTTGGGCCGCTGCCGGGATTGTGGCTGCAGGCTTGGGGATGGAGATGACTGCCGTTCTGAGGACGGTGACGGTTTTGTTCATCCTGACACTGTTGCCATATGTCGTCGTAAGCAAAACCGTCGAGCATTCTGACCCGAGTAGTGCAGCGCAATCGGGATATGCGGCCTGCCAGCTCGCCGGGCGGAGGCCTCGCCGCTGGTGCCGCAATGCTCCCCTTCGCGTTGCCTGGCTGCCTCGGGCTTTCGGGTTGCAGCCCCAACAGTCGGCGTGCTGGGTCTGGGTCATGGAGGGGCGCTTGAGGGCGTTCTCGGCGAAGGCTGCGAGTTTCGGGCGGCCGTCACGCCACTTCTCGGCGTAGCGGAAGTCGGTAGCCCAGCACACAGGCAACCGCGATCTGGCCAATGCCGAAGTTGCCATCGAGTGCCGGAGGCTGCCTCCTTTTCGAACGATCGAACGCGGTCGTGAACTTGACTGCCAGCCGCCTTGAGTTCTGGCGATTGCTGCGCCTCTGGCCGGTTGCGCTCGGAGAGCGAGACAAGGGAAAATCGAGACGCCGTCGCCAGCGCCTGCAGGCGCAAGGCCTCGAAACGGGTTTGCCGGCCGGCGGGAACAGGCGGGGGCCATCGTGCAGGCTGTCGAAATATTCGGCGATGACGCGACTGTCATAGAGAGCGCTACCGTCGTCGAGGACGAGGGTCGGAAGCTTGTTGATGGGATTGTGGGCCATCACCTCCGGGTTGGGCTTGGCCGGAGCCACGATGGTGCGCTCGCGCTCGATGCGATCGGCGAGGCCAGTCTCGTATGCCACCACCATGACCTTGCGCACGAACGGCGAGCGCGTGGACCAGAAGAGCTTCATGGACGGGTTCCTTCAAAGCGATTGGTTTCGGCCTGGCGCAGAGCCAGGGTTGGTCACGCAAATGGTCACGCGATGATGTCGGGCAAGGTCACGATCTCGACACCGGCCTTGTCAAGACCGGCGCGCACGGCGGTGGCAACCGCGACGGCGCTCGGCTCGTCGCCATGCACGCAGATGGTGTCGACGGCGACCTTGATGACCTTGCCGCTGCGGGCCACGACCTCGCCCTTCTCGATCATGCGAAGGGCCTGGGCGAGCGCCTTTTCCGGCTCTCGGTAGACCGTTCCCGCAATGGCGCGCGAGGCTAGGTTGCCATCTTCCTCGTATTGGCGGTCGGCGAAACCTTCGCGCGCGAGCCTCAGGCCGAGGCGCTCTGCCGCTTTCGCCATCTCGGAGCCGGCCAATGCCACATAGATGATGCTGTCGTCGACCGCCTTGATGGCCCGGCCCAGCGCCATGGCGTAGCCCTCGTCGACCGCTGCCATGTTACTGAGGGCGCCGTGGGCCTTGAGATGGGTCACCTGGAGCCCGGCGTAGCGCGCAATCGCCTGCAGCGCGCCGATCTGGTAGGCGGTCATCAACTCGAGGTCCTTGGGGTCCATCTTGATCTGGCGGCGGCCGAAACCCCACAGGTCGTTGAAACCGGGATGGGCGCCGATGGAGACGCCCAGTTGCTTGGCCAGCATGCACAGGCGATGCATGGTGTTGTGATCGCCGGCATGAAAGCCGCAGGCGACGCTCGCCGACTTGATGATGCGCATGAGGGCTGGGTCGTCGCCAATGTCGTAGGCGCCGTAGCCCTCGGCGATGTCGGCGTTGAGATTGATGCGCAGTGCCATGCTTGCTCCGTCACTTCAAGGACGGCGAAGCGGGCCGCTGGCCCCAGCAATCGCCGTGCAACCGGTCGTTTTGGTCTGCCGGAAACCTATGGGCTTTGACAGGCGGCCACAATGTTTGTCTTTTGGCGCACCTAACGAAGCAATCCGGATCAGCAATGACTGCCCAGACCCATACCCCGCGTTTCCTGGCCGCCGGCGACACCGCGCTGGTGGTCGAGTTCGGAAACGAGATCGACAGGAGGTGAGCAACCGGGTGCTGGCGCTCAGCGATGCGATCGAGGCCGCGGATATCGCGGGCGTGGTCGAACTGGTGGCGACGTTCCGCTCGCTCATGATCCACTACGACCCCCTGCGGCTCGATGCTGGCGATCTCGAGGCGCGCATCGGGCCGCTGCTTGCGAGCCTCGGCACCATCCATCACCGGGCTAGGCTTTGGACATTGCCGTGCTGCTCATGGCGGCGAGCTTGGGCCTGATCTCGAAGACGTGGCACAGCGGACCGGGCTCAGCACGCGCAGGTGATCGATATCCATGCGGGCGAGACCTATCACGTCTATGCACTGGGGTTTCTGCCGGGCTACCCGTACATGGGCGACGTGCCGGAGGTGTTGTCGCTGCCACGCCGGGAGACACCACGCGTGAAAGTTCCGATGGGTTCAGTGTGCATCGCGCTGGCGATGGCCGGAATCTATTCGCTGGACAGTCCGGGTGGGTGGCACTTGCTCAGGCGGACACCGGTGCGGCTGTTCGATCCGCGCCGGGCCGATGCCGTGTTGCTGGCGCCGGGCGACAAGATCAAATTCGAGCCGATCGACAGGACCCGTTACGACCAACTCGAAGCGGAGGCGGCACACGGGCGGCTTGCCCTTACGGCGACGGAGGCCGGCGCATGAGTGGCGGATTGCGGGTTCTCCAGCCGGGACTGATGACGACCGTGCAGGATCTGGGACGGCACGGGCACCAACGCCAGGGCATTCCGGTATCGGGACGCTGGATTTCGTAGCGTTGCGGGCGGCCAACATCGTCGCGGGCAACGACCAGAGCGTGGCCGGACGTCGAGATGGCTGTGATGGGGCCGGTGCTCGGCATCGAGGTCGACAGTGTGACGGTAGTGCTTGCGGGATCGGGCGCGATGTTGACCGTCGAGAGCGAGGATGGCCTTAGCCGCGAGGTGCCAGCCTTGCAGAGCACAACAGCGAAGCGTGGCGACCGGCTCAAAGTTTCAGGCCTCGGCAAGACTGCGGTTGCCTACCTGGCCGTTGCCGGAGGATTTGCGATTGCGCCGTTCATGGGGTCGCTTTCGACCTATACGCGCGGCGGGTTCGGGGGATTTGGCGGCCGGGCGCTGGCACAAGGGGACCTGCTGCCTCTGATCGAAGTGAAGCGGTCGATACCCAGCCGGTGCGGCTCAAGGGATGCGAGCTGGAGCCCGCGAGGACAGTGCGGGTCGTGCTTGGGCCGCAGGACGACTATTTCACGGCGGAGGCGATCGAGACCCTGCTCGGTCAGCCTTATCGGGTGACGCGGGAAGCAGACCGCATGGGGCTGAGGCTCGAAGGGCCGCCGCTGGTGCATGCGAAGGGCTACAACATCGTGTCGGATGGCATTGCGCCGGGCTCGATCCAGGTGCCGGGCAGCCAACAGCCGATCGTTCTTCTGGCGGACCGGCAGACGACGGGCGGCTATCCAAAGATCGCTACGGTGATCTCGGCCGACCTTCCAGCCCTGGGGCGGGTGCTGCCGGGCATGGAGATCCGTTTCGAGGCGGTGACGATTGGCGAGGCGCAGGCGGCCCGCCGCGCGTTGGAAGCGCGGTTTGCAGCTTTTGGCCAAGACCTCGAAGTGGTGCGCGCAGAAGGCCTCGATGTCGCAGCGCTCTATGATGCGAACCTGATCAGCGGCGTGGTGCATGCCGCCGATGACGTCGCGGCTGAGTGACCCCCGGCGCCGATAATTCCGGCGGTTCAACGGGGGTAGCGAATGACAGGCGCCAGGCCTTTGGCACCCGGCCCCAGCAAAGACGGCAGCTCGGTCACGACGGCGTCGAAGTCGATCTCCTGATCGACGAGAGCATCCAGCCGGTCGTCGGACAACAGGCGCAATGCGGCTTCCATGCGCCGGCGGTAGTCCCAACGGGGGCGGTGGCCGGGCGAGACCTGGCCGACCTGCGAGGAGACAGGCGAAGGCGCTGGCTGTGGAAGGCGCCACCGAGACGCACCGACACGTCGCGCTCGCCGTACCAAGAGAGTTCCACCACGGTGGCTTCGAGGCCGCATGAGTCGATTGCTGCCTGTAGGCCCTGCGGTGTGACGCTGGTGTGGAAGACGACATCGGCGCCCTGCCCCGTGCCGCCGCATTGGAAGCTGGCGCCCAGGCTTTCGACCACTGCGCGGCGCTCTTCTGCTATGTCGATAACGCAGACCTCGGCTCCAGGGAGACGGGCTGCGAGATAGGCGATCAGCAGGCCGACGATGCCGGCACCGACAACAACGATGCGGTCGGCGGGACCTGCGCCAGAATCCCAGAGCGCGTTGAGCGCGGTCTCCATGTTGGCGGCCAGGGTGGCGCGTTTGGCCGGCACAGCGGCTGGCACGGGAACCAGCATGGATATGGGGGCCAGGAACCAGTCCTGATGTGGGTGCAGGCAGAAAACGGTTTGACCGGTCAAGGCCGGCGGACCGGCCTCCACCTGCCCAACGGCGCAGTAGCCATACTTGACGGGAAACGGGAATTCACCCTCCTGCAAGGGGGCGCGCATACGGGCGCGCTCGGCCTCGGGCACGGCACCTGACGAAACCAGGCGTTCGGTGCCGCGACTGATGGCTGTGAACATCGTTTTGACCAGCGCCTGCCCCTCCCGGGGGACCAAGATCTGGCTCGTCCTCAATTCTGCCACGCCGGGGCGCACATACCACAATGCACGTGCGATGCATCTTGTCCCCGTCGAGCGGCGGGCTGGTAGAGTACCTTTGTCGTTCATGGCGCGTTCAGCGGCCTCGTGATGGAAGAGCGCGCCTATTTTCAGCGACTGGCAACGCACCTCGCCTCTAACTTATTTGCAACCTCCGGCAAGAACGGCCTCACCGAAATGAACGACGCCGCCCCATCCACATCAACGCTTGCATCAAGCCCTGCTTCGCGGCCTGGTCCGGCAACGCATACCGTACCCTCGGGGCTTCAGGCAACGCGCGAGCTTTCGCGCCGGCGCTGGCTGATGCTGGGGCTGAACCTTGCCACCTGGTTCGCCATGATGTGGGTTGCCGCCACCATTCTGTCTGCCGGAGGCTGGAGCGTGCTCGACTATGTGCTGCTGGCCTGTTTCGCGGTCGGCACGCCGTGGACCGTGGTCGGCTTCTGGAATGCAGTGATCGGCCTTTGGCTGCTGCACTTCCACAAGGACCCGGTTGGCGCCGTCGCGCCGTTTGCGGCGGCCGGCGATGCGGCCACGGCGATCACGACCAAACCGCGATCTTCATGACCGTGCGCAACGAGGACCCGGAGCGGGCCATTTTGCGCATGAAGACCATCAAGGCCTCGGTGGATGCGACCGGCGAGGGGGCTGCCTTCAGCTACTTCATTCTGTCTGACACCAACGATGCTGGGGTCGCCGCGGCCGAAGAGCGCGGGGTGGCCGAATGGAAGGCCAATGATCGCGACGGTGATCGCATCACCTACCGGCGACGCACCGTCAATACCGGCTTCAAGGCCGGCAATGTGCGCGAATTCTGCGAGCAGTGGGGGCGCGATTACGAACTCATGTTGCCTCTGGATGCCGACAGCGTCATGTCAGGCGCACAGATCGTGAAGCTGGTGCGCATGATGCAGGCGCACCCAAAAATCGGGCTGATCCAGAGCCTGGTGGTCGGCATGCCGTCGTCATCGGCGTTCGCGCGCATCTTCCAGTTCGGCATGCGCCACGGCATGCGGTCGTACACGATGGGACAGGCGTGGTGGGTCGGCGATTGCGGGCCGTTCTGGGGCCATAATGCCGTCGTGCGGATCCGGCCCTTCGTCGAAGAGTGCGAGTTGCCGATGCTGCCGGGCAAACCGCCGCTCGGCGGCCATGTGCTGTCGCACGATCAAGTCGAGGCGACGCTGATGCGCCGGGCCGGCTACGAGGTGCGCGTGCTGCCGTTCGAGGGGGGCTCCTGGGAGGAAAACCCGCCGACGATGCTGGATTTCGCCCAGCGCGATGTGCGTTGGTGCCAGGGCAACATGCAGTATGTGAAGCTGCTGGACATTCCCGGCCTCAAGGCGATGAGCCGCTTCCAGCTGGTTTGGGCGATCTTGATGTTCCTGGGATTGCCCGCCTGGACGCTGATGTTGGCGACGTTGCCACTTTCGGCCCATGAGACGCAGGGGATTGCAACCTTCCCCAAGGGCCTCGCGATCGCCCTCTACATCGCGTTCTTTGCGATGTACCTGTCGCCCAAGATTGCCGGCCTGATCGACGCAGTCATGACCAAGGGTGGGGTGGCAAGCTTCGGCGGGCCTGTCAGGTTCGCCGTCTCGGCGGTGATGGAGCTGGTGTTCTCGTTCCTGCAGGGCGCCGTTTCGAGCTTCCGGACAACGGTGTTCATGGTTGGCCTCGCCTTCGGCAAGTCCGTCGTCTGGGGCGGGCAATCGCGGGACGCCTATGGCATCTCGTGGGTAACGGCAGCCCAGAACCTGTGGCCTCAGACACTGTTCGGCATCGTACTCTGCAGCCTCACCTACTGGGTGTCACCGGCCGCCTTCTGGTGGAGCTTGCCATTGACGGCAGGCTATCTGCTGGCGATCCCGTTTGCCGTGGTAACGGCCTGGCCCAGTCTCGGACAGTGGATGAAGCGCATGGGTCTTGCGGGCATACCGGAGGACTTCGTGACACCTGCAGAGGTCAAAGCCGTGCTGAGGACTGAATGACACTCGAGCCGCTGCTTGCCGCCCCGCTTGCCACACAGATTCACGCGTTTGTTGCCATAGGCGCCTTCGTGATCGGTATCATCCAACTCAGCCGGGCCAAGGGGGACGGGGCACACCGGGCACTGGGATACGCTTGGGTCGCGATGATGATGGTGATCGCGGCCAGCTCGTTCCGGATCCACCACATCAACCAATGGCACGGGTTCAGCTGGATCCACCTGCTGTCCATCCTGGTGCTGGTCAACGCGCCGCTTGCGGTGATGCACGCGCGCGGCGGCAACATTCGCCGGCACAAGCTCAGCATGATCGGTCTCTTCGTCGGCGCCCTTCTGGTTGCGGGAGCATTCACGTTTCTGCCGGGGCGGATCATGCACGCGGTCGCCTTCGGGCCTCAATAGGAGTTTGCCTTGACCCTTGCCGATACGCTTGGCCGCCTGCGCGCCGACCCGTCGCTTGCCGCGTTGCGCCGCTCTCTCGATGTCTACTATGGCGACGACAAGCGCGATGCCGCCATGGACAGCCTCTATGCCGGTTTCATCAAGTCCGGCGGTCTCGCCTTCGATATCGGATCGCATGTCGGCGACCGCATCGGATCGTTCCGGCGCCTGGGTGCGCGTGTCGTCGCGCTCGAGCCGCAGCCGGACTGTGCTCAGGTGATCCGGACACTCTATGCCAGCGACAGTGACGTGTTGCTGGTCGAGGCTGGCCTGCGGACCGGAGCCGGGTTCACTGACGCTGATGGTCAATTCGGAAAACCCGACCGTGACGACGGCCTCACCTGCTTTTGTGAAGGCTGCAGACGGTGCCGACGGCTGGCACGGCCAGCGTTGGGACCGCCGCATCGAAGTGCCGGTGACGACGCTCGACCAGCTCATCAGCAAGCACGGCGCTCCTGACTTCGTGAAAATCGATGTCGAGGGTTTCGAGGCGGACGTGTTGCTGGGACTTAGCCGTCAGGTGCGGGCGCTGTCGTTCGAGTTCACGACAATCCAGCGCGACGTCGCCGAGGCGGCCCTGGAGATCCTCGCGCGGCTTGGGCCATATCGTTTCGATGTGGCGCTCGGGGAGAGCCAAGTGCTGACCTGCGGGCGCTGGATCTCGGCCGCTGAGATGGCACGCCACATCGCGGAGCTGCCGCACGAGGCCAACTCCGGCGATGTGTACGCTGTGCTGGCCAACTGATCGTCGGCATTGGGCCCGGAGCAAGGGCGGAGACTTTGGTCGACGTCCGTTTGGCGCTTGCAGATGCGACACGTAAGCGAGTACGAGCACTTGATCATCTGAACACTGGGAGAGACCCACGATGTTTGCCGTTGAAGTTCGCGACCGCATCATGATTGCGCATTCTCTGCCGGACCCGTTCTTCGGTCCTGCCCAGGGCATGCATGGTGCAACCTTTGTCGTCGACGTGGCGTTTTTCCGGGAGAAGTTGACGGCACAGAATGTGGTCGTCGATATCGGCGCAGCGCTCGATGTGCTCGGTCGCACCCTGAAGCCGCTCGCCTACAAGAATCTCGATGCACTGCCAGAGTTCAATGGCAAGCTCACGACTACGGAATTTCTCGCAAAGCACATTTTCGATTCCATGGTCACCGCGGCGACGTCAGGTGCGCTAGGAGAGGATGGAAAGGGATTGTCGCGCATTCGCGTCACCCTGCACGAAACCGATCTGGCGCGAGCCTGGTACGAGGGGGATGTGGTGTAAGCAATCCGTCAGCTGAGATATGCTGTAAGCTGGCCGCCAGAAATTGCGATTCTGTTGGTTCGACGACACGGTCCGTTGGACACCACTGGTGAATAGCTTTGGATTGAATGGATTTAAAACGCGATGGCACGTTGCGCCTTCTTGATTCCAGGCGATCTCGAGTTGCCGACGGGGGGATATGCCTATGACCGTCGGCTGCTTGGGCTGCTCTCGGACTATAGCGTCGACGTCACCCATGTGGCGCTGCCTGGTTCGTTTCCTAGCCCAATCCCTGCGGATTTGACGCTGACAGCTGCGCACGTTGCTGCACTTCCCGAAGAGATCGTCCTGTTGATCGATGGGCTTGCTTTCGGTGCGCTGCCTACCTCCTTACTGCACGTCATCCGGCAACCGATTGTGGCGCTTTGCCATCATCCCCTCGCGCTCGAGCATGGCATCGGGGCGGCGGATGCTGTTCGCCTGAGCCGATCGGAACGCGAAGCTCTTGAATTTGCACAGCATATCGTGGTCACGGGCGGGGAAACCCGGACCATTCTGGTTCGGGATTTTTCGGTGCCGCCTGAGCGCATCACCGTTGCGGTTCCCGGCGTCGATCCAGCACCGCGTGCGACTGGCACCGGTGAGCCTGTCAGCCTGTTGGCGGTCGGTTCAGTCGTTCCCAGAAAAGGCTATGGTGTGCTGATCGAGGCGCTGGCCAAAGTCACGAGCCGCAACTGGCAGCTGACCATCGCTGGGGCCAGCGACCGCAATACCAGCGAAACAAACCGGCTGCGTGCGCTTATCAGCGACTACAAGCTCGATGATCGCGTCCAACTGACGGGAGCGGTCGATGAGACGGCTCTATCCCTCCTCTATGCCAAGACGGATGTGTTCGTCATGTCGTCTTTCTTCGAGGGCTACGGGATGGTGCTTGCCGAAGCCATGGCGCGCGGGCTCCCGATTGTGACCACGCGCTCCGGTTCGGCAGCCTCATCCATCCCTGACAGCGCGGCCATCAAGGTCACTCCGCAAGCAGTCGATGAACTTGCTATGGCCTTAGACCGGGTGATCGAGGACGCTTCGCTGCGGCAGAGCATGGCAAGAGAGTCATGGCTGGCCGGCCAGCAGCTGCCACGATGGAGCGAGACGGCCGAGATTGTTGCCGGTGTCATAAGAAAGGCTGCGGCATGAGCGGTTTTTCGCCCGAATGGCTTCAACTGCGCGAACCCGTGGACCATCGCTCGCGCGATAGCGAATTGGCTGCGGCTCTCGAGGGCGCCATGGCCGGGCGCGCCAACATCGAGATCGTCGATCTGGGCTGTGGTGCGGGATCGAACCTGAGGGGGACTTTTTCCCACCTGCCCGACCAGCAAAGCTGGACACTCGTGGATTATGATCCACGCCTGCTCGACGCGGCACGGACTACGCTGATCGCTTGGGCGGACCGTCATGAACTGGACGGCGACCGTTTGACAATCGAGAAGTCCGGCAAGCGGCTGAGCGTCCGTTTCCGCCGGGCCGACCTCAATACCGAACTGGAGCGGGCCCTTGGCGATGCACCGGATCTGGTGACGGCGGCCGCGTTCTTCGATCTGACATCGGCTGATTTCATCGGTCGATTGGTGTTGGCCGTATCGCGACGACGGGCTGCATTCTACACCGTGCTGACCTACAACGGCGACCAAACATGGACGCCTTGGCATCAGAGCGATCGTCGTTTGCTCAATGCGTTCCATGATCACCAACATGGTGACAAGGGATTCGGGCCTGCTGCCGGCCCAACCGCACCTGTGGTGCTGGCAGCCGCGTTCCAGGCGGCAGAATATGTCGTACACGAGGGCGACAGTCCCTGGCGACTTGATGTAGGCGAAGCGCAATTGATCGGGGATCTTGCGACGGGCTTTGCTGCGGCAGCCGGCGAAACCGGCACGGTGAACGCGACGACGATATCCGAGTGGCTGGGTGTCCGGCGGAGTGCGGCTGTCGTCGGGCATACCGATACACTAGCCCTACCGCTGCCCGCGAAGGGGTAACGCAATCGTTGCGCCTTCGGTTGCCCGCTTCTTGCTTCGGCCTTTGGCGGCCCACTTCGCGTCCGGCCGTGCATTCGGCGCCTTCCAACGGGCGCCGCGAGAGAGCTGATTGTTACCTGTTCGCAAAAAGAAAGCGGGGCCGTTGAGGCCCCGCTCGCTGTCACGCCTGAAATGGGCCGGTGCGGCTTACTTCGCCTTCGACACCATCTCCTCGACGTAGTCCCAGTTGACCAGACTGTCGACGAAGGCTTCCAGGTATTTCGGACGCAGGTTGCGGTAGTCGATGTAGTAGCTGTGCTCCCACACGTCGCAGCCCAGAATTGGCGAGGCGCCGTGCATGACGGGGTTCTCGCCGTTCGGCGTCTTCATGACTTCGAGCTTGCCGCCCTTGACCGCAAGCCAGCACCAGCCGGAGCCGAACTGGGTCACACCGGCCTGGATGAAATCAGCCTTCATCTTGTCATAGCCGCCGTAATCCTTGACCAGCGCCTCGACCTTGCCCGGCAGCTTGGTTCCACCGCCGCCCTTCTTCATCCAGTTCCAGAAGTGGGTGTGGTTGTAGTGCTGGCCGATCTGGTTCACGACCGGCTGATCCTTGGCATCGAAAGCCATCTTACAAATTTCTTCGAGGCTCTTGCCGGCATATTTGGTGCCGTCGGCGACCATCGGCGTTCCAGCCGTCACGTAGGCATTGTGATGCTTGTCGTGATGGAACTCGAGAGTCTCCTTGGACATGTAGGGCTGCAGTGCATCGTAGGCGTATGGCAGGGGGGGAAGCGTAAGAGCCACGGTCGTTCTCCTTCAGCTGAGGGGGGACGGGAATTCAAGTGCCCGGACCCTAGCGGCAGGTGGTTTGCAAAACAAGCTGTCAGCGTCGGGCCGTTCGAGAGCCATTGAAAGTCGCCACTCGTGCCCATGGTGCAAACGCGCGAGACACGGCGACGTTCCGATGTGGCCGACCGTGATGGGCCTATGACCGGCCGACGGCTCGAGCTCGCGCGGGCATGCGGGCGTTGTCGCGCGGCGCAGTGGCCTACCAGTCGCGCCGAGACGTCGGCGTCGGGGCCGATGAAGGGCAGGAAACGGCAAGGCCATGATCATTGCCATCGACGGACCGGCAGCATCCGGCAAGGGCACGCTGGCAAAGCGCGTTGCTGCGCATTTCGGTTTTGCGTGCCTCGACACCGGGCTGCTCCTACAGGGCGGTGGCGCGCGCCGTGATGGCCTGCGAGGAGCAGCTCGAGGACGAGGCCGCGGCTACACGGGCCGCCAAGACCTTGCAACTGTCCTCCATCGATGAAGCCGAACTCAAGAAGCCCGGCATGGGCGAGGCCGCGTCGGTGGTGGCCAAGTTCCCCGCCGTCAGACGTGCCATGTTGCAGCTTCAGCGCGATTTCGCCATGCAGTCGCCCGGCGCGGTTCTGGATGGTCGCGACATCGGCACGGTGGTTTGCCCGGATGCCGACGTCTACCAAGATTTTCGTAACCGCCGACATTGAGGTCAGGGCCCGCCGCCGCTACGAGGAATTGAACGCGCCAGGAGCCGGTCACGCTGGAGTCTGTCACCGACGTGCGCCGACGCGACGAACGCGATGCGGGCCGGCCTGACTCGCCGATGAAGCCCGCCGACGATGCGATCTTGCTCGATACGACAGGATTGGATATAGAACAGGCATTCGAAGCTGCCGTGGCGTTGATCACGAGGAAGATCGGCCGGCAGAGGCTGCCCTGAGGGCGGCGTCAAATCGCATCCGGCGGGCCCGTTGGCCCACCAGCGGCAGCCTTCGTCAAGCAAATCCGACGCCCAATGAGGCCGGCACCCTGGACCGAGCGGCATTTTCCCGCGGGTCGCGGGTGTCATTATCGTTTGGCTAGACCCCTGAAAACCCGAGATGAGCGCCGGTCCCGCGACCGGGTGCGCGTCTCCATCTACACACGCGAGAAAGCCTGCTTATGAGCACAGCCACCCACTCCTCCGGTGAAATGAACCCGTCACGCGCCGATTTCGAAGCCCTTTTGAACGAGTCCATGGGCTCCGAGACGGCTTTCGAAGGTACCGTCATCAAAGGCAAGATCACCTCGATCGAGAAGGATCTGGCGGTCATCGACGTCGGCCTGAAGATGGAAGGCCGGGTGCCGCTGAAGGAGTTCGGCGTCACGGCAAAGGGTGGCGAGCTCAAGGTTGGCGACGAGGTCGAGGTCTACCTCGAGCGCATGGAGAATGCGCTCGGTGAGGCCGTGCTGAGCCGCGACAAGGCACGCCGCGAAGAGAGCTGGACCCGTCTCGAAAAGCAATTCGAGGCAGGCGAGAAGGTCGAAGGCCACATCTTCAACAAGGTCAAGGGTGGCTTCACCGTCGATCTCGACGGAGCCGTGGCGTTCCTGCCGGGCTCGCAGGTCGACATCCGGCCGGTGCGCGACATCGGTCCGCTGATGCATCAGCCGCTGACCTTCCAGATCCTCAAGATGGACCGCCGCCGTGGCAACATCGTCGTCTCGCGCCGCTCGGTGCTCGAGGAGACGCGGGCCGAGCAGCGTTCGGAGATCGTGGCACGGCTTGGCGAAGGCCAGGTCATCGATGGCGTGGTCAAGAACATCACCGATTACGGCGCCTTCATCGATCTCGGCGGCATCGACGGCCTGCTGCACGTGACCGACATGGCGTGGCGCCGGGTGAACCATCCCTCCGATGTCGTCAATGTCGGCGACACGGTGAAAGTGCAGATTATCCGCATCAATCCGGAGACGCAGCGCATCAGCCTCGGCATGAAGCAGCTGCTGTCGGATCCGTGGGAGGGCATCGAAGCCAAGTACCCGGTGAACGCGCGCTTCAGCGGCACAGTGACCAACATTGCCGACTACGGCGCGTTCGTGGAGCTGGAGCCGGGCGTCGAAGGTCTGATCCACGTCTCCGAGATGAGCTGGACCAAGAAGAACGTGCACCCCGGCAAGATCGTGTCGACCAGCCAGCAGGTGGACGTGCAGATCCTCGAGGTCGACCCGAACAAGCGGCGCATCTCGCTGGGCCTCAAGCAGACCCAGGACAACCCGTGGGATGCATTCCTGGCCGAGCACCCGAAGGGCTCGACGATCGAAGGGCCGATCCGCAACATCACCGAGTTCGGCCTGTTCATCGGCCTCGACAGCGGCATCGACGGCATGGTCCACCTGTCGGATCTCGACTGGAATAAGCCCGGCGAGGAGCTGATCAAGGACTACAAGAAGGGCGATACGGTGCAGGCCGTGGTGCTCGACGTCGACAGCTCGAAGGAGCGCATCTCGCTCGGCATCAAGCAGCTCGCCGGCGACCCGCTGGATACGCTTGGCAAGTACAAGAAGGGCGATGCGGTGACCTGCGAGGTGACGGCCGTAGAACCCAACGGCATCATGGTCAAGATCGCCGACACGGACATCACGACCTACATCAAGCGTTCCGATCTGTCGCGCGACCGCTCCGAGCAGCGGCCTGAGCGCTACAACGTCGGCGACAAGGTCGATGCGCAGGTGCTGTCGGTCGACAAGCACGCCCGGCGCATCCAGGTGTCGGTCAAGGCGCTTGAGATTGCGGAAGAGAAGCAGGCTGTGGCGCAGTATGGGTCATCGGACTCCGGCGCCTCGCTCGGCGACATCTTCAAGGCCGCTCTCAAGAAGCGCGAAGGCGGCGAGAGCGACGCCGACGCGGACGCCGACAGCGAGTAAAATTGTGCATGAGGGCGCGCCCGTTCAGCGGGCGCGCTCGGAAGACCGAAGGGCGGGTGCCGGCGCAGACCGGCAGCCGCCCTTTATTTTTGGGTCGGATTGACGGATATCAACAACACATAGGGAAATTTGAATATGTTTCTTGGCAGCCCCCCAAGCGCACTTTGGAGGGGCGGCTTCGAAGCAAGGAGATGCACATGCGAGCACTCATTTTCACGAGCTTGACGGCTCTTGTCCTGACCACGGGAATTGCCGCCGCGCAGCAAGGAACAGGACCTGTCGCCAGCGCCTGCGCTTCCGACCTTGCAAAACACTGCGCCGGAAAAAGTCATCAGAACCGGGAAGCGCGCACGTGCCTTGAAGCCAACAAGGCGAAGGTGACGGCCGCCTGCAAGGCCGCCCTCGATTCCACGGGACCTGGCAAAGGTCAGGGGAAAGAGCAAGGCAAAAACTAGCCGCGCGTTCTAAACATCAGGCCGGGCCTCTGGCGCGCCCGGGCGGCGTGGACGTCCGCTCCATTCTGTTGGCTCATTCTCGAGCGGGCTTCCACGCCTTCCACCAGACGGAACCACTGGCGTTGGTCATGGCTCTTGAGACCGATTTTGGCGCACGTCTCGCCGGCGCGCCCGTTAGCCAGATAACGGTGATGGCCCGATAGAGCCGGACAATGGCCGGCGCCCCGTCGCCCTTACGCCTGCTGCACCAACGCACTGTTCTCACAGCCTGCTGGGGAGAAAATGCGAAGCGCTGCGGTTGCCGGAATAGGTGGCCCGGCGTACTGTCTCGGCCACAACGGCGCTGCGACAAGGCTTGGGCGCCGACGGATTTCACTTCGACGGCAGGAGCCACATGTCACTGGAAACCGAAGCGGTGCTGGACCGCCGGCGCCTCAGGCGCTCGATGTCATTCTGGCGCGCGGGTGCCGTGATTGCGGGTGCACTCGCGCTTGGCGTGCTGGCGCTCGCGGCTGGCAAAGGCGAGAGCGACGGCTTCTTCGAAAAGCATCAGATCGCGCGGGTGTCGCTCGAGGGGATGATCATGGAAGATCGCAAGCAACTTGCCCTGCTCAAGAAGCTTGGCGAGACAAAAACGGTCGATGCTGTGATCCTCTACGTCAACAGCCCCGGCGGCACGACGGCTGGCGGGGAAGCGCTTTATGAAGAGTTGAGGCGGCTGGCCGCGAAGAAGCCGCTGGTTGCGCAGTTCGGCACGATCGCGACGTCTGCGGCCTATATCGCCGGGCTCGGCGCCGATCAGATCTTTGCGCGGGGCAACACGATCACCGGCTCGGTCGGTGTGATCTTCCAGTGGGCGGAGTTCTCCGAACTGCTTGGCAAGGTTGGCGTCAAATTCAACGAGGTGAAAAGCGGGCGGCTCAAGGCGGTGCCCTCTCCCTTCAGTCCGCTGGACGATGCCGGACGGGAGACGACGCAGAGAATGGTCGCGGACTCCATGCGCTGGTTCAAAGGCCTGGTGGCCGAACGCCGCAAGATCGACACGTCGGCGGTGCCCGGGCTCGAGCAAGGTGCGATTTATTCCGGCCGTGAGGCGATCGGCCACAAACTGGTCGATCAGATCGGTGGCGAGCGGGCGGCCGTGACTTGGCTCGAAACCAAGCGGGGTGTCACAAAAGGCCTGAAAATTGTGGATTGGAAGCCAAAAGACAGCGGAAGTTTCGGTCTGCTCGGCATGGCGTCGGTGGCCATTGCGAGGGCTTTTGGGATTGACGAGTTGCAGATCGGAAACCTGACTTCCGGCCAGGGCTTCAACCTTGCTGGCAGGGGGGGACTCGTTTCCATTTGGCAGCCCACCGAAAGGTAAGTAATATCAAGGCCATCAGGAATTCAGTCGGTGCATGACGCACGCTCCACGAGCGGCGCCTGCGGGGGCCGGCTCTTGTGTGCGGGAGGGTTAGTGATGATCAAGTCGGAGCTTATCGCCAAAATCGCGGCGGCAAATCCACATCTGTTCCATCGCGATATCGAGCGGATCGTTAATGTGATCTTCGATGAGATCGTCGATGCGCTGGCGCGTGGCGACCGGGTGGAGCTGCGCGGCTTCGGTGCGTTTACAGTCAAGCATCGGCCGCCGCGCGTGGGGCGTAACCCGCGCACGGGAACGTCGGTGAAAGTCGAGGAGAAGTTCGTGCCGTTCTTCAAGACCGGCAAGGAACTGCGCGAGCGGCTGAATGGCGATAGCGACGGCGCGGGCGAAAAGCTTTCCGCAAAGCCGAAGGCCAAGGCCAAAGCCAAAGCGAAACCCAAGGCAAAGGCCAAAGCGAAGCCCAAGGCCAAGACGATGGCGCGCGCCGCCCGGGCCTGAGAACGGCAATGGGCGTTGCTGCGCGTCGTAGCTGCGCCTTGTCGGCGCGGGTGCCGAGAGACAGGCTTATTGCCAAGGGTTCCGGCGGTCGATCCGCCATGATGCAAGAGGAGATGGACTGGTGCTGAAGCGGGTCGTGCGACTGCTGCTGGCATTCCCAGCAGCCCTGCTGCTTATCACGCTTGCCGTTTCAAACCGGCATGGCGTGCGGATGGTGCTGGATCCGTTCCGCCCGGAGCAGCCGGCTCTCGCAATCGAGCTGCCCTTTTATGTCTACATTTTTGCAGCCCTTGTCGCGGGCGTAGTGCTCGGCGGTGCGGCGGCGTGGATGGGCCAGAGCCATTGGCGTAAAATTGCGCGCACGCGGGCGCAGGACGCGATGCGGTGGCGCGCGGAAGCTGATCGGCTGACACGCGAGCGCGACGCCAATCTCGAGGCTTCCGCCGGCAACTCCAGCAGCAAGGCGCTGGCACTGGCACGCAACTGAAACGCATGTGGGGCCTCGAACGATGGCCCAATGGCTGCAACCGACGGCTTGACTTTCACTTGGCGCACGTTGTCCTGGCATAATGAATTGATGCCATTTTCGCTGGCTCTTGCGCACACCGCGAGATGATGGCCTTCGTGAGCTGCGGCCCGGCGGTCATTGTCTTCGTCCCCTCATCCTTTATGACGGGGGAGGAGACCATTCCTCGCCACCGACCGGCAGCGGGGCAGGCGGACAGCGCCACGCGATCATTCGAGGAACTGGCGCCATGGCGTTGCGCATCAAGATCTGGGGATTGAAGACGGCAGTTGCGATGGCGGCAGCGCTGGAGGCAGGGGCCGATGATGTCGGTCTGGTTTTCTTCCCGCCAAGCCCGCGCGATGTCACGATCGAGGAGGCCGCAGGGCTTGCCGAAATTGCCCGCGGGCGCGCGGGCATCGTCGCCTTGACCGTCGATGCCGACGATGCGCTGCTTCAACGCATTGCGGCCGAGGTTCGCCCCGATCTGCTGCAGCTGCATGGCAGCGAGACGCCTGAGCGCGTGGCGCAGATCCGTAAACGCTTTGGCATACCGGTGATGAAAGCCATCAAAGTGGCCACGCGAGAGGACGCGGCGGTCGCGCTCGACTACAGTGGCATTGCCGACCTGGTGCTGTTCGATGCGAGGGCACCCAAAGGCGCGGTGTTGCCGGGCGGCAATGGCGTGCCGTTCGACTGGCGGGCACTGGACGATGTGAAAGGGCGCGTGGCTTACATGTTGTCAGGCGGTTTGACACCGGAAAACGTGGCCAACGCCATTCGGGCAACCGGCGCTACGGCGATCGACGTGTCGTCGGGTGTCGAAACCTCGCCCGGGGAGAAATCTGCCGCGCGTATCGACGCGTTCATCAAGGCTGCAAGGGCAGCCAGCCCAAAACCCGGCGATGACGCCGCCAATCAGAACTATCCGGAGCAGGATGCATGAGCACCATCGATACGCCCGTCGTGGGCAGCAGCGAGCCCAACAGCTTCCGCAACGGGCCGGACGAGCGCGGTTTTTTCGGCATTTTCGGCGGCCGGTTCGTCGCGGAAACACTGATGCCGCTGATCCTGGAGCTGGAAGACGCTTACAACGCCGCCAAGGCCGATCCGGCGTTTGCGGCGGCGCTCGCCCATCTCAATACGCATTACTCCGGCCGGCCCTCGCCGCTCTATTTTGCCGAGCGCATCACTGCCGAACTCGGCGGGGCCAAGGTCTATTTCAAGCGCGACGAACTCAATCACACCGGCAGCCACAAGATCAACAACTGCCTGGGCCAGATCCTGCTTGCAAAACGCATGGGCAAAGGGCGCATCATCGCCGAGACGGGCGCCGGCCAGCATGGCGTCGCAGTTGCAACCGTGTGCGCCAAGTTCGATCTGCCGTGCGAGGTCTACATGGGGGCCACCGACGTCGAGCGGCAGGCGCCGAACGTGGCGCGCATGAAGCTGCTGGGGGCCAAGGTCAATCCGGTGACGTCGGGTGCGGGCACCCTCAAGGACGCCATGAACGAGGCGTTGCGCGACTGGGTGACGAACGTGCGCTCCACCTACTACATCATCGGCACGGCGGCGGGTCCGCATCCCTATCCGGAGCTGGTGCGCGACTTCCAGTCGATCATCGGGCGCGAGGTGCGCGAGCAGATGATGGCGGCCGAGGGCCGGTTGCCAGATTCGCTGGTCGCCTGCATCGGCGGCGGCTCAAATGCCATAGGGCTGTTTCATCCATTCCTCGACGATAGCGACGTCAAGATCTACGGCGTGGAAGCTGGCGGCCATGGGCTCGATGTCGAGGATGGTCATTGCGCATCGCTCACGGGCGGCCGTCCCGGCGTGCTGCATGGCAACCGTACCTACCTGCTTCAAACCGTGGATGGGCAGATTCTCGAAGGGCATTCGATCTCGGCCGGACTGGACTATCCCGGTGTCGGCCCGGAGCATTCGTGGCTGCGCGATACGGGCCGGGTGAATTACGTGGTTGCTACCGACAAGGAGGCGCTGGCCGCGCTGCAGTTCTGCACCAAGTTCGAGGGGATCATTCCTGCCCTGGAGCCGAGCCATGCGCTGGCACACGTGATGCGGATCGCACCGGACCTGCCGAAAGATCACCTGATCGTGATGAACCTGTGCGGACGCGGCGACAAGGACCTGCATACGGTGATGGCCGCGCTCGGCATGAAGTGATGGACCAACTGCCGGCGCCAGCGGGCGCCGGTGGGGACCTCGCCCCCGCCTCTGCTTCTCCTTCATTGCCTTCGTCGACGTGCTCTAAGCGCTGCGCTGCGACCTATGCCTCGCGCCGGGCCAGCAAACGCTCGCGTGCGACATGCCAGAGCGGGCCAATGGTGCGCCGGACGGCCCGTTTGGTGTTCCACAGGACTGCCTGCATCGCTGTCGCACGCTTGTCGCCACTGGCAAGGCGGGCGACCTCATCGAGACTGGTGGTATCGACGACCGAATAGCGACCGATCAATGTAACGGCACCGATGCGCCACAGACGCCGCGTCGGCTCGGAGGTGAACAGGTGCGTGATGCCGGCGGCGCCTGCTGCCACCGCGACGCGGGGGGCATAACTACCGCAGGGGATGGAGCCGGTCGTGACGGGCGCATCCAGGATGGCGGCCAGACGTTGCACACTCTCGGTCCATTCGCGCTGCAAGTCGGCGTCGGGCATATCCATCATGGAATCGGGATGGGTGCACGAATGTGAGCCCACGACGTGACCGCGGCGCTGCAGGGTGCGGATCTGTTGCTCGTCGAGGAAGCCGGGCTTGCCAATGTAGTCGGTGGCAATGAAAAAATGGCCAATCATCGACCGCTTCTCGAGAGCGTCGGCGATGGCCAGGCTGGATGCGCCGCCATCATCGAAGGCGAGGTGGAAGGTTGGACGGGCGGCCGTGCTGGGGCCCAGAATGGAGGATGCTGGCACCGGCTGCGCCAGCCTGATGGCCTCCAAATGCCGCTCAAAGACGTCTTGAGCGAGCTTGTAACGGTCGGCTGCGCGGCCCGCGAAGCCGGATTCGGTGGGCTCGCGGGCGTAGGTGTCGTGATAGAGCAGTGTGATGGTGCTCGCGTCAGCCGTCATGATCCGCTCCTCAGCGCCGCGCGCCTGCGCGCCTGACGCTTCCAATAGGCATACTTGGTGAGCCACGGCTGGCCCCATACGGCGGAACCGCGACCTGATGTGTCCATTGGCACGGCCTTGGCCTGATGAATCTGGCCAAATGCTGTCGCGATGGCGCTGAGGTTCTCGGTGACGCAGCGAAGCTGGATACGGATGTGGGATTCCGCCACCTCATCGAAGGCATAACTGAAATAGCCGTAGACGGGGCCGGTATCGACGCCAGCGTCGACTTTCAGCAGCGTGACGCCCACCTTGTCCATGTCGTCGTTGGCCAAGGCCCAGAAACATCCGTGAGCGTTGCGGTATTCCGGGCAAATGCCGGGGTGCAGGACCAGCGTGCCACTGCGCGGAATAGTAAATATGTCCTTCTTGAGCAGGAATTTGCAGCGGGCGAGGACGAGATCGGGCGCCAGCCCCTCGAGGAACGCCTGGGTCTGCGGGCTGTTCGGTGTCCTGGTGTCGTGGATGGGGACGTCAGGCGCTGCTGGATAGATCTGCTGCAAGCGCGCGATCTCGCGCTGTTCCCATTGGTGATCGGCGGCGGCCAGGGTGAAGCGATAATAGAAGCGAAACGCCAGCATATCGATGAAGCGGATGGGGCCGATCCGCGACCACTCGCGCTTGGCGCGGCGCTTGACCATGGACGGATCTTCAGTGATGCGCACAATGCCCACCAATTCGGTCTCGCCGGCGAGCCAGCTTGCCAGACCAACGAGGTCGATCGGAGCATCGTGATGGCAGATCAACACGGTTCTCGGCCGAATTTTCTGCGCGTCGGATGGGGTTTGACTTGGTTCTAACATGTGCCCTGGTTAGCTTTCCGCTAGCCCTGGACGCAATCGGCAGCGTCCGTCAAGATGAATGCTCGTGCCGGCGGCGGTTGGCGGCCCCTGGAGCCGCTGACCCGACGTGGCGTTAACCCAATCCGATACCGGAGGATCCTGTCTTGAAGCTCAAGGTGCACCACGTCAATCTGACTACGAATAATGTCAGTGCCATGGACGCGTTCTACCGCGAGGTGCTGGACATGCAATCGGAGGCCGGACGTAACGAGACCCGGGATACCTCCCAGGGCTATGCGGGCAAGGTGGCGTTCGTGACGGACGGACAATCCGAGTTCCACCTGGCCGAGCGGGACCTGCAAATCGGCTTCAAGACGGGCAGGCGATCAATCCTCGAAAAGGGGCATATCGCCTTTCGCACCGACGATATCGCCGCCCTTCAAGAAGCGCCTGGATGAGCGCGGCATCCCCTATTCCGACTTTGGCGCCTGGGCCATGAAGGGCTGGGAGCAAATCTTCTTCCACGATCCCGACGGCAACGTCATCGAAGTGCATCAGGTGCACGAGTAAGCCACAGGAGGCCAGGCACGGTCGTCACACCGCACTGCGGCCCGGCGCCGGCCGGCTCGACACATTAGATTCTTGCATGTCAGAGCCGCTGAATTCTCAATCGGGATTGCGGCGGCAAGCGTGTATCTAACGTCACTCGAATCCGACACAGCGATACACACGGAGCGATGACATGCAGCAAAGAGTCGATCCGGCCGCTCGGTCGGGTGGCCAGCCTCTCTGGCTGATTATTTTGGCGGCGGGAACGATCGTTGCCATTGCCATGGGGCTGCGTCAGGTGCTCGGACTCTACCTGAAGCCCATGACCACGGAGCTCAATATTGGCCGCGAGCCATTTTCGCTGGCCATGGCGATTGCCAATCTGGTGTGGGGTTTTGCCGGTGTGCCGCTTGGCGCGATCGCGGACCGGTACGGTGCCGGGCGGGTTCTTGCCGGCGGGGCGGTCGCCACCATGGCGGGCATCTGGCTCATGTATTCGGCGCAGACCGGCACGGACCTCATCATCAGCGGCCTGATGCTCGGCATCGGCATTGCCGGCACAGGGATCACGGCGCTGGTCGGCGCCGTTGGGCGCGCAGCACCACCGGAGAAGCGACCGCAGGCCTTGGCCTCCCTGGGCATGGCGGCCGGCATCGGCGGATTCATCGCTTTTCCCTACGTACACCTGCTGATCGGCGCGCTGGGTTGGAAAAGCAGCCTGCTCGCCATCGTGGGCACGCTGGCCTTGATCATCCCTCTGGCCTCGGTGCTGGCCGGCAAACCGGCCGGCATGACCGGCATTCAGCGGCAGCAAACTCTGTCTGAAGCCTTCGGCGAAGCCATGCGGCACCCCAGTTTCTGGCTCTTGATTGCAGGTTTTTTCGTCTGCGGCTTCCACGTCGCGTTCTATGCCGTGCATTTGCCCGCATTCGTCGCCGACAAGGGGCTCAACGGCTCGGTGGCGGTGGCGGCGCTGACGGCAGTGGGCGTGGCCAATATCATCGGGACCTATCTGGCAGGCCAGTCGACCAAATTCGCGCCGAAGCGGCTGACCTTGTCGTTCATCTATTTCATGCGGTCGTTTGCGTTCCTGGCCCTGCTGTTTCTGCCGATCAACGCTGTGACGATCATCGCCATCTCGGCCCTGCTCGGCTTTTTCTGGCTCTCGACCGTGCCGCTCACCAGCGCCATGGTCGGGACCTTCTTCGGGGCGCAATGGATGTCGATGCTGTTCGGCTTCGTGTTCCTGTCACATCAGCTGGGCTCGTTCACGGGTCTTTGGCTGGCGGGCGTGCTCTATGATCAAACCAAATCCTACGATATGATGTGGGTGATATCGATCGGGCTCAGCCTGTTCGCGGCTCTGATCAACCTGCCGATTCGTGAGCGGCCGGTTGAACGGCCGGAAGCCATAGCGAGCGCATCGTAAGGAAGGTTGAGCGGGCCACGGTGGACTTGCTCGAACAACAGTCGGCAGCGACCGGCGAGCAAAAGCAGAACGGTCATGGATCAGATTGAGCAGTTGGACAGCCAGGACGAGCGCACACCGCGGTTGGTGCGCCGACTGGGCTTTGCTGTGGTCGCACTGCTGATGGCGGGCGCGCTCTATCTGATTGCGGTGCGTGGAGAGGCCATTCTGGTCGATCTCGCCGCGCTCGGCGGCCGGATCTGGTGCTTCTAATTTCCCGATCGCAACGTCCGCTTCAAGTGGCTGGCTACAGAATGAAGCGGACTTCCAAACTGCTACACTCGGCCACTGCCGGTACCGATTCAGTCTGGCAGGACGGCCAGACCTGGCCGACACCCCTTTTTGCATGGCTTGTTTCACCAACTGGGGGACTTGCGTTCATCGATCCAAGCACGTCATGAATGGCGCGTGCGTTGCACTTGGCCCCCTTGCCGTCAATCTGCCGAAAAGATGGATCCAGACCCGATGAGCAGCAAACCTCGCCCCATCCGCAAGGCCGTGTTTCCCGTTGCCGGACTTGGCACGCGATTTCTGCCGGCCACCAAAGCGATGCCGAAGGAAATGCTCACCGTCGTCGACCGGCCGGTGATCCAACATGTCGTCGACGAGGCGCGGGCTGCGGGGATCGAGCATTTCATCTTCATCACCGGGCGCAATAAGGGGGTTATCGAGGACCATTTCGACAGCTCGTTCGAACTCGAGCGCACGCTTGCAGAACGTGGCAAGCGCAACGAATTGGATATGTTGAGCCGCGACCTGCCGGATGCGGGACAGACCAGCTTCACACGTCAGCAGGCGCCCTTGGGGCTTGGCCACGCGGTGTGGTGCGCCCGCGAGATCGTCGGCGATGAACCGTTTGCGCTGCTGCTGCCCGACATGCTGCACCACGCCAATCGACCGTGCATGGCCGAGATGATCGAGGCCTACAACACGCTTGGCGGCAATCACATTGCGGTAGCGCCCGTGCCGGAGGACCAAACCCACCTCTACGGCATCGTCGGGGTCGAGGATACGCGCGCCAAGGCCTCGCGCATCACGAGCATGGTGGAGAAACCGCCGCGCGGCACAGCACCCTCCAATCTGCACATCACCGGGCGTTACATTCTGCAGCCCGAGATCTTCAAGCTGCTGGAGACACAGGAACGCGGCTCGGGCGGCGAAATCCAGTTGACGGATTCCATGATCACGCTGTCGCAAATGGCTAACCAATCGTTTCACGCCGTGCGCTTCGACGGCAAGATCTACGACTGCGGCTCCAAGATCGGCTTCCTGACAGCGAACATCGCCTATGCGCTTGCCCGCGACGACCTGGCGCCGGCACTCAAGGCCGAAATCAAGAAACTGATGTGAGGGCAGGGTGCGTTGCGGCCGGGGCTACTGCTACTGGGCGTTCTGGCCGTAGCCCTTGAACAGCGCGATGACACGGTCCATCTCGTCGTCATCGAGAAGGTGCGGTTTGCCGAGGCTGAGCACCTTGACATACTGCTCGGCCAGCACCTCGATCTCGGCCGCCAGCTCCAAGGCCTTGGGACAGCTCGGCCCTACGACGATGAGGCCGTGATTGGCCATCAGGCAGGCGTTGACCGACTGCAGGCCCTTTACCACGTGGGTCGAGAGTGCCTTTGTGCCGAAGGTTGCATAGGGCACGAGCGGGATCGACCGCCCTCCTGCTATGGCCACCATGTAGTGGAACGCTGGAATTGGCTTGTGGGCGCAGGCCAGTACGGTGGCGTGCATGGAATGAGTGTGCACGAGCGCGCCGGCGTCGGGCCGCGCAAGGTAGGTGTCGAGATGAAAGCGCCATTCGCTCGACGGCTTACGCTGGCCGGCGGCGGGCGAGCCATCCCAGCCAACGACAACGATATCTTCGACAGTGAGCGTGTCGTAGGCCAACCCTGAAGGCGTGATCGCCATACCCTCCCGCAGGCGTCGGGAAATATTGCCCGAGCGCCCCGGTGAGAGGCCCATCCGGCTCATGGCGCGCGCCGCCTCCAGCACCTCCAGGCGCGCGGCCTGCGCACCGTCTGCGGCAGTTTCCGAGCTGGGGTTGGAGGTCTGTGCGTTGCGCTTTTTCATGACTTGCCTCACGGAGCCTTGCGGGGGTCTCGCACACAGTCCTGGAACGTATGCCCAAGGTTACAGTATACCCTTTGTCCATCGCATGAATCGAGGAGTGCCCCATGAGTGATGAGACTGACCGCACGAGCGGGACCCCGGGGCAGACCGCGCCCGAGACGATCCCACTGACCGTCCTGACGGGCTTTCTCGGCTCGGGCAAGACGACGCTATTGAAACGGTTGCTGGACGATCCGGCGATGGCGGGGACGGGCGTCATCATCAACGAATTCGGCGAAGTCGGCATCGACGACAGCCTGGTCGAGAAGATCGACGACGATGCCGTGCTGCTGCCGTCGGGTTGTGTGTGCTGCGAGGTGCGCGGTGATCTGGTGGAGGCGCTGGAGCGGATGCACACGCGCTCACTGTGGGGCGACATCCCGCCGGTGAAGCGGGTTGTGCTGGAGACCACGGGGCTCGCCGATCCCGCGCCGATCGTGCACACGATCATGACGGAAGAGCGGGTCTATCGCATCTATCAGCTGGATGGGGTGGTGACGACGGTCGATGGGGAGCACGGGCTTGCGCAATTGGATGCCGAGGTCGAGCCTGCCAAACAAATTGCGGTTGCCGATCGTGTGATCCTGACCAAGACCGACCTTGCCGACGCCGACAGTCTCGCGCGCCTGGAGGGACGTGTGCGTGCGCTCAACAAGGCGGCGCCGATCCTGAAATCGGTCAAGGGCGACGTGGCGGCCTTGGAGCTGATCGGGCTCGGTGCGCACGAACCGGCGCTTGCCGGCACCGATGTGGAGAGCTGGCTCGCGGCCGGCCGTTTCGAGCCGGACCATGGCGGGCACGCTCACGAGCACGACCACACCTGCGGGGCCGATTGCGGACATGATCACGGCGGCGGGCATCACCACGACCACGCGCATCACGACCATGACTGTGCGGATGCGGCGTGCAGCCACCCCGATCACCATCACGGCCATCTGCACGGCATCCAATCCTACTGCCTGACGTTTTCAGAGCCGCTCGAAGGTCCAGAAATGTCGAACGCGCTGAGCCTGCTGGCGCAGCTCTACGGGCCGAAACTGCTGCGTGTGAAAGGCATTCTCAACATCAAGGAGCAGCCAAACCCGTTCGTGGTGCATGGCGTGCAGCACATCTTCTACCCGCCCGACACGCTGAAGCAATGGAAGGGCGACGACCGGCGCTCGCGTGTCGTGTTCATCACCAAGGACCTGCCCGAAGCGACGGTGCGGCGACATTTCAAGCCATTCGTCGGGGAGGCCGAGTAGGGCCGGTACTCACGTCATCGACACTGCCGGAACACCAGGGCTCCGGCAGTGTGATATTGGCCGGCGGCAGGGTCAGGCCTTGCGGGCGGGCACAGGCGGTTTGACGTCGGCAGGCAGCGGGCACTGATAGCCCTTGCCGCCCGTGCGCTTGTGGTGATCGGCCTTGGCCGCGGCAATGAGCGCTGGATCACGCATGGCTTCCATCGCCGTGCCGGCCATTACCTTGGCTGCATGCACCATGCCTTTATGGGCGGCCGGCATCTTGCCCTGGGCCGTGATCTGCCAGGAATGGCCGGGCGTGCCGATGGCGTGGGTGGCAACGCGGGCCTGCACGGTCGGCACGGCCCAGCTCACATCGCCAACGTCGGTCGAGCCGATCATTGGCTCGCCCTTCTGGTCGATCGGCAGGACGAAATCGCACAGCGCGTCGGGGCAGGAGTCAATGCCGGCCTTGCGGTAGGCCGACGCGATGTCGTCAGGCCCAAGCGTCGCTTGGATCTTGGCGGCGAACTCGTTATCGCTAGCATCGAAGCCGGGGCCGCCGAGGCGGTCGAATACGCGCTGCATGGCCTCGGAGAGGGGCCGGTTTTCGAGCAGGTTGGAGACGGCGCTCACAACTTTGGCCTCGACCTTGGTCTCGGTCATCATGGCGGCGCCTTCGGCCACAGCCTTGACGCGCGGCACCAGGGCATTCAAGGCATTCAGATCACGGGCGCGGATGGCATAGCGCACCTTGGCCGTTGCCTGCACCACGTTCGGCGCGACGCCGCCGGTATCCAGGATAGCGTGGTGGATGCGGCTGTCCTGGGGGATGTGCTCGCGCAGGTATTGGACGCCAACACTCATGAGTTCGACGGCATCGAGGGCGCTGCGGCCGAGATGGGGGGAGGCCGAGGCATGCGAGGCGCGGCCCGAGAACGTGAAGTCGATGCGCATGTTGGCGAGCGAGACGGCGTCGTCGACACGGTTGAAGGCAGCCGGATGCCAGGAAATGGCGATATCGACGTCTTCGAAGAGGCCTTCGCGCGCCATGAAGGCCTTGGCGGCGCCCCCTTCCTCGGCCGGGCAACCATAGTAGCGCACCCGCCCCTTCAAGCCCTGCTCGGCCAGCAGGTCCTTGACCGCCGTCGCCGCCAGAAGGGCTGCAGAGCCCAGCAGATTGTGGCCGCAGCCGTGACCATGGCCACCAGCTTCCAACGGCTTGGGCTCGGCGATGCCGGCCACCTGGCTCAGGCCCGGAAGGGCATCGTATTCGCCCAGGATCGCGATGACGGGTCCGCCGTCCCCGGCTTCCCCCATGACGGCTGTCGGGATGCCCGCGAGGTTCTTCTCGACCCGGAACCCCTCGGCCTCGAGCATGGCGATGTGCTCGGCAACCGACCGCTCCTCGGTGTAGGCGATCTCCGGCATGCCCCAGACACGATCTGCAAGCCCTTGAAAAGGCTCACGCTTGGCATCAACAAGCGACCAGACGCGATCGGTATTCTGCATAATGGTTGACCTTGGGTGTTGGCGGATACACGTGATATGAGCCTGAGCGAACCCATTCGGCAAGCGCCTGTTGCGGCGTATGTCCAAGCCGCAAAAGCGCGGCCGAGGCGTGCTGTGGCGCGAGTTGCCCATTGGCGGAGGCGAAGCGAACTGCTTAGCTATGGCAAACGTGCAGCGATGGCTGCGCCCCAACGATCGCGCAAATCGAGGCCCAACCGAATGTCCGACCCCAAACCTACCCTTGCCATCATCGGCGGCACCGGAGACCTTGGCACGGGGCTCGCCCGACGTTGGGCGAAAGCCGGCTACCCAATCGTGATCGGCTCGCGCACGGCCGACAAGGCCGAAGCGGCGGCAAACGAACTGGCCGCGCTGGCCACGGGGCCAAAACCAAGAGGCATGGCCAACCGCGAGGCTGCGGCTGCCGGCGAGGTGGTGGTGCTGACCGTGCCGTTTGCGACGGCAGCAGCCGTACTCAACGACATCAAGGGCGCCGTGCAAGGCAAGCTTTTCGTCGACACAACCGTGCCGCTGATGCCGCCGCGGGTCGCGCGCGTACAACTGCCGGCGGAAGGGTCTGCTGCCGTGCTGGCGGCCGCCCGCCTCGGCGAGGGCGTTCGCGTCGTCTCCGCGTTCCACAACGTTGCCGCGCACAAGCTCGAGCAGGTGGACATGGCGCTCGACTGTGACGTGCTGGTGTTTGGCGACAAGGCGGATGACCGAGAGGTGGCGATCAAGCTTGCCGAGGCTCTGGGGGTGCGCGGCCTGCACGCCGGGCCGCTTGCCAATTCGGCGGCAGCCGAGGCCTTGACCTCGGTCATCATCGGCATCAACCGTACCTACAAAGTGGACGGTGCTTCGATCCGGATCACCGGCTTTCCATCCAAGGCCTGAGCTTCTCCCCATGCAGAAAGCCCCGCCGACGGGTCTCGCGATCTGGCCGCTCAGCGGCCTGCCGCGCGTGAAGGCAGGCGACGACCTGGCGCGACTGCTGATCGACGCGGTTTGCAGCGAGGGGCTGGTGCCGGCCGACGGCGACATTGTCGTGGTGGCGCAAAAGATCGTATCGAAGTCCGAGGGCGCCATTGTCGATCTGGCAACTGTCACGCCATCGGCTCGGGCGCACGAGCTGGCCGGCATCACGGGCAAGGATCCACGCCTGGTCGAGGTGGTGCTCGCGCAATCGAGCGAAGTTCTGCGCGCCAAACGCAACGTCATTGTGGTCGAGCATAAGCTTGGACTGGTCATGGCAAATGCGGGCATCGATCAATCCAACGTCGAGGCGCACGGCATGGCCGAGCCGGCTTTGCTGCTTCCCAACGACCCCGACGCCAGTGCGCGACGCCTGAAAGATCAGCTCGATCTGCATTTTGGCGTGTCGCTCGGGGTGGTCATCTCCGACAGCGTCGGGCGGGCGTGGCGCCTTGGCACTATCGGCCTTGCGATCGGGGCTGCCGGTATCCCGTCACTGATCGACCAGCGGGGCGAAACCGACATGAACGGCCGGGTCTTGATGGTGACGGAAACGGCTTTTGCGGACTCGATTGCTGCGGCCGGGGTGCTGGTGATGGGCGAAGGTGCGGAGGGCACGCCGGCGGCCCTGGTGCGCATCCCCAAACGCACGGCGCCGGAAAGACCGGCGTCTGCGCTGGTGAGGCCGAAGGCTGAGGACATGTTCCGGTGAGGCGATCGCGCCAGGATTCGAGCACGTGGGTGGCGCTGTGCGGTGGCATTGGCGGCGCCAAGCTGGCGCTCGGCCTGGCACATGTTCTCGAACCTGACAAATTGACCATCGTCGTCAACACTGGCGACGACTTCACGCACCTCGGCCTGCATGTCTCGCCCGACATCGACACCGTACTCTATACGCTGGCAGGCCTTGCCAACCGCGAGCTCGGTTGGGGGCTCGAGGGCGAAACCTGGGGGTTCATGGACGCGATGGCGCGGATCGGCGGGCCGACCTGGTTCCGGCTCGGCGATCGCGATATGGCAACGCATGCTTTGCGCACGACCATGCTGGCCGAGGGGCGCTCACTATCCGAAGTTGCAGCGCACTTGCGCCTCAAGCTCGGCATTGGCCCGGCCGTTGTGCCGATGAGCGACGAGCCGGTTGCCACGATGGTCGATACCGATGAGGGCATGCTCGCCTTCCAGAACTATTTCGTCGGCCGGCGCTGCGAACCGCGCGTGAAGACGATCACCTTCACCGGGGCCGGTGCGGCACGTCCCGCGCCTCAGGCCGCGGCAGCACTTTCGGACCCAGATCTTGCCGGCATCATCATCTGCCCGTCCAACCCATGGCTCAGCATCGATCCCATTTTTGCCGTTCCTGGATGGCGGGCGCTGATCGAGGCGCGCCGGGCGCCTTGTGTTGCCGTTACTCCACTGGTCGGCGGGCAAGCTGTCAAAGGGCCGACGGCCAAGATTATGGGCGAGCTGGGGCTGCCGTTGGACGTCGGCGCGATTGTGTCGCATTATGCGGGCATGATCGACGGCTTTGTGCTCGATGCCGTCGATGCCGACCGGGCGGGCACGCTCGAGATTGCAACCCACGTCACCAACACGCTCATGCGCTCACTCGATGATCGTGTGGCATTGGCCCGGGACACCCTCGGCTTCTGCCGCACACTCGGATGCGGCGCTCAGGAGAGGAATGCATGACGCGTCCGCGCCTTTCCAAGCAGGTCATGCCGCGCACGTTTGCCGTCGTTCCCGTGAAAGCGCTGGGGGCGGCCAAGCAGCGCCTCGCGACGGCGCTCAGCAGCGGGCAGAGGCGGGCGCTGGTGCTGGCCATGCTCGAGGATGTGCTTTCCACGCTGGCGCTGGTGCCAGCGATCGAGCGCGTGATGGTCGTCACGCGCGACGCAGACGTTGCCGCCGCTGCCGCGCGTCACGGTTGCGAGACCATCGGCGAGCCGCAGGGCTCCGACCTCAATCAATCCCTCGCGTTCGGACTGGCGGCTGCCGCCGCCGCGGGGGCCGAGCGGGCACTGGTGTTGCCTGGTGATGTTCCGCTGGCGACGCCCACCGATATCGAAGCCGTGCTGAGGGCACCGGTCGCTGGCGAGGGGGCGATTGCGCCGGATGCCGCGCATGAAGGCACCAACGCCCTGCTGTTGCCGCTTCCCGCCGCGTTCGTGCCACGCTTCGGCATCGACAGTTTCGATCGCCACCGGCAGCTTGCCGCGGAGTCCGGCCTGACGCTCAATACGGTCGAGCGATGGGGGCTTGCGCACGATATCGACCTTGCCGCGGACCTTGCGGCCCTCGAGCAGCGCCCCCGCTACGCTGCCTTGGGGCTTGGGCCGTTTGCGCGGCTGGAGCGCTCCGCGGCCATGGCGCTCGTCGATACGTCCAGTGGCGAGCTGATGGCGCGTGCGGAAGCGGCCACACTGGCGGGCTTCGGGCGCACCGTGACCTACTCGCGCAAGGTTTTCATTCCGCTGACCAAACTTTGCCGCGACGTTTGCCACTACTGCACCTTCGCGCACACGCCAAAGCACGGCACGCCTGCCTATCTTTCCGCCGACGAAGTTCTCGAGATCGCCCGGGCTGGCGCCGCTGCCGGCTGCAAAGAGGCGCTGTTCACGCTCGGCGACAAGCCGGAAGTTCGCTACCGCGCCGCGCGCGAGGCGTTGGCTGCGATGGGATTTGCCTCGACGCTCGACTATCTCGAGGCGATGGCGCGGCTGGTGCTGAAAGAGACGGGACTGCTGCCGCACATCAATGCCGGCATCATGGACGAAGAGACCGCGCGCCGCTTCAAAGCGGTTTCGGCTTCGCAAGGCATCATGCTGGAAACGGCGTCCGACCGGCTTCCGAGCGTGGCGGGCCGCATTTCGGATCACCCGACAAGGTCCCTGCCGTGGTGGATCGCCGCGACGACGCGGCGGGACGCGCCGGCGCACGTTCAACACACGGGGCTGCTGATCGGCATTGGCGAAACGCGAGCCGAGCGCATCGAAGCGCTGCTGGTCATCCGCGATCTGCACGAGCGACACGGGCACATCCAGGAAGTCATCATCCAGAATTTCAGGGCGAAACCCGACACGCGTATGGCCAACGCCCCGGACGCGCCGCTGGAGGAGCATCTTTGGACGATTGCCGCGGCGCGCCTCGTTCTCGGCCCGGCGATGAGCCTGCAGGCACCGCCAAACCTGCACGATGCGCACGCGCTTGCACCGCTGATCAAGGCCGGCATCAACGATTGGGGCGGTGTCTCGCCGGTGACGCCCGACCACGTCAATCCGGAAGCGCCGTGGCCGCATCTCGACCTTCTGGCCGAGGCCACGGCGCAAGCCGGCCGCGTGCTAGCCCAGCGCACGGCGATTGCGCCGGCATTTGCGGTCCAGCCCGCCCGGTGGCTGGCGAAGGACATGGTGGCGCCAGTGCTGCGTCTGCTGGATGGCGAAGGCTTGGCGCGCGAGCATGGGTGGGCACCTGGTGATGCGTCGACATCACCGCCAGAGGCCGATCTGGCGCTCACTGTCCGATACCGGCCAGCGATCTCCGAACCCATCGCCAAAGCCCTGGCGCGCGCGTTGGCTGGCAAGCGCCTCGGCGAAAGCGAAATTGCGGCGCTGTTCACGGCCCGCGGGCATGACTTCTCCGCAGTGTGCGAAGCCGCCGACGTCCTGCGCCGACAACGGCATGGCGACGTGGTGAGCTACGTCGTCAACCGTAATATCAACTACACCAATATCTGCACCTACGGCTGCAAGTTCTGCGCCTTCTCAAAGGGGCGGCTCTCGGCCAACACGCGCGACAAACCCTACGATCTGCCGCTGGAAGAGGTGGCGGAACGCACGCAGGCTGCGTGGGCACGCGGCGCCACCGAGGTTTGCCTGCAAGGCGGCATTGCGCCCAAGTACACAGGACACACCTACCTGGCGATCACGGAGGCGGTGAAGATCGGGGCAGGCGACATGCACGTGCATGCGTTTTCGCCGCTGGAGGTTTGGCACGGCGCGGAGACGCTCGGCCTCGACCTCAAGGATTACCTGGCCCGGCTGAAGGCGCAGGGCCTATCGAGCCTTCCCGGCACCGCGGCCGAGATCCTCGATGACGAGGTGCGCCGTGTGCTGTGCGCCGACAAGATCGGCACGGACCAATGGATCGCCGTGATGGAGGCTGCACATGCGGTCGGCCTCAAGAGCACGGCGACGATCATGTTCGGGCACATCGACAGCTACGCGCACTGGGCGCGGCACCTGATCCGCGTGCGTGACCTGCAGGAACGTACCGGCGGCTTTACCGAGCTGGTGCCGCTCGCCTTCGTGCATATGGAAAGCCCGATCTTCCTGCGGGGCCAGGCCCGGCGCGGGCCGACGTTCCGCGAGGCCGTGTTGATGCATGCGGTCGGCCGACTGGTGCTCGACAGCGTCATACCAAACATCCAGGCCTCCTGGGTCAAGCTTGGAGCCGACGGCGCCAGCGCCTGCCTGAGGGCTGGCGCCAACGACGTCGGCGGCACCTTGATGAACGAGAGCATCACGCGGGCTGCCGGCGCAGCGCATGGTCAGGAAATGCTGCCGAGCGACATCGAGGCTTTCATTCGGGCCGCCGGGCGATCCTGCGCCAGCGCACGCTCTACGGCGAACCGCCGCCAGAGCGGGTGCAGACGGCGCTTGCCGACCCGGGGCGATGGGGCCGGTGCGATGATTGCCGCGGAATGCTCGCTCGGACGGCCGCGCGCCGCCGGTGCGGGTGAGGCGGCCCCGACCAAAGCCAGCGGAATCGACGGCCAGATGAAAGTGGCTCAGGCTTGCACTGGCCACGGCCTGCGACGCAGCTTGACACACAGCCGCGACACACCATTCAACGCACTGATCTGACGCAATAATTACTGCATTTGGCGACGCCCAATGCGACCAAGACCGTCTCGAAGCGAGAGGGCCTTGCATCGCGGCGCGCTTTGCGGCATAGATGCCCGACGTCGCCGCGATCCAGATGGGATCGCAGGTGTGTGGATGCGGGTGTAGCTCAGCGGTAGGCATCACGTTGCCAACGTGAGGGTCGAGGGTTCGATCCCCTTCGCCCGCTCCATTTCTTCGTTTGCGCGACCCGAATCCGGCACCCGGCCATAAGGGGGAAGCCAGGATGTTTCGCTGGAAAAAGCGCGACGAAGGATCTGGAGTGGCGCGAATACGTCCGGACAACCATCGCTTCGACGCAATGCCCGCCGGGAAAAGGCGGAAATGCTGGGATTGCAGGCGGCTGCCGGCGCCTTCGCAAGGCCGGTGCTATGGCCGGTACATTGGCCCGGGGCGGCGCAGAACGGGCGGGCAGCGCCGCCAAGGCGATGCTGGATTGGCTGAGTGATATTGCGGTTGCAGCACTGGGGTTGGCTGGCCTGCTGGTCGGGCACCTGGCGCAGGCGCTGATCAAGGGGCTGGCAGCGGCGGGCGATGTGCTTGGCCGTCCCGGCGTGGCGGGCCCGCTTATGCTTGCCGGAGTGATTGCATTGCTGGGCGGTGCCGGGCGGTACTGGTTTGCCGGTCGCGGATTCGACATGGAAACCTCGGCTGCTGTCGGCATCGGTGCCACTTGCCTGCTGCTGGGGCTGGCTCCGGCACTCGCGCTTGGCCATACACGACTGGTGCCGCCTCGGTTGCGGCTGCCCGGCCGCATGCCGGTCATCGGTGTCCGCGGTTCGATCGCCGCGGGCGGTGCACTCTTGCTCGCGGTGGCGGGCGGCGTCGTCGCAATGGGCATGGGAAAGAGCGGCTTGTCGATGCTCGGCCATATGCCAAGCCTGCCGTCGCTCAAGTTCGGGACAAGCGAAACGGTCGAGGGACGGGCAAGGCCGTCATGGCCGGCGTCGTGCGCATCGACGACCGGACAATCCCGCCTCGAGGGCGTGGAGCTGCCGGATCCAAGTCAACGCTGTGTGCGCTCCAATGGACGGAGTTGGCGCTACATGCCCGCTGCCAAGGATGCGACGGCCAAATTGGTGCGTGGACACAAGCTCACATGCGAAATCGGCGCGGCCGATGCCAGCGGCCAGCACACGGGAACTTGCCATTACGGCGAGACCGATATCGCGGAAGTGCTGGTGCGCGACGGGTATGGCTTCACCAGCGGAGGTCTGATGCCCCGCTATGCTCAGGCCGAGCAGGCCGCGCGCGAGGCGAAGGCTGGAATTTGGGCCGCGGCAGAGCCAGAACGGCCTAGCGCGTGGCGGGCGCGATTGTGGGAGGCCGCGCGCAAAGCGGCCCCGGACGGCTGCCCGATCAAGGGCCGGATCTCTCGGGGCGAGCGGGTGTATCTGCTGCCATGGTCGGACCGCTACCAGCGTGTGCGTGTGCGCAAGAAGCGGGGCGAGCGATGGTTTTGTAGCGAAGAGGAAGCCGCGGCAGCCGGCTGGCGTAGTGCCGAAAAGGGCTGATAGCGCGGACGGGCGCGGGCATTTGTGGCAAAGCCCGGTTGCCGGCAGGGCGCGCGCATAACGCCAACAGCGGAGAGGCCGGGCGAACAGCGGCATTGGCGGCGCATGATTGCCGGCGTTTTACCAATTGTTGCGGTGAAACCTCGTTACCGTTGCGCCCGACGATTTCACCACGGTCGAAGGCGGTATAGTATCCTCGCATCGCAAAGCCACGCCTCCAGGTCCATGGGCGGGCTTGCTGCGACACGCATCGCTGGCGCGATCGAGCGGTTCGCAAGAGACGAAAGGCAGCAGGCCAGGCAATGAATGACGTCGCGAACTTGCACTCGCCCTATTTCGATCCGGTAGCCTTGCGTGTGGAATTGACTGCACTCTTCCGGGCTGCAGGGGATGATGCCGCGGAAGCGCGGCCTGCCGTTCTGGACCGCCTGAAGGAGCTGCTGCGCTCGTCGCGGGATATGGCCTGGGCACGGCTCGAGGCGACGGGGCTGGGGCGGGAATGTGCGGCCGGCCTCTCCCACTTCGAGGACGAGTTGATCCGGCTGATCTACGACTACACGACCCGGCACGTCTACCGATCGGACAATCCGGACGATGCCGAGCGCATGGCTGTGTTGGCAACCGGTGGATACGGGCGTGGCCTGTTGGCGCCGGGATCGGACATCGACCTGCTGTTCCTGCTGCCCTACAAGCAGACCGCCTGGGGCGAGAGCGTCATCGAATACATGCTGATGATGATGTGGGATCTGGGCCAAAAGGTCGGGCACGCGACGCGCTCGGTCGAGCAGACGATCCGTCTGTCGCTGGCCGACATCACCATCCGGACGGCTGTGCTGGATTCACGCCTGATCCATGGCGACGCCAGCCTGCTGGGGGAACTTGAAGAGCGGTTTGCCAACGAGGTGGTGCGCGGCACGGCGGTTGAATATTTCGCGGCCAAACTCGAGGAGCGCGAGCAGCGCCACAAGCGTTCGGGCACATCGCGATATGTGGTGGAGCCGAACATCAAGGATGGCAAGGGCGGCCTGCGCGATCTGCATACGCTGCATTGGCTTGCCCGTTACATGCAGGGCGGGATCGGCCAGGGGGATCCTGCATCGAGCCCCATCTTCACGCCTGCAGAGCAGTCCACCTACCGACACTGCGAGGACTTTCTTTGGACGGTGCGCTGTCACCTGCACTTTCTGGCGGGCCGCCCGGAGGAGCGCCTGTCATTCGACCGGCAGCCGACACTGGCTCAGCGGCTCGGCTACAAGGACCGCGGCGGCCTGAAGGCTGTCGAGCGCTTCATGAAGCATTACTTCCTGATCGCGAAAGACGTCGGCGATCTCACAACCATCCTGTGTGCGGCGCTCGAAATGCAGCAGCTGGTGCGCACACCGACGATGGATGCCCTGCTCGACCCGATGGGCTGGCGCACCCGCCGACGCATTCGCCGCACAAGCGATTTCCGCATCGACAATGGCCGCCTCAATGTCGCTAACAACCAGACATTCGTGCGCGACCCCGTCAATCTGATACGCTTCTTCGCCTATGCGGAAGAGACGAACACGCTGTTTCATCCGACCGCGCTGCGCCTCATTCGCCAATCCCTGCGCCTCATCGACGACAATCTGCGCAACGACCGGGAAGCCAACCGCATCTTCATTTCCCTGCTGACGGCGGACGGCAACCCCGAGGCTACGCTGCGCCGCATGAACGAGGCCGGTGTCCTCGGCCGCTTCATTCCGGAATTCGGCGCGGTGGTCTCGATGATGCAATTCAACATGTATCATCACTACACCGTCGACGAGCATCTGATCCGGACAGTGGGCGTGGTCTCGGAAATCATTCGCGGGGAAGCCCAGGATGCCCACCCGCTGTCGCACAAGATCATCGATGAGATCGACAGCCGGCGTGTGCTCTACGTCGCTGCGCTGCTGCACGACATCGCCAAGGGGCGCGAGGAGGATCACTCGATTGCCGGCGCCCGCGATGCCCAGGTTCTCGCCCCGCGCTTCGGGCTCGACGAAAAAGAGACGGAGCTGGTGACGTGGCTTGTCCTGCACCACCTGGACATGAGCACCATCGCGCAAAGCCGAGATCTTTCCGATCCGAAAACGATCCGCGATTTCGCCGACCTGGTCGGGGATGAAGAGCGACTGAAACTGCTGTTGCTGCTGACGGTGGCCGACATCAGGGCCGTTGGACCTGCGACGTGGAACGGATGGAAGGGCCAGCTGCTGCGCACGCTCTATTATCAGACGCTGCCGCTGCTCGACGGGCGCCATCAGACGGCGGAAAGCTCCGAGCGGGTCAAAGCCGCAAAAGAGGCCTTGCGCAAGGCTGCAACCGGCATCAATAAGGACGCCATCGATCGGTTCATCGAGAACAACTACGACGACTATTGGCTGAAGACGGATACACGGCGGCAGCTCGAGCACCTGAAGCTGGCGGAACATGCGCGCAATGCGGGAAATCCGTTCGCTACGCTGTTTGCGACCGACAGCTTCACGGCCGTCACGGAGCTCACCATTCTCGCGCCGAACCATGCGCGGCTGCTGTCGTTGATTGCGGGGGCGTGCGCTGCTGCCGGCGCCAACATCGTCGGCGCGCAAATCTCGACGTCGCGCGACGGCTCTGCCCTCGATACCTTCCTGTTGAAGCGCGAATTCGACCGTGACGACGACGAACAACGACGCGCCAAGCGGATCAGCGATACCGTCGAGCGGCTGCTCAAAGGCGAAACCCGGCTTGACAAGCTCACCGTCAAACGCCGCTCGCAGCAGGCGATGATCGATACGTTCGATGTCGAGCCGGAGGTTTCGATCGACAACAGCGTATCGGATCAGTTCACCGTCATCGAAGTGGTCGGCCTCGACCGGCCGGGCCTGCTGCACGAAGTGACGGCCGCCATGTCCGATCTCAATCTCGACATTACGTCGGCGCATATTACGACCTTCGGCGAGCGGGCCGTCGATGCGTTCTACGTCACCGATCTGACATCCAAAAAGATTGCGGCACCGGGTCGGCGCGAGGCCATACGTCGGCGGCTGATCGAGGTGCTGAAGGATACGATTGCGTCGGAGAACGTGTAAGCCGGGCGACAGGTGGCATAATGGACCAGATAGTCGGCGTCCCCCCGCACGCGCAGAAGGGCCGGGCCAAGCCTGCCGCGGACATGCACGCAGGCCGGTCCGGTTGGCTGCAACGGCTCCTTCGCCGGCGGGCTTTGTTTTTGGCTCTGGTGGCGAGCTTGATACTGCTCAGTCCGGGCGTGCAGGCGGAAGGCGACGTCGATCTCAGACTGGTGCTTGCCGTCGATGCCTCGGGAAGTGTCAGTCCCGAGCGCTTCGACCTGCAGCGAAGCGGCTATGCCGAAGCGTTTCGGCACCCGAGCGTTCTCAAGGCCATCCAGTCCGGTGCCAAGCGCGCGATCGCGGTCACCATGATGCAGTGGACCGGGCCGGGCCAGAACGCGCAGGTGGTGCCATGGATGCGCATTTCCGACCAGGGCAGCATGCTGGCCGTTGCCAACGCCATCGAAGCCTCGCCACGACAGCTTTTTGGCGGCGGGACCTCGATCAGCGGCGCGATCGACCAGGGCATGATGCTACTGGCCACATCGCCCTTCTCTGCAAATCGCAGCGTGATCGATATTTCAGGCGACGGTGGCAACAACCGCGGCAGGCTGGTGACAGAAGCCCGGGATGAGGCGATTGCTGCCGGCGCTGTCATAAACGGTCTTCCCATTCTCGAGCTGGACAAGACGCTGGATCAACACTACTTGCGCAACGTGATCGGCGGCCCAAACGCCTTCATGATCCCTGCGGCAAGTTTTGCCGAGTTCGCGGATGCGATCCTGAAAAAGCTGATCATCGAGATTGCCGACCTGCCAAGCGGGGGCGTCAAATATGCGAGCCGCGCGAGAAAGGGCTGTGAGAGATGCTGAAAGTTCGCCTCATTCCCTGTCTCGACGTGAAGGACGGCCGGGTCGTCAAGGGCGTGAGTTTCGTCGACCTGATCGATGCCGGCGATCCAGTCGAGGCGGCGGCTGCCTATGATGCGGCCGGCGCTGACGAGCTGTGCTTCCTGGACATTACGGCCAGCCACGAGAACCGCGACACCATCTTCCACATCGTGGAGCAAACGGCTGAGCGCTGCTTCATGCCGCTCACCGTCGGCGGTGGCGTGCGGACGCTGGATGACATTCGCCGGTTGCTAACGGCGGGGGCCGACAAGGTCTCGATCAACACGGCCGCTGTGTTCCGACGCGAATTCGTCGGCGAGGGGGCGGAAAAGTTCGGCTCGCAATGCATCGTGGTGGCGATCGATGCCAAGCGCGTTTCGGCGCCGGGCGAGCCGCTGCGATGGGAGATTTTCACGCACGGCGGGCGCAAGGCGACGGGACTTGATGCCGTTGCCTATGCCCGGGAGGTGGTGGCGCTCGGTGCCGGCGAAATCCTGCTGACGTCGATGGACAAGGATGGGACGAAGACCGGCTTCGACATCGAATTGACACGCACGGTCTCCGATGCCGTTTCGGTTCCGGTCATTGCATCGGGCGGGGTGGGCACACTGGACCATCTCGTCGCTGGTGTGCGCGACGGGCATGCGAGTGCCGTTCTTGCCGCATCGATCTTCCATTTCGGCACGTACAGTATCGGGGAAGCCAAGCAGTATATGGCTGCTGCAGGCCTCGCGATGCGCCTCGACGCCTGAGCTTTGCCGGCAACGGCAGCCAAGCAGAAGACAGCCACGCCGGCAGAGCCACGCGCTACCCTAGCCTCATGATCGACCCACACCGGCCCTCGCCGCAAAGGAGCCCCAACATGTCTGCCACGGATCTTGCCTACATGCCCGCCTCGGAAATGGCGTCGCTGATCGCGAGCAAGAAGCTGTCGGCCGTGGAGGCCATGAAAGCCACGCTGGCGAGGGCGGAGAAGGCACAGAGAACGCTCAACTGCTTCATCACGATTGCGGCCGATGCGGCGCTGAGTGCGGCTGCGGCGGCAGATGAGCGGCAGGCCAAGGGGGAGCCGCTCGGCCCGCTGCACGGGGTGCCGTTGCACGTCAAGGATCTCGTCAATACGGCGGGAGTGCGGACCACGTTCGGCTCGCTGATGCACGAGCACAACGTGCCGGCGGCCGACCAGGTGTGCATCGCGCGGCTAAAGGCTGCGGGCGCCATACTATTTGCCAAGACCACGACGCCGGAGTTCGGCCATATGGTGTGGACGGAGGCGCCACTTTTCGGGCGCACGCGCAATGCCTGGGATGCGACCCGCACGTCCGCCGGCTCTTCAGGCGGGGCGGCGGCTGCGGTTGCCGCCGGCGTGGGGCCTCTCGCGGTTGCGACGGATGCCGGCGGCTCGACGCGCATCCCGGCTGCTGCCAACGGCCTTGTGGGCCTCAAGCAATCGATTGGCCTCATTCCCCACGACACGGCACCGGATGCCTTCTCAAACATGAGCTACATCACGCCACTGACGCGGACGGTGATGGATACAGCGCTGATGCTCGAAGCGATGGCGGGCTGGGACCCTTCGGACCCGCACTCCTACGGCATGTCGGCCGCAGGGTCGGTTGCCGCTGCAAAAGCCGATGGCGATCTCAAGGGCCTTCGCATTGCTTGGCGGCCGTTCCTCGCCAATACGATCATCGATCACGAAGTGCTGGCGATGACGCAGTCGGCCGCTGAGGCTTTTGGCGAGATGGGGGCGACGATCGAACCCATGGGTGACGATCTCGAACCAACCGAACCGTTCTGGCTGACGCTGTCGACGGCGCTTTGGAATGCGCGGTTTGCGCATTTCCTGCCGGAATGGCGCGACCGCATGAGCCCGACGCTGGTGGGACAGATGGACCGGGGCGGCAAGATGTCGGGCGAGGATGTGGGCCGGGCGCTGATGCTGCGCACCAAACTCTACCGGCAAGTGCAATCGTGGTTCGAGCGCTTCGACATCATCGTCATGCCATCGCTGACCCGCACGGCGCTGCCGATCGAAGAGAACCTGTTCGAGCCGATCACCATCGGCAATCAGAAGGTGGATACGGTGCGGCGTGCCTGGTATCCCTACACGCATCCGTTCAACCTCACCGGCAATCCGGCGATCGTGCTGCCGGCGGGGCTGCATTCCGATGGACTGCCGGTCTCGATCCAGCTTGTCGGGCGGCGCGGTGAAGATCAGCGGCTGATCAAGGCTGCTGCCTTGTTCGAGGCGGCGCGGCCCTGGGCCCAGCTCAAGCCCAATCTGCCTGAGCTGGATTGATCGCCAGCGGGCAGCCCATCTCAGTCCGAATTGTCGGCCCGTTCCCCGCGGCATCGGCGCACGCTGGACGAAGTGGCCGGCGGACACGATATGATGCAGCGTATTCCTGCTGCGCGAGGAGAGCCCTTGTCCGACGACGATGAACAGAACCGGTTTTCAGCGCGCGCGGCGCGTTATGTCAAAGTCGGCACCAATGTGGGGGCGGTTGCGGCCCGGGTCGCCGGCAGCCGTCTGTTCGGGCTGGAGCTGGATCGCGGGCGCAATGCGGCGGAGCTGGCCGCGGCACTGGGAGGCCTCAAAGGGCCGATCATGAAGGCGGCGCAGCTGCTGTCCACCATACCCGAGGCGCTGCCGCCGGAATACGCGCGGGAATTGTCGCAATTGCAGTCTCAAGCGCCGCCAATGGGGCCGGCGTTCGTCAAGCGCCGGATGCTGGCCGAACTCGGGCCAGAATGGCAATCGCGCTTCAAGTCGTTCGAAGCGCACTCGTCAGCCTCGGCCTCGCTTGGACAGGTGCATAAGGCCGTGGCGCACGACGGGCGGATGCTGGCGGTGAAGCTGCAGTATCCCGACATGCAGTCGGCGGTGGCTGCCGATCTTGCGCAACTGAGAGTCGTTTTCGCGGTGCACGCGCGCATGGACCCGGCGGTGGACACTGGCGATATCCTCAAGGAAATCTCGGAGCGCCTGCGGGAGGAGCTGGATTACGAGCTGGAGGCCCGGCACACGGCACTCTACGGACTGATCTTCCGGGACGATGCGCTCATCCGGGTGCCAGAGGTGGTGGCCGAGCTCTCGACCAAGCGGCTGCTCTCGATGACGTGGCTCGAAGGGCGGCGCCTGATCGACTACAAGGATGCGCCCGAGGAAGATCGCAATCAGATCGCGCGGGCCATGGTCCGGGCGTGGTGGTACCCGTTTTCCCATTTCGGCGTCATTCACGGCGACCCGCATCTGGGCAACTACAATGTGTTCGAGGGGCCAGCCGCCGACGGTTCAGGACAGAGCCGGCCGATGGGGATCAACCTGCTCGACTACGGCTGCATGCGCACCTTCCAGCCGCGCTTCGTGCAAGGCGTGATCGATCTCTATCGCGGCCTGGAAACGGGCAATGAAGCGCTGATCGTGCACGCCTACGAAACCTGGGGTTTCCGCGGACTTTCCAAAGAGGTGATCGACGTGCTGAACATCTGGGCGCGTTTCATCTACGGGCCGTTGCTGGATGACCGTGTGCGTTCCATCGCCGAGGGCACGACGCCGGGAGAATATGGACGCAAAGAGGCGTTCACTGTGCATGAGGCGCTGAAGCAGAAGGGGCCCATCAAAGTGCCGCGCGAGTTCGTGTTCATGGACCGGGCGGCGATTGGGCTTGGCGGCGTGTTCCTGCATCTCGATGCGCGGCTCAACTACTACCGCATCTTCAACGAGACGATCGAAGGCTTCGATCTCGACCAGGTGGCCGAGCGCCAGCGCGCCGCATTCACCGAGACAGGGGTGCCCCTGCCGGTGTGACCGGCGGTGTCCTGTCACTCTGCGCTTCGGGCAGCAGTGCCATGGCTTCGGGCGTGGCGTAGAGGTGCAGGCGATAGGGGCTTAGCAGGGCCAACTTCATGCCCATGGCGCGACCGGTGGGGACGCGTTGGAATTGCGGCAGCGCATCGAAGAGTTCGGCGTGCCGGGGATTGAGGTAAGCCACGAAAATGGGCCTTGGCGTGTCGCCATAGGTTCGCGCGAGGTTCTCGGCCACGCGCTCGATCACCGGTGGGCCGAATGGATTGAACAGGTAAACGCACAACGGCGAGGCCGGCAGCTTGAAGTCGGCGGCATCGCCCTCGACGATCTCGATGGACCCGGCGCGGCGCGAGATGGACGTTGCGACATTGGCGGCGGCCAATTGCGCCAGCTCACGCGCAAACTCGACACCGATGACGCGGCCATAGGGTCGCGCTGCGGCGGACATGAGCGCCCGGCCCTTGCCGCAACCGAGGTCGACGAAGCTCCACCGGGCATCGGGTGGTGGCAGCATTGCATGCAGCCAATCGAGAACGCGCCAGGGGGTGGGAAGATAGTGCACGCCTGCCTCGCGATTGAGGCTGGCTATGGTGAGCCCGGCGAGTTCCATTTTGGAGCAGGTGGTATCGCGCGCGCCGCCCGATCGGAAGGCCAGGTCGAAGGCGGCGTGAGCCTGGTGCAGGCCGACCACTTGTAGATGGCGCAGGGCGCCGAGGACACCCTGCTGGCGCAGCAGGCTGGCAGCCTTGGCGAGTGGCCCGGAATGATGTGCGCATGCACGCTTCGGCTCCTTGCGAGCAGACCCCGGCGGCTTCAGCGGCAGGCGGCGCGTTGCGCCTCACCCTGGGAGCTGTAGCGATCCGGGCCGACCAGTCGCACAGAGCAATCATCGTGCCAGCAAACCGCGTGCGGGCCGGCGTGTTCGCCTGGGTCAGGGGCGCAAGACGACGCGGCCCACGATCTTGCCGTCCGCCAGGCTTGCCAGCACGTTGCCGGCCTCGGCCAGTGGCCGTGTGGCGATGGGCAGGGCTGGCACCTTGCCGCTCAGCGCCAAGGCCATGAGTTCGCGCATATCATCGAGGTTTCCGACGTATGAGGCCATCACCGTTGCGTTCTTGAGCGGGATCATGGGGACGGGAAGTTCGGCGCTACCGCCGAAAAGACCGACCACAACCAGCCGCCCACTTTTGCGCAATGCGTTGAAACCGAACGTGAACGATGCGGCGGCGCCGACAAAGTCGATGGCCGCGGCAACGCCACCGCCGGTCATGCGGTAGAGCGCTTTTCCCGATCTGGGATCTCTTGGATCGATCGTCTCGCGAGCGCCAGCCTCGCGGGCAGCGGCCCATTTCGACTGGTCGACGTCGGCCACGATCGGCTTGACGCCCGTTACGGCTTCCGCCATGCGCACCCCCGACAGCCCGACCCCTCCGGCTCCGATGATGAGGAGATCGCCGCCGCCTTTGACGGCTTCCGCGGCCTTTTTCAGCGCGCCGAAGGCTGTGAGGCCAGAGCAGGCGTAGGTTGCAGCTAAAGCGTCGTCGAGGCCATCGAAGGCAAAGAGGTATTTGGGGTCCGGCACAAGAACATGGGTTGCATAGCCGCCGTCGGCATTGACGCCGAGAGCCCGCGGCTTGTTGCACAAGTGTTCCTCGCCCGACTGACAGATCGGGCAACTGCCGCAACCGATCCATGGATAAACCACACGAGCCTGGCCGACCGCGGCCTCGGCAGACTTGACCTCGCTGCCAACCGCCACGACCTCGCCCACGATTTCATGTCCGAGGGTGCGGGGAAGGCCGACGCTGCGGCTCATGTCGACCTTGCGGCCGCCGCCCAGATCGAAGCTACCTTCATGCAGGTGCACGTCGCTGTGACAGACGCCGCAACCCGTCGTGCGGATCAGCACTTCGCGGCCCTTGGGTACGGGCGTCGGCTCTTCCTGGGCGACCAGTGGGGTTCCGAACTCGGTGACGCGATAGCTGAGCATCTGGCTCTCCGTGCGATCGATTGTCGATGATGCACCTTCTGGCGCAACTGTCGCCTCTCCCTTGGCGTGTGGCAACAGTTGAGATTAGCCGGCACGGCCAACGCCTTTGAGCGGGCGACGCCTGCGACGGCGGACAGGGCAGCGCCTCGCTTTGCCAATGGGCAGGTAGCCGGGTGCAAAGCGGTTTCAATTAAGCGCAAATTAAAGGCTGCCATTTAAGCTTTTGTTTGGACTCTCGGCGGGCTCGACACGGGTCCGAAGGTGTGGCGCGGACGCGGGTAGAGTGGTGGCAGACGGCCAGACAAATACCGAAAACGCCAGTGCAAATGGCTCAGATGTGCGGCTTGGCAAACGGCGCGGGCGGTGGGTGCGGCGGCTCGTGAGGGCTGGCGTGTGCGCGGGCATCGCGATCATGGTGCTGCTGTCGGTGCAGTTCATTCGCTACACCATCAAGTTTCCCGATCCCCGCGCGCTTTCGATCAACGAGGCGGGTCCCATTGTGCGGATCCTGGCGCGAGACGGCTCTGTTCTGGCCGAACGGGGCGAGAGGAACGCCTTCATCAAGTTCGACCAGATGCCGCGGCACCTGGTCAACGCCGTTGTCGCGACCGAAGACCGGCGCTTCTACGATCATTGGGGACTGGATCCAAGCGGCCTGTTGCGGGCTGCGCTGGCCAACCTGCGCGCCGGCCGCACGGTGCAAGGTGGCTCAACGCTCACCCAGCAGCTTGCCAAGAACCTGTTTCTTTCCACCGAGCGCACGCTTTCGCGCAAGCTCGATGAACTCGTGCTGTCGCTGTGGCTGGAATTGCGGCTGACAAAGCGCGATATTCTCGAACTCTACCTCAATCGCGTCTATTTCGGCGGCGGCGCCTACGGCGTCGAGGCAGCAGCGCGACGCTATTTCAACAAACCCGCCCGTAGCGTGACGGTTGCGGAGGCGGCGGTGATTGCAGGACTGCTGAAGGCGCCGTCGAAGTACTCGCCATTGACCAACCCCGGCTATGCCCGCGCACGGGCCCGGATCGTCCTGCAGGCGATGCAGGCAGCCGGCTTTCTCAGCCCGGGTGCGCACGCGGCAGCCAAGCGCCATTCCGTGCGCTTTGCCGATCCCAATGCCGGGCGAAAGACAACCGGTCTCGAATATGCCGTCGACTACGTGCTCGACCACTTGCCACCCATTGCCAGCGTCGGACGGCGCGAGGTGATCGTCGAGACGACCATCGACGCAGCGCTGCAAAAGCAAGCGCAATCGACGGTCGCGCGCGTGCTGGCGGCACGCGGGAAGACGGACAATGTGGATCAGGCGGCGATGGCCGTGATCGATACATCCGGCGGGCTGCGCGCGCTGGTTGGGGGGCGGTCGTTTGCCGAAAGCCAGTTCAACCGCGCCACGAAATCGCGCCGGCAACCGGGCTCAGCATTCAAGCCCTTGGTTTATCTCGCTGCGCTCGAGCACGGCATGACGCCGCAAACTCTCGTCTCGGATGCGCCGATCGAGATCAACGGCTGGAGCCCGCGCAACGACGACGGGCGGTATCGCGGGCCCATCACCATCGCCCAGGCGCTGGCCCGCTCCGTCAACACCATTGCCGTTCGCCTGCAACAGGAAGTCGGCGGTCAAGCCATCGAAGCCGTGGCCAGCCGCCTTGGCATCCGGTCGAAATTGCGCCCCGACGCCTCGATGGCGCTTGGCACTTCCGAAGTCGGTTTGTTGGAGCTGGTCGGTGCCTACGGTGTGTTCGCGGCCGGCGGGCAGGCGATTGCGCCGTACGCGATTTCGCGTATCCGCCTGGACGACGGGCAAATCATCTACGAGCACCGGACGACGCCAGGGCAAACTGTGGTTGCACCAACCACGGTCGGCGACATGAACACCATGCTGAACGGCGCCGTGGTGTTCGGGACCGGCCGGCGTGCAGCACTGCATCGCCATCAAGTTGCCGGCAAAACGGGCACAACACAGGATTTCCGAGATGCCTGGTTCGTCGGCTACACCTCGCACCTCGTCGGCGGGGTGTGGTTTGGCAACGATGATGGCAGCCCCATGAAAAGGGTTACCGGCGGCGGCCTCCCCGCCGAAGTTTGGCGGGATGTCATGGCGCCGGCGCATGCCGATCTGCCACCCCGGACGCTGCCGGGCATCGACCCGGAGCAGGAGGCGCAGCCAGCGATCGGGCCCATGCGTTTGCGTGAGGACCGCAACACGCAACCGACCACCGCCGCCGCAGCGCGCGCGTCACCCGCAGTCGTCGTGCCGCCACTTCTGCCCCGCAGGGCCTCGGCGCGCCAGCACACGGTCGCCAAGCCACGCGACATCGCGAAACAGCCGGGCCATGCGCTCACCCGCCCCGCGCCCAAACCGGCTAAACCGTTCCACCGCATGCCTTCCGAACCCATCGATGCCGACCTGTTCGCCCGCGCACTCGCACCTGAGCCACCGGTTGCAGCAGCCGCTGACACGGCCTCGGCAACCGCGGCCAAGACCCAGCGCCTCGATTATGGCCGTCTGCGTGAGGCTTTGACATCTGGCGCGGAGCCGAGGATGGGGCTTGGCGCCAATCGCTGAGCCGACGGCTTCTGAAGGGGGCGATCGGCTCTTCGTCAAGGCCGCTCGGCGGGGGCTTGCCGGTTGATCGGCGTCGTCTTGAATGTGGACCGGGGCGAGGTGTAGCGGGCGAAAATCAAGGTCGCGACCGCCGCCATCAGCACGACTCGCACCAACAAACGCTTTTGCCTGCGCGTCATTGCCGCCATCCCCCATACCCATGCCAGGGCCCCTGTGCCATCTGCCCGCGTCGCGATCCCAGGCGCCTGCCGGCGATGGCGTCCATGATTGCTGGGGGCGGGCTCAAACTAGCAAGCCGGGCACCACCAAGCCAGTTTTGCCACGCAGCTCGCGGCCGGTAGATTGGCGGCGCGGCCGTGGCCAAGACTGCAGCGATCTCGTGGGTTGCCCGCCGCCACCCCTTCGTGCCTATGATTGGGCCAATCCAGACAACCAGCGGGACAACGGGAGTTGATCATGGCCAGCGTCGAGTGGAACGTGGATGGGGCGGTACGCACCGTCACGCTGAACAGACCGGAAAAGCGTAATGCGCTCGACGGCGAGACCATGAAATTGATGAAGGCCGCGTTCGAGGCGCCGCCGGCGGCAACCGAGCGGGTGGCGGTGATCCGCGGTGCGGGGCCCGTTTTCTGTGCGGGGCTGGACCTCAAATGGCGGCGCGACAATCCGCAGGGCGAGAGCGGCATCGAGCACATGCTGCATGCGATCGAGATGTATCCCTTGCCGGTGGTCGGCATTGTCCAGGGCGACGCCATTGCAGGCGGCAACGAGCTGGCACTGCATTGCGACATCGTGGTTGCCTCGAAAAAAGCGCGGTTTGGCATGTCGCTCGCCCAGGTCGGGTTGGCGCCGAGCTGGTTTCTCGCCAAAAAGATCCTTGAAGTCGCCAACCCCGTCATTGCCAAGAAAATCCTGCTGCTCGGCGATCCGTTACCCGCAGAGGATTTCCACAAGCTCGGGCTGATCTCGCATCTGGCCGAGCACGATGATCTGGAAAAAGCCGCGCAGGCCGTGATCCAGCGTCTTGCCGACAACGCACCTTTGTCGCTGAAAGCCATGAAGGCTCTGATCACGCGCGAGATGCAGTTCCGCGATCACATCCCGCACGAGGACGTGGACCTTCTGGTCGACAAGGCGCGGACGTCGCAAGATGGGCAAGAGGGCATGCGGGCACGCCTCGAGAAACGCAAGGCAAACTTCAAGGGCGTATAGCCCTGGCATGACGCGGAAAGGCGCTGAGCTTCCATGAAGGTCACGATCCTGGATGATTACTTCGACACCGTGCGGACGCTGCCGTGCTTTGCCAAGCTGGACAGCCACGATGTAACGGTCTGGAACGATCATGTGCAGGACGTGGACAAGCTGGCGGAGCGGCTGGCCGAGACGGAGGCGCTGGTGCTCATCCGCGAGCGTACGAAGATCCGCACGCCTCTGCTGGAGCGTTTGGCGAACCTTAAGCTGATCAGCCAGCGCAGCGTGTTTCCGCACATCGACATCGATACCTGCACCAAGCTCGGGATCGTGGTGTCGTCGAGCCAGCATCCGGGAACGCCGTCGTATGCGACGGCGGAGCTGACGTGGCTGCTTGTGCTCGCTGCCATGCGCCAACTGCCCGAGCAAGTCGCGAGCCTCAAAGCCGGCACCTGGCAGCATGAGGTCGGCCGCTCGGTTCGCGGCAAGACGCTGGGCATCTGGGGTTGGGGCCGGATCGGGCTTGCCGTTGGCGAATATGGCCGCGCGTTCGGCATGAACGTGCAGGTGTGGGCGCGGGAAGCGAGCCGCGACAAGGCCCGTGCCGAGGGCTGGCACGTGGCAACGAGCAAGGAGGCGTTTCTGGAGAGCAGCGATGTGGTCTCATTGCACATGCGGCTGGTGGACGCCACGCGTGGCATCGTTACAGCCGGCGATCTGGCGCGGATGCAGCCGACATCGCTGCTGGTCAATACGAGCCGTGCCGGGCTGATCGCGCCGGGTGCGCTGGAGGCGGCCCTTACGGCCGGACGGCCGGGCATGGCGGCGGTGGATGTGTTCGAGGAGGAGCCTGTTCGGGATCCGAACCACCCACTGCTGAAGCTGCCGAATGCCCTGTGTACGCCGCACATCGGTTATGTCACGCGCGAGGAGTACGAGTTGCAGTTCACCGACATCTTCGACCAGATCAACGCCTGGGCCGGGGGAGCGCCGATCAATGTCGTCAATCCCGACGTGTTGGGCCATCGGCGCGCATGACGGTGGGGACAGGGGCAGGGCACAGGCAGAGGGCTGGCTGGCCATGAGCGGGATCACGCTTGCGGTGGTGGCGCATATTCCACCGGCCGGCGTTGCCGCGTTCCAGGCCTACGAGGACACGGTTCTGCGCTTGCTCGGTGCGCACGACGGGACGCTGGAGCGGCGCTTGCGGAACGTCGACGGGACGCTCGAGGTGCATGTGGTGCGGTTTGCTTCGCCGGCAGCGTTCGAGGCCTTTCGCGCCGATCCCGAGCGGACGGCGGTAGCGGATTTGCTGGAGCAGTCGGGCGCGCAGGTCGAGGCCACACACGTTACAGATGTCTGAGAACCGAGGAGGGGCCGCAGATGGCCATTCGCATGACCAAGGCGTGGGTTGCGCTGACGCCTGAGAACATCAAGAAATTGCCGGGGCAGCTGGGCGTGTTTCAACTTGCGGACGGTGACGGTCATGTCGTCTTCATCGGCATGGCAGGAGGGCGCTCGCTGTTCGGCGTGCGGAGCGAGATCGAAAAGATGCTCGGCGACCTGCCCGAGGGCGCGAGCCAATTCCGCGTCGAGATCAACCAGCAATACACGACGCGCTACCAGGAACTGCTGATGCTGCACGTGCACGACCACGGCGGGGTGCCGGCTGGAAATGTCGGCAAACCCCTGCCCAAGCTCGGCCGGCTGAGCCCGCTATAACCCCGAAATTGCCAGATAGGACGCCCCACATGAACTTCGAACCCTCAGAAGAGCAAAAGGCCATCGTGGCGCAGGTTCGCCGTTTTGTGCGCGAAGAGATCGTGCCGCTGGAAGACAAGCTCGATCCCGATGCCAGCGAGCTGCCGGAGGAGGACCGCCAGCGGCTTGTCGACAAGGTGAAATCGATGGGCCTCTACGGCCTCGATATCCCCGCCGAATTCGGTGGGCCTGGGATCGACATGACAACGCGGGTTTTGCTGGCGATCGAGATGGGCCAGCATCGCGCCGGCCTCTATGTACCCTGCTACGGCGTGTTTGGCGCCGCCGGCCTCGCTCAGCTCTACGAAGCGACGGATGAGCAAAAGGAGAAGTATCTCTATCCCATGCTGCGAGGCGAGAAGCGTGCGTTCTTCGGCCTGACGGAACCTTCAGGCGGGTCGGACCCGGCGCGCGCCATCCGCACGCGTGCGGTCAAGACCAATGAAGGGTGGACGATCAACGGCTCGAAGGTGTTCATCTCGGGCGCGGACAAGGCCGACTTCGGCCTGGTGTTTGCCCGAACCGATCCCGAGGCCGGCCGCGGCGGCGTCACCTGCTTCATCGTCGAGACCAGCAATCCTGGCTTCCATGTGCGGCGCATCGTGCACACCTTGAGGTCCTCGCACTATGCTACCGAACTGGGCTTCGAGGACATGAAGGTTCCCGACAGTGCCATTCTGGGCGAGCTCAACAAGGGTTTTGGGATCGCCAACGAGCGGCTGTCGCGCCAGCGCATTCCCTATGCGGCGCAATGCCTGGCGCCGGCCTACAAGGCGCACGAACTCGCCATCGACTATGCCAAGCAACGCGAGACATTCGGGGCCAAGCTCGCCTCGCGCCAGGCGATCCAGTGGATGCTGGTCGACAACGAGATCGACTTGCGGCAGTCGACGTTGATGTGTCTTGCGGCGGCTGCCAAGTGCGATGCGGGCGAGCCGTTCCGTATGGAGGCGGGGCTTGCCAAGCTGGTTGCGAGCGAGGCTGCGGGGCGTGTGGTCGACCGGTCGATGCAGATCTTCGGCGGCTACGGCATGACCAAGGATTTCCCGTTCGAGCGCTGGTACCGGGAGCTTCGCATCCGGCGTGTGGGCGAGGGCCCCAACGAGGTGCAGCGCCACGTCATCGCGCGCGACCTGCTGGGCGCTTCGCTCCGGTAGGTGGGCTCAATCCTGCTTGGGCCGGTAAACGCCGGTCGTGGGGTCCAGCTCGAGGTGGCCCAGATCGCGCGTGGCCACCTTGCTGTCGGCGGCGGCCGGGTGCACCGGCTTGTCGCTGGCCACGAGGCTCGCGATCTCACGTATGACGCGGGCGCCGACGTAAAGGCCGGCGCCGATCAGGGCAGCTGCGATCAGAGGTGGCATGGTCGGCGCCTTCATACTGTTTACGCCAGCCCTTTCTACACCTGATCCGGGAGCCCGCGCCAGCCGCAGCCCACATCACTCGGCTGCGTCAGCGGCGGCGGGCATCTCTGGCTCGGCAGTTTGGGCAACCTTCTCGATGACGAGGCGGGTCGTTGCCTGATAATCGGGCTTGCCCGAGCCCAGCAGCGGCACACGATCGACCACGAGATAGTCGACGGGAACCGCCAGCTCGGTCGCGCCCTTGAGGCGGGCGTGGCGCAGGAATTCGGCTCGCGCGGCATTGGCCTCGGTCGTCACCAGCACCAGGCGCTCGCCTTTGCGGGCATCGGGCATGGCGACCACGACGGAAAGCGCTTGCGGCCAAAGCTCGGCGGCCATGGCTTCGACTGCCGACAAGGACACCATCTCGCCGGCGATCTTGGCAAAGCGCTTGGCGCGGCCCTTGATGCGGATGTAGCCGTCTGCGTCGATGGCGACGATATCGCCCGTATCATGCCAGCCGCCGGCGGGGGGCTCGAGGACGCCCGGGTTCTCGGCGCGATAGTAGCCGAGCATGACGTTGGGGCCGGAGACCGACAGACGTCCGCAGTCCTCGATGCCCGGCACGGGATCGAGCCTGGCTTTCATGAGCGGCGACAGGCGACCGACCGTTCCCGGCCGATTGGCGAGCGGCGTGTTCATGGCCAACACAGGAGCCGTCTCGGTGACGCCGTAACCTTCCAGAATGCGGACGCCGAACTTCTCCATGTAGACCTGACGCGTGCGATCCTTGACGGCCTCGGCGCCGGCCATGATGAGGCGGACGTTGTGGAAGTCGTAGGGGTGGGCTGTGCGGGCATAGCCGGTCAGGAAGGTATCGGTGCCGAACAGAATGGTGGCGTTGGTCTGGTAGACCAGCTCGGGCACGATGCGATAGTGGAGCGGGGAAGGATAGAGGTAGACGGGGATGCCGCCGACCAACGGCATGATCATGCCGCCCGTGAGGCCGAAGGAGTGGAACACGGGCAGCACGTTGAACACTTTGTCCTCACCATCGGCTGCGACGCGGGCGAGACACTGGGCTGCGTTGGCCAGAAGGTTGCGATGCGAGAGCACGACGCCTTTTGGCGTTCCCTCGGAGCCGGACGTGAACAGCACCACGGCAGGATCATCGGGTGAGCGGTGGACGAGTGGGCGGTTCCCCCGCAGGAGGGCCCGCAGCTTGTCGGCCAAGCCGATACTGGCGCGTACATCTTCCATATAGACCAGACGGATGCCGGCCTCGGTGATCTTGGCGATGAGGCCTTCGAGGCGGCCCTTCTCGACAAAGGTTCGCGAAGTGAGCACGACCTTGACTTCGGCTGCGCGGCAGGCGGCGACGACGTTCACCGGGCCGGCGGTGAAGTTGATCATGGCGGCGAGACGACCGACGCCCTGCAACGCGAAAAACGTGATGGCGACGCCTGCCGAGTTGGGAAGCAGCACGCCGATGGCCTTGCCTTCGGGGGCCAGGTCGACCAGCTTCTCGCCCAGCACCTGGGCGCCGAGAATGAGCTTCTTGTACGAGAGTTTGGTGCCGAGCGGATCTTCGACGGCGGGCTTCTTGCGTGTGCCGCGCTGTTCCTTGGCCTCGACCAGCGCCTGGAACAAGGTTTGGTCGATGCTGGCCGTTTCAACGGCGGTGTCGACCATGATGTCCTGCAGGCGGGCGCCGGCAGCCTGGCGACGGACCTTGCCCTTCAGCTCGGCGTCGAGCTCGAGCTTGCGGGGGGGCAGGATGGTGATGGTGGTCTTGGGGAACCAGGCTTTGCGGATCTGGGTCGGGCGCATGTAGGAGAAGCCCGAGCGTTGCGGCCCCTCGATGCGAACCGGCACGATCCAGGCATCGGCCTTGTCGGCGATCATGGCGGTGCCGTCGTAGACCTTCATCAGGCCACCGGTGACCGTCAAGCGGCCTTCGGGGAAAATGACGATGGTGCGGCCCTCCTTGACGATATTGACGAGGGCGCGGGTGGCGAGCGGCTTGGTCGGATCGAGGGTGTGGAAGTTGATCACCTTCAGGAACGGCTTGACCCACCAATTGGCGGCCATGGCGGTATCGATGGCGAAGGCAGCGTGGCCCGGCAGAACCGTGTGCATGAGCGGGCCGTCGAGCAGGCTCACGTGGTTCGGCGCGATGATGGTGCGCTCGCCGTTGGCCGGCAGGTTCTCGAGACCCTTGACCTCGAGGCGGAGGAAGAGCTGGAAAATGAAGCGGCCAAGATCCTGCACGCCATCGCGGCCCCAGGCGTAGAGCACCAGCCCCATGACGACGAGGTTGGCGAGAGCCAGCGCCAGAAAGAGCGTGGCGAGACCGACGCCTTGGCCCTGCAGCGCTGCAATGGCGAGGCCCGAGACGGTCATGTAGGCGGCATTGAGGATGTTGACGGCTGCGACCGAGCGGGCACGGCGCTCAGGTGCGGCCCAGGACTGGACGGCCGCAAACGAAGGGACGATGTAGAGACCGCCGGCGTAAGCAGGCCGTCAAGGCAATCATCAGCGGCCAGCCGCTGAGGCCTGGAGAGCAATTCGAGCGGGCCGATCGGTTGCGTGGGGAACCGCCGACCACACGAGGAAGGCCAACTTGCCGGCGAAAATGGCCATCAGGAATGCGCCGACGGGGACCAGAGCCAGGCTGGGGCGCGAGCCTGCTGGCGCGCGCGGCCATGGCGGAGCCGGCGCCGATACCGATGGTGAAAGCGACCATTGCCAGCGTTACGACGCCCTCGGTGCCGCCCAGGCGATCGCGGATCAAGGTCGGCAGCAGCGACAGGACGACGGCGCCAACCAGCCAGAACCACGACACGATGTGGGCGCCGATCCAAATGCGGTGGTTGGCCTTCAACTCGCCAAGCAGGCGGAAGGTGGACGCAAGGGGATTGCGGGTGATGGCGATGCCGGCATCGCCGGCTGCGGTCTTCGGGATCATCCGGGCGGCGAGCCAGCAGGCGACGGCCAGACTCATGGCGCCGGTGGCGATCAACATCGGACCCTGATGGGAAGAAACGGCCCACCCAGCGGCGACAGCGCCAGCAAGAATGGCCAGGAACGTGCCGCCCTCGACCAGCGCATTGCCGGCCGTGATCTCGTGCTCGGACAGCTGATCGGGGAGAATGCCATATTTGATCGGGCCGAACAGGGCGCCAATGACGCCGTAAAGACCAAGCGCCACGAACATCAGTACGATCGATCCCGTCATGAAACCGGTGGCAGCAACGAACGCCACGCCGATTTCAGCGAGCTTGATGCGTTCAGCCATCCAGGCCTTGTCGTGCTTGTCGGCGAGTTCACCGCCCAGCGCCGACAGGATGAAGAAGGGCGCCATGAACACGGCTGTGGCCAGGGTGACAAGAGCAGCGCCGTGGTCGGCTCCAAGCTTGTAAAGCACCATGAGGCCGAGTGAAGATTTCAGGAAATTATCATTCAGCGCCGAGAAGAACTGGCACCAGAATAGCGGTGCGAAGCGGCGTGACATCATCAGCGTCTTGAACATCACCGATCCTCTCGCATGACGGGCCTGCCACGGCTCACGCCAAGAAATGTAATTTCAACCAGATGTTTAGTCGATCACGGTTAACGAATCACATGGCCCGTACAGAGGGTGGTGTGCCGGGCAGTGGCATGGGCCTGCCAAGGGGTCCATCACCTGCAGGGGCCAGCTTGGACCGTCCGCCCTCGTAGACGCGGAGATGAGGTGCGGCGATCACCACGCCGGCCTTCGGTTGCATATCCTTGTCGCTATTCTCTTGAAGCCGGGGCGGCAGCGCAAGACGGGCCTCGGCGTCCAGGATCAGTTGGCTGGCCCGCGCAAGCGGACCGAGGATCTTGGCCGTGAGTTTGCGGACGAAACGGCGGAACATGGCTTAGCTCAGGTTGGGCGCCGAACGGGCGGGCGCCTTTGGTCCAGCGCCTCCAGTTTGGGTGACGCTGATCACAATCCTAAAACTGAACTATGATCAATTTATGGCAGAGATGATGGCGCAGCCAGAATTCGTGATGATAACCAGGAGGATACGATTAATGCTTCGCTAATCCGGCGGTGTCAGTGGCGGGGAAGGCCGGGTTGGACGCTGTGACGCCATCGTTCGACTGGCCGCCAGACGTTGCATAGGCCAATTTCGGTATTGATGCGGCTTGCACCAGCGGTTGGCTCGGGTGGTTGGGCAGGCTCAAGCCTTGACCAGGATGACCCGCACAATGGCTGTGGTGAATTCCCGCGTCAGGCGCGAGTGCAGCCACCTCAAACGCCGGATCGGCACGGGATCGAACGACGCGACCTTAAGCCCCGAAGCGCTTACCATACGCTCGAAGCGCGCAATCGTCATGCGATTGAGCCCACCCTCGACATCACTCAGGCGTTTGGGCCGGTCTGGCCGATAGCGCTGGCGCCAGCGCAGCAGCGCCTGCTCCGAGAAGATCAAGTGTGACCACGGGAAAACGCTGAAGAAATGGCCGCCTAGGGGATGGTACCAGGTGGGGCCGAAGCTGGCGAGAATACGGCCGCCCGGTGCGAGTGCATCCGACATCAGCCGCAGGATCATCTCAGGGTCTGCGAAGTGCTCGAAGGCGTCGAGCGACACAATGGCATCAACCGGCTCGGTCAAACGATCGGTAATGACGACATTGGGCAATTGCGCCGTGCGTTGCTGTGCCAACAGGCGCGCATTGGCCTCGATGTCGACGCCAATGACTTTGCCAGCGACGGTGGCGAGCTCCACGCACTCGTAACCGTGGCCGCAGCCGAAATCAGCCACGACCAACCCCTCGAGACTGGCGACCCAGCTCTCTCCGAGAAGTGTCCGCAACTTGCTTTTGTGGGCATAGGCAGCCTCGCGCTCATCTACGGGAGGCGGCGAGAACCGATTGAGGACTGCGAGTTGCAGTGCGTCGAGCACAGCAGGCTCTCCGAGGGGGCTTGTTTTCACGTGACGTTGGCGCCTGAACATAACCGCATTCGTGGGTCAGGGCATCATAGCGCAAGAAACGACGAGCCGCTCGTAGATCCGCTTTTCGCGCTTGGTTAAGGTAAAGCGAAGCAAGCGGTGACGGGCCGTCGCTGTCTGCCAGCCGAGGCGGGCCGACCGGCGACTTCAGTGCTTCATGTGTCCACCGTGTGCATTGTGGTGCCCTGAGCCTGTTTTACCGTCAGGTCCAGGCGAGCCGATTTTTCAGAACGGGCACCGAGACGGCAACCTCCCCGACCGCTTGAACTCCAGGATCAGAGGGATGGTTTCACCCTCAGTTAGCGGCTTTTTCAAGTCGATCAGCATGATGTGGTAGCCGCCCGGCTGCATCTTGACATTGCCTGATGCAGGAATGGGTATTTCGTCCACGCGGCGCATGCGCATAACGCCGGCGTCGTGCAAATGGGTGTGCAGCTCGACACTGGTGGCGCGGGGCGAGCGGGCGCGGATCAGGGTATCGGCGTGGCCATGGCCGGTGATGGTGAGGAACGCTCCGCCGACCTTGACGCCGCCAGGTGTGGCGCGTGCCCATGGTGACGTCACCGTGACGGGTGCGCCATCGCCGGTTGCGCGGCTGCCGGCGGTCTGTGCCAGGGCTGACCCATTGAGATGGGCAGCAACGGACAGGACCAGTGCGGCGACGAAGCCAGATATTTTCTTTCGCAGCATGTGCTCTGCCTCCACTTGTCAGGCGCCTGGCGACGGGAATTGCCCGCGCGCCGCCTCGAAAGCACTGGCGATGCGCAGAGCCAGCGGCTCATCGAGCCGACGGACGACGATTTGCAAACTCAACGGCAAGCCTGTCGACGAGAGCGTTGTCGGCAGCGCAATTGCCGACAGGTTCAGGTAATTGACCCAGCGGGTGTAGAGCGCCATCGGAGCGCGCGTCTCATCCACCTCAGCGACTGGGATTGCCGGGAAGGGGATGGTTGGCAGGACAAGCGCATCGAGGCGATCGATGGCTGAGAGGAAACGCTTGATGGCCGCGCCGCGCGCTTCGATCATCTGCAAGTACTGGGCGGCGGTGATGGCGCGGCCGGACAGCATGCGGGCACGGATGGGAGCGGCCAGGCCGGAGTTGGGATCATCGGCCAACGACTGCCACTTGGCGTAACATTCCGCGGCGATGAACTGGCCACACAAGTTGCCCCAACCGTCGATGGAGCCGGGAAGCTTGACCGGTGCGATGCTGGCACCGAGGCCGGCGAGGCGATCGACAGCGGCAGCAAAGTCGGTACGCGTTTCGGCACTCATCATCGGCAGATCGTCATCGGCGATGCGCCCGATCCGCAGTCCGGCGATCGATCGCTCGAGATCGGCCATGGCATCGACCGGTTCGATGGCCGTCGTGGTGGGGTCTGCGGGGTCCGGTCCCTGCATGGCATTGAACACCTCAGCTGCCGTGCGGACGTCACGGGCCAGCGGCCCAATCGAGTCCAGAAGCTGGGACAGCGGGGCGACGCCCGCCCGGCTGACACGACCAACGGAAGTCTTGAGACCGACGCAGCCACATAGTGCGGCGGGAATGCGCACGGAGCCGCCGGTGTCCGTTCCCAACGCTACCGGCAGCAGGCCAGCGCCAACGGCTACGCCGGATCCTGACGACGATCCGCCGGGAATGCGATGGACCTTGCGGTCCCATGGATTCCAGGGCGTGCCGATCGTGACATTGGTACCGTAGCCGCCGAAAGCAAACTCGACTGTATGTGTTTTGGCCGGCACGATGGCGCCTGCCGAACGCAGACGGGCCACAACGTGGGCATCACGCTCAGCGGGTTTGGCGTTGCGTCTGGTCAGCGATCCGCAACCGGAGACGACGCCGCCGACATCGATGATATCCTTGACCCCAATCGGCATGGCGTGAAGGGGACGCCCGCTGTCGCCTGCCGCGGCGCGTGCGTCAGCCAATTGCGCCTCGGCCAGAGCTGTTTCGCGCAAGACAACGGTGAAGGCGTGCAGGCGCTCGTTCTCGGAGCTCAGGCGGTCCAGGGTCGCAGTCATGGCAGCGGTCGCGCTAGCGGTCATGGCAGGTTTCCACGATGGTGGGCAGGCGATGGGTTCGGCGGGCGGACATTGCGACATATGGGTGCGTCGCTGGCGGCTGCCCACGGCGTTTGTCGCCGGCCTGACGTTTCCAGAGCGGCGACGGCGGCGATCTCACCACATCTTGCCCGCATGCGCCATGGTGGCGTTGACCGCGCCATGCCGGAGGGTGCCTCGCAGTGGTTGCGCCAATAGCAGAGGCGCGGGCTGCGCGTCGTCGCACGCTTGCAAGCGGCACGCGCCCTCCGCCGTCGGGACACGGACGACTTTAGCGCTCGCAGATCAGATCCCAGGCCGCGTTGATTTGTTTGATCCTGGCCTCACGTGTCTGGCGATCCGCCTCGTCGCTGGCCAGATCAGGATGCCAGTTCTGGCGCAAGGCCATGACCACCTTCTTGACGACAGCGGGTTCGGCATTCGGATTGACGCCGAGAAACGCGCAGGCCTTGTCGAGGCTGTCAGCGACGGAATCAACGTCGTGACGCGGTGCAACAGCACGATCGTGTTCAATTAGGGCAAGGGTGCGGGCGCGTTCGAGGTCGACGACGGCCTGGGCATAGATGGCAGATGCCGCCTGCTCGTCACCCGTAACGCGCGCGATGGCGAGTTCTGGGCCATCCAGGCGTGCGCCGATGATGGCGAGCTCCTCAATCAAGAGGCCGCGCAACGGGCCGTCTGGCACGTGGTCGGTGACGATCTGGCCGACGATGCCACGCAGGGCTTCTGCGGTGGCCTGCAATTCCTGCAGGCTATCGTGGCCGGTAGCGCCGTGCGCCTCCCCCACAGTTTCAGCGTGAGCGGGTGGGGCTTGATGCGGATCGACGGCGTCTACGGCATCGAATTGCCCCTCGCCTGGCATCTCGGCGTCATTGCCGTTTCCGGAGGCGGTGGCTTCGGCTGGCGGCGTCGGCAGATCGTCCTTGGTGCCGTTGTCTCGGTCTTGCAGCGTGGCGACCTTAGGCTTGGGGGGCGGTGGAATGTCATTGTGGCGTGGTGTCGAGCCCAACTCGACAGATCCAGGCGCGCTTTCGCCCATGCGGGCGACGAGGCGATGGCGCGCCATGACGGCACCTGCCGACAACAGCAACCCGCCAAAAGCCAGAAGCATCGTCATGCCGGCCGGTCCGGGCGGACGCAAGGCAGACTGCCAGGATTGCCGCATGGCGAAATCGGGTTCCGGCGTCACCGCCACCTTCCACGCGGCCGCGCTGCTACCGGTGGCGGTCAAGACGCGCGCTGCGGCGCCTTCGTCGTCTGGCTCTGTCGGAGGTTTCGGGGCGGCGTCAACCTCTTCCGCATCCGGCTTCGCGTCTGGTGTGTGCACTGCGTATGATAACTGCTCGGCGTCGCGCGCGGCCGCGACAGCCGGGGGTTGCGGCAACGCGGGACTGGCCGGCGGCCCGGGGGACACCGGCAACGGGCGCTGGCGGAGCTGAGCGAAGCGCGACGGCCCGGGCTCGTGGTCGGAGACAACGAAACTGACGCCTTCGGCGGGCGCTGGGGCAAAGCCTACGGGAAGCGCACGCAACGGCGACCGATAAGTGGAGCCACGACGAGAGGGCGGATGCAGGCGGAGACGATTACCGTTCAAGGACGCGCGCCATTGCAAACCATGGAGAGCGGTGGCCGCAGCCTTGATCCAGCTCGTGCGTTCGCCACCACAATCGAAATCGAAGCGGTGAATCGCAATGGGCCGGCAGCGTCCAGAATTGGCGGCACGGGTGGCGCAAAGCGAAATGGATCGCTCCTCACGCTTGGCATAGACGCGGTAGTGTTTGAGGCCGGACTGACGGAGCACCACCCTGCCCCGAATGACGGAGCAGTCATAGGGCATGGTCAGCCACTCGCGCGCCTGCACCGGTGGAACTAAAACGACGAACAGAAGTGCAGCCATCGCCGCAAGAGCGCGCACGCGGCATGCCCAACGCTGCGCGCGCACGCAAATCTCGATGATGTGCGTTTTTCGCATGTCGCGTTCAGGCAGACCCTGACTAGAACGTGTCTCGTGCACGCAGGTCTCTCCCCCCAGTCTCGACCTCGGCTGAATTATACCGTCGGCGTCGAGATTGGCGGATTTAGGGCAGAGATGCGGCTATTCACTGGCCAGGGCCGGGTCGACACGGCGTTCGAGTGTCGAGGCGCAAGGGATTGAGGGCTATGCTCAAAATCTGCAAAATGCGAGGACCCAGGAGCCCCACCACCTTGGCCTCGGCATTGGCCGATGACCTTGCTCGAGATAGTAGGCGTTGACCCAGCCGACCTGGCCGCGCCAACCGACCTGACACCACGCTCCGCGACAGTTGCCGGCGGGGTGGACACCGCAAGAGCTGGGCGGGATGCGGCCAATCTCGCGGTAGGCGATCCCCGGTCCGCTGCGGATGCGCAACGTGTCCCACCCTTCGACCCGGGTCACGCAGGCCGAGCTGCTGCGCGGGCGGTTCGGTTCCAAATCGGCAAAGCGATCGGCGCGGCGCAGCTTCTTTTGCGGGCGTGGCCGGCTGACTTTGCGCTGCGACCTCGCGGGGCGGCGGTGCGCCGTCTTTGCTTGCGGCTTTTCGACAATCTGCTTGGCGCTGTCGCTGGGAGGATTGGCGGCCACTTCCGCAGGCTCGGGCACTGCGGCATTGGCTGGATCCGCCGTGGTCCTGGACGATTGAGCGCTGGCTGCGGTTTGCGGTGGATACTCGAAGACGCCGATGTAGCGGGTATCGATCCAGCCGCGAAAATTGCCGTATGCCATTTCGCACCAGTCGCCTTCGCAGCGGCCGACGAGCTTGATATCGCAGGTCTCTGAGGCGAGGCGCGTGATGACCGCGCCAGTCAGATTGGGTGCGGCGCGCATATTCAAATGCTGGCCGGGCGCGACGTCGTGGACACACAGCGTGCGATCCTGGGCGCGAGCCTGATGTGTTGCCATGAGCACGGCCATCGCCAGAGCGAAGGCCGAGTGCCAGCGGCAGGCGCGACGAGCACCGGGACGCGCCTGGGAAACGGGCGCGGCGAGGTTACATTACGCAGCTTGCCTCATTGCCCTGCCCCACGACCGTTGTAGTGGCATGGTGCGGGTCGCGGCTTAAGCCCTGAGGTCCCACACAGCTGCGAATACCCACATCAGCTGTTGCGGGCGTGCCGCATGTCAGACCAGCGCAGGAGCAGCTCACAGCAAACGGTATTGTCCGCCCTGGACCACCGGCGGCTGAAACAAGTCGGTGCGCAGCGCAGACACGCGCCTCTGGAGGCCCAGGCGGTTCATGGCGAGCCTGAACCGAGCGGCAATGTGATCGCATAGGGGCCCTGCACTGCGCTGGCGATGGCCAAACGTCGAGACGTAGTCGCGGCCGCCGTGCATGCTTTGCATGATCGAAATGACGCACGATCTGGGAAATCGGTCTCCGAGCCACTCTTGAACAGCTCTTTCAGCTCTGGCAGCCGGAACAACAAGACGTAACCAGCTTCACGGGCACCAGCCTCTTGAGCTGTTTTCAGGATGGCCTCGATCTCGCTGTCGTTGAGGGCGGGAACGATGGGGGCGACCATGACGGTGGCAGGAACCAGCTGCCGACAGCCTTCTGATCGCCTCGACGCGCCGAGCAGGTGTAGCGGCGCGGGCTCCATGCTTGCGAGCAAGCGCGGGATCGAGCGTGGTCAGGGAAATCGCTACTTTCACCAACCGCCGGCTTGCCAATGACGAGAGGATATCGATGTCGCGTATGACGCCGGCAGACTTGGTGACAATGCCGACAGGATGGTTGGCAGCATCGAGCACTTCGAGAAGCGCGCGGGTGATGCCACGCCGGCGCTCGATCGGCTACGGTAGGGATCGGTGACGGCCCCCAGGGCGATGGTTTTGGGCTGATAGCCCGGCCGCGCCAGCTCCTTTTCCAGCAAGCGAGGAGCGTTGGTCTTGGCATAGAGGATGGTCTCGAAATCGAGCCCCGGCGAGTGGCCAAGATAGGCATGTGTTGTTGGGCGCATAGCAATAATGCAGCCGTCACGCAGCCGCGGTATGGGTTGATCGATTGATCGAAGGACAGGTCCGGGCTGTCGTTCGTCGATATGATGCTCTTTGCAGTTTCCTCCGGACCTCGGTGCGCCACGGCTCGGCAAGGGATTGCCGGCCATCGAACGGCGTTCGGGCCATCGCCTCGAACCGTCCGCTTGCGTTGGAGCGGGCGCGCCGCGTCGCGCTTGAGTTCCGGCGCGACGACGTTCGAGCTTTGGCTCAAGCCCCACCGCTTCATCCTCGACACTGAACCCCATGATCACCGTCCCTGCTGGCCCGTGCCAGCGCCAGAGCGCCAACGTCGTCGTCAACTCGATGGGACTACCCAGGAATAGAACAAATAAGGAACAAAACTCCTGCGCTGGAAACCGACTTGCCAGCGCGGCGGTCGTGTGGCAGTTAACCACCGACTGAACTGGCAGCCTCGTTTCGCAAGACTTGCGTGGCCGTCGAAACGGAATGCTGCTGTAGCTCAGTGGTAGAGCACTCCCTTGGTAGGTTGCCTCTCCAGCCGGAAACGGCCGGATGAAAACCGCCAATTCCAGGGAAACCGTCCAGCAAAGGCTGACGGCAATCCCGAGCCAAGCCCGGACCGGCATGACCGGAATGGGGAAGGTGTAGAGGCCAGACGGGTGGCGCCTAAGGAACCAGGCCGGATACGGGAACGGATGTTCTTGCGTGCATTGAGGGTTCTAGGGTGAAGGGATGGTCCAGCGCACGAACGCCCGCAACTTTTGCTGCAGGGCGGGCACGAAAGTGCTGGTGTGAAGAAGGAGGTCGTGAGTTCAATCCTCACTGGCGGCACCAATCCTCTTGAAATACTTGATTTACCGGCCTCCTGTACCCTCAATGGTGCCACAAATGGTGGTACATTTGGGGCGGTGAACGATGGCTACCTATACCAAACAGCACATCAGTCCGTGGCGCAGGGGGTGGCGCTACAAGCGTCGTGTCCCTCGCGCATATGTGCCATTGCTTGAATACGAGATGTGGGACAAGTACCTCGGTTCCATCTCGCAACCCGATGCCGTTATGGCGGCACACAAGCTCGATGTTGAGAACGACGAACTGATCGCCAAGCTCCGTGCGTTGCCCGAGGCGGAGCGCACCGAGCTAGCCCGACGTGGCGGATTGCAGCTGATCGCCACCGAAGCCGATCACCTTGAGCGTCGCTATTCGACTGCCGACGACGAATCGACAGTAGATCTTGATGCCCCCGATGCCATCCAGCGTCTCAAAGCAGTCCGTGCGGCACGACGTCAAGGCCGAGTCAGATATCGCCGCAGGTACTCGGCGTTGCCACTGAGAGGGTGCCGAGGCTGGACGCCCTCGTGCCGGTGTGAGGCAGAGTCTCTCAGCCCTCGGAACAACAAGACGGTAGGCCGGATGCACCGCTACGTTGCCCGGTTCGTCGGGTGTGTCCGGAGATCTTGCTCCGGCTACCTTTGATCGGTCACATGTCATCAAGTTCCGGGATGCGCTCGAGGCGGAAGGTAAATCACGGTCAAACGTCCAGGCTGCACCTGCATGCGCTCCGGGTTGTTTGCGGTCGCCGTCTCTGAGGGTCTGGTCGAGCCAACCCGGCGTCAGGCAAGGTCGCAAAGCTCGCCGGCGCAAAATTTTCTACGACGAACGGAAGAAGAAGCCGTTCACCGGTGCTCAGGTGAGCGCAATCCCGCGCCGCCAGCACCGCCAACTTGTCTGACGATCTGCAATTGATCATTCGCTTGCTGGCACGGGCTCAGTCCCGCCTGCGGTGAATCGATCCAACTCCGTCCTTCGGACATCACGAGCGTTGCCGGTGTGCCAATCCTTCGCATCACTGACGAGGTCGGCACCCTCAAGAACAAGTTTTCACGGAGAGAGGTTCCGATCCATCCATCGTGCATGGACGTTGTGAAGCGTGCCGAGGCGCTCGCCGACGAGCCGTGGCTATTCATGTCCCTCCGTCGTTCCAAGGACAAAGGGACGAGGTTCCAGCGGATCGCCAGTCGCTTCCTGCGTGACGTCGTCGGCATCGATGACACCGGTCTCACGATGCATTCGCTGCGGCATACGTGGCGGACGGTTGCGCGTGAGATTGACATGCCCGAACCGGTTTCCCGTGCCATCATGGGTCACGCCATGGGCCGGGACGATCATGCGGGCTACGGTGGCCTGCCGTCATTGACGAAGAGGGCCGAGTGGATGGCAAAAGTCGATCCGACCCTGGCCTGAACCCCGGGCCACCGGACTGCTCCGCATTCCCGACGCGGCGACGCTGGCCCTCAAGGGCGAGGCACGACCTGGCACTCTCGCACGATACGGTCATGGAAAGACGGATCTCGAGATCCTTGCGGAAGAGATGGCCAAGCTGACTTTCAAGGGGCTCGACCTATCTCACCTCGATGAGAGGTAACTGCGTTGCGCCAAGCTCCGCCGCGCGGCGAAGCTTTACCTTTGGACCCGAATCACAACCTCGTTGCGACAAACGAAGTGAACGCAACGGGAGCGGAGGGATGGCACAAGCGATCCTATTGGCGCTTATTGCCGGTTACGCTGACACCGTCGGATACCTCAGATTCAAAGCCTTTGCCGGGCTAATGACCGGCAACACGATCTTTCTCGGTGTTGAGCTGGCAGAGCAAAAGTGGTCAGCGGCAGCGAACCATTTTGCCATCATCGTCATGTTCCTTGTAGGCGTGGCTCTGGCTCAGGCGTTCTTGCGTCTCACAATCCCGGTTTGGACTGTTCTCTGCGGCGTCGGGGGCCTGCTCGTCCTCTGTGGGTTCCTGGACCACGAACTTGCTTCTCTCGTCTTGCCGCTTGCCATGGGGCTTCAGAACTCGGCGGCGAACCGATTCAATGGCGTCGCGCTCAACACGGTTTTCATAACGGGCAATCTGCAGAAGGTCGGCGAAGGCCTGATCCATTGGCTCTGGCACTCGCGCCATCCGAATCCGCCGCCATCAGACGGGTTTGCGATCTTTGGTTGGGTCTGGATCGCATACGCCGTCGGTGCCGGCTTCGGCGCGATCGCCGAACGGCACATGATGTACCCGCTGCTTGTTCCTGCAGCTGTGCTTCCTATCGTCATGCTGCCACGGCTCACGCGGTCGAGAGGTTGATTTCCAATTTGCGGAGCGGCAGCCACTGACGGATGGCGGGCTGCGCCACAGCGGCAACGTCGCTGCCAGAGGAAATTGACTAGCCGCGGTCTCGACGCCGACCGGATACGACCGATGCAACTATCACTACCGTTCGCAATCGAAGTGCTCGCAATTCGGGGAAATCGCAAAACACTTGCCTGACGGGAGCGATTAGGCTGCTATCTGGGTGTCTTGCGATAATCTAAGGCACGTCGTCCATCGCCGGGGGAAGCGCCCGCAAGCAGTCCTTGATCTGTCGCTTGCATCTCCCTTCGCAAACACCTCCGTGCATGGATAACTGCATGACCCGTCCCAGCGAACATAGCCAGGCAATGACAGCAATTCTGTTCTCGAATGTCGGGCACAGCTTCTCCCACATGTTTACTGTGCTCTACGCGACCGCTGTCCTCTACCTTCCGAAGGTATTCGACATGCCGTATGGCGAGCTCCTCGGGCTGTCGAGCCTGGGACTCGTGTTGTTCGGTGTTGCTGCATTACCAGCAGGCTGGCTTGGGGACCGGTGGAGCCAGATCGGCATGATGGTGATCTTTTTCCTCGGCATCGGTGTCGGCGCCATCGTCGTGGGCCTGGCAGACCGGCCGAGAGGGTTGTTCGTCGGCCTGACGTTGATCGGCCTGTTCGCGTCCATCTATCATCCCGTGGGTATCGCCTGGGTCATCGCCTGGGCAAGAAAACAGGGCATGACGCTTGGTATCAATGGTGTGTTCGGCAATGCCGGCAGCGCTTTGTCACCCGTTTTCGTTGGATTGATGATCGATCACGTGAGCTGGCGGGCTGCCTTCATCATTCCCGGCATGCTTTCCTTATTCGCAGGTCTCGCTCTCTTGCTCGTTTGGCGCGCGGGTTGGATCGCCGACGTAACGAGGGATCGAGTGACGACGGGCCAAGCGGACTCAAGAGATTTCGTCCGTGTGTTCATCATCCTGACCATCACCATGGCTTGTACGGGTGTCGTCTACTCCGGCCTAACGAATACCATGCCGAAGCTGATGGAGATGGGGCTGAACCGGACGTTGGCCGCCAGCTACACCGAGATCGGTATCTTCGTCGGGATCGTCTCCGGTCTCGCTTCGTTGAGCAGCCTTATTGGCGGCTGGATGGCGGATCGATATCCCGCACGCTCGATCTACATCGTCTTCTGGCTGCTGCAAGTGCCGCTGCTGTTTATCATCACGTCTTTGTCGGACGTGCCATTGCTCGTCGCGATCCTGCTGGTCATGAGCTTCATGCTTACGTTTGCAGCGGCAGAGAACATGCTGGTCGCCCGCTATACGCCTTTCAGATGGCGTGCTGTTGCTTATGGAGCAAAGTTCGTCCTGGCCTTGGGCATTGGTGGCCTGACCGTCCACCTAGCGGGGTGGCTGTTCGACAGGGACGGCAATTTTGTCCTCCTGTTCTCCTTGTTCGGGGGAGCGGCAATCTTGGCCACCTCAGCAGCCTTCTTCTTGCCAACGAGAGGTCCACGAGCTGCGCCGAATGTTTCCGCACCGTCACCAAGCGTCAGTTGAACATCCTCGAAAGGCGACTTCCAGTATTCAGAACGTCGAATTACGGACCCTCCGTTCGGAATAGGTGGCGTGATCGGTGGTGCGGAGCAGAGAGTTAGCGGTCGTCACTGCAGGCACCACTCTTGTCGATTTCTCGGGCCTCCAAACTTTCACGATCGGACCGAATGCCGACATCAATGTCAGCTTCTTGTCAGTCTCTGGCGCCAGTGTCAGACGATGGTATACCGCGGATCGCCAGGACCAGCGCGAGCAGGATAAGCGCACCTGCAAATGCGAACGTAATGTTCATCGCGCGAGCGACAGTGTCGGGATCGCCAACGCTCGTGCTGTGGATCGCCGCCGCGAAGATCCCGCCCATGAGTGCGGCACCGGTCGTAAGCCCGAGATTGCGAGACAGGGTGAGCATGCCCGAGACGACGCCGCGCTACTCTTCTCGTGCGCCAACCATCACCGCCGTGTTGTTCGCGGCGAGGAAGAGCTGATAGCCGGACGTCAGCAAGGCGAGCGCTACAAGATAACCGGCAATGCCGACGGCGCGAGAGAGCACAGCAAGAAAGATGCAGCCTGCGAGCACCTGAGCCAGTCCGGCGACAATAACGGCGCGCGATCCGACCCTGTCGACGATGAAGCCGGCGGGAACCCCACTGATGGCAGCAACGAGCGGGCCGATCGAAACCACGACACCGACGGTCGCAATGTCGAGGCCGAGTCCCCGCGATAGGTAGAATGGCCCGACGACTAGCGTCGCCATCAAAACGGCTGAAGTCAGCATATTGCTGGCCAGCCCTGCGACTAACTTGGCATCTGTCAACATCGCAAACTGAACGAGAGGGCTTCCATCCGCCGCTCGACGAACACGAAGCCGACCAAGCTGATGATTGCCAGCAGGAGCAAACCCGCGCTCGTCCAGCCACCGGTTACGCCGCTGACCGCCAGTGCATAAAGCGCAACACTCAATCCCAGCAGCAATGTCCCGCCAGCGTCGACGCCAGCGCTCGCGGGGCCTGCCGCCGTGCCAGGCGCCGGCACAGTGAAGTACACGAGTGTAAGGCTGAGCATGCTCAACGGAATCAAGGCTAGGAAGATCGCGCGCCATCCGAAACCAGCGGTTAGCGCTCCGCCCAGCGTGGGACCGAGCGCCGTCCCAATTGCCGACATCGTCCCGAGCAGACCCATGACAAAGCCCACTTTGTCCTTACCCACGGTCTGCCGCGCTATCACCAGCGTGAGCGCCATTAGAGCCGCGGCTCCCCCGCCTTGTGCGGCTCGTCCGGCCAGTAGGAGCCAGAACGTCGGGGCCATGGCGCAGACTACGGCCGCGAGCGTGAATAGACTCAATCCCGCGAGCAGAACTTTTCGTGGGCCGAGAAGATCACCAAGGCGGCCGACGCCGACGACGAGCGCCGTAACAGCCAGAAGATAACTTGTGACGACCCACTGAACGGCCTGTAGCGAGACGCCGAACGCTTCGCTCAATGACGGCAAGGCGACGTAAGGCAGGCTCACGCCCAGCGAGCCCAGCATCATCGTGACCGCGAGGCCAATGATCGAGCCTCCTACTGTCCTCTTTTCCTTTATTCGGATTTCGTTCGTTTCCGTCGAAAACATCGCCATGACTTCCTCCTTGACCACCTTCAGTCGTGGAGGCACGCTACAACCTCAAGTCAACTTGAGGTCAAGCATGAAGTTTCTAGACATTTCCGACGTCTCGAATAGTTCGGGTCTGCCGGCCTCGGCTCTTCGCTACTACGAGGAATTGGGCCTCATTTCCTCGGTGGGACGACGTGGCCTCCGGCGACAGTTCGGGCCGGAGGTCCTGATGCAATTGCGCTTGATTGCGTTGGGGCAGGCGGCAGGGTTCTCGCTTGAGGAAATCCGCACCGTGTTCGGCGCTGGCGGCAAGCCGAGCATTCCTAGACCGGCGCTATTCTCGAAGGCTGACGAGCTCGACCGTCAGATCCGCAAGCTCGGTGCGCTCAGGGACGTCATTCGACATGTCGCCGAGTGCAAGGCTCCGTCGCACTTCGCCTGTCCCAAATTTCAGCGGCTCATGCGTCTCGCTAATCGGGCTCGTGCGAGTACGCGCTGACGCGGCTCCCGATGCACTTGTCGCCTTCGCTCGTCAGAAGAAGTTGTCATTGCCGCAGCCCTCATGAAATTGAAGCTGGAGGCTCTAGTCTTTGACCGCATCGGACCAGACAGCCGATATCGAACTAGTAAGGCTTTGGAGTACCGCCGCTCTCCGCGATCACTCGTAGGATTGTTTGGCGAGCCCCCTGGCATTTAGGCCGAGGCGCGACGATGGCGGATGATGGCCACGCCATAGGCAATGGCCATGGGTAAAAAGATCAGGAGCGAGACGATGGCGACGGTCCTGTCGCCGGTTGCCAGCATGATCGCTGCAACGCCGGAAAACAGCAGGCAGGCGATGAGGCCGAAAATCTTGAATCTGAGCCCGAACCCGGAAAGCGAATGCAGCGACGCCCCGAAGAACGAGAGCCGCGAATTTGATCGGGGCAGGGCCCGCGCAAGCCAGAGCGGGTAGATCTGCGCGGCAAAGCCAAACACTACACAGGCCGCGACGTAGAGGAGGAAGGCCGTGCCCTCGAGTTGCAGAACACCGACCGCCGACGCGATCGGGATGATGGCAGCGAAGGTGACGATCATCAGGCGGCGGCAGCCCTGGCGCAGCAAGTTTTCCGTGGCTGCATCGGGCACGATCCGACCCCGGCCAAAGCCCATGGGAAAGAAGATCAAGCGGCCTTCATTATCGCGCTTGAAGCGGGCCTCGATCGTCCGGTCGAGAAAGTCCGAAATCATCGATCGCAGTGACATCGCAGTATCCAACTCAAAAAGGCCATCTCCGAATAAATGAACGATGTATCTTAAGCGTGCAATTCACGACCGGTTCGCGAACGATCAAGCCTTCGCGAGCCGCGGGCCCCAACTCTGGAAGCTGCCCCAGGCGCAAACTCTGTAAGGATCGTTCCCTCAGCGGCCCGGTCGGGCGGTCTCCTCACGAAAAGCGCTACGC
>JAWKWC010000021.1:0-71185 GCA_041397705.1 Hyphomicrobiaceae bacterium
GACGCAAGAAGGGGGGGATCATGAGCATGGAGCCAACCGGCAGGGCCATGTAGTAGATCCAAAGAGGAAAGCGCATCGAGCTTTCACTGTTCTCGCCAAGCGAATAGGCATTCCCGACCATCTGCCAGCCGAACCAAACCAGCAGGCAGGCGAACGTGAGGCCGACCAGAAGCGCAATGATCTCGAGCGTGCGCTGCAGCCAGGCTGGCAGCATGATGAGCAAGATGTCAGCTCGCACGTGGCGCGCTTCGCGGACCAGCGGCGCACCAGCGATGAAAATGGCCCACACCGTGAAATAGATGGTGAACTCCATGCCCCAGTCGGTCAGGTGCTGGGGAAAGAAGTAGCGCGTTATGACCTCGAAACTCACTAAACTGAGCGTTGCGACGGAAAGCAGTGCCATCAGCACGTTTTCCAGCGTCTCAAGCCATTTCATTTGTCGTTCCCTCCCGGGAGGCCGTCGTGTGCGCCCTTTGCGGGCTTCTCGCGATGGTGTGACCCATCTCCAGGGCCGCGCCAACCGCAATCTTTTGTTGAAGTATATCGCGATCTGGCAAGCTACGGTCGCTTGCGCAACTTGATCCTTGGCAAGGCCTGGAGGTCGCCAAGGTCGATCGTCATGTGGCAGGCTGGCATCTTGTCGAGGCCGTAGCCCGACTTGAAGGCGAGCGTGCGAAGCGGTCTTGTCCGGAAGCTCGTCGAGTGCTCATGGTCAGCTTCATCAGAGCTTCCGAACCGAGACCAAACAAGGCTTACTTGCTGGCCATCGCCGTCTCGATCAATTTGACGAGCGCGGGATCGATTTTCAGCGTCTTGATGAGCTCGGCCTGTTTGGCCATCAGCTTCTTGCGGGCGTCGGCCACATCGGCAGGTGTCGGATCGACGGTCTTGACGCCAATCTTCTCGGCGTCCTTGCGGGCGCTGGCCTGACGGTCACGGGCACGCTTGCGCAGATCGTCGACGCGGTCGGCCCAGCTCTTGGTGAGCAGGTCCTGGATGTCCTTTGGGTACTTGCTCCAGGACTTGAGGCCGACGACGGGCAGGTACTGGCTGAAGGACTGGTTGTTGACGTAGGCGTGCTTGACGCCGGAGTCCCAGAGCTTGGCGCTGCGTACGGATTCGAAGGTGGTGGCGAGGCCGTCAATGGTGCCGCGCTGCAAGGCCTGGGGCACATCCGGCCAGGAGATCTTGAGCGGATTGGCGCCAAGTGCCTCGTAGCGGGCCAAGCTCGCTGCGCCACCGGGAATGCGCAGCTTCATGGCTGTCATGTCGGAGTTGGTGTTGATCGCCTTGGAGACCGAGAAGGTGTGCTGGAAGCCGAGATCCAGCCACTTGCCGAGCACTTTGACGCCGAGCTTCTTCTCGAGCTTGTCGACCACGAACTTGCCGGGGGCGCCGTCCCAGACCTGATAGGCCATCTCCTGGCTGACACCGTAGAACATTGGCAAGTCAACGGCGTCGAAATCAGAAATGTATTTGCCAAGCTGCCATGTGCCGGGAAGGCCCATGTCGATGGCGCCCTGGTTCAGCGCCTTGGGGATGTCGGTATCCTTGAACTTGGCAGCGCCGTGATAGATCTTGACCTCCAGCTTGCCGCCGGACTGCTTCTCGAGGTATTCCGCCCACTCGGTGACGCCGATGTTGCGAATGTGGTTGGGGCCGGTTTCGAGTGAAATCTCGAACTTGTGTTTGGTCTGGGCGGCGGTGGTGCCTGCCAGGGCAACGACAGAGACGGCAGACAGCAGCGCTGTCCGCATGAAGCGGGTCTTTTTCACGTTAGGTTCTCCCTAGGTAACATGGGGCGATCACATCGAGCGCGTTCTTCTGGCCCTGCGGCAGAAACCTCCTTGCCGAACAGGAATGCTGCTCTGAATGTCGCCGGTGATACGTGCCCGGCAGCAGAAGGTGCTTCACGCATCCCGCCGCTGCCGGCTTCCAACGTTCCGACATTATTTGTCGGCTTACGGTAGATCAAGCGGGCAAAAACGTCCACGTGGCCGGGATTTTGACATCCCGGCCCAATGGCGTTCAGTCGCCCATGGCTTTGGCCATTTGCTTGACCAGTTCGGGGTTGATCTTGAGCTGCTTGATCAGCTTGTCCTGAGCGGAGAGCAGCAACTTGCGGGTGGCGGCGGTGTCTTCCTTGGTGGGGATATTTACCGCGATGCCCTGCTTCTTGGCTTCTTCAGTGGCTGACTTCTGGCGCTGCTCTGCCAGATCGCGGACGCCATCGATTTTCTCGGCCCAGACCTTGACGATCAGGTCCTGAATGTCCTTGGGGTACTTTTTCCAAGAGCGTTGAGACATGATCGGCACGTACTGGGTGAAGGACTGGTTGTTCTCGAAGGCGAATTTCAGGCCGGAGTCCCAAAGTTTGGCGCTGCGGACGGATCTGAAGGTGGTCATGAGGCCGTCCATGGTGCCGCGCTGAAGGGCCTGCGGCACATCGGGCCATGCGATCTTAATGGGCGCAGCCCCCAGGACCTCGTAGCGCGCAAGGTTTCCGGCGCCACCGGGTGCGGATCTTGAGGCCCTTGAGGTCGGCGGCAACCTTAATCGGATGTTTCAGGGTGTAGGTGTGCTGATGGCCCAGGTCCATCCACTTTCCGATGACCTTGACGCCAAGCTTCTTTTCGAGGGCGGCGGCGAGTTGCTTGCCCACTTCACCGTCCGTCACCTTGTAGATCTCCTGGCGGGTGCGGCCATAGAAGATCGGCAGGTCGACTGCGTCGAAATCGGATACGTACTTGCCCAAGTGGAACGTGACCGGGATGCCCATGTCGATGGCGCCCTGGTTCAAAGCCTTGGGGATGTCGGTATCCTTGAACTTGGAGGCGCTGTGGTAGACTTTGACTTCGAGTTTGCCGCCGGATTGTTTTTCCAGCTCCTTGGCGATCTCGAGAACCGAAATATTGCGGACGTGGTTGGGTGAGGTCTCGAGCGAGATTTCCAGTTTGTGCTGCGCCAATGCCGCGGTCGAGGCGAGAGCGAATGCGCTGGCAGCCATTGCTGCAGTGCGTGCGAACCTGATCTTGAACAAGCAAACCTCCTCGAGAAAGAAAGACACGCCACCGCGTGCTTTTGTCATAGCAGACCTTTGGTCCGCAGCCGCCTGCTCTGGCTGCGAGCGTGCACCGTCGCTCCGGGCCAAAGGGTGGGGGAACTTTCCAGAGTGCCAGTGCTGCGTCAAGGTGAATCGGACGCGTGGTCCCGGTTGGCAGCTTGTCTTTGAAAATACGGCTAAAAGCGCGGGGCGCCGAAGCTCCGGTTCAGAGCTTCGGCGCATCGACCAGTCATGGCGTGCAATGAATATGGATCAGCTGCCCAGAGCTGCCTCGATGCGCTTGGCAAGGGCCGGGTCGATCTTCAGTTTGCCGACCAGTTCGTCCTGCTTGGCCATCAGCTTCTTGCGGGTGGCGATGGTATCCTCCTTGCTCGGGACGTTTATGGTCATGCCGTTCTTTCGGCCCTCTTCAAGGGCGGATTTCTGGCGCTTGGCTGCGAGATCGCGGACGCCGTCGATCTTCTCTGCCCAGACCTTGATGATGAGGTCCTGAATGTTCTTGGGATACTTGCTCCAGGACTTGAGGGAGATCATCGGCACGTACTGGACGAACGACTGATTGTTTTCGAGCCCGAATTTCAATCCGGAGTCCCAAAGTTTGGCGCTGCGCACGGATTCGAAGGTGGTCATGACACCGTCGATGGTGCCTCGTTGGAGGGCCTGCGGCACGTCGGGCCAGGCGATCTTGAGCGGATTGGCGCCGAGCACTTCGTAGCGGGCGAGCGTGCCGGCGCCGCCGGGCGTGCGGATCTTCAAGTTCACCATGTCGCCAGAGGCTTTCAGCTCCTTCGCTACGGTAAACGTCTGGGCGTGGCCGAGATCAAACCATTTGCCGATGATCTTGACGCCAATCTTCTTTTCGAGCTCAGCGCCGATCGCCTTTCCTGTCGGGCCGTCGCAGAACTTGTAGATTTCCTGGCGTGTGCGGCCATAAAACATAGGCAGGTCGGGCGCGTCGAAATTTGAAACGTATTTGCCCAGGTGAAAGGTGACGGGGATGCCCATGTCGAGGGCGCCCTGATTGAGCGCCTTGGGGACGTCGGTGTCCGTGTATTTGGCGGCGCCGTGAAAGACTTTGACCTCGAGCTTGCCGCCGGACTGCTTCTCAAGCTCCTTGGCAATCTCGACGACTGAGATATTGCGGACGTGGTTGGGCGAGGTTTCGAGCGAAATCTCCAGTTTGTGCTGGGACCAGGCAGGCTGGGTGAGGACAACGGCGGCAGCTGCCGAAAGCAGGGCCGTCCGCAAAACGCGGGTGTTGGTCAAGGCATTTCTCCCTATTTTTCTTGTTGTTGACCGCGGTTGCTGTGTGCTCGTCCGCGATCCGGTCACCACATTGTGGTGCCGTCCCGTCGTGCCGGACGGATCGACGAATATTTTTCCGGCAGCGGTCCAACCACAGTTTCAAAGGTGGGTGAGCTAGTCAAGTCGAGGGGGCCCGACTTTCAGGAGGCGTCCGAAGGGCCCGGCAATGGCTGAGCGTGACGCAGGACGGCCTCTATGGCGGGATGAAAAGCGCCGCTGGCGTCGTGGAGCACAAGACGGGGGAGCAAGGAGAGCGGGGCGCGGCTTGCCTTGCGGGCACGGACGAGAATCCTGTTGGCGGGGGCTGTGGGCTTCGAGTGCACCGGCAAGATCCGAATGTCGCCGAAGCGGCCGTCGAGGGCTTGCAAGATCCTTGCGAGAGCCTGGGGCTGGTGGATCATCAGCAATTCGCCGCCGTGGACGGTGGCGGCGGTCATGAAGGCTATCCAGCGATCCAGCAAGCCAGCTGGCATCTGGTGTGCGGCAGCCTTATACGGGGTCGGTGAACGCGTTCCAGTGCCGGTCTCGAAGAACGGCGGATTTGACAGCGCGTGTGTGAATGTTCCGGGCTTCAGTCCGTCATCGCCGCCAGATGCGGTGAACGCGGCACCGCCCAAGGACAGGTCGCGCTCGATGGCGGTGCAACGGTCGGCGAAGCCGTTGCGCTCGATATTGCGTTTGGCGAGTGTCAGCACAACGGGATCGGCCTCGACCAGGGTGACGCGGGCATGGATCAGGCGGCTTGCAACGGCGAGGCCGACAACGCCAGCACCAGCACCGGTATCGAGGGCGTGGACGGGTTTGTCGCCATCAGGGGCAAGGGCTGCGGCCAGAAGGACGGCGTCAAGGCCAGCTCGATAACCCGCTGCAGGCTGGAGAATGTGCAGTCTGCCGCCGAGGAATGCGTCGTCGGTGGTGGCGGGATCGGCTGGATTGGATGGTGAGGTGGGCGACATGAACCTAGTCGGTCGCTTGCGGTCGCTGCGGCCTCAATTCGTCGGCGAGCCCGGCATCGACCAACAGCCGGCGGGCGGCTGCGTGCTCGTCTTCGGCGACAAGGAGGCGGCGGGGAAAGGCTCCAATTGAGCCTTCAGCAAAGCTGATGTTGACGTCGGCAATGTGGAATGTGATGCCAGCTTCGTTGAGAAGTGACTCAACGAAGCTGAGCAGGACGCCATTATTGGTGCGAAGGAGTTCGTGCATGCCTCAGCTCATGGTAAATTTGGCATCTGGGCGCGTTGGGCGAGGCTGGTGCGAGCCGTCTTGACCTTGGCGGGTCCGATAGGGACTATAGTCTACAACAACAGTTTGAGTGGCAGGGGATATCAATTGGGAGCGGTCGTACAATTCGGTGAAGGCCGCGAGGCAAGCGCCAGTCTGAAGCCGATACTTGATCTCGTTGCCGACGATATGGCCGCTGTCAACCGTATCATCCTGGACAAAGCCATCTCTGATGTGTCGCTGATTCCAACCCTGGCGCACCATCTGATCGATTCAGGCGGCAAGCGGTTGCGCCCAATGTTGACGATTGCAGCGGCAAAAATGGTCGGCTGCGAAGGCCAGGCGCATGTGACAATGGCGGCTGCGGTCGAGTTCATGCATACCGCCACGCTGTTGCATGATGATGTCGTGGACGAGAGCGATGTGCGCCGCGGCAAGCCATCCGCCCGGAAGGTGTGGGGAAACCAGGCCAGTGTGCTGGTGGGAGATTTCCTGCTCGGCCAAGCCTTCCGGATGATGGTGGATGTCGGATCGCTGCCGGGATTGCGGATCCTTTCGCATGCTGCGGCCGTGATTGCCGAAGGCGAGGTGATGCAACTCGCGGCGGCGAAAAACATGGCGACGACGGAGGACGAGTATCTGGCGATCGTCAATGCCAAGACGGCTGCGCTGTTTTCGGCTGCCGCAGAGGTGGGGCCGGCCCTTGCCGGGCGCCCTGTCGAAGAACAGGCGGCTTTGAAGTCGTATGGACGCAATCTCGGTATCGCGTTCCAGCTGGTGGATGATGCCCTCGATTATGCGGGCGATAGCGAAAGTCTCGGCAAGTCGGTTGGTGACGATTTCCGGGAGGGCAAGATTACGCTACCCGTCATCCTGGCATATCGGCGCGGCAACGAGACCGAGCGGGGCTTCTGGCGGCGCGCGCTGGTCGATGGCGTGACGAGCGAAGATGATCTGGCCGAGGCGATCCGCTTGGTGAAGCGCCACCGGACGACGGATGCGACGCTCGAAAGGGCCCGGACATATGGCGCCATGGCCCAGGATGCGCTTGCGATATTCCCCGATAGCGGGCAACGCCGGGCGCTACTCGAGGTCGTTGATTTCTGCGTCAGCCGCAGCCACTGAGGCATTTCAGTTCGAGCATAGCCTCGCATGATGCAGCGCTGGTGCGAGCACTGGTGACGGGTGGCTTGCGCGTACGGCGTGCCAAGCGGCTGGGGGTCGGCGGCGATACGATGCCGGCACAGAAAAAGCCCCGGCAGGTTTGGATGCCGGGGCTTCTTTCGTGCAATTCAAATGCTTTGGGCGCGGCGTCAGTTCTTGGTCGCAGGCGCCGCGGCGGGGGCCTTGGCCTTGGCGGGTGCCTTGGCTTTGGGAGGTGCCTTCGCTTTCGCGGGTGCTTCTGCCTTAGCGGGCGCCTTCGCCTTGGCCGGAGCTTTAGCCTTCGGCTTGGTGCGGCAATAGGCTTTGATATCCTTGCCTGCCTTGGTCTTGCTGGCCTTGATCCACTGGCAGGATGCGTTCGCGCCGCAAGCTGCCTCATCGATGCCGGCGCAGGCTGATTTCGGCTTGGCGGCTTTTTTGGCTGCAGGGGCTGCTTTCTTGGCGACGGGAGCTGCCTTCTTGGCCGGCTCCTTCGCAAGCTGGGCGTTGGCAACACCAAAGCTCAATGCGAAAGCCAGAGCGGCTGCGCATGCGCCAAGGCCAATGCGGACAGATTTGATCACGGCTATCGTCTCCATAAGTTGATGCCGAATCTTCCATATCATCTTGAGGGCGGGCAAATATACGAAAATGTTATGAATAAATGTTCAGCCAAGGGCAGTTATTAACGGGATTCGCAGCGGATTTGCTTGATGAAGGGCGCCGAATCTAAGGTCCGGCGCTCAATGTTGCTTGGGCGTACAGGGCGGGCCTGTGGCGCGGGCGTGGCGGGGGCTGGCCGGTCGGCGCGCAGGACCAGCAGACCGGCCGCTTACATAGAGGCACGTCAGGCGCGCTTCTTTTGGCGGTCCTCGATCCGCTTGGCCTGGTGCAGCACGCGCTCGGCTTTGATAACTATGGGAATATCGATCATTTTGCCATCGAGCTGGATGGAGGCGCGGCCCTCCGATTTGGCCTTGTCATAGACTTCGATGACGCGCTTCGCCCACTCCAGCTCTGCCGGCTTGACGCCGAACTCCTCATTCAAAATGGCGACGTGATTGGGATGGATGCACGACGAGCCGCGGAACCCCATTCGACGGGCGAGGCGCGCAGACGCGCGATAGCCTTCCAGATCACGAAAATCGGCAACGGAGCCAATGATGCCCATGGGCATGAGACCGGCGGCGATGGCGGCGATGGCGACGCGCTGCTTGGGATAATGGAGAATGTCGGTTGCGGCCTCGCCGCCGATCTCCATGGCGAAATCTTCTGAGCCAAGGCCGACAGACACGAGGCGGGGATGGGCGGCTGCGATTTCCTCAGCACGGGCGAAAGCGGCCGGCGTCTCGATCAGGCCCATGAAGCGGGTGTGGCCGACGCGCATGCCTTTTTCGGCTTCGATGCGATCGGCCAGCTCGGCGAGGAGGCGAATGTGGCCGGCGCTGTCGATCTTGGGGAGGATGAGGGCCGAAATTGCAGGCGATATGGCAGCCTCCATATCACGCACGCACAGTTCCAGGGGCTGATTGACGCGAACGACGACGTCGGCGCCGCTCTTGGCGACCTTGGGCGCGGCAGCGGCGATCAAGGTGCGGGCGGTTGCTTTTTCTGCGGGCGGGACGCTGTCCTCGAGATCGAGGATGACGGCATCGGAACCGCGTGTGTGTGCCGTTTCCACAAACTTGGGAACGTTGACGGGAACGAACAGCATCGAGCGCCAGACGGGGAGGTCGTTGGTCGGGGTCATAATGTGCTCCAATGAATAGAAAGCACAGGCTGTGGGCCTGTGCGTGGTCCGCGGCCCCGGGCCGAGGCTGGTCGCCCGCCGGGTCGAGTGCTACTTGGCGACCTTGGTCTTGGCGCGCTGCTCGAAGTCACGGATCAGGATGTTGGAGCAGGCGGCTGGGCCATGATTGTTCATGGCGACGTTGTGCAGTTCCTCGACGAGGCGGCCGATGAGCATGGGGACGCCGGTGTCCTGGCCAAGCTGGTTGGCGAGGCGGACATCCTTGGTCATGAGACCGAGTGCGAAGGAGGCCGGGAACTTGCCGTCGACAGTGTCGGCGAGCGAACGCTCGGTGGTGCCATTGCGGCCGGAACTCTTGTTCAGGACTTCGACGGTGAGTTTGGGGTCGAGACCATTCTTGACGGCCAGCGCCATGGCCTCGAAGGCAATGGCGCGACCGGTCGCCAGCATCAAGTTGTTGACGAGTTTCATCGTCTGACCTGCGCCGACGTCGCCGACGCGAAAGACGTTGGGGCCGACTTTCTCAAAAACCGGCTTGATCTTTTCGAAGACGTCGAGCGGGGCGCCAACCATGATGGCGAGTGTGCCAGCTTCGGCGCCGGCGGGGCCGCCGGAGACGGGCGCGTCGATCATGGTGACGCCCTTCTTCGCCAGTTCGGCTGCCATTTCCTTGGTTTGCAGGGGATCGCCGGTGGTCATGTCGGCGACGAGCGCGCCAGGCTTGAGGCCGTGGGCCAGTCCGTTCTCGCCAAAAATTGCCTGACGCACGTTCTGAGAGGTCGGCAAGCACATGCACACGACATCGCAGGCTTCTGCCAATGCTGCAGGGCTTTGGGCGGGCTGGCCGCCAAGCCCGGCGATCTCAGAGACCTTCTTTGGGTCGAGATCGTAGACGCGCAGGGGCTGCTTGTTCACCAACATGCGTTTGACGATGCCGCCACCCATGCTGCCTAGGCCGACGTAGCCGACGTTCATTGCGGGTTTCCTTCAATTGCTGGACCGGTTTGTTGGTGAGGATTGCTCAGATGGTGCGCGAGAAGCGTGAGACGACGCAAGGCGAAATGGTGCCTTGGGGTGAAAGCGACAGGTGTTGGCGATCGCGCTGGAGAAGGCCCGGGCCGCAAAGTTCGCCAAGCGCCTGCTGCAGGCGCAGACGGACTTTGCGCTCTGGCTGCAGGCTGCCTGGTCGGCGACGGTTGGTGCGTCCCCCATCAGGGTCGTGCGGCGGACATCGCGGGGCTCGTCGTGCGGAAGGGCCGGGCGCGGTGCATCGTCTGGCGATTGTCCCAAACCACGAGATCACCGACCTGCCACTTGTGGGCAAAGGTAAACTCGCGCTGGGTTGCATGCTCGGTCAGGTCCATGAGGAAGGACAGAGCTTCGGGCGTCGGCCAGCCGATGATGCCGCCGGCATGGGACGACAGGTAAAGCGATTTGCGTCCGGTTACGGATGGGTTCGCACCAGGCGCTGGCGAACGGGTTTGAAGCGCTCGCGTTCTTCCGCCGAGAAATCGGTGAAGCCCAGCTTGGCACGCGAATAGAGCTGGGAGTGTTCGCACACGAGATCCTCGATGAGCGTCTTGGTTTCATCGTCGAGGGCATCGTAGGCGGCTCGCATATCGGCAAATTCGGTGTTACCGCCTTTCGATGGGATCGAGCGGGCATGGAGCAGGGAATACTTGGCCGGGACGACCTTGAAGGAGCTGTCGGAATGCCAGAGGCGATTGCCGATGGCAAACAGGCGGCGGCGGTCGTCGCGGGCGAACGGCTTATTGTTGGCGTCGAGATTGGAGACGTCGGCGAAGGTGGTAGGAAGGCGATAGTCCTTTTCAGCCCTCAAGCTGGTCCCTATGGCGAGTTCGAGGGGGCCGAGGCTTTGCGTGAAGGCGAGCTGTTGCTCGTCACTCAAGGGCTGGTTGCGGAAGACAAGCACGGCATAGCGGTCCATGCCGGCATGGATGGCCTCGATATCGCCCGCGGGTAGCGGTCGTGTGAGATCTGCACCTTCGACTTCGCCGGCGAAGCAAGGGCCGACCTGCTTGATGGAAATCGACATCATAGGGCTCCTGCACAATGTCACTGGAACCATGTTAGGCATGGTGCACAGCGGCTGTCACGGCCTCGTGCAGACCTGAGCCGCACCAGCCTGGCCAGCGCCTTGCGGACCAGACGAAGGGGGTACACTTCGTGGTTCGGTCACGTTCAATGAAACGGCGCGTAAACATTCGTGTTCTTTACGTAACTTTTCCGTAAACAAAATCCGATAGCGCGCCAGCTTGTCGCTGGGGCGTCTCAACTATTCGATGGCGCCGCGAGAATGCGGAATACTAAATTTCTCGCCGTCAGCAGCTTCAGTCTTCGAAGATTTTCGGCGAGCGATCCGCGCGATGGAGAAGCAAGGGGTTCCCGGGCGCGGCTGACCGTCGACGGACACGACTGGCGCGCTGGCGCTGATGGCGACATTGATCTTCGCCTCACCGCCTAGTGGCCAACGATGACTTCGAGACAGAGGCAAGTCTGACTGCAATCTCCAGGAGATTTGGATTATGGTAGTGAAGAAAACAGCGCCGCGGCGTCAGTTTCTCAAAACAGCCGGTGCGGCCGGTATTGGCGCAGCGGCAGCTGTTGCGTCGCCGGCGATTGCCCAGTCGTCGCCTGAAATCAAGTGGCGCATGGCTCTGAGCTGGCCTAAGTCGCTGGATACGCTTTATGGCGCTTGCGAGGTCTTTTCCAAACGTCTGGCGGAGATGACCGACAATAAATTCCAAGTGCAAGTTTTTGCCGGTGGCGAACTTGTGCCGGCACTGCAAGTGCTGGATGCCGTGCAGACGGGCACAGTGGAGTGCGGTCATACCGCTTCCTACTACTACTTCGGCAAGGACGACGCGTTCGTGTTCGGCTCGGAGCTGCCGTTTGGCATGAACAGCCGGCAGAAGATCGGCTGGTTGATGCACGGCGGCGGACTGGAGCTGCTGAACGAATTCTACTCGGACTATAATTGCGTGTGGACGCCGATGGGCAACACGCATTGCCAGATGGGTGGCTGGTTCCGCAAGCAGATCAAGACTGTCGATGACCTCAAGGGCCTGAAGTTCCGTCTTGGCGGCTTCGCCGGCCGGATCATGCAAAAGGTCGGTGCGGTGCCGCAGCAGATCGCCGGCGGCGACATCTATCCGTCGTTGGAGAAGGGCACGATCGACGGCGCCGAATGGGTCGGTCCGTATGACGACGAGAAGCTCGGCTTCTACAAGGTCGCGAGATTCTACCACTATCCCGGTTGGTGGGAGACGTCGTCCTCGTCGGGTCTCTTCATCAACAAAGAGAAGTTTGCGGCGCTGCCGAAAAACTATCAGGCGATGGTCCATGCGGCGGCGCACGAAGCCGGCATGTGGATGCAAGCCAAGTATGACGCGCAGAACCCAGACGCGCTGAAGCGTTTGGTGGCCAATGGCACGGTGCTGACGCCGTTCACACCGGAAGTCATGGATGCGTGCTGGAAAGCGGCCAACACGCTCTATGACGAAATCAACGCCAAGAACCCGAAGTTCAAGAAGATCTACGACAACTACGTTGCTTTCCGCGACAACGAGTACCTGTGGACGCAGGTGACCGACTACACGATGGACAGCTACATGATCCGCTACCGGAACATGAAGAAGGGCTGAGGCCCGGTTGCTGGCCAACCATCGCGTATTGCAGCAAGGATCGAAGGCCCGTCATCGAGAGGTGGCGGGCTTTCGCTTTTGAAGGATTCGTCTTTGCGGTTCGGGCGTGATTATCCGGCGGAACCTGCTGTGACGCGAACGATGGGTTTGGGGGCGCTGACGAGCAGGGCCGCCAGGGCGGCGGCGCCGGACAGGGCCGCGAAGCACAGCAGAGACAAGTGATAGTCGCCGCTGATGTCGCGCAGTGCGCCGGAGAGCAGGGGGCCGGAGGCCTGGGCGGAGACCTGGATCGTCAAGGCGACGCCGCGAATGGCGCCAAAGCTGCGGCGGCCGAAGTAGTCGGCCCAGGCAACGGGCAGGCCGATGTGGATGCCGCCCATGCCGATGCCGAACAAGATAGCGGCGAATATGGCTGCGTGCGGGGTCGATGCCTGCTGCATGAGGTGGGCGCCGGCGGTGAGCAGAAGCGCCGAGATGGCGAGGCCCATGCGCACCCCGAGGCGGCGAAGAAGGGCACCGAAAATGAGGCCGGAGAGGGCAGAAGCCATGGAGAAGGACGTGACGCTGGTGACGGCTGCAGCGCCGCCGAGGCCGCGTTCGACGATGTGGGCGGCCTGATGGAGGCTCATGCCGGCCTGCACGGGGTAAATCAGCAGCGTATAGAGCGAGAGCATCCAGAAAGCGCGCGTGGCGAGGGCTTCGGCGCGGGTGAATTCTGGCTCCTCGGGTACGGGCTTGACGGGGATAGACGGGCTGGCAGCGCTGTTGGCGGCCGCGTCAGCAGTGGATTCGACCGGCGGCGTGGGATCGGCGGCACCGTCAGGTCTCAACCCCAGATCCTCGGGACGGCGCACCATGAGGGCCCAAGTCGGTATGAAGCCCATAATGAGGACCGTGAGGCCGATGGCGATCCAGCCCGAGCGCCAGCCGCCATGCGCCATGGCCCAGTAGCCGATCAGCGGCATGCAGGTGAGGCCGACCATCTGGGCCAACGTTGCGATGGAGGTGGCGAACGGGCGGCGGGCCACGAACCAGTTGGTGACGGCGCCATAGGTGCCAAGGTCGAAGGGGCCGGCGAAATTCATCCTTGCGATACAAAAGAGCAGATAGAACGCCAGCAACGAGTGAATGCCCGACAAGGCGAGGATGGTGGCGGAGGTGGTGAGCACGGCTGCCATCAGGATGACGCGCGGCCCCTGACGATCGAGAAACGAGCCGATCATGGGGGATGTGATGGCAGCGAGGATACCGCCGAGCGATACGGCGCCGGAAAGAGCAGCGCGGGACCAGCCGAACTCCTCCGTCATGGGGCCAACGAACAGCGAGAGCGTGGCGACTGCGGGCCCGGTGCGGGCGAAGGCGACGCAGCAGACGCAGGCGAGGACGATCCAGCCGTAGAAAAAAGGCAGGCGGCGCGCGAGGCGCGCGGCAAAGAAACCCTGATTCATGCTGGCGGTGCGGTGTTCATTGGGATTGGCTCGGCAATGGCGGCCTGCAACCTTGGCCGAGCAGCCCAGGTGGGGCAAGGCCGGTCTTGACGTTCGAGCCGGGTGCCGGCCGAGGAGCAACACGCTTCCGACTACATGGTGAAGCGGGAGATCAGCCAGTAGGTCATGGCGGACATCAGAGCTGCGGCGGGGACCGTAATCAGCCAAGCGGCGATGATGACCGTGAAATGCGAGCGACGCACGAGCTTGCGTCGGATCAGGTCATTGAGATCGAGCGCGGGATCAGCGGACGTCGTTGCCTTTGTTCGGGCATTCCGATTTTTGCGCGCCATGTATTCGCGCCGGCGCCTGGAATGGGTGGTGTAGTATTCGCGGAAGAAGCCGACGCCAAAGACGGCGCCCACAGCGATATGTGTCGAACTCACCGGTAGGCCCAGGGCGGAGGCGATGATCACGGTGATGGCTGCGGACAGCGCGACGCAGAAGGCGCGCATGGGGTTCATGCGCGTGATCTGCTCGCCGACGGTGCGGATGAGCTTGGGGCCGAACAAGAACAGGCCGAGCGAGATGCCGGCTGCACCGATCAACATGATCCAGAGCGGGAGTTTGACGTTGCCGGCGACATCACCGCTCTGGGCGGCATGCAGAATGCCAGCAAGAGGACCGACAGCATTTGCGACATCATTGGCGCCGTGGGCGAAGGACAGCAATGCGGCGGAGCAAATGAGCGGCAAATGGAACAGGCGGCGCAGCGACTGGTTGCGGTTCTCAAGCAAGGCCGACTGGCGGCGAATGATGGGCCTGAGGGCCAGGAATGCGGCCGCAAAAGTGCCCAGCGACAGTAGTGTGATGATGGAAATCGAAGGCTTCCAGAGCTTGGCGACCCCCTTCATGAGCAGGTAGGCCGTGAATGTGCCGACCATGACGGCGATCAACAAGGGGACCCATGTGCGGGCGGCGGCGATCTTGTCTTCACGATAGATGACGAAGTGCTTGATCAAGGCGAGGAATGCAGCGGCGATAATGCCGCCCATGAGGGGAGAGACGATCCAACTGGCGACGATGGCTGCCATGATATGCCAGTCGACCAGGCCAAAGCCTGCAGCGGCGACGCCGGCGCCTACGACACCGCCGACGACGGCGTGGGTGGTGGACACCGGGGCGCCGATCCAGGTGGCGAGATTGACCCAAACGGCAGAGGCCACCAGGGCCGCCAACATGACATTGATGAAGATCTTGGCATCGGCAACCTGGCCGGGGTCGATGATGCCCTTGGAAATGGTCTTGACGACATCACCGCCGGCGATCAGCGCACCCATGGCCTCGAAGATGGCGGCGATGACAAGGGCTCCGGTCATGGTCAAGGCTTTGGAGCCGACGGCAGGACCGACGTTATTGGCGACGTCGTTGGCGCCGATGTTGAGCGCCATATAACCCGCCAACACAGCCGCGACGATGAGGATGATGGTGCTGGTCTCAGCGCCTGCCTGGAACGTCGCGAGAATGGCACTCAGGGCCAGAAAGACGAGGGCGAGGCCAGGCCCCCGCAATTGCCGGCTGAGGGACCGGGTTGCACTTTCAAGCTGCTCGAGCTTGTGTAGATCCTTATCCAGCGAGGCTTTCGAAGCCTGCTGGGCAGCGCCGGCGACGGGTTGGGTCTCAGTGCTCACGGACGCGCCTCCGGCGGAAGGAAGTGGTTTCGGGCACTGATAGGTCGTGTCGGAGCCTGGTGAAACCTCCAATCGCCATGTTCGGCCAATGTTTTCGAAACTTGCACATCTTTGTCGCGCATCGTCCGCATTCTGGGGGCGGACGCCACGAGGCGCGCAGGATCAGGGCGTCGAGGCAGGTAGCGGCGGCAGATTGCTCAGAAGACGCGCCAAGCCTGGATCGTCAACGAGCTTTGACGCGGCGGCGGGGGGCAGGAACTGAAGCTGGCGCTCGGCTCGTTCCGGCCACGACTTGCGGCGCTTGGTGATGTGGAGCGGATAGACCTCGACCGTGCAGGTGATGCTGGCGAGAATGTGCAGGCGCTTGCGGTAATTGTAGGTGGCGATGGGGGTGGTGGCGATGGCGCCTTCCAAACCCGCCTCTTCAATCGCTTCCTGGGCCGCAGACTGGTGGCCGGGCACGCCGGGCTTCGGCCAACCTTTGGGGATGATCCAGCGCCCGGTTTCGCGGGTGGTAATGAGCCCGATGCGGATCGAGCCGTCGTCAGCCGTCAAGATGGGCAGAGCTGCGCATTGCCGGACTGGATGGTCGGTTGTGAACAGCCGGGCAAAAATGCTCATGCGCGCGGACTCCGCTCGGAATTGCGAATCTTGAATGCTACAGCATTCTGCGCGCGAATTCAGTGAATTGTGTGACGTGAAGGTTCACGATGCCGTCAGCTGCCGGGCAAGACGAGCACTTTGGGCTTCCGCGGAAGGGTTGAGCGGGTGACGGTGATGCTCGCGGTCGTGCTTGTTTCGATCTCGAAGTCGGCGCGGGCCGTTTCGAGAAAACGATCGAGGGTAAAGCTCGAGAAGTAGTGCATGGGAATGATCAGCGGGGCTTTGAGGGCCTTGAGCACCTCGATCATGCCGGGTGTGTCGAGGGTGTAGCTGCCGTCAACGGGGGCGAGCACGACGTCCATGACGCCGATCTGGCCGATCTGGCGGGGGGAGAGGGTGTGGTGGAGGTGGCCCAAGTGCGCAATGCAGAGGGCGCCCATTTCGAAAATGAAGATCGAATTGCCGAATTCGTCCGTGCCGCCCGAGGCGTAGCTGCGGATGTTTGTCGGCAGGTTGCGGACGCGGACGTCCTTGACGGTGAGGTCGTGACGGGCCGGACCGCCAGCCGGGTTCCAGCCACGCAGGACGTTGGGGATGAGGGGATCGGGCTGGTCGGTGAAATGGCTGGTGTGAGCGCGATTCATCGTGGCGATGTCCGGCAGCTCGGCCGGACGGATGTAATCATTGTAGTCGGTGGCGATCTTGACGCCCTGGCGGCTCTCGATGACGAACGTGGAGTGGCCAACGAATGTGATGCGGATGGCCTCGTTGGGCGCTTTGGGCGGGATGAACTGGGCGGGAACGATGGAGCTGCCTGCCGAGTACCGGGCCTTGCGCACAGATGGTTCACCGGGGGCACGTGAGACGGCAACGCAGCGGTCCTCGGCCGCGTTGCCTGGGCCGGCTGCCGCAACCCAGCATGCAACGGCGATGACGGCACATAGGGCGGTGCGCCAAAACGCGTGGTGGGCACAGGCTGGTGACGGCATGGGCACCTCGTCCATCTGATCAAGCGGCGGCGCCGCTGGCGCGCAGGTTGGCAATCTCATTGGGCGAAAATCCGGCTTCGGTTAGGACCTCGTCGGTGTGGGCGCCGACTGAGGGGCCTGGGCCCGGCCGGCGCGGTGTAACGTCGGACAGCTGGAAGGGCGAGGCAATGGTGCGGGGCATTTCCGCAATGTCGGTTTCGACGATGTAACCGGCAGCGACAGCCTGCTGGTCGCCCGGCAAGTCGGCGATACGGGCGATGGGGGCATGGGTGAGATTGTTGGCCTTGAGGATCTCGCGCCAGTCGAGCCAGTCGCGCGTGGCGAACATGTCGTCGAGCAAAGCCGTCAGGTCGGCCGCGTTGCGACGCCGGGTGGGCGTGTCGACAAAGCGGGGGTCGTGCTCCAGGTCGGGGCGCCCCATGACCCGGCACAGGGCGGTCCAGGCCTTGTCCTCCTGAGGGATTGCCAGCAGCAGCCAGCGATCGTCGCGCGTGCGGTAGTAATTGCCAAGGGCGCTGCGCGGGGCCTCGCGGGGCGGGCGGGGCCCGAGCCAGGCGTCGATGAGGGCGGCTTGTGCCTGAATGCCATTGGACCACAGGCCGTTGGCGTAGAGAGAGGAGGCGACCTGGCTGCCTTCACCGGTGCGCTCGCGATTCCACAGCGCCATCATGATGCCGGCAGTAAGACCCATGGCGGAGGCACGGTCGCCTTGGGCGGGGAGTGGCACGCCTGGGGGCTGGCCTTCGTAACGGGCAACGTCGGATATGCCGGAGCGGCCGAAGTAGGCGGTGGAATCGAAGCCTGGCTGGTCCTTGTCGGGGCCGGTTTCTCCGTAGCCGGTGAACGATGCGTAGATCAGGCGCGGATTGACGGCGCGCACGTCCGCGTAGGTGAGCTTGAGGCGGTCGCGGACGGGCAGGGGGAAGTTGGTGATCAGCACGTCGGCCGTTGCGATCAAGCGATTGAGCGCCGCACGGCCATCGGCTGACTTGAGATCGAGAGCAGCGGAGCGCTTGTTGCGCGAATCCAAGTGCCACATGTAGTTGATGGGCGATTGCGGCACGGACGCGAGCACGGTGCCGTTGCGGCGATGCGGGTCGCCTTCGCCGGGTGGTTCGATCTTGATGACATCGGCGCCATAGTCGCCAAGGACAACGGCTGCCGCAGGCGCTGCGATCCAGCTCGCAACGTCTAGGACCCGGATACCTTCGAGCGGCAGGCGTTGAGGCATGGGGATAGGCTCCGTCGAAATGTGGGACGGAGGGTACCCTAGTGCATCGAGCGAGAAATCGCACTTGTTAGTGTTTGCTTAATGTTTTCGCTCACGGCGCGCATCGCGCTGCCTATGGCAGCGCTGCGCCTCCGCGGGGGCGCCGCAAAGCGGCGGGCGGCGGTGGCGGCCTTGGCCTAGGGCGCAAAGCAACCGCACGCTGGCGCCTAGTGGGTGAGCAATTCGATCCGGAATGGCAGGGCGCTTGCAGCGCGGACTACTTATTTCGCGTTTCAGGCGCGCGTTTCGGCAGCCAGCTTGGCGTGGGCGCTGGCGTAGTTGTTCTCATACCACCAGGTCATGTAATCGGCGAAGGTGATGGGCGGCCAACGCGGTGTCTCGCCGGGGGCAAGGCAGGTTTCGAGGCATCTGATCTCGGCGTCCCAGTTAGGGCCGTGAAAGAAGGGGATCGCATAGCGATCGCGGCCGACCGGGGGATTGGCACGGTGCGGCGTCGACAGCAGGCGGCCGTTCGACCAGCGATGCAGCATGTCGCCCGAATTGAAGACGATGGAACCGGGCAAGAATGGTGGTGCGATCCATTGCCCGTCAGGCAGGCGCACCTCAAGACCGGGAACTTCGGTCTGGGGCAGGAGGGTGAAGAAGCTGCCATCGGTGTGCGGTGAGAGGCCATAGGCGTTGCCGTGTGACTCGGCCGGGAAATAGTGCGACAGGCGCGTCACCCATTGGCAATCGCGGAACGCGGGATCGAACCAGTTGGCGGGCAACTGCAGGGCGCCTTCGAGGACGCGCAACATGCGTGTTGCCAGCGTGTGCATCTCGGTGGCGTAGGCCAGGCAGGTGTCGCGGAAGCCCGGGAGATTTTCGGGCCATTGGTTGAGGCCACGGTATTGGCGGCCGGCCACGACATCGGGATGGTCGGGGCTCAATTGCGGGCGGAAGAAGAAGGCTTCGTTGAGGTCGACGCCTTTATTTTCCGCGACGGTCGACGTGCGGATGGTGGTCGACTTCGCCGGCATGTAGCCGTTGTTGTTGCGGTCGAGGCGGACGGTGAGCTTGGCTTCGAGGGATTGCGCGTGAAAGCGTGCCGCTTCGGCGAATGCGGCATCGATGGTGGAGCGCGCGACGCCGTGGCCTGTCAGGACGAAAAAGCCGACGTGGCGCAGGGCGTGATCAGCCTTTTGGACGATCTCGGCAGGTGGCAGTGACCTGGCCCGGTCCCAGCTTGCGAGATCGATGACGGGAATGGATTGGGTCGTGGATGCTGACATGGTGTCACCAAGCCTACATTGCCTTCGCTCAGCGGGAGACGCTACCGGCATGACACGGGTTCGGCAACAGTTGCGGGCCGGGGCTGGTTGGTGGCGGGGCTATCGCTTCGCGCTGAGCATTGTGCAGGCGGGGTGAGTTGACCCGGACGGCGGCGAAGGGCATCGTATTCTCCAAACCCTCGGTGGGTGAGGACACTTTGGCCGGGCGTGCCGGTTTTTGAGGAGAAACGCTATGTCTTATACGCTTGAGCAGTTCGCCAGTGACATCAAGTCGGCGCTGAAAGCCGATTCGGGGGACAAAGGCATCGCTAAGGTGCGCGAGCACGTTTCAAAAGCGCTGCTCGACAAGGACTTCGTCGCCAAGCACGTGACGGCCGAGCAGTGCAAGCCGCGCAAGGTGCTCTACGAAGACCCTGATATGGGGTTTTGCATTTGCGGCCACGTCTATGACAAGGCGCATACGGGCAGCCCGCATGATCATGGTTCGACATGGGCGATCTATGGGCTTGCGGAAGGCAGCACCGAGATGACCGACTGGCGCATTGTGAGCAAGGGGTCGGGCGATACGCCGTCACTGGTCGAGAAGGAGCGCAGCTACGTTCTGAAGCCCGGCGAGTGCCACTACTATGCGGCAGGTGCCGTGCACTCGCCGAAGTGGGACGGGCCGACCAAGCTGATCCGCATCGAGGGCGGAAACCTGGACCGGGTGCAAAGGTCGAACATCAAGCAGGCTGCGTAATTCCGGCACGTTCTGACAACCACGATTGCGCGAATAGCCCGCCTGCATCGTGATGCAGGCGGGTTTTCGTTTTGTGAGTGCCGGATCGCAAACGCGTGTCTGACGCGATCAGCTTTTGGGTGGGGGCGGCGGCATCATTTCGAAGCGAGGCACGTCGGTCGGGGTGACGTCCCAACACGGCTGGTCCTTGATGTAGACGACGCGATCTGCCTTGAACCAATTGTTGTCGTCGACGGTGCCGACGTTGATGCCGATGACGCCGGGGCGCGCAGAGTTTTGCCCGTAGATGCGGCTGCCGCACTTGGGACAGAAGTGACGCGTGTTAGTGTTGCCGCTGTCGGCCTTGACCGAGAAGCTTGTTGTTTCGCCCTGTAAATCGACGTCTTCCCGCTTGAAGAAGGCCAGGGACATGTGGCCGGTACCGGAGGCGCGCTGGCAATCCTTGCAGTGGCATTGGCCAGTCATGGCCGGAGAAGCGTTGATGGTATAGGTGACGGCGCCACACAGGCAGTGGCCAGTTGCGAAGGGCTTTGCGGGCATTAGAATTTCCTCGGCGTGGTGGTGTGTCTGGTTCTGGTTGCGGGCGCGCACTCAGTCGCGCGAGAAGGCGAGATGGCCAATGCGGCTTTCGACGCGCGTGACGCCTGGCACATTGTGCATGAGACGGACGGCCTCGGTGATCATCTTCTCGTCGCTGAGCGCGCCCTTGAGGATGACCTTGCCTTCGCTCACTTCGGCATCGATCCCCAGCGCGCTCGAAGAGCTGCCGAAGCGTTTGTCGAGGGCGGTGTGGACCTTGGACAGCGTGAGCTGATCTGATAGCGCCTGACGGGAGGCTGGTGTTTCCTGGAACGGTGCGGACTGGGCAATGTTGACGATGTGCTCGACGCAATCGGCGACGGGAATACGTGCTGTGTTGAGCACGAGCGCATAGAGTGCGGGGTCGGTCCAATCGATGCCGAAGAGACGCTGCATGGTGCCGTTGTGGGCGGCGTCGTTGCGCTCGATCTCGCGCCGGGCGGCGGCGCGGTCTTGGAGGCCGAGGCGCTGCATGAGAACGTCCTCGCGGTTGGGCATGGGCGCGCAAATGCGTACGCACAGGACGTGGGGCACCGAGCGGAGCAGATAGGTGGCGCCCCAGCCGCGGATCAGGACATTGCCCTTGACGGCCAGCTCGAGGATCTCCTCGGAGGTGTAGCGGGACATGCGATTGCGATCGATGCGCCAGCGTTGGAGCAACGATGCCTCGCCTTCAAGGAAGCGCTGCACCTCGCTTTCGCGCATGCCCGAGCGCTCGGCGATGTCCTGGGCGACAAGTTCGTGGTGGACGACGACGAGGCCCAATCGTTCGGCGAGACCCGCTGCGACGTCTCGACCGAGCGTCGCCATTTCACGCGTCATTGCAATGACCGCCATGGCACTTTCACTCCCGGGCCGACGTCTTTGCCAATCCTTGCGTCCGAACGTTTTCGGGGCTCGGTCCGGCCGTCCTCGGCCAATATGATTTCGTGTAGCGTAGCACTGAACCAGCGATTGGCGAATACTGCTGGTTGGCGGCTTGTGCGGTGCAAAACTGGACCAGAGCACGCCCTGAACGGAGGACCTATGGCTGAAGGCGAGTTGATCGGCGTGGATTGGGGGACGACGTCGTGGCGCGGCTATCTGATCGGCGCGGAGGGCTGTGTCCTCGAGCGGGCAAGCAGCGCGCGCGGCATTCTTAACGTGGCGAATGGTGCGTTCGAAGCGACGTTGTTGAAGGAGATCGGTGGTTGGCTCAAGGCCAACGGACCGCTGCCGGTGGTGCTTTCAGGCATGATCGGTTCGCGGCAGGGGTGGCGCGAGGCGCCTTATGTGGCGTGTCCGGCGGGGCTCGATGAGATTGCGGCTCGCGTGATGCGGATCGACGAGGGGGGCGGAGGACGCGGGGCTTTGGCGATCGTGCCGGGACTGTCGGTGGAGGCCGATGGGATGCCTGATGTGATGCGCGGGGAGGAGACGCAAATCTTCGGTGCGCTCACGACACAGGGGGCTCAGTCGGGTGTGTTCGTGCTGCCGGGCACGCATTCGAAGTGGGTACGGGTCGAGCTGGGGCGGGTCGTACAGTTTGCGACCTACATGACGGGTGAGGTGTTTGCAGCGTTGAAAGACCACACGATCCTTGGGCGCTTGATGACGGATGGGGGCGGGGATCAGGCGGCAGCTTTCAAGTCCGGCGTGGCGGCCGGTGCGCGGGTGGGTGGACCGGGCTCATTGCTCAATCGATTTTTTTCCGCGCGAACACTCGGTCTCTTCGATCGCCTGCAAGGCGGAGACATCGGCGCCTACCTTTCCGGGTTGGTGATTGATGCCGAGCTTCGCGATGCGACCAGCGCCTTTGCGAGGGCTGGGGAAGATGCTGTCACCTTGATCGGAAGTGATGTCCTGGTGGCACGGTATGTGGATGCAGCCGAGAGCCTCGGGATCGGGTGCCGGCGTGCTGATGCCGATTGTGTCGCGCGGGGGCACCATGCCATTGCCGGTCGCGCGCGGTTGATTGGAGGCGGGATATGACTGACATGAAGATGGCGCTCGACGCATGCCCGCTGGTGGCGATCTTGCGTGGCATCAGCCCCGACGAGGTGGATGCCATCGGCGACACGCTCATTGAAGCGGGTTTCCGGGTGATCGAAGTGCCGCTCAACTCGCCACAACCGCTGGCCTCGATCGAGCGGTTAGCGCGGCGGCTCGGGGACAAGGCGGTGATCGGCGCCGGCACGGTGAGCCGGGTTGCGCAGGTGGGCGAGATCGCCAGCGCTGGCGGGCGGCTGATCGTGATGCCGCATTCGGATCTGGAGATTGTGCGGGCTGCGAAGGCGCAGGGACTTTGGTGTCTGCCCGGCATTGCAACGCCGACCGAGGCGTTCGCGGCGTTGGCGGCAGGCGCCGATGGGCTCAAACTATTTCCGGCCGAGATGATCGGGCCGCCGGTGGTCAAGTCGATCCGTGCCGTGCTGCCACGCGAGGTCAAGCTGGTGCCGGTGGGTGGCATCTCGGCTGGCAACATTCCAGCATTCTGGGTGGCGGGCGCGTCGGCGTTTGGCATCGGGTCGACGCTCTACAGTCCCGGCAAGCTGGCGAGCGACGTGATGACGTCTGCGCGGTCCCTGGTCGAGGTCATCGATCACTTGCGACGACCGTGAAAGGCGCTCAGCGCTCGGTATGGCGGTGTTAAACGGTTGGTGTGGATTGCCATTGCGGATCGATTGAGCCCACGATGGCAGATGGAGAGCGCGAGGACGCCGCGCTCGAAGCAAAGACGCGCCTTGGGTCGCTTGATCGGTCGGCTGTGTAGTTGGGAGTGTTCTCATGCAACAGACGGATTTGCCTCGATTCGATGACAGTCCCGCAAATTGGGCTGGACCTGAATTGGCGAAGACGCCGGAGCGCTGGATCCACGAGTTGAGTGCTGAGGAACTTGCCGATATCGAACGTGTCGTTGCGCGCCACGGCGGACGCGCGGACGATCTCACGTGCCTGAGGCTTGCCGATTGCGAAATGCCGGTGCTTGCCCCCAGGTTGAAGCGCATCCGGAAAGAGTTGCTCGACGGTTGCGGCGTGAGCCTGATCCGGGGACTTGCAAGCGACGCCATGACATTGCGAGAGGCGGCGACGGCGTTCTAGGCGGTGGGGCTGCATCTGGGCGAGCCGGTATCGCAGAACGCCAAAGGGCACGCGCTTGGGCATGTGCGGGATCTCGGCTTCGACTACAACCAGCCGAGCGCGCGGGGCTATCAGACGGCCGAGCGGCTACCTTATCACTGCGACAGCAGCGATGTGGTTGGCTTGTTGTCGCTGAAGACGCCGAAGTCGGGCGGACTTTCAAGTGCTGTGTCCTCGACGGCGCTGTATCACGCCATGGCCGACCGTTATCCGGATCTGGCGCGTGTGTTGATGGAACCGACGTGGCGCGACCGACGAGATGAAATTCCCGAGGGTCGAGATCCTTGGTACCCGATGCCGGTGTTCATGCCGCACGGCGGGCGAATGTTCGGTCACTATGTTCGCAGCGCGATCAACAAGGCGCAGCGGTTCGAGCAGGTGCCGCGGATCACGCCGGAGCAGGAGCGCGCCTTCGACGTGCTCGACGAACTGGCGGCCAGCGACGGCTTGAGGCTGGACATGGAATTTCGGCCCGGCGACATGCAGTTCGTTTGCAATCACTGGGTGCTGCACAGCCGGACGAAATACGAGGACTGGCCGGAGCCGGAGCGGCGGCGGCATTTGCTGCGACTGTGGCTGGCGTGCCCTGGTGCGCCCGACGTACCGGCGTTCCACGTGGGGCAGCAAGGCCTGACGGCTTCGGGGCGCCCTGCGGGCATTCATTGCGGGGTTGAACTGGTGGCGCCACTGGAAGCGGTGGATGGCGGGGCGGGTGATTCCTCGCGCCGGATCAAAATGCCATCGTGATGCGGGAGTGAGAGCAGGCGAACCTCGCCTGCTTCGACATGTTTCTCCGGTTCATCCCGCGGCTGCCGAAGATCGGCATGCTGGCGGAATTGCGGTGGCTGCAGCGTCACGCCTCGAGCAGGATAGCGAGGGCCTGCTTGTAGGCCACCTCGGCGCGCGCCTTGAGTTCAGGTGGCTGGCAGCTTCCGATGGGATGCTGCACGAGCATGAAGGGGTAGTCTGGGCAACCCAGGACGCGGGCGATGTTCTTTGCCGTCACCTCGAAAGGCTCCGTGCACAAAACGACGGCGCGTTTGCCGAGCTGCTCGAATGTCAATCCGTCGTGCAAACTGCACGTTGAGCATGAGCCTCAATCACCGAGGCCGGTGATGAGGAAGTCGACTTCGGCGGCGGCCTTGGCCAATGTCTCGGCCGGGGCTGGGGCACTGGCGTTGGATTTGGCGTAGACTGCCTTGATGGTGCAGCCATTGCGCTCGGCAAACAGGGTTGCCACCTCCTGCAACATCTCGGTGGCGTTGATCTTGCCATTCTGCAGGATGCCGATGGTTTTGCCGTCGATGGAGGCCAGGGAGGAGCGCGGAACACCTTCCTGGCGGGGCCGGACGAGGTGGGATCATAGAGTTTCATGTGGCAAGGCTCCGGGAGGTCGCGAGGGGCGATGTCAATTGCAATCGATGCATACGCCGATGGGCTTGTGCTGGAAGAGGGACCCGCGGCCGCGGCTCCATGATGGAATGAAACAGGAGTGGCCGCCGGCATCGCCACCGCCCATGGTGATGAGGATATCAGCCGGTTCCAGGCCTCGATGCAAATAACCGTCCTTGATCAGCTCGTGATGGCCTCGAGCGTGCTGGGTGTCGTACTCGGACTGGCGAAACTTGCCGACGTTCTTCATGCCATCGACGGGGCGGATGGCGTGCTCGAACAGGAACCGCTGAGCGTCCTCGCGGCTCCAGCCGGCGGCGGCCACAATGCGCATGTGCTCAGGCGAGAGAATCACCGCTGCCTGACCGAGTGTGATGCAGCCGTAATTGGCCATGGAGTCTGCCACAGAGCCGAGGACCTGCTCGGGCGTGTGGCCGCCATGGTTCTCGATATTGCAAAAGCCGCCGCCGGCAAACACGGTGACGCTCGAGACGCCGGCCGGGTAGCCCTGCTGCTCGCACAGAAGCGGCCATGGATTTCCGCGGGCGCGTTCGGCGATGGCGAAGCTGTACTTGCCGGGATTGCCCTGGGTCGACTTGTCGGAAATGCCAGGGATCATCTGGAAGACGTTGCGCAGGATCAGGCGCACGGCGCGGCCGATGGTGGCATTGGCGCGGTTGCCGGGACCAAATAAGTTGACGTCGGCGTTCATCCCGATGTCGTCGACGCAGGGACCGCTGACGATGAGCAATGGGGCGGAGCCGCCGGTGCTGGCGGTGGAGCCGTGGAAGTTGAAGTCCGGCACGTTCATGGCTTCGAAGGCGGCGATGACGACAGGAAGATATTCAGGCAGGCAGCCGGCCATGACGGCGTTGACGGCTGTTGCGTGGATCGACAACTCCAAACCGGTGGCTGGATGCGTGGCTATGATCGTCTCTCGGGGGCGCCCTTCATAGACCAGTGCCGCCTCGACCCGGTCGACGGTCGGCGGGATCACAGGCAGGCCGTCGGTCCAGCCCTGTTCGTAGCAATAGTCGATTGCTGCCAGGAGATCGTCAGGAACGTCGTGCACACGCGCCATATCGAGAGGCATTTGGCGGTCTCCGGTCGTTGGCGGACAAGGGCAGGCGCTGAGGCGGCCTGGAGAAGCCTAGCCTTGCGGGTGCGTCTGCGCCAAATGTTTTGTCGGCGGGGTGCGGGTGGCGGGGCGCTGTGGCAGGCGGTGGTCAGCGCCGATGCTGGCCAGCGATAACGAGAGCGACGCCAAAGCAACGCTGGCCATCGCCGGGGCAACGCGCCAGTCGACAGGGATGGGCTTCAATAGGCCGGATCGCATGGCCAACTCCTGCACGGCCAGGGTGGTCAACGGGATCAGCGCGGTGGTGGCGATGAAGACCTCTGTGCCGAGTTTCACGACAGTGGAGAAGCCCAGATACTGCATGGCGGTGAGCACGACGAGGCCGACGGTAAGGCCGATGATTATGCTTTCCGGCGCCAACAACTCGGCGGTGCCTGGAAGCCAGGACAGAGGTGCCATATGGCCGTGGGCTGCGGCCCAATGCAGCGCGGCAACCGCGAGCAGGCCGATCAGGGACGCCGTGAGCAGCATCAGGCCGGTGATGCGCATCTTCTCCTTGATGGTTTTTGCCGCTCGGTTCCAGGGATGAAATTCGGCAGCGAACGAACGGGTGCTCATGATGGCGCCACAGCCGGCGCCAAGGGCCAGACTGAGGAGCGGTGCCTCCAGTGAGCATTTGCGGCACGTACCACAAGACCGTGCCGGCAATGATGAGGCCGCCGAGCGCGGAGGTCAGGCTTGGCAAGCGGCCGCGCAGCGCGATGCCCAGGATCATGGACATAGGCACGCCGAGGCGCACGAGAATGCCGTCCGTCGGGGTCGTGTGGGTCAACAGCAGGTAGTAGACAGCCTCCATGGCGATGATGCCGGTGCCGACGATGAGGCTCAAGGGGTGGCGCATGACGCGCGCCCAGTCGCTGCCGATGCCGCCAGCCAACAACAGTGCCACGGCTGCGGACGGCATGGCCCAGATCAGCATGGTGACGGGCCTGACACCCCATTGATTGCCAAGGCCATAGGAGACGTTAAGAGCCGACAGGGCGAAAGCGAACAGAATGGCGTCGATCCAACCGCTGCTTGTCTGGCTGGTGGTTGGCGAGCCTGCCGGTTGGACGGTCATCGGCTGTTCTCCGGGCTGGCGTCGGGCGTCGCAGGCGGGTCCGCTGCGACTTGATCACCAGACCAGCGCGCGAAATGGACGGTCGTATCGCCCCAGGTACGTTCGGTCAGCACGGAGAAGCACTGCGGCCAATCAATGACCGTGCCGGCACGCTCCTCCAGCACGGCGATGGCGTCCGGTTCGAGCCAGCCGCCGGTCGATGCTGAGCGCAGGGCGGCTTCGCCCAGGCCCTTGCCATAAGGCGGGTCGGCAAAGACCAGATCGAAGCGTTCGCGCGGGAGCGCGGGCCGAGGCTGGTGGCGTCGCGACGATAGATGCGATTGGTGCCGGTCAAGCCGAAGGTCTCGATGTTGCTGCGGAGCAGCGCGCGGGCTTCCACTGCGATATCAACGAACAGGCATGCGACGGCGCCGCGGGAGACGGCCTCCAGGCCGAGCGCGCCGGTGCCGGCGAAAAGGTCGAGGACGCGGCGGCCCTCGATGGAGAAGCCATCGATGCCGTGAGCGAGAATGTTGAAGACGGCCTCGCGGACGCGGTCGGAAGTCGGCCGTGTCGCATCACCCTTGGGAGTGGCGATCGGGCGGCCCCGAAAGGCGCCAGCGACGATGCGCATCAGGAGCCTCCTCCGCCGAAGCGAGCGCGTGGCGGTCTGGATTTATTCGGCGGGCGGGGTTTTGGCTTGAAGTCTTGGGCGAGTCGCCGACGGTTTCGATGCCGCCTTCAGGACCTTTGCCGTCGCGATTGGCTGCGCGATGGGTCAGGCGACGCGCCCGATCGGCGTCGGAGGCTTCGAGCAGGCCCAGCTCACGCGCCAGGACGGTGCCGAGCTGGTCTGCCAGGACACGGCGTCGCACCATATCGGTGGCGCCGGTGGCAAGGTCCTGGAGCTGGAAGGGGCCATAGGAGATGCGGATGAGGCGGTTCACGTCGAGGCCCAGGTGGGCCAGGATTTTCCTGACCTCGCGGTTCTTGCCTTCGCGGAGGCCGACCGTCAGCCAGACGTTGGCGCCCTGCTCCTTGTCGAGCGTCGCCTCGACCGGGCCGTATTCGATGCCGTCGACAACAACGCCGTCTTTGAGGCGCTCGAGGGCGTCGGCTGTAATCCGACCATGGGCGCGGACACGATAGCGCCGCAGCCAGCCTGTTGCCGGTAGTTCCAGGTGGCGGGCGAGCGCGCCATCGTTGGTGAGGAGGAGAAGGCCCTCGGACGTGACATCCAGGCGGCCGATCGAAATGACGCGACCGAGCTCGGGCGGGAGCTTTTCGAAAACCGTCGGGCGGCCTTCGGGATCGCGGTGGGTCGTGACCAGTCCGCGGGGCTTGTGATAGCGCCAGAGCTTGGGTGGCTCGGCGCCTGGAAGGGGCTGGCCATCGACCATGACCTTGTCGGCAGGGCCGACATCGCGGGCGGGTGAGGCGAGGACCTCGCCATTGACCTTGACGCGGCCTTCAACGATCCAGCGTTCGGCGTCGCGGCGCGAGCAGAGTCCAGCGCGGGCCATCGCCTTGGCGATGCGCATGGGCGAGGTAACGGCCGGGGGGGCCGGTGTGGACGGCGTGGCGCGTTGATTGCCAGAGGGCCTCAGGCCGGTGCGCGGGCCAAGCTTTGCTGCCGAGCGGCCTGTGTCGGTGGCGCGACCGTCTTCGTGGCGTTCGGTGTGGCGCTGGCGGGGTTTATGGCCGGGCTTGCGGCCGGAATGGGGTGATTCCGCTTGCTTTGGGCGCTCGGTGCGTTCACGGCGCGGATCTTCTCGCGGTGGGCTGCCGCGCTGGCCAGGTCGTTTGCTCATGGGACTGGTTCGGCATGCTCGAGGTTTGGCCAGTGGGTCCAAATTGGCGCCATTGGCATTGGCCATCACCTGACGCACGTTCGGGGCGATTTTTCAAGCCGTCCCGCTCGGCCGTAACGGGATTAGGTGGGCTTGATCGGTGCATAGGACCGGAGCTGATCAGTGGCCTTCCGTCTTGATGTTGATGACGCGGCCGCAGTGCTTGCAATGGACGGCGTCGTGGTCGTGGCGCAAGAGGCCGCAATCGGGGCATTCGATACGGGTGGCGGCAGGCCGGAAAATGGCCTGTACGAGGCGCAGGAAGAGGCCGAAGCCGACGATCATGATGGCGACGGCGAGCAGGCGGCCCATGGTGTCGCGCATGATGATGTCACCGTAGCCGGTGGTGGTGAGCGTGGTGGTCGTGAAATAGAGGGCGTCGACGTAGTTGTTGATGCCGGGGTTGATGCGGACCTGGAGGACGTAGACGATCGCAGACATCACGAAGACGAAGATGATGAGTGAGATGGAGGCCTCGATCACCTCCTCGTAGCGCCGGAAGGCGCTGGAGAAGTTCGCGCAGATCGCGGATCACATGGTAGGAGTGGAACAGGCGCATGAAGCGCAAGACCCTGAGAAACAAGAAACTTTCGTCAAAGAAGGGCAGCAACATCGAGGCTATTACGATGATATCGCTCCAGGTGGAGGCCTGCTTGAAAAAACTCACCCGAAGGTCGTAGATCCAAAGCCGGACCAGCCACTCGACGATCAGGAAACCGGCGATGATGACGTCGGCCGCCTCGTGCCAGGGCGCCTTGTAGTAGAACGAACCGATGACGAAATAGACCAGCAGCGCCACATCGAGTGCCAGCATGGTGAGGCGAAAGACACGGGCGAAATTGTCCGTGCCGAAATAGACGCGGCGCAGGCGCGAGCGCATGCTTCGTAGCCAGGCAGTTTTGCGGCCGACCTTGGCGGCGGTACCGAGTGGCATGAGATCCTCGTTCGCTCCTTTGCGCCTCGACAGGTGAAACCATGCTCAGGAGCTGTTGATTGGCACGCGGTTGGTTGAGCACTAACCGGGATTAGTGCGCCCCGTGTTATGGCGCAAGTAGGCGGTCGTCCGGCCCGACCCGATCCGGCACTCGGTGGACACCGGCAACAGGACCAACCCAGGCGGAAGGCCGTGTGGCGACGTACGAGGCATTGAACCATGACTTCTAAGGGGAGCAAAACCCACATGGAAGCGGCGCTGGCGCAGGCCCGGCTTGCGGCGGGGCGCGAGGAAGTGCCGGTTGGGGCCGTTCTGGTCGACGCCAGCGGGGTGGTGTTGGCGGCTGACGGCAATCGGACGCGGGAACTTGCCGATCCGACGGCGCATGCGGAGATGCTGGTGATCCGGGCGGCGGCGGCGAAAGTCGGGGCTGCCAGGCTCGCAGGCTGCAGCCTTTACGTGACGCTGGAACCGTGCCCGATGTGTGCCGCGGCGATTTCCCTGGCGCGGATAAGGCTGCTCTATTTCGGCGCCAGCGATGCGAAGGGGGGCGGGGTCGAGCACGGGCCGCGCATTTTCAACCAGCCGACGTGCCACCACGCGCCGGAGGTCTACGGCGGTTTCTGCGAGACGGAGGCGGCGGCGCTGCTGGTGTCTTTTTTCGAGCAGCGACGCTAGCTTTCCTGCCCGGTGCGGCACGGCCCGGGCGTGCTGTTGAAGCAGCGCGGTCGTCCGCGGCAGGATTGGTGGCAGGCTGGCGCTGTTGCTGACGGGCCAGCTCCTCGGGACGCGGCATTGGCAGAAGGGCGTTTTCGGTCAACAGATCGCCGAGGGGATGCCAATCTTCAAGAACGGTGCGATAGATCCAGCGATAGCCCCATGGCGCATCGGCGACGGCGCGGGCGCGCTGCATGCCAATCAGTTGGGCTGAGGCCCATATTTCCAACCAGCAGACGACGATGTGGAGGTAGGTCTGCTCGTAGTTGCGACCGCCGTCGGGAAGGCTGGTCGGCGCTTTGGGATAACGGCGCACAAGTTCGTCGAAAAATGGCTCGATGGGATCGTGGTCGTGGCCGCCAAGCTCCCAGAGATACCAGTGCATCTGCTCGTGCAGGTAGGTGGACAGCAGCATGTCCTCGGTCGCAGCGAACCGTGTGGACAGCGTCAAGATGGGGTGGCTGTGGGTTGCCCCGGCGGGACGGATGCGCACAAGCCGCGTGAATTCGAAGCGCGCGAGATCGTGACGCTTGCGCAGGGCCAGCAGCATATTTTCGATGCGATGAGCCTCCTGCTCGGCGTGCGAGAGGTCGGTGACGATGCGAAATGCGTTCGGCTCGGCTTTGGGCTTCCTCATGCCTGCTGACATGAGGCAAGGACGTGCAACAAAACATGCGGCAAGGCGTGCCGGTTGATAAGTCAACTTGAGGCTTGGGTGTTGCTTTTCAGCGCCTCACCGTCTCGGCTTTGAGCACGCGAGCCAGCTGGCGTTTGATCTTTTCCTTGGCTGGCGCTGCGATCTCGAGAATTTCCCGCCAGCGGTGGAATTCGAGCACGCCGAAACCACGCGACGGCATGTCGATGAGAATATCCGGGCGCGCGGAGCGCAATTTTTCGCGAATGATGGAGCGTTGGAGGATGAGGGAGGCGGAGGTGAGCGCCTCGATCGGGCCTGGGCCCTTACCGGCGGTCTCGTCGCGGCCGCCACCGGAGACGTCGATGGCGATGATGATATCGGCCTCGGGTGCGAGCCTGTCGAAGGGCAAGGGATCGACAAGGCCGCCATCCATCATGATGCGGCCGTTGACGGTGACGGTCTGGAATATGACCGGGAGTGCGATGCTTGCGGCGACCGCCTGCTTGAGGCGTCCTTCGCTCATGACGGTGGCTTCCTGGGCGTAGAAGTCGGTTGCCACGACTTTCAGCGGTAGCTCGAGGCCGGCGAACGTTTCGGGGATGCGCATGGGGAGAACCAGCTCGAGCAGGGCTTCGGCATCGAGCAGGGCGGTGCGCATCGGCAATAAGTTCAAGAGACGCTCGACCGGGGGTGCGCGTACAGAGAAAAGCTGCCTGATCAGGGCATAGCGTTGAGAGAAGGTCTCTTCGAGGTGGGCGCGCATGTAGGCAGCGGACAGGCCGCTCGCGAGGGCCGCGCCGAACATGGCACCGATCGATGTGCCTGCGACCGCAACGGGTTTGATGCCCATCTCCTCAAGTGCCTCGATGGCAATGATGTGAGCAATGCCGCGTGCACCGCCGCCGCCCAAGACAAGGCCGACGCGCGGCGCGCCGGGGATTGCGACGGCCTTGGTTCTTGGATCGACAAGGCTCTTCGACATCGGGAGATCCTTACACACCTACGTTGCGGCCGCGGCGGCAGTTCACGTGCGCTCGTGGCCGGCACGCAGGAAGGGCATCAGGGCTGCGAGTGTCGCTTCGGGTGCCTCCTCGGGAAGGAAGTGGCCGGAGACGATCGGCTCGCCGGTTACGTGCGGGCACCAGGGACGCCATGTCTCGATGGGCTTGTTGACGAAGCCGTGTTTGCGTTCGGCACCCCACAGGGCCAGCATCGGCGCAGCAATCGTGCGGCCTGCCTTGCGATCGGCTGCGTCGATTTCCGGATCGCAGGTGGCGCCGGCGCGATAGTCCTCGCAGCTGGCGTGGATGACCGAGGGCTGGGAGAAACTCTCCCGGTAGTGTGCCAGTGCACGCGGGTCAAAGGCGCTCAGATCCTTTGCGGCTGTCCATTGCGACAACAGATAGTCGAGAAAATAGACGGGATCATGGGCGATCATGGTTTCGGGGAAAGGCGCTGGGCGAGCCAGGAATGGCCAATGGAAACGGCCGACGGCGTTGGCCATGTTCATGTCCGTCCAGGCGTCCAGCGTGGTGACGATGTCGAGAGTTGCGAGGCGGTCCACCTTGTCGGGATGGTCGAGCGCGATGCGGTAGCCAACGCGTCCGCCACGGTCATGACTGACAACTGAAAAGCGGTCATGGCCGAGCGCCTGCATGACCTTGACGAAATCCAACGCCATGGCGCGCTTGGAATAGGCCGTATGGTCGCCGGGTGTATCGCCCGGTGGGCCGATGCTTTGGCCGTAACCCCGCAGGTCCGGGATCACGCAGGTGAAATGGCGGGCGAGGTCGGGGGCCAGCTTGTGCCAGCAGGCATGTGTTTGCGGGTAGCCGTGCAAGAGCAGAAGCGGCGGCCCGCTGCCGCCAACACGGGCAAAAATGCGGGCGTCACCGGTATCGATGCGGTGCTCGGCGAAGCCGGGAAACAGGTCGTTTGGCATTTGGCACGCTCGGGAGTTGCTACGGCTTGAAGATGGATTCGGCGTAGGCGAGGAGCGCGTCCGGATTATCCTCGGGGATGTAGTGACCGCTCTCGATCCGGGCGCCGAACAAATTGGTACACCACGGCCGCCACACGGCAAGAGGATCGGCGATGTCGGCGAGGCTGCCAACCGATCCCCAGGCGACCAGCGTCGGCACGACGATTTTATTGCTGGCGTCGAAGTCCTTGCGATCGTCAGCGAGGTCGCAGGTGGCGCCGGCCCGATAGTCCTCGCAGGCGGCGTGAATGCGATCGGGATCGGCATGGGAGCGAACGTAATCGTCGAGGGCGGCAGGGTCGAACCCGGTCAACACATTGCCACGAGCGCCGCGTTTGAGGCGTGCTTCGATCCAATCCCTGGCGTTGGCGGCGATCAAGGTTTCCGGGAGTGGCGCGGGCTGGGCCATGAAGGCCCAATGATGGATGCGATCGCGTGTGGTCTGATGCTCGGGACGCCATTGGTCGAGCGTCGATATGATGTCGACGATCGCCAGTCTCGACACGGCATCGGGATAATCCAGGGTCAAGCGGTAGGCAACGCGGGCGCCGCGGTCGTGGCCCATGACGGCAAAACGGGCGAATCCTTGTTTGGCCATGAGTTGCAGCATGTCGTTGGCCATTGTGCGCTTGGCGTAGGCGCGATGAGTGGCATCGGAAGGAGGGCACGAGCTGCGACCGTAGCCGCGCAAATCCGGCACGACGACCGTGTGATTGCGCGCCAGGGCGGGAGCCAGTTTGTGCCAGCAGGCATGGGTTTGCGGGTAGCCGTGCAGCAACAGTAGCGGCGGTCCGTTGCCGCCGGTGCGGGCGAAGATGGTGACCGAGCCGACGTCGATGGTGATGGCCTCGAAACCTTTGAATAAATCGGGCTCGGTGCTCATGAGATTCACCCCTTTCGCGGCGCCTCCCGAGCAAGGGCGCGCCAGCCGATGTCGCGCCGGCAGAAACCTTCGGGCCAATCGATACGGTCGACTGCTGCATAGGCGCGGGCCTGGGCTTCAGCGATCGTGCTGCCCAAGGCTGTTACGGCAAGTACACGGCCGCCGTCGGCAAGCATCTGGCCTTGCTCGCGGCGGGTCCCGGCGTGGAAAACCTGCACATCTTCAAGATCCTTGATCAGGTCAAGGCCGTGAATTGTCGAGCCACGCTCAACCGTACCGGGATAACCGCGGGCCGCCATGACGACGGTCAAAGCGGCATCCTCCTTCCAACGCAGATCGAAATTCGCCAGCACGCCGTCGGCAACGGCGAGGAGCGCTGCGAGGAGGTCGGACTTCAGGCGCATCACAAGCACCTGGCATTCGGGATCGCCGAAGCGGACGTTGTATTCGTAGATCTTGGGGCCTTCGGGCGTGATCATGATGCCGGCATAGAGGACGCCGCGAAACGGTGTGCCGCGGCGGTGCATGGTTGCGACGGTGGGGCGGATGATGTCGTCCATGATCCGGGCGGTGATGTCAGGGGTGGCCACGGGCGCAGGCGAATAGGCCCCCATGCCGCCGGTGTTGGGGCCTGTATCGCCATCGCCGACGCGCTTGTGGTCCTGGGCGGTTGCCAGCGGCAAGACCGTGGTGCCGTCGCAGAGGGCAAAGAAACTGACCTCCTCGCCGTCAAGGAACTCTTCGACGACAACCTCGGAGCCGGCCGCGCCGAAGGCGCCGGCGAAACAGGCCTCGATGGCGGCGTCTGCTTCGGGCCGGGTGTTGGCAATGACCACGCCCTTGCCGGCTGCGAGCCCGTCGGCCTTGATGACGATCGGCAGTTTGCCGGTTTTGGCGGCGTAGGCTTTTGCCGAAGCGGCATCGGTAAAGCGGCCATAGGTGCCGGTGGGAATGTTGGCCTCGGCACACAGGTCCTTGGTGAAGCCCTTGGAGCCTTCAAGCTGTGCGGCGGCCTTCGAGGGGCCGAAATGTTTGATGCCGGCGGCTGCAAGGTCATCGGCGAGGCCGGCAACGAGTGGGGCTTCCGGGCCGATGACAACAAAATCGATGGCGTGCTCGCGGCAAAAGCGGATCACGGCCTCGTGGTCGGTGACGGGCAGGGCGACGCACTCGGCGATTTCCGAAATGCCGCCGTTGCCGGGGGCGCAATAGAGGCGGGTGAGGAGGGGGCTCGCCGTGATTGCCCAGGCGAGGGCGTGCTCGCGGCCCCCAGAGCCGATCAGTAGTACGTTCATGACCTTCTGCCTTCCCACACATGATCGTGGCCGCGGCACCGCATCGCCAATGTCCACTCAGGCTTCGTTATGCTCTGTACCGTGTTTATCGGTTGCGCTGGGGAGCGATTAGCACACTCTCGATGCGCGCGGATCGCTCTTTCGGTCGATACAGCCGTCAGCCGCCGCAAAAGCTTTGGATGGTTCAGGATACGGTCCACCGCGCCCAATGGGTTTCGTGTATCATTGCGGCATGAAACGACAAAGGAGGACGTGGCACCGTGGCTGAGCCCGTTCGCGCCGACCGTCCTGGCGTCAACATCGCCGAATATACCGTGTCCGATCTGTCCGGTGCGATCAAACGCGCGCTGGAGGATGGGTTTGGACACGTGCGGCTGCGGGGCGAAATCTCGGGCTATCGGGGGCCGCACGCCTCGGGACACTGCTATTTCGCGCTGAAAGACGACAAGGCCAAGATCGAAGCTGTGATCTGGCGGGGCGTTTTCGGCCGCCTTCGGTTCAGGCCAGAGGAAGGCATGGAAGTCGTGGCGCAAGGGCGCGTGACGTCGTTCCCTGGCGCCTCGAAGTACCAAATCGTCATCGAATCGCTCGAGCCTGCTGGCGTGGGCGCGTTGATGGCGCTGCTCGAGGAGCGCAAGCGCAAACTCGGGGCCGAGGGCTTGTTTGCAGAAGAGCGCAAGCGTGCGCTGCCGTTCCTGCCGGCGGTGGTGGGCATCGTGACGTCGCCGACGGGCGCAGTCATTCGCGACATGCTGGCGGGCTTCACGGAGCGGTTTCCGACACGGGTCCTGCTGTGGCCGGTGCGGGTCCAGGGAGAGACGTCGGCGCAGGAAGTGGCGGCCGCCATCCGAGGTTTCAACGCGATTGGGCCGGGGGGGCCGGTGCCGCGACCGGACGTGCTGATTGTGGCACGCGGGGCGGCAGCCTCGAGGATCTGTGGGGCTTCAACGAAGAAATCGTGGTGCGGGCGGCAGCGGAAAGCGAGATTCCCCTGATCTCGGCTGTCGGACACGAGACCGACTGGACGCTGATCGACCTTGCCGCCGATGCGCGGGCGCCGACGCCGACGAAAGCGGCGGAATGGGCTGTACCGAAGCATTCCGAACTGATCGAGCGGACGAGTGAGCTTGGGCATCGGCTGGTGCAACGTATGCTCCGCCGGTTGGACGAAGCGCGGGCACACTGGCGGGCGGCGGCGCGAGGGTTGCCGCGTCCGGATGAGCTGGTGGCTTTGCCACGGCAGCGCTTCGATGCGGCGGAAAAGCGTCTGTCGCGCGCCTTGATGGCCAACACACAAGCACACGGCCGCCGCTTTGCGCATGTGGCGCCGCGCTTGCAACCGCGCCTGCTTGCCAACCGGCTGGAGCGCGAAACCGTTCGGCTGGAACGCGTATCGGGGCGGATGGCGGACGCACTTGGGCGGGCGACCTCGTTGCGCCGCCTCAGTCTGGAGCGGGTCAGTAGCCGGCTTAGTCCATCGGCGTTGTCGGCGCGCGTGGCGCGGTCGCGGGATCGCCACGACGGGCTTGTGCAACGATCGCTGCAGGCGTTCAGCGCTTTGATCGGGCGGCGGCGTCAATACTTGGATTCGCAGGGCCATTTGTTGCAGTCGATGAGTTATCGCAGCGTGCTCGGGCGCGGCTTTGCGGTGGTGCGGGACGAAAGCGGACGAGCGGTGCGCTCGACGGCGGAGCTCACTGCTGGGCGTGCGATCGAGATCGAGGTGGCAGATGGGCGGGCGACGGCCACGGTCGACGACGGTCGTGGCGCGACGCCGCGACGCGCCAAGGCCGATCAGCCAGAGGGTGGCGAAGGCGGCGTGGATCCTGGTCCGCGTTCCTCCCCGTCGAGCGGTGAGCCGGTACGTGGGCGCCCGTCGAGTTCGCGCCGGCGCAGATCCAGCGACCAGGGGTCCCTGTTCTAGGTTGGGCCTCGTTCGATCGCGCTGCGGTTGGCGGGGCGCCGTGCGCTGGTGGGTGGGCTGGACCGGAATTGATCAATGCATGAGCTTCCCGCGGCCTAAAGGTCGGGCGACGGCGCATGGTGCTTGTGCTGGCCTTGCGTTCCCGGGGCATGTATTGTGCGTCCGGTTCGCTAGGCTCGGGGCCTACGCGAGCGAAACTGCGGCCAGCCTTCGGTCGATAAGCTGCTGATTCGGGACGACGGTTTGTGCAAGACCGCATCGCCGGTTGGTGCCTTGATAACAAGAACGATGAACCCGGACTGACGAGATGAATCGATTTGAGCGACTTTTCGGTCTCAAGGGTGAGGCTCGGTTGACGTATCTCGCAGGCGAATTCCGGGTCGATGTGCCTGGAGACTTCGTGCTTTGCGCGGTGACCGGGAAGCCGATTGCGATCGGCGATCTCAAGTACTGGAGCGTGGAGCTGCAGGAGCCCTATATCTCGGCTGAAGCCTCGTTTGCCCGTTACCAAGAGGTGACGAAGCGGCGAAGCGGCCCGCGGCGGCCGTCAGGATCGCTCGGGGGCGGCTCGCGCAAGTGACCGGCGCAGCAGAGCTGCAAGAACGGTTTCGTCGCTCGGGTCAAAGACGAGGGCAATCGGAAGGGTGCGAGTTGCCGCCTTGAGCGCACCGGGCGGGCCCGAATCAGCCAGTCGAACCCAATCCTTCTCAGTTGTGACCAAGGTGGCTTGGCGGTTCTCGGCCTCCGACAGCAGGCTTTGTGCCTCAGTTTTGCCGATCGGGTGATGGTCGGGAAAGGCCCGTTTCGCGGCCAGCTGTGCGCCCAGGCTTTCGAGCAGATTGAAGAAGCGGTCGGGCGCGCCGATGCCACAAAATGCCAGGACGGGTTTTTCGGCGAGCCATTGGGTGCTGCCGGTTGGGCGCGGCGTTGCGCGGAGAACCGGGCCGGTGAAGTGCTGTCGGAGCCAGGTTAGGGTGGCCGCGGTTCTGTCGGTCGGGTTTGCCGGGGCGTTGACGACGATGGCATCGGCAAGCGGCATTTGAAAGCCGAGCGGCGCGCGCAAGGGGCCTGCGGGGATGACCCTGCCGTTGCCGAAGCCTCGTTCGCCATCGACGACGGCAATCGTGAGCGTTTTTGCAAGCGCGGGATTTTGCAAGCCGTCGTCCATGATGATGGCACCATGGCCGTTCGAACTGAGAACGATGGCTTGGGCACCGGCTGCGCGATCAACCGAGATCATGGTGGGGGCGGCGCGGGCAAGCAAGAGCGGTTCGTCGCCTGCGTCGGCGGCCGTATCTCGCCCGGGGTCAACCCAGTGTGGCGCGGTGTGGCGGGCCTTGTAGCCTCGCGACAGGAAGGCCGGGTTGGTTCCAAGGGCCTGGAGTGTTTTGGCGATGTAAAGGGCGAGCGGAGTCTTGCCGGTCCCGCCGGCCGTGAAATTGCCGATGCAGATGACCGGAAGGCCAAGGGTTTGGGGCGCTTTTGCAAGATAGCGCCGCTTTGCCTCCCAGCCGTAGATGCAGGACAAGGGTGCCAGCAACCGGGCGGGCAGAGTTGGCTCAGGACGGTACCACCAGCGCGGCTCGTCAAACGGCACGCCGTTTCGCCTCGCGGTCCATGGCGTCGTCCGGGAGCAGCGCCAAAAGTGCCGACGAAGTCCGTTCGAGGGCACCGGCCATACGGCTCAGCGCCTGGGTCGCCTTCGTCCGCATGGTGGCGACCCGTTCGGGGCTGGCTAGCAGTGCGCGCAGCGTGGCTTCCAGTTGTTCTGCGTCAGCAACGATCTCGGCGCCGCCGGCTTGTGTCAGCGTGGCAATGGCATCGGCAAAATTGCGGGTGTGGGGTCCGGCTACGACAACGGCGCCATGTTGGACGGCCTCGATCGGGTTCTGACCACCGTGGGGCACGAGCGATCCGCCGATGAACGCGATTGCGGTGGAGGCGTAGAGGGTACCGAGCTCGCCGATGGTGTCTGCAACATAAATGTCTGTCGTGGGACCCGGCAGCTGGCCTTTTTGACGCCGGGCGACCTCAAGTCCATGCGCCGTCATGGCGGCTGCGATCGCTGGTCCCCGATCGGGATGGCGCGGCGCGATGATCGTCACCAGACCGGGGCTGGTCTGGCGCAGCTTCTTGTGGGCTGCGGCCAGCGCTTCCTCTTCGCCGGGGTGGGTGCTGGCGGCGACGATGCGCGGTCGTGGGCCGAGGGCTTCGTCGAGGGCACGGTGCGCCTCAGCGTCTACGGCCGGCGGCGGCGCATCAACTTTGAGGTTGCCACCATTGGCGGCGGTCGCAGCCCCCAGGGCCCGGAACCGTGCAGCGAGGGTGTCGTTCTGGCAAAGCACGATCGAGAAGCGGGAAAACAGAGCTTTTGCCAAGCCCGGCCGGCGATGCCAACGCTCGAACGAAGTGTCGGACATGCGGGCGTTGACCAGGGCAAGGGGCACGTGGCGACGAAAGGCTTCGAGGACCAGATTGGGCCAAATCTCCTGCTCGGTGAAAACGCCGAGCGACGGTTGCCAGTGGTCGAGGAATGCCGTCACGAGGCGCGGCGAATCCAGGGGGACGTACTGGTGAATGGTGCGTGGCGGCAAGCGCGGTGCGGCGAATTTCGCCGAAGTGACAGTTCCCGTGGTCAGCAGAAACGTCAGCGTTGGTCGCTCCAGGCCAAGACGGCGAATCAGGGGCAGGATCGAGCTGGTCTCCCCGACGCTGGCGGCATGGATCCAGACCAGTGGGCCTTCTGGGCGCGTGAAGGACGTCTTGCCGAGCCGCTCACCAAGACGGGCGGCATCTTCCTTGCCGCAACGCTGACGCCACCACAGAATCAACGGTGCGGCCGGCACGGCGGCGCGGGTGAGCGCGGTATAGAGCCTGAGCTCGACACGGTCTGGCGCCGGGGGGATTGTGCTGGGCACTTCCCCGGAATCGCCTGTCTTGAGCATCGGGCTCGTCATGCGTTGATCTTCAATAGGGGACGAACGGTTCTGGGCCTGCCTGATATCCTACCGATTGTCAGGCTCGCGTCTTGATTGGCGAAACCCCAAGCGGACTATGCGTCCAGGACACCAACGGTTGTCTTGTTCTACAAATTTCGCCCCTGGCTTGCCAAGCGCCAAGCACAGCCATGCACGACAATTTGCGTGTGGTGGCATCAGCCACTTGCGTTTTTGCGCGATGATTGCTCTGTGGAGCGATGGTGAGGGGCGTCCGGCGGCGCAGGCGGGATAGGGGCGGCGTTTCAAGGCGATGGCGAAAATTGCCAAACATCAGCGGCGTGCCGTGCGCAGATGGGTGCGCGAGTGGCGGCAGTCGATCAGCGAGCAGTCGCCGGACTGGGCGCGCAAGGCGTTGGGCCGACCGGTAAACTATCTCGATATGCTCTTGGTGGATCACGGTATTTTCCGGCTGGCTTATCTCAATCTACACAGGCTTGGGCGCGACGCCTGGCGCTCAGCCCAGCCGGCGCCGTTTCAGATCGGGCGCATTGCGCGGCTCGGAGTCAAAACGATCATCAACCTGCGTGGTGCACGCTGGTGCGGCAGCTATTGGCTGGAGCAGGAGGCTTGTCGCCTGCACGGCGTGCGCTTGATCGATTATCAGGTGCGGTCGCGGGCGGCGCCGACGCGCGAGGAAGTCCTGGGTGCGCGGGATGTCCTTCAGCGCGTCGAGGGGCCGATCTTGCTGCACTGCAAGTCAGGCGCCGACCGTGCCGGCTTGATGAGCACGCTTTATCTGATTGTTGTCGAGGGTGCCGGTCGAGCAAGCGCGCAAGCAATTGTCGTTGCGCTTCGGTCACATCCGCCAGTCCGATACCGGTATCCTGGATCATTTCTTCGAATGCTACCTTGCCGCCAATGCGGTGGAGCCGATCGATTTTTACCTGGGTGGAGCGGGTTTACGATCCGGACGAGGTCAAGTGGTCGTTCCAGGCCAAAGGTTGGGCCAATTTGCTCACCAACTCCGTGTTGCGGAGGGAGTAACTGTTCATTTGTGGCGCGAGTCCGCCTGGCGAACCACCAGGTATGCGAAGCCCGGCCGAGGGGCCGGGCTTTGCGAATTTCAGAGATTTTCAGCCGATCAGCGCGGGCCAGCCGCTCCCGGAGCTGCTGCCTTGGTCGACTTGCCGGGCAGGAGACCTTCGCGTTGCGCCTTTTTGCGGGCCAGTTTGCGTGCACGGCGCACGGCCTCTGCCTTTCACGCACGCGGCGCTCAGACGGCTTTTCGTAGTAATTGCGGAGCTTCATCTCCCGGAAAATGCCCTCACGCTGCATCTTCTTCTTGAGCGCTTTGAGAGCCTGATCGACGTTGTTGTCGCGAACGAGTACCTGCAAGCGAGTTCCTTCCTCGACGGTCGGGGCGGGTTTTCGAACCCAAGCCGCGGTTTGCGTTGATGTATTTGGTATGGTCTGCACAAACACGAAACGCCGGCTGAGCCGGTTGTGCATGCCAATTGTGAGTAACCCTAGCAAAATCGGGTAGCGGTGTCCACTGGAGCCTTTGCGGGGCCGGAGCCGGAGAGCCGGCAGGATATCCGACCGTCCGGGGCAAGATGTTAACCAGGGCAGATGGAGGGGATTGCGCGATATGCCGGAACTGCGTGATGGGATGCGTTGGCCGACATTGTGCCGCAGCGGCAGGGCGTCTTGGGACGCGGGCGGGGGCAGGGTGGTAGGTCACTAGACAATCGTGGACGAATTAGGGGCATGATGCTGCCCAAGGGCTGGCTGAGGCAGACGTCGATTATTTGCGTGCCCGAGGCCTTAACGGCAAATGCCATGCGCGGAGACCATTCATGAGCGCTACCCACTCGCACACGCAAGGCCTCGGCGAGCAGGAAAGCATCTGGTTCAAGCTGACGGCCCTGCACAAGGGCAGCAATCCAAACCCGATGCAGACGCTGTGTCAGCTGACCGAGCGCCATGGCGGCGTCATCACCGTGAACATGGGCAACGAGCGGGTCGTTTTCCTGTCGGACCCCGAGCACTTCAAGCGCGTGCTGGTGGCCAAGGTCGACACCTACGTCAAATACTTCGATGGGCTGAAGCCGATCTTCGGCAAGAGCATGATCACGCACGACGGGGCACTGTGGCAGAAGATTCGCATGCCGCAGCAGCCGGCGTTCCATCCGGATATGTTTGCCGAGTACATCCCGTATTTCCTGGCGGCGATCCGGCAGAAGATGGACATATGGGCTGACCTCGCCAAGACCGGCGAGACGGTGGAGATGGTCGAGCAGACCTGGACGCTTGCCGCCGACATGATCTGCAAGGCGCTGTTCGACCGGGATATGCCGTTCAATCCGCATGTGATCTTCAAGTATGTGAAGACCTATACGGACGTGATGAACCACAAGGACCTGCGGCTGAAAAAGGTGTCGGGCGCGGAGTTCGAGATCACCGAGGAATCGACCGCCAAGGCGATGGAAGCGTGGGCCAGCGTGCCGCCGGCCGTGATGGCCGCCGATCCCAGAGAACAGCGGAACCAGACGCTGCTGAAGCTGATCGAGGCGGCGGTTGCCAATCCGGAGATTCCAGAGTTCGACCAGCAGCAGGCCGTGGACGAGCTCAAACAGTATCTTTGGGCGGGGACCGAGACGACGGCGTTGACACTGGCGTGGGCGCTCTATGAGACGTCGCGACGGCCGGAGATTGCCGAGCGTATCCGGCGCGAGGGCGACGAGGTCTATGGCAATGCCGGGCGTGAGCCGACGGCTGCGGACTATTCGGCGCTGGCCTATACGCGGGCGGTGATCCAGGAGACGATGCGGATGTATCCGCCGATCTGGGGCCTGATCCGGGTTGCGGCGGAAGACGATGTGATCGGTGAAAAGCAGATCCGGGCGGGTGACCGCATCGTCATGTTCGCTTATGGAACGCACCATTCGCCGAAGTACTGGGACGAGCCGGAAGAGTTCCGGCCGGAGCGGTTCATGGGCGATGCAGCGAAAAAGCGGAAGCCCTACACCTATATTCCGTTCGGCGGGGGCAAGCGGTCGTGCATCGGCGGCGCCATGAGCCAGGTCGAGAATACGCTGGCGCTGTCGATCCTGCTGCGGCGGTTCCGGCCCGAGTATGTGGGCAATCAGTTCGCGCCGGCCGACCAGCATCCGGGCATCAACGCCACGGTGACGCTGACGCCGCGGGGTGGGCTCAATTTCCGGATCCGGGCGTTGAGCTGAGGAGGGCGCTCGCGCGGTCGGGCGTGTTGGTTCAGGTGGGATTGGGCGTGGCGCGAACGGGCGTGGCGCGAACGGGCGGGGCGCATGATGCCGCGTCGAGCGCTGTTCGCGAACTTTGCGCGGGATCGTCGACGGCTGGCCGATGTTTGCGCTTTGCGCTTCGCCGATGACGGCGTGTCTTCTCGATCGTTCTCGGACCGGATTGCTCGTGCGTGCGTGGGCAAGCCCGATGTCTGATAGGCTCTTCTTCTCGTCATAATGAAGATGGAGACTAGCCATGCCCGACTTGAGTACCGGCTCATGGATGCTCTGGGCGCTGCTGGCGGCGGTGTTTGCGGCGCTGACGGCGATCTTTGCGAAGATCGGCGTCGAAGGTGTCAACTCGGACCTGGCGACTTTCCTGCGGACGATCGTGATCGTCGTGGTGCTGGGCGCCATTCAAACCGTGCGGGGGTTGTTCCAGCCGCTCGGTAGTATCTCGAGGCGGACGTATCTGTTTTTGACACTGTCGGGGCTGGCGACAGGGGCGTCTTGGGTTTGCTACTTCCGGGCGCTCAAACTTGGGGATGCGGCGCGGGTGGCTCCGGTCGATAAGCTCAGCGTGGTTCTGGTGGCGATCTTTGGTGTGCTGGTGCTGGGCGAGCACCTGGCGTGGCAATTGGTTCGGCGTGGCACTGCTGGGCGCGGGCGTGGTTTTGATCGCGATGCCGTAAGCGGATCGCCCTCATTTGTTCGGGGTGGTGTCGGTGCAGGTTACCACAGGCATTCGCGCAGGTGCTCTTCCTCCTCGAGACGGTCGAGTTCGTAGCTGGTGATCGCGCCGCGAGTACGCCCAGGACATGGCCTTGCTCATCGACCACCGGCAGGTGGCGGAAGCCGCCTTCGCTCATGCGGCGCAGCGCTTCGATGGCCCTGAGCGCGCGAGGGTGTTGTCGTTGGCGTGGCAGTCATGACGTCGGCAACGGCGCTGGTCGGGGCTGCGGTGCCGGCGGCCAGCGCGCGGACGGCATCGCGGCCGGTGAAGATGCCAGCCAAACGGCCGGTGTCGTCGACAATCAGCACGGCGCCGGTGCCGTGGCGGCGCATGAGGCTGCAGGCCTGCTGGATCGGGTCGGCGGTGGCCACCTGAACCGGTGTCTTGTTCCGAACGATGTCGCCGACACCGCGATCGGACGGCGCCAGGCTAGCAGCGCCAGACTGCTGGCGGACGAACTCCTCCAGCTCCATGCCCTTGAAGTCGTTGAGCGAGACGACGCCTGTGACCGTGTTGCCTTCGACGACGGGCAGGTGGCGGAAGCCGCGCTCCTTCATGATGCGCAATGCGTCGATGGCGCGGGTGGAGGGGGCGACGACGACGGGGTTGGGAGTCATGGCGCGGCCAAGCGGCGTATCGCCCATGCCAGTCGAGTCGACCATCATGCGGACGGCATCGCGGCCGGTGAAGATGCCGACCAGGCGCTCAGACTCGTCGGTGACCAGGACGGAGCCGGTTTGCTGCTCGCACATGGTACGGCAGGCCTCGGCAACGGTGGCGTCAACGGGCAGGACGACAGGCTTCTGGTTCTTGACGATGTAGGACAGCGGTCGGTTTGTCATGGCGCGGTTGCCTCCCGACGAGGACAAGACACGGTGCCTCGATGCTCTATCGGACCATGATCGTCATCAATGTGTCATGAAACGTATGATCTGGCGCAAACGGGGTGGGTTGGTTCCCGTAGTCTCCACCAAATTTGGTTCGACACCGTCGTCGTGTGAAGCCCCAACCCTGGACCTTACACCACATCTGTCGTGCTTACAGATCGCTTGCAAAGAGCTTCGAATGCAATGCCGGACCGGTCGGTCGGCCGGTTGGAGAGCCGCCCTCGGGCTCCAGGCTCACGCCAAACGTTGCCTGTTTGATGTTGGCTGGGTCGAAAGCGCGCAATGTCGCCTGCGTTGTCGGAGTGCCCTTCGCCACGAGTCCTAGCGATCTGGGTACGCCACCCGTCTCGGCCGACACGATCCAGAGCTGGTAAGTCTTTCCACTCGGAGCCGAGGCCGCAACGGGTCGTACCGACAGCACGCGACGCTCGAGGTCAAGCGTCATGACAAAAGCCGGCTTGACGTCGCCCTGTTGGAAGACGGCAACAAACTGCTTTGCCTCAGTTGGAGGACGCGTGAACTCCCTGAGACCAACCGCAATGACCAGACTCGCAGCGGCGGCCGCCATGGTTCCGGCTACTCTGCGCCAGCGCCGCACGCGCTGCTCAAGGGAAACGATCGTCGCAGTGTTGGCGCCAATGGCGACGGCGTTGTTCAGATTGGCGGTCCGCGCCTCGATTCGAGCGAAAAGATCGGGAGGCGGAGCGACCGATGGCCCAAGGACGGCAAGCGGGCCGAAGTGCCTCTCCCACTGCGCTATGGCTGCCTCGAGCTCGGGCTCGCGCTGGCGCCGGGCCGCAACGCTCGCGCGCTCTGCAGCGTCAAGTGTGCCGAGCACGTACTCGGCAGCAAGCGCGTCGATGTCCTCCCTCTCGGTCATTGGCTCATGCATTCTCTCAGTTGGCCTATGCTGCGGTGCAGCCAAGTCTTGATTGTTCCTGTCGGACAGCCAAATCTTTGACCAAGCATCTCACGGCTTTCACCGTGGAAATAGGCCAGCAAGATCATTTCCTTTCTTTCAGGCTCAAGCGCCTCGAGACAGTTGAGTAGCCGCTGCGTATCCTCCGATTCGGTCAGCTGTCTGAGGGCATCGGGGCCCTCGTCGGCCACCCGTTCGGCCGCTTCTGAATCGCCTGTGTTGATGGGTGTTGCGCGCCTGACAAGGTCCAGTGATCTGTTTCTCACGATTGTCGCCATCCAACCGATCACGGAGCCTTTCGAGGCATCGTACGTACCGGCGCGCTGCATCACGGCAACGTAAGCTTCCTGCACAACCTCCTCGGCGATGTCCCTGCGCTTGACGATACGCAACGCCGTACCGAATAGCTTTGCCGACGTGGCCGCATAGAGATCAGCGAACGCCGCACTATCCCTCTGAGCTACGCGTGTCATGAGCGCTGCAAGGTCGGCCGCTGTGGTCGATGACATGATCGGCTAGTCGTCCTTTACTGCCACAGGCATCCCCCACCGCGGGCAACCGTGCGACCGTGGTCGGGAATGCCCCTGGAATACATCGACGATCGCGCTCCGCACCTGAGACTGCTTTTTAGCGCCGAGCGAGAGGTGCCAATCGTCAATTGGATGCCACGGGGTGCGGTTGTCGCGTACGTGTCGCTCGTGCGCGACATCGACAACGCGCGACCCACCCGGAACATGGTATCAACACTTTCGTGCCGCCGGGCGAAGATCTGCCGGATACGAGTGTTCCTAACACCTCGCTGTTTTCAGCCGGCACGTGGCAGGCGCGAGGCCGTTCTTCTGGCATGCACAGCTGATGCGACCGCGGTGCGGTGATCACAGCTGTCGATAAGACCAGTGCTTTGAGATACACCATCTCTTCGCTCCGTTATCGGGTGAGATCGTCAGGCCATCCTCTCGGGTCGGAGCACAGAGATCGGTCTGCCACCGACCCGGATTATCGGGTGAGTCATCCGCTGTTGACGCTCAAGGTGCGTTTTCTTGAGCGTGCCGAACACGCCGTCGGACCGAGGAGCGGTGCGATCGAGATCCGTGAACAGCGAGCGCGGTGCCGACTGGTCGATGCTGGTGAACGCGTCTCCAGTGCGTGGGCCAGTGCGTTCGAGTCGGTGAACACAGAACGCGGTGCGGTCTTGTTGAGGTTCGAGAAGAGTCGGCGCTCGCGGTCGGGATGTACAGGGCGGCTGCGGCGAAGGCTGCGATGGCTGGTGTTTGCTGCTAGACATGATAATCTCCGTTTGGACGTTGCTTCCGGTCGCAATCAAAAAATCTTCAATTGACGATGATCTGGTTACGCAGCGGGGCGGCCCGGAGTTTCAGATTGGCCGCAAAAAAATGAGTTAACGTGCTCACGTAAACGTGAGCCGCTCGCCCACGCCAAGGTCTGCTGCTCCCTCGTGACAGGTGCATGCGTCGGTGTCGTGTGTGCCCGCTATGACCTCGAGCACGTTCGACGGCCCTCAGAAAAATTCGACGGTTTTTGAAACCATTCAAGGCGGGTGTCGTACCTCAACAGAACCGGCAGCGAGGCGGATCAGAAGGAAAGGATCTGCGATGTTTGAGCGACATCTCAGCGGAGCATATCGCGTCTCGCCGCTCCACTTCGCCGTCGCGACCGGGATAGGATTTGCGCACGTCACGCCCGGCGTGGCTCGCGATAACCCCGATGTCGGCGGCGCGCGATGTATGCGACGAAGAACATTATTGAGAACGCCGTCAACTCGAAGGATCACACGACGCTTGTTGCCGCTGTGAAGGCCGCGGGGCTGGTCGAGACACTGTCAGGCAAAGGCCCGTTCACGGTCTTCGCGCCGACATAAATGCGGCCTTTGAGAAGCTGCCGAAGGGCACTCTCGAGCTTGTTGAAGCCTGAGAACAAGGACAAGCTCGTCAAGATTCTCACCTATCACGTGCTTGCGGGAAAGGCACCGTCGAGTGCGGCAATCACCAAGATGACGAAAGACGACAACAATGTGCACCCGGTGAAGACGGTGTCGGGTCACAAATTCACGACCATGATCGACGAGGGCAAACCAAGATCAAAGACGAGAGCGGCAACGTTGCCACCGTCACGGTTGAGTGTCGTGCAGTCGAACGGCGTGATTCACGTGATCGACACCGTACTTCTTCCGAAATGACGGAGGCTTCCGGCCAACCAGTTCCTGCGCTTTGAGCAGCAATAGTATGCCCGTCCGACATACTCCTTAGGGCAGTTAGCAGCGGGGCTGAAGGGTCGCTGTAACAGGCGGCCCTTCGTGATACACTGCCGCTTCAATGAATGGGTTCCGCAGACGTGACTTGCCGACTATCAGCCTTCCTGACGAGTGGATCGCGCCTCGCCCGTGACGTCACCGCGCATCGTCGGCTTCTTCCAACTGGGCGCTTGCTGTGGTGCCAAATACGTTGCTCCGCTTACAGCCGCGTCGGGTGACGTACAGCAAGGCCGAATTGCCGCCCTCCACAAACTTCTCGCTTCGACAGGCCTTCACCGGCTGGCGACGGGTTCGGCGTGTGACGGGGCGTCACCGGTGCCCGATCAGCTTCTGACAGTCAGGGCTAGAAGACGGCTGCGGCAGGTGCTTATGACGCGGTTGGGCGCGCGGTGTCTTTGACCTGGGTGCGATGCATAAGGCGGCGCAGGCTCGGGTCGAGTGTGTTGCGGCGATGCAGGGTGCAGCGGTTGTCCCAGATGACGAGGTCGCCGGGCTGCCATTGCTGCGCCCAATGGAAGGGGCCGTTTGCGACATGCGCCCACAGCTCGTCGAGAAGGGCGTCGCTTTCGGCGTCGGAGAGGCCGACGACCCAGGCGTTGGGACGGCGGCCGAGGTAGAGCGACGGGCGCCCGGTCTCGGGGTGGCGGACGACGAGGGGATGGATGGCGCCAGGACGCTCGGCGTTGGTGTAACGCTCAGCAAAGCCCTGGCGAAGCTGGCCCGATGAATTGCGCGTTGCGTCGTGCTTGCAGGACAGGCCTTGGATGCGCGCCTTGAGCGATGCGGGCAGCGTCTCGTAGGCCTTGTAGAGATTGTAGAAGAAGGTTTCGCCGCCTTTGGGCGGGGTCTCGATGCCGTAGAGCAGGCTCGCCTTCGGCGGCAGGTCGACGTAGCTCATGTCCTGGTGCCAGACCAGCTCGGAATTGCCGAGGCCGCCGATCGGCTTGCCGTCCATGACGATATTGGAAATGACGGCGATGTCCTTGCGATGTCGGGCCAGTGGGCTGTCCTTGGCGCTGATCGGCGCATTGTCGAGTTCGCCGAAGCGGCGGGAGAAGGCGGCAAGCTGGTCGTCGTCGAGCTTCTGGCCACGAAACCGCAGAACGAGGTGGTCGTTCCAGGCCTGGTAGATGGCCTGAAAGGTGGTGTCGTCGATGCTTGCGGCAAGGTCGAGGCCCTGGATATCGGCGCCGAGGCTTGCGCCCGTCGGCACAACAGTGATGGCGGATGGTGCTGTCATGTCGGCGTTCCTCCAGGCGTATGGGGTGGCGCCGGCCCGCTCGTGTGTGTCTGGCGGTGGGCCGGCCCTTGTATGCTGTCACGCCGACGCGAGCGGCGCCAGCATGTCGAAGATGCGCTCGTCGAGTTTGGCGCGCTCGCCGGTGGGATGGATCGACTGAATGCAGACGTGGTCGGCGCCGGCTTTCCAGTGGTCCTCGATGCGGGCGCGGATGGTGGCCTCGTCGCCCCAGCAGATGTTGGCGTCGATGAGAGCGTCGGAGCCGCCGTCGGCGAGGTCGGACTGGTTGAAGCCGAGGCGGCGCCAGTTGGCGCAGTAGTTTTCCATGGCGATATAGGGGGCGAGTGCGACGCGGGCACCGGCGCGGGCGCGGGCGGGATCGGTTTCCAGCATGACCATCTGCTCGGGGCACAGCAGTTTATCTGGTCCGAGGATCTTGCGGGCTTCGGCGGTGTGGGCGGGCGTCACGCAATAGGGGTGGGCGCCGTCGGCTGCATCGCGGGCGAGCTTGAGCATGACGGGGCCGAGGGCTGCGATCAGGGTGATGGGCGGTGTGGCGGGCTGTGGGGCTGCGTATTGCACCTCGCCCATGGCCTTCAGGTAGGCGCGCATGGTCGGGACGGGTTTGCCATAGTCGTGGCCGCGCATGCCCGAGACCATCGGCTTGTGCGGAGACGCCGAGGCCCAGGAGAAAGCGGCCGCCAGACTGTTCGTTGAGGCCCAACTGGGCGGCGCGGGCGGCCATGGGGTCGCGGGCGTAGATGTTGGCGATGCCGGTTGCGATGTTGAGCGTCGTGGTGTTGGCGAGCATCCAGGCGGCATTGGTGAGCACGTTGCGGCCGCGGCTCTCGGGCATCCAGAGCGTGCGGAAGCCGCGGGCCTCGGTACGGCGCGCGAAGGCTGCGGCATCATTGGCGGAAAGTGCGTCGAGCGAGGCCCAGACTCCGAGCTTGCCGAGATTCATTTGGGGAGGTCTCCTGATGGGGGTGTTGGCGCACGGTAAGCGGGTTTGGGCAAGGCCGACAAGGATAGGTGTGCGTTTGAGTGGAATAATGGCGGTTACGATCATAGTGCGCGCTGCGAGAAGGACCGGCGGCGTCGCCAATTTGTGGTTTGGCGCGCCGTTTCGGATGACAATGAGTTATTGCTGGGGGGGACATGCGGGTTCTGGTGCTGGGTGGCTATGGGGTGATTGGCACGCGCGTTTGTCTCGCGCTCATTGCCCGGGGGCATGAGGTTGTGGGTTTGGGGCGCTCGATTAGGCGGGCGCAGCGCCGATTGCCGCGCGTGAGCTGGATCGAGGGCGACCTGAGGCAGCTTGTTACGGCCGATGTATGGCGTGCTGTGTTGTCGGAGGCGCGGGCGGACGCGGTCGTCAATGCTGCCGGCGTGTTGCAGGACGGCGGGCAAGACGATGTGCAGGCTGTTCAAGAAAAGGCAATCGTCGCCCTCATTGCTGCATGTCGCGATGCGGGACTGCCAAAGTTCGTGCAGATCTCAGCGACGCGTGCCGTCGCGACAGCGTCGACGACGTTCATGCAGACCAAGGGGCGCGCCGATGCGGCGTTGCGCGAGAGCGGGCTCGATTGGGTCATCTTGCGGCCTGGCCTGGTGATTGCGTGCGACGCCTACGGTGGTACGGCGCTTGTCCGGGCGTTGGCGGCTATGCCGATTGTAGCGCTGCCGGCCTTCCCTGATAGCCGTATGCAGACGGTGGATGTGGACGATGTTGCGCATGCTGTAGTTGGTGCCGTCGAAGGACTTGTGCCGGCAGGTGCGACTTTCGATCTTGTCGAAGAACAGAGTCATTCTCTGAACGAGGTGGTGGGCAGGTTCCGGGCGTGGTTGGGACTGTCGTCCCAAAGTGTGATTTTGGTGCCGGAGGGGGTGGCGCGGTGGGTGGGGCGGGCTGCGGATCTGCTTGGGCGATTTGGCTGGCGATCGCCGCTGAGAACGACGGCGATCGAAGAGATGCGTGCTGGGGTCTTGGGCGACAGCGCGCCCTGGCGGCGTTTGTCGGGGGCGCCCTTGGCGTCGCTCGATGAAATTCTGATGCGGCGGCCCTCGACGGTTCAGGATCGCTGGTTTGCGCACCTGTTTTTACTGGTGCCTGTCGTGATCGGTGGGCTGTCTTTATTCTGGATTGGATCCGGGTTGATCGGCATCGCGAGTTTTGCGGCCGCAAAGAACGTGCTCGCGGATAGCGGACTTGGAGATCTGGCCCAGACCGCGCTTGTTGGTGGTGGAGCGTTGGTGGACGTGGGGCTTGGGGTGATGATCTTGTGGCGGGCGCGAGCGCGGCAGGCGGCGTGGGGCATGGTCGCGGTCAGCCTTCTCTATCTCGCTGGAGGAACAATTTTAACGCCGGAGCTGTGGGGCGATCCGCTGGGGCCGCTGCTGAAGATCGCGCCGGGAATGGTGCTGGCGTTGGTGGCGGCACAACTGGTGGATGAGCGGTAATGGGATGGCCGGACATTTTGAAGTGGCTACATGTGTTGGGCGCGGCGATGTTGCTTGGGACCGGTGCGGGAATCGCGTTCTTCATGCTGATGGCGCATCGCACGCGTGATCCGAGAATCATTGCGCACGTGGCGCGGACGGTGGTGATCGCGGACACCGTGTTTACGGCGACAGCGGTGGTGGCTCAGCCGGTCAGCGGTGTGATGCTGGCCCTGCTCGTCGGATGGAAACTGACAGAAGGATGGATTGTCGCTTCGATAGGCCTTTACGTCTTGACCGGGTTATTCTGGTTGCCGGTGGTTTGGATTCAAATTCGGCTCCGGCGATTGGCTGAAGAGGCCGCGGCGGGAGGTCGCGAACTCCCCGACGCGTACTTCCGGCTTTTTCGTGTCTGGTTCTGGTGCGGATTTCCAGCCTTTGCGGCCGTGTTGGCGATTTTCTGGCTGATGATCGCAAAACCGCAGTTTGCGATCCTATGAGCCTGCCGGCCAGCGGGGCTATTGGCGCGCAAATGCTCTCCGTGTGGGCCTGTCACCGGTCGCGGGAGCCGAGGGTGCGGAGGCGCAGCGCGTTCAAGCGGATGAAGCCGGCGGCGTCCTTCTGGTCGTAGGCGCCGCGGTCGTCCTCAAAGGTGACGAGGGTCGAGGAATAGAGTGACTTGGGGCTGGCGCGGCCGATGACGATGACGTTGCCCTTGTAAAGTTTCAGGCGGACGGTGCCTTCGACACTCTCCTGGCTCTTGTCGATCAGGGCCTGCAACATCTCGCGCTCGGGGGAGAACCAGAAGCCGTTGTAAATGAGCTCGGCGTAGCGCGGCATGAGTTCGTCTTTGAGGTGGGCGGCGCCGCGGTCGAGGGTGAGGCTTTCGATGGCGCGGTGAGCTGCCAGCAGGATGGTGCCGCCGGGGGTCTCGTAGACGCCGCGCGATTTCATGCCGACGAAGCGGTTCTCGACGAGGTCGATGCGGCCGATGCCGTTGTCGCGGCCGAGGTCGTTCAGGCGGGCGAGAAGGGTAGCGGGCGAAAGCGCCTTGCCGTCGATCTGACACGGCGTCGCCCTTCTTGAAGCCGATCTCGATGACGGTCGGCTTTATCGGGGGCTTCTTCCGGCGAGATGGTCCGCATGTAGACGTAGGGCGGCGGCTCGACGTTGGGGTCCTCGAGCACTTTGCCCTCGGAGGACGAGTGCAGGAGGTTGGCGTCGACGGAGAACGGGGCTTCGCCGCGCTTGTCTTTGGCGATGGGGATCTGGTGGTTCTCGGCGAAGGTGATGAGGTCCTCGCGGCTCTTGAACTGCCATTCGCGCCAGGGGGCGATGATCTTGATGGAGGGCTCGAGGGCGTAATAGGACAGCTCGAAACGGACCTGGTCGTTGCCCTTGCCGGTGGCGCCATGGCAGACGGCGTCGGCGCCGACCTTGCGGGCGATGTCGATCTGGGCCTTGGAGATCAGCGGGCGGGCGATGGAGGTGCCGAGCAGGTAGATGCCTTCGTAGAGGGCGTTGGCGCGGAACATCGGAAAGACGAAATCGCGGGTGAACTCCTCGCGGAGGTCTTCGATGAAGATGTGCTCGGGCTTGATGCCGAGCGTGAGGGCCTTGTCGCGAGCCGGGCCCAGCTCCTCGCCCTGGCCAAGGTCGGCAGTGAAGGTGACGACTTCGCAGCCGTAGGTTTCCTGCAGCCATTTCAGGATGATGGAGGTGTCGAGGCCGCCCGAGTAGGCCAGCACGACGCGCTTGACCTTGCCCTTCATGTCTGCGTTTGCAACGGCGGCGTTGGCCATCTCAGGGTCTCCACGGGAAAAATTTGGACTGGTTCTCGTTTTTTCGCTCACGCGCGTTGTTCGCTGCGCTCACGCGCTCCGCGGGGGCGGCGCTCGGCGCCGGGTCGCGGTTGCTCCCTTATCGCCTTCGGCGATGAGGTGGGCAAGATGCTTGATGGCTCAGCGCTTCTTCCAGCCCATTTCCCAGAAGTCGGCTTCGAGGCGAGTGGCTTCGCGGAAGAGGCGGACCAGCTCGGCTTCCCGGGCGGGGGTGACGTAACGCTGGGCGAGGCGTTCGAGGTGATCTTCGGCGGCCATTGCAACCTGCTGGTAGGGCTCGCTGGCGTACTCGGCGATCCAGACGCGATAGGGGTTGGCGGGATCGTTGCCGCGGGCTGTGGATTGCAGGCGGGTTGCGATCTCGGCGTAGCCGATGACACAGGGGGCGAGGGCGACCTTGAGGGAGAGCAGGTCGCCGCGCATGCCGGCGTCGAGGGCGTAGCGGGTGTAGGCCAAGGTCTCGGGCTCGGGCGGGGCGTTTTCCAGATCGGCAGGAGACAGGCCCCAGTTGGCGCAGAGCTTGACGTGCAGGTCCATTTCGACATCGAGGATGGCGGACAGGCCGCCGGCGCTTTCGCGCATGTCGGCCAGTGTCGGGGATTTGTAGACGGCCAGCGCGTAGGCGCGGGCAAACTCGATCAGGAACAGGTAGTCCTGGATCAGGTAGTGGCGGAAGGCGGCCTCGGGCAGGGTGGCGTCGGCCATGCCTTGCGTGAAGGGGTGGCGGGTGTAGGCGTCCCACTCCGGGCGGGCCAAGGCTTTCAATTTCTCGAATAGGCGCATGATTATCGCTGTCTCCGTGGCTTCCTGTTGTGGATGTCGCCTGGTTGAATTGGTGCTGCAACCTTTTTGTTCGGGCCTCATCGCCGTTGCTTGCCAAACGGGCTCCGTGAGCGGGTGAGATCGTTAATTTCGCTACGATTTGGCCGCGACTTGAAAGCGAACTTTCAGCATTGCATGGCATGTTGGTGCAAACCAACAGGGGTGTCGGGATCGTGTTTGATGCGTTGAAGGCGATGGGAGAAGCTGAGCAGGGCCATCACGTTGGTTTCTGGGAGCGCGAGCCATTCCTGGCTATCGCGCCATTGATGGCGCCCTCGCAGAGCGACGATCTTTCAGTGCGCCGGCTCAACGCTGTGGCAGCGCTGCTCGGCGGTTGGGTGTGGGAAACCAACGCGGAGCATCGTTTCACCTACCTTAGCGATAGTGTCGAGGCTTTCACGGGGCAGAAGCCGGAGGCGTTCGTCGGGAAGACGCGGGCAGAGATCGGGCAGGCCAAATATCGCACCGAAGGCATAGACAACTGGCAGAAGCAACTCGAGCGCCGCACCGCGTTCGGCCCTGCGGATTTCATTCTGCACCGGGATGGCAAGTCGCTGGTGATGCGGACGATCGGGCATCCCCAGTTCGATGCCAGCGGAGCGTTCGCCGGCTATGTGGGCATTGCCTTCCGGGTGATGGAGGCGCCGGACGTCAAGGATGAGGAGCGGCGCGGCGAACCCAGGCGGCGCACGGTGCGAGCTGCAGAGGTGACGGTGCCGGGAACGGATACTGTGGTGATGTGCGTGCTTGCGGATATCTCGAAAAGCGGCGCGCGCCTGCAATTGCCCGATGACGTGGCACTGCCGCGCCAATTCCGGTTGAAAGTGGAAGGGCTCGGGCTCGATAAATCATGCCGCATGCGCTGGCGGCGCGGCACGTCGCTGGGTCTGGAATTCGCCGACTGAGGGCATGCCGGGCTGGGCTCAGAGCCGAGCGCCCTGCCGAGCCGCGCCTAATCGATATCCTCGACGCTGGAAGGTCCACCGCCTTTGATGCGCTGTGCCAACGCGGCTTCGATGAACTCGTCGATGTCGCCATCCAGAACGCCGGCGGTGTCGCTGGTTTCGACACCGGTGCGCAGATCCTTGACGAGCTGGTAGGGCTGGAGAACGTACGAGCGGATCTGATGGCCCCAGCCGATTTCCGACTTGTTGGCCTGGTCGGCCAAGGCCTTTTCCTCACGCCGCTTCAGTTCCATCTCGTAGAGGCGCGCCTTCAGGCGCTTCATGGCGATGTCGCGGTTCTGGTGCTGGGAGCGCTGCTCCTGGGCGAAAATGATGATGTTGGTGGGCTTGTGGACGAGGCGCACTGCCGATTCCGTGCGGTTGACGGATTGGCCGCCGGCGCCTTGTGAGCGGGTGTAGGAGATATCGAGATCGGCGGGGTTGATTTCGATCTCGATGGTGTCATCGACGACAGGATAGACGGTGACGCTGGAAAACGACGTATGGCGGCGTGCATTGGCGTCGTAGGGAGAAATGCGAACGAGGCGATGAACGCCAGCCTCGGTCTTCAGCCATCCGTAGGCATTCTCGCCCTTGATCTCGATGATGGCACTCTTGATGCCGGCTTCTTCACCCTCGCTGATGTCGGTGACGGCGACCTTGTAGCCACGCTCCTCCGCCCACCGCGTGTACATGCAGCAGCATCGACGCCCAATCCTGACTTTCAGTGCCGCCGGCGCCAGCGTGGACTTCAAGGTAGGCGTCCATGCCGTCGGCTTCGCCGGACAGTAGCGCTTCGACCTCGCGGCGTTGGACGTCCTTGACGAGGCGCTTCAGAGCCGTCTCGCCTTCCGTCATGGTGGCTTCGTCGTCTTCGGCTTCGCCAAGCTCGAGCAGGGTCATTGCGTCGTCCAGCTCGCGCTCAAGCTGTCTGTAGCTCGAGATGGCGCGCTCCATGGACTGGCGCTGGCGCATGACTTTTTGCGCGCGCTGGGGGTTGGACCACAGATTGGGGTCCTCGCTGTCGCGGTTCAGCTCTTCGAGGCGCTTTTCGGCAGAATCCCAGTCAAAGAGACCTCCTTAGCAGGGCCAGCGACTCTTTGATGTCGCTGACCAGCTGCTCATGCTCAGCCCGCATGGGGATTGTCCTTCCAATTTCTCAATCGACGGCGGCCTGCGCCGTGCACTTGATCTTGTTGCGTCGATATAGGCTGCGTGGCGCTTAGCTGCAATCTCGGATCGTTCCGGAGAGTCGGGCTGGCGCCGGTCCCCTCGCGTTCAGACATGGCGGAGTCCTGCGCTGGCGCCAACAGTGTGGCCCGTTCGACAGGTGCTACCAGCGGCCACCTGAGCCAAGGCCACGGACGGCTGAGCGCTGGGCGTCTCCGGACGAGCCGAGGCGGTCGTCGCCGCTGTTGAACCCCACCACGGAATACGCGTCGTCGGGTTCCTCGTTCGGCTTGAAGGCCTCGAGGATGGTGTCCTCGTCGCCCGGTGCAGCTCTGAGGCCCGTCTTGTGATTGACGCGCACGAGCTTGATGCCCGGCGGGATGCGGAACGGCACGGGCTTCTTGTCGGCAAGCGCCAGCTTCATGAAATCAGCAAAGATGGGGGCTGCGACCTGGCCACCGGTGGCGGATTTGCCCATGGGTTTGGGCGTGTCGTAGCCGACGAAGACGCCGACCACGAGGTCCGGCGTATAGCCGACGAACCAAACGTCCTTGGAGTCGTTCGACGTGCCGGTCTTGCCTGCGAAGGGAACGCCTGGAACCATGCGTTTGACGCGGACGGCGGTGCCATGCTGGACAACGCCTTCAAGGATCGACGTCATCTGGTAGGCGGTGTGCGGGTCGATGACCTGGAGGCGATCGTCGGGCAGGTCGGGTTCGCTTTGGCCGGTCCATTGCGGGGCATTGCACTGCGGGCACTGGCGGGCGTCCTTGCGCCAGACGGATTTGCCCCAGCGATCCTGGATGCGGTCGACGAAGGTGGGGGTGACTTTCTTGCCGCCATTGGCCAGCACGGCATAGCCTGCGACCATGCGCAAAAGGGTGGTCTCGCCGGCACCCAAGACCATGGCCGGGAGTGGGGCCAGATCGTCGTAGACGCCGAAACGGCGGGCGTATTCGACGATGATCGGCATGCCCATGTCCTGGCCAAGGCGGGCTGTCATCTGGTTTCTGGACTTCTCGATGCCAACGCGGAGGGTGGCCGGGCCGAGAGATTGCGACTTGTTGTAGTTTTCCGGCTTCCAGACGTCCTGACCCGGGCCCTGTTCGATCTCAATCGGGGCGTCGAGGACGATCGATGTGGGCTTGTAGCCGTTGTCGATGGCGGTGGCGTAGACGATCGGTTTGAAGGTGGAGCCCGGCTGGCGTTTCGCCTGGGCGGCGCGATCGAACTGGCTCATGGAGAAGGAGAAGCCGCCGACGATGGCGAGCACGCGGCCCGTGTGGGGGTCCATGGCGACGATACCGCCGCCGACCTCAGGAATTTGCATCAAGGACCAGATGCCGGTGGGCTTTTGCGGATCTGTGGGACCAACCCACACCACATCGCCGATTTTCAGGACGTCGGTGGCGCCGGCCGACTTGCCCGATTTCTTGTTGGCCCATTTGATCTCGGCGTAGCCGACCTCGACCGCCTGGCGCTCGGTTTCGAGCTTGCCGTCGGGACGCTTGGGTGGGCGCAGGCCGATGACAGCCTTATCGCGTTGGACCTGGAGAGCGACGCCCAATCGCCATGGGGCGAGGTCGCTCGGGATGTCGATGGCGCTGAGTGCGATGCCCCAGTCACCGCTCACTTCGATGTGCTTGACGGGGCCGCGCCAGCCGCGTCGCTTGTCAAAGTCAACGAGGCCGTCAATCAGTGCGCGACGGGCGTACTGCTGCAACTTCGGATCGAGTGTGGTGCGGACAGAGAGGCCACCGGTCAAGAGCTTCTGCTCGCCGAAGTCCTTGTTTCCGACCAGCCAGCGACGGACCTCTTCGGCGAAGTAGTCGGATGCAAAGATCTGGGTTCCGAACGGGCGGATATTGACCGTCAGCGGCTTGGCCTTGGCGACGGCGGCCGCCTTGGCGTCGGTATAGCCATTGGCGACCATTTGATCGATGATCCAATTGCGGCGCTCGATCGCCTGGGTCGTGTGGCGGTAGGGGTGGTAGTTGTTGGGTCCCTTGGGCAGGGCCGCGAGATAGGCCGCTTCTTCCAGCGTCAGTTCGTCGAGTTTTTTGTCGAAATAGTTCAGTGCCGCGGCAGCTATGCCGTAGGAGCCGATGCCGAAATAGATCTCGTTGAGATACAACTCGAGGATGCGGTCCTTGGAGTAGGTCTGCTCTATGCGGATGGCGAGGATCGCCTCGCGCAGTTTGCGGTCGAAGGTGCGCTCGCTCGAAAGCAGGAAGTTCTTCGCGACCTGCTGGGTGATGGTGGAGGCGCCTTGAATGGAGCCGCGCCCTTTCACCTTCGCCTCTAGGTATTTCACGCCGGCGCGGGCGATGCCCGCGAAGTCGAGGCCGCCGTGCTCATAGAAGCGCTTGTCCTCTGCGGACAGGAAGCAATGGATGACGGTTTGCGGCACAGTATTGATCGGTACGTAAATGCGGCGCTCGCGCGCGTATTCGGCGATCAGGCCGCCGTCGTGGGCGTGAATGCGGGTCATCACGGGCGGCTCGTAGCGCGCCAGGCTGTCCGAGCTGGGAAGGTCCTTGGAGGCCTTCCACAGGAGATAGCCGGCAACGGTGGCGCCGCCAACGAATACGAGAACGCTTGAAGCGAACATGAAGCCGAGCAGGCTCAAGAGCCAGCTACGACGCCGGCGCCGTGGAACACGGCGTGGCGGCGGCGGTGGCATGATGGGCTGTCTCATCTCGGCTTGTTCCGTTACTGACGGCGGTCGTGTTCGGGATGCTCGACTTGACGCTACAGGGTGCTCATCACATCGGGCTGCGGGGCCTTCCTAGCGCGCTCACCAGTCTAGTGCGCTACCCAGTCGAACAACGGCCGCGGGCCTGCCGCCGCCATAGTGCCCGATCAATCGTCTCGGGAAGGTTATCTGACGCGACATGGTTTTGCTCAAACAGATGCGACAGATCAGCATGCACGAGAGATTTCCCCCCACTTGCCCGTTTCCCTCTGTCTTGGCAAGGCCGGGTGGCCAAAGACGCACATCCCATTGATTGAAACAGATTATGGCGTGAGACTGGCACACTCCGGATAATGGCGGAAAAAGGCGAACTTCTGCAGACGAAGGCGGATTTTTCCGGCCTGTCGCTTGGTGTCAGGCTCGTCTTGGATGGCTGGTGCTCTCATCTTCGGCAAAACTGCCGACCTCGTGGATAGCAGACCGGGCCAATTTTGTCACCCGCTGCCGGCCACTGGGCGCGATCAACGGAAGATGTAGATCGGGCTGGACCAGGCGCGGTGGCCGTCTTCCTGCGTGACGCGGACGAAGAAGCGCGATTCCGATTATCGGCGATGCGAAAGTGACGCTTGAGACTGACTGATGTCGTGGTCATCTTCTCCGGCAACCTGAATAGCGCGTTACGGCAGACGGTCCAGGCCGCCAGCTGAGAAATGTGGCGCTCAAGCCCTGCGGCGATGGCCCGCTGGCTGCGGACGTGGCGGGTCTCAAACAAATGCGGCTCGACGCCCTGCTCGAGCCACATGTCGATTGCGCCGTAGTTGCCCGTCGTGACGGCCGTCCACGCCAGGGTGTTGGCGTCCTGTTTCTGATGCCGCGGTCGAGGTTCCAGTTGTTGATGACTTGAGTGCGGCTAATAGCGTTGCTGTCGATCTGAAGTGTGCCGTCCCCAGTTGGTGGTGCGGGCTCGGCCACGGTATTCGGCGCCCTGGTACATCAGCCGGACGCGGCTCCGAGGTCGGCGGCGGCGGGGACGATGGCATTCGATGACGCGGTCGCCATGAGATCTCGACGCGTTCAATCGGTGCCGAACCGTGGACGGTGACCTCGATTGCGACCTCCTCCTCCTGCGTGCGGGCGATATCGCCCATCATCAAGCGGCGGGATGGTTGGCTTTGGGGGCGCTCGAAAACGGCGGGGTCACGCAGGAACAGCTCGGCATCGCTCGCAAGCGTCGCAGTGACGACCAGATACATGCGATTGCCGGTGGTGGCGTAGTGGTGGCGGCGGCGCATGCACTCGAAAATGGCGTCGCGATCCAGCCGGTCGGTGATGAAACAGGTCAACCCACCGTTGAAGAACGAGGCGCCGGGGTAGCAGGCGCTGGGCCGGCCTTTGTGGCCATCCGAATTGGCGACGATGCCGACGCGGTAGCCGGCCTCAAAGGCATCCTGAACGATCCATTCGAACGTGCCCCAAGCGGAGTGCACCTCGACGGCGGTTTCCAGTTTGCCATCGTGGGCGTAGAGGATGGCGTAGCGACCACCGACGTGGGCTGCGACGATGCAATCACGTCCCTCGAGGCAGCGGGAAAAGTGCATTGGCGTCGTGGGCGTCGGTGTTTTCGTCGCAGCGGTCAGATCCCTCGTAGATTTGGGCGTGGCTGGAGCGATGGATGGCTTCGCCCTGTGACGGGAAGTGGACGTTGCGGTCACCGCCGACGGCCGTTGGCGCTCCATTCGTAGCCGGGAATACAAACGAAAGTGCCGGGGAACGTCGAACTTCGCGCGTCAAATCGTTCAGGCCTTGCCAGAACTGCGCGGTGAAAGTCGTTGCCTTGATGCTCCCATGACATCGAGGAACGCCTGTCGCGCCCGAAGGCGAAATACTCGCGTGCGGAATTGGTGCCCAGGGTCTCGTCGGACTGGCCGTGCGTGTCGCCCAGTAATGGCGGGCTTGCCCTGATCGGTGGTGACGAGGAGCGGATTTGAGCGGCACAAAAGACGGCCCGAGGCATCCAGAACGTCGACGCTGGCTCGCACCTGTGGCGGTCATCTTCGGCGGCAACGAAGAAGTTGCCAGCGTAGCGCTACACGATCGGGCAGCCGATATCGCCATGTGGCTGCAAAAAGAGTTCAGCGTCTGTGCAATCGGAGGGATTGCCCCATTTGTCTTCTGCCTTGATGGCGAGGCGAAATGGTTCCTTGGGGCGCACCAACGTCGGCAAGACGGCACGCCATTTGACGCCAGGGCCGGGCACGATGTCGATCGCGGGGGACTGGGGCAATGCGACGTAGTCATATGTGGCGATAGCATCGACGAGAACGTGAAACTCGAAGCGGCGCTCGCAATAGGTCTGCAGCCTGATGCCGGGGCTGCCATATCGGGTATCGCCGAAACGAATCGTGATGGTGTCGCCGGGCTTGAGAAAATGCTTGGCGACGCCGATGTAGAGTGAGCGGCTCCAGGGCCGTATATTGCGTTTGAATTCCCATTTCAGTTCGAGCACGGCGCCATTGGATGCTTCCGCGGTGGTGTAACCCTGGCCTGCCGGATCGTCGAACTGGACCGGGCCGAAGTCGGTGGCGAAGCGAAACCCAATCTTTATCGAACCGGTGTCGTCCAGACCGAAACGGCCTGCCGTATAGGTGAGTGTAAAGGATTGCAGAGAGCCGGCTTCAAAGGCGCCGGCTGGCTCCAGGCGGGCAGAGCCCATCAGTTCGGGACGATAGTCGGAATAGGGCACGGTCGTTTCCTGGGGCTCTCAGCGATCTTGACACCCCAAGACTTTGCGTTGCGCCACCGCAGACCCGCATCGACCGCAGCGTGGGAGGAAGCGAACTTTGCGATCCACAACACGTTCAGGAGTCATTCCCGCTTCGCGTGGCGTTCGACATTGAAGCCCGCGCCGAACTACGGTTGCGTGGCGAGCTTTCGGACGGACACACTAGCCCGGCGTTGATGACAGTGCCAAGTGGATCGCAATGGAACCGGCGCGTGTGGCGATCAATTGATGTTGAAGCGCCCCGCGGCGTAGATGACTTCCTGTGGCCGCAGCAGCGTTGCGTGAGCGATGCGGATACGGTGGAGGCTACCGTCCAGGTTCTCCGCCCAATAGTCGAGGAACTGCTTCAAGCGGGGAAAGCGCGGCGCTTGATCGTACTCCTGCCAAATGTAGGCCTGCAGAACTGCCGGATAGTCGGGTAGTCGATAGATTATCTCGGCGGTGGTCAGGCTGTATCCTGAAAGCTGATCGATGAAATCCCGGTCAGGCATCGGCTGTCGTTCTCCTTCAGCAGCAATGATTGAACTCTAGCAGCGGCGACTAGGCTCAGAACTGAGTGCATGATATAAATTTTGCACGATGCGCGCAAGGTCTCGTTTATTTTCAACGCATTAGCAGCATTCTTTGGGGAGTGCTATCAAGCGTTTGGCGGGGGAAATGCGGGGCAATATGTCAGTTGCGTAGTGGGGCGGCAAAATTTGTTCAGCAGGATAGCAGCGCGGAGAAATGCCGTGATTCTGGCGGACCTTAAGTTTTCTCATAATGCCAATACCTTACCATTTACCAATTCTTTTGTTCCGGCATGGCTTTTGCTGGCATCAATTGCATGCTTCGGCGCGAGATGCTATGCGGGGCAGATCCCCACCGATCACAAAACTCCGAACCTGAAGGACTTTATTGAATGGCTGCGATCAATGTCGACAAGATGGCTCTCAAAGATCTGCTCGATCTCGAGTTGCGGGTCAAGAAAGCGATCGTCACCGCGAAAGAGCGCGAAAAGAGCGAAGCGCGGCGTGAAGCCATGGCGGTGATCGAAAAGCGGGGACTTACGATGGCTGATGTTTTCGGTACGCCTCGCGCCGGCAAGAGCGGCGGCAAGGTTGCTGTGAAATATCGCAATCCCGACAATCCCTCCGACACTTGGACGGGTCGTGGCAGGCAGCCGAAGTGGTTGGTGGCTGCGGCCTGGGCGCAAAGATAACCGACTTCGCGCTTTGGAGCCGTTCTTGATCCGGTACGCCATTCGGCGCGACGATAACACCCGCACCGGGCAACGGTGCGGGTGATCGTTTGGAGCTTGGTGACACGCTACTGCATTTTCAGCGATCGGCTCCTGGGTCGGATGACGAGGCAGCTGTGACAACGCACACGCTGTCAGCCACGACGTTGTTTTCCGCAGATCTTCCGCCGATCGATTCCGTCGGTTGCGCTGCTGGCGACTTGCGCGCTTCGGCCGATTAGGCTGCAAATTGCCAAGCGGTCCCTTTCCCTGGCGCTGCGGAAACTAGGACGCGTGCAGATCTTTTTCGATATGGCAGGCACGATGAGTGCGGAGGCTTTAAAACCGGCGTCCATTCAAAGATCAGTCGTGTACGAGACCAGCTCATTTTGCGGCCCGAATAAACCGAGAACGGTTTCTCATAATGTCATGATCAGTCTCAAAAATGCCGGCAATCGATCTGGCGAAAACATGTGGCACTGATGGTGACGGGGGGCGGCATTTTACGAGTTTTCAGGGCGGGCACCCGACTTGATCGAGGCAGCGCAACGGTGAGCACCCTCGACCTTTGCGATCGGCTATGGCCTGCGCGGCGCGCTTCACTTGCTAAGCAGCCGAAGATCAGCTCAATATCTGGTTTTCGCGAAACACGACGTTCACATTCATTGTTCCGGTGGGCGATCCGTTCCGCGCATGGCAAGCCAGCCTCAACGGAGAAAACGATATGTCGACCAACTCGACGCCGGGCTTTGCAACGCGTTCCGTCCATGCAGGCGCTGCACCAGATCCCGCGACGTGGGGCGCGCGACGCCGATCTATCAAACGACGTCATATAGTCTTCAACGATGCGGAACATGCGGCATCGCTGTTCGGGCTGCAGTCGTTCGGCAAACACCCGCATCGGCAATCCGACCCAGAGTGTGCTGGAGGCACGCGTTGCCGCGCTCGAGGCGGTACGGCTGCGCTGGCGGTGGCGTCGGGGCATGCGGCGCAGGCGCTGGTGTTTCACACCCTGTGCTCGAGTCGGCGACGATTTCGTCGCTGGCCGGCAGCTTTACGGCGGCTCGATCAACCAGTTCACCATGCCTTCAAGAAGTTTGGGTGGAACGTTGTCTGGGCGGATTCCACGGATCCTGCGTCATTCGAAAAAGCGATCACGCCAAAACCAAGGCGATCATGATCGAGAGTATCGCCAATCCGGGTGGTGTGGTCGTGGATATCGCGGCGATTTCATCGCCAAGAAGGCGGGCGCCGCTGATCGTGGAATACGCTATGCCATACCTGTGCCGGCCGAAAAGAGCATGGCGCCGACGTCGTTGTGCACTCGCTCACCAAATTCATGGGGGGGCACGGCAACTCCATCGGCGGCGTTATCGTCGATTGCGGCACGTTCGACTGGTCCAAGTCGGGGGCAAAATTCAACGCTGACGGCGCCGAACGCGAGCTACAACGGCATGGTTCTGGCCGAGACGTTCGGTGATTTTGCATTCGCCATCGCGTGCCGTGTGATGGGGCTGCGCGATCTTGGACCGTCGATCTCGCCGTTCAACGCCTTCCTCATCACCACCGGTATCGAGACGTTGCCGTTGCGGATGGAGCGCCACTGCGCAAACGCGCTGACTGTTGCCCGTTACCTCGAGGCGCATTCGGCGGTGGCGTGGGTCAACTACGCCGGGCTCGAGAGCAACAAATATCACGCGATCGCCAAGCGTATTTGTCCGGCTGGCGCAGGGCTGAGCCACATTCGGGCTAAAAGGCGGTTATCAGGCGGGCGTCGGGTTTGTCGATGCGCTGGAGCTGTTTCGCATCTGGCAAATATCGGCGATACGCGCAGCCTGGTGATCCATCCGGCATCAACCACGCATAGCCAGCTGACGTCGGAGCAGCGGGCTGCGGCTGGTGCGGGGGACGATGTCGTGCGCCTGTCGATCGGCATCGAGGATGCGGCAGACATCATCGCAGACCTCGATCAAGCCTTGGCGAAGGCCTCTGCCTAAAGCATTTGCGCGACTGCTGCTGTTGTTTTGCGATGGTGGCGTTGCGCTCATCCGGCGCGTGCGCAACGTCGTCGCGTCGTCGTCAGCTGGCGGCTGCGCGACGATTCGCGATGCGCCGCTCGGCGGCCGCGACGATGGCGAGGCGAATTTCATCAGGAGATGCCAGATCGCTGGCAATGCCCAACTGTTGCTCGCGCGCCAAGAGCTTCAAGTTTGCGACTTCGCGAATTTCGCTCAGAGCTGCAAGGGTGGCATCGCGACCGCGTGTCCGGATGACAACGACGACATTCGGCGAATAAGGATCGAAGGTTTCGCTGTCGGTCGCCGGCGCAGCCGCCGTCTGGGGCTGCTGGACGGGCGTGGCCGTGTCTGTAGCCGTGGCCATATCGGCAGGAACAGGCTCGGCATGGGCGCTTGCTGTTTCGATCTGCGCCATGGCTGCGGCTTCTGCCAGGGCCTCGTCGTCGGCGTTGCGCAAAGACAACGATGCAATTTCGGCATTCAGGCGAGACGTCAGCCGTTCGGCGGCTGCGGCGTCGATATCGGCCTCGGCACGTACTACGCGTTTCAAGTATGCTGTTTTCGCCGCGCCTGTCAGCGGTCGTGATTTTCTAGCCATGCCAAAGTTCCGAGACAACGGTCACGATGCCCATCCTCGTCGTTCAACCGGTTTTTGCAAGCCATGTCGCGCCTGAAAAAATCTCGTCGTGCAGCTTGCGCAAATGCGGTAGTGCGTCGCCATATTTTTCGGCCATCGTTTTCTTGGTGTCGTCCCAATCGAAGGCGCGGGCGACACTGTCGAGCAGGGGCACTCGGGCTTCGAGAAGGGGGTGATCGAGTGCGATCTGGTCGATCAACATGCGCTCACGGCCCTTGTTGGTGACGTAATTTGGAAGGCAGGCGTAGCGGCGATCAGCGAAGCGGATGTCCTCGAGCTGGTCGGCGTTCTCGACGCGCTCGATCAGCAGGGCGACGCGGTCGAGGGCGAACTGGGAGACGAAATCCGGGCGGAACGGGACCACAACCTGGTCTGCGAGATCGATGGCGGCGAGGGCTGCAAACGACAAGCCCGGCGGGCAATCCAGGATCACGTAGTCGTAGTCCATCCCGAAGTGCTTCATCAGCCGCTTCATGCGGTTGCGAACTTCATCGGCAACCGTGTCGGGGTCGACGCCGCGCTTGGCCTGGCGCAAGTACAGCTCGCCCTGGACGTCTTCCAGCATCAGCGAGCCTGGCAGCAGGGCCAATCTGCCGGCTGCGTTCTTGGGGTGGGCGACGTCGCCGACGTTCTGGATCGTATAGTGGCTCTCGTCCTCGGCGACTTTCTCGAAGCGATCGAAGAAGTAGTCGGCAATCGTGAGACCGGCGCGGCGCGCCTTGTCCCAACCTTCGCCGCCAACCAGCATCAACGAGGCGTTGCACTGCGTGTCGAGGTCAAGGACGAGCACGCGCTTCTTGCCCCAGGCTGCGGCTGCGTGCGCCAGCATGACCGCGATCGTCGACTTGCCGACGCCGCCCTTTCTGTTCGCGATTGCAAGAAAACGCGCCATTCGTCACCCGCCTGAGAGTTGTTTGCGATCAGAGGCGGGACGTTATGTGATTCGTGGAGAAACGGCCACGATTGCAATTGTTTGGCTCGTCGCGAACAAAATAGAAAATGCGTCCCGCCTGGTCTCGATGCTTCGGCAAGCCGATGCTCGCGAACCGATGGTTGGACGCGCTTGCCCATGCAGGAATGTTGTCGTGCTTTTTCCAGGGGTTCTCTGCCTTCTTGTTCCTCAGCATGTTGAGGCCTCGGCAAATCCGCCGGCGGGTGTTGCGCGGCAGGATCACCTCGTCGATATAGCCGCGTTCGGCGGCAACGAACGGGTTGGCGAAGCGCTTCTGGTACTCGTCGATGCGGGCTGCGATCTTTTCGGTGTCACCCAGCTCGGCGCGGTAGAGATCCGACAGCACCCTTGGCGCCCATGACGGCGATTTCGGCTGTCGGCCAGGCATAGTTGAGATCGCCGCGGATATGCTTCGAGCTCATGACGTCGTAGGCCCCGCCATAGGCCTTGCGGGTGATCACCGTGATTTTTGGAACCGTCGCTTCGGAGTAGGCGAACAGCAGTTTGGCGCCATGCTTCGACTGTCGCCGAGTTCGTGCCGTTCCCGGCAGGAAGCTCCGGCACGTCGACAAATGTGATGATCGGGATATCAGCTAACCGCAGAATCGCACGAAGCGTGCGGCCTTGCGTGAGGCATCGCTGTCAAGCACGCCTGCAAGCACCATCGGCTGGTTGGCGACGAGGCCGACCGTGCGGCCTTCCATGCGGGCAAACCCAACGACGATATTCTTGGCGAAGGCTTCCTGATCTCGAAGAAATCGCCTCGTCGACCACTTTTGTGATCAGCTCCTTGATGTCGTAGGGCTTGTTGGGGTTGTCCGGCACCAGTGTGTCGAGCGAAGCACCAGAGCGATCGGCCGGGTCCTTGGTCGGCAGAACCGGCACGCCCGAGGTGTTGTTTGCGGGCAGGAAATCCATCAAGCGACGCATCTGCAACAAGGCTTCGACGTCGTTGTCGTAGCCGCGGTCTGCGATCGACGATTTGGTGGTGTGGATCGACGCGCCGCCCAGCTCCTCGGCGGTGACGTTCTCGTTGGTTACCGTTTTCACCACATCCGGGCCGGTGACGAACATGTAGCTCGTATCCCGCACCATGAAGATGAAGTCGGTCATGGCTGGCGAATAGACGTCGCTGCCTGCGCATGGACCCATGATCACCGAGATCTGCGGGATCACACCGGAGGCCAGGACGTTGCGCAGGAACACCTCGCCATAGCCGCCAAGCGCCGCTACGCCTTCCTGGATTCGGGCGCCGCCGGCGTCGAACAAGCCGATGATGGGCGCCCGGCTGGTCAGCGCCATGTCCTGACTTTCATGATCTTTTTGGCGTGGGTCTCGGACAGCAGAGAGCCGCCGAACACGGTAAAGTCCTTGGCGAACAGGTAGACGACGCGACCGTTGATCGTGCCCCAGCCGGTGACCACGCCATCGCCGGGGATTTTGGTCTTTTCCATGCCGAAGTCGGTCGAGCGGTGTTCGACATACATGTCGAACTCCTCGAACGAGCCTTCGTCCAAGAGCAGGTCAATGCGCTCGCGAGCCGTCAATTTGCCGCGCTTGTGTTGGGCTTCGATACGCTTCTCGCCGCCCCCAACTGGCGATCGCGCGGCGCTGCTCAAGCTCCTCGATGATGTGCTTCATGGGGTGGGCTGACCTGCTGCTTGTTTGTCGTTCGGGCTCTCTAGCATGGCGGAAGGCCTTCGCGCAAATGCTGCGCCTGGTGGTGGGGGGCATGTTTCAAGGTAAACGGCGATAAATCTTAAGTGGCGCCTTCCGACTTCGCGCTCTTCTGGCGCGTTGCGACCTTCTGTGGGGAGCCGGCCGTAACACGCGTGCTGGGGCGGATGGCCAGTGCTGGCCTGCCGTCACCGGACGGCAGGGCAGGACGTTCAAACTCGGGGCGCGGTGCAACTCGACCTGGCTTTGGCAATTGGATTTGGATGCAGCCGAGCCGCACGCGCATGAGTGACGGGGGTGGCCCCTACGGGACGGTCGAGGCTGCGGGCTGCCGCGCATCCCTATTGAACGGCAGCCGTTACGACTGTCCCTGTGGCCACTCGCGACAGCATCTGAAACGGCATCCTCGTCGGGCGATGGCTGAGTACCGCCGCACCTATCCGACCCGCGCCTGCCTCGCCGTGAGATCCCAGCTCGAGCCCAGGGCCCCTGTTTTGAGACGGACGGCTGCGAGGATACGTGCGTGTCGTGGGGGCGGGGATAAGTTTGTCGTTGGCTTTGCGTTGCTTTGCTGTTTCTCACGGTTAAGGCGGCGGCACCCTACGATGCGATCAGCGTAGTGGCAGAGATCCCACCATTCCGAAGTTGATCGAAAGTCGTGAAGGGCTGGGGCCGGCAATGTCACGCGGCGCGCTCGGCACGCTCACACGTTAGGCACCTGCCGTGTGTTCGTGCAATCCTCTTGTGGAATGTACTCAGACCCAGTTACGCTCGACTGGTCTTTCTCACCGTCCTAAGGGCCAAACATGGCATCTGTCGAGATCACCGACGCCTGTAAGTCTTTTGGGAAGACGCAAGTTCTGCACGGCGTCAGCGTTCCGATAGCCGATGGAGAGTTCGTCGTCTTGGTCGGTCCGTCCGGATGCGGCAAGTCGACGTTGCTGCGCATGATTGCCGGTCTGGAGAATGTCTCCGAAGGTACGATCGCGATCGGGGATCGCATCGTCAACAACGTGCATCCCAAAGAGCGCGACATCGCGATGGTGTTCCAGAACTATGCGCTCTACCCGCATATGACCGTTGGCGACAACATGGGCTTTTCGCTGAAGCTCAGAGGCGAGGACGAGGCTGAAATCGCGTCGCGCGTGAACGTCGCAGCGGAAATTCTCGGGCTGGGAAAATTGCTGGATCGTTTTCCACGCCAGCTTTCAGGTGGCCAGCGCCAGCGTGTCGCCATGGGGCGTGCGATCGTTCGCAAGCCTCAGGTGTTTTTGTTCGACGAGCCGTTGTCGAACCTCGATGCCAAATTGCGTGTTGCGATGCGTGCTGAGATCAAGGAGCTGCACCAGCGGCTCAGCACCACGACGATCTACGTTACGCATGACCAGATCGAGGCCATGACCATGGCGGACAAGATCGTCGTCATGCACGATGGTCTGGTCGAACAGATGGGCGCACCGCTGGAGCTTTATGATCATCCAGCCAATGTGTTTGTTGCCGGTTTCATTGGTTCGCCGGCCATGAATTTCATCGATGGGTCGATCAAGAGCAATGGTGGTGCCCACGTCGAAGTGATGGGCGGGTCCCGGTTGCCGCTCGCCCGTGCGCCCGCGGCCAGCGACGGCATGCCGGTGACTTATGGGATCAGGCCCGAGCACCTCGAGATCGCGGACGATGGTGTCGAGGCACAAGTGGTGGTGGTTGAGCCGACGGGTTCGGAAACCCAGGTGGTGGCCCGCATCGGCGGCCGGGATATCATTGCCATATTCCGGGAACGGCACGAGTTCAAACCCGGCGCCACGATCCGTCTGCGGCCGCGGGCCGATATGGCCCATGTGTTTGCGCGGGATAGCGGTGCACGGCTCTAGGTGCACCGCCTGACGACAACGAGAAACGAAGAGCAGGCGTGTTCAAGGAGGAAACATCATGACATTCAATAGACGGACTGTGCTCAAAGGAAGTCTCGCTGCGGCTGCAGCAGGGGCAACGGGAGCCGGCGGCGATCTGTTCGGTTTTGCCAAGGCGTGGGCTGCAACTTCGCCGTTCAAGCCGGAAGCGGGCTCCAAGCTGACGCTGACCCGTTGGAAACGCTTCGTGCAGGCGGAAGACGACGCGTTCCGGGCCATCGTCAAATCGTTCGGCGACGCG
>JAWKWC010000022.1:0-63950 GCA_041397705.1 Hyphomicrobiaceae bacterium
CCTATTCGGTGGCGCGGTGGCTCGCGGATGTGGCCAGCGTTGTTGCCGAGATCACGGGCCAGGGCCGGGTCGGGGTGATCGTTGGGGGGACGGGGCTCTACTTCAAGGCGCGGGTCGAGGGGTTGTCGCCGGTGCCGCCGATCCCGGAGGACGTTCGCGAGCGCTGGCGGGCATTTGCGGCTGTGGCTCAAGACGGTGAGCTGCATGGTGAGCTTGCCCGCCGGGATCCGGTGATGGCGGCCCGCTTGGCGCCACGCGACCGGCAACGTTTGACGCGGGCCCTCGAGGTGGTGGAAGCGACGGGGCGCTCGCTGGCTGAGTGGCAGACTTTGCCCGGCAATCCGCTGGTGATGGCAGAGGAGGCTGAGTGCCTGGTCGTCGATCGGCCGCGCGCCGACCTGCATCGACGGGCGGATCAACGCTTCGATGCCATGGTGGCAGAGGGGGCCTTGGACGAGGTTGCCGGATTGAAGGCACAGGGTCTCGACAGCGCGCTGCCGGTGATGCGGGCGCTGGGCGTGGCGCCACTGCTCGCGCATCTCAATGGTGAACTCGCCCTGCCGCAGGCGATCGAGCGCGGAAAGATCGAGACGCGGCAGTATATCAAACGACAGGCAACTTGGCTTCGACGCAACATGAGTGCGTGGAGAAGGGTTTAATTGTTCTTATTGTTGCGAATATGGGTGATGATTCATTCCATTAATTGACCTTTTGGGTGGGTTGCAGCATTTTCCCGGCCATCGCGCGCAATTGCGTACCGCCTGGCGACGAGGAGAGATGACATGGCCCGCACGATGACCGGCGCCGAAATGGTAATCAGGGCGCTGCAGGATCAAGGCGTCGAGCACATCTTTGGCTATCCGGGTGGCGCGGTGCTGCCGATCTACGACGAGGTCTTCCAGCAGGAAAAGGTCAAGCATGTGCTGGTGCGCCAGGAAGGCGGCGCGGTGCATGCTGCGGAGGGCTATGCGCGCTCCACGGGCAAGGTCGGTGTGGTCCTGGTCACGTCGGGGCCTGGCGCCACCAACGCGGTCACGGGGCTTGCCGATGCGCTGATGGATTCGATTCCGGTGGTCGTGCTGACGGGGCAGGTGCCAACACATCTCATCGGTAACGATGCGTTCCAGGAGTGCGACACCGTTGGCATCACGCGCCCCTGCACGAAGCACAACTGGCTGGTGAAAGACGTCAACGATCTCGCCCGCATTCTGCACGAGGCGTTCTACATCGCCAAGAGCGGGCGGCCGGGACCGGTGGTGGTCGATATCCCAAAGGACGTGCAATTTGCGACGGGGTCCTATGTGGGGCCGAGCACGGCAACGCTGACGCACAAGAGCTACCGGCCGAAGTTGAAGGGCGATACCGCGGCCATCGAGCGTGCGGTCGAGGTGATGGCGCGTGGCAAGCGTCCGATTTTCTATACCGGTGGTGGGGTGATCAATTCAGGCCCCAAGGCCAGCCAGCTGTTGCGTGAACTGGTGCGGCTCACTGGTTTTCCGATCACGTCGACGTTGATGGGGCTGGGTGCGTATCCGGCGTCCGACAAGCAGTGGCTGGGCATGCTCGGCATGCACGGCACGTATGAATCCAACATGGCGATGCATGGTTGCGACGTCATGATCAATATCGGTGCGCGCTTCGATGATCGCATCACCGGGCGTACGGACGCGTTCTCGCCGGACTCCATCAAGATCCACTTGGATATCGATCCGTCGTCGATCAACAAGAACGTCAAGGTCGACATTCCGATCGTGGGAGATTGCGCCTACGTGCTGGAGGAGATGGTGCGGCTGTGGAAGGCGCGCGCCGGCCAGTCCGACAAGGCTGCGATGAAATCCTGGTGGAAGACGATCGAGGGCTGGCGGGCCAAGCAGTCGCTCAAGTATCGCAAATTGCCCGATCAGATCATGCCGCAGGAAGCCATCGAGCAACTCTATGCGGCGACCAAGGATCGTGATGCCTACATCACGACCGACGTCGGCCAGCACCAGATGTGGGGCGCCCAATTCTATCATTTCGACGAGCCGAACCGATGGATGACGTCGGGGGGGCTCGGTACGATGGGCTACGGATTGCCGGCCGCAATCGGCGTGCAGGTGGCACACCCGAAGTCGGTGGTGGCCTGTATTTCCGGCGATGCATCGATCCTCATGAACATCCAGGAAATGTCGACGGCGGTGCAGTACAAGCTGCCGGTCAAGATCATGATCCTGAACAACCAGTACATGGGCATGGTGCGCCAGTGGCAGCAACTGCTGCACGGCAACCGCTATTCGGAAAGCTATACGGAATCGCTGCCCGATTTCGTCAAGTTGGCCGATGCCTACGGCGGGGTCGGCTTGATGTGCGAGGCTCCCGGCGATCTCGAAGGTGCCATCAAGGAGATGCTGGCCGTCAAGGACAAGCCGGTGCTGCTGGATTGCCGGGTTGCCAAGCTCGTCAACTGCTTCCCGATGATCCCGTCCGGCAAGGCGCACAACGAAATGTTGATGGGCGAAGATGTGTCGGATGAAGAGGTGGGCGCTGCCATCGGCAAGGACGGCAAGATGCTCGTTTAGCTCCGGACGGGCCGCAGCCACGGTGGGAAAGATGGGACGCCGCATGGTCCAATGTGATGCGGCGATCCCCGCGCATGTGGGGCCGGCCATCGTGGGCTCGAAGCTCAGCAGTTTTGCAGTTTTCGACGGAAGCGTGCGGTTGGCTCGCGGCCGTGGGCTCGTGGCGCGGCGCTTATTGTCCCCAGTGCTTCTTGCCGTCCTTGCCTGCTGCAGCGTCCGCTTTGCCAGAACCCTTCTTGTCGTCGGATTTGGCCGCGACGGTGGTCTCGGGCTTGCCGGTGATTGCCAGAGGATGAGCCGCTGCAACTTGCTCGGACGTCGGCTGCCGGGCGACGATGCTCGCCAGCAACTTGGAGTCGGAGGCCTTGCCCGGCACGGGGATGGCGCGGGCGGTGGCGCGTCCGCTGGCGCTTGCCAGATTGCCGACGACGACCTGGGCGGGGCCTGCTTTGCCCGGCATGATGAAGCCGATGGCGGCCGGGCGCCAATACTGGTGCTTGGCCCTGGGCCGATCGATTTCGCACAGCGATTTGCCCGCGTTCTCCTCGCAGTCGATCTTGGTCGGGTAGCGCGGATACGCCGCTTCGTAGCCGGCTTCTGCGGTATTGGCGGCCTCGGCGCAGGCGACGGTGTCGAGACCCGCTGCGACGCAGGCTGGCGCGTTGGCGAAGACCTTCACCGCAACTGGCTCATCGGTCTGCTTGCAGGCGGTCAGGGCGAATGCCGTGGCGGCCAGAGTCAGGAGGCCAGTCGTGCTTAAGCGTTGCATGTGCGTTCCAATGGCCAGCTTCTCGTTTTCCCACAGCATAGCGCGCGACGCTTCCCGTCCGGTTAACACATGGGAAGGGAAACGGGGCCGAAGTGCTGTCAGTTGCGGTCAATCGAGGATGATGTGGGGCACGAAGCGCGCGGCGTCGGTGGTGACGTCATCGTCGCCTTCGCGGACGCCGAGGCCTGCCGGCTCGCCGGCTACCAGCCAGACGCCACAAACTGGCCTGCGCCCCTGGAATCGGGGGAGGGGATGGTAGGCCTGCAGCACATGCCCTTCGGCCCCGTAGGGTCCGTCCGACGTTATGGGGCGGTGCGATGCGCGGCCCGACAGCACCAGCTGGATGTTGGCACCTTCGCGGGAATAGATGGGCTTTTTGACGTAGCGCGGCCCGATGTCGGCCGCCCTGGGATCGCCGTCGAAATAGCAGGGCAGGAGGTTGGGATGGCCGGGATAGGCCTCCCACAGCAAGGCCATGAGGCCCTTGTTGGAGAGGATCGTCTTCCAGGCTGGCTCGATGAAGCGGCACCCGGAGCCGGGGATGTGACGGGCGAAATCCTCCGTGAGAAGCCATTCCCAGGGGTAGAGCTTGAACAAGGCTTCGATCACGCGGTCCTGGGTGTCGGTGAAGCGGCCATCGGTGGTGATGCCGATATCTTCGATGGCGAGGGTGATGGCCTGAAGGCCGGCCTGGCTGGCACAGTCGGCGAGATAGTTGACGGTGCCCATGTCCTCCGTGCTTTCGCCGGTGGCGGCAAGGTGCAGCGTTCCGTTCAACCCAAAACGGGAGAGGGCATCGACCAGGCGCTCGTGCAAGGAGTTGAATTGGTCGGCTGTGGCCGGCAGAACCCCTCGCTCGCGCAACTGCTCAAGCCAGATCCACTGAAAGACGGCGCTTTCGAAGAGCGAGGTCGGGGTGTCGGCATTGTATTCGTAGAGCTTGGACGGTCCGTTGGCGTCGAAGCAGAAATCGAGACGGCCGTAGAGGTGGCGCTCGCGCTTTTCCCAGCTGGATGCGATGAAATCCCAGTAGGGCGCCGGAATTTTCAGGCGGTTCAGGATCTCATCGTCGCGAATTGCACGGGCGACGATGTCATAACACATGCCTTCGATCTCGGCCGCGGGATCCTCGAGTTTGGTCTCGATGTCGGCCAGCGTAAAGACGTAGCAGTGGCTTTCATCCCAATAGACCGTTCCGTCCGGCGAGTGAAAATTGAAGCCGTGCTGCTCGGCAGCGGCCTGCCAGTCGTGGCGGGCTGGAACGGGTTTTCTTTGCATGCTGGATCAGCCTCCGACGCGGCCCGGGTAGCCGGACGAGCTGACCCGGCTGGCGGTGGAGCCAAAACCGCCGCGCGCCTTGGTGGAGGCGACGGCGTGAGCCTTGGCGATCTGAGAGCTGGTGGCCGGTTTGGCGGCACGGGCGGGTACCGACGTGTTGAATCCGCGCGAGACGATGAAGACGCCGCCGACGGTGGAGCGGCGACTTTCGCTTTTCTCGTTCGAGACCAGAGGCTGCGGCTTGACGCGCGAATTCATCGCGGCGCCCATCAAAAAGCCGGTCATCATGGGGCGCCAAGCGTGATTGCGGGCATTGGGATAATCGGGTTCGCATTTGCCAATGCCGGCGTTGTCCTCGCAGTCATACTGCGACTCATACCTGGGATAGTTGGTGTTGTAGCTGTCCTGGGCTGCGTAGAACGCATTGGAGCACGTGGCCTGATCGTTGCCGTCGGTCACGCAAGCGGAGACGGAGTCATAGGCCTTGGCGGCCAGCATCTCGTTGGGGTCCTCGCAAGCCGTCAGAAGAACGGCACTGGCGCCCATGCCCACGAGGGCCACATATCGTGATCGCTTCATCTCCGCATCCCCACGCACTTCACAATGCAGCCAGGATACGGGAACGGGGTTCCCCTGACGTTAACGGTCGCCTGGAAAATGCCGTGCGCCGACGATGCGGTGCGCTGTTGCGGCGGCGGAAGGCTCGAATGGGTAACCAAACGGAAAGTGGTGGCAATGCAACTTGATGAAGCCCGCGCTTTCGCCGCCGATTGGATCGCTGCGTGGAACGCGCATGATCTCGATCGGATCCTGTCCCACTATGCAGAAGACATTGTGTTCCTGTCGCCAGTCGCGGAGCGGCGGGTTGGATCGGGTCGGGTGGTCGGGCGCGCGGCCCTGGGTGCCTACTGGCGCAAGGGACTCGATGCGCAGCCGGAGTTGGCCTTCGAGCTGATCGCGGTGCTGGCCGGGTATCGTTGTCTGACCATTCAATATCGTAACCATCGCGGCCAATCGGTGGCCGAAACGGTCGAGTTTGGCGCTGACGAGGCAATCGTTCGTGCCTATGCCTGCTATTGCGACTAACACAAACGAGGGCCCGCGCATGCATCTCTACGTCGCCAACAAACTCTATTCGTCATGGTCGCTGCGCCCTTGGCTTGCCATGCGCGCTGCGGGACTCGACTTCGATGAGACGGTTATTGCGATGTACCAGCCCGATTCGAAAGCACGCATGCTCGATGTCTCGCCGACGGGCAAAATGCCCTGCCTGGTGGATGGTGACGTCAAGGTCTGGGAAAGCCTGGCGATCATCGAGTATCTGGCCGACAAGTTTCCAGATAAAGGGCTTTGGCCAACGGACAGGGCGGCGCGGGCGCATGCGCGAGCGGTGTCGGCGGAAATGCACGCGGGATTTCAGGGATTGCGACAGCTTTGCCCGATGAATCTGGGAAAGCGGTTCAAGCCGCGCGACGATCTGGGCTCCGATGTGGCTGACAACCTGCGCCGGTTCGAGGGGCTCGTCTCAGATGCGCGACGGCGCTTCGGTGGAGGTGGCGAGTTCCTGTATGGTGCCTTCTGCGGTGCCGATGCGATGTTTGCCCCCCTTGCGACCCGGCTCGACACCTACGCCTTCACGCTGGCGCCGCAGACGCGACGCTACATCAATGCGATCCTGGCCCACGACGCGTTCAAGGACTGGCTGGCCGATGCCCTGGCGGAACCCTGGGGCATTCCCCACTACGAAGTCGGCTGGACGGCATCGGAGATCCTTCACCAGCCCTCCATCGTCGTCGGCCACCAACGCTAGTGTGGCCGTTTGGATGTCCGCTTCATGCTGAGGGCAAGTTCTGCGAGTGGATTTCCAATCCGCCACACTAGGTTTGTTCACAATTCGCCGCAGGATCAAATGAGCTGTGCGATCGCGGCACCCACGTTTGACATTCGAAAGAGAGTCCCATGACACAAAAAGGCACAGGTTCCGCTTACTTCCTCGAGGAAACGAAGGAGAAGCCGGTTCGTCACACGTTGTCGATCCTGGTGGACAACGAGCCGGGTGTGCTGTCGCGCATCTCCGGCTTGTTTTCAGGGCGCGGCTACAACATCGAGAGCCTGACCGTTTCGGAAACGGAGCACGAGAAGCATTTGTCGCGCTTCACGATCGTGACGACAGGCACGCCGATGGTGCTCGAGCAGATCAAGAACCAGCTCGGGCGCATGGTGCCGGTGCATCACGTCATGGATCTCACCGTCGAGAGTGAGGCGCTCGAGCGCGAGCTGGCACTCGTCAAGGTGGCGGGCAAGGGCGAGAAGCGAATCGAAGCCTTGCGGTTGGCCGAGATTTTTCGAGCCAACGTGATCGATGCGTCGATGGAGCATTTTGTCTTCGAGATCACCGGGCGTTCGCCGAAAATCGAGCAATTCATCTCGATCATGCGGGATCTGGGGCTGGTGGAGGTTTCGCGTACGGGAATCGCGGCGATCGGCCGGGGGCCGCTGGGCATTGCGCAGCGGGCTTGATGCGGCAGGGGCGGCGAGGCTGCAATAGGCCCTGTGCTTTGCTGCATCCCATTTGCGCGAGCTTTTTGCCGCCAGCGTGGGTTTGTTGCGTGCTGCGCCCTTTTGCTGGCAATCACGTCTCGGTAGCATGCTGGTGATTGAGTCTTGTGGCAGGTGGCTCCAGCGCCTAGTTGCGGGTAAGGACGACAGCGCATTTCGAAAGGAACGGATATGTTGCAATTCTTGAGGCGGGCCGGGCTGATCGTGCTGGCCGTATTGCCTTTATTCGCTTTCGCCGAAACCGCGGCAGCGCAGAAGCCGGAAATCTTTCAGTCGGGCCAATCGCAATTCGGCGCCAACCTTGCCGTTGGCGGTTACGATACGGTCGCTTACCACACGCAACGGGTGCCGGTGCCGGGCAATCCGGCTTTTCGGGTCGGGTGGAAGGGGGCGAGTGGCCGGTTGCCTCGGCCGAAAACCGCGATCTTTTTGTCAAGGCTCCGGAAAAGTACGCGCCACAGTTCGGCGGCTATTGTGCCTTTGCCGTGGCCTATGGCTCAACGGCGGCCGGCGACCCGCGGGTTTTCACGCTCGCCAATGGCAAGCTCTATCTCAACCTCAATCAAAGCGTTCAATCGACGTGGGCGCGTGATCGCGACAACCTGATCAAGCGGGCGGAAACGAACTGGCCGACCGTGCTGAAGTAGGGCGCGGGCTTGCCGCGATCGGCCAAGCGGACGGCTGGTCGCGGCGTGCGGCTCTGCAGACGCAAGGTTCAAGGCAAATTGGAGCGAAGGGGCAACGATGGACAAGCGCGCTGTTGCTAGCATGCTGATCGTCGGCGCGATTGCCGGATGGCTTGCGAGTTTTCTGGTCGGCAGCCCGCGTTGGGGTTTGATTGGCTATATCGTGGCCGGCGTCATTGGCGGCGTCGTTGGTGGGTGGTTGCTGGACGTGGCCAAAGTGCGGGTCAATCTCGGCCACCCCCTGGCGAATAGTATCGCTCAGGGTGCGATCGGCGCTGTGGCCGTCATCGTCATTGCGCGCATGCTGGGATAGGGCGGGCCACCAAGCCGGCGGCGGGCGGCGGGCTGTCTTCACGACGCCTCACGACATCGTTGCCATTTGTGGGATGTTCTGCGGCGGATTTCCTCTTATTTTAATCAATGTTCAATTGATGTGCCGGGCTCTGGCACGAAGCCGATATTGGGAGATACCTTATGGACTATGGACCTTTGATCATGATGGGCCTGATGGGCTTGGCGGCTGGATGGGTTGCCAACCTGATCCTCGGGCGCAACGGCGACTTGGTTTCCAGCCTTTTGACCGGCTTCATTGGTGCCTATGTCGGGGCGTTCATACAACGTCACGCCAAGTTCGATCTCATGCGCATCGGCAATCCGCTGGTCGAGGAATTCGCGGTGGCTGTGATCGGCGCCATTGTCGTGATTTTGGTGGCGCGAACGATTGCAGCCAGCCCGAGGCGTTGACCGATTGGTGCGAGCCCCATTGGCGTTGGACCAATCGCGCGCTACATGAAGCCTATGGTCACAACGCTCGATACCAAATCACGTCATCCTGAAAAAGGCCGCGCGGCCCGACACGCCCGTGCTGCGCAAGCCGGATTGGATCCGCGTCAAGGCGCCCGGCGGTCCGGAGTATGCGGAAACGCGCCGGATCGTACGCGAGCACGGGCTGGCGACGGTGTGTGAAGAGGCGGGATGCCCGAATATCGGTGAGTGCTGGTCGAAGCGGCACGCCACCATGATGATCATGGGTGGCATCTGTACGAGAGCCTGTTCGTTTTGCAATGTGGCAACCGGCATGCCCGAGGCGCTCGATCCGGCCGAGCCGGGAAGGTGGCGGATGCGGTTGCCAAACTGGGGCTCGGCCACGTTGTCATCACGTCGGTCGACCGCGACGATTTGGCCGACGGGGAGCCCAGATTTCGCGGCAGTCATCACTGCCATTCGGGTGGCTGCTCCGGGGACCACAATTGAAGTGCTGACCCCGATTTCCTGCGCAAGCCGGGTGGTCTGGAAACCGTCATTGCCGCGCGGCCCGACGTCTTCAACCACAATCTGGAGACTGTGCCGGGGCTTTACCTGCGGATCCGGCCGGGGGCGCGCTATTTCCACTCGTTGCGGCTGTTGCAGCGGGCCAAGGAACTTGATCCCACGGTGTTCACCAAGTCGGGCATCATGGTGGGGCTTGGGGAGAGCCGCGACGAAGTCCTACAGTTGATGGATGATTTGCGATCGGCGGACGTGGATTTTCTTACGATCGGCCAGTACCTGCAGCCAACGCGCAAGCATGCCGAGGTCAAGCGCTTCGTGCCGCCTGAAGAATTCAAGGCGTTTGAGCGAACGGCGCTGGCCAGGGATTTCTGCTGGTATCCGCGTCACCTTTGACGCGGTCGAGCTACCATGCCGATGCTGATTTTGCCCGTCTCAAAGCCGCGCGGGCGTCCTTGTCGCGTTGAGCAGGCCCGCTGCAGTTGAGACGCGCTGGCGGTTGCGTGTCGCTGGCCAGAACTGAATACATGAATCTTGGTTGATTGAGCGGCTCGTCGGCGATGCGGCCGATTGGTGTGCAGCCTCGTCTCCGGCGTTATCCCCGGTCGGCGAATCAAATGTTATGATCTGTGGTTCAACGCATGGTTGGTCTCATGTACGCGTCAGGGAGACATCACCGAACGACACCGTCGAGGTTGATTGTCATATCGTTTCTACATCTGCGCCGTTCTGATCGGCACCTTGGTGTTTGGGCGCACCGCGCCGCTGGCGCACGCGTTCGATCCCGCTAAATGGTCCTTGTTCAAGACCGGTTCGGGCCCCTCGACGGGGCAAGCGGAGCTGGGGCTCAGCTACACGGTGGAGATGACCGTTGCCGGTGGCGGCGATGGCCTGCGCGCGAGCCTGCTGGACGCATCGGGGCTAGCGGGAGGCGCAAGCAAGCCCATTGGCGACATGGGTGTGCTCATTGCGCGTGCACGGGGTGATGAGAAAGTTTTGCGCGCTGCGCTCTACGAAGAGGGCTACTACGCAGGCAAAGTTCGCATCTTTGTCGCTGGGGTCGACACGCTTGCGAGGGCAACCGTAGCGCGCCCTGAGACACCGGACACTCCTGCTGCTGCCGCCACCGGACCGGTGCCCGTGCGCATCGAGATCGAGCCTGGGGCGCTATTCCGGTTTGGGCGTATTTCCGTCACAGCCAAGGGTAGTGCCACGCCGCCGCTCGTCGATCCCAGGGCTTTGGGGCTGATCGAAGGGGAGGTGGCGCGCTCGGGCGTTGTCGTCGGGGCCATCAAGCGACTTCTCGAGGAATGGCGGATTGCTGGGCATCCTTTGGCGCAAATCGCCCGTAAAGCGGTCGTCGCGGACCATAGCCGGCACGCACTGGACGTCGATGTTGAGATCGATCCGGGGCCTGCTGCCACATATGGCTGGGTCAACGTGACCGGCGCGACGGACCTGTCGGGAGATCTGGTGGCGCGCTACAGCGGCCTTGTGCCGGGTCGAGGCTACAACGCACGGGACCTGCGCAAAGCCACCGAGAAGTTGCGAAAGCTTGAGGCGATCGAGAGCGTCACGGTGGTGCGCGGAGACGAGCTCGATGCCAACGGCGGCATACCGCTGACACTCAACGTGACCGAGCGCAAGGCGCGGTTCTTTGGTGCGTCTGCTGCACTGTCGACGCTGGATGGCGGCGAATTGCAGGCTTATTGGGGACATCGCAACCTGTTTGGTGGCTCGGAGAAGTTGCGAGTCGAGGGCGGTGTCTCGCAGATCGGTGACGGTGGATTGCCGGCGTTGCAATACGCGGCCAAAGCCGCGTTGACGAAGCCGGCCGCCTTTGACGTCAACACCGATCTCCAGACTGAAATTGGAGTCGTGAAGGAGCGACCGGAGAGCTACGAGAGCCGCGCTGTGACTGCGAAACTCGGTGCGGTGCATCGCTTCAGTGAGACGCGCAGCGGCAGTCTCTTCATTGCGGGGCTGGTGGCGCGCGAGGAGGACGCGTTCGGACGGCGGACTGATGTCGCGCTCAGTCTGCCGGCTGAAATGATCGATGACAGGCGAGACAACAAGCTCGACCCAACCGCTGGATGGCGTAGTCAAGTCGTCGTTGCGCCGACCTACGACTTGAATGAGGGCACTGCCTTTTTGACGGCACGCGCTGGTGTCAGCAGTTATCTCGATCTCACGGACAACGGGCGGGCTGTGCTTGCGGGACGGATTGCGGCCGGCGGTATCTTTGGCGCGAACGCTGCCGACATTCTGCCCAGTCAACGCCTCTATGCCGGCGGCGGCGGCTCGGTGCGCGGCTACGCCTATCGTTCGATCGCGCCGGCCCTTGGTGACGCCGTCATCGGAGGTAGCGCCTTGCTTGAGGCCAGCGCCGAGTTTCGCTGGCGCGTGACACCCACCATCGGTCTGGTCCCCTTCCTGGATGCGGGAGTTGTCACGGACGGCGCGTGGTCCAGCCTCTCGCAGGTGAAACTCGGTGCAGGGCTCGGCCTTCGCTACTACACGGGTCTCGGACCGATCCGGATCGATGTTGCCGTGCCGCTCGATGACGACCCGTCGTTCTCGGCGCTGGCATTCTATGTCGGACTTGGGCAGGCTTTTTGATGGTGCGGCGGCTTGGCAGATATGCGGCGTGGACGTCTGCAATCTTGGCAGGCGTGATCGTCCTGCTTCTGGCGGGGGTAAGCACTTCGGGTGGCCAACGCTTGCTGTTGAGGACCATTGCCAATTTTGCTTCGAGCCCGGCTGCACGCGTTGAGATCAGCGGCTTTGCCGGGTCTTTGTTCTCGTCCGGGAAGATCGACAGCGTTACGATTGGCGATGACAAAGGCGTTTGGCTTCGCCTCGACGGCCTGTCGTATCGTTGGCGGGCTGCAGCGGCATTGCTGGGCCATGTCGATATTGCGGAGCTGCTCGTTGCCAAGGTGCACGTCCTGCGCCTGCCTTCAACGCCGGCTGGCACGGCTGCGAAAAGCGCTAGATCGGATTGGACAGCGGTGCGGCCGATCCCGATTTCCGTCGGCGCGTTTCGGATCGACGACATTCAGCTCGACGCGGATGCGCTTGGTACCTCTGCGCGCCTCAAGGCATCGGCGAATTTGCAGGCCATGAAACGGGCGGCCGGTTTTGCCGGCCGGCTCGCAGTTTCCCGCATCGATGGCCGAGCGGGGGCGCTGTTGGCTGAACTTTCTTATCAGCCGGAAGGGCGACGGCTGAAAGTCGATCTCGTGGCCAGCGAGCCGGCAGGGGGCTTGTTCGCGACGATGGCGCAGTTGCCGGACAGCCCGGCGGTCAGCGCGGCTCTCAATGGCGATGGCACACTTGACGACTGGCAGGGCACGCTTGCGCTCGATGCGGGGGCACAGGCGCGCCTCGGCGGTGACGTGGTATTGCGCCGGCAGGACGGGGGCCATGGATTTTCGCTCTCGCTGACCGGCGACGTTGCGTCGTTGGCGCCGGCCTCGGTGCGCGCGGTGCTGATGGGGCCCATCACGGCAAAGTTGAACGGCCGACGGACGGACGGCGACCAAATCGTCGTCACAGAGGGGCATTTGGCGTCGGGCGCTCTGCGGCTGGATGTTGTGGGCGTCGCGGATCTCGGGCGCAAGTTCGTGCACGGCGAGGCCAGCGCGACGCTGGGGCGTGCAGATGGCGCCACGCTGCAGTTGGCGATGGCTGGGGCTACTGTTGCTGTGAAATCGGCGAAGGCTCACATCAAGCTCGAAGCCAAAGCTGCCGACAGGGCTGTCACGGTTGCGGCAGAAATCGATGGCATCAGTTCGCAAAATGGCAGCATGGCGCATGCGGTGCTGGATCTGACGGCGCGGCAACCTAAGCCGTTCGATGCACAATGGATGGTGCTGAAGGATCTGCGTGCCATGCTCAAGGTCGAGGGACTGGCGGCACGCGATCCAGCTTTGGCTCCGCTTGTGCGCGCTCCTGGAATCCTAACGGCTGAAGGCAGTGTCGAGACAACCGGCGTCTTCATCGACAAGCTGCAAGTCCAAGTGGGCGGTGTGAACCTCACGGGCAAAGGTAAACTCAGGGGGCAACGCCTCGAGGCTGATGCGCGTGCCGAGATCGGGGATCTGGCGGTGTTCTCTGCTCTCGCGGGGCGGCCATTGCGCGGTGGGCTCAGCGTCGTGGCGCATGGTCGCGCGCTGATGGATGAGTTTTCCGCCAGCGGGCATATCGCGGCCACGCTTGCCAATGCTTCGGTCGGTCAAGCGAACATCGATCCCTTGCTCGCGGGTAGCCCGCGCTTGGCGGCAGATGTGTCGGTCAGCGCGGCAGGTGCGGTCACCGTCAAGAACGGCACGCTCGGCGGTGCTGGCGTGTCGGGCAAACTTGCCGGCACGATTGGCGGTGGCGATCCCGACGTCACGTTCGATATCACTGCAGCCGAATTGGCGCCGACGCAAACTGGGCTTGCCGGCGGCCTTGGCATCAAGGGACGGATTGCGGGCCAGAAGGGGCGGCTTGACGGCCGGATTTCGCTCAACGGCAAGGCATTGCGTTGGCGCGGCCAGGATCTTGCCCCTTCGGCCGTTACGGCGAAATTGTCGGGAACGCTCGCCGCGCCTGCCGCCACTGTTGCCATCGATGTCGAACACTCAGGGCGCAAGGCCGGCGGCAGTTTCGAAGTGCGGTTGGATGGTAGCGGGCGGCCGCAACTCACCAATGTTGACCTCGGCTATGGGCGGAATCGGATCAAGGGCGGGTTGGGGTTTGGCGAAGATGGCCGCGTCAACGGCGTGCTGATGGGCGACTTGGCGGCGCTGGAGGATTTCAGCAAGCTCTCTGGGGTGGCGATGGCCGGCAAGGCATCGCTCAAGCTTTCAGGCGGTGGCACTGAAGCGCGTGGTGTCCTCAAATTGACGGGACGGGCTCAGAGTCTGCGTTTCGACCGGTATCGCATCACCGCGCTTGATATCGATGGCGTGCTGGATGAGCCACTTGGCAAGGCCAAGCTTACGAGCCAGCTCGCGGTCACAGGCGTGCAGATCGGCGACGTGGACGTTGCGTCTGCGCGCCTTGATGTCGGACGCGATGTGGCTGGCACGATGACGGCGCGCCTGGTTGCGCGGGCTCAGAAGGGTGGGCTCAGCATGGCTGTGGCGGCACGTGGGCGGGGAACTGCAACCGAAATCGTTGCATCAGATGTCACGGCTGATTGGTCCGGCTCGTCATTGCGTCTGTCACGGCCGGGGAAAATTGTCGTCGAAAATGCGACCGTGCACACAGATGGACTTGAATTCAATGCTGGCGGCGGTCGTATTGCCGTATCAGGCACCGCATCGGCGGGCGATATCAAGCTTCAGGCTGTCATCGGCGCGCTCCCTGCCAGCGTGGTCGGCGTGGTGGCGCCGGAACTGGGTCTGACGGGAAAGCTCGGCGGACGTTTCGTTGTCGCTGGGCCGGCCAGAAAGCCGCGCGTCACTTATGATCTGACATGGGCCGACGCTGCCAGCCGCGCAACGGCTGAGGCTGGCGTTGCGCCACTTGCCATCGCGGCCCAGGGCACGTTTGCGGATGGGACAATCAAAACTGTTGGCCAGTTGCGAGGCACGGATGGATTGCGGCTTGGGATCAGCGGGCGAATCCATGTGGACCACCGGCAGGCTCTCGATCTGCAGATTAAGGGAGAGGTGCCGCTGGGCCTGCTTCTGGTGTCGCTGGCGGAACGGGGCACGCGGGGGACGGGTCGTGTGATGTTGCAACTGGCGGCGACGGGGCCATTTGCGACACCGTTGCTGCAGGGCACGCTTGGCCTCGATGGTGCGACGGTGAAGGACGATGCGACGGGTGTGCGGTTGAAGGATGTGCGGCTGGCAGCACGGCTGACAGGGGATGCGATCGAGGTCGACACGCTCGAGGCTTTGACGCGGTCTGGGGGGCGGATTGCGGGGAAGGGCCGCGTCGTGATCGATAAAGAGCGGAGCTTTCCTGCGTCATTGCGCGTCGAGGCCAAAGGCGTGCGGTTCGACGACAAGACGATGTTGGCCGGCCTGGTCGACGGGGCGATTGCAATTTCAGGGCCTTTGGCGACGGCGCCGGTCGTGAGCGGTGATCTCAGGCTCGGGCGTGTCGATATCACCATCCCCGAGCAATTGCCGCGCACGGTGGCCGATCTCGACATCCAGCATGTGGGCTTGGCACCGGAGGCCCGCAAAGCCATAGGTCTTGGCGAAAACGAAAAACGCGACGTGCCGGCAATGGCGGCCTCGATCGATCTCAAGGTGGTGTCGCCGGGGCAGTTCTTCGTGCGGGGACGCGGGATCGATGCCGAGCTCAACGGCGATCTGCACCTGACGGGTACATCGGCCAAACCCGTCACCGACGGTCAGTTCGTGTTGCGGCGCGGCAGCATGACATTGCTGGGTCGACGCTTGGCCCTGACGCGCGGGACGATTGGGTTCGTCGGCCAGCTCGATCCCGTTCTCGACCTGGAAGCTACCAGTGAAGCCGATGGTGTAACGATCACCGCGACGCTATCGGGTCGCGCATCGGCGCCGAAGCTGGTGTTCACATCTGCGCCAAGCCTGCCAGAGGACGAAATTCTGGCGCGGCTCCTCTTCAATAAATCGCTGACCCGGTTGTCGGCGATCCAGGTTGCGCAGCTTGCTACCGAGATCGACCGGATCGGTGGCCTGACAAGCGGGCCCGGCGTGATCGATCGCTTGCGCAAGTCGATCGGGGTCGATCGCCTGGATGTGACGACGGACAAGAAGGGCAATGCCGCCATTTCAGCGGGAAGTCATCTCAGCGATCAGCTCTATGTGGGCGTGCAGCAAAACGTTGGAACCAATGCCAGCCGCGTGGTCATCGATCTCGATATCACCAAGCACATCAAGGCGCGCGGAGAGGCGGGAAGTGACGGCAACAGCAAGCTTGGGATCGGCGTTGAATGGAATTATTGAGGCAGGCTCGATATGGCGAAGCCTATCGCTCGCTCGACCATTGCAGGCGGGTGGCGAGGCCAAGACCGATCGTCAATTGATCGCGGGCGCCCGCCGAGACTAGGGGGGAGTCGCCGGCATCAGAGATCAAGTGCTGGTATTCGAACTTGCCGACGAGCGCCCATCGGTTCGAGAGCTGATAGCGCGCCTCGCCTTGTGCACCAACATTCTTGAAGCCGGTCGATGCATCGTAGATTTGGTAGCCGGAGGCTGCTGCCTGCTCTGGCGTAATTCCGAAATAGGTTTGCATATAGCCGTCATCGGCAAAGCCAAGGCGAGGGCCGATTTCGATCGTGAGTTTGGCCGTCGGCTGGAATATCGCGTCGGCGCCGAGCTGGCCGACCCAGCCGGAGTACCCACCGAAGCCGTGGCGCAGTTCGAATAGAGCGCGGGCATTTTGCCATCGATAACTCACGCGCGCGCCGGCTTCAAAAGCCTGGTCGACGTCGCCGACGCCATGCAGGACGGGGTCGGATGACGCCTTGCGCGCGCCGATATAGCCGATCGAGGGGAGATCGAGAATCCGCCTTCGGGGCCATTGACGTTGACGAGGCCTAGTAGGTTGAGAGCGTTCAATCGGAAGATGGGATAGGCGCCGATTTCAAGGCGACTCGAGCCCTCCCACGTGGGTCTTGTAGCAACACCCACCCCGGCATCGATATCGAGCGACAGCTCCCCAGCATTGGTGGAGCCATGGACAACCGCCATAAGTGCCACGGCACTTGCTGCAGCTTTGTGGAAAAGTCGGTTCGAAGCTGCCCGTTGCATTGAAAGCTAGTTAGCTGATTCGGGGTGATTGCCCAAGGTGGGAGAATTCGGTGGACGATGCTGGCGATAGCTTGGCGTCGACTCGCGTTGTGTGCTGAGAGGAACATTGGTGATTTGCCAGGACAACGCGGAGCAGCGGACCTTCAATTGAGTGCAGACCTTACCAGCCAGAGTTCGCCACGCGATGCGTCACCCGGCCTGAGCCGAAGTGGCGATGCGGCGGAGCTGCGATTGGCGGCGCGTGGGGCCTGGACGATATCGTCGTTGGCGGCTCTGCAGGGCCGCATCGAGCGTCTGGTTCCGTCAGGGGAAAGGCCGTTGCCGGCGCGCGCGTCGTTCGATCTTTCGGGGTTGAGCAGTCTCGACACGGCGGGCGCTTGGCTGGTCGATCGCGTCACGCGGCAACTGGCGGATCGCGGCTGCGCGACGACGCTGATTGGCCTCAATTTGCAGCATCAAGTGCTTGTCGAGGAAATTGCCAGACTCCGCGGTTTTTCTTCGGAGAACGAGGGCGGGTCCAGGCTTCTCAAATCAGTGGGCGAGAGTTTTGCGCGGGTTGCTGCCGCCGGTCGTGAGGTGCTGGCGTTGGCTGCCTTTCTTGGCGCTTTCCTCACCACGATGGCACGGACCGTGACGTGGCAGGCGCGCTTTCGCTGGACGGCCTTTGCGCATCACTTGGAGCACGCGGGGCTCAGGGCTGCACCGATCATTGCGCTGATTTGTTTTCTCATCGGTGCCGTGGTCATGCAGCAAGGGGCGTTGCAGCTTGCGACTTATGGAGCAGAGCCGTATGCGGCGAGCATGCTCGCGGTGCTGGCGCTGCGCGAAGTCGGCGTTCTGCTCACCGCTGTCATGGTGGCCGGACGATCGGCTTCCGCCTTCACGGCCGAGATCGGCTCGATGAAAATGCGCGAGGAGATCGCGGCGATGCGGACGATGGGGATCGACCCGGTCGAAACGCTGGTCGTGCCCCGCATCATGGCATTGCTGATCGCATTGCCGCTGCTCACCTTCGTCGGAGATATCATGTGTCTGGCTGGCGGCGCAGTCGTTGCGGTCTTCTACCTCGATCAATCGCTGGCGACCTTTCTCGAACGGCTGCAGGCTGCCGCCGAACCACGTCACTTTCTGGTCGGGATGATCAAGACCCCCTTTGCCGCGCTGGTGATCGGGCTGATCGGATGCTCCGAAGGGCTCAAGGTTGCAGGGAGTGCTGAATCACTTGGCCGCTACGTTACGGCCGCTGTCGTCAAAGCGATTTTCATGGTCATCATTCTCGGTGCCCTGTTCGCCATGTTCCTCGTGTCGATAGGGCTCTAGCCATGCACACCACGATCGATCGCGACGTTGAACCGATGCTTGCTGCCGACGCGCCTGGCGCCGACGCCGTCATCCGCGTGCGTGGCGTCGTCAAGCGGTTCGGATCGCAGGTTCTCTACAACGGACTCGATCTCGATCTCCAACGGGGCGAGGTACTCGGTGTGGTTGGCGGTTCAGGGCAGGGAAAGTCGGTGCTGCTTCGCTGCATCACCGGGCTCGAGCCGTATCAGGGGGGTTGCATCGAGGTCTTCGGGCAAAGGATGGAACGGCTCAATGCACGTGCTCGCGCGGTGATCGAGCGCCGCTGGGGCATATTGTTTCAGGACGGCGCCTTGTTCGGTGCATTGACCGTCTTGCAGAACATTCAAGTGCCGATGCGGGAGCATTTGTTTCTGTCGCAGGCGACGATGGATGAACTTGCCCATCTCAAACTCGCGATGGTCGGTTTGCCCGCGACTGCCGCCAACAAACTGCCTTCCGAGCTTTCCGGTGGCATGCGCAAACGGGCCGGACTGGCGCGGGCGTTGGCACTCGACCCGGAGATCGTGTTTCTGGACGAGCCAACCGCCGGCCTCGATCCGATCGGGGCGACCGCGTTCGATCAATTGATCCGCCAGCTCCAGCGCACACTCGGCCTCACCGTCTATATGGTCACGCATGACCTCGACACGCTGTTTGCCATTTGCGACCGGGTGGCGGTGCTGGCCGAAAAGCGCATCTACCAGACGGGAACGCCGTCGGCGTTGCAAACCAATCCCTCGCATCCCTGGATCAAGGATTATTTCCAGGGGGAGCGGGGACGGCGACTGGGGCCGATGGCTGTAGTCGCGCAGTAAAGGAAGACCATGGAAACCCGAGCTCATCATCTGATCGTGGGGCTGTTTGCAATCGGCCTGATCGCGGCTGGTCTGGCGTTCGTGCGCTGGTCGGTCGATCGGGGTCTCGGTGGGGCGGGGGAGGCCTACGATGTTCTCTTCGCCGGGTCCGTGGCGGGACTGGCACCCGGCTCCAACGTGCTCTTCAACGGCATCAAGGTTGGAACCGTCGAAAACATCAAGATCCATGCGGCCGACAGCCGGAAGGTGGCGGTGTCGCTGAGGCTGCAAAAGGGCGTGCCGGTGCGCATCGATTCGCTGGCAAGCCTGACGCAGGTCGGCATCACCGGTCTTTCGGCCGTGCAGATCAGTGCGGGCGATCCCGGCTCTCAGTTGCTGCGCGCTTCTGCCGGCGGCGGGGTGCCCGTGATCGCAGCCAAGCCGATGATGACGGGATCGCTGATGGATGCGATGCCAGAGATCCTGGCCAACGTGAACACGCTGTTCGTGCGCCTCAACGACCTCGTCACCAACAACGAGAAGATTCTGCGCCAGTCGATGGAAGGCATGAAGTCGTTCACGGACGTGCTGGCTGCCAACAAGGATGAGATCGGTGCAACGCTGCGGAACATGCGGACCATCTCGGACAGCTTCCAGCAGTCGGCCAAGCACCTCAACGCGATGATCGGCAAGGTGGATGGGGACCTGCTCAATGGCGACAAATCGATCGTCAACCAGGCGCAAAAGGCGATGGTGTCACTTCGCGGCGCCGCCGAAAAACTGGATCGCACCATCGGTGGAAATGCCGATCAGCTTGCCGTCGTGGCGCGGCGGAGTCTGCAGGAGATCGAGTTGTTGGCAAAGGATGGACGGCGAGCTGCGCAGAGCCTCGACCGGCTTGTCGTTCGTTTCGAGCGCGATCCAAAGAGCCTGATTTGGGGTGATACGTCCGTGCGGGAATACAAGCCGAACTGATCGTCAGTGAAGGACGGCCAGCGGCGTGGCGGGCACGACGTGGTGGAATGGAACAGCGATGACAGCCAAAGCTTCTAGCCTTCTCGTCGCGATCTCGGCAGCTGCCGGCCTTTGGCTCAGCGGGTGTGCAAGCACCGGGCTCGAGACGACGTCGAACATGTCCAAGACCTACGAGCTTGGCGGCGCGAACGCGCCAGCGGGATCGATCGTGCAAAAAGCCAGCACGAGCGCACGCCGGGATCTGCAGCTTGTCGTGAACGAGCCGTCGGCCTCGCGGGCGCTCGACGGGGACAGAGTGGTTGTGCATCGCGAAAGCGGAGAGATCAGTTTTCTGGCAGGCGCCACCTGGAGTGATAGGCTGCCTGTGCTGGTGCAATCGCGCCTGATCCAGGCGCTGTCGGCATCCGAGCAATTTCGGGCGATCAGCAACGGGCGCGACAAAGTGAATGCGGAAATCAGTCTTTCGGCATCTTTGCAGGCGTTCCAGGTTGATCTGACGTCGGCGGGGAGTATTGCGCGGGTCGCGTTGCAGGCGAAGCTCGTGAGCGAGCGAACGGGCGAGGTGCTGGCGAGCCGCACATTGAGCGCCACGCGGCCCGTGGCCGGGAAGTCGCCAGGTGATCACGTGGCGGCGATCAATCAGGCCTTTGCGGTTGTTTCAGGCGAGGTGGTGGCGTGGGCGGGAGATGTGCCGATCAAGGTGCGCAAGGGCCCTGGCGCCACCCGGATCGTCGTCGGATCGGTGAAACCCAAGGCGCGGTGACGCTTGTAGGGCGCAAGTAGCTCGTTGCCGGTTGCCACGCGTTTCGGGCTGCGCAAGGCCGGCCTGGATGCTGCTTCAGTCTGGCTGGGGTATGTCTGCATTGAAGCAGTGGGCGCAATGTGCCCATATTTCCCCATCTGCCAATATGTCGGGATCTATTGTCTCATGACTGCTGCCATCCGGATCGACCCAGAGACGGGCCGCAAGGTTTTCAACACGCGCGCCGCCAAAGCCAGCGAAAGGATCGCCGGCAAGGGCTACTCGATCGTCTCCGATGCGGCGCTGACTACACTGCCACCGCCGCCGCCGGGGGCGACGTTCAGTGCCGAGGAGCAGAAGCGCTATCGTGAGTTCAAGGAGGCGCGTGCGGGGGCGGCCGATTACATGGCGATGGAGGGGGAGTTCTCTCGCTACCTCGAAGACGTCTATTCAGAGCCACCGGTGCCGCGTGAGGCGTTGGAGGACGATTGCGAGATCCTGGTCATCGGGGCCGGGTTTGGTGCGCTGCTGCTGTGGTACCGCTTGATGCAGGCGGGGTTCAGTGATGTGCGGTTCTGCGAAAAGGGCGGGGACGTCAGCGGCACCTGGTACTGGAACCGTTATCCCGGCATTGCCTGTGATGTGGAAAGCTACAGCTACCTGCCATTGCTCGAAGAGATGGGCTACATCCCGTCCATGAAGTTCGCGTCTGGCTTCGAGATCCTCGAATACTGCCAGGCGATGGCAGAGCGGTTCAAATTCTATGACCGCTGCCTGTTCCATACCACGGTCGAGGCGACGACTTGGAATGAGGAGCAGGGGCGATGGATCGTCAAGACCGACCGAGGCGATGCCATGCGTGCGCGCTTCGTTGTTCTTGCCAACGGTATTCTGACGACGCCGCGCCTGGCGCGTATCAAAGGCATGGAGACGTTCAAGGGCGAGGCCTTCCACACCTCGCGCTGGAATTATCATGTCGACCTTAATGACAAGCGTGTGGGCATTATCGGAACCGGCGCCACGGCCGTGCAGGTGGTGCCTGAAATCGCGAAGGTGGTGAAGGAGCTCTACGTCTTCCAGCGCACACCCTCGTCCATCGATGTTCGCGATCAGCGCGCGACGACGCCGGAGGAGTATGCGACGTGGCCGGGCGAGGCCAATTGGGCCGTCAACCGGCGCGAACGCCATGCCTTGATCTCGGCGGGGCGCTCCGCCCTGCAGGCGAATGACGCGTTTCTTTCGGGCAAGGTGGAGTCGTTCAAAGCGCGCAAGCAACATGAACGCAAGTTGTCAGCGCAAGAGCTGATCGCGGCACAGCTCAATTCCAATTTCCGGATCATGGAGCAAATCCGCGCGCGTGTGGATGCCATCGTGGCGGATCCCAAGACCGCTGCGGCCCTCAAGCCCTATTATCCCTACGGCTGCAAGCGTCCGACCTTCCACGACGAGTATCTGCCGACGTTCAACCTGCCCCATGTGCACCTGGTGGATACCGCGCCGTTGGGCGTGAGGGAGATCAACGAGCAGGGCGTCGTCCACGATGGCGTCTCCTATCCGCTCGACGTGCTGATCTATGCGACCGGCTTCGAGTGGATGGGGACGGGATCATTCAACATGATCCGTGGGCGGGACGGCCAGACCTTGCGCGAGAAATGGGAGCGTGACGGTACTCGGACATTTCTCGGCATGCACTCCCAGGGCTATCCGAACCTCTTCATCATGAATGGCCCGCAAGGGGGAGGTGGCCAGTTCAATTTCACGCGCGTTTCGGAAATGCACGCCAGCTACATCGCCTGGATGTTGCAGGAGATCAAGGCGCGGGGTGTGCGTTCCGTCGATGTCACGCAGGAGGCCGAGGAGGACTACACGCGCCATTGCGCAGAGATGGATTTGTTGTCGGCGCCGTTGCGCGATTGCATTTCCTACTACAATGGAGACGGGACGGCGAAGCCGGGTAGTCTTGCCTATTATGGAGGTGGTGAGCGCTGGCATAAGCGGCGCATGGCGGCGCAGGAGAGCATGGCGCCCTACATCTTCGAAGGCCGGCATATTGAGACCCGATCCGCGACGGGTTAGGGCGTCGCTGGCTTCATGACGTCCGGGCCGGGTATGTGCGCCAATTCGCGGCAGGCCAGCCGGGCTCGCACAGCCAGCCCAGATCCGCTAAACAGGGGTTATGCCGACCTTCGAGACCACCCGGCGGGTGCCCTACAGTCCAGAGCAGATGTTCGACCTCGTTGCCGATGTCGAGCAATACCCGCGATTCTTCCCGCTGTGTGAGGCGATGCGCGTGCGCAGCCGCAAGCCGCAAGGCGATGCGGAGGTGCTCGTGGCTGCCATGGACATCGGCTACAAGGCCATTCGCGAAACGGTCACCAGCCGAGTGACGCTGGAGCGGTTGAAGGGCTTGGTCCGGGTCGATTTCATCGACGGGCCTTTTCGGCGGCTCGAGAACCGGTGGCGCTTCACGGCCCTGGCCGATGGCACGACGGACGTGCATTTCTTCATTGCGTACGAATTCAAGTCGCTGATGTTGCAGATGCTGGTCGGTGCCTTGTTCGACCAGGCGTTCCGGCGTTGCGTGTCAGCTTTTGAAGCGCGGGCGCGGGAGGTCTACGGTCCATCCGTGGCGGGCGGGCCACCGGCATCTGCAGTGACACAATCGGACGCTGACGCCTGGCGTTCCTCTTGCCACATTTGCATGGCTTTGCGGCCCTCGCTGTCGCAACAAGGATCGGCACCCGCGGGACCACGGGCAACGCGGTGTTTCTGGTGCTGCTTTCGCGTCAGCCCGTTGGCGGCGTATCCGTCTGGGTGTGGAGTGGCGACGCCCGCGGTGCTACCCCGGCGCCACTCGGGCCGCTTCGCTCAGCTTTTGGCTGTGGCCGCGATCACCGCCTTGATCAGTGTCTTGGCTTCTTCACTGTCCCACTCGGCCGGGCCCACCAGACGGCCCAGTTCACGCCCCTGGCGGTCAGCAGGATGGTCGCGGGCATGCCGATGGCCTTCAGGCCAGAATGGATGCGCACGGTCGGGTCAGCGTAGACGCCCAGGTTTTTGACTTTGATCTGGTCGAGGAAGCGCTTGGCGCCCTTGACGCCGGTCTTGTCGGCGCTGATCGGCACCACCTCGAAATCCTTGGAGCCAAGCTCGGCCTGCAGGCGATCCAGGCTCGGCATTTCCTTGCGGCAGGGCGCGCACCAGGTCGCCCACAAGTTGAGAAGCACAACCTTGCCCTTCCACTCTGTCAGGCTGCGCGGTTTGCCCGTTGCATCCTCAAAGGGCAGCTCGGGGATGACTTCTGGCGCCTTCTTGAAGACGAAGGCTGCCATTTGGCCGACGGACAGCGGATTGGCGCCCGGCCCGGTCGGCAATTGCGCCAGTTTGGCACCGGAAGCCGGTGCCAGCGCTTTCCGGCCAGCCTGCAATACGTTGTCAGCGCCACCGGCCATGACGTATACCGCGCCGAAGCCCGCAAGGCCCGCGATGGCGATGGTGAGCGTGACGGCCGCCATGCCGGAGCGAGCCAAAGACTTCGGACTTTGCTGGGACACGCTGAATTCTCCTGATCAGACAAAAAACGAACGAGGCCACCACCGTGACCGAGAAGCAAACCAACAAGATGTGGGGTGGGCGGTTCGAATTGTCACCGGCCGATCTCATGATCGAAATAAACGCCTCGATCGGCTTCGACAAGGCCATGGCACCGCAGGATATTGCGGGATCGAAGGCGCATGCCGAAATGCTGGCGGCCCAGGGCATCATCACCAAGGCCGATGCGCGCGACATCGCCAAGGGGCTGGATCAGGTTCGGGCCGAGATCGAATCCGGCGCGTTCGTGTTCTCCGAGCGCCTCGAGGATATACATCTCAACATCGAAAGCCGTCTGACGGAACTGATCGGCCCGGCGGGTGGGCGTCTGCACACGGCGCGGTCGCGCAATGATCAGGTGGCGGTCGACTTCCGCATGTTCGTTCGCGACAGCATCGACGCATTTGATCGGGCGCTGATGCAACTTCAGCTGGCGCTCGCCATGAAAGCTGATGCACACGCCGATGTCGTCATGCCCGGATTCACGCATCTGCAGCCGGCCCAGCCGGTCACGTTCGGGCATCATCTGTTGGCCTATGTGGAGATGCTGGCACGGGACCGGGGGCGGTTCAGTGACGCCCGGCGCAGGCTCAATGAAAGTCCGTTGGGGTCTGCGGCATTGGCTGGCACATCTTTTCCCATCGATCGGAAACGGACGGCGGAGGCGCTGGGCTTCGACCGGCCCACGGCCAATTCGCTGGATGGCGTGGCGGACCGGGATTTCGCGCTCGAGACACTTGCTGCGTGTGCCATCTCGGCGATGCATTTGTCGCGGCTTGCGGAAGAAATCGTGATCTGGATGACGCCGCAATTCGGATTCGTGTCGCTCTCGGACCGGTGGACGACGGGATCTTCCATCATGCCGCAGAAGCGCAATCCGGACGCTGCCGAACTGTGCCGTGCCAAGGTGGGCCGGATTGCGGGTGCCTTCCAGGGTCTGTTGATGGTCATGAAGGGTCTGCCGCTGACCTATGCCAAGGACATGCAGGAGGACAAGGAGACCACGTTCGACGCTCTGCGGGCGTTCCAGGTGGCCGTTGCCGCGATGGCGGGGATGATCCGCGATCTGGAGCCCGTGCCTGAGACGATGCGGGCGGCAGCTGGGTCCGGCTATTCGACGGCGACGGATCTTGCGGATTGGCTGGTGCGCACGCTCAAGTTGCCGTTCCGGGAGGCGCACCACGTCACTGGCGCCATCGTGCGGCTGGCGGAGACACGCAACGAGCCGCTAGAAAGCTTGCCGCTGGAGGCCATGCAGGCGATCGAACCGCGGATCACGAAACAGGTCTTCGATGTGCTTTCGGTCGAAGCCTCGGTCAAGAGCCGGACCAGTTATGGTGGAACTGCGCCACAGAACGTCAGGAAAATGGCGCGAGGCTGGCTCAGGCGGCTGGAAAAGGAGTTGGCCAAGGGCTAGGGTCGCCCTCGTCGGACACGGTTTGCGATGCGTTGGTCGCGGGTCAAAGTTGGGCTCGGCTGCGCGATTGGGGTGTCCGGCATCGTTTGGCCATGTTGCGGCGGTCTTTTGTGACGCGACATCGGCCGGATCGGGGCAAAATGGGTGCCATGTGGGCACCAGTGGCGATCAGGGGAAACGCGCTCATGCGCGTTGGCGCAACTCAAATGTTGCGTTGAAAGATGGAGCGGTACGGGCGTCCAATGAGCCGCAGCAACACCAAGACAATGAAGTCGCGGAGCCGCAGGGGCGTGTGCACTGTGGCGCTGGTGCTGTTGGCAGGCGTGCTTGGGGGATGTGGCGTTCGAGGATCGCTCGATTCGCCCGCCGGCAGTGGCGCATCGCAGACGAAGGCCAGCGCCGACAGCGGTCAGGGCAAGAAGGAAGGCGCCGCGCCTAAGCCCCACCGCGATTTCATACTGGATGGCCTCATCCGCTGAAGTTGCGGTCGCGATCCAATCCAACATAAAGCGGATCATCGTATGTTGTGCGCGCGGCCCTTGCTGGTCGACGCGCGATCTGGGCGCGGTCGCATCTTCGGCCTCGCGACGGCAAGCCGGCGTTGCCATGCGTGCTCGCGTGCCGCTGCTGCGATGCCATTGCCATGTTCGCCGGCCGCCGAATTCTCCGCTTGACCGCTTAAATTTTCCGATTTGACAATGGTGCGTCACTGCTCCGCAGGAAAGCGGGCTTAGGACCTTTTTGCTGGACGGCAGCTTTCCCCATGAGACGGATGCGGGACTTGGGAGAAGCGCCATGTCGCGGTTCATTACAGCATTGCAAAGAAGTCCACTCGTACTCGGTCTTGTCGTCGGTGGCTGGCTTGCCGCCACATCGGCGAATGCCCAGGTTCGTGAATTCTCTATGGGCAATACCAACCCGCCGAAGCACGGCACTTCGAAGGCGGCGCAGGCCTTCATCGACAAGCTTGCCGAAGTGTCCGGTGGTAAGATGAAGGTGATCCACCATCACTCGGGAGCGCTTGGTGGCGAGCGCGAGGTGGCTCAGCAGATCCAGTTGGGCGCGGTGGATTTCGGGCCAATTACGACGGCGCCATTGTCGACGCTGGTGCCGGAATTGTCGGTCTTCCAGCTGCCCTACATTTTCAGAGATTACGACCACGTCTACAAGGCGCTGGATGGTTCGGACACGCTGCAGAAATACTTTGCCGGCGTGCTCGACAAGAAGGGCTTCCATCTAATCGGCTTCATCGCTGCCGGCTATCGCGGCATCTATGGGCACAGCAAGATCGATGGGCTTGCCGACATCAAGGGCAAGAAGGTGCGCGTGCAGGAGGATAAGATCCTCGTTGCCACGTTCAAGGCGCTGGGCGCCATTCCCACGCCGATCGCCTGGCCGGAGGTCGCGACATCCCTGCAGACCAAGGTCATCGATTTTGCGGAAGGTGGGGTCAACACCTTCTACCACAACAAATTCTACGACCTCGTGAAGTATGTGGCAGACGTGCGCCACACGCATCAGTGCATCGCGCTTATCATGTCGAAAGCATCGTACGCAAAGCTCGACGAACCCGGCAAAAAGGCCATTGCCGATGCCTGGCTGCAGGCGCGTGCTTTCAATCGCAAATTCATTCTGGATGAGGACAATAGCATCCAAGATCTGGTGCGTGCCAAAGGCGTGACAATCACAAAGCCCGATCCCGCGCCGTTTCTGGCAGCAGCCAAAGGCGTCTACGACGATTTCTACGCGACGCCTGCCGGCAAGAGGGCCAAGGCCATGGTGACCTACATCCAAGGCATCAAGTAGCGCCATGGCAGCCCCTCAATCGCGTGAGCCTGCCGGCGACGATGGCGGGTTCGGTTTCGGGCGTGTGATCGACGGCGTGTTTACGGTGTGTGGCTGGATCGCGGGATTGATTCTCGCGATCATGGCCGCAGCCGTGTTCATGGGTGTCATGGTGCGCTTCGCGGGATCGCAAGCCTTCGAAGGCCTCGACGAGGTGCCAAGATACCTGTTCATCTGGCTGGTGGCCTTTGGCGGGGCTGCAGCCATGCACAAGCGCGAGCACACCGTACTCGACTATTTCGTCAATCGCTTGCCGCGGGTGCCGAAGGCTATTGTCGCGATTGCGGTGCAATGCGCCATGATCGCCGTCTTTCTGTACCTGCTGCGCTTGAGCCTCATCCTCGTTCCGAATGCAGCGTTACAGACCTCTCCGGGCCTGGAGTTGCGGCTCGATTACGTTTTCATGGCCGTTCCTGTCGGGGCGGCTTTGATCATTATTCCAATGATCCGCAATGTCCTCGAGTTGCTGGCAGGGCTGATATGGCCGAAACACTCCTGATCGTTTTCGTGATTGCGGCGGTTGCGGGGATGCCGATCGGCATGGCGCTTGCGGCCGGTGCCTTTGCAACGTCGTACTTCTATCCTGTCGTCAATCCGATCATTGTGCCGACACGTTTCGTTGGACTTTTGTCCGACAGCTACCTGTTGTTGTCGGCGCCGCTTTTCATTCTGGCCGGCAACATTGCGGCGCGTGGAGGGGTGGCGCGCGTCCTGATCGATTTTGCCACGGTTCTGGTGGGCCGCTTTCGCGGTGGGCTTGCCTATGTGACCGTGCTCGACAGCATGTTTTTCGGGGGTATCTCGGGGTCAGCGGTCGCAGATGTGTCGGCGCTGGGCACGTTCTTGATCCCGCAAATGGAGCGCAAGGGCTACGACCGCGATTTTGCGACGGCTTTGACGGTGTCGTCGGCCGTGGTCGCGCCGATCATACCGCCGTCGATCATCGCCGTGATCTACGCGTGGATGGCTGATGAATCGGTGGCGGCGATGTTTGCGGCGGGTGTGATCCCTGGCCTGCTGGTTGGGTTCGGCATGGCGATACCCGTCTATTTCATCTCCAAGAAGCGAAACTATCCGAAAGAGCCGCCGCCGACGCTGCCTGAATTCACACGGGCCTTTGTGCGGGCGCTGCCGGCACTGGCCATTCCGGTGTTGATCATGGGCGGGATTTTGCTCGGCTTCTTCACGCCGACGGAAGCGGCGGGGATTGCTGTCGTCTATGCGCTGATCGTGCCGCCGATTTTCTATCGCGAACCGTCGTTGCGCGAGTTGCCGCAAATATTCATCGACAGTGCGAGACTTTCAGCCGTGATCGGCATGATCATCGGCTTCGTCGGCGCATTTGGCTGGATATTGACGTTCTCGAAGTTCCCGCTGCACGTGGCGCAGAGTATTGCGATGCTGTCGCCGTCGTGGTGGCTGTTCTTGATGCTGGTGTCGGTGCTCTATCTGGTACTCGGCACGTTCCTGACGCCATCGGAAATCATTCTGGTGACCGTACCGGTGCTGCTGCCGGTGGCGCAGGCCATCGGCATTCATCCCATTCATTTCGGCCTTGTTTGCGTGGTGGCATCGGCGATCGGGCACATCACGCCACCGGTCGGCTTATGTCTGTTCGTGGGCATGGCGATCAGCGGTCTGCCGATGGAGAAGCTGATCCGGCCGCTGTTACCGTTCCTGGCAGCGATCATCGCCACATTGTTGCTGATCGTGTTCGTGCCGGAGGTGACGCTGGCGCTGCCGCGCTGGCTCGGCCTTATCCAGTAGAACACAGTCCTGGCAGGCGGCCTTGCGGCCTCAAGCAAAGGTGACGGCGTAGACGGGCGGCAAGGTGTGGCTGATCATCTGCCAATTGTCGCCTTGGTTCTCGCTCACCCACAGACCGCCTGTGGTCGAGCCGAAAGCGAGGCGGTCGCCGCTGACATCGAGGGCCAGGGCATGGCGGTAGACGACGTCGTAGGCGTGAACCTGGGGCAAGCCGTTGGTGAGGACCTCGAATGATTTCCCGCCGTCGCGGGTGCGGGTCAGCGCCAGCTTGCCGCCGACGGGGATGCGTTTTTCGTCCTTGATCTCGGGCACGAACCAGGCGGTGTCGGGATCGCGGGGGTGGACGACGACAGGAAAGCCGAACACCGAGGGGTCGACATCCTTGATCTCGCGGAAGTTGCGCCCTTCGTCATCGGAAATGAAGATGCCGTTGTGATGCTGCACCCACATGCGGCTCGGGGCGGCGGGGCATTGCACGAGGCAGTGAACGTCCTGCGCGATGGGGTCGTGGGTGAGCTCGGGCGGGACGTGGTCGGCGCGCATGCCTTCGCCGCGCTGGGTCCAGGTCGCGCCGGCATCGGCCGTGTGCCAGATGCCGCCGGTCGAAACGGCGATGAACACCTGGCGGGAGTTGCGTGGGTCGACCACGATCGCGTGCAGGCCGGGCAGGTCGGCGCCGCCGCCCATCCACATCTTGCGCTTGGGATGATCCCAGAGCGTACGGCACATCTGCCAGGTCGTGCCGTGATCCTCAGAGCGGAACAGGCCACCGGGAATTGTGCCGCACCATAGTACGCCCGGCTCATCGTGACCGCCCGGTTTGAGGGCCCAGATGCGCACCGTCGACCACGGTAGCGGACGGCCCCACATGTCGTTCTCGACGAGGCCTTCGGGCTTTTCCGGATAGGCGGGCGTCGCCACCTCCTCCCAGCCGCCGCTGGCGGTCGAGCGATGCAGTTTGACGCCGAAGTGGCCGTGGTCGAGGGCGGCATAGCGCCGGCCGTCGCGGGGATCATGCAGTGCCAGGGAGACGTTGTCGCCGAGGAAGTGGGCCTCGGTGATGTCCCAGCCCGATGCTTTTCGGGCGACCGTGAACAAGCCTTTGCGGGTCGAAACGAGCAGCGTGTCTCCGGCTTTCGTAGACATTGCATCAGCCTCCTGAAAGGGCCTGGAAGACGTGGATCGTGCTGGTGGGTGAGACAGGGTCGCTCAGTGTGGCGCGGTCCGTGATGAGAGCGCCGTCGAGGAAGATGGCCATGTGCCGGCGAAGCGCCGACTGGTCATCGAGTACGTAGCCGCGGGCGCGCGGGTTGTCGCGGAAGACGGCGTCCAGGACTTCGCGCACGGTGGCGCCTGGTGCCTCGGTGTCGGGGCAGGTAACGTGGCGCTGGATATTGGCGGTAAAGGAGACCTTGGCCATCACGCCTCCATGCGGGCTTCTGTCAACTTCTTGAGGTCGCTGAGCCCCTTGTCGAACATGCCGCCGACCATGCGGTCTGGGCTCATGAGGATACACATGAGGCGGGCAAGCGGGCTGTTCTTGCCGGACATGGACCATGTGACGTGGGTGCCTTTGGGCACGGGTGCCAGCGTGTAGACGACCGTGTTGTCACAGGCAAACGGCTTGGTCATCACGAGGCGCATGGTGACTGCGTGGGGCGGTTCAACTTCGGTGATCTCGATGCTGCCGGTGCCGGCCTTGGGACTTGCGAATGCGTATGCGGCGCCTTTGCCGTCGGCAGGGCCGGAGTAGGTGCCGACGATGCTGGGGTCGGCATTGAACGGATTCCAGGTATTCAGGGTCGCCAGATTGCTGATGGCTGGAAAGATGTGCTCTGGGGGTGCCGCGATCTCAATCGCCCGTGAAATCTCGAAGGCGTCCGGTTGACGGCTGGCCAGTAGGACAAGTACAGCGAGAGCTGCCAGAAGAATGAGGGCTATGACGACTGCAGTGTGCATCATTTCGACGGCCTTCGACCGGCTGTGTCCCAGGCGCGGGACGGTGGGTTCCTTCGGCACTGAGGCATGGCCTGATGGCGGAGATTTGGCAATCTTCTTCAAGTCTTGGCGGTTCTGGTGTGGCGGGGGCGGGCGAACCGGCTTAGTCTCCTGACGTCGCAAACCATTCCGGCCATGGTGCCGGCTTCACATGACCGGTTTCTGCATGCACCACTTCGCCTACAAGAACGGGACGCTGCACGCCGAGGGCGTCAGCCTCGAGAACATCGCGGCCGAAGTTGGTACGCCGGTTTACGTGTACGCGTCGGCGACGATCGAACGGCACTATCAAGCCTTCGCCGGCGCCTTCGAGGGCATGCGTGCACGCGTCTTCTACGCGATGAAGGCCAATTCCAACCTTGCCGTGCTGCGGCTGCTGGGTTCGCTGGGGGCGGGTGCAGACACGGTGTCTGAAGGGGAAGTTCGCAAAGCCCTTGCGGCGGGCATTCCGGCATCGCGCATCGTGTTGTCCGGGGTGGGGAAATCGGACGAGGAACTGGCCTTTGCCGTCAGCTCGGGCCTCTATCAGATCAATATCGAAACCGAGGGCGAACTGCATGCGCTCTCGAAGGTTGCGGCTGGGCTTGGCAAGCGCCAAAGCGCGGTCATCCGCATCAACCCCGATGTGGGCGCTGGCGGCCACGCCAAGATCACCACGGGATCGGCTGAGAACAAGTTTGGCGTCAGTTTGGCCGAGGTCGAGCGACTCTATGCCCTGGCGCAAACGTTGCCGGGTGTCGCGATGGAAGGCCTTGCGATGCATATCGGCAGCCAGATCCGGGCGCTAGGCGACCTCAGCGCGGCGTGTGGGCGGATGCGTGCCCTGGTTTTGCGGTTGCGCGCGCAGGGGCATGCCGTCAACCGTGTCGATCTCGGCGGCGGACTTGGCATTCCCTATGAAATGGCCGAAGCGGTTGTGCACGGATCCGACCTGATCGAAGCCTATGCGGCGATGGTCAAGCATACCTTCGAGGCCCTGGATGTGGAGCTTGGCTTCGAGCCGGGCCGCATCATCGTCGGCAATGCGGGCATCCTGTTGTCGCGCGTGCTGCAACTCAATACGCGCCCTGCCAAGACCTTCGCCATTGTCGATGCCGCCATGAACGATCTGATCCGGCCTGCCATGTATGGGGCGTATCACGACATCTGGACCGTCAATGAGGAGACGAAGGGTGAGAGCCGGAAAGCCTACGATGTGGTCGGTCCGATCTGTGAAACTGGAGATACGTTCTGCGAGCAGCGCAGCTTGCCGCCGTTGAAGCTGGGTGATCTCATCGCTTTCATGACGGCCGGTGCTTATGGTGCGGTGATGTCCTCGACATACAACTCTCGCCGGCTTGTGCCCGAAGTTCTGGTCAAGGGCGAGCAGATGGCGGTTGTCCGGCCGCGGCCAAGCTATGATGAGTTGATCGGTCTCGACCGCATGCCTGATTGGCTGTGAGTGGACTGAAAGGGGCCGCTTTCTTCATCGCCACCTCTTGGCGTGGCGTTCGTGTCATCAATCCAGGAGCAATGCGTGATGCCCAGCCTGCAGGCGCTGTCTTCACCGCGCTATCTGGCTTTCACCGGGTCGGTGATTGCAGCCGTGGTACTTGGGGCGCTGGCGGTTTTGGTAACTGGGTGGTCTCCTGGCCTGCTGGTGTTCTTCCTTTTGGCGCTCGGCCTTTCGCTGCTTGGTCTTCGGGATTTGCTGCAGCGGCGCCACGCGATTTTGAGGAACTATCCGGTCATTGGTCACCTGCGGTTCCTGTTCGAGGAAGTGCGGCCGGAGCTGCGTCAGTATTTCTTCGAGACCGACAAGGATGGTGTGCCGTTCAGCCGCGACAAGCGGGCGATCGTCTATCAGCGCGCCAAGGCGGTGCTTGATGCCCGTCCCTTCGGCACGCAGCTCGATGTCTACCAACCCCAGTACGAGTGGCTGCATCATTCCCTCGCGCCGCGACCGGTGAGCCGCACGCCCTTTCGGCTGTCCATCGGCGGCGCCGATTGTCCAGCACCCTATGAAGCTTCGCTGTTCAACATCTCTGCCATGAGTTTCGGCTCGCTCTCTTCTCAAGCCATCATGGCTCTCAATCGCGGCGCCAAGCTCGGCGGGTTTGCGCACGATACGGGTGAAGGCGGTTTTTCGCCCTATCACGAGCGCCACGGCGGCGACATCATCTGGGAACTGGGCTCCGGTTATTTTGGCGCGCGCAATCCCGACGGCAGCTTTTCGCGGGAGCGGTTCGCTGACGTTGCGGCCAAGCCGCAGATCAAGATGATCGAGCTGAAACTTTCGCAAGGCGCCAAGCCCGGTCATGGCGGCGTTTTGCCAGCCGTCAAGATTACACCGGAAATTTCCCGGATCCGTGGCATCTCGATGGGGGAGGACTGCATCTCGCCCGCCTACCATAAAGCGTTTTCGAACCCGAAGGAGTTGCTTGGCTTCATTGCCGAGTTGCGCCAGCTTTCGGGCGGCAAGCCAACCGGTTTTAAACTGTGTGTCGGCCATCCCTGGGAGTTCCTGGCGGTGGTGAAGGCGATGCTAGAGACGCAGATCCTGCCGGATTTCATTGTGGTGGACGGGAAGGAGGGGGGCACCGGCGCGGCGCCGTTGGAATTCATGGATCATCTGGGTATGCCGCTGCAGGATGGATTGACGTTCGTGCATGGGGCATTGATCGGGGCGGGGCTGCGGGATCGCATCAGGCTCGGCGCCTCGGGCAAGATCGTGACGGCGTTCGACATGGCCAAGACCATGGCGCTGGGCGCGGACTGGTGCAATGCCGCCCGCGGGTTCATGTTTGCGGTTGGCTGCATCCAGGCGCAAACCTGCCATACCGGCAAGTGCCCTACGGGCGTGACCACTCCCGACCCCGCGCGCTACCGTGCGATCGTGGTCGAGGACAAGGCGGAACGGGTGGCGAATTTTCATCGCGAGACACTTGAGGAGCTGGCTGAGCTGGTGGCGGCGGCCGGTCTCGACCACCCGCGGGAACTGATGCCGCATCACTTCATGCGCCGGGTTGAAGCCGATCGCACGATGAGCTTTACCGAGCTGTTTCCGCTCCCGCGCCCGGGCGAGTTGCTGGATGAGCCGACCCACCCCAGATATCGTGAAGCGTGGGCGCTGGCGCGCGCGGACAGCTTCCAGCCACTGGCGCCTCTGGCGCCGCTCAGCGTTGGCTAGTTTGCAGTGCGCTCTGGTCGTTCGACGCTTTGGATGGCTTTCGGCGGGCTTGTCGATTTCGGGCTCGCCTGCGGCTGATTGTTGGGATTTGGCCACATATGGTGTGGCTGAAACTCCATTTTTTGGGCGGGTCAAGCCGTCTTCGAGCCGCGTTGGGGGCTGTTGCCCCGCTTCTGCCGCACTCTCGCGATTGTGTTGATCCAACATGAAATATTGGCCATGCACGTGCCAGACCCTCGCCAAAAAGGTGGTGTCGTGGCACTTTGTCGATCCGACCATGCAGCCGATCCGGCCGGCCCCAGTGCCGTCGACTGAGGAATGAGCAATGTCGAGCGAACCCAACAATGGGGCGTCTGCCAGTAACCCGGTCTTCGAGCGCAAGGTGCGCTGGAGCCGTGCGGCGCTGCTGTTGGAACGCATGTGGCCACGGGTCTGGCTGCTGATTGGGCTCGTTGCTTTGTTTCTGGTGCTCACGTTCGCTGGCGCTTGGAGCTATCTGCCGGATGCGGGGCATATTGCGGCGCTCGGGGTGTTCGGGCTTGCCGCTCTGGCGTCTTTGATTTGGATTGCGCGGACACCAGCGGCCTCGCGCGCGGAGGCGATCCGGCGCATCGAGCTGCAATCTGGTGTGCGCCATCGGCCAGCTTCGAGCTACGAGGACACGTTGACGGCCTCGGCGACCGATCCGGCGGCCACGTCGCTGTGGCAGGCGCACAAGGCGCGGCTTGCGGAACAGATCAACCGGCTCCGGGTAGCGCAGCCGCGGGCGCGGACGGATCGCCTCGACCCGTTTGCTGTGCGCGGTCTGCTTCTGGCCGCCGTCGGCGTTACATTGTGGATGGTTGGCGATAGCGCCTCAGATCGGCTGCGTGCGGCGTTTCGCATCGGACCGCCAGAGCTGTCGGCGAATGCCCGGCTTGATGCCTGGGTGACACCACCGGCCTATACCAGCATCGCACCGATCATTCTCGCCGATGGGGCCAGGCCAGCAGGACAAGCTGTGGCGGCTGCCGGAGGCTGGGGTGATCGAGGTTCCCGGGCAGCAAAGCTGGTGGTGCGGGCGAGTGGGGCGGGTGCCAAGGGTTCACGCTTGAAGTCACGGAAGAAGGCAAGAGCGCAGAGAGGTGAGGTCAAGCCCGAGGACCCCGCAAAGAAAAGCAGGCGAGGGCGGGCCCAATCCCAACGTGGCGCCGGTGCTGGCCAACCTTGACGTGGCGGAAGCCACGCGCACACTCGTCGATCTCATCGACGTCCGGATCGTCGGTGCGGGCCAGCCGACGTGGCGCTTTCGGGTCACGCCGGACAAGGCGCCAGTCATTCACCTGACGAAGGAGCCGCAGCGACTGCCGCGCGGCTCGTTGAAGCTGACCTGTAAGGTCGAGGACGATTATGGGGTCGTCTCTGCCGAAGCGCAGATCCGTCGCGTGCCGCAGCAGCCCGGTGATCCCGCAACCGAATGGGCGGCCTAAGCCAGGGCCGCGGCCTCACTCGAGCGGCCGCCGACGCTACCATTGCGCCTGCCGCATGCCAACGCCAAGGATGGCATTGCCTTCAGCTATCATGAGTTAACCGGGCACCCGTGGGCGGTTCGCGGGTGAAAATGGTGCTCACTGCCGGGACTATGCCGGCAAGGTCGGCAAAAGCCCTGAGTACGAGCTGATTTTGCCGCAAGCGGTTCACGAACCCGATTGCCGGTTGTCGAACAGCGGCGCCTGCTGGTGGAAGATCCGCGCAGCAGCCCTCTTGTCCAGGCTGTCGAAGCAATCACGCTGGAGCCGGAAAGCCTGTTCAGCGATCGGCGTGCATTTCTCGGGCTGCGCTCTGCCTATTGGCGTTTGCAGCGCGATCGCTCTCGTGCCGGTATGAAAAGCACGATCGAGCAACTGTGGCATGTGGCGCTGAAGCGAGGACGATGATCTCTGAGGCCGAGAGACGCTTGCGCAGCTGCAGGAGCATCTCGAAGGCGTTGAAGAGGGCGCATCCGACCAGGAGATCCAGCGGCTCATGAATGAGCTGCGCCAGGCGCTGAATGACTTCATGCAGCAGCTGCAGCGTCAGGCGCAGGGTAAGCCCATGGAGTTCTCGCGCAATCTTTCGCCAGACCGCATGATCCGGAGCCAGGATCTTGAGCGCATGATGCGCGATATCGAGAACATGGCGCGGCGGGGCTCGCGCGACACGGCGCAGCAGATGCTCAGTCAGTTGCGGGATATGCTGGAGCAGCTGCAGTCGGGAAGATGGCCCAGGGGCAGGGCAAGCAGAACCAGCAGATGATGGAGATGATGAACCAGTTCGGCGACATCATCGGCCGCCAGCAGGAATTGCTGGACGACACTTTCGGTCAGCAGCGTGGTGAGCAGAACGAGCAGGGCCAACAAGGCCAGCAAGGTCAACAAGGCCAGCAAGGTCAACAAGGCCAGCAAGGTCAACAAGGCCAGCAAGGTCAGGGCGGACAGCAGGGTCAGCGGTTCGGGCGCAATGGTCAGCCCGGGCCCGGTCAGCAACCGGGACAACAGCCGGGTCAGGGCCAGGGGCGTGGTCAGGGCCAGGGGCTGGGCAGTCTGGGTGATCGGCAAGGCACATTGCGTGGCCGGCTTGGCCAATTGCAAGACAAGATGCGCCAGTTCGGCATGAAGGCACCGGGGCAGCTCGATGGCGCGGAGCGGTCGATGCAGGAGGCGGAGCGCCTGCTCAGGCGTGGCGACCTCGAAGGCGCCACGCGGGCTGAGCAGCAGGCGCTCGAGCAGTTGCGCCAGGGTGCCCGGCAGATGGCGCAGCAGATGATGCAGCAGATGCGGCGGCTGGGGATGGGCCCCGGCACTGACGCTCCGCTTGATCCGCTCGGCCGTCCGCAACGCACGGAGGGGCCGGACTTTGGAACTTCGGTGAAAGTGCCAGACGAGATCGATACCCAGCGGGCTCGAGAGATCCTGGAGGAGTTGCGCCGACGCTTGGGCGAACCATTGCGTCCGCAACTCGAGCTGGATTACCTGGACCGGCTGCTCAGACGCTTCTGATGGCGTAGCAGCCCGGTCTGCTTGCGGCTGAAGTTGTGGCCTCAGAGCGCCACGACTTTTATTCGCATTAGCTTTGAATTATTCATTTTTGCAAGCGGTTGGCCGGTTTTGTTGCCGACTGTGTTAGAGCGTTCATTGGTAAACGTGGCGGGCGTTGGCGGTCACGGAATCGGCTATGCGCGTGACACAGGCGTCGCCCGCCTGATGCCAGGCCGGCATTAATGGTTCGTGCCATGATGATTGTGATCAACCGCTGTGCGTGCCGTGCAGGCGTTGTAAGTCGGATCGGGAAGAGCGGGGTGGAGACTGTGCCGTTGTGAGGTCCCCGTCGTGTGGCCCTCAAGGCGTTTGCGGAGGCGTGGTAAGATATGGACGTCCAGGACCTGCGCATTTTCGCGCGCGTTGCGCGCATTCACAATCTGACGGCCGTAGGTGCTGAGTTCGAACTCAGCGCGGGCACTATTTCCAAGCGGCTGCAAGCTCTGGAAAGCGAGCTGTGCGCGCGGCTGTTCGATCGCACGACGCGGGCCATTTCGATTACCGCCGAGGGCGAGGCGCTTCTCGAGCAAGTGGAATTGGTTCTCGAGCAGCTTGACGGAGCGATCGCGGGCATTTCGGAGAACGTCGCCAATCCCAGGGGTAAGTTGCGGGTTTCGGCGCCGGCAAGTCTCGGCCGCGGTGTCATTGCACCGGCGGCGTGTGTTTTCATGAAGGCCTATCCGGATATCGAGCTGCAGATCGATTTGACTGATCGCGTCGTCAGTCTTCATGACGGGGGCTATGATGTGGCCATTCGGACCGGGGCGCTCGAGGATTCCCGTCTGGTGGCGAAACGGCTTGCTGGCGATCCCCAGGTGATCGTGGCAGCGCCCGAATATATCGCGCAACGCGGTCGGCCGTGCCGGCCGGAGGACTTGGCGCAGCACTCATGCCTGATGCTTGGCGACGGTCAGCAGTGGCGCCTGCACAAGCGAGGCAAAGTCTTCGACATCAAGGTGACCGGTCAATTGCGGTCCGACAACGGTGAGTTGCTGCGCCACGCAGCGATCGAGGGACTGGGTATCCTTCGGGTCGCGCAGTCGCGGGTTGCCAGCGAGATCGAGCGGGGGTTGCTGGTGCCGCTTCTATCGGACTACGACGCCGGCAACGATGCTGCGATCTGGGCGATCTACCCCAGCAGCCGGCACATCCTGCCGAAACTTAGGGTCTTCCTCGACTTCATGGCGGCCTGGTTGCGGGATCCGGCCGTGTCGTCGCTCGCGGCGGCCGAGGGCCAGGTTGCACCAGAGATCGAGGAGGTCCTGCGGCGGTTGGCAGGGCGGCGCTCGGTGGCGGCTGGCGGCCGGCGCGGTCGCCCCTAACGCGTTAGGCAGGTCAGGCGCGGCCAGCAGCCTTGGCGCGCGCCAGCACGCGCTCCGCCAATTTCAGATGCGGCATGTCGATCATCTGGCCGTCCAGGCTGGCGACGCCGGTGCCGGGCGCAGCGGCAAAGGCATCAACCACGCGCTGGGCATGAGCAATCTCTTCGGTGCTGGGCGTGAACACCTCGTTGATGATGGGCACCTGATCCGGGTGGATCGCCATCTTGCCGGTAAAGCCGTCGCGTTTTGCTGCCTTGGTCTCGGCCTCAAGGCCCTTGGGGTCTCGGAAGTCGGTGAAGACGGTATCCATGGGTTGGGCGTTGGCTGCGACCGCTGTGATGAGACACAAGTCGCGGACAAGCCGGTAAGGCGTCGTGAGATTGCCGGCCTCGTCCCGGCTCGAGAGCGAGCCAATCACGGCTCCCAGGTCTTCTGCGCCCCAGGACAGGCCCATGAGACGACTGGAGGCTTCAACGTAGGTGTGGAGTTGCAGTACGGAGATCGGGACCTCGGTGACGATGGCCAGAATTTTGGTCTGGCCGCTGGGAAGTCCGTTCATGCTCTCGGCATGACCAAGCGCGATCGACAATTTGTGTACGTCGGCGCCCGACTGCGGTTTGGGCAGGATGATGCCTGATGGTGCTGCGGCCATGACCTCGGCCAGGTCGACTTCCCAGTCGGCACCGTCGAGCGGATTGATGCGCACCCAAAGCTCTGCCTTGGTGCCGCCGCTGCGGGCGGCCTTGATGAACGTGCGCGTCATCTCGCGTGCTACGGGGCGGCGGGCGGCTGCGACAGAATCCTCGAGATCGAGGATGAGGCCATCGGCGGGCGAGCCCAGAGACTTGGCAAGCTTGCGTTCGCTGTCGCCGGGAACAAAGAGCATGGAGCGCAACATGGCGGATGGTTTCCTCGATTGTAGCTTCGGGACGGGGGCCTCTCCCGGGGGCTGCCGCCAGCGCTTGGCGATTGCCGGTCGTTCTGCATGAGGCGTGGCGACGTAGGACTGCGGCGGCGTTTCAGATGCCCCGCCGCCCAGACCGTTGCATCACCGAATTGGCCTCATGACTTTGGCTTCTTGCGCATGAAGGCCTGTCGACGGCATTCAGCCACCAGCTTGCCGTCCTGATTGTAGGCGCGGTGGATGAAATCGACGACGCCCGCGTCGGGTCGCGATTTGCTTTCGCGCTTGGCGGCGACCTCGGTCGTGGCACGAATGGTGTCACCGTGGAAGACGGGATTGGGGAACTTCACGTCGGTCATGCCGAGATTGCCGATGGTGGTGCCAAGCGTCGTATCGCCGACGGAGACGCCGATCATGAGGCCAAGCGTAAAGAGCGAATTGACGAGGGGGCGGCCCCATTCCGTCTTGGCCGCGAAATGTGCGTCGAGATGCAGAGGCTGCGGGTTGTGGGTGAGGGCTGTGAACAGCACGTTGTCCATCTCGGTCACGGTTCGCGTGATGGCGTGCTCGTAGACTTTGCCGATCTCGAACTCGTCGAAGTAGAGGCCAGACATTGATGTGCGTCTCCCTTGTGTGTCTGCGGTCGCCTCAGGCGTCGCGTGTTTTTGGCAGGACGAAGCCTGCGCCGCTCTCGATCGTTTTGACCAGCTCGGTGATGTCCTTGTCCGCCTTGCCCTTGTAGATCTCGTGCTTGAACAGCAGGGCCGCGGCCTGGCAAACCCACATGGGAACGCCAAGGCGCTCACCCTGCTCGATGGCGAGGACAACGTCCTTGGCGAGGATGTGCATGGGGGCGCCATAGGCAAACGAGCGATTGAGGACTGACCGCGGAATCTTGTCCTGCGTGGCACTGTTGCGGCCGCTGCCGCGGTTGATCGCCTCGGTCATGACTTCGGGATTGAGCCCGCCCTTGGCGCCCATCACGTAGGCTTCGAGAGAGGCGGCAAGGGATACCGCGGAGAGGATGTTGTTGGTCAGCTTCAAGACCTGGGCGAGGCCCGGCTTGTCGCCGGCCACTGTGACGGGGCCCCACAGCGAAATCATGGGGCGGACCTGCTCGACGAGTTCGGGCTTTCCGGACACCATGACAGACAGCGTACCCGCGCGGGCGCCTGGAGGGCCGCCGCTGATCGGGCAATCCACCAGCTCGATGCCGCGTTCGGCCAGATGCTTCTCCAGCTCCTCGACCAGCGGAACGCCAACCGTACAGGTGTTGACGATCAGCTTGAGGGCTTTGCCGCCGGCAAGGCCGTTTTCGCCGGCGATGACTTCGCGCAAGGCCGGGAGGGTTGGGAGCGAGACGAAGGCCGTTTGGCAACGGTCACCGATCTCGCGCGGGCTCGCCGCTGGGCGTGCCTGGCGTTCGACCAGGGGGGCGATGGCTGCCTCGCGGGCATCATGCACCACCAGTTCGTTGCCGGCCTCCAAAAGCTTCTCGGCCATCGGCAGACTCATATTGCCGATTCCGACGAACCCGATTGACATTGCACGCTCCTGCTTGATCTCGCTTGGCCGAAGGCTAGCGTGCTGAAGAAGCGTTGACGACCGGAAATTTGGCCGCGGTGGCAAGCGAGCCGGAGCGCGCCGTCCGGCGGCAGCCGTGCCCATCGCTCGAGCCGGGAGATCTGTCCGAGTGGTCGGCGGCTCGGCTGGGCTGTCGGGCGGGGTCCGCGGAGAGGCTAGGCGGCGAGCAATACGCGGGCTGCGAAGTCGCTCAGATCAGGCGGCAGCTGACTGGCCTCGCGGGCAATGAACGAGACGAGCGCTTGCTCGGTCGTATCGAGCTCAACACGTTTGGCAAGGTGCGTCATCAGCCAGGTCTCGGTGGCTTCTTCGATCACCTCGTTGGTGATGATTTCAAACCGCTGACGCTCGAGGCGAGAGACTGCCACTTCTTCTGTCGAGAGCAGGGGGGCGGTCGCCCAGATGCGGACGCCGGGCACGATATCGTAAGCAGGATCGCGCTCGGCGGTATCTGTCCACTCGTCTGACGATGTGGACGCATGTCCATCGCTTTCCAATTCGGCCTGCAGGAAAGGGGCGGCAATCTCGCGACGCGGGGGCACGCCATGGCCGATCGCGGCCAGCACAGCATTGCCGACGGCACGCACCAGAAGGTCCTGCCAGGCGGGTGTCGCGTGACCGGGTGCGATGGCCCGGTGGATGTCGAGCAGGCTATCGGCTTCGGCTTTCGTGATGGCAATGTTGCCTTCGCCACCGAAGGCCGAGATGAGGCGAGCGACCAAGTAGACGTCATGATCGGTGATGGTGCCGGCGGGCGCGGGGGCGGCGGCCCGCAGTGGGCCCCTGCCGGTCTGGATAGCGCGACGCACCTGATCGAGGGCGAAGGCCGCAAGGCTCGGGGGGGTCCAACGGGCGGCTTCCAGAACGTGGACGAGCAGCATGAGTTCCGTCGACGTCTCGACGCTGCCGAAGTCACCGATGCGCTCGATCAGCCAGCGCGCATTCTCCCCCACCACATAACCTTCGGGGGGCGCCACGTGAATGATGTAGTCCGAAATCATTTCAACAAACAGGATCGACCACTGGGGATCCTGGATGGGGCAGGTCGCGTGCAAGGCAATCAGGGCGTCGGCGTCTTCGCGCGTTATGATGTCAGCGCTGGCGAATGCCGCCTGCAGGCGCGCAACATCGGCATCGCGGATCGAGCCGCGATTGCGAATTTCCTCGATCGAGATCGACCCCAGCATGCTCATTGCCACTAACCCCACACCCTGCCCGTGTCGCCACGCTAGGCGGCGCGCGTTACCAAACTCCTAACCGTTGTGCCAGTTCATGCGCACCGTTGCGCAGAAAGCACATGGCGGGCTCTGGCGGCGCTGATGCCCATGCGGCCGCAGCGGGGGTCTGGCCTCTAGAAGGCGTAGTTGAAATGCGCGATCTCCGCCGCATACCAGTCGGCGATGAGGGCCTGGCTTTGCGGCGTATATTGATCGCGGTAGCTGCCGGAGCGCGCGCGCGACACGTTGGTGTGGGGGAGTGTGACGGCGCCGGTCAATCCAAGTTTGGCGAGGACGGCCGCGAAGTCCTCCTCCAGCGCTTCATAGCGGCCGACGAAATCGACCGCGATGGTGTTGTCTTCCGTGTACAGGTGCCAGTTCTCGACGAAAGCCCGGCGGCGGTCCTGGTTGAACGCATCGAATGACGGCTTTTGGCCATCGGGCAGCGATTTGGTCTTGTAGTGATACCAGGAGACTTGGCGATCCCAGGGATTGCGCTCGAACGTGAACTTATAATAGTCGCGCCATATCTCCTCGCCGACGTAGGTGCGGATGCGCCAACCGGGCATGTGTTCGTAGTAGCCGACAGAGGGGTGATAATGGCGCTCGGGGCGGCCGAGCAGGCGCTTGAGCAGCGGACGGGACGGCTTTTGGGGATGGTCGATACGATAGTTCTGTGCGGGCTTTTGGCGAACGCCGCGCAGCTGCTCGCTCGCCTCGGTCAAGACATCGTCGGGGCCACACACCGACGATAGCGCCGCCTCGACCGATGTGGAGCCGGTCTTGTAGGTCTTGATGTAAATGAACTTGTGCGCATGGCTCAGGATCATCGCCAGGCCTCTGTTCGTGTGTCCCCGTCGCGCGGTCATGGTAGCTGGAAAAGCGCGTGGTCGAAACGTCTTGGCGTTGCGACAGCATGGCGCTCGTTGCATCCGCGTCGTGCGTAGGGTGGACAAGCGCGGCGGTTCGGCTCAGTCGTCATCTGCTGGCGGCCGATATCAGTGCGCAGATGGCATGGGTTGGCGAGGTCTATGCCCAAAAAATGGAAACGCCTATTTTGCAGGCTTGACGTGGTTCAAACTTTTCGGCAGATTTGCTGTGTTGGCTGGCGTTCATTTTCAAGCCTGCTGACGGGCGTCGTTGACGCAATGATTTTTGGAGTTCTTTATTCTCTGGTCTTTGCGCCGATTATGCCTTTGTGCTGTTTTTATTGAAAGGTCATCTCTTATGAAGAACGCACCCGAGGATAAGACCGTTCGTCCGGCGACTACTTCCGATGCGCGCCAGGTCACGCTTCCAAAGCCCAGCAAGGTCAGTCTCGGCGACTATGTGAAGTCGTGGTAAGCTATTGATCCTTTGGGACGTTCAGCTGGCGGCCGAGGCTGTTCGTCCCAAATTCAGCTTGGCCAGGGCGATGCTGTTGGTGGGGGCGAGGCGACTATGATTCGTCCCGGCGGCAGGTCGTGGGTGGCGCGATGAGTTGATGCGCGGATCGCGTGTGTCCTGGGTTTAATTTCGCAATTGCGATCCGCACCCGCGTTTTTTGCGTGGAATGTATATTCTTCTTTTGCCCAAAGTGTTTTGGTAATCGTCGTCCATGGCTTTTTCTGCTGTTGCACTTTGAATTTATTATGCGCTTTCGAGCGTCGAATTCCTATTCAATTGTGGGTATTGAACATGTCATCAATCGTTTTTGAAACCGGAACACTTCCGCGTGGCATGGCGGGTGCGAACGCTCCGCTGGCGCGCTTCATCCAGTTGGTGCCGGGGCGCCGGCCGCCGCGTCGTGCGGACCGGTCTGTCGGCGGTATTCTGCCGGTGCGTGCGCTGAGATATTGCGAGCCGATCTCCGCGGCATCAGCGTTCGGCTGGCTGATCTTTCTGCCGATGCGGTTCCGCCTGCTGTTCGACGGTTCGGAGACGTTCTACCACTACGAGGGGCTCGATGATTTCCTGCCGCTGCGGTCGGTCGTTTATCCCGGGTTTTGCGAGCGTTTCGATGCGGCTGCTCCCGAAGCGATCAAAGGTTATGCGCCCGCTTTCCTGGCGGGCTCGCCGCAGGCGGGCGTGCTGCAGGTTTGGCCGGGGTCCATGGTGCGCACGGCTCCTGGGTGGAGCTTGTTGATCAGACCTGTCGTCAATCTACCGCGGCCGAGTGGTTTTGAGATTTTCGAGGGTATCATCGAAACCGATACTTGGTTTGGCCCGCTGTTCACCAACATCCGCTTGACCCGGACCAACATTCCGATCGAGTTCGATGACGATGTGCCGTTCATGCAAGTGCAGCCGGTCCGAAAGGCGCATTACGACGACGGCCTGCTGTCGCAATTCGTCGTGGATGACGACGTCGGGCGATTGAGCGGGGATGATTGGCTGGCCTACCAAGAGACCGTTTTGAAGCCGAGCCAAGCGCCGAGGCGACGCCTTGGCCACTATGCTGCCGGCGTGCGCAAAGCTGCCGCGCACCGGCGCACGGAGGCGGCAAGCTGAGCGAGGGATTGGGTCTGCTATTCCGCTGCAAGAGGTTTGCTGACTTGCGGCGGAATGATACCGGCTGTTCGCAGGTGCTGGATGGATAACTGGCGAAAGGTTGGTTCCTGAATGCGGATCAGACGTTCGTAGCAATCCGGAAAGTCCGGTTGGACGGACAGCAGCTCCTGGCCATAGTGGCGGGCGCGGGCGACGTCGCCTTGGGCGGCATAGATGCAGGCCAAGGTGCGGATTGTCGCCGAATAAGCCTTACCTTCGGCGTAGGCGTGGCGGGTGAGGCTTGCGGCCAAATCATATTCACCGGCCGCATAAGCACAAAAGCCAGCGATCGAGTAATGTAGCAACGAAAGCGGGTCGCGGGGCGACAGGCGCAGGCCGAACTGGGCCCGCTCCAGGGCTTCCTTGCCCCGACCCTGGTAGGCCAGCGTGATGGCCGACATCAGCCAAACCAACGGTTCGTTCGGTCCGACTTTCATGGCCTGTTCGAACAGGCTTGTCGCCTTCTCAAGCTCGTTGAACAGAAACGCGAGCATGTGCCCATTGATGGACAGAGCGATGGCGTTATTGGGGTCTTTCTGGATGGCCTTGCGGGCGAGACGCAAAGCCTCGCGCGCACTCAGATCGTGATCGGGCGCCCAGCCTTGGCCAATGCGCAGCGAGTGGACGCGGGCGTGCAGCGCAATTGCTGTGGCGTAATGCGGGTCGATTTTCTGGGCTTGAACGAGCAGGCTCTCAGCGTAATCGAGTGCTTCGGGCCGCATGCTTTGAATGGCGATCAAGGCATTGAGCATCAGCTCTTGCGCCTTCTGATTGTCGGGACGGCGGTTGCGGGCGCGCTCGATCAAAATTTCGTGCAGGTCCGGCGCCACGTGACGGATGATCTCGGGGACCACGGAATGGTGAATATCATGCAGCCTGCCAAGCGGAATCTCGGCCGTGCTCAGTGACCATTCCGTGCCTGCTTCAAGATCACGGACACTGTGGGAAAAGATCAACGCTGCGTCTCTTTGTGCAATTTGTCCTTGCACGACGTACTTAAGGTTGGCAAACTTCTCTAGCCACGACCTGTCGTTGCTGGAGCTGCCGATCTTGAGCATCGTTTCCGGCGAAACGGTTCTCAGTTCGGAGAGTTCCATCAGCGCCCAAGTGACGATGAACGTCATATGTTGTGCGAAGTCGCGGGTTATTGTGCCGTTGCTGCACCATGTGTACGGATATAGGGCAACAGCCGTGGCAGAACTGCGACCTGACAACCAATCATTCCAGGGAGTTCCCCCATTGCCCGGCATTGGCACACCTCAAATTTTGTCCGACGTTGCTCCACCAAATCGTCACGCGGGTGCACGTTCGTCGGCACGCTAACCGCGCTTTGGTCCTCCGTTCGTCTGCGACCGTTGCCACAAACACAAGTTCAGCCTACGCGCTTCTCAAGTTCCCGATATATCGCGGCTTTTCACTGACGGAGTAGCCACGGCCCACTCCGCCTGGAACTTGCGATACGTCGAAAAGCAAAAGAAGAATTGGATTAGCTGTCGCCATCCTGAACTTTAGGAGGATGGGTCGAGAATGCCCGGATCAGTAGGGTGATACAAGCTCATTTCGTGGGGGGCGCATTAACGTTGCCAACCTGCAACAACAGTGCGGCCTTGCGTTGCCTTGGTCGTTGCTTTCCGGCCAGGGTTCGCCAGTCATCCGATTAAAGGGCCACCCGATTTCGAGCGGCCCTTCAACTTACCTGATCAAGTGCGTGGACGGCGTGCCTATGGTGCAATGCCTATCAGACCTGTCTCGGCGTAGCTCGCCGCAAAGCGCTGTCAGAGCCTCGGCGTCAATGGCCGTAACGGGTCTTCCAGCGGCGCCAGATGTTGACGCGGTTGTTTGTTGTTTCGTTGAGGATATGGTTGGCAGCGTCACGCTGGGCGCGGCGGATGATGCGAAATTCGTGACCGGTGACGCCGTTGCGCAACGCGCGCCGTTCCATTTCGGCGATGCGTGCCTGCTCGGCCATCAATGCAGCATATTCGCGGCGCGTCAGAGAGCCGTTGTCGCGACCGTCCTGGATTTGACGCATCTGCCAGGCCTGGGTTCGGTCGATGGGGGCGGTCGAATGGGCAAGCGCCGCCGTTGCCGTGATCATCACGAAGGCGGTCGCTGAAATGCCAACACGAAAAAGCGACATGTGACTGTCTCCATATGTCATTGCTAATGGGACAGAGGTTAAACGGCTGCGGCTGAACCGTGTTTGAAGACGATGTTCAAGTGCGGTTCACGTTTTGCGATCGGTGTTTTGGTGTGACGGTGCACTGGGCTCGTGTCGCCGGGGCGTCTACACGGAGCTTGCATCAAGCACTTCGGCTAAGACAAGACGAGCGAGATAATCGTTGCGCTGGCTAGCGTCTTGAAACGGCACCGTGTCCTTGGCAATGCGGGGGTATTGGGGTTCGAGCTCGATAATTTTTTTGCCCGCCCGTTTTGCGTCTTCCAGATGTCCGGCTGCAGCCAACGATGCTGCCAGGATGCACCAGGTCGATGAATAGTTGGGACTTTGCTCGATGGCGATGTTGGCATGATGGATGGCTGTCTCGTAATCTCCGTCTGCGTAAAGGCAGAGCGCCAGGAACGAATGGAAAAAACTCGCATAAGGATCGAGGGGTGACAGGCGCAGGGCGTGCCTGGCGTGGCGGGTTGCCGCTTTCGTGCGCCCGACATAGGCCAGCGACGTGCCGAGCATCAACCAAGCGTAGGGCTCGCTCGGACAGGCGTCGATGGCGCGCTGCATCATCGCCATGCCTCTGGCGGTGTCCTTCAACAGATACGAATGCAGGTGGCCGGCCGTGGCAAGGGCCTGGGCGTTCTCGGGGTCACGATCGAGGGCGGTCGTGGCGAGTTGGAGCGATTGCAAACAGGCCTGGCGCCTGTTTTCCACACGACCCATACCAATGCGCATGGACACCAGCCTGGAATGCCAGGCGAAGGGTGGGGCCCAACGCGGGTCGAGGGCCTGGACGTTGCGCAGCAGGCGTTCGGCGCGCTGGTGGCTGACGTCATCGAGATGGTGCATTGCGGAAATGGCCCGCAGCAACGTTTCGTGTGAGGTAAAGACTGCGGAGGATCTGGTCAGGGCCTTGTCGATCTCGGCCTTGCGCAGTCGCGGCAGTATGCGCGTGATGACGCGCTCTACGATGTAGGCGTCGACGTTGTGCAGGTCGGAGAGGTGAATGTCGAGTGGTGCAAACGCGTGCTCTTCGTCAGTTTCGAGATCCTTCAGGCGATACGTGAAGGTCAGCGTCTGGTCGGCTTGTACGATGTGACCGAAGAGCAGATAGCGGGCACCTAGTTTCGATACTTGGCTCAGCGTCGGTGTGGCGTCGGCCCAATAACCGAGGGTGGAGGATGCGGAAATGACGTTGAAGTCGGGGAAGGTCATCAATGTCGCGGCGAGACTGAAGGCAATGCCTTCACCGAATTCGCGGTCGACCGTGCCATGCGGGATGCAAAAAAACGGCAATACGGCAATGGCCGGCAAGTCGCCTCTTGTGTGGCGAACCAGGGGCCCCTTCATCAGAAGTGTCTCCCGCTTTCGACGTCGTTCCTCAACCGCCTCGAAGGGTTCGGGCAAGCAACGGCTGGCACCCTATTTGGGCGCACGCATCATGCTGCCAGCGGAATGTCAGTAGGACAAGGCTTATCGGCAGATTTCGCCGATTGAGGTTGATGCGCGTGTTTGTTTCTCTGATGCGGAGGCACGGGGCGGGGAGTGTTGGTGGCGAAGGCAAGGCGCGTTGCCGCATTGTCTTTGGCGGTTATGCTGCGGGAAGAGAGACAGCAGGAGAGGGCGGCAGAGATGGAAGCCGATTACGTTATTGTTGGTGCGGGGTCAGCGGGTTGTGTGCTTGCGGACAGGCTGTCAGTCGACGGCTCATCGGTCATCCTTGTGGAGGCGGGTCCGCGTGATCTTCACCCTTTCATCCACGTGCCGGCCGGCATTCTCAAGCTGCTCTACAATCCACTTGTCAATTGGAACTACGCCAGCGAGCCCGATCCAAAATCCGGCAATCGCGCAATCCATTGGCCGCGCGGCCGTGTGCTGGGCGGCTCCTCCTCCATTAACGGGATGTTGTTCATTCGCGGCAATCCGGCGGACTACGATGGCTGGGCGCAAATGGGCTGCCGGGGCTGGAGTTATGAGGATTGCTTGCCCCACTTCAAGTCGCTCGAGCGGTATGCGCCCGGCGATAGCGCGCATCGGGGCAAGAGCGGCCCGCTGCTGGTCGAGGACTACCGCACTATTCTGCCGCTGACGCACTGCTTCGTGGAGGCTGCGAAACAGGCGGGTCATCCCTTCGCAAAGGACTTGTCGGGGCCGTCACCGGCCGAAGGCGTGGGTTACTCCCAGATGTCGCGCAACGGTCGCTTCCGCGGTTCGACTGCACAGACGTTTCTGCGCAACGCGCGACGGCGGCCGGGCGTGCGCATTCTCACCAATGCGACGGCGCTGCGCATTCTGATGGACGGGCGGGAAGTGAGCGGCGTGCGCGTCGATCAAATGGGGCGTGAGATCGACCTGAAGGCGCGGCGAGAAGTGATCGTCTCGTCGGGAAGTGTAAACTCTCCCCATCTGCTGCAAATTTCCGGCATTGGACCGGCTGAGCATCTCAAATCCATTGGCGTCGAAGTTTTGCATGACTTGGCGGGTGTCGGCAGCAACCTCTCCGATCACTACGTGGCACGCGTGTCGCATCGGGTGCGGGGGACATCGATCAACCAGCTGTCGCGCGGGTTGCCGCTGGTGGGGGAGATTGCGAAGTGGGTGACGACAGGCAAGGGCGCGTTGACGTTTGGTGTTTCAAGTGCGCAATGCTTCACGCGCAGTCGCGAGGGATTGGCGAGCCCAGACATCCAGCTGCTGTTTTCACCAGCCAGTTACGATCCGACGAAATTCGGCGCGCTTGAGACCAAGCCTGGTGCCACCATAGCCGTCAGCATCGCGCGGCCGGAAAGTCGCGGCACCATTATGGCCCAGTCAGCGGATCCTTATGCTCGTCCGGTGATTCGGCCGAACTATCTTTCGGCGCCAGGCGACGCTCGCGTGCTGCTGGCCGGCATTGCTCTTGCCCGCAAGATTTTTGCGCAGCGGGCATTCGCCGACGAGTCGGTAGCGGAAATCGTGCCCGGGCCGGATGTGCAGAGCGAAGCGCAGTTGCTCGACTACGTGAAAAACTTTGGCACGACGATCTATCATCCCGTGGGTACGTGCCGGATGGGCGAAGATCCGCAGGCTGTTGTCGATTCACGCCTGCGGGTGCATGGGCTCAAGGGGCTCAGGGTGGTCGATGCGTCGGTGATGCCGGTCGTAACAACGGGCAACACCAACGCACCGACAATCATGATTGCTGAAAAGGCCGCTTCAATGATCCGGGAGGATGCGCGGGTTGCCGCATGATGGGCGAGACAGTCGCTGGATCCCCAGAGTCCGCAGCACTCTCGTGTTCTTTTGCCGGCCTTTGGCTCGCCGGCAACAGGCACCGCAGTGAATGCCTCAAGCCCGGGACAGGTCAGCAACGTTGTCATTCAAGCGTGGTTTCTGCCTCTGACGTTTGGCCCCTGCGCCAGCCGCAACGAGGCAGCGGGTGGGCGATCCGCGAGCGAACAAAGAAAAAGGGCCGCTGTGGGGGCAGCGGCCCAAAGGCAAATACTGGAGAGGCTGGAAGACGTTCAGGCTAGGCTATTTCGGCTTACCACCAGCCGCGCTTCCACAGGCCGGGACGGCGGCCGGGGTTGCCGCGCGTTTGAGCATCGTGCTTTTCCTGTTCGATGTGACGGCTGGCTGTCCGTTGGGCCGATGCGATGCGGCGAGCCTCAGTGCGGCTGACGTAGCCGTCGGCTTTGGCGCGGTGCTCCAACGCGCGGATGCGCGCCTGCTCGGCTTGGAGTTTGCGCGTTTCGCTGGGCGTGAGTTGGCCCGACCGCACACCCTGCCAGATGCGTGACTGCTGGTTTGCTTGACGCTGGTCGATTTTCGCGCCGACGTTGTTGCGGTAGCGGGCGTCATAGCTTTCGGCGGCAGCGGCGGTCGTCATGATGGCGAGGGCTGCGGCAGTGAGGGCAAGCGTTTTCATCGTTCTGTCCTTCCCACAAGGTTCAGTGTCTGTTTGGCCGGACCGGCTTCAAGTCTCAGCGGCCGACCATGACACCGACATTGCCAGAGTGGGCGTGAACCCGTTCTGAACTGTGTATTTATATTGGGTTCATGTTGCGGAGCGGTTGGCGCGCTACGTCTTGGCGTGTGGCCGCGTGACTTTAAGCGCGGCTTTGCGCCTCAATGCCTCTCGCGAAGGCAAGAACCGTCTCGGGTGCGGCATCAATGGGAAGCGTGGAGAAGTCGGCTGCCTTCGGCAGAGCCTTGGCGAGCTGTGCGTGGAACTCGGCCTTGTCGACCTCGATGGTGCCGAACTGGCGGAGATGATCTGTGACGAACTGCGTATCGAGTAGCGTGTAGCCGCCAGCGACCAGACGGGCCACCAGATAGACGAGCGCAACCTTGCTGGCGTCGCGCTCAGTGGAGAACATGCTTTCACCGAAGAAGGCGGCACCGAGCGAGACACCATAGAGGCCGCCGACGAGCTTGCCATCCAACCATGTCTCGATCGTGTGGCAGTGGCCTTCTTCGAACAGCGCGCCGTAGAGATTGCGGATGCGTGCATTGATCCAGGTCGAGCGCCGGCCGGGCCTGGAGGCGGCGCAGCCGGTAATGACGGCGTCAAAATCGCTGTCGACGCGAACCTCGAATTGGGCAGAGCGAATCGTGCGGGCAAGGCGGCGGGGGATGTGCACGTGCTGCAGTGGCAGCAAGCCACGGGCCTGGGGTTCGATCCAGTACAGTGCCGGGTCGTCCGAGCTTTCGGCCATCGGGAAGATACCGCACGCGTAGGCCTTGAGGAGGACCTGCGGTGTGATTTCTATGGCGATGTCGTCGCGGGAAGCCATTCCCTACGGGCTCCGGGAGAAGCAAGATCACCGACACGTTATCTCAGGGCGAGGGCGAGAGCGAGGCACACGTGCAACGTTGGTGGAAATCAATGGTCAACATCAGTTAATGCGGGGCGCGGCGGGGCGGACATGGCTAACTTTTCATGCCGAGGTGGCGCTCCAGCCAGTGGATGTCGTAGGTGCCGTTGGCGATATCGGGATGGCGGACGAGTTCACCGAACAGCGGGATCGTCGTCTCAATGCCGTCGATCACAAACTCCGACAGGCAACGGCGCAGGCGCATCAGGCACTCGTTGCGGTTCTTGCCGGCGACAATCAGCTTGCCAATCAGGCTGTCGTAGTTCGGGGGGATGCGGTAGCCCTGGTAGGCGCCTGAATCGACGCGTACTCCCAGGCCGCCGGGCGGGTGCCAGTAGGTGATCTTGCCCGGTGAGGGGCGGAACGTCTTCGGGTTCTCTGCGCAAATTCGGCACTCGATGGCGTGGCCTGAGAAGGTCACCTCATCTTGCGTCAGGGACAGTGGATTGCCGGCCGCGATGCGGATCTGCTCGAGCACGAGATCAAGCCCCGTGATCATCTCGGTTACGGGATGCTCGACCTGGAGGCGGGTGTTCATCTCGATGAAGTAGAACTCGCCGTCCTCGTAGAGGAACTCGACCGTGCCGGCTCCGCGGTACTTGAGCTTCTGCATCGCGCGGGCGACCGTCATGCCGATCTTGTCACGGGCTTCGGAGTTGAGGGCCGGCGAGGGAGCCTCTTCCAGGACCTTCTGATGGCGGCGCTGCAGGGAGCAGTCGCGCTCACCGAGGTGGATCGCATTGCCCTTGCCATCGCCGAATACCTGGATCTCGATGTGGCGGGGGTGGGAGAGGTATTTTTCGAGATAGACGCTGTCGTCGCCGAAAGCGGCCTTGGCCTCCGTGCGCGCCGTCTTGAGCGCCATATCCAAATCTTCGGCGGTTTGTGCGACTTTCATGCCGCGCCCGCCGCCACCTGCGGCGGCTTTGACAAGGACGGGAAAGCCGATGTCGCGGGCAATGCGCTGGGCCTGGGCGGTGGTGGTGACCGCGCCATCTGATCCGGGTACAACGGGAATGCCCAGCCGTTTGGCCGTTTCCTTGGCTTCGATCTTGTCGCCCATGATGCGGATGTGCTCCGCCGTCGGGCCGATGAAGGTGATGCCGTGCTCCTCGAGAATTTCGGCGAAGCGGGCATTTTCCGACAGGAAACCGTAGCCTGGGTGAATGGCATCGGCGCCGGTGATCTCGCAGGCGGCGAGCAGCCGGGGGATGTTGAGGTAGCTTTCGGAGGCCGGCGGCGGTCCGATGCATACGCTCTCGTCGGCGAGCTTGACGTGCATGGCCTCCGCATCAGCGGTCGAATGGACCGCGACGGTTGCTATGCCGAGCTCCTTGCAGGCGCGTTGGATGCGCAGAGCGATCTCGCCGCGATTGGCGATCATGACTTTGTCGAACATGGCCATGCAGGCAATCGTGAACAGTCGGCATAGGCAGGGGGCGTCGAAGGCTCCCTGCACCGTGCTCCCTATTCCTCCTCTTTCACTCGATGACGACGAGCGGCTCGCCGAATTCGACCGGCTGGCCGTTCTCGAACAGGATATGGGTCACCGTGCCCGAGCGGGGGGCAGGGATGTGGTTCATGGTCTTCATGGCCTCGATGATCAGCAACGTCGCGCCTTGGGCGACGCGGGCGCCGATCTCGATGAAGGCCGGCGCGCCCGGCTCTGGTGAGCGGTAGGCGGTGCCGACCATCGGCGATTTCACGGCGCCGGGGTTGGTGCTGAAATCGGGACCCGACTGGACCTCTGGCTGTGGTGACAGTGGTGCGACAGCAGGCCTGCCAAGCGCCGGGGGTGGCGCAAGCATGGCTGCGTTGGCGGGGGCTGGTGGCGCCTGACGTGCAAGGCGCACCTTGAAGCCGTCCCGCTCGATCTCGATCTCCGTCAGGGATGCCTCGTTCAGCAGTTGTGCCATCTCTCGGATCAGGCTGCGATCGAAGCCATCCCGGTCTTTGTTTTCCTTGCCCATGGTCTGCCCCGAGAAAGATGGTTGAACGCTGGTCGGCTCACGTGCGGGTTCATTTGCCGCTGTCGTTGCCCGCCAGGATAGCTGCAAGTGCATCCAGTGCCAGTATGTAGCTGTTTGGTCCAAAGCCGCAAATAACGCCGACGGATCCCAACGAAACGTAGGATTGATGCCGGAATGATTCGCGTCGAAAGACGTTCGAGAGATGGACCTCAATGGCTGGCAGCTCGGCCGCGTTGAGAGCGTCCAGGATGGCGATGGAGGTATGTGTGAGAGCGCCAGCGTTGAGGAGGATGCCTGAGGCCTTGTCGCGTGCCTCCTGGATCCAGGTTACGATCTCACCTTCATGATTCGACTGGCGAAAATCTATTCCAAGCCCCAGCTTGCGGCCGTGAGCCTCGACCTTGGCGCGTACGTCATCGAGGGTCTCGTGACCGTAGATCGACGGCTCGCGCAAGCCCAGCATATTGAGATTGGGACCGTTCAAGACATAGGCGGGTTTGGACATTGGCGCCAGCAGCTTTCATTTACCCACGCCTAACGAGGCCCGCCGGAGCGGCGCCTCATTGCGACGGATGGGGTGTAACAGCTTTTGGTGCTGGCGAAAAGCTTTGGTGCGTGCCGTTCCTGGTGCGGCGGCCGCCAGGTCCGGTCGATCCCGTAGTAGTCCGTGCTCGCACGTTGCAATGGCACTTGCCCGAGCGAAATCATACGCTTGGTGTTGGGTTGGAGGTGGGCGGCCCCTGGCAAGGGCCGCCAAAGGGCCATAGCAGTCGTCCAAACTGCCACACTTGGTTGCCCGTCAACTGACCAGACGGGACCTCAGCAAACGGGGCAGCCGCCAGACTTCCGCAGTTCGGTGACGTGCGTTTGAATCTGCTGCAGAAGGTCTGTTGGCGCGCCCGCAATGGCGCGATCGCCCACCAGGAAATGCGGCGTTCCCTGGATCCCCATCTTTTGCGCGAGATCGCGAACCCGGCGGATTTCGCTGTTCACCTCTTCCGAGGTCATGTCCTTCTTCAGTTTGGCCATGTCGATGCCGTCAACTTTTTCAGCGGCCTTGAGGGCAGTGGCGGCATTGGCTGGCCCCCGCAACGAGATCAGGGCGCGGTGCACTGGCCAATATTTGCCTTGCAGGCCAGCGGCAAGCGCCACGCGCGAGGCTTCTTCTGATCCTTTGCTCAGGATCGGCAACTCCTTGAGGACCAGTTTCACTTTGTTGTCCTGCTCGACGAGTTTGGCAATGTCGGAGAAGGCGCGTTTGCAGTAGCCGCAGTTGTAGTCAAAGAACTCGACGACGGGAATGTCGCCTGCCGGATTGCCGGCGACTGGGGCTTTGCTGCGATAAATTTCGCTGGCATTGGACTGAAGGGCGATTTTCAGCTTTTCTGCCTGCAGTTTTTCCATCCTGGCATCCAGGGCGGTCTGCACTTCCAGCATGATCTCAGGGTTTGCCAGCAGGTAGTCCTTGATGATCTTGCCGATGGCCGCCTTCTGACCTGCGGTGAAATCCCCGTCTTGGGCGGCAGGCTTCGGTGCTGTGGGAGCCTGGGCCAGATGCTGGATCGTACCGGTCTTGGAGGTGGCATCGCGTGCCTCGATCCAGGACGTACCAAGGGCCAGAGCGAGAACGGCCACGCCAGCCGTCATGGCCAACCGCAGTCCAGGTGCAGTGATGGAAGGGGGCTTCATAATTGGCCGTTCTCCAGTTTGGTGATCACAGATCGCTCATAGCGTGTCTTTGGGCGCTTTGTAATTCACGATGTCGCCAGCGCGTAGCCCCTCAGGGCTGCCAGGCTTAAGCCCGCGCTGGGCTCGCTGGGCAAAGATCTTGGCGCGCTTGATATTGCCTTCGAGGAAATGAGCCTCCGCAATGGACAAGTCCGCCTGGGGCAGCTTGTTCTGCTTGGCATAGGCACTGGCGAGCAGGCGGTAGGCCTGGGGGTTCTCGTCCGTTGCCAGTGATTTGCGGGCGAGGCGAATGCTCTCGTTGACGCTTGCCGGGTCGGTTTCGGCATCGAGGGCCTGGGCGAGGCGGACCGAGATCAGCGGTGCATTGCCGAGCAACTTGAGGGCGGTACGCAAAGGGGCGATCGCTTCCCGAGACCTGCCCGAGCGCATGAGGAAATCGGCCTTGAGCTCGTGGAAGTAGGGGTTCTTCGGGTTCTCAGCGATCAGCCGATCGACCTCCGGCAGGGCGGCATTGATGCCAGTCTTGAAGAACGTGGCAATGGTGCGGGCGTACCGCGCGGGGAGGGTATCGCCGCTGCGGCGATAGCGGTTCATGACAATGTTGGGTTGCTCAAGGTAGCCGGCGAGCTTGGCCCGCATCAGGTCGTGGCGCAATTGCAGCGCCGGCGTGTCCTTGGTGTTCGCAAAGGGGCTTTGGGAGACGCGTTCGCGCAATTGGGCCAGTCGATTGGCCGCGACGGGATGGCTGCGCACGAAGGCATCCTGGGTGGCGCCGGATGCAGAGATGTATTCCTGCTGAGCAAACCGCTCGAACGTCTCAAGCATACCCTTGCCGGACTGGCGGGTGGCGTTGAGGAAACGCAAGCCTGCCTGATCGGCGGACGATTCCTGGGCGCGGCGATCGGCCAGCAAAGAGCGCATAAGGAGCTGGTCGCCACCGAGCAGGATGCCGGTTCCTGCGCCCGAAGTGCCGCTGCCGCCACCGGCCACCATGAGGCCAATGCCAAGGATTTTGATCAACAGGCTCTTCGTCTGGTCACGGGCAATGCGGTCGCGCAGTTGCGCCAGATGGCCGCCGACGATGTGGCCGGTTTCGTGAGCGATGACGCCGATGACCTGATTGGGCGTCTCGGACTGCATCAGGGCGCCGGTGTGAATATCGACGTTTTGGCCATCGAGGACGAAGGCGTTGAAGCTGACGTGCTTGACGATGCGGATCGAAATGTTCTGGCTCGCGAGGCCAGCGGATTTGAAGATCGGCTGAGCGTAGTCGGTGAGGAGGCGCTCGACCTCGGTGTCGCGAATGAAGCTCAGATACTGCGCCTGAGCTCTGGGCATCGTGGATGCGAACGCCAGCGCCACGGCTGCCGCACTGGCGGCCATTCTTGCCCAGCCCAGTGGAAATGGTCGGCGCCTCATTTGCAAAGTGCTCATGACGTGAATCCTCATGCGGCCTACGCTTCGGCCCCGCCATTGCCACATCGAGGCGGACCGTAGTGCGCCCTCTGTAGCCGGTCAACGCAGCAAGCCTGACGTTTCACTTGCCCGGCCATTGCGTCGTCTTCGTGGAGCGCACGCCCTCACATCCCCTTAGTGGGGCAGGGCAAACGTGGTGCGTCGGCGCGCCATCAGGCCCATCGGGCCCGCTGTCAACTGTCCCGCTGGCCGATCAGGCCGGTGTTGCCTATAAGGCGTGACAGGCGAACCTTCAGCGCGCGATTCGGCACGGCGAACCTCGTTGATCAAACGCAGAAGTGGCAATTTGTGGGCGCCGAGACGTCACACGGAGGACGGCATGACCAGCAGCGCGCGATTGGCGGCAGGGTCTCAGATGCTGGCACGGGCTGGCGCGGTGCGTGGCAATATCGATCCATTCATCGTCATGGACGTGATGCGGCAGGCGGCCGCGGCTGAAGCGGCGGGACGGAGCATCGTGCACATGGAAGTCGGCCAGCCGGCAACGGCTGCGCCTGCGGCAGCGCGCGAGGCGGTCAAACGCGCTTTGGATAATTCGACGCTGGGCTACACACTGGCGCTTGGCATGGACGCCTTGCGGGAGCGGATCGCGCGTCTCTATCGGGAGTGGTACGGTCTCGACCTATCGCCGGAGCGCGTTGTCGTCACGAGCGGTTCATCCGGTGCGTTCGTGCTGGCGTTTCTGGCGCTTTTCGATGTCGGTGACAAGGTGGCGCTGCCGGCGCCCGGCTACCCCTGCTACCGGCATATTCTTACGGCTTTGGGCGCCGTGCCGGTATCGCTGGAGACGGGGCCGGATACGCGGTGGATGCCAACGCCGGAACAGATCAGCCGCGCCGCGAGCCAAGATGGCCTTTCCGGTGTTTTGATTGCCAGTCCAGCAAATCCAACCGGCACGATGCTGGAGCCCGAGCGGCTCGCGGACATCGCAGCCGTGGCGCGCCGGGAAAAGATCTGGTTCATCTCCGATGAGATCTATCACGGTCTGACGTGGGGCGTGCCGCAGGCGACGGCCTTGCAATATTCCGATGACGTCATCGTCATCAACAGTTTCTCAAAGTACTTTTCGATGACGGGTTGGCGGGTCGGCTGGATGGTGGTGCCGCAGGGGCTGGTCCGCACGGTCGAGCGCCTCGCTCAAAACCTTTATATCTCGCCCCCAGCAGTGTCCCAGGTGGCAGCGCTGGGCGCTTTTGACGGCCTTGCGGAGCTAGAAGACAACAAACGTGTCTATGCGGCCAACCGTGCTTTGCTGCTGGAGGAACTGCCGAAGGCTGGGTTCAGCGAGCTCGTGCCGGCCGATGGCGCCTTTTATCTTTATGCCGACGTGTCGCGGTACACCGATGACAGCTTGTCCTTTGCCAAGGAAATGCTGGACGAGACCGGGGTGGCGGCGACGCCGGGAATTGATTTCGATCCCGGCCGAGGGCGGCGGTTCTTGCGTTTTTCCTATGCGGGATCAACGCAGAGCATGGGCGATGCGGCGGAGCGGCTGAAGCGCTGGGGCCGCCTGCAGGGATGACGGGGGCGGGCCCGTGGCGCTGAAACATGGGCCAAGGCTGACGGGACGGGCTTGGAGGTCGCGGAATCTTTATTTTCGTTGGCCGCATTGTCGCCACAAGCTCGTATGCCATTGGGCAGGGTGTGGGGCTGCGACGCGTGCGAACTTGATCAGCATGAGGGCTAGATTTGATCACTTCGGCTAGCCGATGAAGGATTGCGTGCTCGCTGGATACTGACGTGAAGCATCCGAGTCACAGGGGCATGGAGTATGGCTTTCTCACTGAACAACTCACGTAACAGCTCTCAACAGAGCGTGGCCGAACAGCCGCGAACACAGCCCTTGGGAGGGCGGAACGGCAGCGCAAGCGACGGCTCAGAGCGCCATCACAGCGCTTCAACGATGAGACCATCGCGTCATCGATCATCGGTCATGATCTAGAGCTGCGCGGGACCGACATCCAGATCATCGTGCACGGGAAGTTGCGTGTTGATGGCAAGATCTCCGGCGAGGTCTATGGACGTGAAATCACCATTGGGCGCGACGGACAAGTGAGCGGCAAAATTGTCGCCGAGCGCGTTGCCATCCACGGTACGGTCGCTTCGGGTGAAATCTTTTCGCACTACGTCTCCCTTATGTCGGGCAGTCACGTCGAGGCCGATATCCACCATCGTCAACTTGCCATCGAAGAGGGTGCGATGTTCGATGGGCGCAGCAGAAGGACAGCCGACGATGCTCGCCTTCCGACCCCAGATCCAGTCGAACCGCGATAGTTGCGCTTGGAAGAGTTGGGAGACGGCGGATCTGGATCAGCTTGCTGCCAGAAGAGGTGGGCGGGCCAGCTCCTGCTGCAATGTGACGCTTGAAACAAAATTGGCGACGTCCCTTTAGGGACGCCGCCGATATCTTCACACGGTCTTGCGCGTGACGTCAGGCGATCAGGCTGTAGGAGCCCGCAGAACCGACGCCAGTTCCGGCAGTGACCATGCCATTCTGAAGTGTCCAGGTGACAATCGCTCCGCCATTCTGCAAGGCGATGTCTGAAATGCCGTCGCCGTTGTAGTCACCGACGGCAGCGACTTCCCAGCCGCTCAGGCCAGAGCCGACGAGATTGCCTGCCGTGGCCATGCCACCGGCACCGGTCAGCAGCATGACCACTTCACCGCCGTTCTGCACGACGACATCGGTGTCGTTGTCGCCGTCGAAATCTCCGGTTCCTTTGACGGTCCAACCTGCCAGACCTGTCGAATAGGCTGCACCGCCCGCGAATTGGCCATCGAGCATGTTCCAGGCTACGAGCACGCCATCCTTTGGAGGAGGATGTCGCTCGAGCCGTCGTGAAGAAGTCACCTGTACCAACGACGTTCCAGCCGTCGTTGCCGACACCGATGACGCATCAGCCACGGCCGCTCCTGCCTCCATCTCCCAGGCGACGACTGCGCCGCCGTTCTGCAGGATGATGTCGAGGTCGCCGTCATTGTCGATATCGGCGGTTGCTTTCACGCTCCAGCCATTGGCGCCGCTGCTGATGAGCGAACCGGAGGCGGCGGAGCCATTCTGCATCGACCAGGCGACGACGTCGCCGCCATTTTGCAGAATGATGTCGGATGTTCCGTCGCGATTGATGTCGCCGGTTGCGCTGACCGTCCACCCATTGAGCCCGCCGCCGAGGATAGTGCCTGCAACGGCCGTATTGTTATGGATGGTCCAGGCGACGACTGAGCCGCCATTCTGCAGGACCATGTCAGAGGTGGAGCCAGCGTCATTCAGGGCGCCGAAATTGAAGTTGGATGTTGCCTGACGTAGTGCCACGGTCTGCTCGGTGCCACTGCCGTAGCCGAAAACTGCATCCTCGATGCCGGTCAGGGTGTTGGTATAGGGATGGTCGTCCAGCATCGGATGGCCGAGATGTTTGCGGACAATCCAAACGTCCTGACTGCCAGTTGTCGAGCTGTTGCTGCCGTTGGAGTACTTCTGAAAGGTGACGAACCAATTGGTCAAGCCGGAGCCGCCCGTCATCTGAGCGCCATCATACCAAGTGTCGGTTGCGCCATCGTCGGTCGTCGAGGTGTCACCGTAGATTTCGTTGATGCCGGCCGTGTCGAAGAATTTGTCGCTGCCGCCGGCCCCAACCAGGATGTCATCGCCGTCGCCGCCGACCAAGCTGTCGGCCGCCGAGGTTCCCCACAAAATGTCGTTTCCCGCGCCGCCATCGACGTAGACGCCGTTGACTGAGCCAGTTTCCATGAAGTTGGCGTCGGAGGCATAGAAATGGTCGTCGCCGCTGTTGAGAAAGAAGTTCTCGACGCCGGACACCGAAGCTACGCCTTGGAAGGAGCCCGTGCCGACGCGGTAGTCGAGGACATAGTCGATGGCCTCGGTGAAATAGACGGAGTCGGTGCCAAGGCCGCCAGCAATGCTGTCCAATCCCTGCTGGTGAATGATGTCGTTGCCGAGCCCTGCAAGGACAGTGTCCATGCCGCCGCCACCAATGATGGTGTCGTTGCCGTCGCCAGCGTCGATGGAGTCGTTTGCAATGGAGGGAAGCCCGCCGGTTACACCTGTGGAATTTCCAGTCGGAGTAATGCTGTCGTCCAGACCTGTGCCGATAATCGTTGCCATAACGTGGTTTGCTCCAGGGGCAGTTGATCTTGCGGGCCCAAGGCAGTGGCCCGGTGGGGATTGGTCTCGCGGACGGGACGTCGACGGTTCAGGCCGCGATGGAAGGATCGATGTCAGGGTCGTGATCCAGTGGTTGAACCTCGAGCATGAAATCGCTTCAAAGCGGATCAGAAGCTAGACCAATCGATCAGTTTTGGTCACGACAAAATAGTTCGCTATCAGAATAAGTTGGTTTCAATAGTTAAGATAATGGATTAATTTATATGGGGCTTTGGGTCGCCCTTGGTGGCGATGTGCTGGGCGCTATGACTTCCGGGGGCGGACGGAAGGCGCTGCTGAAGCGGGGTGGCAATGACGACTTGGATATTGCCGCAGTGAGCTCTGGGGCATTGCGATTTGTGGTTGGCGGTCTTTGCACCGCATGTCGATCGGACCGGGTGCGCCAATGGTGCGCAATGCGCATGTGCGTGCTCTTGTGCTGCGGTGATGTCACGACATGATGACACCGGCTTGCAGGAGGGCCTATCCTTGGCTTTGGGGCGGGAAGCGCGACGCGCCACGTGTGAGAACCAAACAGGAGACGCCTAGTCATGAACCTCGAAGGAAAAGCTGGAATTGTCACCGGAGCAGGGCGCGGCATTGGCCGTTCGATCGCCTTGCTGATGGCCAAGGAAGGCGCCAGCGTCATCGTCAACGACCTGGGTGCGGGGCGCGAGGGCCAGCAGGACAAGGACGATTCAGCCGAGCAGGTGGTCCAGGAGATCATCAAGGCTGGCGGTAAGGCGACCGCCAACCGGGACTCGGTTGCCGACTATCAGGCCGCTGGCCGGATGGTCCGCGCCTGCGCCGAGACCTACGGCAAGATCGATTTCGTTGTGAATACGGCCGGCATGCTGCGCGAGCGCATGATCTGGAACATGACCGAGGAGGATTTCGACCTCGTAATCGGCGTGCACCTCAAGGGCACGTGGAACATGTGCACGCATGCCACCAAGATGATGCGGAATGCCCGTCACGGCCGTATCATCAACTTCTCCTCAGATGCGTTCAAGGGCTCTGTGGGGCAATGCAACTACGCCGCTGCCAAAGCCGGCATCATCGGCCTCACCCGGACAATTGCGCGGGAAGCTGGGCAGTACGGCATAACCGCCAATGCCATGTGCCCGTTCGCGGCGACGCGTATGACCGTCAATGACGCTGTTATCGCCAACTGGAAACGGCGTGCGTCGAGAACGGTCTCATGACGCAGAAGGATTATGAGAGCCGGATGGCGATGCCGGGGCCTGAGTACATCGCGCCTATGGTGGCCTATCTCGCGACGGATGCCGCAAAGGACGTGAATGGTCAGATCTTTCATGCGGAGAAGGGACACTACCACACCTACTACTACGGTGAGGTGAAGCGCTCGATCTACAAGTGGGACGACGGCGGCATGTTCAATGTCGACGAACTCGTCGACATGATGCCGCAATCACTGATGCACAACATCCCGAACGAGGCGCCGGCGAAAGAACCGAAGGAGGGTTGATCCTTCTTCAGGGGGCCTGTGTGACGGAGTGACCGAGGATGCTTACGCTTTACTTCGCTCCAGGCTCGTCGTCGATGGCGCCGCATATCGCGCTCCATGAGACGGGTCTCGCTTTCGAGCCGAGGCCCGTCTCGTTCAAGAAGAAGGAGCAATTGCTGCCGGAGTTTCTTGCGCTCAATCCGGCCGGGAAGGTTCCGCTTCTGCTGGTCGACGGGCGACCTCTGACGGAGGTTGCGGGCATTCTCTATTTTGTCGCGAAAGCGGCTCCTGCAGCCGACTTGTGGCCCGAGGGTGATCTCGAGGCGGAAGCGCAGGTGATGTCCTGGATGTCTTTCATCGCCTCGACGCTGCATCCGGCGCGAGTGCAAGGGCCGGATCATGTCGCACGGGTCTACGGATTTGCAGACCGGCGTATGGGTGCAAGGGATTGGGCGGCCGGGCGTTATTCGATTGCCGACATTCACCTCTTCCGGTTGTTCTGGCGCATGCGCAACTCATTGGGTCCAAAGGTGGGTCAGTTTCCGGCTCTGGAACGGCACTATGAGCGCATGATGGCGCGGCCGGCGGTTCAGCGGACCATCGCGGCCGAGACTGCTATCGGCTACGAGCTGCCAGGGTGAAGCCTGCAGATTTCGCTGCCTGAGATGGGTGGTAGCGGGAGGCGGACTTGAACCGCCGACCTAAGGATTATGAGACCTTCGCTCTAACCACCTGAGCTATCCCGCCACGCTGTTTCACATGCCGCCCATTTGCCGAGAATTTGGCACCAGGCAGGGGCTTGCGATCGTCAGGCGCTCTGAGGAGGCAGAACGCACCTCCCCCATGAACCGGCGTCTGAGATGCCGGATATAGTGACCGGTGGTGGTGCATGTCAAGCAAGCGCGCGAGGGGAGCCTCGCATGGCTGGCGCGTAGGAGCGCAATGGCGGGCCTGGCTGGGAGGCGTTGCCTCCCAGCCGCCCTCTTTTCGGGTTGCTAGCCTTAGGCCTTGGAGCCGCCGCCCTTGACGAGAAAAGTGAAATCG
>JAWKWC010000023.1:0-62161 GCA_041397705.1 Hyphomicrobiaceae bacterium
GCTCTGCCGCCGCGCCAGCGTCGCGCAATTCGATGCCGGCCCCCTCGGTGCCCAGATCGCATTCCGCAATGGCACATTCTCCAACCCCGACGCCCTCGTGAAATTCATCGCCGCCTCAAGGGGCCTCGTCAAACTGCAACCGGCAGGCGGTCCGGCCAAAGCCGGCAAGCCACCCGAGGTCAAGTTGCTGTTCAAGGCCGAGTGGGACACGGGCCCCAAGCGCATGAAAGGCGCCCGCGGCCTCCTCACCGAACTGGCGGCGATGGCGGAGGCAGGATGAATACCTTCGCGCGGTCCAAGTGCTCAGGACCGCCATTGATGCCGAAATAGCCGCCTCTCAGAGCACCTTGCCGGGCGCCAGCGCCGGCGGATGGATCGCATCGCAATGCTCAGGTGAGACGACGGTCTCGAAAACGCGCTGGCCGTCCATCAAATGGAAGCTATCGACGACCGTAACGTGATGATCGTAGAGGCTATCGTGCACAAACTTGAGGCACGCAAAGTCCAGCCATTTTGCTTCGATCTCGGCGGCATTATCGACAAGTTGCGCCTGCTCGCGTGCCTCGACGCGAAAATGGATCAACCTCTTTACCCGATCGACATCGACGCGGGCGACCTCCATTTTCGGCGCAAAGCCCCAGCCCGTCGGCATGCCCCCGGTGAAATCGCGCCGATAACGCTTGGCCTGGCGGTAGAGCCAAGCTTCCTGCTCCTCGGGCGTTGCTTCCTCGTAGACGAAGCGTTTCATGTTTGACGCTTTGGACGAAACCATCAGCGCCATACCGGCAGCCGAGGCAATGACCAGTGCACAGACCGCAAAATAGACTTTCATTTCAGCGCCCCCGTACGCTCACAGGGCGCGCACCCTGCCGTACCGATGCCATCCGGTCACTGGGGATGCGGGCTGTGGGTTGCGGCCTACGCATGACGTTGACCTTGGGGACCGAGACCGAGGACAGACTGCCGCCGAACGACGACCACAGAAGAAGCACACCGCCGATTAGGTAAGCGAGGAGCATACCTACACGCATCACAGGATGCTTGTCGGGATCGAATTCCGCCAATTCCGCCACTGAGTTGTAATGGCGAAGCGCCGGCACCGCATTGATCGAGGGATTGTTCGAGTGATAGAGCACCCGGACCTTCTGACCTTTGCGCAGTGAAGCGTATTCCTCAGGCGAGATTGTGAAATGCTTTGAATACCGCTCGCCGTCATGCGCCCTGAACGAGTACGTGAGGTAGTAATCGGTTTTGGTCGCCAAGCGCGTGATCTTCAGTCGGTTGGCTTCGAGATGGGTGATCGCGCCGATCGCTTCCATGTCGCGTCCGGGCGGGCGCTTGTCGCCGACGATCCAGTAGCGCAACGTCAACACAAACAGCACCAGAAGCAGAACGCCCAGCGCCGGCTTGATATATTTCCACATGAAGAAACCTCCCCAGGCCAACCATGGCTAAAAGTTTAGACACAAGTCCTGAAGATCAACTTTGCTTCGCTTTCCCGATTGCGGGGCCTGGAGAAAGGCCATGTTAACTTGAGACGCCTACCGATCGGTACCGTGGCGCCGGCAGCCTGATCAACCAACGCAGTGCTCCGGCGGACAGCCATCTGGACTGCCGCGCCAGGAACCATCCATCAGCAAAATCCTCAATGCGCCGCTGTTTGGTGACAAGGTCACTGACAACCTGCTCATTCCCGGAGCATGCTGCCTTTCAGTGGAACTAGGCTGACGTCGGCCGCCAAGGCGTTACGATGCGGCCGAGGTATGGGAGGCTGCGCTCATGTTGCAGACCGCGGGGACACTTATTGCCGCAACGCATTTGGCCGCCATTTTGGTTTACGATTTGACCCGCTCTGTCGCCGCCAGCGAAGCCACAGCAAATCGCCCAGCGCTGACGAAAATCGAGCGATTGGGCAAATCCCTGTTCGAGGACACAGAGCTTTCCCTCAACCGCAATCAGTCCTGCGCCCTCTGCCATGCGCCAGAGGCAGGCTTCACGAGTCCGCGGGAAGACTTCAACGCTGCAGGTGGCGTGGTCGAGGGCTCGATACCTGGACGTTTCGGCAATTCGAAACCACCGAGCGCGGCCTACACCACCCAGGCGCCCGTCCTCTATCATACCTACGAAGATGGCGAGCTGCTCTATGTCGGCGGCCATTTCTGGAATGGCCGAGCCACTGGCAAGAAGCTGGGCAATCCCGCCGCCGACCAGGCCCAGGGCCCCTTCCTCAATCCTGTCGAGATGGCACTCCCGAGCGCAGCCTGCGTCGTCCAGCGGGTCTGCAAGCCTCGCGTCACCAGCCATTATCCGGTGACACTTCCGGACGTGTGGGGCGCTTCGATCTGTAACATCGCCTTCCCGCGCGACCTCGATGCGCAATGCGCCAAGACCGACGCAAAAATCGAGCTGGAGACGACACTCGCCAAGAAGATAGAGACTGCCTTCGACAAGATCGCTCTGTCGATTGCCGCCTACGAGGCCTCGATCGAGGTCAATGCCTTCAGCTCCAAGTACGATTTGGTGCTAGCCGGCAAGGCCACGCTCACGGCAGAGGAGCAGAAGGGGCTGGAATTGTTCGAGGGCAAGGGGCTGTGCTCGAAGTGCCACGTGCTCGATCGAGACCCGCGCGACGCGCCGCCCCTCTTCACGGATTTCACCTATGACAATCTCGGCGTGCCCAGGAACCCCGAGAACCCGTTTTATAAGGCAACCGAAGTTAACCCAGACGGCTGGAAATGGCTGGAGAGGGGGCTTGCGGCCTACCTGGAGACGGACCCGCTCTACAAGGCAACAGCCGCGAGCCAACTCGGCAAGGTGAGGGTGCCAACTGTACGCAACGTCGACATGCGGCCTTCTCCTGGCTTCACCAAGGCCTTCATGCACAACGGCTATTTCAAGACGCTGAAGGGCGTGGTCCACTTCTACAACACGCGGGATACCAAGCCGCGCTGCCAGAGCCCGCTTGTGACCGAAGCCCAAGCCATGAAGCAAGGCTGCTGGCCAGAGCCGGAAGTACCCGAGAACGTCAACACCGAGGAGCTTGGCAACCTCAAGCTGACTGATACCGAGGAGAACGCCATCGTCGCCTTCATGAAGACACTGACGGACGGCCATGTGCCGGCATCTTCGCAAAGGCCGACCAAGGCCAGAACAGCGCGCTGAAGGAGCACAGTGCGCGTTCATCTCGCCTACACGGCAAATGTTCCGTATGACAAACCGGAATCGACGGTCCCTCCACCTCACCTCAGCCCGATGCTCACCAGCAGTTGCCCCCGACGAAGCCGCGTGCTTAAGCCTCGAAGCGAGCCACCTGGGGGAGTCCTAAATCATGCGCCTGTCTGTCGTCTCCTCGGCCATCGTTGCGGCACTGGTCGGCATTGCTGGCGCGCTGGCGATCGTCCTCGAGGCGGCGCGCGCGCTCGGCGCCACGCCCGCCGAAACGACCTCCTGGGTGACCGCGTTGTGCCTGTCCATGGCGCTGACCTCAGGCCTGCTCTCCTGGTGGCACCGCATGCCCATCATTACGGCCTGGTCGACGCCTGGCGCTGCCGTGATCGCGGCAACCGGCGGCACGATCAAACTGGACGCCGCGGTGGGTGCTTTCATTCTTGCCGGCGTTCTGATCCTGGCAACGGCACTGATCAAACCCCTGGACCGCGCCGTCCGGCGCATCCCCATCGGCGTCGCAGCGGGCATGCTGGCCGGCGTGCTCGTCAAGTTCGTGCTGCAGATGGTCGACGCGGTCTCAACCCACCCGCTGCTCGTTCTGCCTCTGCTGGCGCTGTTCTTGATCATGCGCCTGAAGAGCCCATCGGGCGCCATGCTGGCCGTTATTGTGGCGGGCACCGGCCTGGCCGTGGCCTTGGGCCTTGTCACAACCTGGCCGGTCCTCACGCCGTCGATGCTGGTGGTCGTGCCACCCCGCTTCGATCCAACCGCGCTCGTTGGCATCGGTCTGCCGCTGTATCTCGTCACCATGGCGTCGCAGAACCTGCCCGGCGCCGCCGTCCTGCGGGCCTCCGGCTACGAGCCCCCTTTTTCCTCGGCTCTGCTGGTTACCGGCCTGGCATCCTCGCCATCGCCCCGCTGGGCGCCCACACCATCAACCTCGCGGCGATCACGGCCGCGATATGCACCGGCCCCGACGCCCACCCCGACCCCGCCAAGCGCTGGCTCACGGGAATTTTCTATTTTTTGGTCTATGGCACACTGGCCGCAGCCGGCGCCTCACTCGTTGCCCTCTTTGCAACCTTCCCCGCGGTCCTCATCAAGACCATTGCCGGTCTCGGCTTGATCGGCGCCCTCACCGGGGCCCTCGCCAGTGCCCTGGGCGACGAACGCCACAGGTTTGCAGCCGTCCTCACCTTCGTCGTCACCGCCTCCGGCCTGACCGTTGCCGGTATCGGGGCCGCGTTCTGGGGCCTGATCGCCGGACTTGCCGTCGTCGGTCTCGAGCGGCTGGCATCGGCCCCCAAGGCGTGACCGTCGCGCCACAGTTCAACGCTCCGCCTTCGTCTAGACTGACCAACAGACTATGCCTGCCCCGCGCCACGCCCCATACATCGGCCGGTCCGGGCAAACGTATGGGCTGAGCAAGTGTTTGAGCCAGCAGGGAGGGATGGCTTCGTGAAGGCGTTTTCCTACAGCTTCGTCGCGCTCGTCTTCACGGTGCTTGCGGCCGCATTCATCGTGTCGACGGGGTCGGTCATCTGGGAGTTCTATGACACCGGCCTGATATCGATGCTGACGGCCCACAGCTACCTGTTCATATTTTTCCCGACCCTCGGCATCGTCGCTCTGGTCGCGTTCTATATTCCAGCGGTTGTCTTCACCGACCTCTATGTCCAGCACGCACGCCACGGCAAGCTCCGCTTCGCGATCGGCACCGCCGTCGTGGTTGTCCTCTCGCTCGGCTTTGCAGATTGGCTCAACCAGAACCATTTGAGATCGATCTGGGAAATTTCGCCCACAGCCCTTCAGAACAACAAGGCCGCCCCGCCACTGTGCAGGGAGCCCGACGGCAATTGCCCCAAACCGATCCTCACCGTCCTGGATGACCTGCGCGCCAAAGCGCTCACGCGCTCCCGCATCTCGCAATTCATCCGTGATTGCGAGCCCGATCCCCTGATGGAGATCTCGCCGCAACGCCGCGCGCTCCGCTACTGCTTTCCCGCCGGCAAGATGCTCGACGCGCCCGGATGCTGCGCCGCCCAAAAAGCCTTTTCGCAGGAGGTTTTTGGCTTGTGGGCCAATGTAGAGACACGCTCCCAGGCTGCCAGGCTCGACCGCTATCTTCTGCCCTTCAAATGCTTCTTCATCATCGTCATCATGCTGATCGGCATCTTGCTCGTCGGCTGGAAGAAGACCCTACGACGCCACTACGGACCATACCTGAAGGCCATGGAGCGCGGCCTCCAGATCGGCGCTGGAGTCATGTTGTTCTGGCCGGTCATGGATTACGCCTACCAGCAGACCTCCGACGTCCTCTACGGCGCCGCCGGCCAGTTTCCGCTGCGCCTCAGCCTGGTGGTCCTGCCCTGGGCCCTCATCCTGACCGGCTACTTCGCCGACCGGATTGCAATCGAGCTGCCGAATATGGTCCGCGCCGTCGGCGGCGCCTTCTCCGTCATTGCCTTCCTGCGCTACGACGCCGTCAACGACTGGTCGTCGAAAGCAATCGGTCACGGCGCCAGCGAAGTGAATTTCATCATCCTCATTGTCGTCAGTATCGCTCTGATTGTTCTGCTGCTTTATTGGTTGACGCGCGCCAGCGATGGCATCGAGCCCGCCGATACCGACGACGACACCCAGGGCCCCGAGATCGATGGCCGCCCGATGACCTGACACGTCTCCGACAAGGGATTGCCCCATGCTGCGCGTCTACGAGCCAAAAGGCGGATGTTTGGTGGCCCGTGACGATACCACCCTCACGCGCGAGGCCCTCTGGATCGACCTCACGGAACCGACCCCTGAGGAGGATGCAGCGGTCGAAAAGCACCTGGGCATCTCCATCCCCACGCGCGCCGAAGCCCGCGAGATCGAGGCCTCGAGCCGCCTCTATGCCGAAAATGGCGCCCACTACATGACAGCCTTCGTGCTCTACAATGCCGAAAGCGACGTGCCGGGCGGGGCAACCGTCACGTTCGTCCTCTCGGCCACCGCCCTTGTCACCATCCGCTACCACGAGCCCCGCGCATTCCCCCTGTTCGCAGCCAGAGCCGGCAAAGGCGAGCTTGCCTGCAGCGCACCAGCTCACGTCTTGATGGGCCTGCTCGAGACCATCATCGATCGTGCTGCCGACGTCACCGAGCGCATCCAGGATCGCATGGAAGGCCTGACCGGCCCGATCTTTGGTGGCAACGATGTTACCACCCGCCAATCCCGCAAACTCGATGAAACCCTGCGCGCGGTCGGACGCCAGGGCGACATCACCGCGCGACTCGAGGAAAGCGCGTTCTCCCTCGAACGCCTGTTGATTTATCTGGGCACCGTACTCAAAGACCGCGGGGACTCCAAAGCCACCATCGCCCGCACCAAAACCGCCATCCGCGATATTCGCTCGCTCACCGAGCAGATGCGCTTTCTCTCCGACCGCATTACGTTTCTGCTCGACGCCACCCTGGGCGCCATCAACATCCAGCAGAACCAGATCATCAAGATCTTTTCCCTTGTCTCCGTCACGCTGATGCCGCCGACGCTGGTCGGCTCGATCTACGGCATGAATTTCAAACGAATGCCCGAGCTCGACTGGCCTTGGGGTTACCCACTGGCGCTCTCTTTGATGGTCGTGGTTGCCGTGCTGCCCTACCTCTATTTCCGCCGCAAGGGCTGGCTTTGAGGCTGAACAAGCCGGCCGTCCCGGGGCCAGGCTGCACCACCAGACCGCCAGCAGCATCCTCCCCACGCATCCCGAGGGATCTCTGCCCTCCCTGCCGCCGTCATCACGCAAGCGATCACGTTCGCCCTCACGCGAATGTGAAACGATCCGTCTTGTATCAATGAACGCCGTTTAGTAGTCTCCTTGTCAGACATACCCTGCCTGTCATGGAGACCTACTATGGAAACGACCCAGACCATCAAACTCCCCGTGCTCGCGACCGTTCGCCAGTCCTGGAGCTCTGTTCTCGCCAACCTCGGCCTCATTTTCCGTCTGATCTGGCCCTGGATCACGATCATGATCCTGTGCGGCCTCTCGATAGGTGCGGGAATTCTCGTTAACAATGGCCTGGACACGCCCTCCCCGACCCTCATCGGCGGCGCCAGTGTCGTTCCCGTAATCGCCATGGTCATTGCCTTCCTGCTCGCCATTCCGGCTGTCGCCGTCGGTTGGCATCGCGGCATCTTCCGCGGCGAGCGCCCCCAAAGCCCAATCCGCATCGACGGCGGCGTTTGGGGCTACCTCGGCTACTCCATGCTGCTGGGCATCATGGCCGGACTCTTCAACCTGCTGATGTTCGCCATTGCCGCTGCCCTTGCCAGCATCACCGTTGGCGTCGGCGAGGGCCCGATGTCGCTGGAGCGCCTGATCGCACTGGCCCCCTTCCTGCCGTTGGCCTTCATCCCGACCCTGTTGATCCTCAACCGCTTCCTTCTGGTTCTGCCGGCCGTGGCCGTTGGCCGAAGCCTGGGTTTCGGCGAGGCCCTGAAGGCCACCCGTGGCAACACCCTGCGCCTCACCTTCGCCGCCAGCCTGGTGTCCCTGCCCATCGTCATCATGCAGGGCGTCACCCAGCTCGCAGTCCTGGCCAGCCAGAACCCCATCCTGGTCGGTGTCCTGGCCCTGCTGAACATCGCCGTGCTGATCTACTGCTCCTTCGCGTCCCTCTCATTCCTGTCGCTTTCGATGAAGCAACTGACGCCTGAGCCGGAGATGATGGAAGCCGCCGCCTGACGCCTCTCGCAGGTCCAACGCCCACTTGACCTCGCAGCTCCCGGCTGCGAGGTCTTGTCGTCTTTAGCGTTTTCGGAACCGGTGGAGGACACCAATGGATCTCGGCATCAGCGGCCGCACGGCCATCGTTTGTGCGGCATCGAAAGGCCTTGGACGGGCATGCGCCATGCAGCTCGCCAAGGAAGGCGTCAATGTCGTGATCTCCGCCCGCACCAAGGCCGATATCGAGCGCACCGGTGAGGAGATCCGCAAGGCTGCCAACGTCAAGGTCGAGGCCATTGCCTGCGACGTCACCACCGACGAAGGCCGCGCCATGATCCTCAAGGCCTGCCCCAATCCCGATATCCTCATCAACAACGCCGGTGGTCCGCCACCCGGCGACTTCAAGGATTTCAATCTCGACGACTGGAGGAAGGCCGTCGAATGGAACATGATCACGCCAATCGCGCTGATCAAATCCACGGTCTACGGCATGATGGATCGCAAGTTCGGCCGCATCCTCAACATCACCAGCCAATCCGTCAAAGCGCCCATCGCTTCGCTCGAGTTGTCCAATGGCGCCCGCTCCGGCCTCACCGGAGCCATTGCCGTTATGGCCCGCCGTGCGGTTGCACACAACGTCACCATCAACAACATCCTGCCCGGCCCCTTCGAGACGGACCGCCTCACGGGCTCGAGCAAGAAGATGGCGGAGCTGCAGGGCAAATCGTTCGACGAGGTGCACGCCGCCCGCAAGTCGAGCGTGCCCGCAGGCCGTTTCGGCCAGCCCGAGGAGTTCGGCGCGGCCGCAGCCTTCATGTGCTCGGCCCATGCCGGCTTCATCACGGGCCAGAACCTGCTGCTGGACGGTGGCATCTTCCCGGGCGCCCTGTAACCGCTGGCCGCCAACGACCTGAGAAACGAAACCGGCCGCAGATGCAAACGCGTCTGCGGCCGCGTCTTCAATTGCCCCCGTGCAGACCCCCGGCATTCTCAGCCGAACCCCGCACTTGAAGGGGAAAGCTCACTTGCGCGGCGGCGGTGCCGTCGTCTTGTAGGAGGGCAACTCAGTCAACTTGGCGATGTAGGCCGAAAGATGCTTGTGCTTGGCGATGATCTCCTTCGTCGCCGGAAAACCCATGGCGGTTGCCAGCATCGGCAACACGTTCATGTCGGCATAGGTCAGCGACGTGCCAACGAGATAGCCGGTCTTGGCAACCGCATCATCCAGCGCCTTGGCACATTTCTCGATCTCCGGGATCGACGCATTGATCCGCGCGGTATCCGGTCCCTTTTCCTTATCGGCAAACACCGTCGGCACCACGAACTCGCGCATGATGCAACGGTCGACTTTGGCATTGCCGTAGGAAACCCACTGCTCGACTTGCGCCGCACCCAGCGCATCGTCGGGGATGAATTTCGGCCCCGGGAACGCCTTGTCAATGTAGGTCGCAATGGCCTTGGACTCGAACAAAGCGACGTCGCCATGCTTCATGCAAGGCACCTGGCCAGCCGGATGGATGGCCAGAACGTCCGGTGAGTGCGGCCGCACCGACGTCAGCTTGTGGGGCACACCTTTTTCCTCGCACAGCATGCGAACAGAGCGCACGTAGTTGGAAAACGGTGGGCCAATGATTTCGAGTTCGGACATGGTTGAGCTACTCCAGGAGCGCCCGGGACAGTCATGGGCGCCCTCACCCTACGACGGCATCGGGGATGGCATCAATGCCCGGCCGATACGGCTTGATATCGATCACCGGTGTGCCCTCGAGAAAATCGATGGCGTCGATGTCGATCCGTCCGCTGTCCATATCGACACCGATAAGCCGCGCCACCGATAGCCCGATCGGATTGGGCCGCACCGGCGAGCGCACGGAAAAAACGCCGCGCGGCTTGTCGAAATGCCGTTGCCGCCGGATGATCAGCGGACGCCGGCTGGCACGGTCGAGCCAAACCAGCACAATAACGTGCGAGTAGCCGCTGAGGCCGTCGAGCCCGGCGCGATAAGGTTCCGCGATCGTGATGGAGGCGGGCTTCCGCCGCTCGCGAGCTTCGCCCGGATTCTTGGGCGGCGGGCTCTCTCCCGACCAGCCCGAGGCCACCCGCCCGATGAAGACGAGATGCGCATCGCCCGCAGCCGCGCCCGGATCATCCGCAAGCCAGACTTCCCCGTCCGGCACCTGTTCAGACTTGCCGTCCGCCATCCCCGCCCACTCCCATGTTTTTCGCCACCGACCGCCTCCGATCGCAGCCGCAACGTATTATGTCTGCCGCTCGCCGAAATCGCGATGCACGACACCCGCCGGCGGCACCTCACGCGGCGCCGGCATCGGCGAGTTCGCCCAACCGTAGGCGATCATCGTCATTAGCGCGGACGCGGCAAAGCAGTACACACCCGGCAGCACCCGCGCCTCCGTATAACCCGACGAGTTCATGTAGAAGATCATCAAGGCCAGCACCATGACATCGGTCATCGAATAGCGCCCGAGCCACTCCATGGTCGAGATCGAACGCTGCCGGAAGTCTGCCGAGATGTTGGGTGAGAGACACAAGGTGAGCAGATACAGCAGCTTGAGGAAAGGAAACATCACCGAGAACACCGCGATGACCGCACATAGGAAGAACTCCCGCGTCGACCACAACGCCCAGATGATGGACGCAATCGAATGTTCGTTGGTCCACACATAGACTGTCGTGAACCGGATCGAGGGCAGCATCACGCCCAGTGCAAACGAAATGGACGCGACCAGGATGAACAGCGCCAGCATGAAATTGCGCAACGCCGAGCGGGGCCGCATCTCCCGGGCTTCGACCCGCACCGACTTGGCCTTGATGGCATTGAGTGAGAAGATATTGATCCACGCATAGGCCAGGATCATGAACATGACGGCCAGCGTGAAGAAGTACACCCCCGAAAGGCTGGTTGCGTCATAGATGCCCTGGCTTTTGATGAAAAAGATCATCAGCGCCAGCACCAGCACGTCGTGCATCGACCATTTGCCGAGCCATTCGAGAGCCCGCAAGCGCCGGTACTGGCGCTCCAACACCTCGACCGGCATGGTCGTCAGGATCACCAGATAGAGGATCTTGAAGACCGGCAGCAGGATGGAAAACACCAGCACCAGACCGCCGAGAAAGAACTGGTTGCGGTGAATGAGACTCTCGACGGTCGAGATCAGCGAATACTCGGTCGAGAAGAAATAGAACTTGGTGAGTTTGATGCTCGGCAACGACACGCCCAGCGCCAGCGAAATCGAAGCGCCGATGATGGCAAGCCCCAACAGGAACCGCCGCCCCCCGAGCGTACCGGGCGGCCGCTCCGTAATCGGCCCGGCGACGGAAGCCTGCGGTGATACCGCCCCGCGCCCAGCGGGCGCCTCCACGGCACCGTTCCGCACGGTTTTGGCCCGGTCCAACTCACCCCGCATCGCCTCGGCCACAGCCTCGCCCTGCCTCCGCCTCGCTCACCCGCGCCCCGGCCACTCAGACCGGGTTCGAGATGATAGGACACTCGGCCCCATGGCGATAGCAAGGCAGCGTGACACCGCGCGCGCAGAAACGCCCTCCGCGCGATGCCGCGCGCGGACGACAGCGTTTCAATGGCTGGCTTGGCCTCAGGCCGACAGCGTGCGCTCGTTGTGGCCGACGCCCTTTTCCGAGAGCAATTCCTGCAGCTCGCCGGCCTGGAACATCTCACGGATGATGTCGCAGCCGCCGACAAACTCGCCCTTGACATAGAGCTGGGGAATGGTCGGCCAGTTGCTGAACGCCTTGATGCCCTCACGAATGGACATGTCTTCGAGCACGTTGACGGGCTTGTAATCAACACCCAGGTGCTGAAGGATGGCGTCGACCTGATGCGAGAAACCGCACTGGGCCATGCTCTTGGTGCCCTTCATGAACAGCACAACGTCGTTGTCGGCGATCAGCTTGGCGATGTGGTCGTTGATGTCCTGCTGCTGGCTCATGATCGTGTTCCTCTAGAGTCTTGGGCGGTTCAAGGCCGCCCGACAAGTCATCATGTGCGATCCCAACACGCCCAAGTCAATCGGCGAGCGGTAATTTTATGCCCCAATCCTGAACCCTGACGCGCCGGCAGGGCCGCCAGCGGTCGGACGCAAAACCGCTATTTCGCCGAAGTTGTAAGTGCAAGCGCATGCAGAACGCCGCCCATCCGCCCGCCCAGCGCCTCATAGACGACCTGATGTTGCTGAACCCGGCTCTTGCCGGCAAATGACGGCGACACGACGTGCGCGGCGTAATGATCGCCATCACCCGCCAGATCCTTGATCTCGACCGTTGCATCCGGGAGAGCGGCCTTGATCAGGCGCTCGATCTCACTGGCATCCATGGGCATTGGTTTGCTCCCTTATTCTTGGCCCGACAGCATCGAGTATACGGCAGCCCACCATACGGCGCGTGCCTTGTTCACGTTAATTTTGCCGGAAAATGGTCCACACCGCCACAGTCCGACCGACCCGGCTCACGACGCGCGCGAGGCAAACACCGCCCGCTCGAAGCCGTCATACAGCCCGAGCACGATCGGATCCGCGAACGGCAGCAACTGCGCCATGATCGTGCCGCCAACCCCGGTTTGGGGATCGATCCAGAAGTAGGTGTTGCGCAAACCGGCCCACGACAGCGTGCCGGCCTTACGGCGGCCCGGCACATCTTCGGTATTGATCATGAAGGACAAGCCCCACTTGAGACGCTGGCCCGGAAACAAATCCACCACGTTCGACTGCTCCGGCCGTGCCGAATTCAAGACCCTGACATCGATCTCCCCGATGTGGTTCTGCTCCATCAACGCCACCGTCTCCGGCTTCAGGATCTGCACGCCATCCAGAGTGCCGCCGCCCATGAGCATCCGAATGAAGCGGATATAATCCGGTGCCGACCCATAGAGGCCACCACCGCCGAGAAAATCCTTCTGCCGCTGCGGCGGATTGAAGGTCACCGCCTCGAGCCGCCCGTCGCCATGACGCTGATGCACGCCCGACAGGCGGTCCATGATCTCAGGCCGCAACAGATAGCCCGTCGAGAGCATCCCCAGCGGCTGCAGCACGTTCTTCTGCATATAGGCATCGAGCGTGTCGCCGGTGATGGCCTCCAGCACCTTGCCCGCCCATTCCAGATTGATCCCGTACTCCCAGCGCGTGCCGGGATCGAAGCCCAGCGGCAGACACTTGTCCGGCCGCTCGAAGGATTCAGACCGCGACACCCTGGTCTCCGTCATGTAGCGGAGCAGGTTGGCGTTCCACGTGTCATAGACGAACCCTGCAGTGTGGGTCAGCAGGCGACGCAGCGTGATCGCCCCGCGGGCCGGCCTGAGCTGCGGCTTTCCCTCACCATCGAAACCTTCCAGAACCTTCGGCTCGGCGTGGGCTGGCAGAATTTTGCCGGTATCGTCGTCAAGGCCAATACGACCCTGCTCCACAAGCTGCATCAGGCACGTCGCCGTGATCGCCTTGGTCATCGAGTGGATCCAGCACACGGTATCCACCGTCATCGACGCCTCACCGCCGATTTCCCGTTTGCCGAACGCCCCCTGGTAAAGGATGTCACGGCCGTCGGTCGCCATGGCGATCACACCGGGCACCTCACCGCGATCGACGGCAGCAGACAAAAGTTGGTCGACGTCAGCTTGCAAGCTCATGGGTGTGTCCTGGTGAGCGCGGGCTCAATTGATCTCGCCCGCCATGTAGGTTGGCAGCCAACGTTCGTGGATGGCGCGCAACTGGTCAAGCGGCACCGCATCCTCTCCCTTCAGGGTCAACTGACTGCCGACCACCCGGCCGACGATCCGGGCCGGCAGCGCCAGCAACCGGGCGCGTTCCGCGATCTCTTCCGCCACCGAAGGATTGCAGGCGAGCACATACCGCCCCTGATCCTCACCGAACCATACGGCGTGGGCCGGCAAGCGCCCTTCGTAGGGGTAAAGCTCGACACCCTTGCCACCGGCGAGCGCCATCTCCGCCACCGCCACCACAAGGCCACCGTCGGAAACGTCGTGCACAGCAGATACCTTGCCCGCCTGGATCAGCGACCGCACGAGATTGCCGGCCTTGATCTCATCGGCAAGATCAACCGGCGGTGGTGCGCCCTCGTTGCGCCCCGTCTCCAGCAATTGATAGATCGATTGGCCGAGATGGCCTTGCTCGCGCCCGACCAGCACCAGCAGGTCACCCTCCGACTTCAGCCGCATGTCCGACGTCTTGGCGAGATCGCGGATGAGACCGACGCCACCGATGGCAGGCGTCGGCGGGATGCCCACGCCATTGGTCTCATTGTAAAGTGAGACGTTGCCGGAAACGACGGGATAGGCGAGCGCCGCGCACGCTTCCTTCATGCCCTCCACCGAGCCCACGAACTGGCCCATGATTTCCGGCCGCTCCGGATTGGCAAAGTTCATGTTGTCGGTAATCGCCAGCGGCTCCGCACCGACCGCAGTCAGGTTGCGCCACGTCTCCACGACCGCTTGCTTCGTCCCCATCGCTGGATCCGCCAGGCAGTAGCGCGGGGTCACATCGCACGCGATGGCGAGGCCCTTGGTCGTACCGTGCACGCGCACCACCGCCGCATCGCCGCCCGGCCGCTGGATGGTATCGCCCATCACGGTATGGTCGTACTGCTCCCAGATCCAGCGCCGCGAGCACAATTGCGGCGAGCCCATCATGCGTTCCAGACACGCCAGGATGCCATTGGGCGCCGGCACCCACTCCGGCAGAATGGGTTTCGGCGCCGGCGTTGCAACCCAGGGACGCTCGTAGAGCGGCGCCGAATTGGCGAGCTTGTCGACCGGCAGGTCGGCTTCCGTCACCCCCTTGTGGCGCACAATGAGCCGCCCCGTATCCGTCGTCTTGCCGATAACCGCGAAATCCAGGCCCCACTTTTTGAAGATCGCCTCAGCCACCGGCTCGCGGCCGGGCTTGAGGATCATCAGCATGCGCTCCTGGCTCTCCGAGAGCATCATCTCGTAGGCCGTCATGCCGGTCTCACGCTGGGGCACATGGTCGAGATCGAGGTCGATGCCGACCCCGCCCTTGTCGGCCATTTCCGACGTCGATGAGGTCAGACCTGCAGCGCCCATGTCCTGGATCGCAATGATCACATCCGTCGCCATCAGCTCGAGACAGGCCTCGATCAGCAGCTTCTCGGTGAAGGGATCGCCGACCTGCACAGTCGGGCGTTTCTCGGCCGACTTGTCGTCGAACTCCGCCGACGCCATCGTGGCGCCGTGGATCCCGTCGCGTCCGGTTTTCGAGCCGACATAGACAACGGGCAGTCCGATGCCCTTGGCGGCGGAATAGAAAATCCTGTCTGTCTTGGCGAGGCCCACGCACATGGCGTTGACGAGAATATTGTTGTTGTAGGCCGCATCGAAGTTGGTCTCGCCGCCGACCGTCGGTACGCCCACGCAATTGCCATAGCCGCCAATGCCGCGCACCACACCCGAAACCAGATGGCGGGTTTTGGGGTGGGCAGGATCGCCGAAGCGCAAGGCGTTCAGGTTCGCCACCGGTCGCGCGCCCATGGTGAACACATCGCGCATGATGCCGCCGACGCCCGTCGCAGCGCCCTGGTAGGGCTCGATGTAGGAGGGATGGTTGTGGCTCTCCATCTTGAAAACGGCAGCGTCCCCATCACCCAGGTCCACGATGCCGGCGTTCTCTCCAGGCCCCTGGATCACCTGCGGACCGCTGGTCGGCAATTGCTTCAACCAGAACCGCGACGATTTGTAGGAGCAGTGCTCCGACCACATCACGGAGAAAATGCCAAGCTCCAGGAAGGTCGGCTCGCGACCCAGGATCTCCAGCAGGCGGGGATACTCGTCACCCTTGAAACCGTGGGAGGCGACGACCTCGGGCGTGATAGCGGGATATTGGGTCATGGCTGGCAGGACGCGTTCCGGCTGATGATGTTTGCGGGCTTATAGCCGCCCCGATCCCGCTTGTCGCGTCCTCACCGCCACACCTGGCCTTCCGGCCATGAGGTTTGCTTGCGATCGCCCGCCGCAGGCAGGGCCCAATTTCGAGCGCCGCTCCAAGCGCTTGAGGCGATCCCGCGAACGCTGGGTCCACAATCGGCCGCGGTCAACCACCCGAGGCCCCGTCGACGAATCGACGTCCGCTCCGCCTCATGTGAGGCTCGCCAACACCTCGCCGTCGGTTGGGAACGCGCCCGTTGCTTGCTTGGAATAGACCAATCGCCCATCAACACGGATCTCGAAAACACCGCCGCTGCCTTTGCGCAACGTCACTGCGGCAGCCGGTTTTGCCTTTTGGATCAGAGCCCGCGCCACACGGGCGCGCGGTTCGTAGCCTCAAGCCCCGCAGTATTCGATCTCGACTTTCATTCGCTAACCCCACGGGTCGTTGTTACCGACGGGCGGCCCCGAAAGCGATAAGTTGCCTCGCAACCAGCGGCGCAGCAGACACGCCCTTGCCTCGCCACGCCGCCGCTACGAGACGCTTCAGCCCATCTGGAAGCCCGGCGTCGACTTCGAGAGCGCCACTTCCTCAGCCGTCATGTCCTCAGCGATACCTTCGAACAGCGGAGAAGACAGATAGCGCTCGCTGGTGTCGGGCAGCATGCACAAGATGGTGCTGCCGGGCGCTGCCTTGGCCGCGATCTTCATCGCGACGGCAAAGGTCGAGCCACCGGAAATACCGGTCATGATGCCCTCCTTCTGCGCCAGCTTCCTGGCCCACTCGATGCCCTCGTTGCCATCGATCGGGATCAGTTCATCGAAGAACTTCTTGTCGATCGCTTCCTGCAACACATAAGGAATGAAGTCGGGCGTCCAGCCTTGGATCGGATGCGGGTTGAAGGCTGGGTGGCTGACGGCCGGTGCGTGGCTCGCATCGCGCTCCTGGCCGTGGCCGCTGGCGATCAGCTGTGCATTGGCAGGCTCGGAGAGGATGATTTTCGTCCCCGGGCTCTCCTTACGCAGAACGCGCGCCACACCGGCGCACGTGCCACCCGTCCCATAGCCGGTCACCCAATAATCGAGTTTGCGCCCCTTGAAATCCGCCATGATCTCCCGCGCCGTCGTCGCCTCGTGAATGTCGGCGTTGGCATCGGTCTCGAACTGGCTGGCCAGGAACCAGCCGTTGGCCTTGGCCAGCTCCACGGCCTTTTGGTACATGCCAAGCCCCTTGGCGGCCCGCGGCGTCAGCACCACTTTGGCACCGAGAAACCGCATCAGCTTGCGCCGCTCGATCGAGAAGCTTTCGGCCATGGTGATGACCAACGGATAGCCCTTGGCGGCACAGACCATGGCAAGCCCGATGCCGGTATTGCCGCTGGTTGCCTCAACCACCGTCATGCCGGGCTTCAGTGTGCCTTTTCGCTCGGCGGCCTCGATGATGTTGAGCGCGAGGCGATCCTTCACCGACGAAGCCGGATTGAAATACTCGGCCTTGACGTAGAGGTTGACGTTGGCGGGCGCCAGATTGTTGACGCGGATTGCCGGCGTATCGCCGACCGTATCGAGGACACTCTCAAAGACGCGGCCACGCCCCGATGTCGTCCGAATGGAATTTGGCATTGTGAGACCTTTCAGGCGTACGTTGACGGCTTGGCCAGGGCTGATGACCGGCCGGGCGATACGCAATGGCGCACGTGGCTCGAATGAACGGCAGGGAACCGCCTGGACTACCGCGACCATTATGGACCAGCCCGATGCCGGGGGAAACTGGGCCGCGTTCTAACTTCACCCAAGTGTCGGCAAAATTTGCCCCGATCTTGGGACCCAGCAATGAGGTTTTTTCCAGGTTGCACCGTCCGTCCCCACGCGCACCGGGCGCAAGTTCGCTTGCCCCAAAAGCCCCAGCCCCCTAAGACTCCTGCCACAACCGATCCCTGCAAGGATAAGCCCCATGAGCGTCGCCCGCGGCCGCGAATTCCTGTCCATACCCGGCCCAACAAATGTCCCCGACGAGGTGCTGCAGGCCATGCACAGGCCGGCCGTCGACATCTATTCCGGCGGCATGCTCGGTCTCGGCGAAAGCATCCACCAGGACATGCGCCGGGTTTTCGGCACGTCCGAGCGCGTCTACATTTACTCCTCGAACGGACATGGCGGCTGGGAAGCGGCCTTTTCCAACGTCCTCTCGAAGGGCGACAAGGTGCTCGTTCTCGAAAGCGGGCGCTTTGCCATCGGCTGGGGCGAGATGGCCGCCATGATGGGTGCCCAGATCGAAGTGCTGCCGGGCTCCATGCGCCGCGCTGTCGATCCGGCCAGGGTCACAGCCCACCTGAAAGCCGACAAGGACCACACCATCAAGGCCATCATGGTCGTGCAGATCGATACGGCCTCGTCCTGCGTCAACGACATTCCTGCCATCCGCCGCGCCATTGATGACGCAGCCCATCCGGCCCTGCTCATGGTCGATGCCGTGGCATCGCTCGGCTGCATGCCATTCGAGATGGACAAGTGGGGCGTCGATGTCGCCATGGCCGGGTCGCAGAAGGGTCTGATGACACCCCCGGGACTCGCCTTCGTGGCCGCCAGCAAGAAGGCCAAAGCCGCGCACGCGACGGCGGGCATGCGCACCATGTACTGGGACTGGACCTTCCGCGACGGCGATATCTCCTACCACAAGTACTGCGGCACACCGCCCGAGCATCTGCTGTTTGCACTCCGCAAAGCCGTCGACCTGCTGTTCGCCGAAGGCCAGGAGAACGCCTACCGGCGCCATGCACTGCTGGCCGAGGCCACGCGCCGCGCGGTCGCCAAATGGGCCGAGGGTCAAGTCCTCGCCTTCAACGTCACCGAGCCTGGCGAGCGGTCGAACTCCGTCACCAACGTCCTCGTCCAAGGCACCGACCCACAGAAGATCCTCGATTACACGCGCGAAAAATGCGGCGTCGTCCTCGGCGTGGGCCTGGGTGAATTGTCCGGCAAGGCCTTCCGCATCGCCCACATGGGCCACACCAACGCCCCCATGGTGCTGGGCACCCTCGGCGCCGTCGAAATGGCTTTGAAGGCCCTCAAGATCCCGCACGGCAGCGGCGGCGTGCAGGCAGCCGTTGATTATCTGGGCGGCGAAGTCGCCGCCTGAGGCCCGGGCGCGCCAATTGCCTGCTACATGGCGCCCATAATGCAAAAGAGGGGGGGCCGACGCCCCCCTTCCCGCCTCTACGAACGGCTGGCCCGCGCTTACTCCGCCGCTTCGAGCTTGCCGTCCGGTCCTTCGACCACCCGGGTCGCGAAATTCGCGGGCGCTACCACTTCCAGCACCTCGAAATCCTCCGAACAGGCGACCTCCCGATGCGGGATGCCCGGCCGCTGGTTGATGCAATCGCCCTTCTTGATGGTTTTGACCCCCTGGCCCGCGTACTCGAACGTCGCCCAGCCATTGAGCACATAAACCATCTGGAACGTGCAATCGTGGACGTGCCACTTCTGCACCTCGTCCTTCGCCTTCTTGCCGTTGTGGCGGATGACGTGTGCGACATAGTCGCCGTTGGTCGAATCCTTGAAGCCGAGGTCGCGGTACTCGAAGATCTCCCTCAAGCCCGGCGTCCACGTGGCATCGCTGGCCAGATTGTGTGAGAACTTCCAATTATCGTGCGACATGGTTTCCTCCTGGGGTGCAAGCTATCTTGACGTGACCGCGCCAACCCGTGGAGTTTGATGCAGCATATCCGGCCTGTCGAGGGCCGGGATAAGGATTAGGCGCTTTTTCCAGGACGAGTTCCATGGCCAACGACAATGCAATAGGCAACATGCCAACCACGGGTTGGCAGCCGGAACTTGACGAATTGCGTCGCCGCGAGGCCTACGCGCGAAATGGGCGGGCCTGACAAGGTGGCGCGGCAACATGCCGGCGGCCGCTTGACCATCCGCGAGCGCATCGAACGCTTGGCCGATCCCGGCACCTTCAACGAGATCGGCGCCATCGCTGGCCGCGGAGCTACGACGAGACCGGCCGCCTCAAGGACTTCACACCCTCCAACCGCATCACCGGCCGCGCCTTGCTCGACGGCCGCCCCGTGGTCATCACCGGCGACGACTTCACCGTACGCGGCGGTTCAGCCGATGCCACCATCCCCAACAAGTCCGTCCTCGCCGAGCGTATGGCCGCCGAATTGCGCCTGCCCATCATCCGCATCATCGAAGGCTCGGGCGGCGGCGGCTCGGTCAAGACCATCGAAACCAAAGGCTACACCAATCTACCCGGCGGACTGGATGGCAATTCCGACCGCTACAAGCTGCTCGCGACCAATATGGGCGTCGTCCCCGTCGTGGCGCTTGGGCTTGGTTCAGTGGCCGGCCTTGGCGCCGCCTATGTCGCCGGCAGCCACTACTCCGTCATGACCAAAACCACGTCCGCCATGTTCGTCGCTGGCTCCCCCGTCGTCGCACGCATCGGCGACAAGCAGGCCCTCGACAAGCAAGCGCTCGGCGGCTGGCAGATCCAGTGCGAGGCCGGTGGCGTCGACGATGCCGTCGACACCGAGGAGCAGGCGTTCGAACGCGCGCGCATGTTTTTGTCCTACCTCCCCTCCTCCGTCTACACGGTCTCACAGCGCCAGCCCTGCTGGGATCCGGCCGAACGGCGCGAGGAGCGTCTCTTCACCATCGTCCCGCGCGACAAGACGCAGCCCTATAAGATGCGCACGGTGGCAGATGCCGTTTTCGATCAGGGCTCGTTCATGGAATCGGCCGGCATTTCGGCCGCCCGGTCATCACCGGCCTCGCCCGCCTCGAAGGTCTGCCGGTGGCGGTCCTCGCCTCCGATCCCTTCCATGCCATGGGCGCCTGGACGGCCGATGCGTGCGACAAGGTCATCCGCTTCGTCGACCTGGCCGAAACGTTCCATCTGCCGGTCGTCTACCTCTGCGATTGCCCGGGCTTCATGATCGGTCTCGAAGCTGAGAAGAGCGCCACCATTCGCAGGGCGTGCGCGCCATGGCGGCCATCAACCAGACCACGGTGCCGTGGTGCACGATCATCACCCGCAACGTCTATGGCGTGGCCGGCGCAGCCCACGTTCCGGCTGGCCGCTTCTCCATGCGATATGCCTGGCTCTCCTCGTCCTGGGGATCGCTACCGCTCGAAGGCGGCGTGGAGGCGGCCTATCGCGCTGAGATCGACGCCGCAGACGACAAGGCCGCCAAGATGGAAGAGATCAGCCGGCGGCTCGACGCGCTGAAATCCCCGTTCCGCTCGGCGGAAGCCTTTGGCATCGAGGAGATCATCGATCCCCGCGAAACCCGGCCTCTCCTGTGCGAGTTTGCACGCCTCGCCGAGCCCCTTCGCACACCAGGCCCGCGCAGCTTCTCGATGCGGCCTTGAGCGCCACACGACCGCGTCATGAAACAGTCGCACACGGGCTGCATTGGTGACGGCAGCCTGCAACATCGGCACCAGGAGATCGACGCATGAACATCGAGGTCGTCAAGAACTACTATGGCCAGGTGCTGCAAACCTCATCAGACCTGAAAACCCAGGCCTGCTGCACACCCGACGACATGCCGGCCCGCATCAAGGCCCTCATCGCCAACGTCCATGACGAGGTGCTGGCCAAGTACTACGGCTGCGGTCTGGTTGCGCCGGAATTGCTCGAAGGCACGCGCATCCTCGATCTCGGATCGGGCTCCGGTCGCGACTGCTATGTGCTTGCGCAACTCGCGGGCCCCAAGGGTGAAGTTGTCGGCGTCGACATGACCAAGGAGCAGCTTGCCGTCGCCAATCGCCACCTCGACTGGCACCGCGACCGCTTCGGGCCTGAGGGCGCCAAAGTGCGCTTCATCGAAGGCTATATCGAGAACCTCGCAGATCTCGGCCTCGAACCTGCCAGCTTCGACGTTGTCGTCTCCAACTGCGTCATCAACCTTTCGCCCGACAAGCTCGCGGTTCTGAAGGGCGCCTACGACCTCTTGAAGCCCGGCGGCGAACTCTATTTCGCCGACGTCTACGCCGACCGCCGATTGCCCGAAGCCGTCATGACCGATCCCGTTCTCTACGGCGAATGCCTGGGCGGCGCGCTCTACTGGAACGATTTCCTGAACCTCGCCAAGAAAGCCGGTTTCGCTGATCCCCGCCTGGTATCCGACCGGCCCTTGCCCGTCACGGACGAGAAGCTGGTCGCCAAACTCGGCCAGGCGCAATTCTTCTCGGCGACCTATCGACTGTTCAAGATCGATGCGCTGGAAAGCCATTGCGAGGACTACGGCCAGGCCGTCGTCTACAAGGGCACCATCGAGGGCGCCGAGCATGCCTTCCCACTCGACGGCCACCACATGATCGAGACCGGGAAGGTGTTTCCCGTATGCGGCAACACCTGGCGCATGCTGGCCGACACGCGCTTTGCCTCGCATTTCGATTTTTACGGCGACTTCTCACGCCATTACGGCATCTTTGCCGGATGCGGCACATCCATACCCTTCGCCGGCACATCAACGACCACGGCAGCAGCCGCCTGCGCACCATCGGGCGGCGGTTGTTGTTGAGGCGCAACCCAGCTGGCGGCCCACGCTCATACGTGGCCGCCTTCAACCGGGCGTCCGACAGTAAAAGCCAACTCTCGCTCAGCTTTCCATGCGCAAGACAACAGAGAAAATTCGGCCAATTGAGAAATTTGCGACTGCTGCTTCTTGGGTCATTTCGTCACCTGAAAGGCTGTAGACCCTATAGCCAATAGAGGATGCGATTTCTATCGGCGTATAACCAGATACACCGCTCACTTCGCGTTGCTGTGCATCGTTGACCTCCATGACAATGGACGGTCGATGTTTTCTGAGAAAGTCTAAGCCGCCTCGCAACGCTAGCGTCTCCGCGCCATCGATATCCATCTTCAATGTCGTCACGCGCGTCGGCCAGTTGGCAAAAAAGCCGTCCAACGTGATCATCTCAACGTCGCGATTAACGAGACCCACCTCGACAATCTGACCACGATCCTCCGAGTACCTGACCGTCCGAACCTGATCCCCGACTGCCTTATTGACAATGGTGACATTGCGGTAGCCGTTGACGGCCAGTCCCTGTGCAATCGACACCGACTCGCCCGTTGAAGGTTCAAACGCGACGACGGAGCCGTCCACACCGACGGCACGCGCCATCAGCATCGTAAACCATCCATGACGCGCGCCGAGATCCACTACCGTGTCACCGGCCCTGATCAACGCCACCAGAACGTCCGATTCCTCAGCTTCGTAATCGCACGCGACATAGCATCGGTAATAGTCGAGATCACTCATCCTTACGGGAAACATGAAACCATGCCGGGTTGCATGATAAAGCACGTCTTTCCCCCGAGTTTGCCCCGTCCTGATCCTGAACTCGTCGGAACGCAGGAATCCCGAAACCAACTCCTTCAGGGACCCGCACCGGGCCAACCATTGAGACACGACATTTTCGTCTTCGGGTTGGCGCCCCAGAATTTCTGAATATGCCCAGCGGACTTCAATGTCTGTCAGCATGACACCCTGCTCATGGAACAACAGATCCTGAGCACAACTTATAATTGCATTTCAACTAGGGCAACAACTATGTCGAGAGCAGCCCCTACGTGCTTGTGTGCTGTCGCGCTCAAGCCACGCTAATCATACGCCTCCCAGAACCCGATCGACTTTAGCGGCAGCATTCCAAACGCCAGGCCTCGGAGCGCCATCAGCATCTCTAACGACATCGGGCGAATGGACCGCGCGCGATGAGCCGCTGCCGTCCCGAATTGATCTGCAGTCGGGTGGGCTCCCTCCTCACGCTTGCGTCAGCGTCATGAGGATATCGGCGTACCAGGCACAGTTGAGACCGAGGGCTTCGTCGATCTCGTGATCGCGCGTACCGACGTCCAGCCGCGCGGAGTGGATGCCGAGTAGCATCCACGCCAGGCCCTCGTCCCCGTGCGAAGGCAACTGCGGCGCCTTGATCACCACTGGCGCACCGCTCGTGCCGCGATGGGTCCGCGCGTCCGTCAAAAAGTAGCCTTCCCCCTGAAACCGCAAGCCGAATGGCGAGGCGAGCACCGCATGACGGGCGACCGGCATGTGGTGCAACGTGTCGTGAAAGCCCAGCGGAAATCCAACCATCAATAGCGGACTTCCGACTTCGATCTTATCGTCCCGCCCATAGAGATGCTCTGGCGTAAAGGCCTGCAGCACTGCGGTCGCCGGCAGCGCCGAGCGCTCCAGCTCGATGACCGCAACATCGATCTCGCCGGCGGAATCCTGCCCTTGCCGCCAGATGCTTTTGCCATCCGCATAAAGCGGGATCGAAAAGCCGATGGACTTGGCCAGATTGACGGCATCGGTATGCAGTTCGATCTCAATACGATTGGGGAAATGATTGGTCGGTTCGTCGCTCATGACATGTCGGCTGGTCACCAGAAACAGCCGGCCCTCGCGCTCGAAAAAGAACCCGCTGGCGTTGGTCATGGGCTGTGTCCCATCGAACGTGAGCACACGCGCAGCAGCGAACATAATGGAGTCGATCATGCCGGTTCCAATTCAGGTTTCGAACATTGGCTTAGTGCCGACACACCGCTATCGCGCCTTGCACCCGAATGACGGCTGGCGACCTCTGTGCGCCGTAGCAGGCGAGGATGCATCAGGTGAATGGGCGGCCGCAGGCGACAGTCCATCGATGGGGTGATGTTCGCGGTGCTGGCCCACATCTCCGAGCGGTGTCCATGGCCGTGCATTCCCATCCGCATTCCCAATTCGATATGGCTATGCGGTGCGCTGCGCGCAATGGCGTCCCCAAATCAGCACATGCAGAGACGGCTGTTTGCTACGCCGCCCCCCGGACAGCGATGTCGACGCCCAATGCCACCCGCGAAAACAGCAACCGGCAGACCGAAGCATCACTCCAGTTGCATTGCCACTTTGATTTGCTTGCACATCAGCCCCGACGTTCGGCTTATGACTTCGCAACTACCAAGGCATTGAAGAAAAGCCGAAAACCACCGAAGCGACGCCGCCGGGCTCCCACAACAAGCGCCCTCCTTCTTGCCGGGCAGATTAAGATTACACAGGCAACTGATATTGCGCGACCGCAAGTCTCTCTTTAGTTGGACCAAAGCGCAAATGAGAGAGAAAATTGCATGAGATACAACGTCGAATGGCTATTTTCTCCCCACACTAGATCTGTTCTATGCGTCCATGGTCCTGTCGGCCCGAGCGATCTCGAAGCAGCCGGTGATCTTTCACTGAAGCTGACCTTCACGACAGAGCATGGCGAACGCAGTCTTCATCTGCTCCTTACCTTCAGGTGACCGACACGGTCACGGGCGAGATCAAGCGCGTGGTGCTGGACCTCGCCGATTCCGGAGCGTTCTTGAGCACAGCGGGGATTGCCTTCGCCGACGTCTACTACAAGCGCAGCCTCGACCTTGATCTCCTCGCCCCGCAATCCCAGGCCCAGGTCGAGAAGATCCGGCCCATGGGTTTCAATTTCTGCTGCCTCAGCCCCTGCGCGCGGGAACTGGCACACGCTGCCTTCGGGCTGTTCGCACAGCACTGCCATGGCCCCGAACGCATGCCGTTCGCCGCTGCCGGGCGCCGCCTTGTGCGCGACCTCAAGCTGCTGCGTGGCATTGCCTCGACCGAACATCTCGAAGCCCACGAGGACACAACGCCTGACGGCACGATCGTGTGCGACGCGGTGTGGCCCCCTGAGGATGACGACCCCGAGATCATCAAGCTGAACTACGAGCGCGTCGAAACCGTCATGCACTCAAGGAGGCCTTCGCACCGCTTCGTGGGCGGCATTGCGCCTGGAACCCCACGCCATCATGCACTACGCCAAGGCGTTGACCGGCCGCGGCCTCCAGAACGCCGCTCGGCTCAATCAGCCACGCCGCGCCAGAATCGGCATTTATTCGCGCGGCGTGCACGACTCCGTCGCCTTCCGCATCCCCGAATACATGGCGCTTGGCCTGGCCATCGTCTGCAATCCGATCCGCTATCAGCCTGTCGAGCCTCTGATCGAGGGCCGGAACTATCTCGCCTACACGACCCCGGACGAATGCATAGCTCAATGCCGCCGACTACTCGCAGATCCCGCCTTGGCTGACAGCATGGGACGCGCCAACCGGGCCTATTACAACGCCCATGCCAAGCCCGCGGTGCAGATGGCGATGCTGCTCGACGACGCTTTCACATCGCCGCCTGGAGACGACCTGCAAACTGACGGGCGCCCCCGAATGCCATCGCAAGCAGCCAACATCTTGGCCTTCCGCAAGCCTTGAAACCTCGCCACGACAGCCTTCGCCCGACCCGTCATCGCACAAGTCGCGGGCGTAACGGGCAGCGCTGACCTTACAATCCTTTTGCCTCGCCATCGATCAAGGCATGCTTGACGTTCGCCGGCATGTCGGGTGAGCCTGTGGCTAGGCGTGCGTCCACACCAAGGCATGAGGATCTGAGCAGCGTTTGCCAATGCAGCCGCGGCACGCCAGCACTCATCCGCTTGACCAAAAGCGCCCAACGCCACGCCGCATCCGCCACCAGGAGGCACACCCATGAAATTCGGCATCTTCTACGAAATGCAACTGCCGCGCCCATGGGCCCAGGATGACGAGCGTCAGCTCTATCAAAACGCCCTCGATCAGGTCGAGATCGCCGACCGCCTAGGCTACGATTACGCTTGGCAGGTCGAACACCACTTCCTGGAAGAGTACTCCCACTCGCCCCAGCCAGAAGTCTTCCTCTCGGCTGCCAGCCAGCGCACCAAGAACATCCGCCTCGGCCACGGCATCATCCAGATCACCACCAACCATCCTGCCCGCGTTGTCGAGAAGGTTCGCCACCCTCGATCTCGTCTCCAACGGCCGCGTCGAATTCGGCATGGGCGAAGGTGCCAGCATGACGGAGCTCGGCCCTTCGACCGCGACCTCGATACCAAGCGCGCCGTCTGGGAAGACGCCGTTCGCTGCATCATGCCGATGTTCACGACCGAGGCCTGGGAATACGACGGGCCCTATTTCAAATTCCCATTGCGCAATGTGTTGCCAAAGCCCGTGCAGAAACCCCACCCGCCGCTCTGGGTTGCCTGCTCCCAACTCGAGACCATCGAAATGGCAGGCCGGCGCGGCATCGGCGCCCTGGGCTTCCAATTCCTCTCTGCCGAGATGGCACACGCCTGGGTGCACGCCTATTACAATGCCTTCGTCAAACGACAGGAAAAGCTGACGGACTACCAGTCGAACTGCAACATCGCCATGGTCAGCTACTTCATGTGTGCCGAGACGGATGAAGAAGCGCGGCGGCGTGCCGACGGCATTACTTTTTTCCAGTTCTCGCTTGCCTACTACTCCGGCGCCAACGGCCGCAACATCGGCACCGGCCGGGGCGTCGAGCGTGCCAAGGCCGGTACCGTCAACCTGTGGGATGAGTATCAGAAGTGGAAGGCGGCCAATCCCGACAAGGCCGAGGCCGCCCTGCGCGGCGGTCTGATCGGCTCGCCTGAGACCATCCGCAACAAGCTCCGAAAATTCGAGACGTCGAAAGTCGACAGCATCATCTTGCTGAACCAGGCCGGCCGCAACAAACACGAGCACATCTGCGAAAGCCTCGAGCTGTTTGCCAAGGAGGTCATGCCCGAGTTCCACGCCCGCGAAAGCGAGCACCAGGAGTGGAAACGCAAGGTCCTCGCACGCGAGATCGAACTCGGTGAGCTGGACACCACGCCCTTCAAGCAACGTCAGGGCATCGGCAAGGGCGTGGCCATCGATCGTTTGGTGAAATCGGGCGAAGCGGCGGAATAGCGCGATCTATCATCCGCAGCAGGACCGCCGCGCCGCCGCTGGCGCTGGCGGCACCTTGCCGCCCGAATGTCAGCCCTTGGTACAAGCATCCGCAAGGCGCGTGGCAGCCTGGGCCAAGCGCTTTTTGTGATCGGCGTCGATGTCACCTGCCCCGGCAACCGCCTCGCCCAGCGCCGCCAGGATATCTTCCAGCAGATAGTAGTGGACGTGAAACCCGACATGGCGCTTTTCAGCGCCGTCCCGGTTCAAATGCAAGTGCATGCCCTCCTTGTCGGCCGTCACATCGAAACGGCTCTCGCGACCAAATGAGCCCATGTAGAATTTATCCGGGAAGTCGATCGCGACTTCCGCTTTGTCAGTGATCGGGTTGGACATCGCCCCTGAGTTCCCAAGTTGAGTACAAAAATGCCGTCTGCGACCGCAACCAGCCGTCCGCGACACTCTGCATTCGGCCCGCACCCACATCTTGATGCGGGTCAAGCGCCGACGTCTCGTCTGCCCGGCAAATCCAACCCATTGCCGACGCACGCCCCTCCTTGACCTGCCCGAATGTTGCCCTACCCTTCATGTGTGCGCCCGAGGGATTGTTCACGTCATAAACGGAGGTATCAATGCAGATCGGATATTTCACAATGCCGTCGCACCCGCCCGAGAGAAGCCTCAAGGATGGGCACGAGTGGGACCTCCAGGTGCTCAGATGGCTCGATGAGCTCGGCTACACGGAATGCTGGATCGGTGAGCATCACACGGCGCCCTGGGAGCCACATCCCTCGCCCGATCTGATCATCGCCCAAGCCCTGATGCAGACCAAAAATATCCGCATCGGCCCCGGCGGCTTCCTGCTCCCCTACCATCACCCCGCAGAGCTCGCCAACCGCGTCGCCATGCTCGACCACATCTCCGGCGGCCGTCTCAATTTCGGCGTCGCCGCCAGTGGACTGCCGAGTGATTGGGAGATGTTCAATGTCGACGGCTCGACAGGCGAGAACCGCGACATGACGCGTGAAGCCCTCGACATCATCCTGCGGCTCTGGAAGGAAACCGAACCCTTCGAGCACAAGGGCAAATTCTGGACCGTGAAAGCGCCGGGCGAAATGTACGGCTTCCTCAAGCCTCACATCAAGCCGCTGCAAAAGCCCCATCCCCCAATCGCCGTCGCCGGTCTGTCGAAGGGCTCCGACACCCTCAAGCTTGCCGGCGAGCGCGGCTATTGGCCCATGAGCCTCAATCTCAATCCGGGCTATGTGGCAAGCCACTGGGACGCCGTAGAGCAAGGCGCAGCGCGTACGGGACGCACCGCCGACCGCAGCCAATGGCGCATGGTCCGCGAGGTGTTCGTGGCCGAGACCGATGCAGAAGCCATGAGACTGTCTGCCGGTTCGCACATGGGCCGCATGATGCGCGAATATTTCCTGCGTCTCCTCGGCGAGTTCGACTTCCTGCAGTACCTCAAGCACGATCAGAACGTCGCCGACAGCGACGTCACCCCCGAGTATTGCGCCAAACACAACTGGATCGTCGGCTCGCCCGACACCTGCGCGGAGAAGATCGCCCAGATCTATGACGAAGTCGGCGGCTTCGGCCAGTTGCTCGTGTTCGGCTTCGACTATGTCGAGAATCCCAAGGCGTGGCAGAACTCGTTGTCCCTGCTCGCCAAGGAGGTGCTGCCAAAGGTCAAGCACCTGACCCCTAAGGCCAAAGCTGCCTAGTGTGGCGGTTTGAAAGTCCGCTTTTTCTATCAGCACCCCCTGCAATCGGACCTCCAAACATAACACCACACTAAGCCAATGATATTTCGAGTGTCGCGATCGGCTGCGGTGGAAGCAACAATGCTGCTTCCACCGAAGACGTTCATCGGTCTCAAATGCAGCAGCCTGCAGCGCGCTCAATGTAGCGCCACCCAGTCCTATTGGAGCCTAGACCCATCAAGGCAGAAGCCGGACCGCCAGAGCGCAGCAGACCGACCCGAGCCCCCTACGGCACCGGCGCCAACCCGCCAGTTCCGGTTGGGCATCAACGCCCCAGCGACACGCGAATGGCGTCTTCGACATCGCCGAGCTTGTCCTTGCCGAAGAACATCTCGTCACCGACGAAAAATGTCGGGCTGCCGAAGTTGCCGCGCGCAACAGAGGCCTCCGTATTGGCAATCAACCGGTCCTTGACCGCTTGTTCGCCGATGGCCCGGAGAATACCCGCGCCATCGAACCCGGACCCTGTCAGCGCGGCGACCATGACCTCCGCCTCGTCCATCTTTTTGGCGCCTCCCACATGTGATGAAAAACGGCCTCCACATAGGGCATCAGGTAGCCATCCCGCTCAGCCACGATCGCACCGCGCATGATTTGCACCGTATTCACAGGGAAATGCGGATTGCGCTGAAAGCTGCTGATGCCATGCTTGGCGATAAAGCGGTCGTTCTCCAGCCGCTGGTACTCGTTCTTGTTCTTGATGCCCTTGAACTGGACCATCGGCGGTTGGTTGCCCGTCAACTTGAAGACCCCGCCGAGCAGCACCGGGACATAATCGAAGGCTACCCCCGTCCGCTTTTCGATTGCCGGGATCACTTTATGACAGAGGTAGGCATTGGGACTGCCGAAATCGAAATGAAACGCGACCGGCTGCCTCATAACGTTGCATCTCCCCGCGTTGGCACAGCTTCAGGGCGTGTGTTGCGCGCCACTGCCCGCCCAAAAGCAGCCCTAGACTGAAGCGCCGCAAGATAATCCCGAGCAAGAGGCGAGACCTCGAGCCCGTAGCGATCTGCCCATCCAAGGCAGGTCCCCAATATTATATCTGCTGCCGAGAAGCGGTTGTCGGCAATGAACGTGCGGCCATCCCCCAGTGCACGGTCGAGCGACCGCATCTGCAGGCCGAAATACTGCTCCGCCGCAACGCACACGTCAGGCGCCGCGCCATAGATGTGCGCGAGATCACGATGCCGCCGGATCACGTAGAGCGACGCTGCATCAAGCTCACTCAAGCCAAAGGCGATCCACTCCAGGCACTTGGCACGCGACTGCGGCGTTCGCGGCAACAGCGCATTGTGCGCCGTGGCGTAAGCATCGGAGAGGTAGGCGATGATCGCCGCACTTTCGGTGATAACGAGATCCCCGTCCTGCAAAAGCGGCACCTTCTGGCGCGCCGTCAGGGCTGTGTATTCCGCGGTCTTGGTTTCACCGGTGCGGGGGCCGATAGCCCGCGTCTCGTACGCCAGCTCAAGTTCTGCCAGCGCCCAGTGCGCCCTCAGCGTCCGCGAGGTCCCAACGCCCCACAACACCAGATGTCCCCGGTCCGTTGGCCCGCTCATGCCGGCTCACCAGCACGCACGCCCATCATGGCCGCACCGCTAGCATCGAGTGCTGCGATCTCCTCCGCGGTAAGGCCAAGCTCCGCCAAAACCTCGCGGGTATGCTCTCCAACCGCAGGCGCCGGACCGCCAATGGCCGCAGGCGTCGCGGCAAACCGCGCGGCGGGGCGCGGCTGTCGAACCTTCCCCAGCCCCGGCTGCTCGAAGACCTCGAGCAATTCATTGTGCAACACCTGCGGGTCGGACGCGACCTCGCTCCGCCTGAGGACAGGCGCACACGGCACGTCTGCCGCATCAAGCCTCTCGAGCCAATAGGCCCCAGGCTTCGTTTTCAGGATTTCACCCACCAGTGTGAGCCGCTCGGCCGCATTGGTGGACCGCAGCGCAGGCGTGGCGAAGCGCGCATCACTCACCCAATCCGGCCGCTCCAGCACACCGCACAAGCCGCGCCATTCCGCGTCCGATACCGAACCAACGGTTATGTAGCCATCCGCCGTCTCGAAAATCAGATCGGGTCGCGCCGTCGGATTGACCCCGGCGCCTTCCGCGCCGAGCACGGTGTACTGCGTCATCGCCTCGGGCCACACGAACGCCACCATGGTGTCCAGCATCGAAAGTCGCACGTGCTGGCCTTCGCCCGTCCGCTCGCGCGCATAAAGCGCAGCACACACGGCTTGCGCGGCATGAATGGCCGTCGTCTTGTCTGCCACGATTGTCCGTACCATGCGCGGCCGCCCCGTCGCCTGGTCGCCCTGCGCATCGGCAAGTCCGCTCAGAGACTGGATGATCGGATCGTAGACCCGCTTGCGGGCATAAGGCCCGCTCTCGCCGACTCCGCTGATCGAGACGTAGATGAGGCGTGGGTTCAACGAGCGTAGGTGACTTTCACCAAGCCCAAGCCGCTCGAGCGTTCCAGGCCGAAAGTTCTGCATAAGAACGTCAGCGGTAAGAGCGAGCCGGCGCACCACATCCACACCGCCAGCTTGTTTCAGGTCGAGTGCAATCGACCGTTTGCCCCGGTTCGACGAGACGAACATCGCCGTGAACGCACCCGCGCCCGCCGTCCTGCGCGCAATATCGCCACCAGGCGGTTCGATCTTGATGACGTCGGCGCCCTGATCGGCCAACAGCATCGTGCAGACCGGCCCGGAAATGACCGTCGTTAGATCCACCACGCGCACCCCAGCCAGCGGTCCTGCCATGCTCACGTCCTTCCAAGCGCAAAAGAGCAACTCTTTTGGTGCCAAACCCGCTTACCAGCGCTCGATCCAAGGCCGCAAGTCCAACTCGAATGTCCACGCGCTGCGCGGTTGGCAATGCAGCATCCAGTAATTCTCCGCGATCGCAACGGGATCCAGAATGCCCTCACGCGCCTTCAAGTCGTCATAGGCATCACCACGACGTTCGCGCGTGAACGCGGTATCGATACCGCCGTCGATCACCACGTGCGCCACATGTATGCCTTCAGGCCCCAGCTCTCGCGCCATGCTTTGTGACAGGGCCCGCAACGCATGCTTGCCGCCGGCAAATGCGGAAAATCCAATACCACCGCGAACACTCGCAGTAGCCCCGGTGAAGAGGACCGTCCCGCGCCCACGCGGCACCATCACCCGCGCCGCCTCCCGCCCGACCAGGAATCCACCGAGCGCGCACATCTCCCACACCTTGGTGTAGACCCGAGTCGTCGTCTCACGGATGGGAAACCGCACGTTCCCCCCGACATTGAAAACCACGACCTCGATGTCGCCGATATCGCGCTCGATCCGCCCGAAAAGCTCGACCACCTGCTCTTCGCGTCGGGCATCGCTACCAAAGCCGTACGCCCGGCCGCCGTCTGCCTCGATGGCCTTGACCAGTGGCTCGAGCTTGTCGCCCGTGCGCCGCGTGGCGCAGGCAATGTAGCCTTCACGCGCGAACCGGCGCGCGATCGCCGAACCCGTGGCATCACCCGCACCAACCACCAGCGCTACGCGTTCTCGAGCCATCTGGTACCCCTTCGACAGCGGTTAGGTCTGATCCGCTACCAGCCTGACAGGAACGGCATCGCCGGTTAAGCACAAACTCACTGTCACACCCCACCCACGTGCCCCCACCTGCCTCTTCGTCCCTCACCCGCGCCGGTTCTGCCGGTTATCGACGAGGTCGGTGACGACGGCGGGGTCGGCGAGCGTCGAGGTGTCGCCGAGGTTGGAGAAATCGTCCTCGGCGATCTTGCGCAGGATGCGGCGCATGATCTTGCCCGACCGTGTCTTCGGCAGCCCCGGCGCGAACTGGATGAGATCCGGCGTCGCCGTCGGCCCGATGTGCTTGCGCACCTCCGCCACCAGCTCCTTCTTGAGCCCGTCCGAGCCCGCTTCGCCCGCATTCAGCGTCACGTAGCAGTAGATGCCCTGCCCCTTGAGGTCGTGCGGGTAGCCGACCACGGCGGCCTCGGCGACCTTCGGGTGCGCCACCAGCGCGCTCTCGACCTCGGCCGTGCCGAGCCGGTGGCCGGAGACGTTGATGACGTCGTCGACCCGGCCCGTGATCCAGTAGTAGCCGTCCGCATCGCGCCGGCACCCGTCGCCCGTGAAGTAGGTGCCGGGGTAGGTCGAGAAATACGTCTCCACGAAGCGTTTGTGATCGCCGTAGACGGTGCGCATCTGCCCCGGCCAGCTGTCCGTGATGATCAGGTTGCCGCTGGTGGCGCCGTCCAGCACTGCGCCTGTTTCATCCACCAGCGCCGGCTTGATGCCGAAGAACGGCCGCGTCGCCGAGCCCGGCTTGGTCGGATTGGCGCCCGGCAGCGGCGTGATCAGAATGCCGCCCGTCTCCGTCTGCCACCACGTGTCCACGATCGGGCAGCGCCCGTCGCCGACGACATGGTGGTACCATTCCCACGCCTCCGGATTGATCGGCTCGCCGACCGAACCGAGCAACCGCAACGAGGCCCGCGACGTCCGCTTGACCAGATCGTCGCCCGCCCCCATCAGCGCCCGGATCGCCGTCGGCGCGGTGTAGAACGTGTTGACCTTCCACTTGTCGACCACATGCCAGAAGCGCGACGGCGTTGGGTAGTTGGGCACGCCCTCGAACATCAGCGTCGTCGCGCCGTTGGCAAGCGGCCCGTAGAGAATGTAGCTGTGCCCCGTCACCCAGCCGACGTCGGCCGTGCACCAGTAGATGTCGCCGTCGTGGTAGTCGAACACGTATTGGTGCGTCATCGAGGCGTAGGTGAGGTAGCCGCCCGAGGTGTGCAGCACCCCCTTGGGCTTCCCCGTCGAGCCGGACGTGTAGAGGATGAAGAGCGGGTCTTCCGCGCTCATTTCTTCGGGCGGACACTCGGCCGATACTTTGCCAAGCTCCTCGTGCAGCCAGATATCGCGGCCGCCCGTCATCGCCACCTGCCCGCCGGTGTGGCGCACCACCAGCACCTTGCCCGCCGGCTTCTCGCACAGCGCCAGCGCCGCATCCGTGTTGGCCTTGAGCGGGATCGGACGCCCCCCGCGCACGCCTTCATCCGACGTGATCACGAAGCTCGAGGCGCAGTCGTCGATGCGGTTGGCAAGGCTTTCCGGCGAGAACCCGCCGAACACCACCGAGTGCACGGCGCCGATGCGCGCACACGCCAGCATGGCGTAGGCCGCCTCCGGGATCATCGGCAGGTAGATGGTGACCCGGTCGCCCTTCTTGACGCCATTGGCCTTGAGCACGTTGGCGAACTTGCACACCCGCTCGTAAAGCTGCTTGTAGGTGATCTGCGCGTCGCGGGTCGGATCATCGCCCTCCCAGATGATCGCCACCTGCTCGCCGCGCGTGCGCAAATGCCGGTCGACGCAGTTGGCGCAGACATTGAGCGTGCCGTCCTCGTACCACTTGATCGACACGTTCTCGCGCGCATACGAGACGTTCTTGACCTTGGTGTAGGGCTTGATCCAGTCGATCCGCCGCCCCATCTCGCCCCAGAACCCCTCGGGATCGGCAAGCGAGCGCTGGTACATCGCCTGGTACTTCTGCTCGTCGATCCACGCCCGCGCCGCCCACTCCTTCGGCACCGCATATGTCTTGTCGGTCATGAGCTTTACTCCCTGCATTCCGTTTCATGCGTTCGTGTTGTCATCTGGCGACCCCGCCGAAAAGCCCGCGCCTATTGCGCCGCTGCCGGCGATCGAGCCGCTCCGGCCTCACCCACGGCAGCCGGGATGCGGAAGGTGAATTTGGCCCCCGCCTTCAACCGGCTCTCCACCCAGAGTTTGCCACCGAAGCGATTGATGATCTCGACGCAGATCGGCAGCCCGAGACCGGTCCCCTTCGGCCGCCCCTTCTCCGCATGCGGCACCTGCTGGAAGCGAAGAAAGATTTTTTCGTGATCCTCCGGCGCAATTCCAATGCCGTTGTCGCGCACTGCCACCTCGAGCCCACCATCGACACCACGCGCGACCACGGCCACGACCCCATCGTGCGCATCGCAGAACTTCACGGCATTCGAAATCAGGTTGACCAGCACCTGCACAAGCCGGTCTGCATCGACATGCACCTGAGGCAAATCAGCAGCGATGTCAGCTTCCAGACGGATTGGCTCTGCCCTGTGGAACAGGCCCGACGTGGCATCTAGGGCCTCACGGATGACATCTGCAGGATCCACGATGCTGAACCGCCACTCGACATCACCCGCCTCCATTTTCGCGATATCGAGGACGTTATCGATCAACCGCGTCAACCGCTCACTCTCCTTGACGATGATGCCGGCGAACTCCTGCAGCTCTTCGCGCGAAATATCGGGATTGTCCTGGATGATCTCCGAAAACGAGCGGATCGAGGTCAGCGGCGTGCGCAGCTCGTGACTGACCGTGGAAACGAAGCCGTCCTTCAACTTGTCCAGTTCCTGTAGCCGGGTATTGGCCGCGCGCAAATTGTCGGTTGCAATCTGCAGCTCGGACGTGCGCTCTTCCAACTGCCGGCTGTATTCGATCACTTGCGAGGCTTCGTCCAGGATCTCCATCATCTGATCGATGTCGCTCAGCTCCTCGCGAACGACCGACGCAATCATGATCCGCGCTGAAGCGGCCCCGATGGCACCGGCCAGTTGACGCTCGGAGAATGCCACCACATCGGATCCCGCAAGGTCGTCATCACCAAGCGAACGGCCGAGATCCCGTTGCAATACGGCGAAGGCCCCCTGCATCCGCGCCTCGCCAATAAATCGCGCCACCAGCCGCCGCAGCTCACCAACTCTCGCCGATCCCCGCAAAATACGCCGATCACCCGGCGTCTGCCTGTAGACATCCACGAACAGCACCGCCTGCGAGCGCTCGATCACACTCTGCCGGCTCATCAGCGAAACGAAAACCAGCAGTCCGATGTTGGCCGCCATGCTCCAAACCAACGTATGACTGATCGGGTCGAAGCCCTCGAGACCGAGCAACGCGTAAGGTTTCAACAGCGTCAAACCCAGCGGACCCTGGTCGAGAAAAGACTCCGAGATCCACCCTGACCGCGCAAACGACGGCAGCAGCAGCGTGTAGGTCCACAGCAAGAATCCCGCAACCAACCCCGCCATGGCACCCGCGCGGCTGGCCCCCTTCCAGAAGATCCCGGCAATGATCGCGGGCGCGAACTGCGCCGCCGCAGCAAACGACACCAGCCCGATCGACACGAGCGCGTAGGAACCGCCAATCAAACGGAAGTAGACATAACCAAGCAGCACCACGAGCACGATCGTGCTCCGTCGGATGGCCAGGATCAGCGCGCTCAAGTCCGCCCGCTCCGAGAGCCTCAGCCGCTGGATGCGCAGCAACACAGGCATGACCAGATCGTTCGACACCATGGTGCTGAGCGCTACCGTGGCCACAATGATCATGGCGGTCGAGGCCGAAAGCCCGCCGATGAAACCAAGCAGCGCCAACGCTTCCTGCTTCTGCACCATCGGCAACGTCAGCACGAACGTATCGGCATCGACATTGCCGTCGGGAAAATGCAGCAGCCCACCCATCGCGATCGGCAGCACGAAGATGTTGATGCACAGCAGATAGAGCGGAAACAACCAGACCGCCTTCTTGATGTGTGCTTCGTCCACGCACTCCACCACCGCCACCTGGAACTGGCGCGGCAAGAACAGGATCGAAGACATCGACAACAGCGTCAGCGAGAACCACGAGCCATAGCCGCCGGCTGCGTCCATCGTGAACAACCGGGACAACTTCTCCGAGGCCTGCGCGCGCGCAAAAATATCCCCAAACCCGTCGTACATACCGTAAGTCACGAACACGCCGATCGCCAGGAACGCGGCCAATTTCACGACCGACTCGAAAGCCACGGCAGCCACCATGCCCTCGTGATGCTCACTGGCGTCGATGTGGCGCGTGCCAAACAGAATGGCGAACATGGCGAGGATGAGCGAGGCATAGAGCGCCGTATCAGCCAGGATCGGTACGTTGGCCTTGCCGGCAGCGCCAAAGACGTCGGGATACTCCAGCAAAACAGTGAAGCTGGTTGAGACGGCAATGAGTTGCAGCGAGATGTAAGGCAGGATGCCGACCACCGCGATCACACTCACGAGGCCCCCGAGCAGTGCGCTTTTGCCATAGCGGGAAGCCACAAAATCGGCAATCGATGTAATCCGGTTGCTCTTCGAGATCCGCACGATCTTGCGCAGAACGAACCAGCCCAGAATGAAAACGAGAGTCGGGCCAAGATAGATCGGCAGGAAGCCAACGCCTGCAGTCGACGCACGCCCGACGCTGCCATAGAAGGTCCAAGAGGTGCAGTAGACGGCAATCGACAGGGTGTAGATGTAGGGATTGGCAATAATGCTGCGGCCCTGATCGGCCCGCCTGTCACCCCAATACGCAATAGCGAACAGGATGCACAGATAGGCGAGCCCGACAGCTGCGATGGTCCATCCCGTCAGCACGGCTATCCGCTTTCCGTCTCGGACGTCGTGGTCCGGCCATCACGCCCCCCTAAGCCAACCCTGCTGTCGCCCACAGGATCGCCGCCGCTCGCAACAATCCCGTTCTGCGGGGCCAATGGCTCCTGTCCACCGTGAAAGTGGGTCACCAGCGCCACGCCCACGATCAGACCGCCCCACACCGCAAACAAGTAGGCGTAGAGCACCGGCACACCAAGAACCAACGTGTTCTTATCGAAGATCACGAGGAACGGCGCGTTCAGTAGCAGCATTCCCAGAACAAACAGGGCCAGCACCCGCTCGAACAATGACGCCTTGCCGTTCATGGAAGCTACCTTGCCTCGCGCCAATGCCCGATGCCAGTCAATATCGATCCAAAGCGGAAATCCAGCAGCACTACTGCGACTGCCTAGGCTGTCGATCGCTCCCTACTCAGTATTTCCTTGGCTTGCCGCAGAATATCGCGGGTCGAAAACGGCTTCGTCAGATACGCATCGGCGCCGAGCTCCAGCCCCTTCTCACGCTCCGAATCGCGACCCTTGGCGGTCAGCATCATGATGCGAACACCATTCAAAGACGGGTTCGCGCGGATGGCCTTGCACACCTCGAAACCATCGAGCTTGGGCATCATCACGTCGAGAATAATAAGATCCGGCACCGCCTCGGCCACCCGCTCGAGCGCCTGTTCGCCATCTGAGGCAGAGCGAACCTCGAAGCCCGCCGCCTTCATCACGAAGCTGAGCGACGTCACGATATAGCTCTCGTCATCGACTATCAGAACCGATTGGCTCATCTCTCCCCCTCCATGCTGGGGTTTCCCGAACGGGTACTGGTCTCATTCCGGTGCTCAGGCTAAATCGCCAGGTACTCCTGACGAAGCTCCTTGTTGTCGAGCACTTCCTGCGCCGAGCCTTCGAACGCAACCTGGCCGGTATCGAGGATCAGAGCCCTGTCCGCGAGTTTCAATGCTGCAACCGCATTCTGCTCGACGATAACCGTCGTGATCCCGGCCGCTTTGACCTCCATCAGTATCTGTTCGATCTCGTAGACGATGGTCGGGGCCAAGCCTTCATAGGGTTCATCCAGAAGCAGCAGCTTGAGATCACGCGCCAACGCGCGCGCCACCGCCAGCATCTGCTGCTCGCCGCCCGAAAGCGTCACACCTTCCTGCCGCCGCCGCTCTGCAAGCCTCGGGAAATGGCCGTAGATCCGCTCGATGTCCCAACCCTTCGGCTTCGCGACCTGCGCCAGGATCAGATTTTCCTCAACCGTCAGGCCGGGAATGATGCGCCGGTCTTCCGGCACCAGCTGGATGCCGTACTGCGCCGCCTGGTAGTCCGCCATCGGGTGGATCGCCGTGCCCGCGAGAAAGATCTCACCGCGATGCAAGGCTGGGTTCTCCATCCGCGCGATGGTCCGCAAGGTCGACGTCTTGCCGGCGCCGTTACGTCCGAGAAGTGCGAGGATCTCGTTCTCCGCGATGGTGAACGACACACCCTGAACGATGTAGCTCTCGCCGTAATAGGCGTGCAGGTCGCGGCATGCGAAATACGGCGCATCCGCGCGCGGCGAAGGGCTTGCGCCCGGCTGTGCCTTGAGCGTTTCCTGGGCCACTATTGCCTCCCGTTACCTTGTGCTCGCTGTCGCCGCCGCCGCTGGGCAAGCTCTGCCCCAGGCCGCCTGTCGCGCACAACTCATCCAAGCTCTCCCCCGAGATAGGCCTCGATCACGCGCGGATCGCCCTTGATCTCGTTTGGCTCGCCTTCGGCAATCACTGTGCCTTGCGCCAAGACGCTGATCCGGTTGGCGAGCGAAAAGACAACGTGCATGTCGTGCTCGATGATGATCTTGGTAATGCGCCGCTCCTCACCGATCCGCTTGAGCAGATCGATGGTGTTGTTGGTATCTGCCCGCGACATTCCCGCCGTCGGTTCGTCGAGAAGTAGCAACTTGGGGTGTTGGATCAGGCACATCGCCATTTCGAGACGCCGCTTGTCACCGCGCGACATCGAGCTGGCAACCACATCGCGATGCGCGGCAAGGCCCACATCCTCCAGCACGGCCTCGGCTTCCTCCCGGATATCGGCCTGCCGGTCCATGCGTGGCCAAAGCTTCAGGTTGAACGAACCGTCCCGCTTTGCCAGCGCCGGAATCATGACGTTCTCGAGCAGTGTCAGATCGCCGAAGATCTCCGGTGTCTGGAACACTCGGACCACACCGGCCTGATTGATCTCGTGCGGCTTCATGCCGACCAGCGACGTGCCATTGAAGTCGACCGAGCCGGTATCCGGGATCAACCGACCAACGAAGCAGTTGAGCAGCGTGGACTTGCCCGCACCGTTGGGCCCGATGATGGCGTGGACATGCCCCTCCTGTACTTCGAGATTGACGTCGTTGAGCGCCCTGAGCCCCCCGAACCGCTTGCTCACCTGGCTGACGCTGAGAATGGCCATCTGCGTTCTCTCCCTCACGCCGAGTGCGGTTTGAGCGCGCTGGCGCTCTTGTCATCGCCCGCTCGCCGGCCAAGCCCGCCTAGACGCCGCGCGCCTTCCATCAACCCGCCCGGCAGGAAGACGACGATCAGCACGAACACCACGCCAAGTGTCAGATGCCACCCCTCCCCGACGAACGGATGCACAATGGTGGTCAGCACATTAGCAACCGGTTCCGGCAGCACCGAAAACATGGATTTGAGCGTGCCGCTGTTGAAGGCAGAGAAGATGTTCTCGAAATACTTGATCGTTGCCGCCCCGAGCACGGGCCCGACCAGCGTACCGGCGCCGCCGAGAATGGTCATCAACACCACCTCGCCCGACGCCGTCCACTGCATGCGCTCTGCCCCCGCCAGCGGATCCGTTACCGCCATCAGCGATCCCGCCAGCCCCGCATACATACCGGAGATGACGAATGCAGCCAGCAGGTAGGGCCGGGTATTGAAACCCGTATAAGCCATGCGGTTCTGGTTCGACTTGATGGCTCGCAGCTTCATGCCGAACGGCGACCGCGTGATCCGAAGCGCCACATAGAACGCCGCAATGAGGACAGCGGCACAAAAATAGAAGCCGGGATAGCCGCTCATTTTCAGGCCAAACAAGTTGGTGGTCGGCAGGCCCGGACCATGCACGACGCCGAACGCCGCATCGATCAGACGGGGATCTTTGAGGTTCAGCTGCAGCCCCGTCTCGCCGTTCGTGATCGGCGTCAGAACGGAGTAGGCGAGATTGTACGACATCTGCGCGAACGCCAGCGTCAGGATCGAGAAGTAGATGCCCGACCGCCTGAGCGAGATGTAACCGATCACCAGCGAGAACAACGCCGCGAACGTCACCCCGAACAGAACCGCTGGCAAGGCATTCATGGTGAAAAGCTTGAACGACCAGACGGCCGCGTACGAGCCGATCCCCAGAAATGCGGCATGCCCGAACGATAGATAGCCCGTCAATCCAAACAGGATATTGAAACCGATTGCGAAGATGCCGAAGATCGCAAAACGTTGCAGCAGGTCCGGATAGGCAGCCCCGAGCGGAATGAACAGGATCGGCGCCGCCAGAACGACAGCTGCAAAAATAGCGACCAGCATCAGGTCCTTCGACGATGTCTCGGTCATGGTCTCAGCTCTCCATCACGCCTTTGCGCCCCATCAACCCGCGCGGACGCACGAGAAGAATGACCACGGCGATCAAGTAGATGATGATCTGGTCAATGCCCGGCAGAATGCTCTTGACCTCGTTCATCGAGGCGAACGACTGCAGAATGCCCAGCAGGAACCCGGCGGCAACCGCACCCGGCAACGAGCCCATGCCGCCGACCACGACCACCACGAATGACAGCACTAGGAAATCCATGCCCATGTGGTAGTCGGGCGGCAGGATCGGCGTATACATGACGCCGGCAAGACCTGCGACGACGGCCGCAAGCCCGAACACGACGGTAAACCGGCGCTCGATGTTGATGCCGAGCAGACCGACGGTCTCGCGATCCGCCATGCCCGCGCGCACCACCATGCCGTACGTGGTGAACTGCAGGAAAGCGAACACCCCCCCGATCACCGCCAGCGAGAACGCCAGGTAAACCATGCGCCAGTAAGGATAGACGATGGCACCGGGCGGGAAGCCGAAGATCGCGCCGATGTCAGCAGAACCGGCAACAGCCGACGGCGCCGCCTGTGGAATGGGATTGGCGCCGAAGTTGGCCTTGATGATCTCCTGGATCACGATGGCCAGCCCGAATGTCACGAGAATCTGCTCGGAGTGCGGGCGCTTGTAGAAGTGTCGAATGAGACCGCGTTCCATGATGATGCCGACCAGCAGCATCACCGGGATGGCGATCAGGATCGAGAACGGCACCGAATATTCGACCAGAAACCGCCCCCAGTCCCCCAGCCACGCTTCAACCATGGGCTTGCGGATCTCGAGCGGCGTCCCCCACGGCGTCAGCTTGGTGGGATCGAGCGTGACCTTCTCGAGCGTCAGGAACTTGCCGACGGTGACGGCGCAGAACGCTCCCATCATGAACAGCGCGCCATGCGCGAAATTCACGACCCCGAGCGTCCCGAAGATCAAGGTCAGGCCCAGAGCAATCAGCGCATAGGCGCCGCCCTTGTCGAGCCCGTTGAGTATCTGCAGTAGGATGGCGTCCATCGTTGGGCCTCAGGACGATTGCGCAACAGGAAGGGAGCCGGCGCGCTTCCCCCCGGGAAGCGGCCGGCTCGAGACACGCCGCCTGCGATCAGGCGCCGTTGTTGTAGGGGCCGAGCTGGCCACCCAGAAGCGATGCCGGATACTCGACCTGCGCCCGCGGCGTCACCTCGACGACCTCGAGAAGATCGAACTTCGACGTCGGCTTCTCCTTGCCCTTCACGACCAGCACGTCTTTGAAGCACTGGTGATCTTCTGCGCGATACTCGGTCGGACCGTTGCCCAGGCCATCGAACTTGAAGCCCTCGAGCGCCTTGCCGACCTCGCTCGGCATGAACGTCCCGGCACGCTGTGCGGCATCGGCATAAAGGATCGCCTGGCAGTAGGTCGTGTGGGCTGCCTGCGACGGCGGGAAGCCATAGACCTTTCCGAACGATTTGACGAACGCCTGCGAGCCGGCGTCCTTCAGCGACCAGTGCCAGTTCGTGGAACCGAAAATGCCCTTCACGTTCTCGCCGGCACCCTGTGCCATGAGACGCGAGTAGAGCGGCACGACGATGGCGAACTCCTTGCCGTTGACCTGCTTGCCCTTGAGCCCGAACTGAACGGCCTGCGTCAGCGAGTTGACCATGTCCTTGCCGTAGTGGTTCAGCACCAGCACGTCGGCGCCAGAGTTGAGCACCGGCGTGATGTACTGCGAGAAGTCACCGGCGCCGAGCGGCGTGCGCACCGCCTTGGCTGTCTTCCAGCCGAGCTTCTCGGTATACTTCTTGATCGAGCCTTCCTGGCTCCAGCCCCACGTATAGTCGGCGGTGAGGTGATAGGCGACACGGTCCGTACCGTAGGCCTTCTTCAGCACTGGCGCCAGCGCCGAACCCGACATCTCCGTGTTGAAGAAGTGGCGGAAGCCGTTGGCCTTCTTGTCCTTGCCGGTGGTGTCGTTCGAGTGGGTAAGACCGGCCATGAAAATGACGCCGGCTTCCTGGCACAGACCCTGCACGGCAACGGCGACGCCCGAAGACGAGCCCCCCGTGATCATGATCGCGCCGTCCTTTTCGATCATCCGCTTGGCCGATGCACGCGCTGCATCCGACTTCGTCTGCGTGTCGCCGGTGACGTACGCCACCTTCTTGCCATTGATGCCGTTGCCCTTTAGCGCCTTCGACGAGAACGTCGAGAGCATCCCGCCATCGCCTTCGCCGTTGATGTGCTGAACGGCGAGCTTGTAGGCCCTGAGTTCGTCAGCTCCTTCATCGGCATAGGCACCGGTCTGGGGCACGTTGAAGCCGAACGTGACGGTCGCGCCCTTCGGCTCATTGCGGTAACCCGCAGCATAAGCACCGCGGATGAAATGCATCGGCGCACTCGCCGCAGCGACACCGACGAGCCCGGTCTTGAGCACCTGCCGGCGGCTGAATTTGTCCTTCGATCCACTCATTTTGCATGTCCTCCCATGCGACTGCTTTTTGCTAGATCCGCTCGGCTGGCCCATGCCGAAAGCAGCATGCGGGCTCCTGATGTATTCGGATCTTCTGCCGGGGTCCGCCGCGTCACAGCAGCGGGCGCCTTGCCGGCATTCATAGCCGTCCCTTTGTGAAACAGCCAGCATCACATTGTGAAAGCGCATTTTTTTTGTCAAAATCGGCTGGCCTTGATCAGCAGATATGTAAAAATGTCAAAAGCCGCACATCAAGGGCCGCAAACACCAGGCTCAAACCATGGTCGGGCAAGGAAGAACCATGCACGTCACCAGAACGCCGATCGGCAACCGTTTGCGCGCAGCGCGCCGCCGCAAACGCCTGACCCAAACGCGTCTGGCCGAACTCGCCGGCATCTCGGTCAGCTATCTCAATCTGATCGAGCACGACAAGCGTCCGATTGGAGGCGCTCTGCTCGGACGCCTGGCTCGGCACCTCGAAATCGATCTCGACCAGCTCGTCGGCGTCGAAGATGCCCGCCTTGTGCAGCAGCTGATGGATCTGGCAGGCGAACCGCTTTTTCGCGACTTGCCACTTGCTGAAAAAGGCGCCCAGACAATCGTCACGCGCGAACCCGAATGGGCACGCGCAGTTGTCCGCCTGCATAACGCCTGGCACTCGGCTGGCGAGCTCGTCGAGGCCGTCACAGACCAACTCAACCGCGACCCATACGTCGCTGAAACCAGCCACGAAATTCTATCTCTGATCACCTCGATACGGTCGTTCTCGGAGATCCTCGCCGAGCACAGCGATCTCCCCCAGGCCCAACGCAGTCGCTTCGTGTCGTTGATGGCCAAGGAGAGCGCCAAGCTCGCCGGCAGCGCCACCACCTTGTTCAGCTTCATGTCCGACCGCGAAGTTGAAAGCCGCCCCTCGACCCCGGCGGGCGAGGTCGACGATTTCATGTTCGACAACGAGAACTATTTTCCCCGTCTCGAAGAGGCAGCCGACGCCCTTCGCGCGCGCATCGCCAAGTCTTCAACGCGCCTCGGCGAAGACGCACTCATTGCGCATCTGCGCAAGCGCCATAGCCTCAAGGTCGCCTTTGGTGACGTCGCGCCCGATCCCCTCGAGCATCCTGTCAGCAGGCGCCGCCAGACCATTGATAACAAGCGCGCCACACTCACCCTCGACGCCACCCTCACAGGCCCTTCCGCGGCCTTCCAACTCGCCCTCGCAGCCTTCAGGCTGGAGCACTCCGACCTGCTCCAGGAAACCGCGAACCTCGGCACTTTGACGACCGACGATGCGCGCAACCGCGCCGTCCAAGCCCTTGCCCGCTATGGCGCCGCTGCCGTCCTCATGCCCTACGATCGCATCTTCGCCGCAGCCGAGGCCATGCACTACGATGTCCAACTGATCGCCTCGCAACTCGGCGCCACTTTCGAGCAGGTCTGCCACCGGCTCACTTCCCTCAAGCGCCGCGACGCACAAGCTATCCCCCTCGCGTTCATGCGAACGGACCCCGCCGGCAACATCTCCAAGCGGCTGAACCTGCCCGACCTCCGGCTCCCCCGTCACGGTGGCGCTTGTCCCCTTTGGGCCATCTACCGTGCGTTCCAGATGCCAGGCCAGATCTGCAGGCAACTTATCGAATTGCCCGACGGCCGACGCTTTGTCCTTGTCGCACGCACCGTGACCCGCACCGCCGTCGCTTTCGGCGCCCCCCAACCGATGCACAGCGTAATGCTTGCTTTCAATGCAGAATTCGCCCACCGCACCGTCTACGGTGAAAGCCTGCTGCGCTCGAGCGGCGACCGCCCAACCCCCGCTGGCATCACCTGCCGCCTCTGCCCGCGACCTGACTGCTCACAGCGCGCTTTTGCCCGCATTGCACCGCAACAACGGCGGAACGAGGACCGTGAGCAATTGGCCCTTGATACTTCCGGAAACACGATACTTTGAGCTTGGCGCGGAGCCCGCGATCCTATGTAATCAAACAACCAGGGCGCCAAATCCGGGCAGAGGGCGGGAGGAGTTCAACGCGGATGGCGGATAAGTTGCCTCCAACGATCCTCATTGCCGAGGACGAACCGCACATCGTCGAGTCGTTGACCTTTTTGTTCGAGCAGAAGGGTTATTCGGTGCTGACCGCGTCCGACGGTGCCGATACCCTGCGTGTCCTCAGGTCACGTCGCCCAGACCTCGTCATCCTCGACGTCATGATGCATCACCACACCGGCTTCGACGTCCTGCGCATCCTGCGCAGCGAGCCCGCGATCGCAGCCACCAAAGTCCTGATGCTCACAGCCAAAGGCCAAAATGCCGAGCGACGCCTCGCCCAGGACCTGGGCGCCGACGCCTTCGTCGCCAAGCCATTTTCCAATCGCGAATTGGTGGCCACCGCCGAGGCCTTGCTCCAAACCAAGACCCGACCAGCGACCAGTTGACGGATCGCGAGCCGGTGAATTGTGCGCATTTCCATGTGGCCGGCCAAACGTTGCATCTCCGACCCGAAGATCGAGCAAACACCCCAACCCGGAAAAAACCAAACCGAACCTGACGATGATGGTCGGAGCGGAGGGATTCGAACCCCCGACCCCTTGCTCCCGAAGCAAGTGCGCTACCAGGCTGCGCTACGCTCCGCCAATGGCGAAACCCGTTCCATCTCAGTTCGTTGGTGGCACACTGGCGTGCCTGCAGCAACTCGCGCCGAAGGCGTGGCTCTTGCGTGCCGAGGGGTTATAGCGACCACATCACATACCTGCAAGCAATGATCGTGACGCCCCGGCAAAGGCGGCATCCTCAACGCATCGGCCCCGGATCACGACGCGCACCAACACCCCCTGCACGATGCCCAACCCCCGTAAAACGCCAACGGCCGGCACCACCGGTGCCGGCCAGTACGCAAAACCTGTTGTTTGAACGAAAGTCCGCTTACCAAACGTTCCAGCGAACACCGGCCCGCAGCGCGTGCTCTTGCGTGTCGCCAACCGTCATGCGCGACACCGCCGTCGACACTCCCGAGGGATTGGCCGGCGAGAAATTCACCGAAGAGCCGAAGTCGGCAGCGCCGATATAGGTGTAGCGGTAGTTGAGATCGAGCACCATTCCGGAGCTCAGCGCGTAGCCCAAACCGGCCGTCACGGCCACCGCCGGCGCCAGCTGATGCGCCTTGCCGTGCCCAAAGTAGCGCACGCCCGAACCCGAATACGTCTCGGGAACTGTCGTGGTGTCATAGAGCCGCTCGCCAGCCGAGTAATCACGCTCCATCGTCCGCACGGCAGCACCAACACCCACACCGACATAAGGCATGAATGCGCTGCCCCGACCGCCGATATCCCAATAGACGTTGGCCAACATCACCGTCGAACGGACATCGGTCCGGTCCGACACGATGCCGTCAGCGCGCAGGGTGGCTGGGTTACCCGCGCCCGGATCGACCATGTAGGAATACGTCGCATCCGAGTTGATCGAACTCTTCGTCCGCGCATCAACGGTCACGTCGGCACGCAGCTGCGGGGTGATGTAGGCACCAACACCAACGCCGCCCTGGGCAAAGAAGTCGAAGTCAGTCGTGAACCAGGAGGGCGATGACCCGAAGGCCGGCCCGTCGGCAGGATCGCGGTAGATGCCGTAGGCAACCCCCGTCTCCTTGACACTCGGCTCAGTCGTTACACCGAGGCCGACATCGGCACGCAAGTACCATTTGAAGGTTTCAGCATACGGGATCGGCGCAGGCACCGGAACGCCCGAGGCGCGATAGTCCTTCATGCCGCCATCACCATTGTTCCAGTCCGCGGCGATCACGGCTGTGGGCACGGCGAGGCTTGCAAGGCCGATGGAGAGGCAAAGTGTAATCAGTCGCATAGGCGTCGATCCCTCGAATGCAACAACAGGCCTGCCGGCGACGGTTCAGCAACCGGCGACGGCGTGTACGGCAGCTCGAGGTGAAACGTTCGCGCGAGTGTCCTGTGGCAACACATACGTGGTTGCCCCATCAACGCTGACGCACAAACCAGGAGATCGACGAATTCGGTCCTCTTGCCGACTTGTCCTCACTTTGCGCCTGACTGTTTAAAAAGCGCTTAAGCGCTGCCCGCAATTGGCACAGCCTGCAAAATGAAGAAGGGCGCCGGCTTTGCCAGCGCCCACGCGGAACCCTCTCGGGATGGATCGGCAGATGAAAAGCTGCCGCCGTGGGCGCCATGGGGCGCCCGCCTCGCGCAACGCGCGCGCCTACTGGGCTGCCTTGCTCACCGCTTCGCAAATGTCGTTGACGACGGTAGCGACCAATTGCTCGTCGTCGCCTTCTGCCATGACGCGGATCACGGGTTCCGTGCCCGACGGCCGGATCACGATCCGCCCCTTGCGCTCCAGGCGTTGCTTGGCGCCATCAATGGCAATCTTGACGCGCTCGTCCTCAAGCGGGTTGCCGCTGGAGTAGCGCACGTTCTTCAGCAATTGCGGCAATGGCTCGAAACGGTTGCACACCTCGCTGACAGACTTGCCCGACTCGACCACCACAGCCAGCACCTGCAGCGCAGAAACCAGGCCGTCACCCGTCGTCGTATGATCCGACAGAACGATATGGCCGGACTGCTCGCCGCCGACGTTGAAGCCGTGTTTGCGCATGTGCTCCACCACGTAGCGATCGCCGACCGACGTGCGCGCCAGGCTGAGCCCGATACCTTCCAGATAGCGCTCAAAGCCAAGGTTCGACATGACGGTCGCCACCACGCCGCCACCGGCGAGCCGGCCGCTCTTCTGCCAGCTCTCAGCAATCACAGCCATCAACTGGTCGCCGTCGACGATCCGACCTTTCTCGTCGACAATCACAACCCGGTCGGCATCGCCATCGAGCGCGATGCCGATGTCGGCGCGCAATTCCTTGACCTTATTGGCGAGCGCTTCAGGCGCCGTCGAGCCGCAATCGAGGTTGATATTCCGACCGTTGGGCTCGACGCCGATGCGGATGACTTCCGCCCCAAGCTCCCACAGCGCTTCAGGTGCCACTTTGTAGGCCGCACCGTTGGCGCAATCGATGACGATGCGCAGACCATCAAGACGCAAATGGCGCGGCAACGTACGCTTGGCGAACTCCACATAGCGCTCCTGTGCGCTTTCGATGCGGTTGGCTCGCCCGATCTTGTCGGATGGCGCCATCAGCTCGGAACTCGGCGTATCGATCAGAAGCTCGATTTCCTTCTCCATCTCGTCCGACAGTTTGTAGCCGTCTGGATCGAAGAATTTGATGCCGTTATCTTCGAACGGATTGTGAGAAGCCGAAATCATCACGCCGAGATCGGCGCGCATGGACCGCGTCAGCATGGCAACCGCCGGGGTTGGCATCGGCCCGAGCAGGAACACGTCCATGCCGACCGAGGTGAAGCCGGACATCAGCGCGCTTTCAATCATGTAGCCGGAAAGCCGTGTATCCTTGCCGATGACGACGCGATGGCGATGCGTCCCATGACGCGAGAAGATGTGACCGGCAGCCATACCGGCCTTGAGTGCGATCTCCGACGTCATCGGCAGGCGATTGGCCTGACCACGGATGCCATCGGTTCCAAAGTAGCGGCGCGACATTATTTTCCCTCACTCTCCAGCACTGCCGGCTCGGCCGTGCCGTTGACCCGCCCTCGCAGCTGCCCGTTTTTATCCGGGACCAAGAAGACAAATCGGTGGCTGCGGACGTCAATCATTCAGAGAACTGAACCATCGCTCTCTTAATCGACGTTGAACCCTGACCGCAAATGCCTCCCCTCGGAGCCAGTACCCGGCCAAGTTCGGTTCGCAAATCCCCCAAGACCCCTCTTGCTCAAGCCGCTTCAGGTGGCCGTTTCACGCATGATGCGCTGCCATAAGCCTCGCATCTAAGCCAGCGCACGGGAGGGACGCAAGGGATGGGCCAAGTCATGTCTGCTCATAGCACGCCCCACGCTTCGTGGTTAATGCGACCCCACAACGCCCCCAAAATTGCGGCTTTTCTTCGTGGCCGCCCTCCCGCAAACTCAGGCGATGAAAATCATGGAGGCCGATCGATGACCCTGACCGCCATCCTGAAAAGGTTTGCCGCCGCTGTAGAGGCCGGAAACGGCACAGCCCTTGGCGCCTTGTTTACCGAAAACGGCGTTTACGACGACTATTTCTTCGGCCCCTCCGAGCCCGGCCCCGAGGGTGTCCGCGATATGCTCGCCCACTTCTACGAGGGCGGCGAAGACTTTCGGTGGGACTTCTTCGACATTCTCGAGGGTGACGATCTCGGCTATGCCAGCTACCGCTTCAGCTACACGTCGAAATTGCCGGAGGCCAATGGCGCCCGTGTCGTCTTCGAGGGCATCAGCCGCTTCCAGCTCCGCGACGGCAAGATCGAGCGCTATAGCGAGGTCTTCGACCGGGGCATGGCCCTGGCCCAGCAGGACTTTGCCGCCGAGCGCATCAAGAAGATCGGCCTGAGATACGCCAATCGCATCAAGGCCAACCCCGACGCTGCCCGCCACACCGCCACGGCAAAGTCGTGAAAGCGAAAAGCTCCTAGCGCCGCGAAAGATGGTTGATATGGCCCATCTTGCGGCCTGGGCGCGCCTCACGCTTGCCATAGAGATGCAGGCCCGCCCCGGCCACCGCAGCCAGGCGTTGCCAATCGTCGGCATCGTGCCCGATCAGGTTTTCCATAACCGCGTTGGAGTGCCGCTCCGTGCTCCCGAGCGGCCACCCCGCGACGGCGCGGATATGGTTCTCGAATTGACCGACCAGACACGCATCCATGGTCCAATGCCCGGAATTGTAACCCGCGGTGCGATCTCATTGACCACCAGCGGCGTTGCCTCCTGGCCGCCGAGGTAGAACAGCTCCACCCCGAGAACGCCCACATAGTCGAGCGCCTCAGCCACCCCGATCGCCATCTCCCTGGCCCGGGCTTCGATCTCCAGCGGCAATCCGGACGGCACCGTCGACCGCCGCAAAATACCCTCGGCATGCTCGTTGCGCGGGATGTCATAGGTCGCGATGGCGCCATCCAATCCCCGCACCACCAGCACAGATATCTCCGCCTCAAACCTCAGGCGCTTCTCGAGAACGCACGCGACCCCGCCAAGCTCGCGGAAAGCTGCCTCCAGATCTCCCGCCGCAGCGACGTTGACCTGCCCTTGCCGTCGTAGCCGAACCGCGCCGTTTTCAGGATGGCCGGCCCCGCCCATGCGCCGAACGCTTGCACGGCTGAACCAAGAGCACCGGCATCTCCGATGGCCGCAAACGGGGCAACGTCGATCCCAATGTCGCGAATGAAAGTCTTCTCGGCGATCCGGTCCTGCGCAATCGCCAGCGCCTTGGTTCCGGGACGCACAGGCACCCGCTCGGCCAGGTGCTCGGCTGCCACCACTGGCACATTCTCGAATTCATAGGTCACGACGTCGACGCAGCGCGCGAACTCGTCCAGCCGCTTCAAGCTATCGTATTTGCCAACCGCATGGCTGCCGGCGACATCGAAGGCCGGACCCGATTCATCACTGTAGATGTGCGTTCTGAAGCCGAGCCGGCTCGCCGCCTGGACCAGCATCTTGCCAAGCTGGCCCGAACCGAGAATGCCAATGACCGACCGCGGCTCCAAGGGCACGTTGTGCATGGGCTCAGGCATCTTTGACCGGAAACTCAGCCACGCCCGCCGTTCGCCGCGCCCGCCAAGCTTCAAGGCGGCCGGCAAGTTGCGCATCGGTCAAAGCCAGGATCGAAGCAGCCATCAGCCCGGCGTTGGTCGCACCGGCTTCTCCGATGGCCAACGTGCCCACCGGCACGCCGGCAGGCATCTGCACGATCGACAAGAGGCTGTCCTGGCCATTGAGGGCACGCGAACGCACCGGCACCCCGAGCACGGGAAGCACGGTCAGCGCCGCCACCATCCCCGGCAGATGGGCCGCCCCGCCGGCACCGGCGATGATGACCTGAAATCCATTGGCCTTGGCCTCGCGGGCAAAGTTGTAGAGACGCTCAGGCGTCCGGTGCGCAGAAACGATGCGCGCCTCATAGGCAACCCCAAGCTCATCCAGCACCTCGGCCGCGTGCTGCATTGTGGGCCAGTCCGATTGGCTTCCCATGATCAGTGCAACGGCAGGTCGAGTGGTGGCCATCGGTTGCTTTCAGCTCGATGTCGCGGTGGCCGCCAAACCAGGCGAACCGCATTGGAAAGCGAGGGTTTTATCGGCAGCCGCACCCGGATGGCAAGGTCATTTGCCAGTTATGCCGGGAAACCTGCCGCCGCCCCGCGGGCATCACGCAATGATATCCGGCGTCAACTGGTCCTCGACAGCCGTGATCTGATCCTTCAGCTGCAGCTTCTTCTTCTTCAGCCGCTTGATCGTCAACTGGTCTGCATCAGCTTTCGCCTCGAGCGCAACGATCTCCTGATCGAGAGCACGATGTTGGTCCCTGAGATTGACCAGTTTCTCCCGGAGTTCCCGGTCGTCGCGTCGCTGCATGCCCGCCAAACCATCGCCTGGGCGCAAAGCCCTTCTGTTTGCAGCACAATTAGCGCTTCTGACAGATGTTTTGCAACCACAAAGGGAGGCCCGCGCGCAAATCCAGCCGGCAAACCGGTGGGCTCGGGGCAACGCCCGACGACAAAGCGTGGACGCAGCTCGCCTAGGTCTTTGGCACGAATCATCTGTCTGCTAGAGCGCTCTTCTGTTGCTTCGGGGCGGGGGACTTTTGCGCATGCGCTTTGGCGCCATTCTGATGCTGTTCGCGGTCGCGCTGGCGGGCTGCACCCATGTGCGGACGGGCTCCGTCGACCGGCACTTCAAGGATTTCCAAACGCGCGAGCCACATGGCAACACGGTCTACGTCTGCCACGCGTATGGCTGCAAAATGCAGACCCGTTTCCGCTTCACGAACGAAGACATCATGGCCCTCACCACCCTTATGGAGACGACGCGCAAGGCCGACACCGCATTTGAAGAACGCCGCGCCGTTGCCTATGCCATCGCCTGGATGGAACGGCGCACCGGCGACGTCATCGGAACCAGCGCCGACCGGCCGGGCATGGACTTTACAGCCTCAGGCGACCCCACCCAGCAAGACTGCGTCGACGAGGCCACGAACACGACCAGCTACCTGCTCGTGCTGGCACACAACAAGTTGCTGCGACATCACACGGTCGGCACGCCGTTCGCCAAGGAGAACCTGCTCCGCGGCGTTGCCGGCTGGCCGCACTGGACCGCCGTCATCCGCGAAACAGCGAGTGGCCAGACCTTCGCCGTCGATAGCTGGATCTTCAAGAACGGCGAAAACCCCGCCATTGTCGAAACCGAGAAGTGGTACATCTCGAGCCTCGACAATCTGCCGCCAGCGACACATTAGCTCCACCCCGTCCGCTCGCGATGGACCTCAACCGCGTCTTCGCACAGATGTTGCGACCAACGCCAGCGGCAGGCGTCACCAACCGCGACACGCCCACGCGGTTGCCTGCGCGGTGGCTGCGTTGACTACCTTCCGCGCGCCGCATCAGCCCGCGCCGCCGAGGCTCTTCAGGACCGAATTCGTGACCGTTAGCGATGCCGGGCAGCTCGGCGTCTTCAGCCGGTCATAGAAGCTGACGATCTCACCCGTGAAGATCTCACTTTGTGCCCGGCGCGCGAGGCCGGTCGCAACCGCTCCGTCAGCCCCACCGCACCCGGCACGCGAGATCCCCCAGATACCTTGTCAGCTGGCTGCGGCGGCTGGGTGTTTGGGCGATACCTGCAAGGCGTTGCGCGGCTTGCTCCGCCCCCGGCGCGCCTCCGCGCGTTTCGCTTGCCACGCCTCGCCCCCCGCGTCGAACCGCCGACAGCGCTGGCGGCTGCCGACGATGCTTCGAGAAACCCCGAAACCGTCGCCTCCCGCGGGCGTTGATCCAGCAAAATGCCCCAGCCCCTGGCGTGGGTCTGATCTTGCGACGTCAACGATCTAGCCGGTTGCGCCTCCATCAAACGCGCAAGCGCACCGCGCACCGACCGCTGCAGGCCCGGCTGCTTTATGGCCTCCAGCATGTCGTCCAGCGCCGCCACCTCGGCTGCAGTTGACGGTGACGTGCGGATCCCCGTGAGATCGACCAGATCCGATTTGTCTGGCGTGGGCGGCGCCGACAGCGGCAATCAAGCCTCCCGCAGATCCGCCGCTTTGACATTGGCATCCGACAGGTTCGCACCGGCCAGCTGCGCCTGGAACAAGGTCGCCCCCTCCAGATCGGCATCGACCAGCGTCGCCCCCTGCAGGCTCGCGAAGTCCAGATTGGCACCTTGCAAACCGGCGCTCGTCAAATCGGCTCCATGGAGCTTGGCGCCATTGAGGTCTGCGCCCTGCAGCGACGCGGTACCGAGGTTGGCGCCCTGCATCCCCACACCGCCAGTCAGGTCCACGCGCTCCATGTGGGCGGAATAAAAATTGGCGCCCTGCAGGATTGCGTACGTCATCTTGGCGCCCGCCAGAACCGCCTCCTCGAGCCGCGCGCCCGACAAATCCAGCCCCACCAGACTGGCATCCGTCATCCGTGCCTTGGTGAAATTGGCGCCCGCGCACTCGGGCAATTGGCGGCCTGACGATTGGCACTGAGGAGTAGCAGGTTGGCATCGGCACAGTGCAGCGCCACGCCGCGCAAATCCGTGCCGACCAGGCTCGCACCATCCAGATTGGCACCCGTCAGATCGGCCTGATGAATGTCGCTGCGGTCCAGGCGCGCAAAGCGCAAGTCGCGGCGCTGGAAGTTCAGCGTCGCCTCACCCGGCGTCACGTCCTTGTCGTTGACGAGGTCGAGATCGGTCACATTGAGGTTGCGCTCGAAAAGCCCGAACAACCGACCGTCGACCGTCCAGCCAAATAGCGGAAGTACGTAACCGTAAGCCGCTGTCTCCGAGCCAAGTCCGGCCGGCGACGAGGACGACGGCACCCCCATCAAGCCCCGGCCAATGCGATCCAGACGCTCGCCGGGCACGGTCGCGACAAAAAGAGAAAAAATCGCAACCCCGCCCAGCACCGCAATCGTCATCAACGCCGTCAGCGGATGGCCGACACTCGCCCGCAACAGCGCGTGACCGAGCGACTGTTCGGGCCGCGACAGGAATACGCCGAGCAGCGCCAGCATCCCGACGTCGACCACCAGCGCAATGCGATGCGCCCAGGTGATCGTGACGTCGTGATAGGGCAGGAACGAAATCTGCACATAGAGCAAAAGCACCACTGGCAACACCACCAGCGTCATCCACGACAGCCCGTGCAGAAGTCCGCTCACGATGCGACTGCGCTCCGGCCCGGCAATCGCCTGCACGAAGAAGAAGTTGTGCAACTCTAGCCGCAAGGGATGCGTGCGCCGGTCGGTCACCTCCAGCATCTGCAGTGCCTTGTCCAACTCCAGCGTCTTGCGGGCCAGCATCACCAGCTGTGTGACGATGCCGACGTGGAACAGAACCAGCACGATTGGCGCAAACAGGAAGAACTTCGTGAGCTCGATCGGCACCTGCAGCAACGGCAGCGGAATGTCCCGCGACAGCAGCAGGTCCTTGTGCGTGACGCCCGCAACGGCCACCAGCAGGTAGCTCATGATGGCGATGAAGATCAGCCACCCGGTATGCACCGTGTCACTGGAATCGTTGACCGCCTCCAGCAGGCTGTAGGGATTGACGGGCGCTTCGTCTTCCGCAGCCCCTGCACGCTGGGTCTCACTCATGCCGCACGACCTCTCCGAACTCGGTTGGGCCACGATGCCCACCGCTTTCGATTAAAGTATGACGCACCGGCTTGGGGTGGCCAAGTTGCCTCACCTGTGGGCAAGTTTGCCATTCGCCTCGGCACGTTTCGGGAACCTTTCACGCGCCGGAGAGCCGGATGCCGCATGAGATGCACCCGAACCACCACCCCAAAACGCGCGTGCTCGGCTCGGCCCCTGCCGCGGGTGAACGAGGGGCGCGCTGCCCCTCGCTCTTGGCGCCTCTCTCCGTCGTCGCGTCCGCCCCTACCCCTGCACCGAGAAACCGCCGTCGACGGGAATGGCGGTTCCGGTGACGAAGTCGGAGGCTTTCGATGCAAGAAAGACGGCGGTGCCTGCGAAATCGGCCGGCTCGCCCCAGCGCCCGGCTGGCGTACGCCGCAGCACGTTCTCGTGCAGGCCATCGACCTGCTTCCTGGCGTTCTGGGTGAGCTCGGTGTCGATCCAGCCGGGCAGCACAGCGTTGACCTGGATGTTGTCCTGCGCCCAGGCGGTGGCCAGCGCCTTGGTCATCTGCACGATGCCGCCCTTGGAGGCCGCATAGGGCGTGGCGAAGGCAGCGCCGAAGATCGACATCATCGAGCCGATGTTGATGATCTTGCCGCCGCCCGCTTTTTTCATGGGCTCGTAGGCCGCGTGACTGCAGTAGAAGGCGCCGTCGAGATTGATCGACAGCACCTCCCGCCACTCGGACATGGCGTAGGTCTCGGGCCGCTTGCGGATGTTGATGCCGGCGTTGTTGACGAGAATGTCGAGCCGGCCCATCCGCTGCACGGTCTGCTCGACCATGGCACGCACGGATTTCTCGTCGGCCACGTCGACCTCGACCACGGCAGTGCGCACGCCCTTGGCGGCAAGCGCGGCGGCAGCGGCTTTTGATTTCTCGGCGTTGCGCGCGGCGATGACGACATCGGCACCGGCTGCCGCCATGCCTTCTGCCATGCCGAGGCCGATCCCCCCGTTGCCGCCGGTCACCAAAGCCACCCGGCCCTTCAAATCGAACAACGACATGACTGCCCTCCTGATCATTCCATGCTATTGCGTGGCAACAGGTTAGGGGTCGCGACCTCCCACGACAAGCACGGCCCGCTCGCACATCAGGCGAAAGGATCAGGCGCACACATGGCGTCCTACGATTGCAAGAAGTGCCCCGGCTATTGCTGCAGCTACCCCCTCATCCAGCTCGAAAAGCGTGACGTGGAGCGGCTGGCGCGCCATCACGGGCTGGATTTCGAGACGGCGCGCAAGCGGTTCACGAAGGCCGCCCATGGCGCGAAATATGCGATGCGCCGCAAGGCCGACCAGCATTTTGGCAAGATCTGCCGGTTCTTCGACACAATCGAGCGCAAGTGTACAGTCTACACGGCCCGCCCCGGCATCTGCCGCAAGTTTCCGGGCGACCAGCGTTGCGGCTACTACGATTTTCTGCAGTTCGAGCGCCGCGCCCAGGATGATGACAATTGGGTGGCGGTCACCAACAACGATTGAACAACAGATACCAATCGTCTTAGTCTGGCGTCGTGAGGAATTTTACGGTTAAGGTTGCGCACGCGTTATTGCGTCGCGCCTTTGACCAATGGCGAGCAGATCGGCACGGCACGGGTCTGGCTGACACGGACGAGAGGCTCGACATCACCCCGCGTGTCATCGAGACGGGCTCGCATGTGATTCAAGTGGCCCATATCACAAGCGCCGGTTTTGGCACCGCGCATCCGTTTCGTCCCGTTGGCCTCGCCCTGATCGCAGCCGCGCTGGCGGCCGTCGCCTACACATTCATCGTCGGCGGCACCGGAGCCTTTGCCCTCAGCAACGCAGGCTCGCCGCTGTTGTGGGTGGCGTTTGGCGCCGCCGGCGTCGGCTTGTTTCTGAGTGTCTTCGCCCGTCGTTACTTGATCGTCAGAACGGTCGACGGCGCACGCACCAAATTGCGCGCCGGCGACGAAGATGCCTCCGCGCTCGTCATCTCCCGCATCCGCAACGCCATGGAGGCGAACCACGCCACCGCCGCGACCACGCCCCAACCGCGCGCCCAGAGCTTGGAAACGGCGGCCTCCCCGCCCCTGGCCATCGCCAACGAGCCGTCGATTCAGATCCGGACGACACCCACCGAGCGCAGCCCGCCAGCAGCCAGCCACCAGATCGCGCCCCGCGCCACACCGTCTGCCACCACACCGACCCAACCGTTGAGCCACTTGCGCCGCCCCGACGTCTACACCAACGGCCACGACCACACGCCGGCAACGACGGCCGATCCGTTCCAGGTTCCCGCCGCCACCAGCGAGCCCAAGCGCTACCAGCCCGCCCAATACCTGCCGTCTCGGGCGACCGCCGGCACAGGCGCTGAGCGCCAATCCCTGCCCGCAGCCCACGCCGAACATGCCAAAGCCGCCGAACCGCTGGCCGCACCCGCGCACGCCCCCCTCACCGTCCCGGCACCAACCCAAATCACGCCGCCGCGTGACGATCCCGCCAAGGACCTGCAAGCGCTGATCGAACACGTCCGCCGCGCCGATCTGCAACACAAGGAAGCGCTGCTCGACCTGCTCCGTGTCGTCGACGATCATTTCCGCGGCCGCGCCAATCGTGAGGACGCGCAAGCCCATTGGCGCAGCTTCGCCGATTACGTCATGCAATACCTGAGCGACGTCGACGGCCTGCTCGAAGCCACCGAACGCTTCGGCCGCCACATGGTCGCGCGCTAGCGGGATGGCACGCACGCGGCCGATTTGGCAGCAGGGCGGCGGTGGGCAGTCGAGCCGGGGGCAGGAGAGAGGAAATCCGGGGAGCGCAGGCGCGCCACCTCAGCGTGAGCAGAGCCTCACGGCAGCGATGCAACCCGGAGCGGCTGTGGAGAGCAGTTAGGATTGGGGCCAAGGGCCGACATGCCTCGCGGCGCATGACCGAAGCAAGCGAACGTCTTTACTTATACAGAAGCGGTCATCAGAGTCCTTATTGGACCCGAGATCCACTTGTCTGCTTTGCGTCGTGCGCAGAAGTTCTTAATCGTCTTGAATCTACACGAACCTAGCCCTTCACTTTTTGCCACTTGGGTTTCAGGTGCGCCATGGCATCACGATAAAAGGATCCGGCCTTCAAGAGCGTCGGCCAACTGTTGTCCCTCTTAAGTGCGCGACGAATCTCGACCAATTCGACAAAAACAGTCCATATGGCTGTAGGTTCTTTTCGGAGTTGCTCTACAACATCGCGCAGCAACTTCTTTTGCTCAACTACGAATTTTTCATACAACGCAGCCATCGCAAAAATTGTTATTTGCGGAATGGCCGCGTCAAGCTCGTCGAATACCGTTTCCGCGACTGAGCCAAACGCCTTAATGTAAGCGCTCTTCCTCTCGTTATCGTCGGTATATCTCTTTCTTTTAAGCTTCTTGAAATTGTCTACCTGCGCTGACACAAGACGACTAAGTTCGTAGGCATCACGAATTTTCTCCGCTGTGAGGTCGGATTGCAAGATAGCCGAAAAGCTGCCACCGTCGTCCGTGAAGATTTTGGCAGATCTTTCTTGGCAGGATTGCGGATCGCCATAGTACGTCGCAACAAAGCCTGCATGCCGTCTTTCAAGGGAATTACGTGCTCGGATAACGGGAGTCAAATTTGTTTTCAAGATCCTTTATCTCTTCCGGCAACATCGCTTCAATTTCCCTGCTCGTCGCTCAAAGAAAACAACCCTAGCGCAGAGAGCGAATGAAGCAGCAGTTGGACTATTCTGGGGTCGTTAGAGCGAAGAAAAGTATTATCGACCCTTGTCTGGTTGTTAAGATTCACCGCAACATTAGACGCAAACTCCTTGTCTTTCCCAGTAGTTATAACTCGGACGGCAGCGTGTACATCGGCTTGTAGCGTATTCTCGTTGTCGCATCGGGCAGATCCTAATTGTCTGGCCACCATTAACAATTTGAGGCCGCTCAAGAGCCAATTTATTGGTGAAAGGTGCAAAACTTGCGGAATCGCAGATGATGGAAATTCCGTTAATGGTGAAAAAGTTCTTCGCTTCGGTTTGCTCGACGCGGTTTCTGCTATGGCCAAATTTGTTCCGCGATCCCCCTCAAACATCCGTACATTCTGCTGAGGAGCCCCTCCCCATGCTCGTCATAGAGTAGCTAGATATTTCCCATCGAGATCAAATAGATAAGTTTCGTGATCGCCGATTTTTGTCATATACGGGGGTCGCAAAAGCTGCACTTCAAGTGTCGCGTCCAGCGTTGGCAAATTCACCGTGTAAAATCGGTTGTGAATGCTGCTTAAATTGTGGAACTCCCATCGAAGAGATCATTGGCTGCACCACTGCTACGCTCGCAGAAGCTATCTAGTTTTGTGCGGGCATCATCCGGGAATTTCTGTTTCACTGGATATAGCGATAATTATTTTGTATCCAGTTGGCGTGGATCCATATATCTCTTCGAGGCGAGCCAATAGCTCTTTGTTGGCTATTTTTTCGTGTCGTCGACTAAGTATCAGCTCAAGTCCGGAGAGCATTTTGTCGACATCTCCAGCTGATAGGCCCTTGTCGATGGTGGCGGGGTTTTTGAATTGATAAAAAATAACTTGAGCTTCACTGATTTCGATGGCATCGATCCCGAGGTCGCCGCCGCCATCGCAAATCTGCTCCTTGGATTCGATGTCAGTCATTCGACCGATATGGCGAAAATACCAGTACGCGAACCCATAACCAGCATTCTCGAAGGACTGCTCCTTCACGATTGTACCGATTTGATTGCCCAACTGTTCCTTGAACAATCCCAAGATTTCCGGCGCGGCACTAGCCATGCGATGCCTCAAGAACCTAGAGTTAAACGCGGCGGCAGTAGGCTTAAGCGCTACCACGCCGACAACCATGACACCACTTAGTCAAGCCCGTTATCCCTTGATAGTTCTGATCTCTGATGCGCGGGTTCCAGACATCGCAAAGGGTGACATCCGCCAGAGGCCTATTTCTGCAATCTCCGCACCTCGACCGTCCGGCAGAGCAAATGTTAGCCAAGGCTAGACGGTCGCGATGTCTCATTCGCACGCCTCCGACGCTGCCACAGCCGGGCCTCTCTCGACTGCGAAAACGACGCATCAGCGAAGCGCCCAAGTGACCGCCTGATCGACCGACGTTCGACCTTATTCACCCGTGCCATTCACCTCCTGCCTCCCTACAATGCGAGGCACGACGGCACGTGGGCCGCTGCGCTGCCCTAAAAAAGCGGGGCTTCAAGAGCATATGACGACGCGGGGCGGCAGCATCGAGCGACCTTGGCGAGGCATTTTCGAATGGCCACGCCCAACACCCCTCACCGCGCCGCTAGTTGCACTGGGTCGTGCACGGCACTTCTTCGCGCTTTTGCAGCGAGCCTTTGAACACAGACACCCGCTCGCGGTAACACTTGGCGCCTTCCTGCACGACGCGCACGATCATGGCCTTGCTCGGCATCGCCTGGCACAGGACTTTCATGCCGGAGGGCGCGGCTTGCGTTGCCTGGGCGATCTGCACGCGCCCCGATGCGACAGCAGCCGGCCCAGCGCCAATGCGCCCGCCCGACGTGCCCTGATCTTCCACCAGCCTGGCGCCCTCGCGCGGTGCGGGAGGCTCTGCTGCGAACGCACTCGACCCCAACACCTGCCAGACCGACGCGGCCGCCTGCCCCGATTTCTGCAGCTGCGCGAAGGCGATCCACTCATAGGCGGCCTTCCCGCCGGGCGCCGTCACCTTGATCGCGACATCGCCGGTGCGCCCGCAAGCCCCCGCATCGACCCGCGTTCCCTGCGCCGTCGTCAAGGCGCGATAGTCCACCTTGCAGTCGAAGTTCTTCACCCACATGTCGTATTGCTTCAGCCGGTGCGACACTTCGGAATAGGGGATGCCGTGCACCCAAGACTGGTAGAGCGTCATGGCCGTCGGCACGGCGCCGCCGACAGCCATGGCAATCGCAATCACCCGCGCCACCAGCAACGGCCTGGCCAGCGGCCCCTGCTTGGAATCTTCCTTCAAGGTGAGATAAACCGCCTTTGGATCTAGCTCTGACATGGGACCTCTCCTCAACGTCCGGCTGCAACCTCGGCTCAACGCAATATATCTGTTCCAGAGCGCCACCGCGACCGTGAATGGCCCGTGTTGTGCAGCACACTCGCTGAACGCCCGCTGACCACGGTGTTCACGCCCAATTCAGCCGCTGCCACAGCGACGGACCAACGTTTGCCTGTGCGTGATTTGTGTGTGAGACGCCAAGTTGCATTGCCGCCCGGCTCGCCGTCGGCTACCAACTCGCCCCATGAGCAAGCAGCCCAAATCGACCGCGCCTCACGCTACATCGCCGTCAGTTGCCCACCAGCAACCGGCGCAGCCGCGTGCCCACACCATCCATGTCCGCGGCGCCCGCGAGCACAACCTGAAGAACGTCGATCTCGAGATCCCACGCGACGCGCTGATCGTGTTCACAGGCCTGTCGGGCTCGGGAAAATCGTCGCTCGCCTTCGACACCATCTATGCCGAAGGCCAGCGCCGCTACGTCGAGAGCCTCTCGGCCTACGCCCGCCAGTTCCTCGAGATGATGCAGAAGCCGGATGTGGACCACATCGACGGCCT
>JAWKWC010000024.1:0-59865 GCA_041397705.1 Hyphomicrobiaceae bacterium
GCGCAGCAGCATGGCCAAGGGCACAACAGCTGCCGACAAGACCGTGAACAGGCCGAAGGCGTTGATGTAGGCGATCATGGAGGACTGTCGCGCGATCTCGCGCGACAGGTGCTGCAGGCTGGGCGCTGTTCCAACTTCCCATAGCCCCGTCACCCACGGCAGGGCGAGCGAGCGGTTGAAGGGCGTAATGTATTCGCTGAGCTGGGCGTAGTTGATCCCGGTCGAGCGGATGACCTCGGCAACGGACAGGGAGATGAAGAAGCTGGCGCCGATGTTGCGCAGGAGATGGTAGACGGCGAGCGCCTCCGCCATCTTGCCGCGTTCGATGCCGACAAATGATACGAGCGTCAACGCTACAACCAGCAATCCGCTGGAGAGCCCCTGGATAGCACCATTGATCTGCAGCTCGAGCGGCGTGACGTTCAGATCCATGTGCATGAGCCCGAAGCCTGCTGCTGCCTGCAGCAGGAAACCCAGCGCAATCGTCAGGCGCGGGTCGAGGCGGCTCAGAAAAATGACGGCGAAGAATCCGACCAGGCCGCCGATGCCGCGGGAGCCGACGACTTGGCCCACCAGCATGTCCGGATACCCCATGTGCACGCGCATCAGGGTCGGCAAAAGAACCATCGGCGTGAAGTTGAGCATACCGAAGGCCGTGATCAAGATGAGACCCAGCGCATAGTTGCGGTTCAAAAGTAGGCGCAGGTCGAGGAAGGGGCGCTTGGCCGTCAGGCTGTGCGTGATGAAGAGGTAGAAGGCCAGGATGCTCACGAACGCGGAGACCTGGATCTCGAGCGACTCGAACCAATCGAGGCGCTGGCCGCGGGCGAGCACCCATTGCAGCGCGCCGACCGCCACCGTCAGCAGCAAGAAGCCGGTCCAGTTGAGATAGGTGGGGCCGGTCTTCTCGTTGCGCGGAAGCGAGACAGAGAGACCGATTGTTGCCATGAAACCTACGGGAAACAGCACGTAGAAGGCCCAGCGCCAGTTGGCGTATTCGGCCAAAATGCCGCCAAGCGTGGGACCTATGATAGGGCCAAGCGTTACACCCATGCCGTAGAGGCCGAGGACCATGCGATGTTGGCGCGGCGGGAACACGTCGAGCAGGATGGTCTGCACGAGCGGTACGCAGGGTGCCCCGGCCGCGCCTTGCACGATCCGCCACAACACCAATTCATGGATCGAGGAAGAGGCACCGCACAACAGCATGCTGACGGCAAAGATGGCGGTTGCCCAGACCATCACTCTGCGCCGGCCGAACCGTGCCACCATCCATCCGGTCATCGGCATGGTGATGGCCGTTGCCAGGATGTTGAAGGTGACGGACCAGGAAATCTCGTCGGGCGTTGCGGAGAACGTGCCCTGCATCTGGGGCAAGACGGTCGAGGCGATCAGGATCGACGTGAAATAGAGCGCAACCGTCATGACGCACGAGATCAGGATCAGCCAACGCTGCGTCAAGCCGACTTCCGGCTTGACGTCGACCTCATCTGCAGCTTTTGCCGTCGTCATGGGGCCATCGCTCGGACTTGCTCGTGACGCGGAGCGCCCGGCGGGTAACTCAAACGGCGAACGCGCGCGTCACACGGGCGCGGCGGCCAGTGGCCGAGACGGGCCGACGCTTTGCTGCCTCACACGACGAGGATGATCTTGCCGACGTGCTGACTCGTCTCCATGCGACGGTGCGCGGCCGCGGCCTCCGCCAGTGGAAAGGTCGAGTCGACGATCACCTTGAGCCTGCCGGCGCCAACCAGCGGCCAAACACGCTCTTCGATGTCGCGCGCGAAGCGGGCTTTCACTGAGCGGGTGCGCGGGCGCAGCGTCGAGCCAGTCAGCGTGATGCGTTTCATCATCACGCGGGCGACGTTGAGCGTGACCTCGGCACCGCCGAGCACCGCGATCTGGACGATGCGGCCATCCTCGGCAGCAGCGACGATGTTACGCTCGGTATAGTCGCCGCCGACCATGTCGAGGGTGACGTCGATGCCGTGGCCGTCTGTTGCCGCTCGCGCCGCCTTGACGAAGTCCTCAGTCTTGTAGTCGATCGCAACGTCGGCGCCGATCGAACGGCAGAAGGCGACCTTGTCCGCGCTGCCGGCCGTTGCCATGACGCGGGCGCCGAAGGCTTTCGCCATCTGGATTGCGGTGGTGCCGATGCCACTGGTGCCGCCGTGCACGAGGAACCACTCGCCCGGGGCCAGGCGGCCACGGTCGAAGACGTTGTTCCAAACGGTGAAAACCGTCTCGGGCAAGCCTGCTGCAGCGGTCATGTCGAGGCCGGCCGGAATCGGCAGAGTCTGCACGTCTTCGGCGACGCAGTATTGGGCATAGCCACCGCCGTTGACGAGGGCGCAGACCTTGTCGCCGGGCTTCCAGCGCGTGACGCCTTCGCCGACGCTTGCGACTTCGCCGGCAATCTCGAGACCGGGCAATGGCGAGTGACCGGGAGGCGGGGGATAGGCGCCCATGCGCTGCTGCACATCCGGCCGGTTGACGCCAGCGGCAGCAACTTTCACCAGGATCTGGCCGGCGCCTGCGTGCGGGACAGGTACAGTGGCGGGCTTGAGGACATCGGGGCCGCCTTTGCCGTCGATTGTCACCGCAGTCATGGTTTGTGGCGTTTCAGCCATGATCGGCCTCCCCGTGGGTTTGGATGCGTTCGCGACGTCTGCGATTCAATCAATGGCCCGGTGGAGCCGGGTAGGCAAGTTCGTGTGCTGGCCGGTCCGGGGTCTGCCGCTTTGCCGCCAACGTGGGTAATGACGCCGCAGCGGTACGGCTACGCCCCTCATGCGGCCAGTGACCGTGTTCCCAAATAGGCGTCGAACGCCGCCCAGAACCGCTGGCGGATTTCGTCGCGCTCCTGAAGCACCTCGTGGCTGGCGCCGGCGAGGGCGACCCTGGCGCCGATCTTCAAGCGGCTTGCAAAGGTTTCGATCGCTGCCGATGAGACGATGCGGTCTTGTCCGGCGGCCACCAGCAGCATGGGAATGCGGACGCGTTGGGCAAACTCAGGCGCCATCAAGACGTTGCACGAGCGGTAGGCCGCACGCAGCCACGCCAGCGTCGGCGCGCCGGTCGCCAGGTGGGGCTGCTGCTCCATGAGCTGGCGGTTGCGCGCGAAACGGTCGGGATCGGTGGTGAGCGGGTTACCCTCGTACGGTTGCACTTCGACGGGAAGATCCGAGCCACCCGGGACATAGAGACGCCCGAGTGGCCCAAGTCCGACAACCGCCACCAGGCTGCGGACGAGGCGCGGATTGAAAGGCAGGCGATCGCGCGCCACATCGAGCAGCGGCGCGGAGAGAACCATACGGTCGAACCACAGGCCCGGCACCACACTCTGGCGTAGCAGGATGTTGCCGCCCATGGAGTGGGCGAGCGCAATGAAGGGGGGCGGACAATCCGGCAGAACCACGTCCTTCATGAAGCGATGGAGATCGGCGTCATAGTCGGCGAAGTTCGTGATGTGGCCCTTGCGCGGATTTGGCAATGAGCGCTCGGAGGCGCCCTGGCCGCGCCAGTCATGGATGGCGACAGAGAACCCGCGGCGCCTCAGATCTGCGATGGTCTCGAAATACTTCTCGATCGGCTCGCCTCTGCCAGGGAACACGCAGACTGTCCCACGTCGCGGGCCGCGAGTCGCATCCCAGCGTGCATAACGCAAGCGTACGCCGTCTTTGCCGGCGAAGTAGCCAACGATAGCGCCGCTGGGAACGGGATTGCGGGCCAATGAAGCCAATTGCGGCGGATCGACGTGTGTGCTCACCGGCGGTCGCTCCTGATGTTGCGCGTCGCTTCTGCCGAGCGAATGGCGCAGGACAGCTACCCCATAACGGCATAGTCGACGTCCTCGCAACGCCTACTTGGATTTCTGCCACACCGGCAATTGACTTTACACAGCGGGGCTTAATGGTGCTCGAAGTTCAAGTCGAAGCTTAAGAGCAACAGTTTTCTCAGATTTGACATATGGTTAATGAATTCGATTCACACATATTGTTTGACCTACCAGCCTGTCCGCGTGTTTGGTTCCGCCGCCCGACCGGCTCGTCGCCGGCCGGGCACATCTAAGCGCGTGCAATGCGCGCTTGCCGGCAGACCGGGAGATGGCGCAAGGCCCGCCTCGCCCTGCCGTGCCTCAGGGGAACGGGCGGCACGTGGTCACGAGACCACCGTCCACCCGCGATGATCGGTGCCGAAGGGGGCACCCGGACACGACAACTGGAGGTAATCATGCGTAACTTGATGTTGGCTGGCGCGAGCGCGGCCGTGTTGATGCTGGCAGCGCCAAACATGGCATTTGCTGACGGATGGGCCGACTCGACTGCATATCGCGAGCTGTCGTGGAGCGGATCGACGTCCGACACGTCGCGGCGCTCTGCTCGTAACGACTCGGATGACGATGAGCCGCGTCAGGTCCAACCGCGTCGCCGGAAGGTCGCGCAGGTCGAAGTTCAAGCCGACGACGAAGATCGCCCGCAGCGGCGCAACCGCACGGCGCGCGCCAACCGTGGCTCTGTTGGCGGCGGCTCCGTCGCCTCCAACGAGAGCGGCGGCACCACGGGCATGGCCTCCTTCTATTGGCAGCCCCAGCGTGTTGCATCGGGTGGCTGGTTCAATCCGAACGCGATGACGGCGGCTCACAAAACTTTGCCGTTTGGAACGCGCGTGCGCGTACACACATGGGCAATGGCCAGTCGGTCGAGGTGACGATCAATGATCGCGGCCCCTATGTCGGCGGGCGGATCATCGATCTGTCACGTGCGGCCGCCAGCGCGATCAACATGACGGGTCAGGGCGTTGCGCGCGTTCGCATGACTGTTCTGGGGCGCTAACGTCCGCGTCTTTCACCCACAAACGCTCCACAAGATCATCCAAAAGCGCCGCACGGCAACGTGCGGCGCTTTTTTATTGGCCGTCCCGCCCAGCGGAGACGGCGATGGCACATCAGAGGGCTTCGCCGCCGTGGCAACTGCCCGCTTGGCTCACGGTGAAAACTTGTTGGCTTCTGGCGTGTCGCCATCGATCCGAAGCGTGGCACACGCACCCTCCGTACCCGGGTTAATAGATTTTTAATCAACTTATAGTTGTATTTTATTGTTCGAGCGTCTTTTGGTTGCGTGTTTCTCTCAGTTGTAGAGCGAGCGTTTCCGGATGCTCTCAGTTTCAGCGTCTCGGAGTATGTGTCTTGCGTCATCACAAATCACGCCAGCGGCCCATCGCGGCCGATCTACTGCGCACACCGTGGTCAACCACCGTCCAAGCTCGGCCATTGCCACTGCATGGCCTTGGGAAACATCCCCCCCGTCATGTGAGCGGCCTCGCCCTTGCCGCGTGTTGTTTGCCGCTGCTATTGGCGAGCCAACCGGCGCATGCCCAATTCATCTGCCAGCAGTACGGCGGCATGTTTGGCGGCGCCACTGCCACCAGCAACCTGTCGGTCGCCTGCGGTGAACTGGCCGTTGCCGGCAACACTGCGACGTCGGCTTTCGGCGCCCAAGCGCAAGCGCTCGGTGCCAACGCCAGCGCGTTCGGCAACCTTTCGCTGGCGCGCGGCGACAATTCCAGCGCCTTTGGAACGGCTGCACATGCAGAATCGGGCAACGCAACAGCTTTGGGCGCTTCAGCGGGCGCTTGGCAGGCGAATGGCCTAGCAGCCGGCGCGAGCGCGCTTTCGGATGGCATCAACGCCGTCGCTGTCGGGACGTCGGCACAGGCCACCGCAACCAATGCCACGGCAGTTGGCTCTTCGGCATTTGCCTCAGGGATCAACTCGACCGCGTTGGGCTACACGTCGCAGGCGGGCGGCGACAACGCCACGGCCGTCGGCCGCGGCGCGCGCACGACAGGCGCCAACGCCGCTGCATTCGGCGGCGCATCGCGCGCCATGGCCGAAGGCGCAACGGCGCTTGGAGCAGCCTCAGCAGCCAATGCCTTGGGATCCACTGCCGTGGGGCAATCGGCGCAAGCCAATGCTGCGAATGCTTCCGCGTTCGGCACGCTTACAACGGCCTCCGGCGAAGGCGCTACCGCGCTGGGACAAGGCGCCTCAGCCACCCACGCGAATTCGGCAGCGATTGGATCGGGAACGGCAACGACGCGAGACAACCAGCAAGTCTTCGGTACGGCGTCGAACACCTATACGTTCAGCGGTCTCGCTTCCGCCGCGAGCCGGGCCGCCCAAACGGGGCCCTTGGAGTTGATGACGACGGATGCCAACGGCAATGTCGGATCTGACCAGGGCGCCACATCGGCTCGCATCGATGCGAACGCTGCCGGCGTTGCAACCAATGCTTCGGCCATTGCCAACAACAGTGCAAGCATCGCGAACAACACGACGGCCATCGCCGCCAACACTTCAGGCCTCGCGGCACTTGGCGGTCGCGTGACGACGGCAGAAGGGCAAATCGCGACCAATACGGCAGGCATCGCTGGCAACGCCAGCGCCATTGCCACCAACGCCGGCAACATCACGTTGCTCAATGGCCGTATGACGACGGCGGAAGGCCAGATTGCGACCAACACCGGAAACATCTCGGCCAACTCGACGCGGATCACCGCGCTCGACGGCCGGATGACGACAGCGGAAGGGAAGATCGCCACCAATACGGCGGGCATTTCTGCCAACGCCAGCGCCATTGCCACCAATGCCGGCAACATCACGTTGCTTGATGGCCGCATGACGACGGCGGAAGGCCAGATCGCGACCAACACGACCAACATCTCCGCCAACTCCACACGCATCACCGCGCTCGATGGCAGGATGACAACGGCGGAAGGGCAAATCGCGACGAATACCGGCAATATCTCGGCCAACACCACGCGCATCACCGCGCTCGATGGCCGGATGACGACAGCAGAAAGCCAAATCGCTGCCAACACCACTTCGATCAACTCGACCACCGCAACAGTGACGGCGTTGCAGGGTCAAGTGACAACGAATACTTCGGAGATCGCGACCAACCGAACAGACATCGCCACGCTCAATGGGCAGGTGAGCGTCCACAGCGGTCAGATCGCGACGAACACGCAGAACATCACCGCCAATCGCAACAGCATCGCTGCCGTGGATGGCCGCGTCACCATCAACACCCAGGAGATTGCGACCAACCGCACCAACATTACCGCGATCGACGGGCGGGTTACGACGAACACTCAAAATATCGCCCTGAACCAGAGCAACATCGTGGCGCTGGACGGGCGGGTTGCGACCAATACACAGAATGTGGCCCATCTCGACGGCCGCGTGACGACCAACACGCAGAGCATCTCCAACCTGGATGGACGGGTCACCTCGAACACCCAGAACATCACCAACCTGGATGGCCGCGTCACCACAAACACGCAGAATATCGCCCATCTCGATGGACGCGTGACGACCAACACTCAGAACATCACCAACCTGGACGGTCGCGTCACCACAAACACCCAAAACATCTCAAACCTGGATGGGCGGGTGACGAACATGGACGGCCGGGTCACCACAAATACGCAGAATGTTGCCAAGCTCGACAACCGCGTCACGACCAACACCCAGAACATCTCAAACCTGGATGGACGGGTCACTTCGAACACCCAGGGCGTCGCGGCCAACCGCTCGAACATCCAGACACTCGACGGGCGTGTTGCAAAGACCGAGACGAAGGTGGCGAGCCACAGCCAGACGCTGGCTTCGCTGACGGACACCTCGGGCGACCACGAACAGCGCATCACGACGCTCGAGCAAATGACCCGGACGAGTGGTGTGTCCCACGAAGAGTTCAACAATCGCGTGTCGCAGGTCGACGCCAAGGCCGAAATCGCACTTGAAGGCGTTGCGGTTGCTCTGTCTCTCGCCGATCCCGTGCTGCTGGCAGGCGACAGCTTCGCCATGCGGGTGAATTGGGGCCGCTATGAGAACAAGAACGCGCTTGGTCTGTCGCTGATGGGCGTGCTCAGCCGCAATGCCTTCGGCAACGGGGAGACCATCGCCATCGGTGGAGGCGTCGGCATCGGACTGGACGACGGCTCGATGGGCGGACGCGTCGGCATGCAGCTGAGCTGGAAATGAGTCAGCACCTCACAACCATCACCACACTTTGGAGCCAATGGTTATGCGTCACAGCTTTGAAGAGCCCATGCCCCTCTTGCTCGACGACCGATTCCACGCCAAGCGGGGACCTGCAAAACGCCATTCAAGGCCAGCGCGGGGCAAAGCAACGGCACTTGCCGGCGGAGCACTGCTCGCAGCGGTGGTCTCTGGCGGGTTGGTGCTCGGTGATGAAGGTCCCTTTGCCCAACTGCTCAGGCACATCAACGGCGGTACGGCGGCGCAATTTGCGTCCGCCCTACCGGTTCTCGACGCCGAACAACGCCTCACACTCTATCTCGTGAGATCGACGTTGATGGCGCTGGACGATGCCAACCGTACCGGGCGCTACGACGTGCTGCATGCGATTGCATCGCCTGGCTTCCAGGAGGCCAACCCGACTGCACGACTGGCCGAGATCTTTCGCGCGCAACGCCAAAGCGGTCTCGACCTTTCGATCGCAGCGCTAGCTCAGCCAACGTGGACGCGACGCCCACATGTCGACAGCCATGGCCATCTGGAGTTAAGCGGCCACTTCACACGCCCGGCGGACCGGGTTGATTTTCATTGCGATTTGTACCGGTCAAAAGCACCTGGCGGCTCCATGCCATCGAAGTGGCGGCCAAGCCGCTGCCGACTCAAACGGTGGCGTTCGGGACAGGGCAATCGTTAACCGTCGATTAACCAAAAGGGGATACGAAAATATTGATGTTGAGTTCCCGGAAATTGCCATCTTCTTGAACGAGTCTCTTCGTCGTTCCAGTGATGGACCGTAATGCGTAGACGGGGGTCTGAACGTAATGGGTTCAAAGACGGTGCGTGGCAGCGACATAGGTCGGGCCGCGCGGGGGATAATATTCTGCCTTGTGATGCTGCTGGGCGCTCAGTCGGGCGCTATGGCCAATACGCACGGCGAAGACGTCGCAAGCGCGGTGAAGCGCACGCGCTTTGTCATCGCGCTGGAGCGGCAAACGACCTTCCAGGTGTCGTCTCTCAGCCATCCCAACCGGGTGGTGGTGGATCTGCCTGACGTTGTGATCGGCCTGCCGGCACCCCTGAAAGATGGACCTGTTGGCCTCGTCAAAGGCTTCCGTGGCGGACTGGCGGCCCCGGGGCAGATGAAGGTGGTCATCGACGTCACGCAGCCCGTGATCATCGAGCAGGCAACACTCGAGCCCGCATCCGGAAATTTCGGACCGCGACTGGTTCTCGAAATCGTTCCGGTTGCATCGACGCCGAAGGCCAACGACAAGGTCTTTGCCAATGCCCGCATCGGCAGCGCCGGCCTCACCTCCGTGCAACCACCCCTGCCCCGGCCAGCCGCCAAGCCGGCCGAACGCAGGGCGAAAGCCTTCAAACCCTTGATCGTGCTTGATCCCGGCCACGGCGGGCATGACAGCGGCGCGCAGCGCAATGGCGTCATCGAGAAGAATGCCGTTCTCGCGTTTTCGCTGGTGTTGCGCGATCAGCTCAAGAAGACCGGGCGCTATCAGGTACTCATGACGCGCGACGACGACACGTTCGTGCCGCTGGACGAGCGGCGCGAGTTTGCCGAAAAGCACCGCGCTGCCCTGTTCATGGCGATCCACGCCGACTATGCCGGATCCTCGGCACGCGGCGCCACGATCTACTCGCTGCGCGACAACCGGGCGCGCGACCTCACGCGGTCGGCCGTTGGCGAGGTGACACGCGATCTTCTCACCGACACCGAAATCAAAGCCATCAAGCAAACGGCCGCCGCCGACGCCAGCACGATCCGCGGCTTCCTTGCCGATCTGGCACAGCGGGAGGTGAAGTCCACCACCACGCGCACCAATCTGCTCAGCCGTTCGGTGATCGAGTATATGGGCGATGCCACCAATATGATGTCGAACCCCGACCGCAACGCCAACTACCGCGTGCTGCAGACGGTGAAGGTGCCGGCCGTACTGCTGGAACTGGCGTTCGTCACCAACAAGCGCGATGCGGCCAACCTGAAATCGCTGGAGTGGCGGCGCAAGGTGGCAGGTTCGATCGTCGAGGCCATCGACAGCTATTTCAACCACCAGGTCGCGCGGCTGCCGATGTGACGGCGCGCTATCTGGCGCGCTGCGGGAAGCTGCCGCAGCGCGCGTTGGTGCCGCTCAAGACGCACGGCAGCGGGCGCACAAGCCAGACACTTAAGCCCCGGACAGGCTCCCACATGCCTCCACCCCTCGCCGCCCCTGCCGGCCGGTTCCGGGCAGCGGACTTGGGCGGGGCAACGCGGGCGACACGTGGTCTCGCGGCCGGCTACTCAGAACCTTAGCGGTACTGCCCGTCGAACTCTTTTTCAGGGTTCAGGTTGATGACGTTGCCCTTGTCGTCGACCTCTGGCCGGTTGATGACGAACACGTTCTCGGGCTCCAGCACGCCGTATTCCATGTAGCCGAGCCGCGCGATCGGGCGCATGGCACCGGTATCGACGATGCCGTCCTTGACGAAGCGGTCGTCGATGTGGACGCCGACCACCTCACCCACCACCATGGTGTGGCCCGAGGGCTTACCCGGACGGCCCGGCAGCTCGATCGCCTGCCACAGCTTGCACTCGAAGGCGGCGGGGCTCTCTTTCACGCGCGGCGGTTTGACCAGCGTCGAGGCGGCGGCCGTCAGGCCAGCCAGCGGGAACTCGTCGACGCCATAGGGCACCGCGGCACTGGTCGCATTCATCTCGAAGCGCAGATCGTAGGTTGCCAGCGAGCAGACGAACTCCTTGGTCTCCAAGATGTTCTTCAGGCTGTCCTTCACGCCGGCCGAGCCGAACGCAACGTATGTCGGGTTTTCGCCCATGGCATTGAAGAAGCTATAGGGGGCAATGTTGCAGATGCCATCCGCGCTGATCGTGGAGATCCAGCCGATTGGACGCGGCACCATCAGTGCCTTGAACGGATTGTGCTTCAGGCCGTGGTTGTTCTTGATGGTGTCGTAGAACACGGGGCGCTCTCCTGGGATCGGGTGTGGACTTGGCGGCAAGGTACATGAGCTTGGGGGCTTGAGGCAAAGATTGCGATGGCGGGTGGGCGGGCGTTGGCTGGCGAACCACCGCCACGACCGGAAATTCCCAGTCGCGGCGCCAACTTGCGCACGCGCCGTACTGCTCGAACCTGTGCAAACGCCAAAGCTCTCCCGTCATCGTGTGGCGGCGGGCCCCTCGAACTTGGATGCGGTGCGCAGCTCGATGGAACCCATGCCACCATGATCTGGCTTCAGGCAGCGCGCGAGATCGGCTGCAGATGCGGCTCAAGAGCGACATGCTCTCCGGCGTTGGCTGCAGCGGGCGGAGTGGCCACTCGTATCGAATCCGAGATGCGACGGCCCGCCCGCATCATCGGCCGCTCGACCAGCGCATAGGACAACACGGCGGGAACGATGAAGAGGGCAGGAAACAGCAGGATGTTCGGGGCGCCGTCATAATATTCGAGCTTTGCTGCAGAAAGTTGCTGCCACAGATAGAGACTGTATGAGACCAGCCCGAGCCGCTGCAGTCCTCCGAGCGAGACGAGACGGACGAAGGGGCCATGTCCGCTGATGGTCGCGTAGAACACGAATGCAATCGCCAAGGGACTTATCGCACGCGCGAGCCCGTAGAGAAGTTGAGACGATGCCGCGAATGGCGGCGCGGAGACGACGAGGATGGTCAGGGCGAATGCAGGCCAGCGGGCGTTGCGGATGAGGCATTGGCGGAGTTGCGGGCTCAGAGCGATCAACGCGCCGGTTGCGATATGCGCGAAACCCGATGCGACCGGCGACCAGATCGACGCCACCGTCAACGACGCAAGTGCAAAGCGAAGACCGGACAAACGCCAGCGCCCCCTCAACAGGACGAAAGCCATCGGCCAAACGACGTAGTACTGCTCTTCGATACTGAGGGTCCAGGTGTGACCAAGAAAATACGAGCACGAGCCGGGCACGTGACAGAGGAACGTGGCGCTACGCAAGAAGGGCTCACCGGGCACGCTCAAACCGAAGTGGCGCGACAGTACATAGACCGCCGCCAGATAGATGAAGAATGGCGGAAGGATACGAGCAGCGCGGCGCACATAGAAGGCTTTGATGCTGATCGCGCCATGGCGCAACTCTTCGCGCATGAGAAGCGTCGTGATGATGTAGCCGCTGATCACGAAGAAAATCTGGACGCCGAGGTTGGGCAGCGCCGACAGCACACGAAACAACGCATTCCAGGCGATCAAGCCCGGGTCTATCGTGTCTGAGCCAAGCAATCGGCTCCACGGTGTCGCGGGAAAGATATGCTCGAAGCGATACAGCAGGAAATGGCCTGTTATCACCAGCATGACACTCAGACCGCGCCAACCGTCGATTTGCGGATTGCGGACATCGGGGCGGTCATTTTCAGAAAGCGACTGGCTGGACGGCAACGTCGTGAAAATCGGCTGTGGCGAATCTATGTGGCTCATCATTGCAACTCGAACATTTGAGACTTGATGCCGGGCGAGTGCGCGCTGATTGCACCGCCCGAGACATCCGTCGGCCTGCCATTCCATTCGGCGTTCTCGACCTCACGTTGATCGCGCGCGCCAGATTGCTGCGGCTTCGGCACCAAAAGCACGCTGTTCGCCTGCCACCAGGCGCTTCATGTCGGCCAGCAGCCAGTGGCGGAAGTAGTGAGGTTCGAGTAGCCAGAGATAGTTGAGCTTCGACTGGAGCCGCACAGACAGGCGACGCTGCCGCTTGATGGCGAGACAGGACTCGACCAGGCGGTGGAAGACGACATCGGCCGCGAACCACTCCTCCCAAGCCGCCCTTGCCCTGCGGGCCATCTCAGGCGCGTCGCGCTCGCGGCTCGCCAGGATCTCGGGGATCGAGCGGATCTCGATTGCGGCACGCGGATGGAGAACTGATCCCAGTCGGGACCGTCGGGCGGCACCCAAGCATCGGAAATTATGACGGGCACGCGTCCGGCCTTCAGCGTCTCGAACAGGCGCCAGCTCGAGACACCAATGCCTCGCGGGCACAGGATGAACTTGCTTCGCGCCAGCAGGGAAAGATACGTGTGGATGTAGGTGTCGCCTACACCGGAGATGCCGTCACGCTGGCGCTGGTCGGGCGGGAGTTGCGACGTGTCGATGACGACGCCGCGTTCGCCGGCGATGTCCAGCAACGGCCGTCGCGCTGGATGATTGGCGATGGCCCCGGCAAACGAATAGAGCAGGTCGCAGCCCTCGAACGGTTGCGGCTCAATCTTCTCGTTTTCCGCAACCCGCAAATAGCCGGCACTTCGGGTCCAAGAGGACGCGTGGTACTGGCGCTCGAGCGAGACATAGATCCCAGGCAAAAGCGGGATGGAGCGATCGCTGCCGTTGTAGACGAAGCACTTTTCCGGATGCTTACGCCAAATCTCGCTCTGGCGGAAATCAAGCATACTGCTGAACTGCGGGCCAACGAATATGACCACGTCGGCGAGGTTGACATCCTCAACCAAAGCGTGCATCTTAAATTTATCACACGCTTGATATTGATGGAGGCGCCGCAATTCACTCAACGCGAAAGCGTTACCCGGGCCATTGTCAGAGGCGAAGCATGCAATGGCGACTTTCACTGCGTTGCGGGACGTCATTGGCACGCCCCTTTGCTGTAAAGTGGGCGACAGTTGAGACATCGAGCCTGCAGGTACGTTGGCAGATATGGGATGGCGGGGCCTGCCGCCGTGAAATCAGCTCTCTTGGCCTTTGATCAATACACTTGGACACACGCATTACCCTTTCGGAAACAAGCAGCGGTACGTCACTTTCAATTCAAGTCGATTCAGTCACCATTCAAACGGCTTGTGAGGATATTTCTCCTTCGTCGGTTGACCCTGAATTCTATGGTCACGGAGCCCTGCACGGGCCGGCCACCTATGGCTTGGCCCGTGATGAACCCTGCTCTGGAAAGACTGGATGACCGCCAGGCGGGCCGCGATGTTGCCTGGCGAAATCTTCCCCCCTCCCACGCCCACCAAAATCGCACTTCCGATCGCGCGATCCCGCACACTCCCCTGTGATCTTTCGGCGGATTATCCGTCAGATTATCAACTCAATTTGCAGACGCAAGTGCTGGTTCGACTATCAGCGAGCATTTTATCGCCGACGTCATCGGCGGCCGCAGACGGGCGACATCGGACAGGGGACACCGCACGCGAGGCGCTGCTGCGAGGCTGCTTGCCCTGACCTCGTCCGGCCTCTACCGTTCGGACCAATTCCACAAACCTTTGCCGGAGCCAGCCCATGCCACGCCTCAAGTTCGGTGCCTTTCTCGCCCCTCACCATCCGATCGGCGAAAACCCGATGCTGCAGTTTCGCCGCGACATCGATCTGGTCGCGCATCTGGACCGGCTCGGCTACGACGAGTTCTGGTGCGGGGAGCACCATTCGTCCGGCTGGGAGATGATCGCTTCGCCAGAGATGTTCCTGGCGGCGGCCGGCGAGCGAACGGGCCGCATCAAGCTCGGCACCGGCGTGGTGTCGCTGCCGTATCACCACCCCTTCCACGTCGCCCAGCGCATGGTGCAGCTCGATCACATGACGGGGGGACGCGCCATCTTCGGCTCAGGCCCCGGCGCTCTCGCCTCGGATGCGCACACGCTCGGCATCGATCCGATGCTGCTGCGCGACCGGCAGGATGAAGCCATCGGCATCATCCGGCGGCTGTTTGCGGGTGAGCGGGTCACCTACAAGGGCGAGTGGTTCAACCTCAATGACGCCGCGCTGCAACTGCTGCCTCTGCAGGAGGAGATGCCGATGGCGGTGGCCTCGCAGATCAGCCCGTCGGGGTTCACGCTTGCGGGCAAGTACGGGATCGGCGTGATCTCGGTCGGCTCGGTCTCGGTGGAGGGGCTCAACGCGCTGCCGCAGCAATGGCAGTTTGCGGAGGATGCAGCGGAAAAGCATGGCCAGACGGTCGACCGGGCGAACTGGCGGGTGATGCTCTCCTGGCACATCGCGGAGACACGGGAGAAGGCGCGCGAAGAAGCCCGCGACGGCCTGATGCGGCACCACAACGAGTACATTGTCGGCACGCTGCAGCGCCCGGCCCTCAAGGCGTTCAAGACGCCGGATGAAGCGGTCGACAAGACAGCGATGCAGCCGGGTTCTGCGGCCGTGATCGGCACACCGGACGACCTCGTCGCCAAGATCAAGCACGTGATCGATATTTCCGGTGGTTTCGGCACCATCGTCGGCTTTGTGCACGACTGGGCCAACCCGGCGAACACCATGAAGAGCTGGGACATGGTTGCGCGCTATGTGATGCCGGAGATCAATGGCTATTTGGCGGGCCTGCGCAAATCGCAGAAGTTCGTCAGCGAGAACCGGGAATATTTCGACCGGGCGCGCGAAGCCGTGATGGCCAAGATCATGGACAACGAGAAGGCCGCAGCCGCCCTCGCCGTCACCAAGTCCGCCTATCTTGCCGCCTCGTCGAGCAACATGCCGGATTTCGACAAGGCCAAGAGAGCGAAACGGGCAAAGTGAGGACGGATGTGGCGGCTCGGACATCCGCTTCGTTTGATCCGATGACACGCTCGTCGGGCGTCCGAACATGGCGCCCGACCAAGCTGATGTTTTTGCCAATCTTACTGGCACCGCGAAGTCCGCCCCGCGTGCTCCGAAGGCGATCATGGTCCTTGCGTTTCGGACAATCGTACGCCTTCGGTTTGCCGGCGGGGCCGAGCCTGATAGGTTCGGGTCAACTCTCAGAGCGTGAGGATAAAATCCCGTGACCATCCGCAATGGCGTGGCCGATGCCGTCGGCAGGACGCCGCTGATCAAGCTCCGGCGCGCGTCGGGGAAGACCGGCTGCACCATTCTGGGCAAGGCCGAGTTCATGAACCCCGGCGGATCGGTAAAAGATCGCGCCGCCTTGTATATCATTCAGGATGCCGTAAAGCGCGGCCAACTGCGGCCAGGCGGCACCATTGTCGAGGGGACCGCGGGCAATACCGGGATCGGGCTCGCCGTGGTCGGCAATGCGCTCGGCTACCGGACGGTGATCGTGATCCCAGAAACGCAGACGCAGGAAAAAAAGGACACGCTGCGCCTGCTCGGTGCCGAGCTGGTGGAGGTGCCCGCCGTCCCCTACCGCAATCCCAACAACTACGTGAAGTATTCAGCTCGCCTCGCCGAGACGCTGGCCAAGAGCGAACCCAACGGCGCCATCTGGGCCAACCAGTTCGACAACGTCGCCAACCGGCTGTCTCATTTCGAGACGACGGCGAACGAGATCTGGGAGGAGACCGGCGGCAAGGTGGATGGTTTCGTGTCGGCTGTGGGCTCGGGCGGCACGCTGGCGGGTACCGCAATGGGCCTGCGAGCGAAGCGCGCAAATGTCAAAATTGCACTGGCCGACGTGCCGGGTGCCGCGCTTTATTCCTACTATACGGCAGGCGAACTCAAATCCGAGGGATCCTCGATCACGGAAGGCATCGGACAAGGCCGGATCACGGCCAACCTCGAGGGACTCAAGGTCGATCATGCCTACCAGATTCCGGATACGGAGAGCGTGCCGCTGGTGTTCCGAATGCTGGCCGAGGAAGGGCTCTGCCTCGGCTCGTCGTCGGGCGTCAACGTGGCTGGCGCCATTCGCCTGGCGCGTGAACTCGGCCCCGGCCATACCATTGTGACGATCCTTTGCGACTACGGCACGCGCTATCAGTCGAAGCTGTTCAATCCGGAGTTCCTGCGTTCGAAGGGATTGCCGGTGCCTTCATGGCTCGATGGCAAGGGCACATCCCCGCCGGCCGTGTTCGTCGATCCGGACAAAGCCTAAAGACGGGAGCGGTGGACATGACCGAACAACTTTATCGCGCCGACGCCTACGCCCGCGATTGCGAGGCCAAGGTGGTGGCCGTCAATGAGCGCGGCGGCATCGTGCTGGACCGGACCCCGTTCTATGCGGCGGGTGGCGGACAACCGGGAGACCGCGGCGTGATCCGCTTTGCCGGCGGGGAATGTCCGATCGCCACGACTGTCTACGATCAGGCCGACAAGTCCGTGATCGTGCACGTGGCGGCGGAAGGCGCGGCACGCCCTGGCATTGGCGACACCGTTACGGCGGTGCTGGACTGGGATCAGCGCCACAAGCACATGCGCATGCATACCGCGCTACATTTGCTGTGCAGCCTCGTGAAGTATCCGGTGACGGGTGGGCAGATCGGCGCAGAAGAGGGCCGCCTCGACTTCGATATCGCCGATGCCTCGGCAATCGACAAGGACCAGCTGACGGAAGCGCTCAATGCGCTGGTGGCGGCCGACCACCCCGTTACCGAGCGCTGGATCACGGACGCCGAGCTCGAAGCCAATCCCGGGCTGGTGCGCACCATGGCCGTCAAGCCGCCGATGGGCAGCGGCAAGGTGCGGCTGGTGGCGATCGGCGTGGACGGCGCGGTCGACCTGCAGCCGTGCGGCGGCACGCATGTGCGCACCACCGGTGAAATTGGGCGTGTGGCGGTCACGAAAATAGAGAAAAAGGGCAAGGCCAACCGGCGCGTGCGCGTCGCCTTCGCTTGAGACAAAACCGATCTCTGAGAGAACATAAGGGAGGCTACCATGGTCGATCCGGCCACTTGGATCGTCGAGACGGACTGGCTGGCGCAGCATCTGGATCTCGCCTGACATCGTCGTGCTGGACGGCTCTACGCACCTGCCGACGGCGGGTCGCGATGCGCGCAAGGAGTATGGCGAGGCGCACATTCCCGGCGCGCTGTTCTTCGATATCAACGAGGTCGCGGACAAATCCGATCCGCTGCCGCATATGCTGCCGAGCTCGGTGCAATTCGCCTCGCAAGTGAAGGCCATGGGCATCGGCGATGGCATGCGCATCGTGGTCTACGACAGCGAAGGGCTGTATTCCGCCGCCCGGGTCTGGTGGATGTTTCGGGCGATGGGCCATGAGGACGTCGCGGTGCTCAATGGCGGCCTCAAGAAATGGAAGGCGGAAGGACGCGAGGTCACGAGCGAGCCAACGATCAAACGCCAGCCGCGCCACTTTACACCGCGCGCCAATGCGGCACTCGTGCGCGATGGCGACGACGTGAAGGCGCTGATCGGACACAAGGCTGTGCAAATCGTCGATGCGCGGGCCGCCCAGCGCTTTACCGGCAGCGTACCGGAGCCCCGCGCCGGCCTTCGCTCGGGTCGCATTCCAGCTCGCGCAACGTGCCTTTCACGACGTTGCTCAACGGCGATGGCACCCTGAAAAACAAGGATGAGCTGGTGAAGGTCTTTGCTGCTGCCGGCGTCGATATCGATCGGCCGGTGGTGGCCAGCTGCGGCTCTGGCGTGACGGCGGGCGTGATCGCGTTTGCCTTGGCGCAACTTGGCCGACCGGATACCGCCGTTTATGACGGATCGTGGTCGGAGTGGGGCGCGCGAGAGGACTTTCCAATCGAAACCGGCCCAGCCTGATCGTCTTCACCGAATCAATCCGTGCTGTTGCATTCGGCAACAGTTTGTCAATTGACGATCATTCACCATAGCGCCAATGTGAGTGCGTTAAGCATGAGCTGACGTACTTGCATTGGCAGATTTGGCTTTTGTCGAGCCCAGGGCTCTCTTGATATTGATGAGAAAACGTTTCGCTGATCACGGCAGGGCGCGCTAGGCGCAATCCAAGCGATCGGCCGCAACGCCCCGGGCGCAACTTCAAAGCCAAGTTCTGCAATCGGCCGATATGCCGATGCGACCTCTACACGTCTGACTCAGTGCGCGATTTCGCTCGGGGCCGGGTCTCCTCCCCCATCCAGCCCGACCTCCGAGTCCGCTCGGCCTCGACGCATGCCCTCCCTCATGCGCCGGGGCCGATGCGTTTGCGCAACGCGCGGGTGGAATCTGCGCGAACGGCACTTCTACCTTTCCGTCATACCGCGTGTTCCATGTTAAGCTCGACGTGATGCGAATAACGAAGCGCACACCCCGATCGTGCGTCACAAGGTCCGGCGATATCGCCAACTTGTGATACGCCACACTCCCGCCCAACTGTTATTGGTCCTCAGGTGATTCGGGTCGCCTGCGCGACATACTCAAGGACAGGAACTGCCGACATGGCGAGACGTGGCACCATGTACGAGAGGGCCCTGCTCATTTCCGCGCTGGCGCTGGCTCCGGCTCTGCCGGCCTTGGCAGGCGACCAAGCAGCGGGGCCGGAGGCTACGCAAAGCCCGCCGGCTGTGGTTGAAGGCGCGCGAAGCCAAGGTGGCGTGACCACAGTCCATGGTGCCAGCACGACGGCGACGCGTGCAGGCGATGTGCTAGCCGATCCGAACAAAACAACCGACACTGCCAAGACAGCAGCGACGCCCAGCGTCGACGCAGAGCCGTCACTGGCCGGCGACACAGCCAAGGCACAGCAACCGGCTGCCGCCTCCACCTTGACGACGACTGGTTCGTTGCCGAAGCCCACGATGCCCGCGGCGCAGCCGAAACCTGACACAAGCCCTGCGACCGTTTCAGCACCGACCGCCACTGAAGCCTCTGTGCCCACCGCAGCCGCCGCGCAATCGTCAAGCGGCAGCAACGGCGAGGCGAAGTCAACGACCGACGACGCTGCTCCCAAGGCTGCACGCAACGCCGATGCCAAGACGGGCGCGGGGGCGGCAAGCGGTCAAGCAACGGCCGATGGCGATCGCGATGTGGCCGGGGATGTGGCGGATGATGCGGCCGCAGCTGCCGCTGAGACACAAACGCCGGCAGCGGCCAGCGCCAATGCCGACGCTGCGACGGCAGCAACAGCGGAGCCGGCTCAAGGTACGGCTGGCCCGACCGAGACGACCGTGCTCGAGCCGACGCCGGGAGCCTCGGGGCCCGATCCGCTGACGCCGGCACAAGCCGACACCTCTCCCGCAATTGCGCCTGGTGCGCCTACTGTACCGTCGGCTGCCTCGCCGCCAGCCATCGCAGTGGCCGATCCACTGTTGGAGGTTGTGCGCGCGCGCCTGGCTGCCAAAGCGGCGCCGGCCAATGCCGGGGCAGCAAGCGATCTCAGCGCGCTCAAAGCATTCTATGCCAAAGCGGACGCCAAGCTGCTGTGGGTCAAAGGCAGCGACCTTTCCGACCAGGGCAAGAAGCTTCTGGACGCGCTGCGGCGCGCCGATTCCTACGGCCTCGACTCGTCGGTTTTTTCCAACCTGATGTCGTCAGGATCGACCGGACCGGAGTACGAGGGCGCGGATCGGGAAATCGAAATGGCACTCGCTGCGCTCAAGTATGCGCGCCATGCCCGTGGTGGTCGCGTCAACCCGCCATCGCTGAGCGCCATGATCGACGTGCGCCCCCGCCTTTATGAGCCGGGCTCACTGCTGACGGCGCTTGCCATTGCACCTGCCGCCGACGTCTATCTCGAAGGCCTGCATCCGCGACATGCCGGTTTCATCGCCTTGAAGGACGCTCTGGCAAAGGTTCGCGCAGAGAAAGATCAGTCTGCCGAAACCAAGAGCAAGGGTGGCGTCGGCGCCGTCGAGCGGCGCCTCCTCGTCAACATGGAGCGGTGGCGGTGGCTGCCCGACACCCTCGGCAATTTCTACGTCTGGGATAACGTGCCGGAGCAGCTGACGCGGGTCTACCACGACGACAAGAAGGTGCTGGAGGAGCGCATCGTGGTCGGCAAGCCCAAGACGCCGACGCCAATGTTCTCCGCGCCGATGAAGTTCGTGATTTTTCAACCGTCATGGGGTGTGCCGGACGGCATCAAGACGAACGAGCTTGGGCCGATGCTGCGGCGCGCCCAGGCGCGCCAGTCCGGCGGTTGGTTCTTCAATGAAAACGACGGCGCCACCCGGGCGCTACGACGCCACGAGCTGAAGGTTTTCCGAGGCGGGCGAGAGATCAATCCGGACAGCGTCGACTGGGCCCGGGTGGATATCCGGCAGTTCCATTTCACTCAGCCGCCCAGCGCCAAGAACGTGCTCGGCGTCGTCAAGTTCCGCTTTCCCAACAAGTTCGACGTCTACATGCACGATACCGCCGACCGGCACCTCTTCTCACGGTCGCCGCGCACGTTCAGCCACGGCTGCATGCGCGTGCAGAACCCGCTGCGGCTGGCCGAGACGATCCTGGCTTATGACAAAGGGTGGAGCCGTGGCCATGTGCAGTCGCTCGCGGCACGGTCCGGCACGACGAGTGTGACACTCGACAAAACGGTGCCCGTTCATATCGTTTATTTCACTGCAACCGTCGATACGGCCGGCAAACTGCACTCGCACGCCGATATCTATGGCATGGACAGCCGCGTCGCTTCGGCCTTGGCTGGTCGCTCGGTGACGCTGACCAGCGCCAAGCCTGTCGTCGAGGAGGCCTCCACGGGCGGCGAGCGGCCACGGCGCAGACAGCGGCGGGCAGAACCTGAGCGCAGTCCTTCGCCGGCTGCTGCGCGTCCATTCAATCCCTTCGCGGCCTCGCGGAACTCGGGCGGCTAGTCTTCCGGTTCCGGCAAGCCTGCGGACAAATGATTGCGGACGTTGGCCCCGACACATTGCAGCGTGCATCAGTTGCGATCGGTGCAGAATAGTGACGCCTGCAAGAGAACTCCGCCCCGGCACGCGTCCGAGACTTGATCTGCGCTGATCAGGCGGTTCTACTGTGGGTTGCAATTGAAGTGGGGCGTTCGGGGGCATTCGTATGACGGGTCATTTTTTGCCGCGGGCGCGGAGCGTTGTTGCTGCGCTTGGGATCGCTGCGTCGTCAGCTGTCGCGACGATGAGCTTTGCACGGGCCGAGCCGGAGATGGTGTTCGAACCGGCGACCGGGACGGTGCTCTACGCCGTTGAACCAGACCGCGCCTGGCACCCTGCTTCAGTCACCAAAATGATGACGGCCTACGTCGCATTTTCGGATCTCAAGGCAGGTCGGGTCAGGCTCGAGGATGAAGTGCCGCTGTCGACCTATGCACGCATCCAACCGGCTTCGCGCATCGGGCTGCGGGCGGGAATCAAGATCAACCTCGAGCAGGCCTTGGCCGGCATGGTGTTGCGCTCGGCCAACGATTTTGCGGTCGCGGTCGCCGAGCGGCTGAGCGGCGACGAGGGCAGCTTCGTTCAGCGCATGAACGAGACGGCGCGACGGCTCGGCATGACCCGCACGCGCTACAAGAACCCGCACGGCTTACCGCATGACGAGCAGGTGACGACGGCGCGCGACATGGCCCTGCTGACGATCGCGCTGTTGCGGGATTTTCCGGAACGCTCGAAGGTGTTTGCGATGCCTTCCGTGCAAATCCACAAAGGCACGTTTCACAACGCCAACGATCTGTTGCGGACGTTCGAGGGCGCTGACGGGATGAAGACGGGTTTCACCTGCGCCTCCGGCTACAACGTGGTTGCCACAGCGACGCGAAACGGCCACCGGCTGGCGGCCATCGTGTTCGGCGCGGCCAACCGACAGGCACGATCGAAACGTGCCGCGCGGCTGCTCGAGGCAGGTTTCACCTTCCTGCAGGAGCAGGATTTGGCGCGGACTGCGCGCGCAACTGGAGCGGCATCCACAACGGCGGTGACGACGGCGGCGCTGGCTCCGACACCTGCCGCGCACGCGAGCGCGATGCAGCCCATCGCCCATGACGCCACTGCCACCGCCGCGATTGGCAAGGACGACGACGATGGCCAGGGCAAGGGCCACATCGAACATGCGCCTGCCGCGGATACTGGGGGTGAAAGCGTGCCGCTCTTCAGGGCCATCGCCATCAAGGATTTGGCGTTGTCGCCGTCCGAGAATGTGCCACCACACGATGCGGCAACGGATACGCGGATGCGCAAGTGCCCGGGCTCGGGGCGGGTCCGGCATCATCGTGGCGCGGTGGCTGCAAAGACCAGGGCACGGCGTCCGCACCACAGAACCGGCAAGGTCCATCCGGCTGCTGCGGCCCGGAAAAAGGCGGGCGTCAAGAAGGTGGTCGTGACCACGAAGTCCGCCGCCACCAGCCAAGGCGACAAGACGGATTGAGGCGACCGAATGACGTTGCTGCGCGCCCGGCGTCGATCCCGCGCGGGGTGAGTAACGTCAACTTCGCTGCGGGATCTATCAACCGCGCTCCACGCGCGACGGGCTATTTGGTGTCGCGGAGGATGCGCCGTGCAATGGTCATACGGTGGACTTCCGTGGGTCCTTCGTAGATCCGCATGACGCGTGCGCGTTGCGCCATCAGCTGCAGTGGCAGCTCCTTGGTCATGCCCATGGCACCGAACGCCTGCATGGCATGGTCCAAGATCTCACCGGCCATCTCGGTGGCGAACACTTTGATCATGGACGCCAACTGCCGGACGTCCTCGCCGCGGTCGAGACGGGCGGCAGCATCGTGCACCATCAGGCGGCAGGCGTGGATCTTGGTGGCACCGTCGGCGATCCACCATTGGATGGCCTGGCGGTCGGCAAGCAGTGCGCCGAAGGTGTGACGCTGCTTGACCTGCTGGCACATCATGTCGAGGGCACGCCGCGAGGTGCCGATGGCCCAGGCGCCGATCTGCAAGCGGCGGACGTTGAGGCGGAGTTGCATGGGCGCGAAGCCCTGGCCGATCTCGCCGAGGATGGCATTGGCCGGCAGCCGCACGTTATCGAAGACGAGTTCGTAGGTGCGGTGACCGCCGATCATGGGGATTTCGCGCTGGATCTCGAACCCCTTGGTTCCCTTCTCGACGATGAAGGCGCTGATGCCCTCGTGACGCTTGCCGCCGCCAACGCGGGCCATGACAATGAGAAAATCAGCCTGAGGGACGCGCGAGACCCATATTTTCCGACCATTGATGACCCATTCGTTGCCGACCATCTCAGCCTTCGTGGTCATTCCCGAGGGATCGCCACCGGCCCCCGGCTCGGAGATGGCAATGCAGCTCTTGGCCTCGCCACGCGCATAGGGCTCCATGTATTTTTGCTTCTGTTCGGGGGTGGCGACAGCCATGAGCATGTGAAGGTTGGGGCTGTCGGGCGGCAGGGTGAACGGCACGATGGTGCGCCAGATCTCCTCGAACACCGGCATGAGTGCTACGGCGGGCAGATTGGCGCCGCCGAACTCCTCGGGGACATCGAGCGCCCACAGGCCCAGCTCCTTGCACTTGGCGAGCAGAGGCGCTTCCTCCTCCGGCGTGAGCCCCGGATGCTTGCCGGCGATCTCGCGCTCGATGATGCGGGCCTCCAGGGGCATCAACTCGTCGTCGACAAAACGTGCGACGAGGTCCTGCAGCATGCGATGCTCTTCAGCGAGTTCGAAAGACATGAGGCAATCTCCTGGCCTGTGGCTGGCGGCTTGATCAACTTTGGCCGATGCTGCCATGGGGGACAAGCCGCGTGATCTGTGACGGGCGGGCTGCATCGAAAGGTGTTGGCTGGCTCCCAGGATGATGCAGCATGTCGGCTCGGGACTTGGCAGCAAGGAACAGACACATGGATATCAAACGGGCAGGCTCGCGGCCTTCAGGCAAGGGCCCAGGCGAATGGTTCTCGGGCACGGTACGGATCGATCCGCTGAACCAACCGGAAGCGCCGGCGCGGGCGGCGTGCGCACACGTCACCTTCGAGCCGGGTGCGCGGACGGCGTGGCACACGCATCCGCTGGGCCAGACGCTCATTGTCACGTCGGGCTGTGGCTGGGTGCAACGCGAGGGCGGGCCGATCGAGGTGATCCGGCCGGGCGATGTGGTGTGGTTTCCGCCCGGCGAAAAGCACTGGCATGGCGCCACAGCGACCACGGCGATGTCTCACATTGCCATTCAGGAGGCGCAGGATGGCTCGCCGGTGACGTGGCTCGAGAAAGTCACCGACGCGCAGTATGCGGGCGGACCGAAGGTCGCTTGAGAGCGAGAACGGCCGTTGGGAATGGCTGCAGCGTTCGGCGTGCTGGCGCCGAGGCTCAGGCGGCCTTCTTCGGCGGCTTCGGCCAGCGCCTTGCGACTTCCGGCAGCACATCACGAATAAGGCGCTCGGTCTGCTGCAGCATGGCGTCGTCGCCGCGCGCGACAGGGCGGATGACGAACTTCTCGACGCCGTTTTCGACGTACTCGCCGATCCGCTGGACGAGATCGTCCTTGTCGCCGACAGCGAAGTAGCCCAGCGGTTCGCGGCCTGTCCGCTTCTTGTAGGCGGCCATGACGCGGTCGAGCACGGGAGCGTCGGGCTTGCCGAAATAGAACGGGAAGCCGGCGCCGTAGTGATCCTCGTCGATCGTGCGGCCATGGCGGACGAGGGCTTCCTTGATGGCCTTGACGACACGGCCCGCCTGGTCCGGCGTCTCGGGGCCTGCCTGCCAACCGGTGCCGACGCGCGCGGTGCGTTCAATGGCAGCCTCCGAGTTGCCGCCGATCCACATGGGCAGATCGGCTTGCACGGGACGCGGGGCAATCGAAGCACCGGAGAGCTTGTAGTGGCGCCCGTCGAAATCGACGCTCTCCTCAGTCCACAGTCGCCGAATGATCTCGAGGCCCTCGTCGGTTTTTCCGCCGCGCCCTTTGGTGTCGATACCCAGCGCCTTCCATTCCGGCGCCAGAGGACTTCCCACCCCGAAGGCCGGCAGCAATCGCCCTTCGGAGAGCACATCGATGGTGGCGCACTGCTTGGCGACCAACACGGGATCGCGCAAGGCCAGCGAGATGACGTTCATGCCGAACTTCAGGCGTTTGGTGCGGCCGGCGACAGCGGCGATGGCGGTCATGCACTCCAGAATGGGCTCGCGACTGACGACCCGGTCGGTCTGCCAGAAGCTGTCGACGCCACCAGCCTCACATGTCGACCCAACGCCAGTAGGCGGCTGCGCTCTCGAACGGAAACTCCATCAGTCCGATGCCGACGGCGACGGTCATGCGCTGCCTCCTGTTGTGCGTGGGGGCGCATCCCCCCTCAAACTGTGCCCTGGGTGAACGGGTCCCGAGTGTAGCGCGCCAGGGCTGCCGCAGGTCATCAAAGTCGCGCCGGCGGCCTCGCATCAAGGGTGGAGGGGTCGGCTGCTCAGGCGGCGTTGGCGCGGCCCGTTTTCGGGTCGTGCGGGGTTGGTCACTCGTGGCATGACGTGCGAGTTCGGCAAGACTTGAGCGGAGCAAGTGGCGAGGCGATGACGAAGGACGAGCCAACACCGGCAACAGATGTGGCGACTGCACTGCGCGCTGGCGTTGGCGCACTCGACTGGGGCAGCCTCGAGGCCTCGCTGGACAGCATGGGCGTTGCAGGCGCCGGCCCGTTGCTCACCGGCGCCGCGTGCCAGGCGCTGGTGGACCTTTATGCCAATGACGAGGCGTTTCGCAGTCGCATCGTCATGGCGCGACACGGTTTCGGCTCGGGCGAGTACAAGTATCTCGCCTACCCTTTGCCGGACAGCGTGGCGGCCTTGCGGGCAGCGCTCTATCCGCGCCTTGCGCCGATTGCCAACCGATGGTTTGGGCGCATGGGGAAAGACGAAGCGTTTCCGGCCGATCACGCGGACTTCCTTGCGCGATGCCATGCGGCGGGGCAGACGCGGCCAACGCCATTGCTGCTCAAATACGGACCGGGCGACTACAATTGCCTGCACCAGGACCTTTACGGCCCGCTGGCGTTTCCGATCCAGGCGATGGTTCTGCTGTCGAAGCCGGGGGCGGATTTTACGGGTGGCGAGTTCGTGGTGGTCGAGCAGCGTCCGCGCATGCAATCACGGGCAGAAGTCGTGAGCCCGGGACCGGGCGACCTCGTGCTCTTTGCCGTCAACGAGCGGCCCGTTACCGGCACCCGCGGCGATTATCGCGTCAAGATGCGGCACGGCGTCAGCCGGATCGAAGCGGAACACGCCACGCTCGGCATCATTTTTCACGATGCGGCTTGAACCGATCCAGGCGCGATAGGGCAGACCGGCCACCGCGCGCATGACCTCGTCGATGTGGTCGAGCACCCAGAAATGGCCTTGGCCCGGCAAGCGATGGAGGCGGCGGTCGCCGAGCCGACCGGCAGGTCGAAAGCCAGGTCAGCGGGTACGATGTGATCAGCTGTGCCTTGCCAGAGTACGGCTGGCGTCTTGACGGCAGCGACATCGATCTGCCAAGGCCGCGCGTAGATGGCCATGTCGGACAGTGCGCCATCGACACCCTGGCGCAAGGCCTCGCGCGTCATGGCCACGACCGTTTGGCGACCAAGCGGTGTCGCGAGTGTGCGGCGGTCGGGGTGGCGATAAACTTGCTGCAAACGAGGCGACGGACAGCTCGGGGCGGCCAGGAACGCGGCCCTGCCGGCCTTGGCCGCCGCGCAGCGAGACGCGGTGCCTTTGGAAGGCCCAGGAAGAACCCACGCTCCATACGCGAAATGACGGCGCTTGCCGAGGGTGCGCCGACCTCGCCCAAGGGCGAGACCAACGCCAAGCCCGAGATGCGCGAGCCCAGTTGGCTGGCGGCCGCCACCGCGTAGGGTCCGCCACCGGAAACGGCCAGGATGGGTGCTGTGTCGATGCCGAGATGGTCCATCAGCGCGCCCGTGTCGGCACTCCAGTCGGCCAACGTGCGGTGTGCCTGGGGATCGGAGTAGCCGTAACCGGGCCGGTCCGGCACGATCAGGCGCAGGCCCAGGCGCTGCGCGGGTCCGGCTGCGGGCGCGAAGAGAAGACGGCACGCCGGGGTGCCGTGAAAGGCCATCACGGGGCGGCCGTCGCTGGCACCCAATTCGCACCAGCCGAGCGTACGGCCATCGGCGAGCAGCAGCCGCACGCTCGTCGGATCATCGTTCACGTCGCAGTGCGCCCCCGCTCGTTACGCGCGCGCGCCGGCTGCGGCTGCGGCCGCCGCACCCGCCTTGGCCTGCAATTTCGCCTGAATGCCATAGCGCTCCTCAGCGGAGGCCAGGATCATGCCCAGAAGCTCGGCATAGCGCGTGCCCTGGAACACGCCATGAGGTTGAGCTTTCCGTCAGCACCAGCCGGGATTGGGGTTGACCTCGAGCAGCTTGATTTCGCCCCGGGCGTCAGCGCGGAAGTCGAAGCGGGCATAGTCGCGGCAGCCCAGGCGTTCGAACAGCCGCGTTGAACTCTCGATCATCTCTGCTGCAGGTTTCCGGAGGCTGTGCCTCGACATACTTGATCTGGGTCAGTAGGGGCTGTCGGGCTGCCACTTCGACTCGTAGCCCAGGATCTGGGGCAGGTTGTCGCTGAGGCGAGAATAGTCGACCTCAGGATCGGCAATGCTCTCAAGCCCTGATCGGGAGTTGCCGATGAAGCTGACCGATATTCCGAGCCCGTCAGGAACTCCTGCACCAGCACGCCGCGGCGCGGAATTCCGCCCGCAACCGCTCGAGATAGCCAGCAGCTCGCGCTCGTTGTGGACGACGGCGTCCTTGGTGATGCCCTGCGAGCTGTCGCCGGTGTTGGGTTTCAACAGCGCTGGGAAGACGCCGGGAAGCGTTGCGCCCTGGTCGCCGGGACGCACGTAGATTCTCGGGGAACGGGTACGTCCAGCGAGTTGGCGACGGCGCGCACGAGGCCCTTGTCATAACACGCTGCCAAGGCCGATGGCCCGGCGCCCGTGTACGGGATGCCCAGCATCTCCAGCAGCGCCGGCACGTGCAGTTCCTTGGCCGGATCATTGTTGAAGCCTTCGTCGCTGGGTTGAGGACCAGATCGGTTTTCAGCTCGGTCAGGTCGCGGTCAGCGTGGCGTGGTTGTCGAGATAGCGGACCTTGTAGGCCGGCAACTCGGCGAGCGCGTCCTTGAGCGCTGATCGTCTCCATGTCCTCGGCATTGAACTTGCCGTTGAGCTTGACTGGATCAGGCAGGCGGGGATCGCCCATCAGCACGGTGAGATCGATCACGCAGGTCTTGCCGCGCGGACGGCGGGCGGGAAGCTGGGGAGCGTCTGCGGTAATCGCAGGCGACGCGCCATCATGCGAGATCCTGGTCCCGGTCGGAAACGGCCAGCGCCGTTCCGTGATGGCGGACATACGGAAGCCGCACTTCTCCAGCAGCTTGGTGATGCCCTCTTGAGTATAGAGGCGCTCGGCGTAGAACTGGTCGGCCATGACGCCGGTCTCGTCATTGACGATGACCTCGCGGCTGATGAGGCGCTCGCGATCCTGGCTGATCGAACGCTCGCGGCAGACGAAATGGTGAGCGTCGATCCACTCCACGAGCGGCGCTCAGTGGTCCGCCATGTAGGCACCGTCGGTGATGTCGAGGACGAGCTGGCCTGAGGGGCGGAGAGAGCCGACGGTTGTCAGAACCTTCTCGTCGTCCTGTTTATTCGAGAAATAGCCGAACGAATTGCCCATGATGGCAACGCAGTCGAAGCTTGATTCGTTCAATCTCGGATTGCGGGCGTCGCCTTCCTTGAAGGTGACGTTGAGGCCTTCGCTCTGCGCGCGCTTTCTTGCAAGGCGAATGAGATAGCGGGACCGGTCGACGCCATTGACTTTGCGATAGCCGCGCCGGGCCAATTCGAGGCAATGGCGGCCTTGGCCACAGCACAGGTCCAGGATCTGGCTCGATGGCTGGATGGCGGCGGCCGAGACGATGAAATCGACTTCGCGACGGGTGTTCTCATGGTTCTCGACCACGTCACCGTCTGTTTTCACATAAAGCGCATTGAAGAGTTTGCGCCACCATTCGGCTGGCAGGTGCGACTCGAGGTCAGCGACGGGTCCGAGACTGGAGCGATTATTGGGCGCCCGGCGCGGACGCTTCGGCTTGGAAGCGATGGCCATGATGGACGAGACTACTCCCGAAGGACGTGTGCCGCTGCCCGCGCGGGTGGCTTTGCGCCGGCCCGCCATTGACATGCGACACGGGGACACCGATCGGTCCCGACGGCGGATCATTTAGTCCGTCTCAAATGCAATGCAACGAACAAGTGAAGGCTCGGGCGTATTCGTAACATAAATTTACTGCGGCCGGGACCTGGCTGAAGCCTCAGGCGGGACCGGGACGCGCGAACGGGTTCTGCTCGCTGCTTTGGTGGCGGCGCGGTTTGGCCTTCGCCAACAAGCGACGTGAGCTCACGCCGCGCGTGTGAGAATGGCGATAAAGAAGCCGTCGGTGCCGTGGCTGGCCGGCGTCAGCAGGAGGGTATCGGTGCGCCCGTCAGCGGAGACGGGGGGCTCGGTCGGCAGCGCGGCCTGCCATGCCTCGCCAAAGGGCATGATCTGGAAGTCGCCATGGCGCTGCAGGAAGGCTGCGATCTGGTCCTTGTTCTCCTCTGGCAGAATGGAGCAGGTGACATAGACCAGCCGGCCGCCGGGTTTGACGTGGCCGGCTGCGGTGTCGAGCACGCCCTTCTGCTCGGTGAGCCTGCTTTCGAGATTGGCCGGCTTCAGGCGCCATTTGGCTTCGGGCCGCCGTCGCCACACGCCTGTTCCCGTACATGGCGCATCGACCAGGACGACGTCGAAGCGCTGGCCCAGCGCCTCTCGTGCCGCGGAATCGCGCGCGCGCAGAACTTGGACGTTGCGGACCTGGGCGCGCTTCATGCGATCGAAAATTGGCTTCAGGCGCTCGCGGTCTTCGTCGTAGGCGTAGATCTGGCCGGTGTTGTGCATGGTTGCCGACATGGCGAGCGTCTTGCCGCCGGCGCCGGCGCACAAATCCAGCACCTGCAGGCGGGGGCCGGCGCCACTCAACGCAGCGGCGATCTGCGAACCCTCGTCCTGCACCTCGAGCCAGCCGGCCTGAAACGCCGCCTCGGCCTGCAGATTTGGGGTGCGGCCAGGGCCTTCGGGCGCGGCGATGCGCAGGCCCAAGGGTGAATAGCGCGTCTCCACTGGACCGAAGGCTGCCAGCGCCTTGGCCACCCGATCGCGCGTTGCGCGCAGGGTGTTGACGCGGATGTCGGCGGGCGCGCGCTTTGTGAACGCCTGGCCCTCGGCGACGGCACGTTCGCCGAATTGCGCCAGGAAGGCCGGCCACAACCATTCGGGCACATCGGCTTGGACGTGGCCTGGAAGGTCGGCGGCCGGCGACTGGCCGAGCCCTGCCCTTTCGCCCTCGGTCAACGGTTCGGGCGCGTGGTCCTCGCCCGAGCACATGGCGGCCACAGCCTCGGCATGGGCCCCGAGCGCATCGGGCGCGGCACCGATGGCGATGGCGCGCGGGGTGTCGCCACCCATGGCAGCAGCAAGCGAGGCCCGCCGGCGCAAGGCGTCATAGACCAGATTGCCGATGGCCGCGCGGTCGCCGGAGCCGGCGAAACGATGGGCCTTGCCCCAGTCGCTGAGCGCCATGGAGACGGGGCGGTGGCGCTCGATGACCTCGGTGAGCACTTCGATGGCAGCGGAGATGCGGGCGCCTGGGCGCATGTCGATCAAGCCTTGGCGAATGGAATTAAAGGATATGCAGCACGAGGCGTATCCACATGGTTGCCAGCGCAAAGACGCCGACAGCAAAAGAGATACCACGGAGCATCACGATATTGGGTCCGATGTGGATCGCCGCATGCACGATGCGGGAGAGGACGAAGATCCAGGCGATGGTGACCATGCCCACGTCGACGGCGCCAGCCAGCATGGCAAAAGCCGCGACGGCATAGAAGAGAACCGGCATCTCGAACTGGTTCTTGTAGTTGTTGGCCGTCTTCAGGGCCTGGTCAGACCAGTGGTTGAGGCCGAGACGCACGTCGCGATCGTCGAGCGAGAGGTGATCCTCGCGCATGGAGCGGGCGCGCGCCGGCCCCATGGCGATCAGTACTGCCAGGGTCAACGCGGCCTGGACGGCAACAGGCAGAATGATGGCCGTTGGTTGCATGTGCGGTTCCTGAAGCGGAAGAGTGCAAGTTGTTCTGGCCCGCATAACCCACCGCACCAGTCCCGTCGAGGGCCGGAGGGAGGAAGCCGCAGTCCGCCGACAGTCGCGCGACCGGATCGGCGCTTGCGGAGGGATCAAGCGGTTGGCGCTGGCACCACCCGGCGTGCCGGCACGAGCCCCAGGCCCGAGACCACCCGCTCGACCACGCGCTTGGGCGGCAGGCGCATCGACACAACAAGGGGATGCTCGTCGCCGGTCGGCTCCTCGAGGGTGGCGAACTGGCTCTCCAGCAGAGCCGGAGGCATGAAATGGCCGCGGCGGCGCGACAGACGGTCGGCGATCAAGGCCTTGCTGCCTTTCAGGTAGACCAAGGCAACGTCGTGACGCGCGGGGCCGATCAAGGCGTCACGATAGGCGCGCTTCAAGGCCGAGCACGAAACAATGCCGCCGTGACCTTCCATGCGCTGCACATCGATCCAGCCGGCGATGGCGCGAAGCCAGGGCGCGCGGTCCTCGTCGTTGAGGGGCTGGCCGCTGGCCATCTTTGCGACGTTGGCTTCGGGGTGGAACTCGTCGGCGTCGCGAAACGGCCAACCCAGGGCTTTAGCGAGGCGCTTGCCGGTCGTCGTTTTGCCGCAACCGGAGACGCCCATCAGGACGATGACACGCCATCCCGTTTCGCCGGCGCGCGGTTTGGTGCGAATGGCAACGGGGCGGACAGGCGCACTCACGATTTTTTCCCCGGCTCGACGTGGCCACCGAAGCCGGCACGCATGGCGGACAGAACCTTCTCGGCGAAGGTGTGGTCCTGGCGCGAGCGGAAGCGGGTATAGAGCGCGGCGGTGAGCACCTCGGCGGGAACCGCCTCCTCTATCGCTGCCTGCACCGTCCATCTCCCCTCGCCTGAATCTTCAACGTGGCCGGAATAGGCGGAAAGCTCGCCATCGGCCGCCAAGGCCGTTGCCGTCAAGTCGAGCAGCCAGGACGTGACGACGCTGCCGCGACGCCAGACTTCGGTGACATCGGCGACGTCGAGGTCGAGGCGCAGGTCGGGCGCAACGTGATCGGAGCCCGCCTGCTTCAGGATATCGAGCCCTTCGGCAATGGCCTGCATCATGCCATACTCGATGCCGTTGTGGATCATCTTGACGAAATGCCCGGCGCCGCTGGGGCCGGCGTGCAGATAGCCTTCGCTGACGCGGGGATCGCGGCCGTCGCGGCCTGGGGTCGGGTCGATGTCGCCGCGGCCGGGCGCCAGGGCACGGAAAATCGGATCAAGGCGCTCGAAGGCGGCCTTTTCGCCGCCGATCATCAAGCAGTAGCCCCGCTCCAGGCCCCACACGCCACCGGACGTGCCAACGTCGAGGTAGGTGATCGATCCGGCCGCCAGCTCGCGGGCGCGACGCACGTCGTCCTTCCAGAACGTGTTGCCACCATCGATCAGCGTGTCACCAGTGGACAGCAGGGCCGACAGCTCGGCAATGGCTGCTTCGGTGACGGCGCCTGACGGCAGCATGACCCAAACGGCACGTGGCGGCGTCAGCGCTGCAATCAGATCGGCGAGCGATGCGACGGCGGTTGCCCCCTCGCCCGCCAAGCTGGCGCCGGGGGCTGGATCGCGGTCGAAGACGACGGGGTGGTGGCCATGGCGCATCAAACGGCGGGCGATATTTGCCCCCATGCGGCCCAAGCCGACGATCCCGATCTGCATGCGCTGCCTCCACCATATGTCACAAAATCAGCGCGCACCGAGACATGGCGCCAAAGGCCTGTCAATCTTATCGGGCTCATCAACGCAACCGATGCGCGGGCCGCGGTGCCCGGTGCAACGGCGGATCAAGGAACCGGACCCATGCTGCACCTCGACGTCAACGGCTTTGCCATGCCCTATATCGCTCTCGGCAAGGGGCCGACGCTGCTGGCGATCCACGGCTCGCTCGGCGATTTCCGCTCGTGGGCGCCGGTGATGGGGCCGCTGTCGCAACGTCACCGGCTGGTGGTGCCAAGTCTCAGGCATTTCTTTCCCGACACCTGGGACGGCAAGGCCCAGACCTACACCATCGCCCAGCACACCGCCGACACCATCGCATTCATCGAGGGCCTCAAGACGGGGCCGGTGCATCTGATGGGCCATTCGCGCGGCGGGCACATTGCATTCCGGGTGGCGCAGCAGCGGCCCGAACTGATCAAGCGCCTGATCCTGGCTGAACCCGGCGGCGAACTGGACGCCTCGCTGCAGCCGCCGGGAACGCAGGCCTCGGCGGAACGTACCGAAAGCATCGTTGCCGCCGCCAAGGTGATTGCGGATGGTGACGTCGACGGGGGCTTGAGGCATTTCGTCGACCGCATCTATGGCGAGGGGGCGTGGGACAAGCGTCCGGCCGCCTCCAAGCAGATGCGGCGTGACAACGCCCACACGCTGGTCGGGCAACTGAAGGAGGCACGTCAGCCGTTTTCGCGGGCCGACGCGCTGTCGATCAAGACGCCGACGCTGCTGATCGGAGGCGAGCAGACGGGCGGGCTGCTGCCGGTCGTGCTGAAGGCGCTGGCTCAGACCATACCCGGTGCGCGGGCCGAGATGATCCCGATGGCCTCGCACAACATGTTCGAGCAGGCGCCGGTGCGCTTCTCGGAGCTGGTGCATGGCTTCCTGGCCGAGGGCGCGTGAGGCTGGCGAACGGCTGCCTGGATGGTACGGGAGGGCTCCTTTGGCCCACATTTGCCTCCCCTGATTGACAGCTCAGCCGGTCTGTGGTCGCACTCGCGGCCAGACATTATGCGATATCCTCCAACCAACACAGGAGCACAGCCATGAGCCGCACGCACGCCAAAGAGTTCTTCATCGACGGCGCCTGGGTCGCGCCAACGAGCCTCAAAACCATCCCTGTCATCGATCCGGCGACGGAGGCCCCCCTCGGCGAGGTGGCGCTTGGCTCGGCTGGCGACGTCGACAAGGCCGTGGCGGCAGCGCGGGCAGCGTTCGAAAGCTTCTCGCAGACCAGTGTCGAGGATCGGGCCGCCCTGCTGGGGCGCATCGCCGACGTCTACAAGCGCCGCTTCGCCGAGATGGGCCAGACCATTTCAGCCGAGATGGGCGCGCCGATTTCCTTCGCCACCCGTTTCCAGGCCGGTGCCGGCATGGGCCACTTCCGGGTTGCCCGCGACCTGCTCAAGGACTTCCACTTCGTCGAGCGTGACGGCTCCACCGAGATCGTGCGCGAGCCGATCGGCGTGGTCGGCATGATCACGCCCTGGAACTGGCCGGCCAACCAGATCTGCTGCAAGGTTGCAGCGGCGCTTGCTGCAGGCTGCACCATGGTGCTCAAGCCTTCCGAGGTGGCCCCCTACTCCGCACTGCTGATTGCGGAGATGCTGGAAGAAGCGGGCGTGCCCAAGGGCGTGTTCAACCTGGTCAATGGCGACGCCGAGGTGGGCCAAGCCATTGCCTCGCACCCGCAGATCGACTGTGTCTCGTTCACCGGCTCGACCCGCGCCGGCATCGACGTTGCCGTGAAGGCAGCCCCGACCGTCAAGCGCGTCGGCCAGGAGCTGGGCGGCAAGTCGGCCAACATCATCCTGGACGATGACGCCTTCGAAAAGGCCGTGGTGGAGGGCGTCAAGCTGTGCTTCCGCAACTCCGGCCAGTCGTGCAACGCGCCGACGCGTATGCTGGTGCCCGCTTCACGCATGGCGGAGGCCGCGAAAATCGCCAAGGGCGTGGCGGATGCCATGAAGGTCGGCGCGCCGAGTGATGCGGCAACCGAGATGGGCCCGGTGGTGTCGGAGGTGCAGTGGAAGAAGATCCAGGCGCTGATCGAGGCCGGCATTGCCGAGAAGGCAGAGGTGGTGAGCGGCGGCGCCGGGCGGCCCGAGGGGCTCGGAAATGGCTACTACGTGAAGCCCACCGTATTCGCCGGCGTCACGCCGGAGATGACGATCGCGCGCGAAGAGATCTTCGGGCCGGTGCTCGCCATCATGCCCTACAAGGACGCGGACGACGCGGTGCGGATCGCCAACGATCATCCGTTCGGGCTTGCTGCCTACGTGTCGGGCGCTGACGCTGCCGCGGCCACCAAGGTTGCGCGACGGCTGCGCGCGGGCATGGTGACGGTGAACATGGCGCCGGCTGATCCGAAAGCACCGTTCGGTGGTTACCGGCAGTCGGGCAATGGGCGCGAGTGGGGCCGGTTCGGGATCGAGGAATACCTTGAGACCAAGGCGGTGCTTGGCGCCGCGGCCTGACGGAGGCGCCCCGGAGCGCGAGCGAGGCCAGCACCTGGCTCGGCGCTTCGGATGCCCAGTTTTTCGTTGGGCTCCGGGTGCCGACCAGCACCCGCCTTTTCGTGGGGCCTTCGGGTGCCGACCAGCACCCGGCCCAGCATCCGCGCGTCGTTTGCCTTGGCGCTTCGGATGCCCACACAGCATCCGCGCCGTTATGCCGGCTGGAACGCGCCGGCGATCGGCGGGCGCGACCGGCGACGGCCACGCACGATCAGGGTCAGCACGATCATCACGTTCAGCGCGTTCCAGGCGATGCCGTTCAGGAACGCTGCCCGATAGCTGCCCGTCAGGTCGAAGATCAAGCCGGAGATCCAGCCGCCCAGCGCCATGCCCACCAGCGTCGCCGTGAGCACCATGCCGACGCGGGCGCCGGCCTGCTCGGGCGGGAAATACTGGCGCACGATCAAGGCGTAGCTCGGTACGATGCCGCCCTGGAAGAGACCGAACAGGGCCGAGATGATGTAGAGCGACACGAGACCGTCGAACGGCACGTACAGCAGCAGCGCAATGCCCTGGAGAACCGATCCCATCAGCAGGGTGGCGACGCCGCCGATCTTGTCGGCGATGAGACCCGATAGCAGGCGGCTGATGATTCCGAACCCAAGCATCAACGACAGCATCTCGGCGCCACGGGCGAGGCCGTAGCCGAGGTCGCCGCAGTAGGCAACGATGTGCACCTGGGGCATGGACATCGCCACGCAGCAGGATATGCCGGCAACGATCAACATCACCTGCAGCACACCGAGCGGCATGGGCGGTGGCACCGGTTTGGCGGCGGGTGCGGCAGCGGCAGCCTCGGCCGCGCTGACGCGGCGGGGATGCCGGCGGCGCAGCAGCATGGCCAGCGGCACGATGCCGACGATGCAGAAGAGGCCCAGGGCCACATGCGTGAGCCGCCAGCCATAGGCCGTCACCATGTGCTGCACGATTGGCGGCCAAACGGTTCCGGCGAGATAGTTGCCACTGGCACAGATGGCGACGGCGATGCCGCGCCGGCGCTCGAACCAATGGGAGATGTCGGCCAGCATGGGGCCGAAGCTCACGGATGAGCCGAGCAGGCCGATCAGCAGGCCGTGGGCGACGGCGAACTGCCACATGCTGGTCGCATAGGCGGTTGCAATATAGCCCAGCCCCAGCGTCACGGCGGCGGCGACGAGAGGGCGAAAGATGCCGAAGCGGTCGGCGAAATTGCCCATCAGGATGCCGCCAAAGCCGAAGCCCAGCATGGTCAGAGTGTAGGCGAGCGAGGCCTCGGACCGGGTGACGCCGAAGTCGGCCTGCACGGCCGGCAGAACGACGACCACCGACCACATGCCAACACCGCCAATGGTGGAAGCGGCGAGCGCAACCAGCAATCGCAGCCAGGCGCCGCGGCTATCGATATCCGTCACGGAGCGGCCGGAGCCAGCGAGTTGTGTACCGTCAGGCAAGGCCTGTCCCTCAGTTTCGGACTATCGGTTAGGTGCCGCGCTGTGTGAACTGAGCCAGGGTGGGCCAAGCCGTTCCGGGCGCGAATTTATCGGTTCGATCATGAACGTCTGCTGCATGTGCGCACGCTCGGTTGTTCTTCGATCGTTCATCCCCCGGTCTGGCCGGCTGGTGCCTCAAAAGCGTCGGGAGCGATGGCTCGCCGGTCTGGCCGACGCGATCGATCGCGGGAAGTGGAGCCATCGCGCGAACTGCTTGCATCCGGCCCGGCGGCATCGTCAACGGTAGTCTCAGCCGTGCTCACAGCCTCGCCTGCCTCTTCCTCGGCAAACTGTCGTGAGCGGTAGGCGCACAACCAGCACATGGATGTCTCTCCGGGGCGAGAGCCGATGGGGGCGCGCACGACACCTGTGGGCGCGGACGTGCAGCTTTGTCGTGCTGCTGCCTTGGGTCAAGAAAACTTTCTGTCTCGCGCTGCAGAGGTGTTGATGTTGGGGAATTGCGGTCACAAACCGAGATCGATCCGGCCCCAGCCGGGCAGTTTGAGGGCGGGATGGCGCACGTCGAAGCCGGCAACGAGGCCCAGGACGTTGATCTCCAGACCCTCCACCCCGCCAACTGTGATGCCGAACAGGCCGCCGAGGGAGAGTTGGCCGCCCGTGCCACTGGGCGCGCGACCGGCATACAGCGACCAGCCGGCGAAATCCTTGCCGATTGCCGTCGGCAACAGGGCGGGTGCCAATTCGGGAACCTGACGGGCGATGCTGGCGATGAACGTATTGGAATTGGGGCCCGGCCAGACCGCATAGACGCCGCGGCCGGAATTGGGGTAGGCGGCGATGGCCTTGGCAATGCGGGGCAATGCGCGCTCGGCCTCCTTGCCGCGCAAAGTCAGCAGGATGCGGGGCGTGTTGCCATACCAGCGGCCGTCAGCGGGGTGGGCGTCGATGCGCAGGGCGCGGCCCCAGCCGACGACTTCGTAGCGGCGATAATGGCGGGCGCCGCGCTCTTTGGTGACGAGCCAGGTGTGGTGGGCGAAGATGCTTTCCAGCGCCCGGTGCGACCGGCCAGGACATGGACGACGGCCTCCGGCTCGCGAACGGCCGCTGGCAATATGCCGGCCGACGACCAGTCGGCTTCGGCCCAGGAGCGGGGGTGGTCGTGCAATTGCCACCACAGGCCATGCGTGGCCAGCGGCAACAGAAAAAGCCCGCAAATCGACAACCAAATCAGCCTTGTCATGACGTGAAGCATAACACGGCAAATGTGGCGTACGTTCGGCTGCGGCGGGCCGGATAGACGCTCGCGCGCGGGGCCGGTCGGCCCGCCGCTACGTAAGCAAAGACGTCTTTCCGGCCAACGTTCGGCCAATGCCCGGTGTCTACTTGAAGAGACGCGAAGATGCGATGCGGGCGCCATCGGACATGGCCTTGAGCTTGGCCCAAACGACGTCCTCAGCGACGCGTCCCATGCCGGCGGAGGTATCGAAGCCGCAATCCGTCCCGGCCAGCACACGCGTTGCATCGCCAAGCACATCGGCTGCCCGCTCGAGGCGATCGGCGACGACTTCCGGATGCTCGACAAAATTGGTGAGTGTGTCGATGACGCCGACGGCCACCACCTGGTCGGGCGCCGGCGGCATGGCACCCAATACCTTGATCTCGTGGGCGTGGCGGGGATTGGCAAACGGGAGAAAGAAGCCGCCCACATTCGCCTTCTGCAGGATCGGCCAAATATCGGCCAACGGCACGTCGCGGTCGTGAGGGCCTTCGTAGTTGCCCCAGCAGACATGCAGGCGCACACGGTCGCGGGGAACGTTGACGAGGGCCCGGTTGATGGCCTCGACGACGGTTGCAACGAAGGCCTGGAAGTCGCCGAGCGGACGGTTCTTGAAGGAGGTGTGGCGTTCGAGGGCCAAATCGGGCGCATCGATCTGCAACAGGAAGCCCGCCTTGACGATGGCCTCGTATTCGGTGCGCAAGGCGTCGGCGATGGCGTTGATGTAAGTTTTCTGATCGCCGTAGTGCTCGTCGTTGACGATGGCCGCGAGGATGCCGGGCGAGGCCGCCGTGAAAAAGGCTTCGCTGTAGCGGCCGGATACGCCCGCCAGCGCTGCCTTGAAACTCGAGAGTTCCGTCTCGAGGTCGGCATGACCGATGTAGCTCACCGGGCCGACGCACTTTGGCAATTGATCGCGGTTGGAGACCGAAGGCTTGGTCGACGACTGCTTGGCAAACGCCTCCTTGTACTTGGGATAGGCGTCCATATCGGCGGAGGGCACGCGGCTTCCGGCCCCTCCGAGGCCTGCCAGACGCCGGCGCAGATAGAGCACGAAGCTCTCGCGCTGCTGCTCGCCGTTGGAGATGACGTCCATGCCGGCGTCGATCTGCGCCTTGACCACCCAGGGCACGGCATCGGCGCCAGCCTTGGCCAACGTCGCCTCGTCGACCGCCTCGCCATTGACCCGCGCCACGTAGAGTTTGGTGAGCGCCTCGGGCCGGGGCAGGCTGCCGGCGTGGGTGGTCAGGATGCGGGTCTCAGAGCGCTGCATGTGTCCTCCGGCTGGATGGTGCGAACGCCTTGCTCGCATCAGTGGGCTCATTCGACCCGATCATGGCTGAGCGCGCAAGCCGCCGGCCAATCCGCGCCATTGACGCCTTGGCCTTACGTTACCGACACTGGTGCCAATTCGAGAAGCAACACCAAGGATACGAGATCATGGCAGTTCAAGTCGGTTTCATCGGGCTCGGCAACATCGGCCGACCGATGGCGATGAACATTCAAAAGCGCTTTCCCGGCACGCTGGTGTTCGATCTCGATCCGGCGAAGGTGGAGGCGCTGGTGGCTGCGGGTGCACGCAAGGCGCAATCGGTTGGCGAACTCGCCAAGGCGGCGCAGGTGATCGCGCTGTCGCTACCCACCTCGAACGAGGTGGAGAAGGTGCTGCTGGGTCCCGACGGGGTCGCCGCCCACGCCGCGCCCGGCACGCTCATCCTCGATCTCACCAGCGGCAGCCCGCCGAAGTCGATTGCGGTCGCCGCAGCGCTCAAAGAGAAAGGCATCCGCTTCGTCGACGCGGGCGTCAGCGGTGGCATCGCGGGGGCCACGGCGGCAACGCTCGGCATCATGGTCGGCGGCTCGGACGCGGACGTGGCCGATGCGATGCCCTACTTCGAAGCGCTCGGCAAAACCATTGTGCACATGGGTGACGTCGGTGCCGGCCACACCACCAAGGCGCTCAACAACATGCTGCTGGCGATCAACACGGTTGCGGTTTCCGAGGTGATGTCACTGGCCGTCAAAGCGGGGCTCGACGCCGGCAAGGTGCTGACTGCCATCAACGGCTCGAGCGGGCGCAGCTACGTCACCGACGTGCGTTTCCCGCGCTACGTCATGAAGGGCGACTACAGCCACGCGGGCGGCATGGCGCTGGCGTTGCTGGTCAAGGACGTGGCGATTGCCTGCGAAACCGCGCGGGCCAACGACACCGGCTTCTTCGTTGGCAATCTCATCCACCAGATGCTGCTCAGGATCGGCGGCGAGCTCGGCATGAGCGCGCCCAATCACTCCGTCGCCAAGGCCATCGAGAACTGGGCCGGCGTCGAGATCCGCTGGAAGGATGGCGAGGGCGCGTGAGGGGGCTTTTCAGCCCGCCAGCGTGCACTTGCCGTTGTTGATGACGGTGACGTCGCGCTCCTTGAGGCGGCAGCGGAAGGAGACGACGTTGGCGTCGACCCACATGTCCGTGAGGATGGTCTCGCCGGTATAGACGGGCGAGGAAAAGCGCACGTCGAAGCCGCGGATCCGGTGTGGTCGTACTTGGCGACTTCCTTCAGTATTGTGCGGCAGGCGGTGCCGTAGGTGCAAAGCCCGTGCAGGATCGGCACCGGGAAGCCCACACGTTTGGCCAGCTCCGGGTCGGCATGCAGGGGATTGCGATCGCCGTTGAGCCGATAGAGCAGCGCCTGGTCGAGGCGGGTCTCGGCGGCAGCCGTCAGGTCGGGCTTGCGCGTTGGCAGCTCGTGCGGCGCCGGGCCCTGGCCCGCGGGACCGCCATAGCCGCCATCGCCGCGCGCGAACGTGGTCGACATGAGTGTGTAGAGCGGCTCGTTGGTGGTGGCGTCGCGCGCCTTGAGCTCGGTGTAAATGATGGCGCCCTTGCCGGGTCCTTTGTCGTAGGCCTCAGCCACGCGGCTGTCGACGAGGATGGCGCCCTCGGGTTCCAGCGGCTTGTGCAGCGTCAGGCGCTGCTCGCCGTGCACGACCTTGGTGTAATCGTAGCCGCAATCCTTCAGCAGGGGCACGCGCTGCAGCACTGTTGCCATGGAGGCGACGGTCTTGAGCTTGTCCTTCTCGAAGGTGTAGGCGAGCTCATTGGGATCGTAGGGTCGCGGCTCATGCCGATGCCGATAGCGTAGAGCATGGTCTCGCGGTCGGTGCGAAACGGTCGCTGTGCGTTGCAAGCTCATCAGCTTGTCGTGGTCGAGGGCCAGATCAGGAACTCCACGATTGAGATTGGGCGCGGCGCTCGCCATCCGCCATTGGTTGCGCTCGGATGCGCATTTTTTCTCGCTCACGGCGCTGTGCGCGAACACAGCGCTGCGCCTCCGCAGGTGGCGTGGCGCCGCGTCGGGCCGCCGCGGCTCGCTGTGCATCCGCTCATTCTTGGTTGCGCTTCGGATGCGCATTTTTTTCTCGCTCACGGCGCTGTGCGCGCTGCAGTTGCAGCGCTGAGCCTCCGCAAGGGCGGCGCTGGCGCCGGGCCGCATTCGCGGCCTCCGCGAGCGTGCGTAGGGTTGCACGATCGCGCTTCGTGGCGGATCAGTCGAGCTCGATGCCGTCCATGCCGACGTTCTTTTTCACCTTCTTCATCATCTCACGGAAGAGGCGGCCAGCTTCGCGGGGGTCCTCGACCTGACCGACCTCGGCGCCACGACGCCAGCCTTCCAGCACGGCAATGCGGCTGAAGCCGGCCTGAAAGACGCGGCCGGTAATGTCGGAGGCTTCCTCACTCGCCAGATAGACAACCGTCGGTGAGACCCATTTCGGGTCACGCTCGGCGCGCTGCTCCGGGGTCAACTCGCGCAGGCCTTCGGTCATGCGAGTCTGGGCCGATGGCGACAGCGCGTTGACGGTGACGCCGATGCGCTTCAACTCGCGCGCTGCGACGATGGAGAACGCAGCGATACCGGCCTTGGCGGCGCCGTAGTTGGTCTGGCCGACATTGCCGTAGAGACCGGACGTGGACGACGTGTTGATCACCGCCGCTTTCACGGGACCGCCGATCTTCTTGGATTTCTCGCGCCAATAGGCGGCGGCATGCCGCGTCGGGCAGAAGGTGCCCTTCAAGTGCACCTGGATGACGGCGTCCCACTCGTCCTCGGTCATGTTGACGAGCATGCGGTCGCGGAGAATGCCGGCATTGTTGATGAGCACGTCGAGCGTGCCGAAATGATTGATGGCCTGGTCGATCATGTTCTTGGCGCCCGACCAACTGGAGACGTCGTCGCCATTGACGATGGCCTCGCCGCCCATGGCCTTGATCTCGTCGACGACCTTGCTGGCCGGCCCCTGATCACGGCCAGTGCCGTCGACCTTGGCGCCGATATCGTTGACCACGACCTTCGCGCCTTCCTTGGCGAGAAGCAGCGCGTGTTGGCGGCCAAGGCCCCCGCCTGCACCTGTCACGATCGCGACACGTCCTTCACAAAGCCCTGCCATCTGGCGTTCCTCCTGCTCGGTTTATCGGTCAGAGGACAAGTGTGCGCTGGCAAGGGCCGAACTGCAACATCCCCTTGGTGGCGGCACGGGTCGGATTGGCCAGAGATGCCCTATGCGGCACGGCAGACCCAGCTCATGGCAAGCGTTGCGATCGGCCTTCGGTCACGACTGCCTTTCGCTGGCGATGACGGAAAAGCCGGACGGGGTCCTGCGCGTCGTATGCGGTGCCGAAGCGTCGGTCACCAACAGCGTGGTTCCCGGATGAAACGAGCTTGCGATTTCCATGGCGCGCCGCTTGTCGCGGAAGACGACGCGCTGCAAGGCCGTGTCGCCTTGCCATTTCACGATGTGAGCATCGCGCTTCGATTTGCCGAGGCCGAAGCTGAGCCAGGTCAAACCGGACCCATCGGCGGCTGGGCCAACGAGCGAATAGATGTGCGTTCCCAATGGTCTGGCAGGAGAGCGAAACGAAACGGGATAGGCGCCCTGCAAGCGGCCATCGCGCGAGACGTAAGCCTTGCCGTCCGCCCGTGAGATGACGACTGCGGCAACGGGATAGTGCACCTCTGCATCCCAGGCCCCGTGCGGCTTCTTGTTGGCGACTTGACCGGCCAGCGCCGCTGCTTCGGCGTCTGCGACCTTGGAGAGCATCAAGCCAGGATGCACGACGTTGGCTGGCTGGGTGCGCTCGTCGGCAATGATGACCACGGCGCCCAGATGCGTGACTTCGTATAGCAGGGCCGAAAATTTGAGTGGCAAACGGACGCAACCATGTGAGGCGGGATAGCCCGGCAGATTGCCGGCATGGAGCGCGATGCCACCCCAGGTGAGGCGCTCCATATTGGGCATTTGAGCGCCCTTGTAGATCGTGGAGACGTGCTGGCGCTGCTTTTCGAGGATTGTGAAGACACCCGTCGGTGTGCGGTGACCGGGACGCCCCGTCGAGCACGTGGAAACACCGATCTCGACGCCGTTACGGTAGACGTGCATGAGCTGCTCGGGCAGCGAGACGATGGCGACCACGGGGCCGGTCGGCGAGTTTTGCGGCTGCCAAACGAACTCGCCCGGTTTCAACTTGCGCTCCGAAACAAAGCGCGCGGCCAAGGCGGGGGCATCAAGAAAACTTGCGGCGCCACCAAGCGCGAAAAGAAGTGCCGCACGGCGGCTCACAATCGTGCCTTGCAATGACTCGAACTCCATTACACGTCCCTTGTACTTCATACGTCCGTTAGCACTTCCCCGCGCTGGCCGATCCTCGTCAAAGACTTCGGTCAGACCGCGCCGCCGCAGAGCAAGCGCGCTGCCGCCAACGCTTGCCGTGTCGCCGACATTTCATGTCATCGTCAAATTAAGCAGGATGAGCCGGTTTGGCGACCTCTGAGAGTGCCCAAAGTTCATACGCTGGCGCATTTTGCGGCCTCAGGCTCGCTTGCTTGCAAGCTCCGCCATCACCTCGTCCGTGTGCTCACCGAGCAGGGGGGCGCGCCGCGAGATGGCCCAGGGGGTGGCGTTGTAGATTGCGGCTTCGCCGGGGTAGGTGAAGCTCTTTCCCAGCTCGGGGTGGGCGACTTGCTTCCAGAAGTTGCGGTCGTGGAGATGGCCGTCGTCGAGCAGGTCTTCAGGCGCGCGGACGGCTGCCCAGGTGAAGCCGCGCTGCTGGGCAGCGTGATAGACCTCTTCTGCCGGCAGCGAGGCGATGAAGTTCGCCACCACCGTGTCGATGATGTGGTCCGTGCGCTCGGCGATCACCTTGGGATCCTGGTATTTCTCGTCCCTCAGATCGGCTTCCATGCCGTAGTGGCCGAGGAAGTCGGCGAGTTCGCGCATGTACTTGGGGTTCAGCCGGCCGCCGACGAGGGCCGTGACATAGGTGCCGTCCTTGGCCAGGAACTGGGTGCGGGGTGCCGGGCCGGCTGCATGGTGGCGGCCGGTGTGACGCTGCAGGACCTCGCCGCGATAGATGTAGTTGGCGATGGCGGATTCGGTGGTCAACGCGCAGGCCTCGTGGATCGAAACATCGATGTACTGGCCCTCGCCCGTCACTGTGCGGTGCACGAGGGCTGCCATGATCGCCATGTAGGCGAAGTGGCCGCCCATGTGCCAGGCGTTGGCGCCGCCGGGCGCAATGGGCGGTGCGCCGGGTACGTCCTCCTCGTCGTAACCGCAGGAGGCCATCTCGCCGCCCGCCGCCATGTGCAGGAGATCGGAGGAGAGATAGTTGGCCCACGGTCCGTCCTGGCCGAATGGCGTCAGGGCGCACACGACGAGGCCGGGATTGTCGCGGGCGAGCGTTTCGTAGCCGAGGCCAAGCGTGGCAAGGTATCCCGGCTTGAAGGTCTCGAGGATGACGTCGGCTGTTGCGGACAGACGTTTGAATGTCTCGCGGCCGGCTGCGCTTTCGAGGTCGAGGGTGATGCCGCGCTTGGAGGTGTTGTAGTACCAGAAGAACAAGCTGCGGTCGGGATGGGGCTTGTCTTCATAGAACGGGCCCACCTGGCGCGCGGGGCAGCCACCTGGCGGCTCGATCTTGATGACGTCGGCGCCGAGATCGGCCATCAACTTGCCGCAGAACTGACCCTTCTCGTCAGCAAGCTCGAGGATGCGTAGGCCCGTCAACGGACCGGAGGAAGGCTGAGGCGCGCTCATTTCAGCATGTCCTCCATGTAGGGGAAGGGTTTGCGCGTGGTTGGCCAGAAAGTGCCGTCCGCAAAGCCATCTCGCAGGTCGTCGCGCGACAGACCCAACAGGCCTTCCAACACCTCGGCGGTGTGCTGGCCGATGAGCGGGCTGGCGGCGTGATTGTAGGCCGGCGTCGCGGACATCTTGAAGGGCGCGTTCTGAACCTTGTAGGTGCCGAGCGCGGGATGCTCGAGCGGCAGGTACATGCCACGGTGGGCCAATTGCGGATCGTGCTCGACCCGGTCCTCGGCGCTCTGCACGGGCATGGCGCGGACGCCGGCCGCCTGGCAGAGCTCGGTCAGCTCGTACTTGCCGAGAGTGCGCGTCCAGGCCTCGATCGCCTCGTCCATTTCGGCCTGGTGGGCGAGCCGTCCGGCGTTGGTTGCGAACTTTTCCGCACCCGCCCACTGCGGTGATCCCATGACGGCGACGAGGCGTTGCCATTCCGCATCCGTGTGGCAGACGATGACCGCCCAGTCGTTGTAGCCGCCGGGATTTGTTGCGTAGGCGTTGTGAGGGGCGACGGTCGGGCCGCGATAGTTGTCGAGCGGTGGCGTACCCGGCCAGTGGGCCCGGTTTCCCGGCGGAAAGCCTGCGCGTTTTGAGCCGCGGCCATTGACCGTGACATCCAGCAGCGCTGCGCCGTTGAGAGGCACGCTCGAGACCATTTGCGCCTGATCGATGTGCTGGCCCTCGCCGGTCTTGTTGCGGTGATAGAGTCCGGTCAGGGCACACATGGCGCCGTACATGCCGCCGGTGTCGTCCATGTAGGACCATCCCCAGCCCGCCGGCGGCTTGCCCGGGAGGCCTGACAGAAAGGTCAGGCCGGAAGCGGCCTGGGCCACGGGACCGAAGGTGGTGTAGGTGTGATTGCGGCCGGTGTGGCCATAGCCGGACATCGAGACATAGACGATGTCGGGCTTGATCTTTTTCAGCTCCTCGTAGCCGAGACCCCACTTGGTCAGCACGCGGGAGGAGAAATTCTCGATCACGATATCGGAGACCGCTATCAGCCGCTTGACGATTTCCAGGCCCTTGGCGCTGCGAACGTTGAGCGTGATGGACTTCTTGTTGACGTTGGTGTCGTTGAAGTTGCCGGACGTGTTGAGATTGACCTCCATGCCTTGCGGCGTGGTGGAGCTTGGCAAGCGTCCGCGCTCGGTCTCCGGCCATTCGATCTTGATGACCTCGGCGCCAAGCGCGCCGAGCCAGCGCGTTGCCCAGGGGCCGGCGCGCACCCAACTGAAGTCCACAACCCTGATGCCGTCGAGGGCGCGTCGTGCGGTCTTTCCGCCCGGACGTGGTTGGCCTGCCTGCATGCCTCGGTTCTCCGCTCAACCTTGTGTCTCGCGCAGGCCGGCTGCGCGGGCTTTTCTCGCCGGCCATCATTGCGCGCCAGCCGGATCGGCAAAAGCCCTTTTGTCATCTGGGGGGGCGAAGACGCGGCTGGAGGTGACAGCCGGCTTCACCTTGGCCCATGATTGGAGAGAGGCTTGACGCCAGGCGCGGAACGCCAAACGGAAAAGGAGAGAGGCCTTGATCGTCGGCATAGAGGTGGGCGGCACGTTCACCGATCTCATCGCTATCGCTCGGGATGGCACGGTTCACATCCACAAAACGCCCTCGACCCCGGACGACCCGAGCCGGGCCGCCATGACGGGACTTGCAGCGCTGCTGGCGGAGACGGGGGCAACAGGCGGCGACGTCACGGAGCTGTTGCATGGCTCGACGATTGCTGCCAACGCGCTGATCCAGCGGCGGGGGCCACGTCTCGCGCTGCTGACGACGGCTGGTTTCCGCGACGTGCTGTTCATCCAGCGCATGGACAAGTCGGTCGTCTACGACATGTTCTATCAGAAGCCCGAGCCGTTGATCGCGCGCGACCGGGTCTACGAGGTGGTCGAACGCATGGATGCCCGCGGCGAGGTCGTCACGCCGCTGGACGAAGCAGCGCTGGTGCAGCTGGTCGACCGCTTGGTTGCCGACGGTATCGATGCCTTCGCCGTCTGCTTTCTCAATGCCTATGCCAACTCTGCGCACGAGAAGGCCGCGGGCGACCTGATCAGGTCGCGACACCCGAATGTCTATGTGGCGTTGTCGACGGAGATCTCGCCCGAGCATCGCGAGTACGAGCGGACGTCCACCACGGTGATCAGTGGCTTCGTCGGGCCGGTGGTCGATCGCTATCTCGGCCGCTTCGAGGACGCCGTACGCACGACGGGGATAAAAGGCGCGCCACTGATCATGCTGTCGAACGGCGGCGTGGCGCCTGTCGCTGCCGCCCGCAGGCTGGCTGCGAACATGTTTCTCTCCGGCCTGCGGCAGCCGTAACGGGTGCGGCGGCGAGCGCCCGGCTTGCGGGAACGCAAGATATCATCTCGATCGATGTCGGCGGCACCAGCTCCGACGTGTGCCTGATCACAGGGGGTACCCCGCAGACGACCGTCAAAGGCACCTCCGAATTCAGCGTCGAGGGATTGCCGCTCAACATCGTGATGACCGACATCGTCTCTATCGGCGCCGGGGGCGGCAGCATTGCGTGGATCGACGAGGGGCGGATGCTGCACGTTGGCCCGCAATCGTCGGGCGCGGCGCCGGGACCTGCCTGCTATGGCCGCGGGGGCACCGACTTCTGCCTGACCGACGCCATGCTGCTGCTGGGCCTGCTCGATCCAGCGATCACGCTGCCGGGGGACATCGTTCTGGATGTCGAAAAGAGCCGCGCTGCTGCAGCGCCACTCAGCGCGGCACTCGGCCTCGATGGGCTGGTGCTGGCCGAGAGCGTCTATCGCATTGCCACGGCCAACATGGCGCAAGCGCTTCGCCGCGTGTCCGTCAAGCGGGGCTTCGATCCGCGCCACTATGCACTGTTTGCCTGCGGCGGGGCCGGACCGTTGATTGCGGCGGCGCTTGCCGACGAGGTGGCGATCAAGGAGATCTTGATCCCAGCCAACCCAGGCGTGTTCTCGGCTGTCGGGCTGACGGTCTCGGATGTGGTCATGGACTATGTGCTGGCTGAAGGCGCACAGCGCGTCGGCGATCTCACGGGTGAGGCACTTAGCCGCCAAGCTCGACAGCCTCGAGGCGCGCGCGGCAGGTGCGTTCCGGGAGCTCGGCTACGATCACGGCGACCTCAAGTATGAGCATGCTTGCGATGCACGTTACCATGGCCAAGGCTATGAACTGCGCATTGCGCTCGATCGCGAACGCCTTGCCCGCGAAGGACCGGCGGCACTGGCGGCGCTGTTCCACGACGAGCATGCGCGGCGCTACGGCCATGCCTTCAAGGATCGCAACATCGAGGCGATCTCGTTTCGCCTGAGCGCCCGGCATCCGCGCGGCAGTGACGCAGCGGCGGCGATCGGCGGTTTGCGGGGCCACCTTCGCGGTGATGCCTTGACCGCCACACGCGACGTCCGCCTTGCCGGCTCGACGACCGCCTATCCCGTGCGCGCCCGCGAGAGCCTGCCGCAAGACTTTGTCGCCGACGGTCCGTTGATCGTCACCGAGGCCAGCTCGAGCACGCTGGTGCCGCCAGGGTGGAGGCTGGCAATTGCTGCCGGCGGTGCGCTGCGCCTCACCCGCGCCAAGGCCTGAGAGGAGCCTCGACGATGATCTCCGCAATCGATCCCGCAGACTTCAACGTGCTCACGGGCTGCTTTCGCTCCATCGCTGCAGAGATGAGCGACATCATGCTGAGGGCTGCCTACTCCACCATCGTTCGCGAAGCCAAGGACTGCTCAACGTGCCTGATGGACGCCGAGGCGCGCACGGTTGCACAGGCGGAAGCAATTGCCGTGCACATGAACTCGCTGTCGGCGGCGGTGCCGTATTTCCGCGAGCGCTACGACATTGCGAAAACGCGCCCCGACGAGATGTACATCACCAACAACCCCTACCAGAACGGCCAGCACCTCAACGACATCATCCTGCTGATGCCGGTGTTCCATGACGACCGCCTGGTCGCATTCACCGGCAGCATCTGCCATCACCTGGAGCTTGGCGGGGCGGTTGCGGGCTCGAATGCCAACGCCACCGAGGTCTACCATGAGGGGCTGATCCTGCCGGCGATGAAGATCAACGAGGCCGACCTTTACGACGGACCGGTGGAGGCGATCATCCGGGCGAACTGCCGGCTGCCTGAGATCGTTCTCGGCGATTTTCACGCGCAGCTTTCCGCGGTCATGCGCGGGCGCAAGCTGATGCAGGAGCTGGTGCAGCGCCATGGCGTGGAGCTGACCTCGCTCGCCATGCGCGAATTGCAGGACTATTCCGAGCGCATGTTGCGCGCCACCATACGAGCCCTGCCTGACGGCACCTACAGTGGCGAGGACGCACTCGACGGGCGCACACTGGACAGCCCGCAGCCCATGATCCGCGCCAAGGTGACGATCCGCGGGGACGAAGCCTTCGTCGATCTCAGCGACAGCGACGACCAGGTTTCGTGGCCGGTCACTTGCCCGGTGGCATCGACACACTCGGCCGTCATGACGGTGTTCGGCCAGATTGCCGGCTCGGGCGTGCCGACCAACGATGGCACCTACCGGCCCATCCGCATCGCAACGCGCAAAGGTTCGATCCTCGATCCGCATCATCCTGCCCCGGTGCGGGGGCGCATGGCGTCGGCCTATCGCACGGCGTCGGCGGTGAAGCGCGCGCTCGGCAGCGTGATCGCCGACCGGTTGTCGGCGGCGGGCAGCGATTCCACCAACATCATCACCATGAGCCGGCCGCGCGGACAGGGCTATGAGATGTTTGCCGAGTCGATCTCCGGCGGCTACGGAGCGGGACCGGCCAACGACGGCGCGGACGTGATCGCGCAGATGCTGTCGAATACGGCGAATACGCCTGTGGAAGCGCTGGAGATGGATCACGATTTCATGCGGCTCGAGCGCTACGAGATGATCCAGGATTCAGGCGGGGCGGGAACATTCCGCGGCGGGCTCGGCGTGCGTCGCGTCTACGATATTCTCGATGACGGCGTGCTGCTGTCGACCAACGGCGACCGGCACATGACGGGGCCATGGGCGCTTGCCGGCGGGCATGAGGGGAGCCGCGCGATGTTCGGCGTCATTCGCGACGGCCAACTGAAAAAGCTGCCGGCTGCGACCAACCTTGCGCTGCAAAAGGGCGACAAAGTCATCATCGAAATTTCCGGCGGTGGGGGCTATGGCGAACCGGCACAACGGGACCGCGCAGCGGTGCGGCGCGATCTCCGGGAAGGACGGATCAGCGCCGAGGCGGCGCGCGCCATCTATCGGCTGGCTGAGCGGTGAGGCAAGATTCAGAGGCAACTGCAGACCAAATGCACCAGCACCTGCACCTGAAGGACGTATGACATGGAATTCGACTACGTGATCGTGGGATCGGGCTCGGCCGGTTCCGTGCTGGCGCACCGGCTGACGGAGAACGGACGCTACAGCGTGTGCGTGCTCGAGGCGGGGCCCACCGACTACAAGAACCCCTACATCCATTTCCCCGCCGGCTTCTTCAAGCTGCTCGATAATCCGGCGGTCAACTGGGTCTACTACACCGAGCCGGAGACGCAGACGAAGGGACGGCGCATTCTCTATCCGCGCGGGCGGGTGCTCGGCGGCTCGTCGTCGATCAACGGCGTGATGCAGGTACGCGGCCAGCGCGAGGACTACGACGACTGGGCGCAGATGGGCGCGCACGGGTGGAGCTACGAGGAGGTGCTGCCCTACTTCAAGAAGTCGGAGACCTACCTGCCGGGCGATCCCGCCTACCGCGGCAAATCGGGACCACTGGTCGTCGAGGACTACCGCGGGCACCATCCGCTGACACACGACTTCGTCAAGGCCGGCCAGGAACTCGGGATGACCTATAACCCCGACTACAACGGTGCCAGCCAGGAGGGCATCGGCTATGTGCAGCAGACACGCGCGGGGCGCTGGCGGATGTCGACGGCGCGCGCCTTCCTGCACCCGGCCATGAAACGGAAGAACCTGACAGTCGAGACCGGCGTGCTGGTGACCAATCTCAATTTTGCCGGCAACCGGGTCAGCGGCGTGAATTTCAAGCGCGGCATGGGCAAGGGCGAGAGCGTGCCGGTGACTGCCCGGCGCGAGACGATCATCGCCGCCGGCTCGATCAACAGCCCGCAGCTCCTGCAGCTCTCCGGCATCGGCAATCCCGAGCATCTGCAGTCAATCGGGGTCGGCGTGCGCACGGCGCTGCCGGGCGTCGGCTACAATTTCCACGATCACTATGTGGCCCGGGTGGTGCGCAGCATCGTCGGGCGCACAACCGTCAACGAGGAAAGCCGCGGCTTGCGCCTTGCCTGGAACGTGGCGCGATGGGCCATGTTCGGCGATGGCATCCTGACCTATTCGGCGGGCAACGGCATCGCCTTCTGGCGCACGGAAGCCCACATGCGCCGGCCCGACGTGCAGCTCTCGTTTGCCCCGGCGAGCTACCCCAACGGCCAGATCGGCGTGCTCGACAAAATGCCCGGAATGACCTGCGGCGCCTGGCAATGCCGGCCGGAATCGCGTGGCAGCGTGCTCGCAAAATCTGCCAACCCGAGTGAAGCGCCCGCTATCAACCCGAACTATCTGGACCATGAGGTGGACCGCAAGGCGATGGTCGCCGGCTTGCGGAAATGCCGCGACATCCTGTTCGCCTCGGTGTTCGACAAGCACGGCGGCGACGAGATCTATCCGGGCAAGGACGTGCACTCGGACGACGAATGGCTCGACTACGCCTACCGGCACGGCTCGACCGTCTACCACCCGGTCGGCACCTGCAAGATGGGCACCGACCGCATGGCGGTGGTCGATCCGGAATTGCGGGTGCACGGCGTCGCGGGCTTGCGCGTGGTCGATGCGTCCGTGTTCCCGAAGATGACCTCGTCCAACACCAACGCGCCGACGATCATGATCGCTGAAAAAGCGGCCGATCACATCCTGGCAAGCGCGGAAGTGACTTGAGGGCGGATCAGCGGGGGATCTTCAGGATGGTGCGCGTGCGCTCGAGGTCGGCGTTGGCCTCGACGGAGCCGCGTTCGACGGCACGCTCGTAGAGCACGAGGGCGCGCTGCATGTCGGGCGCCGCATCGGCACTGGGCAAGCGGCTCAAATAATAGGTGTCGTAGGACCGCGCCAGCGCCAAGAGCACGTCCGGCATGGGACCACTCATGGCGGCGATGAAGCGGCGTCGCGCTTCGACGACGCGGCCCTCGTCGAACAGCTTCCTGCCTTCGGCCAACAAGGCTTCGACCGCCTTGGCATCGAGTGGCTTGGCTTCCGTAGGTGCTGGCGCGGGGGCGGGCGTTGGCGCCGGAGCTGGCTTTGCCTCAGGTGCGGGCGGCGGCGGCTTGGGCTGCTGAGCCTCGGCGGCTTCAGGCGGTTTGGGCGGTGTCTCGACCCGCGCAGACGCGGGCGCGGGGGCAGGCGCCGGCGAAGGTGCTGCGGCCGCCCCAGCCGGCGGCGGGGCCATGGCCTGCGCCGGTTCGCGCTCTGCAGCGGCAGCGGGCGGCGGAGCTGGCATGGTCGTCGTCATCGCCGCTTGTGTCCGCTTGGGCTTGGACAAATCGGGCGGCGGCGGCGTATCGACTTTGCCGTTGCTGATGGCCGGCAAAACCTTGGGCTCGACGCGGTCGCCGACGCCTTGATCCGCCTCCATGGCGACCCGTTTCGGGCCGTGCGCCTTGGATGCGTCGGTGCGGTGGGAGGCTGGATAATCGTCTTTCAGTGAACCGTACGACCGGCTTCCCATCGCCTGGTATTCATGGCGCGCGCAAGCTCCGAGTCCGATCGCGGTAATCGCGATCGCCACTGCCAGCCGCCCCATGTGCCGCTCACATCCCGCCATGCCCCACCTGCTCGCACCTTTGCTTCATTGGTTGCGAGCATCGAGCGCGATTCGGGCCTTGCGGTCAGGAGCGCCTGTTAGGTTGTCCCCTGAATTGCTCGGCTATCCACAAGAGTGCGGCGGGGCCACATCACGTCGCCGCCATCTCCTGCGGCTTGGCTGACAACCCCAATTTCAGCCGTGCTTCTCCGCGCAGTGCGTCGATCGGCTGACGCCGGCCATCGCGTTCAATGTGCCAGTAGGTCCAGCCGTTACATGCGGATTTGCCCTGCACCTCGGCGCCGAGCCTGTGGATAGAGCCTTGGCGCGAACGGCCGGATCCTTCCAAGGCCAGCGAACCGTCAGCGCGCACTTCGGCCCAGACCTTGCCGCGCTCGTCGGAAAGACGGGCACCGGGTCGCAAGATCCCCAGCTCGACGATGGCGCCGAAGGCGACGCGAGGCTCGGCACGCTTGGGCACGAGTGTCGCCAAGCTTGCAGGCTCGAGGGGCGCCACCTTGCGGATGCGATCTCGGGCGGCCTTGGCGTAGTCCTTGTCGCGCTCGATGCCGATCCAGCGGCGGCCGAGACGGGCTGCGACGGCGCCGGTCGTGCCGGTGCCGAAGAAGGGATCAAGCACGATGTCGCCGGGATTGGTGGTGGCAATCAAGATGCGATGCAGGAGCGCTTCGGGTTTCTGGGTCGGGTGCGCCTTGCGGCCGGTGTCGTCCTTCAGCCGCTCTGCGCCCGAGCAGATCGGGAACATCCAATCCGATCGCATCTGAACGTCCTCGTTGCCGGCCTTCATGGCATCGTAGTTGAAGGTGACGCGCGAGCGCTTGTCGCGACCGGCCCAAATCAGCGTCTCGTGGGCATTGGTGAAGCGCTTGCCGCGGAAGTTGGGCATCGGGTTGGTCTTGCGCCAGATGACATCGTTGCAGTGCAGCCAAAGCCGAGATCCTGCAGCGCAACGCCCTAATCGAAAGACGTTGTGGTAGAGCCGATCACCCAGATGGCACCATCGGGCTTGAGCACGCGGCGGCATTCGGCCAGCCAGGCGCGCGTGAAGCGGTCGTAATCCTCGAAGCTCGGGAATTTGTCCCAGGCATCATCGACCCCGTCCACAACGGTATTGTTGGGGCGTAAGAGTTCGCGATCGAGCTGGAGATTGTAGGGAGGGTCGGCGAATACGAGGTCGATCGAGGCGGAGGGAAGGCCTCGTAGACGCTCGATGCAGTCTCCAAGGAGAACGCAATCAACTTGTAGATTCTTAGCCTTACGGCGACGCTCACCCATTTGACGCTACTCTCTACCAGTTCCCAGACGAACATCAGGTCCATGGGACGACACTCACGCAACTGCAAAGACACACTCGGTTAATGGAGTGTGAAGGCGGTTGGTTAAGAGACCGTTAAGGGGACGCCCCGGCAAGGGCAAAACATGGCCTGAGAATGCGGCGAACGAAGGACAAACGAACAGCGAACAATAGTTAATGGCATAAGTGACTGGAAGTCATGAGGATTGGCGCACACGGCGGCCGACGATGGGCTGGAAGCGAGCGAGATCGACGGCGTTGTCGACGTCGGAGAGGGTGGTGGTGGTGGCACTGCTGGCGCCTTGGCGGTGCAGATTGGCCAGCACCTGCTCGAGCGTGTCGGCCTGTGACCAGCGGACGCCGGCGTGAGCGCGATGACGCGCGGTCGCCGTCGCATGCCGACCAGCCAGAAGCCGCCATCCTCGGCGGGACCGAATACGGCGTCGGTGCGACCCAGCGCCTGGAAGGCGCTGCGGATATCGGACGGGGACACGGCGGGGATGTCAGTGCCGATGACGCAGACGGGACCGGGGGCAGGTGGTGCATTGGGCGGTGCATGCGGGCGCTGAGGTCGCCGCCGCCTTGCGCCATACGGGTTGCGTGATGCGGCAACATCGGGCTTGCCACGCCTGTGTCGGGGCTCGCCGAGATGATGGACTGCCAGAACGGCTGGCGGGCGAGCATTGTGGGATCACGCATGGCCTGGGTGGTGCGATAGAAGCGCAGCGCTGCGACCGCGCCGATCTCGCGGGCAAGGCGCGTCTTGACGCGGCCCGCCACCGGCAGCTTGGCCATGACAACCAAGGGCAGCGAAAGGGCGCCGCACCCTTGCGCAGCGCCCTCTTCGCCGATGCCTTCGGGCCGGTACGGTTTGCCGGCCACCATTTTTGCAGGTCGCGTAATCAGGGCGGCCTCTCACCGGCACGAGCATATAGCCCTTGCCGTCCTTCTGGATCGTGCCGGCTCCAGGGATGCCCCAGTGGTAGCCGGTGATGATCGAACCTTCCGTCACCGCCTGCTCGAAGAAGGCCCTACGGCTCTTCTCGGCCATGGCCGCATCCTGATCGAAGGCAACATGCCAGCCCGGGTTGGCCATGAACAGCGAAGCGATATTGGTGACGTCGCCGGACACCACCAGCTTGTCCTTGCCCGGAAGCCAGCTCATAAGAGGTATGGCCTGGCGTGTGACCGTTGGTATTGACGGCCTTGATGCCCGGTGACGCCTCGCGCCGGCGGCCACCTGCTTCAGGTTCTTCCATGTCGGCATGGTCGCCTGGATGCGCTGAGCGAGGCCTCGACGCGCTTCCGGGCAACTTGGCAATCAGAGCGGGATCAGGCCCAGAACTTGTACTCAGCGGCAGGGACCACAATCTCGGCATTCGGATAGGTTTGGGCGTTGGTACCTTTCGCCATCAGCCCGAAGATGTGGTCGGGATGGAAGTGGTGACAACAATCTTCGAGATTTTGGCTGGATCAATGCCGGCGGCCTTCATGCTCTGCTTGTCCATGAGGCCAGCATTGGGGCCACCAGCCTGGCCACCCGTGCCTGAATCGAACATGACGATCTCGCCGCCCTTCTCCACGACCGTCACGGTGAAGGTGATGGGCACGAAGGCATCCGAAAGCCCCGCGGCCTTAAGTGCAGCCTTGGTGTCGTCGACGGAGGCGTTCTTGATGAAGCCTGCGTCATGCGGCTTTTGAAACATGCCATCGTAGAGCGTCGTGACGTTCCAGTCGCCGACCTTGAATTTGGCGAAGCCCTTTGAGGCCAAATCTGCTTTCTGAGCGTGGGCTTGCGAAATGATCTCGAGGGGGCCGTCGAGGCCGAAGGCGGCGCCCGCCGTGGCTGCCGAAATGACGAAGCTGCGACGTGAAATGGACTGCATGCCGGATCTCCCAGGTGCTGCCGAGCGGGGGTGCTGGCGCACGTCCTTTCCACGTAGCGTGCCTTCGCGTCTTTTTGAATGCCGACCTAGGTCGGAATCACGGCCTTGTGAACGATGATCCGGTGACGGCTTTTTCAGCCGTAGATGCGCGCGATGGTGCGGGGCGGCACGCGCATGAAATAGAGGCCGAGGCAGGTGAGATTGCGGGCCGTGCGCGGAATATAGCCGTCGCGACGGTAGCGGACCGCGCTGGTGACGGCAGTCGATCGCAGGATCATGGTGCGGCGGCGGCCCAGGCGGCGGACGATGTCGACGTCCTCCATGAGCGGGATTTCGCGGTAGCCGCCGACCCGGTTGTAGAGGCGGCGGGGGACGAGCAAACCCTGGTCGCCATAGGGCAGGCGAAAGAGGGTACAGCGCATTTGTACGCCGCTCTCGATCAGGCGTGGCAGGAAGCCCAGATCATCGAGAGCGAAGCGGAAGGCCGCTGCCGTCTCGGGCCGCTGGCCGGTGCCGACGCGTTCGACCAGGGCTGCCACCTCGCGCTCCCAGCCGTCCTGCAATACCGTATCGGCGTGCAAGAACAGCAGCCAGTCGAAGCGAGCGGCCTCGGCGCCGGCCTTGAGCTGATTGCCACGACCGCGTTGGCTGGTGATGACCCGGGCGCCCGACTGGTCGGCGATCTTCAACGTGCGATCGGTGGAGCCGCCGTCGACGATGATGACTTCGCGCACGAGCCCCTCGACCGTCGCCGTCACCAGCGCAGAGAGCGCGGCAGAGAGGCCGGATTCGGCATTGAGGGTTGGGATGATGACGGAGATCATGGGGCTTACGCGAGCAACTTTAGAAGTAGGCGCATCGTGTGGTCACACCTCACACGGTCGCACGAAATAGCAGTGGCTCAGAACCGTGTTACCCGCTCATCCCACCCGCCAGCGTCGGCACATCGAGGCAGGAGAAGCCGTAGTGCTTCAGCCAGCGCAGGTCGGCGTTGAACATGTCGCGCAGGTCGGGGATGCCGTATTTCAGCATCGCGATGCGGTCCAGCCCCATGCCGAAGGCCCAGCCTTGGTATTTCTCAGGATCGAGCCCGCACATGGAGATCACCTTGGGGTGGACCATGCCACAGCCGAGGATCTCCAGCCAAGAGCCCGGCTTGCCGATGGCCTCGGCGCCGACGTCGACCTCTGCCGAGGGCTCCGTGAAGGGAAAGTGTGAGGCGCGAAAACGCATCTTGACGTCGTCGACCTCGAAGAAGGCTTTGCAGAACTCCTCCAGGCACCACTTCAGGTGCCCAAAGTGGGTGCTCTCGTCGATGACGAGGCCTTCGATCTGATGGAACATCGGCGTGTGGGTGGCATCGCTGTCCATGCGGTAGACGCGGCCCGGCACGATGATGCGGATGGGCGGCTTCTGGCCCAGCATGGTGCGCACCTGCACCGGGCTGGTGTGGGTGCGCAGAAGCATCGGCGCCTCGCCCTTGGCCACCCGCTCGGGCGACTTCAAGTAGAAGGTGTCGTGCATCTGCCGGGCGGGATGCTCGGGCGGAATATTGAGCTTGGTGAAGTTCAGGTCGTCGGTCTCGATATCCGGACCTTCGGCGATGGCGAAGCCCATGTCGGCGAAGATCTCGGCGATCTCGTCGAAGACCTGGCTGATCGGGTGGATGCGCCCTTCCGCGACGGGGCCGGGGCGGACCGGCAGGGTGATATCGGCGCGCTCGTTCGCCAAGCGCGCGGTCATGGCCTCGGCTTCGAGCTTGGCCTTGCGGGCCTCGAGCGCTTCTGTCACGCGGTCGCGCATCTGGTTGACGGCGGCACCGAAGCTTTTGCGCTCGTCCGGCGCCATCTTACCGAGGCGGCTCATCAACTCGGGGATGCGCCCCTTGCGGCCGAGGGCTGCAATGCGCACGGCCTCGATTGCCGCAAGGTCGGCTGCTGCACCGATGCCTGTGATCAGCTCAGTCTCGATCGCCTGAAGCTCGCCTGCGGCCATGATTGCCTCGCTCAAATGCCTGCTGCCGAAAGAAGCGATGCTCCTTCCGGCCACAGGCTGGCTGCAAAAACGTCGTCGTGAGATCAGGCCGCTTTGGCCACTGCCGCCTGGGCCTGGGCCACGAGGGCCTTGAAGGCTGCGGCGTCCTTGACGGCGATATCGGCGAGGACCTTGCGGTCGATCTCGATACCGGCCTGGGACAAACCGTGGATGAAGCGGCCGTAGGTCATGCCACTCTCGCGGGCGGCGGCGTTGATGCGCTGGATCCAGAGCGCGCGGAAATTGCGCTTCTTCACCTTGCGGTCGCGATAGGCGTACTGCATCGCCTTCTCGACCGCCTGCTTGGCGACCTTGATGGTATTCTTGCGCCGGCCGTAGTAGCCCTTGGCCTTCTTCAGAACTTTGCGATGCTTGGCGTGGGCGGTAACGCCCCGTTTTACGCGCGCCATGAGAAATTCTCCGTCACTTCAAGATGTTTTTGGGTGCACCTTCGGATGCCCACTTCGCATCCGGCGCTTGGTTCCTTGCGCCTTCGGATGCCCACTTCGCATCCGGCGCAATGACACTGAGAGCCCGGTGCCTGTGGGTTCCGCTGTCCGGCATAGAACGGACGAGCAGAACTGGCTGAGCCTCAGCGCGCGTAGGGCATGTATTTCTTGACGATCTTGGCATCGGCATCGCACAGCACCATGGTGCCGCGGGCGTTGCGGATGAACTTGGTCGACCGCTTGATCATGCCGTGACGCTTGCCCTGGGCCTGGGCCATGACCTTGCCCGTACCCGTGATCTTGAAGCGCTTTTTGGCGCTGCTCTTGGTCTTCATCTTGGGCATTTTGCTCGGTCCTTTCTGGGCTTCCGGCGGAGCTTGGACCTCGCGCTGGCGGACTGCGGCCGAATTGACCGGCCTTGCCGTGCAGGCGAGCTCAAATCCCGGAAGCGGGTTTGGAAAGCATTCTGAGCCGCCACGGCATGCCCCGCCGGGCGACTCCAGCGGCGACTTATAGGCGTAC
>JAWKWC010000025.1:0-54322 GCA_041397705.1 Hyphomicrobiaceae bacterium
ATCGGCAGAGGATCGACTGTCGGCACATTCTTGTTTGCCGGCGGCTGGTTCGCGGGCGCCTGCTGTTGCGGCGGGACCTGAGGTGCGGGTGCCGGGGCCGCGGCTGGCTGGACTGCCGGCTGGGTTGAGCCCGGCGCCAGCTTTTTCCACTGCCGGCTGATCCAGCTTCCCTTCTGATCCTGTGGCTTCACGCCCTGACCACCCAGTAGGGCGTACGAGTTTTGATACCACTTCGAGCGCGGAAAATTGTACCCCAACACAGCGGCTGCCGACTGCGCTTCGGGCAAAATTCCCAGCGCGACGTTGGCCTCGACCAAGCGGTGAAGCGCTTCCTCGACATGCTGCGTGGTTTGATACTCGGCCACGACGGTTTTGAAGCGGTTGATCGCGGCAACGAACTGGCCGCGCTTGAGATAATAGCGCCCCACATTCATTTCGGAGGCGGCGATCGAGTCCTGGCAAATGCGGATGCGATTCTCCGCCTGGCGCGCATAGGGACTGTCCGGGTAACGGGTAACAATCACCTGCAGCTCTTTCAAAGCGCGGCGCGCTGCCGTCTGATCGTGTGCTGGATCCTTGATCTCGGCGAAATAGGACGAGGCGATGACGTGGTGAGCCAAGGCTGCATCCTTGGTGCCGGGATGCAAAGTGGTGTAGCGGCGGCCCGACGCGATGGCTTCCGGGTATTTGCCGGCCTTATAGTAGGCAAACGCCGCCATCACCATGGCCCGGCGCGCTTCCGGCGCGTAGGGGTGGTCGCGATCGAGATCTTCGAATTTCTTGGCTGCTTCCTCGTTGCGTCCTTTGGACAGCAACGCGTCAGCGAAGGCATACATTTTACCGGGTGGGTCCGGATTGAGGGCCTTGGTCACGTCGCTCGACGAGGCGCATCCTGCCAACGATACGGCAAGTACCGCCGCGGCCAGCAGCGAATGACGGCTCGTTGTCGACATGGTCCAGCGCGTCATGGTCGTTGTCCCCATACCTTGGTCGCTTCGGCGCCAGGCATCCCCACTTCACTGACGAGCAGGACCGTAATCCGCTCGCAAGTCATGCCCTTCATTCGTCGGATGCGAAACGTACACATCATCCCCAGCATCGCCAACGATTCGAGCGTTTGTATGATTTACTGCTAGCATAGGCGTTGTGCCCGGACAAACGGTGCGTGCTTTATTCAATGATCAATTGACGCACGACGGCCGCGGTTTTGTGGAGCCGAGAGCACAACGGCAGCAAGCCGCAGGGCACGAACACCATGAGGTGTCCGCGCACTACGGCTGTGAGATTGTGGGCTCATTGAATCAGGTGGCCTCAACGGCATAACCAAGCGCCGGTGCGGCGACAGGCAAATCGATGATGGACATGTCGCGGACGCGCGGCGCCTCGACCAGCGTCCATGCTTCGGCGTCTGCAAAAAGCTTTTGCAAAACCATCGCGTTGATGCGATGTCCGCCTTTGACCGAACGGTAGGCTCCCAAGAGCGGCTTGCCGGCCAGTGCGAGATCGCCGATCGCATCGAGCGTCTTGTGCCGCACGAACTCTTGTGGATAGCGCAGCCCCTCGGCATTGATGACGCGGTCATCGCCAACGGCAACCGTGTTCTCAAGCGACGCGCCTAGCGCCAAACCCGATTTCCAAAGGCGCTCGACGTCGCTCATGAAGCCAAACGTGCGCGCTTTCGAGAGTTCGTTGCGGTAAACGCCGGGGTTGAGATCCAGGCTCATTCGCTGCCGGCCAATGACCTGCGACGGGAAGTCGATCTCGACATCGAGATGGAAACCGGAGTGCGGCACCAGACGCCCGTAAGCGTCGTCATCGCGCACCTCGACTTCTTTCAACACCTTGATAAACTTACGAGGTGCCTGCAGCTCGCGAACACCGGCATTGTCAATCGCGTCGACGAATGCGGCAGCGCTACCGTCCATGATCGGCACTTCGCGGCTATCGATTTCGATGTAACAGTTGTCGATCGACAATCCACGCAGCGCGGAGAGAAGATGCTCGACGGTCCCGACGACATGGCCGCGATCATCGCCGATCACGGTGCACAGCGTAAGGTTCTTAACTGCCTCGTAGGTCGCGGGGATTTCCGCCACAACGCGACCACGTTTTGTTACTAGAAAGATCAACCCTGCATCAGCGGCTGCAGGATGAAGGGTCACTGACGCTGGCGCGCCGCTGTGAACCCCTGTGCCCTCGATAGTCACTTCACGCGCGAGCGTCGTCTGGCGAGAGCCAATGAATCGCTTCGACATGTTGCGCCGTCCCTCGATCCCCTGCAATTTCGCACGCCGGCCTTTGGCCTGTACCTCGCGAAATCGCCCCCAATCGATAACACCGAACCGTTCCTCTTGGTGCACGGCCAGCACTAAGTGCCGATGTTCCCCGCCGCGACCAACTGATTCGTTGCATCTCTTGAAACCGACACTACGTACTTGCCTCACTATCGCCAAATCACGCTTTCTTACGTTGTGTTACCTTGTGGCAATAGCTCCGCTTCGCGAGGGCTAACTACTTGTTCCGGGAAAACAATCCTGCTACCCGCGCGCCGACATTGACAGTGCCTGCGGGTGATTCGTTTGCCGACGTTTCATTTGGTTTTCGACTGTGTCCCATCATGCGTTGCAAGAGGCCGGCCGGCTCTTGCGATTCGTTGCGGCCAGCATGCTGGTGACCAGTTGGCTCGGGCCGGGCGCCCGGCGCCTCGTAGCGGCCGGCTTTGGCCTGATAGTCGCGCTGACCGACGACGGGAAACTCTTCGAGATCGGGAACCCGGCGCTGTCCAGAGCGTCGCAGATCCTGCGGAGCCGACGGAGTGAACGGCTCGTATGCCGCCTGACGCGAGTCGCCCGCTGGTTGTTTGGGCGCACGGTCAGGGGCAGCGGCACGATGTGACGGCGCTTCCTCAATGACGACGTTTCCCGGACCGCGCCACAACTCGCGTGGCTGACTTTCGGGCGCCGGGTGCGCGGGCGTTTGCGGCCGGGCCGCGGCGCCAGCCCCATGCTGGTGTGGGACAGATGAAGGGGCCGCAGTAAAGGGCTGCGCCGGTTGCATTGGTTGTACCGGCGGTGGCCAGCCCGCGACGGATGCGGGCTTTGCTGCCACCGGCTCGTTCACGTTCATTGGTGGCGGGCCGCCGGCATTGGCCGCGCTGGGGCGGTCGAAGGCCTGATCCGCTACCAGACGCGCCTTGGCAGGCGGGGGCAGGTGTGCATCCGCGTGTGCATTCATGCCCGATGCAACAATGGCAACGCGAATGTTGTCACCGAGCTCATCGTCGAATGTTGCGCCGACGATGATGTTGGCTTCGGGATCGACCTCCTCGCGCACGCGGCTGGCGGCCTCGTCGACCTCATACAGCGTCATGTCATTGCCGCCGATGATCGACAGCAGAACGCCCTTGGCGCCCTTGAGGGTGATCTCGTCGAGCAGCGGATTGGCGATGGCGGCTTCGGCGGCGCGCAAGGCTCGGCGTTCGCCGCTGGCCTGGCCCGTTCCCATCATGGCGGCGCCCATGCCGCTCATGACGGTGCGGACGTCGGCGAAGTCGAGGTTGATGAGGCCGTCCTTGATGATGAGGTCGACGATGCAGGCGACGCCCGAATGGAGGACCTGGTCAGCGAGGACGAAGGCTTCGGCGAACGTGGTCTTCTCGGTGGCGACGCGGAAGAGATTTTGGTTCGGGATGACGATCATCGTGTCGACGAATTTACGCAACTCGGCGATGCCGGCATCGGCCATGCGCTGGCGGCGTGTGCCCTCGAACTGGAAAGGCTTCGTGACAATGCCAACGGTCAATGCGCCAAGCTCGCGGGCGGCGCGCGCGATGACGGCTGCAGCGCCGGTGCCGGTGCCGCCACCCATGCCGGCGGCGATGAAGACCATGTGGGCATTGGCGATGTGGCTGCGGATCTCGTCGATCGCTTCTTCGGCTGCAGCCTCGCCGATCTCGGGCTTGGAGCCTGCGCCCAATCCCTCGGTCAGGTTGACGCCCAACTGAATGCGGCGTTCGGCGCTGGAGGCTAGCAGGGCCTGGGCGTCGGTGTTTGCCGCCACGTACTCGACACCGGTCAAGCCGGAGGCGATCATGTTATTGATGGCATTGCCGCCGGCGCCACCGACGCCGATGACGACGATGCGCGGTGTCAGCTCCATCAGCTTCGGCAATTCGAGATTAATGCTCATCCGCCCTGACATCCTTCCCACGTCTGCAGCAGTTGCCAATTTCGGCTCCTGCATCGTCCTTGACTTGTTCCACCACCCACCATTGACTGACATCCGCTGGCTGAGGCCTTGCCGTGCCATGTGTACCATTCTGAAAACTTTCTCTGATCCACCGCTCGACACGGTGGAGGTAGCCACGATCTTCACCCGCGAAGCGCAGCTTGGCCACGCCTGTCGGGCGGTCGCGCGGCAATGTCGAGCAGGCCGATGACGGTCGAGAAAGACGGCGTACACAGGCTCGGCGACATACGGCCAACCGGCTTTGGCGACCGTCACCGCCTGCCTGCCGCCAGCTGCAGGTCGGCCCGATCCAGGCCGAGACGGTGGCTGGCGCCCCGATCAACACGACGCGCTGCATGATGGCGCGGTCCAGTCCGGCCTCGCTGCAGCGCTCGGCGATCAGGTCGAACAAGCCAGCAATTCGAGGCTATCCAGCCATTACAGCGTACCGGGCTTTCGTGTCGGTGCAGCGTGCCGACTCTTCTCAAAGCAATGGATAGGAGATGATCACCGCCAGCATCCGATGCGCCGACGGCAAGGGTGCCGTAAAGCGTCTTGATGCGCTCGGCCTCGGAACGGTGGTGACGAGTGCGCGTGCAATGTCAAAAGTCACGTGATTGCCGCCGACGGGGACCGACTCGTCGCTGATGCAAGCGGTCGCCGGCAGAAAGCTGCAATCGAAGTCACGCCTGCGCCCATTTCGACGACGACGACGCCCTGCTCGCGCTCGGCTTCGGTGGTGACGGCACAGGCGCTGGCATAGGGCGCAGCCACGACTCATCGCTTGAGCATGTGGCTTTTTCGACCAGCCCCAGAATATTTCGGACGAGTTCTTCGTCGGCCGTCACCGCTGTCAATTCGGCCGCCAGCGCTCACGACCGGCCATGTTGAGGGGGATCGACAATGCCGGGGCCTGTCAAGAGGCTCATTCAGAGCATCATCAGTTCGGATCGAAGCACGGCCCGCCCTGTCGAGCCAGGCTTCACCCGCCTCCAGCAGTGCAGTCGACATCGCCGTGGCGCGACGCCGCCATCGACGGGCGCGCGGGCGGCAAGCTCGTGGAGCGCTGCGGCCGACTGAGTGAAACGATGACCGCGATCAGGTTGATGCCGGCCATGCGCTCGGCCTGAGCAACCGCTGCCGCCGTACGGCGCGCTCGAGCCTCGTCGGCGTCAGCGACGGTGCCTGATTTGAGCCGCGTGAGCGCTGATGGCCGAAGCCCAGCAATGTCTTGGCACCTTGCCGTCCGCTTCGGGCGCAGCGAGCGCCGCACATATCTTGGCCGTGCCAACGTCGATGACACCGATCAGGTCTCTTGGGGCGCGCGCCATATCGGACCTAGCCACGGGCACCTCCCGCAGACGCGCCTGAGGGGGCGAGCCATTGTTTCGCGGGGGCCGCCTGTTTGGTGTTGGTTTTGTTCGGTGCAACGGCGATGCGATCAGCCAGGCGCAGATCGACGATGCTGGCGCGCTGCGCGAGTTCGGCATGGGCGCGCTCGAAAGCGGCCAAGCGGCGCAATCCAATTTCAATGCGGTCGGCTGCCAACTTGACGACCAGGCCGCTGGCAAGCTCAAGGTCCCAGCGGCGACGGCCACGCCACTCGGCCTTCTGCAGTCGCGCGGCAACGGCCGGATAGTGATCGAGTGCTGCCAACAGGCCATTGACGGCGTCAGAAGCAGCGTCTCCGGCGATGTGCACGAGATTCGACGGGGCATCCTTGCCCGCCAGGCCCAATTTGCGCCCCTGGCGATCGACCAGGATCACCTCGCCGCGATCACTCCATGCGGCTACCGGCCGTCGCTCAGTTATGGCGACTTTGAGCTTGTCGGGGAGCAACCGGTTCAATGTGACCGTTTCAACCCAAGGCAACGCCTCGATGCGTCGCTTGGCGGCCGCCATGTCCCAGCTCAGGATCGAGCGATCGAGCGGGCCGATGGCGCGAAACACCTCGCTCTCGAGAGTGTGGGCATGGCCGGTGATGGCGACTTCGTTGATGGCCAAACCGGCGGCCGCAAGCATGGCGTCGAGTTGATGGCCAAGCGGCTCGACGGTGCGCACGTTCTGGCCGAAGCCCGATAGCGCGGCAAACATCGCGGCGCCGCTCAAGCCGGCGAGAACCAGCTTGGAGCGACGCGACAGAAATTGCCGCCGTCTCTGGCTGTGTCGTGTCGGGCCATACCACAGGGCCGCCGTCGAGCGGACCCGCTCCGGGTGCTCGCATGGCGGCGGCAGAGCGTCGGGCGCGATCGAGAGTTGCATCGGCTCTGGGGGCGGCGCAGCGGCCTCGGCCGGCACACGCGCTTTTGCATCCGCAGGACTGAAACGGGATGCGGGGGCTGGCGTTGCTCCCGGTGCTGGCGGCGCGTCGTGCAATTCCGCATCCGGATCTACAAGGGCAACTGGCCGCGCAGGAATGGGTTCCGCTGCGCGCCACCAAAACTGCCCACGTGTCTCCTTGCCTGCTCGATGCATGTCCAAACCCATCGGCCACGGTCTGCGCGCGGCAGGGCCTGGTCGGCGAGGAACTCGCGTGCAAGGCCCAACGACAGGCGCGGCGCAGACCGGGCCATCAAATGCTGACACTGGGCCATTTCGGTTAATATTGGGTTTACGCTCGTGCCGTTCGGACTCACTTCGGCGCGCGTAATATTCTTGAAATTGTTATCTTTTCTTGATCTTTGCCGCTTGCAGGTTTCAGCGGTCGAGTGATGCGTCCTCGATCATCCAGCGCATGAGCTGGCGGAAGCTCATGCCGGCGTGTGCGGCAAGCTCGGGCACCAGTGACGTCGGTGTCATGCCCGGTTGCGTGTTGATCTCGAGGAAAATCAGGTCGCCGGTTGCATCGTCATAGCGGAAATCCGAACGGGTGACGCCACGGCATCCCAAGGCGCGATGAGCCGCCAGGGCGTGAGCGCGGATCGCATCTGCCACCGCATTGGGAATTTCGGCGGGCAGGATGTGCTTGGAGCCGCCCGGCGCGTATTTGGCCTCGTAATCATAGAACTGCAGGTGACCGGCGGCGACGATGTCGATGATGCCGGTTGGTTGATCACCAATGATGCCACACGTGAGCTCGCGGCCAGGCGCATAGCGCTCGACCATGATCAGGCCCGCTGCGGTCGTGGCGATCCGGCGAATGGCCTCGGGCGGACGATTGGCGCCTACCTGGACGATGACGACACCGACGCTGGAGCCCTCGGAAATCGGCTTGGCAACGTAAGGTGGCTCCATGGCGTGGTCGCGGGCAGCGTCATCACGTGAGACGAGCACGGCATCGGCGACGGGTACGCCGTGGCGCGCGACAATTTCCTTCGTCGTTTCCTTGTTCATTGCAAGGGAAGAGGCCAGCACGCCCGAGTGGGTGTAGGGGATTGCCAGGACCTCGAGCAGACCTTGCACGCAGCCGTCCTCGCCCCATCGGCCATGAAGCGCGTTGAAGCACACGTCGGGTCGCAGATCGGCGAGCGTCGTTGCGAGATTGCGGTCGGCATCGACACGCGTCACGCGATAGCCCTCGGCTTCCAAAGCGGCGGCACAGTCCCTGCCCGACGACAGCGAGACTTCGCGCTCAGCCGACCAACCGCCCATGAGGACGGCGACGTGGGGCGGCCTTTCACTGCGGTTGGCGCTCATAGCGAGACCTCCAAAGCCAGCGCCTCGCCGGTCGCGTGGCCGGCAAGTGGATTGCCGATGCGGATGATTTCCCACTGCAGCTCGACGTTCTCGCACGCTTTGACACGGGCGCGCACCGTCTCGCCAAGACGTTCGATGTCCTCAGCCGTGGCGCCTTGGTCGTTGATGAGAAAGTTGCAGTGCATTTCGGAGACCTTGGCGCCACCTACGCGAAAGCCGCGCATGCCCGCGGCATCGACCAGCTTCCAGGCGCTGTTGCCGGGCGGATTCTTGAATGTAGAGCCGCCTGTGCGCTCGCGGATCGGCTGGTTCTTCTCGCGGTATTCGGCGACCTCGTTCATCTCGCTCAGGATCGCTGCGGGATCTCCGGGCTCGCCAGCGAAAGTGGCTTCGGTGAAGATCCAGTCGTCTGGCACGCCGGAGTGGCGGTATGTGAAGCCCATATCGGCGTTCGAGAGCACGTGGATCCTGCCGGCGCGGTCAACGGCGCGCACCTCGACAAGTGCGTCCTTGGTTTCGCGGCCATGAGCGCCGGCGTTCATGCGCAAGGCACCACCAATGGAGCCGGGAATGCCACGATAGAAGGCCAAGCCCGAGATACCCGCGTCGGCAGCGGCACGAGACACCTTGACGTCGGGCACCCCAGTGCCAGCCTTGAGCCGGTGGCCGGGCAACGCTTCGACCTGGCCGAAGCCACGCCCGAGTCTCACGACGACGCCGGGTATACCGCCGTCGCGCACGAGCAAGTTGGAGCCGAGCCCGAGTGCGAACACTGGAACGCTCGATGGAATGTTGGCCAGTGCGTAGGCCAGGTCGGCCTCATCTGCCGGGGTGAAGAGCACCTCAGCCGGGCCGCCAACACGGAACCACGTGATCTCCGCCAGCTTCGCTGCCGGCGTCAATCGTCCACGCAGCTCGGGGAGGCTCGCGCGCAGCTCCGCTTCCAGGCTCGACATCAGCGTTGGCCTCCCGCGATGCGCGGGCCCGTCTCGGCCAACCATTCGGGAAGGGCGTGCGCCCATTCGGTGGAATTGCCGGCGCCGAAGCACAGGACCATGTCACCCGAGCGCGCCATGGTGCGGATGGCGGGCGCCAGTTCGCGCTCGCTCTCTACGGCAACGACAGTTTTGCCGCCGTGTTTGGCGATGGCGGCCGCCAGCGCGTTGGCGTCGACGCCTTCGACCGGGGCTTCGCCCGCTGAATAGAGCGGAGCCACGATGACGGCGTCGGCATCCTCGAAACAGGATGCGAAGTCCTGGAAGAGATCCTTGACGCGGCTGTAGCGGTGCGGCTCGACGATGGCGATGACACGGCCGCTGGCACCAGCGCGGGCGGCCTTCAGAACGGCGCTGATCTCCACGGGGTGGTGGCCGTAGTCGTCGTAAACGGAAATGCCGTTCCAGGTGCCCGTCTTCTGGAAGCGGCGCTTGACGCCCTGGAAGCGGCCGATCGAGGCGCGAATGGCATCGTCGGACAGACCTGTCTCGGCACACACGGCGATCGCTGCCAGTGCATTCAGGGCATTGTGCTCGCCCGGGACCGGCACGGACCAGCCTTCGATGCGGCGCGCGCCACCGGCGACACGGGCGCTCAAGCTGGCATCCAGGATCGTGCTGGTGCCAACCACCTTGACGCTCTCCAGACGCAGATCGGCATCTTCAGACGTTCCATAAGTCAGCAGGCGCCGTCCGTCGCGGCGGAGTTCCAGCCGCTCGATCATATCGCGAGCGACGGGATGATCGATGCATGCGACAGCGAGGCCGTAGAAAGGGATGTTGCGAAAGAAGGTTTCGTATTGGCGATGCATGGCCTCGACAGAACCGAAATAATCGAGGTGCTCGGGATCGATATTGGTGACGACACCGATCTGGGTCGGGATCTTAATGAAAGTGCCATCCGACTCATCAGCCTCGACGACCATCCATGGGCCGGCGCCAAGACGGGCGTTGGAGCCCCAATCGTTGATAATGCCGCCCGTGATGACGGTCGGCTCGCGGCCGGTGTCCTTCAAGACATGGGCAATTAGCGATGTGGTGGTTGTCTTGCCGTGCGTGCCGGTGACGGACACGGTGGCGTAGAGGCGCATCAGCTCGGCCAACATCTCGGCGCGACGGATGATGGGGATGCCTTTGGCACGCGCGGCTTCCAGCTCGGGGTTGCCGGCCTTCACGGCCGTCGAGATGACGACGAAGCGGGCGCCCTCGACATTGGAGGGATCGTGGCCGACGAAGACCTTGATATCCTTGGTGCGCAGCCGGCGCACGTTGGCGCTGTCCTTCTGGTCGCTGCCTTGGACGGTGTAGCCTTTGGCGCGCAGGATTTCGGCGATGGCGCTCATGCCGATACCGCCAATGCCAAGGATATGTATGGGACCCAGGTCGCCCGGCATCTGCATGTTGTCGTCCCCTCTCTTGTGCTCACAGCCGGCACGTGTCGCGACCGGCCGGATGAACGTCCGAAATTCTACGATGTCACGCCGCCGCCGACATTTTCCCCGCGACGGTCGCCACCAGATCTGCCAGACGCGAGACCGCGTCCGGTCGTCCCTCTTTTTTTGCCGCCGCCGCCATGGTCGCCAGCTCGTCGGGCGCACGCATCATGCGGGCGAGATGGTTTGCCAAAGACTGCGGCGTGATGTTTTTTTGCTCCAAGCACAGGGCGCCACCGGCTTCCTGCAAGCGAGTTGCATTCGCAAGCTGATCGTTGTCAAGGGCGTGCGGCAATGGCACCAGGATCGACGGGCGGCCGATAGCGGCCAGTTCGGCAACCGAAGACGCGCCCGCGCGAGCAATGACGAGGTGGGAGGCCGCAATCACCTCCGGCAGGTTGGTGAAAAACGTTTCGACCATGGCTTCAATGGCCACGTCCGAGCCCGCATAAAGCGCGGCCACTTCATCCTTGTCTTCGGGGCGGGCCTGCTGGACGACGCTCAAGCGTCGGCGAAGATCGAGCGGCAACATGGCAAGCGCCGGCGGTACGGTTTGCGAAAAGAAGCGGGCCCCCTGGCTACCGCCAAAGACGAGGAGACGAAACGGATCATCAGGCGCACTCGGATCGTAGGGCGCATGAGCCCAGGCGATGACCGAGTCGCGCACAGGATTGCCGGTGAAATGTGCTTTCGTCCTGGCGGCGCCCTCGAGAAGGCGGACACTTTCGAACGAGGTTGCTATCGCCGTGACACGGCGGGCGAGGAAGCGATTGGCGCGGCCAAGAACGGCGTTCTGCTCGTGCAGGATGGTGGGAATGGACAACAAGCTGGCCGCGACGATGGGCGGGAAACTGGGATAACCGCCGAAACCAATGACGGCGACGGGGCGCAGGTTGGACAGGATGCGGCGCGCGATCCTGACGCCATTGGTCAAGGTCATGAGCGCCTTGGCGGCGACGAGTGGATTCGAGCCGGAGAAGGTGGCAGCGGGGATGCGGTGGATCGTGCGGGCGGGAAAGCCGGTGCCGTAGCGATCGCCACGCATATCGGTCATCAGATCAACGACGAAGCCACGGCGAGCCAGCTCCTCGGCCAAGGCCTGCGCCGGGAACAGATGCCCGCCCGTGCCGCCGGCCGCCAGAACTATCGTACCGCGAGCGGCAGACGTTGCCTTGTCAGTCACACCCATCACAGTGCAGAAGGTTTCCTTTCGGCTTTCCCAGCGCATCCCTGCGCTTTCAAGGCTGGTGGCAAGTTGTGGCTTTTTGACGTGGACCGTGTCCGGTCTGCGGCGGGAGAAAAGCCCAGCAGCATGCCGGCGGCAAATGACATTGCGACGCCGGACGAGCCGCCAGCGGAGATGAATGGCAGTGTCATACCCTTGGCGGGAGGAGGCCGACGTTGACACCCATGTTGATGGCCGCCTGCAGAACGATCAGCAATGCCAGACCGATGACGGCGAGGCGGGCGAAGGCATCGGGCTCGTGCCAGGCGAAGCGGAGAGCTCGTCCGGCCAATACGCCGGTAACGCGAGCAGGGCAAGGCATGCCACAACGCCGTATTCCTCGCCAATGACGGCAAACATGAAATCGGTGTGGGCATCGGGCGAAGCTGGTCTTGATGGTGCCTTCGCCGGGGCCGCGACCGAACAAGCCACCCTCGGCAAACGATTGGATGGCGCGATCGGTCTGAAGGTGTCGCCCGAAGGGATCGAGGAAGCGCTCGACGCGGCTGCGCACGTGCGGGAAGGCAAACCATGCTCCTGCAAAGCTCACCATGCCGAAGGGCAGAAACCACGCGGCATAGCGCAGCGGCTGACCGGAGAGCACGAACAGAGCCCCCCAGACGGTGGCCACAAGTATGGTCTGGCCAACATCGGGTTGGACCACGAGGAGGCCGCAAAAGAGCACCGCCAGCGTGATGGCGATGGGGATGGCCGGCACATCGCTGCGCTTGGTTCGTTCAGAAAAGAGCCATGCCACCAGGACGATCAAGGCGGGCTTGCCGATCTCGGACGGCTGGAGGGAATGGCCGGCCAGATGTACCCAACGACGCGCGCCCTTGATTTCAGGACCACCGACGATGGTCCAGACCATCAGGCCAAGTGCAACGAGCAGGATCGCCAATGACAAGCGACGCAGGGTTGCCGGTTGCAACGTCGAAGCACCGAGCATGACGACGATGCCGAGGGCGGCAAAGAAGAAATGACGCTCGGCAAAGTAGTAGAGCGGCAGGCCTTTTTGCGGCCACGGCGGGGCTTGCAGCAAACGAGAGCGTCAGGCCGACGCCGATCAGCGCGAACAACACCGCGAGCATGGTGCGGTCGACGGTGAACCACCATTCCGCCAGAAGGCTGCGATCGGTGCGCGTGAGCCTCATGATGCGCTTCCCGGCGCGACGTCGGGCATGGCATGCACCAGCGCGCGAAACGTATCGCCGCGGTGCTCGAAGAGGCAGGTGGTCATGTGGCGCAGGCCGGAAGTAGAACCACCGGCTCGGACCCTGTGCATTGCGCAGCATCAGCAACTGCTTGCGAGCGCTTTTGCAAGAAGCGTTCCCGAACGCTCATAGGGAACGTTGCCCTCAGAGTCGCTGCGAAGTCGTCGCTGGCCGCACCGATCAGGTAGGCCTTGGCAATGCGTGGGAAATATGTGGCCGGCGGGCGGATGCCACCTTCTTTGGCTTTGCCGCCGAGAATCAGAGATGTCACGCTGCCAAAGAGGCCAGCGCCTTCTCCAGTGGAATCGGCGTTGGTTGCTTTAGGATCGTTGATGAAGACGACCTTGCCGGCGCGGCCGACTTGTTCCATGCGGTGAGGCAGGCCTGGGTAGGTGCGCAGGCCGGCAGCAATCGCCTCGTGAGGTCAAGCTGCTCGCAGTAGACGCAGCGGCTGCATTCTCCAGAAGTTGTGTGCCCCGCGCAAGGAGCCGACACCGCCGACATCGGCCAGGGCCTCGTCGATGACGTTGTTGTCACCGCCTGGGGCCGGGAAACGGTGGAGACGGCCGCAGTCGGCGAAAACCATGCCGTCGACCTGCGCCCGTCGCCGGGTGAAGCGAAAGCCGAGCGCGTGGGCCGTGATCGAGGGCGTGAAGATCGCCTCGCAGCGGTCGCTGGCGTGGGACAAGCCATCCTCAACACCGATCACGGCGGCTTCGGCGCCCGTTACCAAGCTTGCTCCTTGATGGCGGCATAGTTGCGCATGGCAAGGTCGGCATCGTCGGCGAGGGCCGTGACGGTCGAGGTGGTCGGCTGAAATGTTGGTGAACACCGATGGTGGGATCGAGCGACGGCGTCGGGTCGATCTGGAACGACGACATTTCAATTACGTAAATGCGTGACTCTTTCGGCGAATTCGAGCGCCAGGACAGGAGTGCCGATATTGCGCCCATTTGGGCGTCGCGGCCGGCGGCGCAGGATGTGGGCGATCAGCGCCGTGGTTGTCGATTTGCCGTTGGTGCCGGTGATGGCGATGAACCTTGGAGCGCGCCCGGGGCGTGGGCGCGGCGCTCGCGGCAGAAAATCTCGATGTCGCCGATGACCTCGACGCCGGCTTTCCTGGCTGACCACGGTCAATGAGGCTCGGGGTGCGTCAGCGGCGCCGGGGGCCAGCACGAGGGCTGCAAATTCGTCCAGTCGGCCTCGCGCAAATCGGCCAGTGGCGCACCTGCGCCGGCGGCGCAGCCCGCGCATTTCGCCATCGTCCCAGGCTGCGACCTCGGCACCGCCTGCCAGCAACGACGCGACAGTTGCCCGCCCCCGAGCCACCGCCAAGCCCGAACCAGCCACCCGCTTGCCGGCAAATGTCGCTGCGCAGATCATCGACGCATTCTAAAGGCTTTGCTGCCGTGTGGAATCAACGCCCCATGCGGCTGCCTGCCCGTCCATCGTCCAGGCACCAAGGCGTGCCGGCGCAGCGTGTTTGGCCGAGGTGGCAGTATGGACGCACGTTATTGCCGGGGCTCGGCGCGGCTTCAGGGTCGAGAGGCCGATCGGGAGCCAGAACCACGGAGATGATCCAGAACCGGACCACGACCGTCGGCTCCTTCCAGCCCTTCTGCTCGAAGTGGTGATGCAGCGGCGCCATGCGGAAGACGCGCTTGCCCGTCAGCTTGAACGACGCCACTTGAATGACGACCGACATGGTCTCGAGCACGAAGAGACCACCGACGATGGCGAGCACGATCTCGTGCTTGGTGGCCACAGCGATGGAGCCCAGCGCGCCGCCCAGCGCCAGAGATCCTGTGTCGCCCATGAAGATCATGGCCGGTGGAGCATTGAACCAGAGAAAGCCCAGACCGGCGCCGATCAGCGCGCCGCAAATCACCGACAGCTCGCCGGCACCGGCAACGTAATGGATTTGCAGGTATTTCGAGATGATGACGTGACCGGACATGTAAGCGATGAGGCCGAAGGTGGCGGCGGCGATCATGACGGGAACGATGGCGAGACCGTCGAGGCCATCGGTCAAGTTGACGGCGTTGCCGGCGCCCGCGATCACCAGAATGCCGAGCAGGATGAACATGTAGCCCAGCGGGATGACGGCGGTCTTGAAGAAGGGCAGGGCCAAAGCGTCAGCGAAGCCGGGTTGGCCGAGACTCATGATGCCCCAGGCCGCAAGGCCCGCGACCAGGAACTCGAGGCCAAGCCGTGCCTTGCCGCCGAAGCCCGACGCGGTCTGCTTGGTGACCTTCAGGTAGTCATCGTAGAACCCGATGGCGCCGTAAGCCATTGTGACACCGAGGACAATCCACACATAGCGGCTCGACCAGTTGGCCCACAGCAGGGCCGAAACCAACGTTCCGGACAGGATCATGAGCCCGCCCATGGTGGGCGTGCCGCGCTTGGCCAGATGCGATTGCGGGCCGTCGTCGCGGATCGGCTGGCCCTTGCCCTGCTTGACGCGGAGCATATCGATGATCGCCGGGCCAAACAGGAACACGAACAATAGGGCCGTCATGATGGCGCCGCCGGTACGGAACGTGATGTAGCGGAACACGTTCAACGGACCGAACACGTCGCTGAATTGGACGAGCTCGTAGAGCATCCCTCACCTCTCGGCTTGGCGCCGCTGAATGCGGGCCTTGGCGCTCCCCCCGAAGCGCCGGCTTTTTCTAGCCGCCGCTCCGTCAGTTGGCAAAGTGGTTCTTCAGGGCCTCCACAACCAGCGCCATGCGGGAGCCGAGCGAGCCCTTGACCATGACGGCGTCGCCAGGGCGCAAAGCGTCGAGGACGTGCGGGATCAGTTTTTCCGAATTCTCGGCATGCGCGCCGCGCTTTTCGGGCGGGAGGGCGTCATAGAGATGGCGCATGTTGGGGCCGCAGCAGAAAACGAGATCGGCACGGGAGGCCGAGTCCTTGAGGCCAACATGATACTGGACAGCATTTTCGCCGAGTTCGAGCATATCGCCGAGGACAGCGATGCGGCGGCGGATCAAAGTGTCGTTGATAGCAGCGAGACTTGCGAGCGCGGCCGCAATTGACGCAGGGTTCGCATTGTAGCTCTCGTCGAGAAGAAGCAATTCGCCGTCACCGCAGCGGATGTTCTGCCGCGCGCCGCGACCGGCGGCAGCCCCGACTTCCGCCAAAGCGCGTGTCGACCGCCCCAGATTGCAATGCAGCGTGTCGAGGGTGAGCAAAACCGCCAAGCTGTTCATGCCAAGATGTCGGCCCTGCATTCCCAGATGGAACGTGACCCGCTCGCCGCGACCCGCAAATTCCGCGCGCACGACCTGTGAGTCATGTGGGTTCTCCGACGCCACTCCGACGGAGCGCAACACCACATCGGCGCCCGAGTCAGCATCGCCGAACGAGCGCTCCAGTGCACCAGCCCCCACCGCTGCCGCACGCAATCGCTCATAGTGCGGGCTGTCACGCAAGATGATGGCTGTGCCGCCGGACTCAAGGCCTTCGAAAATCTCGGCTTTGGCGTTGGCGATGCCGGTTTCGCCGTCAGGAAAATTGCCGACATGGACGGGGAGCACGTTGGTGACGATGGCGATGTGGGGGCGGACCATTTTCGTGAGCGGGCGGATCTCGCCAGCGTGGTTCATACCAATCTCGAAGACGGCGAACTCGGTGTCGGCCGGCATGCGGGCGAGGGTGAGCGGCACGCCCCAGTGATTGTTGAAGGATTTTTCGGGCGCGTGGACCTTCTCCGGCGCCGAGGCACAGGCCTTGAGGCAGGCGCGCAGCATCTCCTTGGTGCCGGTCTTGCCGGCCGAACCGGTGACGGCGATGACGCGGGCCGTATCCGCGAGGCGGGCGCGGGCTGCCATGCCGATGCGTTCGAGGGCGGCGAGGACAGAATCCCGGCCAGATTCATCGGGGACGCGGATCAGGACGCCGTCCGACGGCTGGCGCGAATAGCCGGCGCGGACAAGCGCGGCGGCAGCGCCTTGGGCGAAGGCCTGGGGCACGAACTCATGTCCATCGCGGGCGTCTGTGAGGGGGACGAAGAGGTCTCCCGGTTCGAGGCTGCGGGTGTCTATGGAGATGCCCGTTATAGTCGCTTCACGAGAAGGGCTGCCGCCCTTCCACCCCACCCGGAGGGACACCCTCCGGACCACCCGCCTTCTTTGATTGCGCTTCGGATGCCCACTTCGCATCCGCGCTCTTCCTGGCGCTTCGATGCCCACTGCATCCGCGCTGCTGGCGCTGATGCCCATGCATCCGCGCCGCCCACCGGAGGGACACCCTCCGGACCGCCCGCCATTTGTGAGGGGAGGTCGAGCGTTCCGCCGGTCGCTGCGACGATTTCGGCGAGAGTCCACAGGGCGCGCGTCATTCACCGATCTCCGCAACGGCTTTCGAGATTTCGTCGTGGTCGGAGAAGGGGAGCACCTGATCACCAACGATCTGGCCAGTCTCATGACCCTTGCCGGCGACCAGCAGGACATCGCCCGGGCCCAACAGCGAGATGCCATGCCGGATGGCCTCGGCTCGGTCGCCGATTTCGATGGCGCCTTGGGCATCGCTCAGCATTTCGCGGCGAATCGTGGCTGGGTCCTCGGTGCGCGGATTGTCATCCGTGATGATGGCCACGTCAGCGTCTTCCGCGGCGATGCGGCCCATGATCGGCCGCTTGCCTTTGTCGCGGTCGCCGCCGCAGCCCACAACGCAAACAAGCTTGCCTGTGGCGAAGGGACGTAATGCCGCCAGCGCGGCCCGCAACGCCTCCGGCTTGTGCGCGTAGTCGACCACGGCAATGCCGCCCCTGGCCTCGGCTGCCACTTCGAGGCGGCCCTTGACGCCTTGCAAGGTGGAAAAGGCCGCCAGAACGGGGTCTATGCTCTCACCTGAAGCCAGCGCCAATCCCGCAGCAACCAAAACGTTGCCAGCCTGATAGGTGCCGATCAGCGGCAGCTCAACCGTGTGCTCGATGCCGGCGTGGGAGATGACGAGGCGCTGGCGAAAGCCTGCGGCCTCCACCTCCAGCAGGCGCACGTCGTCGCCGGCCTGTCCGGTGGTCATTATTTCGAGCCCGCGCGCCTTGGCCGCGGCGATCGCCTCCTTGGCGTAAGGGCCGTCTGCGTTGACGACGGCAGTCTGGCCGGGCTCCAGCAGCTCCCAGAGCCTCAGCTTGGCTGCGAGATAGGCGTCCATGCTCGGGTGATAATCGAGATGATCACGCCCCAGGTTGTTGAAAGCGGCAGCTGTCAGGCGGACGCCATCGAGCCGGAACTGGTCGAGGCCATGGGACGAGGCCTCGAGCGCCAGATGTGTGATGCCTTCATCGGCCAGACTTGCCAGGGTCTGATGCAGCGCCACCGGATCCGGCGTGGTCAGGCCGCCATAGTCGGCGCCCGACGGCTTGACGATGCCGATGGTGCCGAGGGATGCCGCCTGGCGTCCGCAGGCGGCGAAAATCTGGCGCGCGAACTCGGCAATCGAGGTCTTGCCATTGGTGCCGGTGACGGCAACAACGGTGGCGGGCTGAGTGCCGGCAAAGCGTGCGGCACACAATGCCAGGGTGCGGCGTGGCTCGTCCGCCCGTACGATGGCGACGCCTTCAGGCACCACTGGGACGACACCGGGGCCGAGCAGAATGGCCGTCGCGCCCTTGGCCACGGCATCTGCAATAAAGCGCGCACCGTCCGTGCGGCTGCCAGATAGGGCTGCAAACAAGAAGCCGCTTGCAGCTTTGCGGCTATCAGCCGTCAAACCCGTGATCTCGGGATCGAGATCTGGGGTTTCCAGCATGCCATCGTTGGCGATCAGGGCCGACAGGCGCACGAACGTCTCCCGGTTTAGAGCATTGGCATCTGAACTGGGCCTCGCTTGACGGGGCCGCGTGTCAAAAGGACCTTCAAAACGTTTGGCAGTGACCTGAATGACCGAAGTCGAGGCCAACGGTATTCGCTACCCTCATATGAGGGTCCAATTGCGGCGTCAAACGGCCGAAAGGGCAGAGAGGGCATCGGTCACTGCGCTTCAACCACTCGTCGTGGCAGAACGCCCAGAATCGGGGCAATGCGCGCGACGACGGAAGCCGTTAGCGGCGCTGCATTGACGCCCGCGGTGATGGCGCCGTTGGTGGCGGCAGAGGGTTTGGGCTCGAAGAGCGAGATCAGCACAACAAATCTGGGACTGTCGGTCGGGAACGTGGCCAGAAACGAGGCGACGACAGACTTGGCACGATAGCCGTCCTTACCGGCAATTTCGGCCGTACCGGTCTTGCCACCGACGCGGTAGCCCTGCACGGCGGCGCGACGGCCGGTGCCATAGGGCATGGTGACGTTGAGGCGCATGACCTGGCGAATGGCGGAACTGGTGCGGCCGGACACGACCTGCGTGGCGGGGCTCACGTCATTAGGCGCGCGCGACAGATAGGTCGGGGCGACCTGGCGACCACCGTTGACGAGGCTTGCTGCTGCTGCCGCAAGTTGCATCGGGGCCGCCGCCATGCCGTGACCGAAAGCGATGGTTGCCGTTTCGACCTCACCCCAGCGCTGCGGCAGAAGCGGTGGCGCAACGAGGCCGGCCTCGGTGCGGATGGCATTTATGAGGCCTATCCTCTCCAGGAAGGCGCGCTGGCGCTCCGCACCAGCCTCCAGCGCCATCATGGCCGAGCCGATGTTGGAGGAGCGCACGAAGATATCGCGCACGGAGAGCCGCCCCGCATGACCGTGAAGGTCATGGATCTGGTGACGCCCGAAGGTGAGCGGCTGGCTGACATCGTAAGTCTTTTCGAGGGTGGCAAGCCCGGCGTCCAGCATCATTGCCACTGTGAACGTCTTGAGGATCGAACCGAGTTCGTAGACCCCGCCTTGCACGCGATCGGGGCGGGTTGTGTCCAGCAACGATCCCGGCACGCCCGGATCTACAGGCGGCCAGGAATAGGACGCCAGAACCTCGCCGGTGCCGACATCGATGACAACGCCCGCTGCACCTTTGGCCTGATGGCTCTCAGCTGCCTTGGCCAACTCGTCGGCAAGCGCGTGCTGCGCGCCGAGGTCCAGGCTGAGGCGAACCGGATTGGCGCGTGACGGGTGGGCGCCTTGCACTTCGCGGCTGAAGCCCTGCTCATCAAGAAAGCGCTCGATGCCGGAAATGCCGCGATTGTCCGGATCGACTTGACCGGAGATGTGACCGACCAATTTCCCCGCAGGATAAATGCGCTTCAATTCGCGGCGAAACCCCAGTCCTGGCAGGCCGAGATCGTGAATGGTCTGTGCTTCACGGGGCGTGAGCCCCCTTTTGATCCAAACAAAACGACGACTGCGATCAGCGAGTTGCGGGCGCAGGACGGAAGGATCGATCTCAGGCAGAACAGCGGCCAAATCTTCGGTTGCTTCGTCGGCATCGAGAAGCATCGCGGGATCAGCATAAAGCGAGTAGCCGGCCACGTCGGTAGCGATGATGCGACCATTGCGATCGATGATGTCCGGGCGCGAATAGCTGTGGGTCAGCGTTTCTGCTGCGGCGGTGCGCAATTCGGAGCGACCGATGAGAGAAAATCGGACGAGCTGGCCAGCAATTGCGGCAAGCAGCAGCGCAACGACGCCCGCGACGGCGGCCAGCCGGAGGCGCGTCGCGCGCAAGGTCTTCAATGGCGTGGCAGGTGTCGCGGCAACTTCGGGAGTGGGATTGGCGGAAGGCCGCAGGCGCTCACTCAATCGGCCGGCGAGGTTCAACGGGCGCGCGGAGGACCTCACTCGCGGCCTCCCGTCGGTGTTTCAGTTTGAGGTGCGAGGATGGCCTTGGCAGCCGCCAGTGCCTCTGCATCGGTTAGGCTCTTTAGGCCGGCGACGCCATTGCCTTGATCCGGATTGGTCGTGTCCATGAGGTCTGCCTCGGACGACCAGCGATACTGGGTGGGTGTGACGGGGGCCAAGCCCTGCCGGCTAGCGAGAGCGTCGATACGCTCGGGACGACCGAGATAGGCGCGTTCGGCGCGCAGGACCGCGATATCGTTTTCGGTCTTCTCGATGGCGCGTTCGAGCTTGTGCACGTCGCTCTCGAGCCGAGCCGTGTCATATTTGAGGGCGTAGAGTGCGGATGCGGCAGCGACAGCCAAGGCGCCAGCGACGAATGTGACCGTGCGTGCCATCTGCGTTCCACTCTCAAGGGCGCAGCATGTGCGCCGTCACGCCAAAAATACCGTCGCGCAGCGCCCCCGAGGTGGCATCAAGTCTCAGCGCCGGGCGCCGTCGCCGATGATCGGCAAACCCAGCACTTCCGGCAATTCAACGGGCCACGCCGGCGCTTCGGTGCGCACGCCAACCCGCAACTTTGCTGAGCGGGCTCGCGGATTGGCGTCAATTTCCGCGTCTCCAGGAGTAATCGGCTTTTGGTTAAGCAAATGGAAACTTGGCCCCGGCCCGTGGGCGTCCTGCTGTGGCGGGGCATGGCGGGAGCCGTGATCGGTGCGCCCGGAGCGGCGGGTGAGAAAGCGCTTTACGATGCGATCTTCAAGCGAATGGAAGGTGACGACGGCAAGGCGCCCGCCAGGCTTGAGGATCCGTTCGGCACCGGCCAGGCCGCGAGCCAACTCGCCGAGCTCGTCATTGACCCAGATGCGCAAGGCCTGAAACGTGCGGGTTGCAGGGTGACGATCATCTTGCGGGCGGCGGCCGATGGTGCGTTCGACCAGCGCCGCCAATTGGCTGGTGCGCTCGATCGGGGCGGTGTCGCGCGCGCGCACGATCTGGCGGGCGATCCGCCGCGATTGCCGCTCCTCACCCAAATGGAACAGGATGTCGGCGAGCTGGCTCTCGCTGGCAGAGTTGACGACGTCAGCTGCCGTTTCGCCCGACTGGCCCATGCGCATGTCGAGCGGACCGTCGCCCTGAAACGAGAAGCCTCGCTCCACGGTGTCGAGTTGCATCGACGAAACGCCGATGTCGAGGACGACGCCATCAACAGGCGCAAAACCGTGCTCTTCCGCTAGATCGGCCATGTCCCCAAAGCAGCCCTCGACCAAGCGCAGGCTGCCAGATGCACGGGCCACGTGGGCCTGGCCCTGGGCCAAGGCGTAGGGGTCGCGCTCGATGGCCATAACTGCCACATCGGCTGCAGAACGCAGCAAGGCGCCGGTGTAGCCACCAGCGCCATAGGTACCGTCGACGAGGCGAGCGCCAGCAACCGGTGCCAGCGCCGCCAAAACTTCAGTTAGAAGAACGGGAATGTGTCCGGGTTCCGCAGCGGTCCCGCCATCCCCCGATGCTGGGTCCAGCCCCGACATCACTCCCGCCCCCCTTCACCGCCGCCGGTCCCCTCCGGTCGACGGCGCCCCGCGCCGAAAAGCCGTCTGTGCTCGCGCACTTTTTCGCGGGCCTGGTTGCGGCGCTCGGCAAAGCGCTCTGGCGCCCACAGTTGGAACTTGTCGCCCAGGCCAACAAAAGCGATCTCGGCGACCCCGTCCTTGAGGCCGATGGCGTCACGAAGGTCTTTCGGCAAAACGATTCTTCCGTCCTGGTCGATCGCGAGGAATTGTGCCTCACCATAGAGCGCGACAGCCAACTCGTCGCGCTCGTCCGAATAGTCCGGCAAACCGCCGAGAAGGCCATCGATTTTCTGCGCAAGCCTTTCGCCGCCTGCATCGAGGGCTGGAGCGTCGAGCGAGGGGTAACAATAGAGCCCCGACCCGCTGGCACCGGTGTAGCGGTCGCGTTCGAGCACGGCGCGGAAGGAAGCCGGAATTGAAACGCGGCTCTTGGCGTCGATCTTGTTGGTGAATGTCGAGACAAAGCGGTCCATCCCCTTGCGACAAGCCTCAGTCCAACGCCTCCACAACTGCTCGCGGCAAACCGACAACCGCACGCCATTTCACCGACAACGAGGCGGCCCAGCGTGTCGCGTGGCGCAATGCTCGTTGGCGTTTCCCGTCCACCGGCTGGGAGCGGGCGGTCGCACAGGTTCCATCCCTCAATGGTCCCCGGCGCCGCTGCCCGCATCCCGTGCCCGGTGCGGACGGGCATTTATGGGATCTCATGGGTTTATATGGGTGTCAATGGATTATTAATGGATTTTCTCCGAGGGAACGGGGCCACAAGGCGTGATAAATCGACGAGCCAGGGGCAAGCCTGGCTGCAACGAAATTTGTTTTTTTGTTTTTTATCAGCATTTTATATCATCGCTGAGCTTGCGCCCGCGGTTCAGGAATTGTTGCGAGCGCAACACATCGCTTCATCCACAGGCAAAAGGGAGCAACTCGGCGTGCACCTTCGCCGCGCCGGTTCCGAAGCCCCGCACGGTCGGTCAAAGCACAACTTTTGTCGTTGATTCGGCTTTATTTTTGCACTGCTGATCACGCACCGAACCGTCGTGATCCGGCACGAGAAGGAAGGCCAGGGCTGCAAGCCCCTGGCCTTCCGTGCATCAGGGTAGGTCAGGCTTTGACGGCTGCCACCTTGCCGGCACTGGCGAGACTGCCGCCGTCGCGCGCCACTTGCGCGAGGAGAGGCGACACCTTCCAGCGGGGGCCGAATTTCGTCTCGTAGGCCTTGATCTTCTCGACCGCCTGGGCCAGCCCCATGGCATGCTCGATTTGCCACATGGGTCCACCGCGCCACGCTGGAAATCCGTATCCTGAGAGGTAGATGGTATCGATGTCGGAGGCCCGTAGCGCGATGCCCTCCTCAAGCGCGAATGCCCCCTCATTGGCCAAGCGAAGCAACAGGCGCTCCACGATCTCTTCAGGCGGAATGGTGCGCTGGTTGATATTCTGGGCCCGCGCCTCTTCAGCGAACATTGCGACGATGTCGGGATCGGGGATGCGTGTGCGTCCCTCGTACTTGTAATAGCCGGCACCCGTCTTCTGGCCATGACGGCCCATCTCGGAGATGCGGTCGGTCACCTTGTAGAGCGCCAAACGCTCGTCGGTGAACGCGTGCTCGCGACGGATCAAGTAGCCGACGTCGATGCCGGCCAGATCCATCATCGCATTAGGGCCCATGGCAAGCCCCCAGGCCTCGATGGCATTGTCGATCTCGGCGGGCGAGGCACCTTCGAGCATCATGGCTTGGGCCTCCTCGAGATAGGCCTCGATCATTCGATTACCGATGAAGCCGAAGCAGACGCCTGCGACGACGCCGACCTTATTGATGCGCTTGGCGAACGCCATCGCCGTCGCCAGCGTCTCCTTCGACGTCTTGGCGCCGCGCACGATCTCGAGCAGGCGCATGATATTGGCAGGCGAGAAAAAGTGGGTGCCAAGCACGTCCTCGGGGCGACCGGTTGCAGATGCGATCTCGTCCACGTCCAAGGTCGAGGTATTGGAGGCCAGCACCGCACCCGGCTTGGCGACCGCATCGAGCCGGGCGAAGACCTCCTTCTTCACCGCCATTTTCTCGAAGACGGCTTCGATGAGGAAATCGCAATCGGAGAGCGCTGCCACAGCCAGTGCGCCGGTGAGGCCCGCCAAGCGCTCCGAAGCAGCCGCAGCGGACATACGGCCGCGCTTGACCTGAGCCTCGATGGTTTCACGAATGCGCGCAAGGCCTCGGTCCAAGGCCTCCTGGCGCGCCTCGACGACGGTGACCGGCAACCCGCCGAGGAGGACGGCAAGTGCAATACCGACGCCCATTGTGCCGGCGCCGACCACGCCCACCCTTGCGACGGAGCGCGGTTTCACGTCCTTGCCGATATCGGGAATGTCAGCCGCCTTGCGTTCGGCAAAGAAGGCGTATTGCAGGGCTTCGGCGTAGGGACTTTTCGCCAGTTCGGCAAACAGGGCCTGCTCGCGGGCCACACCCGACTTGTAGTCGGAACCAACGGCCGCTTCGACGGCGGCGATGCAGTTGAGCGCTGCCATGGGGCCGGACGGGTGCTTGCCGAGGCTTTGGCGCTTCTTGTCGAAAAGTCCGGCAGCAATCGAAGCTCGATCAATGCGTCTTGCCGAAGCGGGGCGCGGACCTTTGCCGGCTGCAACGAGATCGCGGGCATAAGCGACGGCAGCTTCGACGACATCACCGTCGGCGACATGGTCGGCCAGGCCCACTTTCTCGGCGGCTGCAGCACCAATCGGTGTGCCGGAGACGATCATGTCGAGCGCCGCCTCGACGCCGATAACCCGGGGAAGCCGCTGCGTGCCGCCGGCTCCCGGCAAGATGCCAATTTTGACCTCAGGCAGCCCCATCTGCGTGACGCCTTTCGAGACAACGCGATAGTGACAGCCGAGCGCGACCTCGAGCCCGCCACCCAGAGCCAGACCATTGACGGCAGCAACGACGGGCTTGGGGCTCGCTTCCATTTCGTCGATGACCTCGGGCAGGCCAGGGTCCTTGAGGCCGGTGGCAAATTCGGTGATGTCGGCGCCGGCCGAGAAGGCGCGACCTTCGCCCGTGATCACGATGGCCTTGACCGCGGGGTCGGCATTGGCCCGCCGGATGGCATCGACCAGGCCGACACGGACGCCGTGTGCCAGTGCATTAACCGGCGGATTGGACAGCCGGAGGACCATCACATCAGCATGGGGTTCAACCAGGACCTTGGCCATTTACCTTTTTTCCTCTCGTATGACGACGTCGGCCTTCCGCGCATTCCGTCGGTCGGGCCGGTAGAGCTTGGCGCACAGTGACGGTGCCGCTAACCTCGGGGGCAACCTATCGGGAGGACGCCAAGATGCTCAAGGGTTTGATGATGGACCAGCCGCTGCTGGTCTCGAGTCTGATCGACTATGCGGCCGAGGTGCACGCCACCACGCCGATCGTCTCGCAGAGCGTCGAAGGCGGACTCATTCGCCAGACATTCGCTGAAGCGCGTCCGCGCATTGCCAGACTGGCCAATGCCCTCATCAAGGTCGGCGTCAAGCCCGGCGACAGAATTGCGACACTCGCCTGGAACACACACCGGCATTTCGAACTCTATTTCGCGATCTCGGGCATCGGGGCGGTGTGCCACACGATCAATCCGCGGCTCTTTCCCGAGCAGATGGCGTACATCGTCAATCACGCCCAGGACACCATGATGTTCGTGGACACCACGTTCGTGCCGCTGATCGAGAAGCTCCGCGCGAGCTTCTCGCCGATCAGGACCTACGTGGCGATGACCGATCGGGCGCATATGCCGGAGGGCGATCCGGTCCCCGGCATGCTTTGCTATGAGGAATTGCTGGGACTCGGCGAGCCCGAAATCACTTGGCCGCAGTTCGACGAGAACGCGGCGTCGACACTTTGCTACACGTCCGGCACAACCGGCGACCCGAAGGGAGCGCTGTTCTCGCACCGCTCGACGCTGCTGCATTCGTTCTATGTCATCTCGTCGTCGCAGGGCTGCTTCCTCAACACGCGCCCGCTGCTGCCGGTGGTTCCACTGTTTCACGCCAATGCCTGGGGGCTGCCCTATGTCGCCTGCCTGACGGGATCACCGTTCGTCATGCCTGGCGCACGCCTGGACGGGCCGAGCCTGTTCGATCTCATGGACGAAACCAAAGTCTGGGGCGGCTGGGGGGTTCCAACCGTATGGCTTGGGCTGCTCGAGGAGATCAAAAAGCGCGGACGCAAGCCGGAAGGTCTGTCGCGCATCTTGACGGGTGGCTCAGCGATCGCGCGAGCCACAATGGAAGCCTACGAGCGGGACTGGGGGGTCGACATCGTGCACGGCTGGGGCATGACCGAGATGAGCCCGGTCGGCACGTTGACGCAACTGACGCCGGAAGAGCGGCAACTGCCTTTCGATGCGCAAATGGAGATCAAGAGCCGGCAGGGGCGGCGCATGTTCGGCGTCGACATGAAAATCGTCGACGAGGACGGCAAGGCGCTACCGTGGGACGGCAAGGCCTCGGGGGAATTGTTCGTCAGAGGCGCGGCGGTTGTGGCGGGTTATTATGAGAATGAGTCCGCAACCAAGGCTGCGATCGACAGCGAAGGGTGGTTCGGCACCGGTGACGTTGCCACGATCACGCCGGACGGCTGGCTGGTGCTGGTCGACCGCACCAAGGACCTCGTCAAGTCTGGCGGGGAATGGATCAGCTCGATCGACGTCGAGAACGTGGCGATTGGCTGCCCGGGCGTGGCCAATGCGGCCGTGATCGCGGTCCCGCATCCCAAGTGGTACGAGCGGCCGCTGCTGGTGGTGGTCAAAATGCCGGGGGCGGAGCCGACCAAAGAAGAGATTCTGGCGCATGTGGCGACCAAGCTTGCGAAGTGGCAGGTGCCGGACGACGTCAAGTTCGTTGACGCGCTGCCGATGACGGCCACGGGGAAAGTGTCGAAGAAGGATTTGCGCGCCAAGTTTGCCGACTTCAGCCTGGAGGCGTGAATTTACCTAAAATTTATTGGATTGCATTCGCTGCCCCCAAACCTTCAGCTGGATGCCAGGGCAAGATAATTCGCCATCTATTGGCTTAATTTTGCTCTAGCCATGCCCTCCCAACGATTGCTAAGACGTAAAATTAGCATAAAGGGAGGAGTTCAAATGACCAAGGTTAACCGTCGAAAGTTTATCAAGGCTGCCGGCGTCACCGCAGCCGCCGGCACGACCGCCCTTGCCGCGCCAGCGATTGCGCAGGGCATCCAGGAATGGAAGATGGTGATGTCGTGGCCGAAGGGTTTTCCCGGTCTCGGCACGGCGGCCCAGAACTTCGCCAACAGGCTCGAAGTGGCGATGGACGGCAAGGTCAAGGTCAAACTCTACGGCGGCGGCGAGCTGGTGCCGGCGCTCAAATGCCTGGACGCCCTGCAAGAGGGCACTGCCGACCTCTATCACTCTGCAGATTACTACCATGTCGGGAAGAGCAAGGCCTACGCCTTCTTCTGTTCGGTGCCGTTCGGGATGACCGTGGCTGAAGCCGACGCCTGGATGCATCACGGCGGCGGGCAGAAGCTTTGGGACGAGCTTTCGGCGCAATTCGGCGTAAAGCCATTCCTCGGCGGCAACACCGGCGTGCAAATGGGCGGCTGGTTCCGGAAGGAAATGAAGACCATTGAGGACTTCAAGGGCCTCAAGATGCGGATCCCCGGTCTCGGCGGCGATGTCATCCGAGCACTTGGCGGGACTCCGGTCACATTGGCGGGCGCCGAGATACTGCCGGCACTGCAAGCTGGAACCGTCGATGCCGCAGAGTGGGTTGGCCCCTGGAACGATCTGGCTTTCGGCCTCTACAAGGTCGCCAAGTACTACTATCATCCGGGCTTCCACGAGCCATCGACGGCCAACACCATCGGCATCCGCAAGCCGCTGTGGGACAAGATGACGAAATCCCAACAAGCGGTGTTCGAGGCGGTGGCGGTGTCACACAACAACATCGCCTACACGGATTTCATCGCCAATAACTCGGCTGCGCTCGACACTCTGGTGACCAAGCATAACGTGCAGCTGCGCGAATTCTCGGACGAGATCTACAAGAAGGCTGGATCGGCCGCGAAGGACGTCTTGGCCTCGGTCGCCAAATCCGATCCGTTCACGCAGAAGGTCTACGACAGCTACATGGGCTTCCGCAAAAAAGCGGTCGAATGGTCGCGACTTGGCGAGCAGGGCTACATGCAAAAGCGTGGGCTGACCAAGTTTTCTTGATGTTGTTTTCCGGAGCATGCTCCGGGCCTTCCACCGCTCGCAACGCCGGTGTCAGCAGTCAGACATTTTGATCCGCTCGCACCGGCGCGACGAACGACACTCAACACACTTGCAGTCCGCGCGCCGGTCACAATGACCGGCGCGCATGCCGCTTGATTGCGAGGCATAGCGCATGACCGCATTGGCACGTCTGATCGACAAATTGAATTCGCGCATCGGGCGGGCAATTGCCTGGCTCACGCTTCTGATGGTGCTTGTGCAGTTCGCAATCGTATTAGCGCGCTATGTCTTCAATATCGGATCGATCGGTTTGCAGGAATCGATCTGGTACATGCACGGCATCATCTTCATGGTTGGTGCCGGCTACACGCTGTTGCACGACGGGCATGTGCGGGTCGATGTGATTTATCGCGAGGCCAAGAACACGACCAAGGCCCGTATCGACATGATCGGCACGTTGATTTTCCTGCTGCCAATGTGCGCGCTGACCCTGTGGGTCAGCCTCGGCTACGTGACGAATGCGTGGAAGGTGCGGGAGGGCTCGACGGAGCTTGCCGGGCTGCCATTCATCTACCTGCTCAAAACGACAATCTGGCTATTTGCGATACTCGTCGGGCTGCAGGGCCTCTCGCTGTTGATCAAGACCGTCAGCTATCTTGCGAACGGGTCGGGCGACTACAGCGCCGGCGCGGGCGACAAGCCGGTGTCCTGAGGAGCCTTCCTGATGCCGATCATCCAGCCCGAACTGCTTTGCCTGCTGATGTTCGTTGCCGCTTGCGGCTTTCTCATCATGGGCTATCCGGTCGCGTTCACGCTTGGCGGCACGGCGATCATCTTCGCCTTCATCGGCGCGGCCCTCAACGTCTTCGACCTGACGCTGCTGACGGCATTCCCGCAGCGCATCTTTTCGACCATGACGAACGACGTGCTGGTCGCTGTGCCGTTGTTCGTCTTCATGGGCGTGATGCTCGAGCGTTCACGGGTGGCTGAGGAACTGCTCGACAACATGGGGCGGCTGTTCGGCCCCTATCCCGGCGGGCTCGTGTTCTCCGTCTCGGTCGTCGGCGCGCTATTGGCGGCGTCGACGGGGATCGTCGGCGCGACCGTCATTACCATGGGCCTGCTGTCACTGCCGACCATGCTTAAGCGGGGCTACTCGAAGCCACTGGCCTGCGGCTCCATTGCAGCAGCAGGAACCCTCGGGCAGATCATCCCGCCATCGATCGTGTTGGTGCTACTCGGCGACCAGCTATCGGGCGCCTATCAGATAGCACAATTGCAGATGGGGATTTTCGCGCCTGACACCGTGTCGGTGAACGATCTGTTTGCCGGTGCGCTGCTCCCCGGGCTGGCCCTGGTCGGTATGTATATCGCCTACCAGCTTGCGTTCTCGTTCATGTATCCGCATCTCGCGGCGCCCATACCACCAGAAGACTTTGGTACGGACGATGGGCGGCCGATGTGGCAGCGCCTCCTCGGCTCGCTGGTAGCGCCGCTGGTCCTGATCATAGCGGTGCTGGGCTCGATCCTGGGCGGGCTCGCCTCGCCGACCGAGGCTGCAGCGGTCGGTGCGGTCGGGGCCACTCTGCTCGCCGGACACAAGGCGGAGCCGACGAAGGGCCTTTGGATCGTGCTTGGCGGGCTTGCTGTGGTTGCCGTGCTGATCCTGACGGCGTTCTTCGATCTCAGGATGCAGCGCAATGTGATCTCGGTGCGCGACTGGATAGCGATTGGTGTCGCGATCGGGCTCAGCGCGGTGATTGCCATCGGCGTTCTGCTGGCTTTGGTGCGCACCTTCAACCGTCGCACTGCTAGCGGAGAGCGCGTGCTGACGGACGTTGCGCGCCAGACGATGATGATCTCGTCCATGGTGTTCGTCATTCTGGTTGGCGCTGCGATTTTCTCCCTGGTGTTTCGCGGCCTCAAGGGCGACGAGTGGATCGAGCATTTCCTACAGAACATGCCCGGCGGCACGCTTGCCGCGATGATTCTGGTGATGGGCGTGATGTTCCTGATGGGCTTCTTTCTGGATTTCCTCGAGATCGTGTTCATTGTCGTGCCGATCGTTTCGCCCATCCTTCTGAAGATGCAGTTCGCTGGCGAGCCGATGAATCCTGTCTGGCTGGGCGTGATGATGGGGCTCAACCTGCAGACCTCGTTCCTGACACCGCCGTTCGGCTTTGCGCTGTTCTATCTCAGAGGCGTGGCGCCGCCCGAAGTGACGACGCGCGACATCTATGTCGGCATCATTCCGTTCGTGGCGATCCAGGTCCTCGCGCTGGTCGTGCTGTGGAACTTTCCGCAGCTTGCGACGTGGCTGCCGAAGGCGATTTATGGAAACTGAGCCGGGATGTTGGCCGCGCGGCGGGAGCTTGTTGCGCGTGGCGCGAACCGACTGCGCCGCGTGGAGCGGGGCCGGTTCGCACGTGAAAGCGTGGCCTCAGGCGGCCTGGCGGAGCTCACGCAAGGGGTAGCCGCCATCGAAGGCGTTTTGCTGGCGCCGGTTTGCCAGCATCTGCTCGGCCTCCTTGATCTTTCCTGCACGCAGAAGGGCACCGGCGAGGGTGTATTCGATCAGGTCCCGCTGGGCGCGGCTGCCACCGAGGCGCTCGTGTTCGGCCATGTGGTTCTGCAAGGCTGCAATGGTTGCCGGCCAATCCTGGCGGGCGAAGGCCTGGAAGGCTTTGGCCACCGGCGCGACGACGTCGGCGGCTGCTCCCTTGGCGCCTTCGGCAATGCGGGCGAGTGCCTCACCATTGCCGGACATGGCATGCGCCAAGGCTGCATGCACATCGGCGAAGGCGACACCGGGATTTGGGAACCACTTCTGCGCATAGGCTGAAAGGTCCGCCCATTTCTGCGCCTGATGCGGCTCGCCCGACAGCTCGGCGCGAAACAGGAACGAAGCGCAGTCGGTCAAAACGTTGATCTGCGGCCCCCACGAAGCGCCGGGATGCAGCTTGCCATTGTAAATATCCCAGGCCTCATCGGCGTGGCCAAGCTCCATGGCCCACAGCGCCTGATGCCAGGTGACATGACAGTGCAGTTGGCCGAGGCGGGAATAGTCGCGCGCCCAATTCTTGAGAAAATGGAAACCGGCGCGGCGTTCGCCCACCTCGTAATAAAGGTGCGCGCGGATGTGCGCGCCGTGGGCATTGCGAGGGAAGGCTGAAAGCGAGGCCTCGATGTTCGGCAGGGCGCGGTCGGTTTGGCCGACTTCCATCTGCGCAAACGCCAGTTGGCTGCGGAACCACCAGTCATTGCCGTAGTGTGTGGTCAGAGGCTCGAGAATGGCGAGCTGGTCACGCTCGCGGCCGGGCTCACCTGAAAACCCAATCAGACCGAAGACACTCGTCGAAGGCGCCAGGGCAAAGGCATCGCGCGGCCATTGCTTCATGTGTTCGCGCGTCATGGCGAGCGCCTCGGCGGCGCGCCCGGTCAAGATGCGCTCGTAGATGGCGATATGGCTCTGCTCGCGTGGCGTCGTTCTTGGGGCCAGCTCCAGGGCGCGCGCCAGCGGCGCCTTCGCTTCGTTGCCGCGGCCGAAGATCTGGACCGTGCGGGCCAAGCCGATATGGCCCATGGCGAAAGACTCATCAGCAGCAATGGCGGCGCGAAATCCTTCCTCGGAGCCGACGCTGGCCGAAAGCACGGCGTCCACGGCAACGGTGTAGGCGTCGCGGGCAGCGGTCGATGCCGTCGTGAGCGGATTGTCGTAACGGTCTTTCAGCATGGTCATGCTCCATAAATCGGCTTCGGTAGAAACTTTGCACGGCAGAGGCGGGCAACTCAATCACTGCGTTTCTGGTTGACCGCGTTTCGGGGAAAACAATGGGTTCTGGCAGGGCAGGCGTCGCCTCGCGATCGGTCGCGCCGACGCACGCGACTGTGACGGCAATGGACAGGCAGCCCGTGGCGCGGCAATAAGGGCAAACCTGACCCACAAGATCCCGAGAGGCGTCGATGCAGTCCCCGTTCAGTCGCACCATGTTCGAGCTGCTTGCGGAACAAGCGTTGCGATCGCCCGGCAAACCGGCAGCGCTATCGGGGGACGGCGACGCGAGCTACCGCAACCTGCATGAGGCGGCACGGCGGGTCGCAGGGGGATTGGCGGCGCGCGGTATCCGGCGCGGCGACCGGGTCGGCCTGCTCATCAACAATCGGCTGGCTTGGCTCGAGATCTTTTTTGGCGCGGCAGCGCTCGGCGCCACGATCGTGCCCTTCAGCACATGGTCGAAGCGGGCGGAGCTGGATTTTCTGTTTGCAGACAGCGGAGTGAAATGCCTGTTCCTGATCGAAGCGTTCGGCGGACAGGACTTTGCGGGCGATGTCGCTGCCCTGTAGGATAACGGCAACCACGCGGCGCTGGAACATCTCGTGCTTGTCGACGGGGCGGGGCGAGATGGATTCGAGAGTTGCGACGCCTATCGCCATGGCGAACCAATCGGGGACATTGCGCCGGGCACGGGGGCGAGCGCAGGCGACACACTTGTGCTGCTCTACACGTCGGGATCGTCGAACAGGCCGAAGTCCGTGCCACTGCAGCATTTTGCGGTGATCGAGAACGGCTTCAATATTGGCGAGCGTCAGGGACTGGGTGGGGACGACCGCGTCCTGATCTCGATCCCGTTGTTCTGGTCGTATGGCGCGGCAAACGCCCTTCCGGCAGCGCTGTCGCATGGCGCGACGATGGTGCTGCAGAGCCGTTTCGAGCCGGGCGGTGCGCTGGACCTCATCGAGAAGCACGCGTGCACGGCACTCTACACGTTGCCGGCGATGACGAACGCACTAACGGCGCACGCCGGCTTCACGAAGGAGCGAACGCAGTCGCTCAGGACGGGTGTCACCATCGGTGCACCGCAAGACGTGAGGAAAGCTGCCATAGAGCTTGGCGCGTCAGAGATCTGCAACATCTATGGCAGCACGGAAACATATGGGAACTGTTGCGTGACGCCGCACAATTGGCCGCTGGAGCAACGCGCAACTTCGCAGGGGCCACCGCTGCCAGGTGTCCGTGTTCGGATCCGCAACACCGACACGGGTGGGCTGTGCAGCACGGGTGAAATCGGCTCGATCGAGGTGACGGGCTATCTGACGCCCGGATACAGCGGAGACAGCGCGCAATACAACAGTGATGTGTTCACTGACGACGGCTGGTTTCGGACCGGCGATCTCGGCGCGCTCGACGACAAGGGTCACATGCATTACGCGGGGCGGACCTCCGAGATGATCAAGCGCTCGGGGATCAATGTGTCACCTGCAGAAGTCGAGGAAGTGCTGCAGCAGCATCCGGCCGTGGGACTGGCCGGCGTGACCGGGCGCAACGATTCCGACAAGGGCGAGGCGATCGTGGCCTACATCGTGGCGGTGCCGGGTTCCAAAGCCGACGCCGCCGCTCTGCTGGAGCATTGCCGCGCACAACTTTCGGGCTACAAGGTGCCGGACGTCGTGCGCTTTGCCGAAGCCTTGCCGTTGACGCCGACTGGCAAACTGATGCGCAGAGAATTGCGTGCGCTGGCAGAGGCCGAAGCGGGTAGCGGAGAGGCGAGCTAAACTGCTCGGACACGGAACGAAGACCACGCGCGAGCTTGATGTGGCGAGGCGCGAACGACAACAACTGGAGAGGGAGCCTCGCGATGCGTGCGCTGCGCTGTCATACACTTGGCGATATGGGATCACTCAGCATCGACGAGATCGCCACGCCTGAATGCGGTGCCGGGCAAGTGCGAATCGGCGTCAAAGCGGCGGGTGTCAACTTTCCCGACATTCTGATGATCGAAGGCAAATATCAGGTCAAACCTGAGATGCCGTTCATTCCGGGTCTCGAGGTTGCTGGCGAGGTACTGGAGGTGGGCGCCGGCGTCAGCCACGTCAAAGCGGGGGACCGGGTGATTGCGTTTGCGCGCAAAGCGGGCGGTTTCGCAAGTGAGATCGTGTTGCCGGGCGGGATCGTCACGCCAATTCCCGCTAGCATGGACTTCGAGACCGCCGCGGCCTTCCCGATCGCCTATGGCACAGCGCATTTCGCGCTCGCCTATCGCGGCAAACTCGAGGCGGGCGAAACACTCGTGGTTCTGGGCGCGACTGGTGGCGTGGGGCTGGCTGCAATCGAATGCGGCAAGCTGCTGGGTGCACGGGTGATCGCTGCTGCTGGCGGGGCAGAAAAAATTGCGCTGGCGAAGTCGTACGGCGCCGACGAGGTGATCGATTACAAGGCCGAGAACCTGCGCGACCGATTGCGCGAGCTGACCAACGGCGAAGGCGTCGATGTGGTGTTCGACCCTGTGGGCGGTAATTATTTCGACCAGTGCGTCAGAGCCATCGGTTGGGAGGGACGCATCCTGGTGGTCGGTTTTGCATCTGGTGACATTCCGAAAGTTCCCGCCAACCTGATCCTGGTGAAAAACTTCTCGGTGGTGGGCGTCGTCTTTGGTGAGCACAGCGCGCGCTATCCGGACCAGTCGCGGGCGCTGTTGACCGAGCTTTTGACAGCCTGGGAGCAAGGCAAGTTGAAGCCCAGACTTTGGAAGGCCTATCCCTTGTCGCAAGCGACGGATGCTTTTGCTGAAATCACGTCACGCCGCGTGCAAGGCAAGATGGTGCTGACCATCTGACGCGCCTGGACCAATGCCGGACAATTGCAGGCATGAAAAAGCCCGCGGCCGGGGGACAGGCCGCGGGCTAAAAGCGTGACGCCACTATGGGGTGATAGGTGGGACGGCGCCACGTTTCGGACAAGATCATCAAAGCCGATCTGTTGCAGAATCGCAAGCGCCAAGAGAAAAAATAAAAAAGAAATGCTTAACACGGGCACATAGAACGACGGTACGGCTCGATCTGAGCCAAAGCGAAGTCCTAGCAAACAGGGCCCTTCGCGACCATTGAGGACGTTAAATTCCGTCAATTTTTCGCATTTTATCAATACTTTGTACGAACTGCAGAACAAACCTATCCGCAGGTCGACCGCGCTGCGCGCTGCGTCCGTCTCGAGGCACTGCGGGAATCGGCAATACGCAGATTGCATAGGCAAATCGACGTGATTTCTCTACCCAACGGGCTCCGATCGTGCCTGGCGGCACCGATTCTGAAGTGAGACATCCACCTGGAGATGGCGAAAACGGGTCGCATCAGCCAATCTTGAGTCGCGGTTTTGCGCATGCATGATCCGGCGATCATACTGCGTGGACTGAAGGCCTGAAGCCGCCAGCAACGCGTGCGGGCGACGACGAGGTGTTGTCAGAAGGGGCTGATTGTGAGCGGAAAGACCAAGGGAACGGCGCTGATCGTCGGGGCCTCGCGTGGCCTTGGGTATGCGCTGGCTGAGGATCTATTGAGAAGAGGCTGGGACGTCATCGGAACGGTGCGGGCAACCGGCGGCGAAAAGCTCGCCGCGCTAGCCCAGCAGTCGAACGGTCGGTTGCGTGTCGCGACTTGCGACATCACCTCCGATACCGACCTCGTTGCGCTGCGCAAGCATCTGCATGGCGAGGCGCTGGATCTGCTGTTCATCAACGCTGGCGTCAGCAACGGTCGCGGGGAGACGATCGCGGGCGTTTCGACGGACAGTTTCGTGCGCATCATGACGACGAACGCGCTGGCGCCATTGCGCACGCTCGAGTGTCTCGAAGACCTAGTCGCCAAAAATGGGATCTTGGCGGTGATGTCTTCCGGACTCGGCAGCGTCACCAACAATACGACAGGGGGCTGGGAGAGCTATCGGGCCAGCAAAGCCGCGCTCAACACGCTGATGCGTAGTTTCTCCGCCCGGCATGCAGGGGACACGCGAGCGATGGTGCTGGTGGCGCCGGGATGGGTGCGGACAGATATGGGCGGGCCGGCAGCTACGCTCGGCATCGAGGAGAGCATTCCGCTGGTTGTCGACACGGTGTTGGCACAGGCGGGTCAGCCGGGCCTCAAGTTCCTGGATCGCTTCGGAGAGACGGTGCCGTGGTAGGCGATACCGGCTGCGCGGCAAACAGAGTTCAGGCGTTGTGGCGCCCGGGCCATTTGAAGTTGGGAGAGAGGCATGAAACTCTGGTACCAGAGCATGACGCGGGAAGGCGACACCTGGGGCACCTACCCAAAGGCGCTTCGACGTGTGCTGGATAAGGTCAAAGCCTCGGACACCGAAATCGAGGTGCATGGCATTACCAAGGTCGGCGGGGCCGGCGACCAGTTCCGCTACCTTGAATTCCTCGAGACGGCAGAGGTTCTCGAAAACGTGCACACCGCAATGGCGCGCGGGTTCGACGCCTTTTTGATCGGCAACATCTGCGATCCCGGCCTGAGGGAAGCGCGCGAGTTCGCAACGATTCCCGTGCTGGGGCTTTGCGAGAGTTCGCTGCATCTGTCGTGCATGATGGGGGTAAAGACGTCGCTCGTGACCATCAATGCCAAGTTTACGCCGCGCATCATCGAAAACGTCGAGCGATACGGATTGATGAGCCGGCTGGCGGCGGTGAATAGAATGCAGGTGGAGCGCCTGCTCGATCTGACCCAGGCGTTCGAAGACACGGCTGCACTGGAGCGCATCCGCCAAGGCTTTGACGAGGCTGCGGCGGCAAACCGGGAGGCTGGCGCCGAGGTGACGATTGCCGCGGGCGGCGTGGTGATGGCCCTGTTGGCCGACGCCGGCGTGCACGAAGCTGGCGGTGGCCTGCCGATCCTCAACGGGATTACGGCGTTGGTTAAGGCGGGTGAGATGGCCGTCAATCTCGCAGGCGTCATGGGAGGGCGATTCGCCAGCCGTGTCGGCACCTACCAACCGCCGCCTGCCGACCAAATCGAAGAGTTGCGGAAATTCTATGGACCGGGGATCTATCCAGGCATCAAGGGTTGCTAGAGGACGCCCGGTTAACCCAGCAAGTTCGACCTACGAGTGGCGACGAAGACTGCGATGACGATGAAAAAAAGGCCTAGTGTACGGACTGGCTGCAAGGCTAGCACCAAGGCCCATCCCGAAAAGGAATTGAAGACATGAAGCTGATGATGTTCGAGAACGGCCAAGGCAGTGTGCTCGGTGTGGTCGATGGCGACACGGTGGTCGATCTCAGCGCGGCTGATGACAGCCTGCCGCGGACTCTCCTCGGGCTGATCGGCGTCGGTCCTGGCGTGATGGCGGCTGTTAAGACAGCCGCTGCAAAAGCGCCAGCCTCGGCAAAAACGCCACTTGCCAAGGCGAAACCAGCCTTGCCGATTGCGCGGCCGCCAAAGTTTGTCTGCGTCGGGCTCAACTATCTGGAGCACGCCAAGGAAGGCGGGCATGCACCGCCAACCTACCCTTCGTTCTTTCCGCGCTGGCACACTTCTTTGGTCGCGGCCGAGGCCCCGGTCATTCTGCCCAAGGTTTCGAACCAGCTCGACTACGAGTGCGAACTCACGATCGTGATCGGAAAAGGCGGGCGCCACATCCGGGAGGCCAATGCCCTGGAGCATGTGTTCGGTTACACCATATTCAACGACGTGTCGGTGCGCGACTTCCAGCGCAAGACATCGCAGTGGGCACCGGGCAAGAACTTCGACGGAACAGGTCCGCTTGGCCCGGTCGTGGTGACGGCCGACGAGTTGCCGGCGGGCGCCAGCGGGCTGAACATCATGACGCGTGTCAACGGCGAGACAATGCAGTCGTCCAACACCAGCGATATGATCTTCACAACGGCGCAAATCATTGCCACGCTCAGCGAGTTCATGACGCTCGAGGCAGGCGACATGATCGCCACCGGCACACCATCGGGCGTGGCGCACGCGCGCAAGCCACCCGCGTGGATGAAGGCCGGCGATACCGTCGAGATAGAAATCGAGAAGATCGGCATCTTGCGCAATCCGATTGTGGCTGAGGCCTGATCGCAAAGACGCACGCGCCGCACGCGAACCAGGTTGTGCGGCAGCGGCCTTCATCATTGCTCCGGAAACACCACGCACAAAAGGGTAAGGCCATGAATGACCTAGCGACTGCGACCGAGGACCTGATCGTCAAACGCGAGGACGGCGTGCTCGTGTTGACTTTCAACCGGCCCAGCCACCGCAATGCGCTGACACCCTACATGCTGGAAACGATGGCGGCGGAGTTGGCGGCAGCCGAACTTGACAACGACATCGGATGCATCGTGCTGACGGGAACGGGCGGTGCGTTCTGTGCCGGGGGGGACGTCAAGGCGATGGCGCAGATGAATGCGAAGGGCGGCGCACCCGATCCCCTGTTGCGGATGGAGAAGCAGCGCCAATCGCACCGGCTGACGTCACTCCGGCTCTATCAGATGGGCAAGCCGACGATTGCGGCGTTGCCCGGAGCTGCTGCTGGAGCCGGCTTCTCGCTGGCGTTGGCTTGCGACATGCGCATTGCGGCGGACACCGCAACGATGACGACGGCGTTCGCAAAAGTTGGGCTGACGGGCGACTACGGCGGCACCTACCTTCTCACTCAACTGGTCGGGACGGCGAAAGCGCGGGAACTCTATCTGCTCGCCGACCGCATCGACATGGGGGAGGCACAGCGGCTCGGCATGGTCAACTGGGTCGTTCCGGCAGCTCAATTGGAAGCCAAGACGATGGAGATTGCCAAGCGGCTCGCATCGGGGCCGCGCGTGGCACATCGGTTGATCAAGGACAACCTGACGCGCGCGCTCAATTCGACATTTGCCGAGTGCCTGGACATGGAAAGCGCCAATCTCGCCGGGAGGCGCCGGACCGAAGATCACAAAGAGGCCGCAGCGGCGTTCGCCGAGAAGCGGGCGCCCAAATTCAAGGGACGGTGAGAGCGTTGCGCACCAACCTGCGCACGACACTGCGCCGTGGGGCACGGCTCAAGAGGGCAATACGAGAATGCTGACAGGGCGGCCTGGCGCGGCACAATGGTCGACCCTGCTGTGCGTGTCGGCTGCCATGGTGGTGGCGGCCGATTACCTGCGACTTCCAGCGGCGTTGATGGTCGGGCCGATGGTGGCGGCGATTTTGGTTGCCTGCGCCAACGGCAGCATCCGCATGTCGCAGCGGCCCTTCATCATTGCCCAAGGCGTCATCGGTGTTCTGGTCGGCAACGGGATTCCGCTGTCGATTCTCGACGAGCTGGCCAAGGACTGGCCGCTGTTCGCCGTGGGCATCGTATCGGTGATCATCGCGGCCAGTGCGATCGGCTATGTCCTGACGCGCATGCAGTTCCTGCCGGGAACAACAGCGATTTGGGGTACATCGCCCGGTGCATCGACGGCGATGATCGTGATGTCGGAGGCCTATGGCGCCGACGTGCGGCTGGTGGCCGTGATGCAATATTTGCGTGTTGCCATTGTCATAGGCGTCGCCGCGCTGGTCGCCAAACTGTGGACGCCGGCCGGTGGCGCTGGCATGGCGCAGTCGATCTGGGCAATGGCCTGGCTTGGCCACTTCGAGCCGGCATCGCTGGGGGCGACACTGGCGCTTGCCGTCGGCGGTGCGTTGCTGGCTCAAAAACTGCGGATTCCGGCCGGGCCCATGCTGCTGCCGATGGTGGCTGCCATGGCGCTGCACGGTGCGGGCCTGATCACAATCGTGCTGCCACCATGGCTGCTTGCCATGGCCTACGCGCTGATCGGATGGAGCATCGGTCTCCGGTTCACGCGACCAATCCTGGCGCATGCCTTTCGGGCGATGCCGCGCATCCTGGCTTCGATCGCGGCGCTGATCGCGATGTGTGGGCTACTGGCGGCGGCGCTCGTGTGGGGCGCAGGCATCGACCCGCTGACGGCGTATCTGGCAACAAGTCCAGGAGGAGCCGACTCCATCGCCATCATCGCCGCCTCGGCTCCCGTCAACCTGAGCTTCGTGCTCGCCATGCAGACGTCGCGGCTGGCGGTGGTTCTGGTGGTGAGCCCGCTGCTGTCGCGCTACGTTGCGGAATGGGCCCGGAAGGGCCGAGATACGGCGAAATGATCGGGCGCTTTCGCGCCGGACGCCCGCCACGCATCGACCTTGCAAACAGGCCACCGCCCAAAGGAGAGGCACATGGACAAGCTGCATTGGAAGTCTGCTGCCGAGATTGCCCGGCTGATCCGCGAAAAGAAGACGACAGCCACTGAGGCGCTCGAGCACTTCCTGACGCGGGTCGACACGTACAATCCCAAGCTCAACGCCATCATCTGGCAGGATCGCGAGCGGGCACGTCTGCGGGCCAAGGCTGCCGATGCGGCGCTTGCCAAGGGCGAGATCTGGGGGCCCCTGCACGGCGTGCCGATGACCATCAAGGAAAGCTACAACGTTGCGGGATCACCAACGACGTGGGGTGATCCGGCGCTGAAGGACAACGTGACGGAGGGAAGCGCGCTTTCGGTCGAGCGGCTGGAAAAGGCCGGCGTGGTGCTTTTCGGCAAGACCAACGTGCCGCTAATGCTCGCCGACTGGCAGAGATACAACGCCATTTATGGGACGGCCCGGAACCCCTGGAATGTGGAGCTGACACCGGGCGGTTCTTCAGGCGGTTCGGCCGCGGCGCTGGCCGCTGGCATGACGGGAATCGACGCGGGCAGCGACATCGGCTCGTCGATCCGCAATCCCGCGCACTACTGCGGCGTGTTCGGCCTGAAGCCGACATGGGGTGTCATCTCGCCCAAAGGCCATGCGCTGCCGGGATCGGTGGCCTACGGCGACATCTCCGCGATCGGCCCGCTGACACGCGGGGCCGAAGACCTCGATCTGGCGCTTGATGCCATGGCCGGACCGGACGACATCGACGGCGTCGCGTGGAAGCTCGATCTGCCCACTTGCGGGGCGAAATCACTCAAGGACATGCGGATTGCGGTGAAGCTTCGCGACAAGTGCTCGGACGTGGACGGGGAGTACGTCGACAAGCTGCAGGGGCTGGTCGACGAATTGGCACGGCGCGGGGCGCATGTGGAGGAAGCCGAGCCTGCCATCGATACCGCGCGGCTGCACGAGATCTACGTGATGCTGCTTCGGGCTGCGACCTCGGGGCGAACCTCCGATGCGGAAATTGCGCGCTGGCAAAAGGCGCAACAAGAGATCGGCGTTGGTGCGGAGCCCTATCTCGACCAAATGATCCGCGGCTGCACGCTGGGGCACCGGGAATGGCTGGGTCTCAACAACGAGCGCCACAAGCTCAGGCGCCAGTTCAATGCCTTCTTCGAGAACTGGGACGTGCTGCTCTGCCCCGCCGCCGCGTCGGCCGCGTGGCCGCACGACCAAGAGGGCGAACGCTGGCAGCGACGGATCACCGTCAACAACAAGCGCGTTCCCACGACGGACCAGCTATTCTGGGCGGGTTACTCCGGCGTGCTCTACCTGCCGTCGACGGTGGGACCCGCCGGCTTCACCGTGACAGGGTTGCCGGTCGGCTATCAGGCGATTGCAGCCAGCGGGCGCGACAAGACGGCGACACGCTTCAGCGTTCTGGTCGAGCGGGAGATCGGCGGGTTCGTGCCGCCTCCCGGGTATGAGTGATCGGGCAGACGGCGTGGTGCGTTGCGATTTGGTGGCGCATTGCGACTTCAGGACTCTTAGTGGCGCGTTGCGACTCCCCTGCGGGGAGCCGGCCGCAACGCGCGTCGACACACTGGCGCTGTGTGAGTTGCAGTGTCGGTGTGCCGCTTTTGGGTCCAGCACGAAAAGGAAGCTCGAAATGCTCTTTCCCGACCACTTTCTCGCCGTCAGGGCGACCGTGACGCCAGAGCGCGATGCCGATTTCAACCACTGGTACAACACCGAGCATACGCCGGATGCCGTAAAGGCATTTCCGGGCTGTATCGGCGGGGCGCGCTACAAGGTGCAATTGGGCGACGGCTCGCACCAGTACATCGCGCTTTATGCCTTCCCCACGGCTGAAGCGATGGAGCGGGCGCTGACGGGACCTGAGATCAAGAAGCTGCTGGCGATCTATGATGCCGACGTCGGCTCGTTCTCCACGCGCAACCGCAATACGTACTCGAAAATCTTCGAGTTCATGAAACCGGCTTGAGGGACTTAGGGCTATCCGCAAGTGCGACGCTCACACGCTTGAAAACCACAGGACGCACGCATGAAGGTCACGGAAATCGATACGATCCGCTCTGCCGAGCATCCGAACCTGCTTTGGGTGGAGGTGCACACCGACGAGGGGATCACGGGACTTGGAGAGACGTTCTACGGCCCGGCTGCTGCCGAGGGGCACATCCATGGCACGATTGCGCCATATCTGATCGGCAAGGATCCCTGCCAGATCGAGGCGCATCAGGCGCATCTCACCGGCTATATCGGCTTCGCTGGCGCGAGTGCAGAAATGCGCGGGCGATCGGCGGTGGACATCGCGCTGTGGGACATCCTGGGGCAGGCCAAAGGCATGGCGCTGTGCGATCTCCTGGGCGGGCGGGTGCGAGACAAGATCAAGGTCTACAACACCTGCGCCGGCTTCTCCTACGTGCAGGACAAGGCGACGCAAGGCACCGCCAATTTCGGGCTCACAAGCCGCAAGGGGCAATACGAGGATCTCGACGCGTTTCTGAACCGCGCAGATGAGCTGGCGCATTCGCTGCTGGAGATGGATATCGACGCCATGAAGATCTGGCCGCTCGATTATGCGGCGGAGGCGTCGTCCGGCTATTGGATCAGCAACGCCGACCTGAAGAAGGGTCTGGAGCCGTTCGAGAAGATCCGCAAGGCCGTTGGCGACAAGATGGAGGTTGCCTACGAGCTGCATTCGCTATGGAGCCGGCCGCAGGCGATCAAGATTGCGCAGGCGCTGGAAGAGTTCCGCCCGATGTGGGTGGAGGACCCGGTGTTCATGGATCACATGAACTCGATCGGTGAGGTGGCGCGGGCAACTCAGTCGCCCATCGCCGTCGGCGAAACGCGGGGCGGGCGAGCGGACTTCCGCTATCTGCTGGAGCTGGAAGCGCTCTCCATGGTGATCATGGATGTTGCGTGGTGCGGCGGCGTCTCGGAGGCCAAAAAGATCGCTACAATGGCGGAGACCATTTCAGACGCCGGTTGCCTTTCACGACTGCACGGGACCGGTGGCCTTGACGGTGTCGACACATCTGGCACTCAACGCGCGCAACTGCTGGGTGCGGAGATCGTGCGCGCGTTCTATTACGGCTGGTATCACCAGTATCTCGGGCCGCTGCCGACCATTGAAAAGGGCATGATCACGGATTCACGGGACCGGGAGCTCGGCTCCAAGTTGCTGCCGGATGTGAAAAAGCGGCCGGGCGTGAGCGTGAAGAAGAGTGATTGATTGCGCGAAACGAAGGCTTTTTTATTGCGCCTTCCAGAACTCTGTTTTCGTGGCGCCTTCCGGCCAGCTCCGCGCAGCGGAGTCGGAAGGCGCCACAGCTAGAGGTCGGGGCGTCTGGCAGGGAGCCGGTCGGAAGGCGCGTGAGAGGCGGGAGCCGGCCGGAAGGCGCGTGAGAGGCGGAGCCGGCCGGAAGGCGCGTGAGAGGCGGGCCGGCCGGAAGGCGCGTTTGGGTTAGCCGAGCGGCGGCGGTAGAGGAGATGAGACGCTCCCAATGACGCTCGGCGGCTTGGGCTGGTTGAAGACCTTGCGGCAGGAAAGCGAAACCGTAATGGACGCCTGGATACATCTCGACCTCGCCAGGGACTGCCGACTTTTCCAATTGGCTGCGTAATTCGGCGACCAATTTGAGTGGCGTCAGGTCGTCGAACTCGGCGCAAGCGATGTAGAGTTCGCCTTTGGCCATCGCGAGCGTGGTGTGGGGGCTGTCGGCGGCGTCACCAATCAGTCCGGTGCCGTAGACAGACGCAGCGGCAGCGATGCGATCCGGATATTGGGCGGCGGCGGCAAGGGCATAAGCGCCGCTCATGCAGTAGCCCCAGCACGCCGACCGGACCCTTCTTGATGTACGCCTGATCGTCGGCAAAGGCCAGGATGTCCGGCCATATCGTTCATGACACTGGGAAGGGTCATCTGTTTGCGGGCCGCGCGCATGCGGGTGTGCGCTTCACTGCCGTGGACGAGAACATCGTCGGAGAAATGGGTGTCCTCTCCCGAGCGGTAATAGAGGTTTGGCAACGCCACGCAGTAGCCGACCGAGGCCGGGCGACGAGCCATGTCGTAGAGTTCTTGGCGAGGAATTCCGGACGCGTCCATGAGGAACACGACCAAGGAGGGCGCTGCTGCACGCTCGGGGTGGCAAATGAAGGTCTCCATGGCGCCGGCGCGGGTCTTGAGGTCGAGCGTGTCTTCAATCATTCAGCCTATTCCTCAAGACTTCTCAATTGGCGACCGATTCTCGGGCACGTGGCCTCGTCAGGCCAAGTGCTCGGCAGAAGAAAATATCGAGCGTGCGCTGCCAAGGCCAGCGTTGCGGCGGCGGCATCGTAGCGGGGCGTGGTGTCGTTGTGGAAGCCGTGGTTGACGCCTGGGTAGATGTGGGCCGTAAACGTCTTGTTGTTGGCGCTGAGCGCCTTTTCGTAGTCGGGCCAGCCTGGCGTTGATGCGCAGGTCGAGGGCTGCGTAGTGCAACAGCAGTGGCGCCTTGATGGCGGGCACGTCGGAAGCTGGCGGCTGGCGGCCGTAAAATGGCACGGAGGCTGCCAGATTTGGATAGGCAACGGCGAGCGCGTTGCAAACGCCGCCGCCGTAGCAGAAGCCCACCGCCCCGACCTTGCCGCTGCTGGCGGGATGGGCGACCAGGTGCTCAAAGCCCGCGAAGAAGTCTTCCATCAACTTGGCGGGGTCGAGCTTGCTCTGTACTTCACGGCCGGCGTCGTCATTGCCGGGATAGCCACCGACCGACGTCAAGCCATCAGGGCCAAGCGCCAGGTAGCCGGCCTTGGCCGTGCGGCGGACGACATCCTCGATGTAGGGATTGAGGCCGCGGTTCTCGTGCACGACCAGGACGGCGGGAAGCTTGGCCGGGGCGTTGGCGGGTCGGGCCAGGAGGCCGCTGACCTTGCCGTTGCCTTTGGGCGAGGGGTACGTGATTCGCTCCCACTTTATGGCGGGGTCGTCGGGCTTCACCTGCTGGGCGAGGGCATAGTTGGGCTGCAGACTTCCAGCAGCGCCGAAGCCGTGGCTGTACCCACCGCGAACGTAGAAGCCTGGGCTAGAAACTCGCGCTTGGACAGCGTGCCGTGCACATAGCCGTCGTACAGTTCGAGCAATCGGGAATCGAAGTCCTTCGCCTGCTTGCGTTGCATTGGCCGACCTCCAATTATGTGCCGCCCTGAAAGGCGCGCGTGGGTAACGGCTGCCGGCAATCGGGCCGGCCCGATCCGCATTGTCGTCACGCGATGGTGGCCAAAAGGTGCCGCGGTCAGGACTTGATGCCGCGCAAGGCCAGAAAGCGCGGATTGCGCACCTTCAACTCGTTGACCAGGCTCGCCTTCAATCGCTTGCGCAATTCTGGGTGGGAGGCGTCGTTCACCAGGCCCGACCTGATGTCAGCGGCGAGTTGCGCAGGCGTGCCATCGCCATCCTCGTAGATGGCATCGAGCAGTTCGAAGGCGAGCGCCTCTTCCTCCACCGCCAGCTCGCGGCGCGCGATGTCCAATGCGTTTGCCATCATGGCAGCGAGATAGCGCTTTTCTGGGCCAAGCTCGGGTTGGATTTCCGTCCTGAAGGTCTCGGCCACGAGCTCGAGCAGCGCCTCCGCGCCAAGGCGTTTTGCTGTCATGTCACTCTCCCGCGGGCCGCCAACCGGTCGATGATGTCGAGCGCGTCCCATTCCATTTCCGGTGGCATGAGGCCGGTCAGTGCCAGCTCCAGCGATCGCTCGCCGCTCTTGATGAACCGATCGCCTTGAAGCAGCGAGATTGCGGCCCAGCGCGCCGCTGCCAAGACCTCGAAATAGGCAAGCTCGGCAGCTGACACCTTCACGGCGGCGTTGGCGTTATAGCCATCGAGCAGGCTTGCCAACTTGGCGATGCCGCCAGCGACCTTGTCGTCGTTGCCAAAGCGCCAGCAGCGGGCAATGAACCAGCCAATGTCTTCGCGCGGGTCGCCCCAGTGGCAGAACTCCCAGTCGAGGACGGCGGTGAGACGGCCGTGATCGACCATGTAGTTGCCGGTGCGAAAATCGCCGTGGACCAGCGTGATGCCGGCTGGCTCCGGTGCGTTGGCGTCGAGCCAGGCGAGCACATATTCGAGGGCGGGGCGGCGTTCGCTTGCGCCATCAAGGCCCTTGCGCATCTCGGCCACCTGCCGGCGGGACGGGTTCGTCACGGGGACCGGGAGAAAATTCAAGACTCCGGCTCTAGGGGTCACGGCATGGATCAGTGCGAGCTCGCGGCCAATCTCACCGGCCAGCGCCTCGCCGAACGTGGCCAAGCCGGGATCACGGACGATGCGGCGGCCTTGCGCGGTACCCGAAACCAGCGCTTGGATGGCGAACGGGCGGCCGATCAAGGCTTCGTCGGCGGAAGCGGCGATGGGCTCGGCGACCTTGACGCCGGCTGCATGCGCGACCTCAATGCAGCGGAACTCGGAGAGGCGATCGAGCGACACGTCGAGGCTGGCGGCGGCATCGGTACGCAGCACCCAGGCGTGCTGGCCAGAGCGGGGGCCACCTGTGACCTGGACGTCGAGACGCCAGTTCTGTTGCACAGCACCGCCAGCCAGGAGGACCGCGTCGACAACCTCCACACGGTCGGCGCCAAGCTCACGGGCGAGCCAGGGCTGCAACTGCACAAATGCGGCCTTATCGAGCGGTGCGCGGGCGGGCGTCGAAGCTGCCACGTTCGGCTTGGACATGATCACTCCGTGGGAAGCAGGTGGCCGCCGTCTACCACGATTGTCGAACCGGTCATGAACGATCCAGCCCGGGAGGCCAACAGCAAAAGCGGGCCGTCCAGCTCTTCGAGGCTGCCGAGGCGGCGCATGGGGACGTGCGCGATCATGCGCTTGCCGGCCTCTGTCTGCCAGAAGTCGTCATTGAGCTCGGTCGAGATGTAGCCGGGAGCGATGGCATTGACGCGGACATTGTCGCGGGCAAGCTCGAGGGCCCAGTTGCGGGTCAGGGCCAGTACCGCCGCCTTGGATGCCGCGTAGGCAGAGAGGGTCTTGATGGCGCCAAGGCCGACGATGGAGGCGATGTTGACGATCGAGCCGCCGTTGCCGTGCTTGACCATGCGGCGAGCTGCCTCCTGGCCGACGCGGAAAACGCCGTCGAGGTTGACGTCGAGAACATTGCGCCACTGCTCCTCCGACATGCGCGTAAAGAAAGCAGGGTCGGTGACGCCCGCGTTGTTGACGAGAATTGTGACGGGGCCCAGTGCGGTTTCGGCAGCGTCGAAGGCGGCCTTGACGGAAGCGGGATCGCGGACGTCGAGGGGCACGGCAGCGGCGGTGCCACCGGCAGCGTTGATGTCCTTCGCTAGCGCCTCGAGCCGGTCGGTGCGGCGGGCTGCGAGGACAACTTTGGCACCGGAGCGCGCTAAGACGCCGGCAAAATGCTGACCGAGGCCCGACGAGGCGCCCGTCACAAACGCCACCTGGCCTTCAAGGCTGAAAGTCTTATCCGTCATTCGGCCACCCAAGCTTATCATTCGCCTTTGGCCTCACTGGGCCACTGACCGAGTGATAGCGCATGGCGAGCCGGGCGCAAGCGGGAGGCGGCAGATTGGGCTCAGCAGACCGTCGGGCGGCAAAGTTTGATAATGAACTTCTGGTTGGGCGCGGATTGGGAAAAATCGAACTCGCGCTGATCCTCGCAACGGATCCGGCCCTTATAGCCATCGAGGCCTGCCACCGGGACTTTGGTCACGGTCAAGACCTCCTTGAGCTGGCACTTGACCTCGCTGGCAAGCTGTAGCTTCAGCGCGACTTGCCACGCTTCGGCCTGGGCCTGCTGGGCGGCTGCCGGGGATTGGAGCTGGACACCGGCCAGGGCCAGAGCCATGGCCGTGATGGCGCTGGTGCGGCCAATGACGGCCAAAGGTCTGCGCGACATGGGTGCGTTCTCCCTCTCTCGTTGTCAGCAGAGTGGCACCGGTCAGCGAGGGGAGCGTTGATGCCGCGCAATTTGGGGATGCGTTCGCGCCTGCGTCGCGCCAAGTGCGCGAGGAGAACTGCCGCCCTTCAACCCGCGCGGGCGGGAGGCCCACCCCGGCCCCCCCCCTTTTATGGCCGTGCCGATTTGGCGAGACGGGCAAGATTGACCAATTCGGCGCGGTAGCCGAAGGGGTCGGGGCCCTTGGCGGCCATGGCCTCGGCAATGACCTCGTCCCAGGTCAGTTTGCCCGCTTCCGGCGAATGGCGGAGCAATTCGCCGAAGCCCGCAACAGCGATCGCGAAGCGGACATCGACTGGTGCTGCTGAGAGGCTGGGCTTGACCAGCGATGGTGTGATCGGCAGCTCGATCAGGCGGCTCTTGTCTTCCTGCGGCAATTTATAACGCAGCTTGAGGTAGCCCAGCTCTGCATCCTTGGCGGGCGCGGCACGATCGTGTGCTGGCGCCACCGCGGCCTGAGGCCGCTTGCCATAGCGCAGGGCATCGACCGTTGCCGGGACACCGACAGGAGCGATCTCGTAGATGGCCGTGACGGAGTGGCCGGAGCCGACATCGCCTGCGTCCACTTTGTCGTTGTTGAAGTCCTCGCGTTTCAGGCCGCGGGTCTCGTAACCGACAAGACGGTATTCGCTGACGCGTTCCGGGTTGAATTCGACTTGGATCTTCACGTCCTTGGCGATGGGGAAGAGCGTCGAGGTTGCCTCTTCGACCAGCACCTTGCGCGCCTCGTTCAGCGTGTCGATGTGGGCTGCGACGCCATTGCCGGCTTGCGCCAGTGCCTGCATCAGGCGGTCGTTGTGGTTGCCGATGCCGACGCCCAGGATCGAGAGGAAAACGCCAGAGTGGCGTTTCGTCTCGATGAAACTTTCGAGCTGCTTGTGGTCGGTCAAGCCGACATTGAAGTCGCCGTCGGTTGCCAGCACGATGCGGTTGACGGCGGACTTATCGAAGCCGGCCTCGGCCATCTGGTAGGCTTGCTGTAAACCTTCAGCGCCCGCGGTCGAGCCGCCGGCCTGCAATTGCTCGATAGCGCTGAGGATCTTGGACTTGTCGGACACAGCCGTGGGTGCGAGGGCTGCGCGGGCGTTGCCGGCATAGGTGACGATGCCGATGGTGTCCTCAGGCTTCAACTGATCGACCAGCATGCGGAGTGCGTTGCGCACCAGCGGCAGCCGGTCCTGGCCCGCCATGGAGCCGGACGTGTCGATCAGGAAGACAAGATTGGCACGCGGGCGCTCAGCGGCCTGGAGCTGGTAGCCTTTGATGGCGACGTGAACGAGCTGGCGCCCCTCGTGCCAAGGCGACGGGACGATGGTGACGGTCGGCTGGAAGGGCTGCTCTTTCGCTTCCGGCAGCGGGTAGTCGTAGGGGAAATAGTTCACCAGTTCCTCGATGCGCACGGCATTCTTCGGTGGCAGTCGGCCGGCGTTGAGCTGGCGACGCACGAGGCCATAAGAGGCGGTGTCGACATCGACTGAAAACGTGGAGACTGGCTCCTCGGCGACGCGCTTGATGGGATTTTGCTTGGCGTCAGGGAATTGATCGCGGCCTTCGTAGCGCGGCGTGACGACGACCTGATCATGGGGCGCCACTACGATGCCGGTCGCGACCTGCGGGCCGGCGGGGCTGGCTGGCATGAGATGACGCTGCTGGCCGACGAAGCCGTCCAGCGCGGTAGATGATGACGGCGCGTTCAGCGTGAGTGCCGGCACTGCGGCCGGGCCACCCTGGGAGAGCTGGGCTTTGCCCTTACGATCGGCAGCCGCACCCAACCCAGCCACGCGTTCGCGCTCGGCCTTGGCCATACGACCGGCCAAATCGTCCTTGCGGGCACGGGTGTCATTAAGCTCGGTTGTTGCGGGCGGCGGGGCTGCGGGCTTTTGCGCCTGGGCCACCTGATTGCCACGATCCTGGTCGTTGGCGACGACCTTTGCGGCGGGCTCAGGGGACTCCTCGCCTGCGGCAGGGCGCTTCTTCAGGCCGGCTGCCTGGGGATCTAAAATGCCGGTGTTCGTGCGACTGAAGCCTCCGCGGTCCTTGGTCGGCTCATTGCGCTCCATCATCTGGATCGCGACCGGCGCGCCGATGGCGATGACCGCGACCGTGGCGGCCATGGCGTACATGTGCTTCCTCAACATTCCAAAGCTCCTTGCTGGTTGGCTCTGGATCATCGGACGGACGTTGGATGCGGTTTCCTTGGGCGCGTTCGCCGCTTTTGTTTGAGAAGCGGCGAAGCGCACGCGGGCAGCAGCAAGGGCGGCCTTGCGGCCTGCCTCAGTTGGCGGCGGCACGGGATAATCGCGAAGCTGGTTCATGTCTTTGTCGGTCATCTGCATCGGGCTCCGGCGCTCAGCTCTGGCTCTCGAGCATGGTTTTCAGGCGCTTCCTTGCGGCATGGATGTGCCAAGAGACGGTTTTCTCGCTGACCCCCATGGTGCGGGCGGCCTCGGCGTGGCTCATGTCCTCGGCATAGACGAGAAGCACCGCGTCACGCTGCTGGTCGGGAAGCGCCCGGACTGCACCCCACAACTCGCTGCCGAGAAGCTCCTCCTCCGGGCTCGGAACGGTTGGGAGGACTTCGTTGGCAAGGCGCAACACCTGTGACGGCTCGGTGGCCGCCATCCTTTGGTGTTGGCGGATATGGTCGACGGTGGCGTTGTAGGTGATGCGGTAGATCCAGGTTCGCAAAGCCGACTCGCCGCGAAACGCGTGGATGGCGTCTGCAAGCTTGATGCAGACCGTTTGTGCGACGTCCTCGGCGGCTTCGCGATGACCGATAAACCGCCAGGCGAGGCGATAGATGAGGTCGTAGTTGCGCTCGATCAGAGCTTCGAACGCTGCAGCATCGCCGCCGGCTGCCGCCAGGGCGAGGTGCAGGTCGGAACTCGGTTCAGCGTCCATGCATCGTTTGGCTTGAGGCACCCATAGCTCCCGTCCATTTGCCGAGATTGGAAGGTTGGACGGTCGGCGTTGGCGAAACCTTGGGTGCGGGACAAAAAATTATTACGTCTTAACCCCTGGAGGGACGAATGCGGCGCTGGTGCCGGCGTCGACGGGGATGACGGTGCCGTTCACGTAGCCGGAATCCGGCCCCAGCAGGAAGGCGATGACGGCGGCCATATCCTCGGGTTGGCCGATGCGGCCCAGCGGCGAGGTTCCGGACGTGCGGTAGCGGGTGTTGTTGCCGGGATTGAGGTAGTAGGGCGCGACCATCGGGGTGTCGACGGTTGCAGGCGCAATTGCATTGACCAGGACCCTGCCGGTGCGCTTTCTACCGCCCAGACCTGGTGAGGGCGATGACCGCCGCCTTGGTGGCCGCATAGGCGCCGCTGTCGATCTTGTGGCGGATGCCGGCAATGGAGGCCAGGAAGACGGCGCGTGCGGTTTCACCCTGGGCAGCGGCAGCCATTCAGCAGCGGCATCGCGCACTTGGTGGAAAGCCACAGGCCACGCACGTTGACGGCGAACACGTCGTCGAAATCCGGGTTGGCATGGCGTCGAGCGCGCCGGTACGCAGCAGGCCTGCCGATGCCACGAAGCCGTTGAGCTTGCCGTGGCGCGCGGTGATGGCAGCAAAGGCCGCCGCGAGGCTCTCTTCCGACGTCACATCAGCCGTGACCGTTTCGAGGCGCTCTGGGCCAACGCCGAGGTCGTCTCGCAACTTCGCCAAGCCCTGCTCGGCGCGGTCGATGGCAACGACGGTCCAGCCGTCTGTCAACAGGCGATGGGCGGTGCCACGGCCAATTCCCGAGGCAGCTCCCGTGATCGCGGCAATCTGAGTCATGGCGGTCTCCCAACTAAGCGGCCTATGTGTTTTCATTCTTATAGAGCTTGCCTCAGAGAGCTTGCGAAGTGAATGAAATTGGGGTCCCAGGTGAAAGCGCGCTCTCGTGTGGCGGTTTGGAAGTCCGCTTCATGCTTTCGGCGTCGTCTGCAAGCGGACTTCCAAACACAACGCCGCACTAAGCCAATGATAATGCTAGCGTCCTTTTTGATCGCAACGTTCGTTCGGAGCCTGCTAGAGAATGAAACGAACTTTGCGATCGGGACACTAGAGACTCATGATCTTGAGACTGGTTGACGTCTTTGGTGGTGGCAGGATCGCTTCCACCTTGGGCCGTCAGGCTCTCGCGAATGAGAACGTTGCGGGAGCCGGCAAGTCAACAGGGGTGGGGAGGGGACGAAAAAAGGCGGGTGAGATCGGCATTGGCGCGGCTTGCAGCGAAGCATTGCGTGCACCTTGCGCGTGGCTCGGCTAAAGTTTCGCCGCGAAGCACGCGTAGCCAATGCGACATGCGCGCGACCTCCTGCACGTGCAGCCAGAGCCAATCAGCAGCGCTCGGGCCGCAAATTGCGGGGGTTGGACGTGCTGCAAGAACGAGAATGACAAGCGTCGTCCTAGACCTGCAGCGTCGATGAAGCGGGTTGGACCAAGAGCACTCCTGCCACTGCAGGTTGCTAGGGAGGCGCAGTGGCAGCGGGATGCGACAGGGGATGGGGCAGACAATGGCGGAGGAAGGCGGCAGGGTGCCGATGTCTCCCGCGCTACAGGCAACGTTGCTTCGAGCGCGAGACTATGCGGCCAGCCAGTCGCAACCCCACGTTCTGCTCGAGCATCTGCTGCTGGCACTGACGGAAGACGGCGATGCCGCACACGTGCTGTCGGCTTGTAGCGTGGACACCGTGCGGCTGCGAAGCGATCTAGCAGGCTTCATCGGGGATATTCAGGAGCGGGCGCCCGCGGGCTCGGGACCTGCCATCTCCACGTCCCTGACGCAGGTTCTGAAATACGCGACACTGGCAGCGCAACAGGGGCGGCGCGCAAGTATCGATGGCGCCATCGTGCTGGCCGCACTGGTCGGTGACGGTCGTAGCATGGCGGCCAACTACCTCAAATCGCAAGGCCTGACATTCGAGGCCGCAATCAACGCATTGCGGCAGGCCGCCATGCGTCCGGCAGGCCAGGACGCCGAGATCCATGCCGGCGCTGGCGGAGGCGATGAAGCAGAGCCAGCACACGATGCCATGCCGCCGCCGGCCGACGCTGCCTCGATTGCTGCAGCGCCGCGGGCTGCTTCGCACGGGCAGACTCTGCGGGTCGAAGATCACCTGGCTGCGGCACGACAAAGACTTGAGAGCCATACCGGGCGCACAAGCGAGGAGAGCCTCCGCGCTGGCGCCGGATCGCACGGCGCGGTAAGCGATACCGGACACCGTGAGGTTCGGCCGGAAGCAGATGATTTTCCATCCGGCGCGGCGGCACCGGAGGCCGCAGGAGACTTTGCAGCCGCACCCGCCTCGCATCGGGGTAACGTGCACATTGCCGGCGCGAACGTCGGCAGAGACGTCGATGAGGGGTGGCCATCACCGCAGATGCCGGCACAGGGCAGCTTTCGCGGGAGCCCACAGGATCAGGCCGGTGACGTTGGGGAGACAACGAGCGCAGCGACGCGCCCCGTTGAGCCCAGCGCGATGCGTGCGCCATCGCCCACTGCGCCCGCGCGGCAAGAACTCCCGATTCCGCCCGTGAGTCGCCCTCCTGTGCGCGAAGAGCACCGCGCACAATCGCCGGCACCACAAGTTGCAGCGTCGCCGGCAGCGCAGCAGCCGCATCCAGCGCCGCCAGCGCGCATGCCGCCGCCCATGACTGCGCAAAGTGGTGCTTCAGGTGCGCGGCCAACGTCGCATGAGGCTGCGGCGGAAGGCGGCTTTCGGCCGCCTTCGCTGCGGGTGCCGCCCCAGCCTCTGGGACACGGGCGCATGCCGCCCCCGATCGAGGCACCGCGAGGGGGCAGCGGCGCGCTGCGGCCGCCGCCGCATGGTCAGCCGCCACCACAACCCGAGTCGCCATCGCATTTTCAAGGCGACCGGCACCCAGATCCGCGGCAGCACGCGCGCCATCCCCATCCTCTGCCGGCGGGGGTCAGAGGCGGCGGTGTCTCGGCGCCACCGCAGACGGCCCCGCACCCTGCCATCGATGTTACGGACATCTCGTATCACTGGTCGGGGCCGCTGCGACAAGGCCGGGCGCAGGTATTGGAAGTGCGGATCGAGCGGCCGGCGCTGGCGGGAGCCGGGTCGAGCAGCCGATCGCACGCTCTCAGGGGTGAAACAGCCGTGGCGCGCGCCATTGCTGCCCGTA
>JAWKWC010000026.1:0-49965 GCA_041397705.1 Hyphomicrobiaceae bacterium
GGCTGCGAATTTGCTGCGGCGCTTCCACCGGGCTGCTGCCTCCAGAACCCTTCACCTCGCGCAAGACACCGCCGGATGGCTCGTAGACACCGGCAACCGAAATGCCATAATCGGGTGCCACTAGACTGTAGCAGGTGTTTATCAGTTTGGGCTTGCGAGGCGAGCGACCTGCAAGGATATCTGCGATTGCCGCTGCGGCGACCTTGGCCTGTGCGTTGGCAGAGAACGCGGACTTTGGCATGGCACCAGCCAGTGCCGCATCTCCGATGATGTGGATGCCAGCGATACGCCGAGATTCAAACGAGACGGGATCGATCGGGCACCAACCCGTCGCATCGGCGACGCCGGCCTTGATGGCAATGTCGCTCGCCTGTTGTGGCGGGATGACATTGGCAACCGAGGCCTTGTGCTGTCCGAAATCGGTTATGAGTGTTTTGCTGGCTGCTTCGACGCGGGTAACCCTGCCGCCGACCGAAAGTCCGACCCACTCCAAATGCAGGGGATAGAGCGCCTTCCAGGCTTGGGTGAATAGCCGCTGCTTTGAGAACGCGTCCTTTGCGTCGAGCACGATCAGCTTCGAGCGCGGCTTGTGCGTCTTCAGGTAGTGCGCGATCAGGCTGGCGCGCTCGTAGGGCCCCGGAGGGCAGCGATAGGGATTGTCGGGCACCGCCATGATCACGGTGCTGCCGTCGTCCATGGCCTCAAGCTGGCGGCGCAGCAGCACAGTCTGCGCGCCGGCTTTCCAGGCATGCGGCATGATCTTCGAGGCTGCCTCATCATAGCCCGGCAACGCGCCCCAGCGCATGTCGACACCTGGCGCGAGCACCAGCCGGTCGAACTCGAGCGCGGCGCCGTCCGCCAAGGTGACGCGCCGCTTGGCAGCATCGATCTGGGTTACCGTGTTGAAGACAAGCCTGACGCCCACCTCGCGGAGGCGATCGTAGGCAAAGAGTTGCGCCCCGATTTCCCGCATCCCGCTGATAACGAGATTGCTGAACGGGCAGGCCGTGAAGCGGGTGTTGGCTTCGACCAGTGTGACATCGATGCGCGGACTTGCGTGAGCCAGATAGCGTGCTGCTGTGGCGCCACCAAAGCCACCGCCGACGACAACCACGCGTGGCGCCGATTGTGCCCTCACAGGAGACCTGGGCCACGTGGCCAACCCGAAGGCGGCAGCGCCTGTCGCGAGCGCCTGTCGCCGGCTGGGCCGCGCCAGCACGCACGCTTTCCTACTAACGCCGTTGCTTTTCATACCACGCGGCAATTGCTGAAATCTCCTGCTCGCTGAATCCCTTGGCCAGCCGCGACATGATTGTCGAGGGACGTGCACCGCTCTTGAAGGCCGCCATCTCTGCCTCGATATCGACTGCCTTGCGGCCGGCCAGCGATGGAACCGGCGTTGTCGCGCGCGCGCTGCGAGGGTGACATCCCGAGCACGACGAGGCGCCCGCCGGTGCGTCGTCGGCCCGGACAGTCACCGTCCATGTTGCCACGGCGACCAACGAGATCAAGGTCGGAATCACACGCATCATGCTTGCTCCGGCGCGGCGAGTGCTTCTCAGTTCAACGCGCTTCGCCGCGGCAGCCTTTGCACTACGCGAGGCGAATGCGGTGCTTCTTCATCGGCAACGAGCGGATACGCTTGCCTGTTGCGGCGAAATACGCATTCAGCACCGCCGGCGCCGCCACGCAGATGGTCGGCTCACCGACACCGCCCCAGGGTTCAGTGCTGCCATCGCCACCCGTGGCCGACAGAATGGCCTCTACCTTCGGCATCTGGGCGATGCGCATCGAGTCGAATGAGTCGAAGTTGTCCTCCACCATGTGGCCATCCTTGACAGTGCAGGCCTGCATGAAGGCCGCCGACAGGCCATAGACAAAGGAGCCTGCGATCTGGCGCTCGACCTGAGCAGGATTGACGATCACGCCCGGGTCGGTGGCCGCAACGATACGATGCACCTTGATGGCATTACCTTCCTGACCGGAGACCGAGATCTCGGCTGCCGCGGCCACATAGCTGCCGAACGCCTTCATCTGTGCGATACCTCGGAAACGGCCCTCTGGAGCGGGCTTTTCCCAATCGATCCTCTCGGCCACAGCGTTGAGCACGGCGAGGTTCTTCGGGTGCTTGTCCAGGAACTTCCGGCGGAAGGCGAGCGGATCAGCTCCCACCGAATGGGCCAACTCATCCATGAAACATTCGAGGAAGATACAGTTCTGGTTGACGTTCACGCCGCGCCAGAACCCAGGCAGAATGTGCGGGTTTCGCATGGAATGGTCGATCAGCAGATTCGGCATCGAGTAACCAAAGGCATGATCGCCGTTGCCTTTGGCGAGCCCCTGGAACGACAGCGGATCGCCGCCGCCCTGTATCCGTTGCGGCGCCACGGAGGCCAGGATCGATTGTCCCGACAGGCGTACGTGCAGCCCCGTCAGATTGTTCTGGGCGTCGAAGGAGCCGACAAGCTTGGCCTGCATTACGGGGTGGTAGCGCCCGTGCAGCATATCCTCCTCACGCGTCCACAGCAGTTTGACCGGCGTACCCGGCATCTGCTTGGCGATAAGCACCGCCTGGACGACGAAGTCGGTCATGCCGCGGCGACCGAAGCCGCCGCCGAGCAGCAGCTTGTGCACGTCGACCTTCTCGGCGGGCAGACCAGATGCCTTGATGGCTGCCGCCAGCGCGCTCTCGCCGTTCTGCGTCGGACACCACACCTCGCACTTTTCAGCCGTGTAGAGAGCCGTGGCGTTCATCGGCTCCATAGTCGCATGATTTAGGTAGGGGTAGTCGTAGACGGCCTCGACCGTCTTTGCGGCTGCCTTGATGGCAGCCTTGGCGTCGCCGTTGGCGTTGCCGACAAAGGCCTCGGGCGCCTCCAGCCCTTCCTTCAACCAGGCTGCTATGCTTTCGCTGGAGACCTTGTCGTTCTGGGTTGATGTCCATTCGATGGCGAGTGCGTCAAGCCCCTGCTTGGCGTGCCAGAACGTATCGGCGATTACCGCGACGGCCGTGTCGCCGACAGGCACAACCTGTTTTACGCCCTTCATGGCCTTGGTTTTGGTGGGGTCGAAGCTCTTCACCTTGCTGCCCGTCACCGGCGCTGCTTTGATGGTGGCGACCAGCATGCCCGGCAGCTTGAGATCGAAACCGTACACCTGGGCGCCCGTCACCTTGTCGACGGTATCGAGCCGCTTGAGCGGTTTACCGGCAATGGTCCAGTCCTTGACCGCCTTTAGCTTCACTGTTTTGGGGGCCGGCACCTTCGCGGCGGCGTCGGCCACTTTGCCGTAAGTCGTAGTGCGGCCCGAAGCCTTGTGCGCGATGACGCCCTTGTCGGTCGTGCAGTCTGATGCCGGCACGTTCCAGGCGCTGGCGGCGGCCTGAATCAGCATGATGCGCGCTGCAGCGCCACCTTCGCGAACGTACTGGTGCGAGGCACGGATGCCACGGCTGCCGCCAGTCGAAAAGTCGCCCCACACGCGCTTGCGGGCGAGGTTCTGGCCAGGGGTCGGATATTCGGTGGTGACGTTCGCCCAGTCGCATTCAAGTTCCTCGGCGACGAGCTGGGCGAGGCCGGTGAGCGTTCCTTGGCCCATCTCTGAGCGCGCGATGCGAACGACGACCGTCTCGTCCGGTTTCACGACGACCCAGGCATTGACTTCCGGCGCCATCTCGGCGCCAACGGCCGCAGCATCGAACGGCAAACGTAACCCGAGGGTTAGGCCGGCTCCCGCTGCGGCTGCGCCGACGATGAACGCACGTCGCGGGACTTTCAGTGTGTTCGTTTCGATGGGGTAGGTCATGGCGCTCGTGCTCCTCACGCCTTGGCTGCAGCGTGGATGGCTTCGCGCACCTGCTGAAAGGTGCCGCAGCGGCAGATGTTGGTAATCGCGGTGTCGATGTCGGCGTCGGTCGGCTGTGGTTTGGACTTGAGCAGCGCTGTCACGGCCATGATCATGCCGGTCTGGCAGTAGCCGCACTGCGGCACGTCATTGTCGACCCAGGCCTGTTGCACCTTGTGCAAGGTTCCGCCTGCGGCCAGGCCTTCGATCGTGGTGATCTGCTTGCCGACTGCCGCACTTGCTGGCAACACGCACGAGCGTACAGCTTCGCCGTCAACGTGGACGGTGCAGGCGCCGCACTGGGCAATGCCGCATGCGTACTTGGCACCGGTTAGGCCAGCCTGCTCGCGGATCACCCAGAGCAGCGGCGTATCGGGCTCGGCGTCGAGTTCCAGATCCCTGCCGTTGATCGTCAGGCGTAGCATGGCGCACCTCCCAGATTTGAGGATCATTGCGGGTCGAGAAGCTTAAGCAATCCTAGACCGGCCAGCGTGACCCGGATATGGGAAAGGCGTGGCGCTTTATCACTTCGAATTGATCGACTGAACGTAACTAACGGCGCTCCCGCAATCGTCCGACAAAGATGTCAGGTCGCTGAACGAGCGATGTGCCTGGCGGCTCGCGTGCTGGATCCCGAACTTTCGCGCGAGTTCGACCGTCCGCTTTACCCTCACTGAACCGACGAACTACCCTCTGTTCATAGACGCGAAGCGCAACGGCCGGTCGTGGCCCGCCTCGAAAATGAGAATGGAAGCGGTTTGAGGTGATAAGCCGCCAAAACCGCCGTGACCTCTTAAGAGTAAAGCTGTTGCGGTGCACACTTTGCGCGTCGCCGTCCCCGCAACCTTGCAACGTGGGTGTTGAGTAACGGCACGATGTCCGAGTCGGGTCGGTCGGATCGATCACGGCTCCCAGCGTTTGCGGAAAGTCTTCTGCCAGCACCGACCGTCAGTCCCAACTTGTACTCTGATCGACAGTTTTGACCCAGGTCGCGTCGCCCATTGCTCCGTGCACCTTCGGCAGCCCCGGGACAGCACGAGACCAAGGACCAGCAGGAGGCTAACTGCGCTCGTGCCGAGAGCGGAACTTGCTCGAACAACTTTCGGAGCACAAGAATGTGTTCTGGCCCTGCTGGACATCGATCGGTCGCTGGTGGATAAGGCAGGCATGCACCGTTGCATGGCATACGTCCTGGCAATACTGGGCTGGCTCGTTCTGGGCAGTATCGGGGTGGTGTTTGCCTGTCCGCATCACGACCAGTCCGCTGCCGTGGCCGCAAGCAGCGAAGCCCCAATAAGCGCGCAGCATCGCCACAGCCAACCATCGAAGAAAATCGCCCTCGTCCAATCATCACGGCGCGGTGCGGCCAGCATTACGCACAGCGTCTCGGTCGGCGCTGCGACTGTGAGCGCTCCGCTATTGGCGGAAGCAGCCAAGGCGCCATCCGGTCACGGAAGCTGTTGCGCCGGGGGCTGCGAGGGGCACACGGCATGTGCAGGGCATTGTTTCAGCCAGGCAGCCATTGCCGTGGCCACGGCCCGGGCAGAGAGCAAAGGCAAGCCTGAGGCCGTATTTGTTCCTTCAATCTGCGATCTGCTTGGCATCTCTGCCAGCGTACAAGCGTCTAGCGACCCGCCGCGAAGGCGAAGCCTGCGCGATCTGCGGGATTATGCACGGCTGCTCCCTCAGGAGCGTCGTTTCCAGCGCGTCCAGCGCCTGACCATCTAGCCCGGCTAGCGACAACTCTGCTGACAACTGGTGCTCCCTGGGCACCGGGTGATGCAGAGCTGTGTTCGACCGCCGGGCATTTGCGTCCATCCTTCTGGCGCTTGCCCTCGAAGTTACCTTCGTAGGATCGCGCTCCATGTCCCAGCTTATGCTTGGTTTTGACGCCCGTGGCACTTGTCGCCTCGTGGCGGCTCTCGCGATATCACTGCCTTTGCTGCCAATCGTGCCTCAATTGCGGCCAACTGCCCCGCTTTCGGTGACGGCGGGGCAAATTGGCGCCGCTACCGCATTTGGGCGATGGACCCTGGTCGCCATTGCGCAAGCCGAAGAAAAGCCCGGCTCCGGCACGGTTCGCTACACCTGCCCGATGCATCCGCACTACATCTCGGACCATCCCGGAACATGTCCGATCTGCGGCATGGATCTCGTCAAGGCGGCCGCATCCGGCGCAGCCGACGAAGCCCAATTCGGTGGCGAGCGGCAGACGGTGACGATAGCGCCGCAGGTGCTGCAGAATATGGGCGTGCGCATTGCTGCCGCCGAGCCTGCGAGCTTCGGGCGCACCATCCGTGCCACTGGTCTTGTCATGGAAAACGAGCGTATGCGCTCGGTCGTGACGGCGCGCGTCGTAGGCTGGATCGAGGACCTCAAGATCACGGCTGTCGGCGATCCCGTTCAAAAGGGTATGAAGCTGTTCGAGCTGTATGCGCCGGAGTTGGTGGTCTCGCAGCGCGACTACATTCTGGCCATGCGCCAGCGCGACGAAGTACGCCGCGCCACGACCGAAGCCCGGTTGCGCTCATTCGGCGTGCAGGACGAGGTGATGGCAAGGCTGAGCCGAGATGGCCGCGAGGTGCAGCGCGTTCCTTTTATGCCGATCGCGACGGCATCATCGCGGAATTGCCCACGGTCAATGGGGAGTACGTCAAGCGCGGCTCGACGATCCTGCGTATCCAGGATTACGCAACCGTGTGGCTGACCACCAGCATAGCCGAGAAGGATCTTGGCTTTCTCAAAATCGGGGCACCTGCAAAGGCGATGCTGGCGGGCCTTGCTGGCCGGGTCGTTGAAGCGCGCATCGACTACATCTATCCGACAGTCGATCCGAAAACGCGGACCGGTCGTGTGCGACTCGTATTGGAGAACAAGGACGGACTGATCCGGCCGGGATCGTTTGCCGACGTGACCTTCGAGGTGGGTGCGCAGGCGAGGCTGGCGGTCCCCAGCGAAGCCGTATTGCGGAATGCAAACGGGCCCTATGCTGTCATGTCGCTGGGCGATGGGCGCTTCCAGCCCCGCGCGATCAAGACCGGACTGGTTCAGGGGCAGTGGACCGAAGTTTTGAATGGCCTCGCAGCAGGCGAGAAGATCGTTATCTCGGGCCAGTTTCTGATCGATTCCGAGAGCGCACTCAGGGAATCGTTTCGCAAGCTCGAGCGCACACAGACGGCGCTTTCGCTCCTCAAACTCGACAAGACACAGCTTTCGATGCTCGACCATATGGTCGACGCGGCGCTCTACCTGCACGAGGCGCTAACTGACGGCTATGCCATCGATCCCAAGTTCCTCGGTCCTGCCCGTGACGTCGCTGCTGCCCTGCGTCCGCGATTTGGAGAGACGAAGCTCGCTTTCGTACTGGACGACGCGGCGAAGGCCATTGCATTGGCGCAGGCTGCCCGCAGCGAGAGCGAAACCCGCGCCGCGCTCGATGCGCTCGTGCTGGCATTGAAGCCGTGGATGCTGGAGGGGGCGCCGCAACACTATGCTGACAAGAAGCTGGCGCTGCTGCAGGACGAGGAGAGCGCCAAGCTTTGGTTGCAGCCGAGCGGTCGCGCCGTCAATCCCTATGGCAACGGGCCTGCCGTCTCACTGTCGTGGCCTGCATCGCCAAAGCTTGCCACCGAGCCCACCGAAGCTTTGCAGCCGCCACTGATGCCTGAAGCGGCAAAACCTGCCCTCAAGCACAAGCATCCGGGGTGAGATCATGAACCATCCCCATGATATCGCGGGCCATGATCCCACCCGTTCGGGCGTGGCGGGGATCATCGGCTGGTCCGTTTCAAACCAGCTTCTGGTGCTGATGCTAGCGGCAGCTCTGGCCATCGCCGGCTGGATCGGCGTGAAGCAAACCCCGCTCGATGCCATTCCCGACCTCACGGACACGCAGGTCATCATCCGGACCGATCTTGCGGGTCAATCGCCGCAAATCGTGGAGGATCTTGTCACCTATCCGCTGTCGACAACACTACTTGGGCTGCCGCGCACCAAAGCCGTGCGCGGCTTCTCCATGTTCGACACGAGCTTCGTATTCGTCGTGTTCGAGGATGGAGTCGATCAGTATTGGGCGCGATCGCGTGTGGTCGAAGCCCTGTCCAAGGTTGGCGGTACGCTTCCCGACAACGCGCGACCGGCTATCGGTCCAGATGCGACCGGTGTCGGCTGGGTATTTCAGTACGCACTGATCGACAAGTCTGGCCGCAACGACCTAGCGCAACTCAGATCGCTACAGGACTGGTTCGTGAAGTTCGAGCTGGCGACGGTTCGCGGTGTGTCGGAAGTGGCCTCCGTCGGCGGCTTCGTCAAGGAGTATCAAGTTCTCGTCGATCCCAACCGTTTGCGGGCCTACAACGTTCCACTCAGCCGCATCGCAGCTGCCGTCAAGGCGGCTTCGAGTGAGGCCGGCGGCCGCGTCATCGAGCGGGCAGAAACCGAGCTCGTCGTGCGTTCGACCGGCTACATCAAAAGCCTAGAACAGCTTCGCCAGGTGGTCGTCTTTGCCGAAGGTGGCACGCCCGTCGTGCTCGGCGATATCGCCAATGTCGTGGAGGGACCGGAGCTCAGGCGCGGCGTCGTCGAGCTGAACGGACAAGCTGAGGTGGTAGGCGGCATCGTCGTGATGCGGGCCGGCGAAAATGCGCTCAATGTCATTCGCGGTGTGAAACGCAAGCTGGAGGAGATCAAGGCCGGACTGCCTCCAGGTGTGGAGATTGTCACGGTCTACGACCGCGCACCCCTGATCGAAGGTGCCGTCGACTATCTCTCGACCAAGCTTATCGAGGAGGCCTTGGTCGTAGGGCTCGTGTGCCTTGTGTTCCTGCTGCACCTGCGCTCGGCATTCGTTGCCATCATCACGCTACCGCTCGGCGTCCTCGCAGCTTTCATTGTCATGAGCTGGCAAGGCATCACCGCCAACATCATGTCGCTCGGCGGCATTGCAATTGCGATCGGCGCCATGGTCGATGCGTCTATCGTCATGGTTGAGAATGCTCATAGGAAATTGGCGGACATGCCGGCCGAAGCCACCGGGCCTGAACGAAAAGCGGCAATCGTCATCGCCGCGAAAGAGGTCGGCCCTGGCCTATTTTTCTCGCTTCTCATCATAACTGTCTCGTTTTTGCCGGTGTTTGCGCTGACGGGCCAGAGCCATCGTCTGTTTGCGCCACTCGCCTACACCAAGACCTACGCCATGGCGTTTGCTGCCGTACTGTCGGTGACGCTGGTACCGGTGCTTATGGTGTGGCTCATACGGGGGCGCATACGTCCCGAACTCGCCAACCCGATCAATCGCCTCTTCGTTTGGATCTACCGGCCACTGCTGCGTCTGGCCCTCTCGGCACATTGGGCGGTGCTGTTGATTGCCGTCGCTGCCATTGGCTCCCTCGTTTGGCCAGCCATGCGGATCGGTAGCGAGTTCATGCCCGCGCTTTATGAGGGCGAACTGCTCTACATGCCCACAACCTTGCCCGGAATCTCAATCGCCAAGTCGAAGGAGATTCTGGCGCAGACCAACCGGCTGATCGCAACGGTGCCCGAGGTAGAACGTGTTTTCGGAAAACTTGGCCGCTCCGACACGGCGACCGATAACGCGCCGATCTCGATGCTGGAGACCTGGATCAAGCTGAAGCCGAAGGCACAGTGGCGGCCAGGCGTCACTGTCGAACAGATCACGCAGGAGCTGGACGCCCGCACCAAGATGCCGGGGCTTGTCAATTCATGGGGCTATCCGATCAAGATCCGCATGGACATGATCTCCACCGGCATTCGCACGCCGGTCGGTATCAAGATTTCCGGAAACGACCTGAAAACGATCGATCGCATCGGACTTGCGGTGGAAGCCGCCGTGAAGGGCGTGCCCGGTACGCGCTCCGCCTTCGCCGATCGCGTGACGGGCGGAAAATACCTGGAGATCGAGCCCAACCGGTTGGAACTGGCGCGGCGCGGCATTGATCTCGCCACATTCCAATCGGTCATCCAGACCGCGCTCGGGGGTATGAAGCTTGCCGAAAGCGTGCAGGGTCGCGAGCGCTACGCGATCATGTTGCGCTACGATCGGCCCTTCCGCGAAACGCCCGAGCAATTGGCCGACATCCTCATACCCACGCCGCAGGGCCAGCACATCCCATTGGCCGAGGTTGCCAAGATCAGCTACACCGATGGCCCGCCGATGCTGCGATCGGAAAATGCGCGCCTGACCGGTTGGGTCCTGGTCGACATCGCCAAGCGCGACATCGGCGGCTATGTCGCCGAGGCGCAGGCTATCGTTCGCGACAAAGTCCAGTTGCCGCCGGGCTATGCGATAACCTGGTCTGGACAGTTCGAGCAGTTGATCGAGGCGCGCGAGCGGCTTGCGATCGCCATCCCATCTGCCGTCGCGATCATCCTCGTTTTGCTCATGCTGCATTTCGGACGGCTCGACCGCACAGGCATCATCATGCTGTCGCTGCCCTTCGGTCTCGTCGGCGGGCTGTGGGCCGTTTATCTCGCCGGCTACAACCTCTCGGTTGCCGTGGCGGTCGGCTTCATCGCGCTCGGGGGCATTGCGGTCGAAACGGCCGTTGTCATGTTGCTATACATCGACGCGCGTGTACGCGAGCACCCGCCAGTCACGCGTGCCCAATTGATCGCTGCCATCGAGGCGGGTGCCGTCATGCGCGTGCGCCCGAAGCTGATGACCGTGCTGACGATCATCGCCGGCCTGTTACCGGTGTTCTTCACCGATGGTCTAGGTGCGGACGTCATGCGCCGCATCGCGCTCCCCATGGTCGGCGGCATGCTTTCGACGACAGTGCTGACGCTGATCGTCATTCCGGTCGTCTATCTGGTGTGGGAGGGCCGGCGCTTCGCCAAGCCGCCGACACCATCTGCCGGTATCCTAGAGAGACCGGAACCCCGATCCGTGACCGCCACGTAAGGCGGCACGAGCAAAGCGCGGCCGGTCCAGCTGGGGCGACCGCTCAACCAAGCAGGAGAAACCGATCATGAAGACAACGGCTATCGTCACGATCATCTGTGCCCCGCTGATGTTGTCCGGTGCTGCGCTTGCCCAGCATTCCGGGCACGCGGGCCACACGATGGCGACGGAGAATACGGGCGAAGTCAAAGCCAAGGCCGTCGTGCACAAAGTCGACACCGCCAAAGGCATGATCAACGTCACACACGATCCTGTACCGGCGCTGAAGTGGCCGCAGATGACCATGGACCTGCCTGTCACCAAGAAAGTCGATCTGTCGAAGCTCAAGGCTGGCGACAAGGTCACGATCACGCTCAAGCAGGGCGTCGACAAGCAGTTTCGCGTCACCAACGTGGACATGGCACATTGACCAATGCCAATGCCCTCATGTTGACGCGCTGATATCTGTTCGCAGCCCGGCGGCCGCAGGCTGCCGGACCGAGGTCAATTCATGCGAACCCGGGAGTTGGCGTATGGACAGTCGTTTTCATGGTCGCGCAGCACTTGGCGCGGCGCTCATCGTCGCTATCGCCACTGGCTCATTAGCGCTCAGTTCACGTGTCCAGACCCAAAGCGGTTCTGGCATGGGGTGGGGCCGTGACTATTGGATGCCGGGCTGGATGCACCGGCGCCATTGGGACGCTTCAGGCATGAACCAGGATATGCGCGCCCGCATGCAGCGCCATTGGACCTACATGCACGAAGGCCTTCCGACCGAATATGCCGGCGCATATCAACGGTTCCACTACCGCTGAAACGGTTGGCGAGGGCGGTCGCCTTTATGCTCCAGTTTGCGCCTCCTGCCATGGCAAGAGCGGGCTCGGAGACGGTGAGGCCGGAAAAGCGCTGACGCCGTCTCCAGCTCTGCTCGCCTATCTCGTCCAGCACCCGATGGCCGCGGACGAGTATCTGCTTTGGAGCGTGTCGGAGGGTGGCAAGGCCTTCGGTACGGCGATGCCGGCGTTCAAAGACACGCTCAAACGCGACGAGATCTGGAAAATCATAGCCTACATGCGGGCCGGCTTTCCTGATGTAAAGTCAGCAAAGTAGGCAGTCAAAGTCAACTGCCCGACTGCCCGGATCAACGCGCTGCCATCCGATCCAGACCTCCGCATCATGTCCGCTGCGCAAGGGATGAACTGACGAATGCGCGAATAGCAGGACAGGCGGGTCTGGGTCAAAACTCACTGTAAGCCACCTTGGCCAACGACAGTCGGACCACCCCGAGCTGCGGACACTTGGTTTCGGTAGCAATCGAGGTCGCTTGGCCTGAGGGGAGCAAGCCCCACGCAGTTGCATCAGGTGCACCCCAACCGAGCGCCGCTCCCAACTGGGCCAGGGTTCGTCTGGGGCATGCCGTTGCGGTGAGCTGGCCGGACGACGGGTTAGCGACTGCCTAGGAGGATGGTATGCCCAACCACCTGGATCGCATGATGATCACCAACGCGCAGATGACGCGATGGCACCACGCCTGGCGCGTCTCGGTGATGGCGGATTGGAGCTGCGTGGCGAACAGAGGCCCTGGCCCGCGACCCAGCCCGCCACATGCTGCTGGTTGCCCCGCGAACGCCGCCCGTCATGCGGGACGGCTATCGGTCGGCGTCCGGGCCGAACTCGCCGATGCGTCAGGGCGCTGTGCGTGATCAAGTAAAGGGATGGACACCGAAACCGGCCAACTGATAACCACACGTCCCAGGACGCCCGAAAATGCCCTGCCCCCGCATTCAGCGAAAGGCCAATGGTGCGCGCATTCAGCGAAGAGCCGGATTTCACTAAGGGTTTGAAATGGCGCTCTGGCGGAGAGAGTGGGATTCAGACCCACGGTACGCTTCCACGTACACACGCGTTCCAGGCGTGCGCCTTAAACCACTCGGCCATCTCTCCGGACTGAATGCGCGCGGACTATAGCGAGTGACGGCTGAGACGCAAGCCGGATTGCGGGGGCCGCGATCGGGAGCCAGCGCCACCTGTGCTGCTGCAACCGGTCGGGGGCCGCAGGCGCCGCTGCAGGGTTACCCCCGAGCAGCGCTTGTTGTCGCAATGTTGGCCTCAGCGCGCTCCCCCAATCCACTTCGTCAGCGCGTTCTTCGGCACCTCCCGGAATGGCCGGTCCGCGTCGATCCTGGGCTCCTTGGGCATCTTCAGGACGCGCTCGGAGATGATGTTTCTGGATCTCGTCGGTGCCGCCGGCAATCGAGATGGCGGGCGTCGACACCAGGATTTCCGCGATGATGCCGTCCATGGGGCTATCCTTCCCCGTCAACATCGCATCGGTGCCGGACATCATGGTGTGCACGCGATTTGCAGCGCGGGCGATATAGCTGGCGGCAAGCTTGCCGATCGAGCCCTCTGGGCCTTGTGGACGGCCTGCGCCTGTGCCTCGCGGGCGCGGCGCGCGGTCCATTCGGCCGACTTCGCCATGATCATCAGCTTTGCGATTTCCTGGCGTACGACGGGATCGGTGTTGCGTCCGGTCTCCTTCGCCCGCTGGATCACCAGATCGACGCGACCGGTGCGCTGCGGGTACCACTTGTAGGGCTCGAGATCGACCGCGATCTCCTCAGCCTCCTCCCGGTAGATGCGCTCAGGACGGTCGGACGCCTTGGCATAGCGGCGGCTTGAATCGGCCCCGCGCCGCTCGTGCATGAGCGTGGTGGTGGCGATCTTCCAGCCGTCGCCGTCCTGCTCGACCAGATATTCGGGCGCCACCTCCGCATCGGTGAGAAACACCTGATTGAAGGAGGCGTGTCCGTTCATTTGCCGGAGCGGCACCACCTCGACGCCCGGCTGCTTCATCTCGATGATGAAATAGGCGAGGCCCTTGTGCTTGGCCAGGTCCATGTTGGTGCGGGCCAGCAGCAAGCCGTAGTCGGCACGGTGTGCGCTGGTGGTCCGACCTTCTGGCCGTTGACGACCCACTTGTTGCCGCTTCTCGGCCCGCGTCAGTGCGCCGGCAAAGATCGGAGCCACTGCCGGGTTCGCTGAAGAGCTGGCACCAGGTGTCCTCACCCGTCAGGATGCGGCGCAGGAAGCGCTGTTTGTGGAGATCGGTGCCGTGCGCGGGGTGGTCGCCGCAGCGAGCGTCCTAATCCCCATCTTGGCCACGCCAACAGCGCCGATGCGGTCGAATTCCTCGTCCACGATCGCAACCATGCCGACAGGCAAGCCGCGCCCGTGTGCCATTCCTTTGGCCAATGTGGTGCCCCCCAGCCGGAGTCGGCAAGCTTGTTGCGCCATTCGACCAGTCCGAGGTTCGGGTCCCAGTTGGCCTCGAGCCACTGACGGGCCTCGGCGCGGACGGACTCAGCGGTAATTTCGGTCATGTCCCTCGCCCTTTCAGACGTTCCAGCTCTGCATCAGCCGTTCGCGGTGAAACTCGGGTGCCCCGAGGAAGACCTCGGAACTCTTGGCCCGCTTGAACCACAAATGCGTATCGTTATCCCAGGTAAAGCCGATGCCGCCGTGAATTTGCACGGCATGGATGGCGGTCTGCATATAGGCCTCTGAGGCGCCAGCCTTCGCGATCGAAGCGAGGGCAGGCAGCTCCGGATCATCCTCGTCGGCTGCCGCTGCCGCGTAATAGGCAGCTGACTTTGCGAGCTCGACGTCGAGCAGCATGTCGGCCGCCTTGTGCTTCAGGGATTGGAACGAGGCGATCGGCCGGCCGAACTGCATGCGCAGGTTGGCATACTCGATCGCCGACTCGAGCAGACGCTCGGCGCCACCGACCATTTCGTTGGCAAGACAGATGGCCGCAATGTCGAGTGTGGCTTGCATTGCCGCCGCGCCGCCGCCTTCGGAGCCGAGCAGTTGCGCGTCCACGTCCTTGAAGGTGAGACGCGCCAGCTTGCGGGTTTGATCGACGGTCTCGAGCCGCTGCCGCTCGAGGCCCTTTGCTCCCGCCTGCACCGTGAATAATGAAAGCCCGTCGGTGCCGCGGCTGCCGGGCTTGCGTGCGGCGACCACGATTACATCTGCGCTATGGCCGTCAACGACGAAGCTCTTGGTGCCGTCGAGCCGGTAGCCGGTGCCATCGCCCCGTGCAGTGGCAGCGATGCTCGCAATGTCCCAACTCCCGCCCTCTTCCGTCACTGCGAGCGTTGCAGTCTTGGTGCCCCCGGCAATCTCTGGCAGCAGGGCTTTCTTCTGAGCCTCGGTCCCGGCTTTCAGGATGGCCGTTGCGCCGAGCACGGTGGTGGCAAAGTAGGGCGAGCACAAAAGCGCGCGGCCCATTTCCTCGACCGTGATGGCGAGTTCGGAAATTCCGTATCCCTGTCCGCCGTAGGCCTCAGGAATATGCACGGCCGTCAGCCCCAGGTCCTGGCTGATCTGTCGCCAGACATCGTCGTCGCGGGCCGTCTCGGTCTCCATCAACCGGCGCACAGCCGTCGTCGGAGACTTGTCTTCCATGAAGCGTCGGACGACCGAGCGGAACTCGTTTTGTTCGTCGGTGAAACTGAATTTCATATGCTGGGCTCCAGGCGGCGCATAGGCGCCAAGGGCGGGTCTGAAGGGTCAGATGGCGACAGCCCCGCCGTCAACCAGCAATTCCGTGCCGGTAATGTAGGAGGCTTCATCGGAGGCAAGGAATAGAACGGCATAGGCCACCTCGTCCACCTCACCGGGCCGGCGCATCGGGATGACGTTCATCCGCCGCGCCCTGACCTCGGGGTCGGCTGTGCGGCCCGAAGTGAGCATCGGCGGCATGACGCCGGGATGTACGGAGTTGGCGCGAATACCGTCTTTGGCGTGTTGCACGGCGGTTGATTTGGTCATCAGGCGAACGGCGGCCTTCGAGGCGTTATAGCCATGTGGATGCCGTCGCTGCCGATCACGCCGGCAATCGAGGACAGGTTGACGATCGCCCCGCCGCCCGCGGCTGCCATCGCCCTGACGCCGTACTTGGTGCCGAGGAAGACGCCAGTCGCGTTGACGTTCATGATGCGGTGCCAAGCCTCGGTCGAGTAGAGGTCCTCTTCCGCACTGCCGGAGATGCCGGCGTTGTTGATGAGGATATCGAGCTTGCCGAAGTGTCGGACCGTTGCCTCGACCACCGAAGCCCAATTGGCCTCGTCCGTGACATCGAGCCTTTCGTAGCGTGCGGTACTCCCGATCGACGCAGCAACGTCTTGCCCCTCGCGGTCCTTCAGGTCGGCAATGACGACCTTGGCGCCCTCGCGAGCGAACAGACGCGCTGTCGCAGCCCCCATGCCGGATGCCGCACCAGTGATAAGGGCAACTTTGCCGTCAAGTCGCATGGCAGCGCCTCCTGATCGTGCTTGCAGATGAACCCTGGCGGCAAGGCTAGTCGTGACGCCGGGCAAGACGCAAGCGGGGCGCACTGTCGTCCTCGGAATTGCTGCTTTCCCAATGCCACGCCTGGCGCAGCACGCTGCGCAGGTCGGCAGCGAGGCCAGCCAGCGCCAGAAACTCGAATTGGACGACATGCCGGCCGGCCGGTAAGGCCACGGCACGAAACATCAGGTTGGCTTTCAACAACGGCATGGGCCGACCGTCAACGGTGGCTCGCCACCACGGGTGCCAGACGTCGTTGAGAACGAGATAGCCGGGCTGGCTCGTGTCCACGGTGACGGTGACGCGCGTGTTCTGGTAATCGGCGAGGGCAACTTTTGGCGGCGCCAGCGGCGTAGTGGGGGCCGGAGCAGCGGCATCGACGCGAAAGGTCGATGCCTGGCCGCCCTGGCCCATGGCCTGAACTGGCGCAGGAAAAGCGATCTCGCTGCCCTCCTCGAGGAGTACAGCCTTGCTGGGATCGAAACTCGGCCAGCGGCCGTCGGCGAGGATGGCATCGAAATCGCCGCGGATGGCTTGGGTCACGAACATCACGCGCGGCAGCGCATCTGGATTTTCGTAAATGTAGGCGTCGCGCGTTCTGGCCACCAGATTGAGCTCACCCTTGCCGATCATGTGGTCAACGGTCTCGATGGGGACGGGGCTGGCGATGTAGCGAAGGCCCAGCAGATTTGCCAGTTGCGAGTGATATGAGGGAAAGAACATGCTGAATTCACGCTGGTCGTAGCCGGCAATATAGTCGCCAGCACCAACCGCTTTGGCCACGATATCGGTGCGCAAGGGATTGTAGCCGAGCGTTTGGTCGATGCCTTGCACCTCGCCGACATTCTGCCAGTTGAAACCGAGGCCCGCGATCTCGATCCGATCGCGCCAGGGTGAACCCTTGGCGTGGCGCACGTGCGATTTGAGGAACGCGATCGTCGCGTCGTTCGGCACGGCGCGCAGCGCTTCGAGCGAGGCGTCCTGCGCTTTTCCGGTCGGTTCGGTCGGTCCGTTGTTGAAAGCGAGATCGCCAGCGAGAAAGATGGCTGGGAGCAGACCAGCTGCCGAGCCCGCCCGGACAATCTTCGAGCCCGACACCGATAGCAGCCAAGCCGCCGCTGCCAGCCACAACAGTGCAATGACAAGCGGGAGGGCTGCATCCATCAGTCGCCCTCGGCTGATGGCAATGGTGATGGCCGCGATGACGATGCCGAGCAAGACGTGGCCGACGCACTTACCAAGCTTGTCGGCGGCAAGCGAGACCTGCCCCGTAAGCCAACAGTGAGCCCCATAGCCGGCAACGATCGCCACCATGCCGCCCATCAGGAAGGTCGCATCTGCCGGTCGGCGAAAGAATGAAACGCCGGGCACGAGGGCGTACATCCACGAGAAGGCAGGTGTAAAGCTGCCGAGCGCGTAGAGAGCGGCCACGAGCGCTGCGATTGAATAGGGGCGGATTTCGGTGCGCCACAATTGGCCGCGCAATGTCGCGGTAAGAACGAGGAGTGCCGGCAATGCGCCGAGATAGAGCTGGCACATGTTCGCAGAGAGCGCGAGTTCGTCAGGATTCCAGGGATCGCTGTAGGGCCCCCAGTAGGCGACCGCGGGATTGGCCGCCGAATAGAGATCGGCGATGAAGAGGCTGAGCAACGAGGCCGGATGCAGCGAAGCCCGCGCGGCCTCGATAAAATCGATCGACGGGCGGTTGGAGCTCGACAGGAAGGCCCATGTGAAGGCAACCGGAAGAATTGCAAGCACAACGCCGACCGCGGCGGCGATGCAAAGCACGGGCAACTGCTGTCGCAATGCTGTCACGGGCGAGGCAGCGGTGAGCCAGCGCGTGGCGACGATGATGGCAATCAGGTAGCAGCCGATCATCGCCACCTGATCGCGCGAGACGATCAACATGCCGATCGCCAGCCCGGCAGCAAGGCCGCTTAACGGGGACTTGCGCGTGGTCGCGCGGATGGTGAGCCACAGCGCGAGAGCAAAGAACGCATAGCTTTGGATCTGCCCGACGTGCTGGATCCGCCAGGCGGCCGAGCCGCCAAAGGTAAAGCAGACGGCAGCGAGCAATCCCGCGCCGGGATGCCAGCCGTGCTCGCGAAACAGCATCACGAGCGCGATGCCGCCCAAGGCCTTCAAGCCGAAGGCATAGGCATCCAGACTCCAAAAGCTCGGTGCCTTGCTCCACCACGCGATCAACCAGGCCGGTGAAAAGATCAGCGATTGCGGATCGGCAATCTGCGGCACGCCGACGAAGATGTGGGGGTTCCACGCCGGTGACTGGCCGGAGTGCAGCGCATTGGCGAGGAATTGAAGCTGGGCCTGGAACAGAGCCTTGGCGTCATAGGGAATGGTCACACCGCCCGACAGCCAGGGCCAACTGCAGGCGAGCCAAAGCCCGAGGAAGGCCACGACAGCCACAAAGTCAGGGCGCCGAAACCAAGGCGTCCGGCTCATATATTGCCAACGGCCCCATGTTGGCCGCTGGAGACCTCGCTGCTGGTGTGCTGCGCTTCGTCGGTGGCCTCGTGCGCAGTCGCAATGAAGGCCATCCGCCCTTGATTGTGCCCCAGGTTCGGATGAATGCGACACACTTTCAAACCCTGACGCGCAAAAAAGTCTCCCACTTCATGCTCTTCCAGTTGCGTCAGGCCGAGGCTGCCGCGCAGGCGCCGGTAGTCGGAAAAGAAGGTGCGCAGAAGACCGGCACAGGCCGCCGTCAGGAACCCGTTCCGCCCAGCAAAGCGCAACAACGCGATCGCGTCCGTGGCAGCTCCAACCGAGCGCGGAATGACATCGGCAACGAGGACCCGGCCGCCGGGCGCTAGGATACGCTTCCAGGTTCGGATCGCACGCGCCAAACCGGCTTCGTCAAGATACTGAACAACCGAATTCGCGATCACCAGATCGACGCTTCCGCGCGGCAACTGGGCGAGATCCTCGTCACCGAGAACAATAATGCTCTCATGATCGCTGTAGCGGGCCTCCAACCCCTCGCGCACGGCCGGCGCCGCGTCGTAGAGGTAAAGTTGGTCGCAGTTTTCAGCCACGCGGTGCGAGAACAAGGCTTCCCCGCAGCCATAGTCCAACACCCGGCCGCGACCGTGAAGGTGCGCACCGATGCCGTCGGCAATATTGCGGTAATGCACTTGCTTGTGGCGAGCATTCACATAGATGGACGGCTTGGCGTTCCAGTATTCAATCCAGCTCACGCCCGCTCCTCGCGTTATGAGTGCCATTTCCCGCATCGTTCTGCGTTTTCGGACGCCGGCGTGAGCGGGTCGGGCCTGTCATCTCCACAATGATATCGGCGTTCGGGCGCAGCCTGCAGCCGTCAAAATCCGAGTATCCCGGGAACCGGTGCGACAATATGGCGGCACTGAGACAAATATCCAGCACAGATTATCGCAGAGGGTGAGAAATGGTGAAAAACCGCCGCAATACCGCGACCCCGCCCAATTGGTAAATCTGGCGCACGCCCGGTCTCCCGCTGCCTCGGAAGATGGACGCAGCATTGGGCCCGTCGCCAGCGCGACCAAAGGGCCCCATTGAGCCATGGCGGGCCCATGCGGGTGTCTCTTGGCACTGAGGCCCGGCGGCGGTAAGGGTTGGCCAAGACATTCGCTTCATCGAGTGGACCCAAACACCATGCCAGAGACCCGGAGGACCCCCCAATGAAGACGCGCGCTGCCGTGTTGACACAGGTTAACAAGCCGCTGGAGATCCTGGAACTCGAGCAGGAGGGGCCGAAGGCGGGAGAGGTGCGGGTCAAGGTCAAGTCCGCAGGCGTCTGCATGTCGGACTGGCACATCATGGTTGGCGACTGGCCGTTGCCGCTGCCCATGGTGCTCGGCCATGAAGCGGCCGGCGAAATCGTCGAGGTCGGCCCCGGCGTCAACAATCTCAAACGGGGCGACCACGTCATCTTTTCGTTCCGCTCCAACTGCGGTCACTGCGCCTACTGTGCCAAGGGGCGCACCGTGCTGTGTATCGGTTTCAACGATACCTCGCGCTGGGTCATGCACGACGGCACCAGCCGCGTGAAGCTCAACGGCGAGCCGGTCAACGTCATGGCTCGCATCGGCACATTTACTGAATATTCGGTCTGCCCCGCCGACCAGGTCGTGAAGGTGCGCGAGGATCTGCCTTGGCCGCACGCGGCGATCATCGGCTGCTCGGTGGCCACCGGCGTCGGTGCCGCCATTCGCCACGCCAAGGTCGAGCCGGGCTCCAGCGTACTGGTCGTCGGCTGCGGTGGCGTCGGCTTGAATGTGATCCAAGGCGCCCGCCTTGCTGGTGCCAAGACTATCATCGCCTGTGACCTGCTCGACAATAAGCTACAGATGGCGACCAATTTCGGCGCCACCCACATTATCAATGGCAAGCGCGAGAACGTCATCGAGCGGGTCAAGGACATCACCGGCCTCGGCGTCGACTATGCCTTTGATGCCATCGGCACCGAACCGACCGTGCTGCAGATCGTCGACGCCCTGGCGCCGGCAGGCCACGCCGTCATCGTTGGCATCCCCGCATTCTCGACGCGCGCTCCGATTGCGCCGCACTTGATGGTCTACGGTGAGCAGACACTCTCGGGCACCTACTACGGCTCGGTACGCCCCGCCGTCGATTTCGGCACGCTGGCCGACCTGTCGATGGAAAAGAAGCTCAATCTCGATGACCTCATTTCGCGCACCTACAAGTTCGAGGAAATCAACGAGGGTTTCCAGATCATGGCCAACGGCCAGGTGGCGCGTGGTGTCATCATGTTCGATTGAGTTGATAACCGGGTAGGTTGATGAACCGCGATCTCGTTCGAGCCAGCAAGTTCCTTTCATTCGTGCTTCGCCATGATCCCGGCAGTATCGGGCTTGCGCTCGACGCCAATGGCTGGGCCGATGTCGGGGAACTGATCGAAAGGGCGCAGGGCCATGGCCAGCAACTCGACCGTCCGACGATCGAGTTGGTCGTCCGCACCAGCGACAAGCAGCGCTTTGCCCTGAGCGGCGATGGTCAGCGCATCCGCGCCAACCAAGGCCATTCCATCGATGTGGATCTGGCGCTCGAGGCCGCGGCGCCGCCGGCGCAGTTGTTCCACGGCACGGCAGCCACCAACGTGCCGTCCATCGCAGCCTCGGGCCTGCATTCTGCATCGCGTCAGCACGTGCACCTGTCACCAGATGCGCACACGGCCCACAAGGTGGGTGCGCGTCACGGCAAGCCGGTCGTGCTGCGCATCGACGCTGGGCGTATGCATGGCGATGGTCACGTCTTCTACAGATCGGAAAACGGGGTTTGGCTGACCGATCGTGTGCCAGCGGTCTACATTGAGTTTCCGTCTGCCAATGCGTGAGCTGGCGCCCGTTCGCACTCCAGATGTCGAGCCGAGATGACCCGATGACCGATTTTCCGCGCCTGCTCAGTCCCCTCGATCTTGGCCACACGACCCTCCGTGCCGGGCGATCATGGGTTCAATGCACACCCGCCTTGAAACGCCTGATCGCCCGCAGGAGCGCATGCGGCGCTTTTATGAGGAGCGGGCGCGTGGTGGCGCTGCACTGCTGGTGACGGGCGGTTATGCCCCCAACGAAGAAGGCCTGATCGAGCCCGGCGGGCCAACGCTGATGCGCTCCGATCAGGTGGCAGAGCATCGCGACATCGTGCAAGGCGTCGCCGATGCCGGCGGCAAGATGGTCCTCCAGATCCTGCATGCCGGCCGCTACGCCAGAGACGGCATCCCCGTCAGCCCGTCGACCATCGCCTCGCCGATCAACCCGAGCAGCCCCGGCGCATGGACGAAGGAGATATCGCCCGCACGATTGCGGACTATGCGCGCTGCGCTGCGCTGGCCCGCGAGGCGGGTTATGCCGGCGTCGAGGTGATGGGCGGCGAAGGCTATTTGATCATACGTTCACAGCGCCACGCACAAACGATCGTGACGACGACTGGGGCGGCAGCATCGAGAACCGCTTGAGGTTTCCGGTCGAGGTGCTGAAGGCCGTCAGGTCGGTGGTCGGCCAAGACTTCATCGTCATCTATCGCATCTCTTCGATCGACCTGGTCGATGGCGGCCTGACCGGGAGGAAATCGTGGCCCAGGCGCGCGCCGCCGAGGCCGCGGGCGCCAGCATCATCAATCAAGGCATCGGCTGGCACGAAGCACGCATCCCGACCATCGCCCAGAAGGTGCCGCGAGCAGCCTGGACCTTGCCGCCCGCCGCCTGAAAGAGGCCGTTTCCATTCCGGTGATTGCCTCCAACCGCATCAACACGCCCGAGGTTGCCGAACGCATATTGGCGTCGGGCGATGCCGATCTCGTGTCGATGGCACGCCCTGGCTGGCCGATCCCGATTTCATCGCCAAGACCAGAGCCGGTGCCCGGCAGGCGATCAACGTCTGCATTGCCTGCAACCAGGCCTGCCTCGATTACATCTTCTCCAATCGCGTCACGACCTGCCTCGTCAACCCGCGCGCCGGCCGCGAGGTCGATCTCGATCGACCGCTGCCGGCAGTCAAGAAGCGCGTGGCCGTGGTCGGCGCAGGCCCCGCCGGGCTGTCGTGCGCCCTGACGGCGGCCGAGCGCGGTCATGCGGTGACGCTGTTCGAAGCCGGCGAGCGAATCGGCGGCCAGCTCAATCTGGCGCGCAACGTTGCGGGCAAAGAGGAGTTCGACGAGACGCTGCGCTATTACGCCATCCGGCTGGCGCAAGCGGGCGTCGATGTCAGGTTGTCGGCCAAGGCAGCGGCATCCGATCTCGCACACGGTTTCGACGAGGTCGTGGTGGCCACCGGCGCCCGCCCGCGGGTGCCGGACATCGCCGGCATCGATCATGCCAAATGCGTCTCTTATGCCGATCTGCTCTCAGGCAAACGCCAGGCTGGCCAGCAGGTGGTCATCATCGGTGCCGGCGGTATCGGCTTCGACGTGGCCGAGTATTTGCTGCAGGCCGGCAATGCCGATGACGATGCGCGCGATGCTTTCCTCAGCCATTGGGGTGTCGAGGCGGGCATGACGCACCGTGGTGCGCTGACCAAGGCTGCAGACCACGCCCCACCGCGAAAAATCACGATGCTGCAAAGAAAGGCTGGGCGCATGGGCCGTTCGCTCGGCGTGTCGACCGGCTGGATCCTGCGCCTCGAGCTGGCACGGGCCAACGTCAAGCAGATCTCGGGCGTTGCCTATGAAAGGATCGACGACGCCGGTGTGCACATTACGGTGGACGGTGCGCAACGGACGATCCCGGCGGATACGGTCGTGATCGCCGCCGGCCAGGACGAGGAGAGATCGCTCTATGCGGACCTCGCGGCGGCTGGCCGATCCTGCCACCTGATCGGTGGCGCCGAGCGCTCGGCAGAACTCGACGCCGTCCGCGCCATCGACGAGGGTTTGCGCCTCGCGCTCACATTCTGATCCGAGCGCCCGCCTACAGCGCAGCACGCCGCTGCGTTTCAGCGGCAATCAGTTTTTCGACAACCTGGTTCATGTGCGTCTCGGCCCGCCAGCCGAGCAGCCGCTCGGCCTTTTCCGGATTTCCGCTCGAGTACATGATGTCCGTCGGGCGCCGGAAGGCTTCGCTCTTGGTGACATGCTTGGTCCAATCGAGACCCAGCGCGCTGAAGCTGGCAGCCACGAAGTCGCTGAGCTTGCGCGTCTCTCCTGTGGCGATGATGAAGTCGTTGGGCTCATCGAGCTCCAGCATCCGCCGCATCGCTTCGACGTATTCAGGTGCCCATCCCCAGTCGCGGGCAAGATCGAGATCGCCGAGTTCGAGGCCCTGCGCCTTGCCCTCGGCGATGTCCATGGCGCCACGGACGATCTTCTGGGTGACGAAACGAGCCGGCCGCAGCGGTGATTCGTGATTGAACAGGAATCCCGAGCAGGCATAGAGGCCATAGGCCTCGCGGTAGTTGGCGATCGCCCAATGGGAGGCAGCTTTGCCGACGGCATAGGGGCTGCGGGGGCGAAACTCCGTGGTCTCGACGGCGGGTTTGTCGTGGGTGTTGCCGAAGCACTCGCTCGAGCAGGCGTTATAGAGGCGCGCATCGAGACCCAGGAAGCGCATGGCTTCCATGATGTTGATGGTGCCGTGCATGATGCTGTCGATGGTCTCGACGGGCTGGTCGAAGGAGAGCCCGACCGAGGACTGGGCGGCGAGATTGTAGATGTAGTGCGGGCGCACCTTGCTGAGCGTGACGGCGACGCTTCGGAAATCGGAGAGCATCGTCGACATCAACGTGACCTTGTCGTAGATGCCGAGTGCCCGGAGGCCTGAGAAACTCGAAATCTCCTTGTCGCGAGAGGTGCCGAACACCTCCAGCCCTTGCTTCAGCAACAGATCGGCAAGGTACGAGCCGTCCTGGCCGGAAACGCCGAAAATCAGAGCGGTTCGCGCATTGGTTTGCATCGGGCAGGCCTCGTGCTCTTCAAACGGCGGGCACAACAAGACGTCTGAGCCTGACGAGCCTGTCGTCACCGCCAAGCCCCGCGCCGTCGGGTCGATCAAGTCGGCCGGACACTAACAAAGGCGATGCTCACCGCCAAGGCCGCTCGCGCCGTGGTCGGCGGCAATCACCCGTCCGGCGTCACAGCGTCCGATGGACGTGGTTGGCCTGCCCCGTCATGATGCGCCCGGTCTTATCGGACAGCACGAGCAGCCGTGAGCCCACGATCAGGTCATCCATGAAAGGGAAGGTGCCGATGCCGGCTCAAGCGACAAACCTCCGGGTCAATGGTGAACGGCTCTGGTCGAGCCTGATGGAGATGGCTCGCATCGGCGCCACGCCCAAAGGTGGGGTCAACCGATTGACCCTCACCGATCTCGACATGCACAGCCGTGCACTGTTTGCGCGCTGGGCCGAAGCGGCCGGCTGTCAGGTAAAAGTGGATGGCATGGGCTCCATGTTCGCCCGGCGCGAAGGTACCGAGCCGTCGCTGCCGCCGGTAATGGTCGGCAGTCATCTCGACACCCAGCCGACCGGTGGCAAGTTCGATGGCGCCTTGGGCGTTCTGGCAGCCCTCGAGCTGGTGCGCACGCTCAATGATTTGGATGTGAAGACGCGCCACCCGATCGAGATCGTCAACTGGACCAACGAGGAAGGCTCGCGGTTCGCACCGTCCATGGTGGCCTCAGCCGTGTTCGCCGGCGCCTTCCCCCTGGATCAGGCTCTTTCTCTCAAAGATCCCGACGGCAAGGTGCTCGGAGAAGAGCTCGAGCGCATCGGTTACAAGGGAGGCGAGCCCGTTGGAGGCCGACCGGTTCACGCCTTCTTCGAGCTGCACATCGAGCAGGGGCCGCTGCTCGAGGAGGAGGGCATCGACATCGGTATCGTCACGGTGGCCAACGGGCAGAAGTGGTACGAGTTGCGCATCGAGGGCCAGGAGAGTCACGCTGGCCCGACGCCCATGCGCCGCCGCCGCGATGCCCTGCTGGGCGCGGCCCGCATAGTCGAGCGCGTCAATGCTATCGGCCATGCCCATGATCCCTCCGCCTGCGCCACCTGCGGCATGATCGAGGCCTATCCCAACTCGCGAAACGTCATTCCCGGATCGGTGTTCCTGACGGTCGATCTGCGCCATCCCGAAGGCGATAAGCTGGTCGCCATGGATCGAGCGTTGAAGATGGCGATTGACGAGATCGCCGCGGCGACCGGCGTCAAGATCGACGTCAAGGTCGTCGCCGATTGGCCGCCCTTGCCCTTTGACGCTGCCTGCGTCGACGCCGTCCGTCGTGCCGCGCGGGATCTCGGGTATTCGGCGCGCGAGATCACATCCGGTGCCGGCCACGATGCCGTCAACATGGCGCGCGTGGTCCCCAGCGCCATGGTGTTCACGCCGTGCGTGGACGGCATCAGTCACAACGAGGCCGAGGACATGAAACCCGAATGGGCGACGGCCGGCGCCGACGTGCTGCTGCGCGCTGTGCTCGAGAAGGCCGAAGTTGTCGACGGCTGATGCGGCGATAGCCGGTGTGCCGGGTGCGCGCGGCGAGGCGCGTCAGCCCGCCGTGCGTGTCACAGCATCACCGCGCCGAAGTTGCGGCTGACGAGATTGAGCCCGATCGCAAGCAGCGCCACGCTCAGTACAATCTGGAAGTGGCGCTGTGAAATGCGCCCGCGCAACCACACGCCAACCGTCATGCCGAGCGCTGCCGGGAGAAATGCAAGTGCCGAAAGCATCAACTCGTGCGGACCCAGCACCCGGCTGGCGGCAAGCCCGATGAACAGCGGCGTCATCGAGCTCAAGGCAACCGCCCCCATCGAGGCGACGAACAGGTCCTTCTCGATCCGCAGCGCCACGAAATAGATGATCACCGGCGCCAGCATCACGGTGGCTCCGCCGATGATGCCGAAAACAAGGCCGGCAAGCGGGTTGAGCCACGGCTGCCACGCCGGCGGCACAGCAAACCGTTGAGGCAGGAACGGCAGCGGGCTCAGCACCACCACCAGGGCCCCCATGGCCAGTTTCATGATCTCAGGCCGAACCGCCACCAGGATCTGCGAACCGATGGCACAGCCGATCGCCAGCATGCCGAGGAACGGCCAATACCGTTTCATCACCCTGAGAAAAAGCCCGCCCTGCGCCAGCAGCCAGATATTGGTGGCAATGACCGACACCAGCGTCAACGCCGCCGCCGTAGCCGGGTCCAGGCTCGTTGCCATGATCGGCACGGCAATGGCCGGGAGGCCGCCGCCAACAACGCCTTTGACGAACCCCGCGACCAGGAAAGCAAACGCGGCAAGCAGCAGGACATGCGGGGAAAGGCCGAAATCAGGCACAGGCCGGCCTGACGGGCACGAACAAGTTGGGCATGGAGGTGCCGGCGCTCGCGGTCAAATTTCCAGTCCTTCGTTCTCCGCAAACCGCGTCAACGCCTCACGCACCGAGCCATGCTTACCCGGCTCGATGAGCGGCATCAGGAAATTCGCCACACGCTCTGCATCGAGCGACAGCACCATGGCCTTGACGGGGCCGATCGAGGCCGGCGCCATCGACAGCGACCGCAATCCAATGCCGATCAGAGCCGCAGCCTCGAGCGGGCGCCCGCCGATCTCTCCACAAAGTGAGACGTCGACCCCATGCCGCTGGCCCGCTTCCACGATCGAGCGCAGGGCGCGCAGAAACGGTACCGTGAGTGGATCGTAGCGATTGCCGACCATCTCGTTGCCGCGGTCGGCAGCAAACAGATACTGGAAGAGATCGTTGGAGCCGATCGAGACGAAATCCACGAGATCCATCAGATCGTCGAGTGCAAACAGGATCGAGGGAACCTCGATCATGATCCCAACCTTCACGGCGCACGGCACCTCGCGCTCCTGACGTCGCGCGCGCTCGATCTCACCGGCAATGATCGTCTGCACGGCAACCAGCTCCGACCGCTCGGACACCATGGGCGCCATGACCGTCAAAGGCCGGCCGCTTGCTGCCCGGATCATGGCCCGGATCTGTGTCTGGAGCAGTGCCGGCCGATCGAGCGCCAGCCTGACACCCCGCCAGCCGAGCGCCGGGTTTTCTTCCGGCTTGTTGCGCAGATAGGACAGCACCTTGTCGCCACCGATATCGAGCGTGCGAAACACCACAGGCTTGTCGCCCGCCGCATCGAGCACGCTGCGGTAGGTCGCCGCCTGCCGTTCAATGCGGGGCAGCGATGAGGCGATCATGAACTGCAATTCGGTGCGATAGAGCCCGATGCCATCGGCACCGGCCTCTTCGAGGTGGTCGATGTCGACAGTGAGCCCCGCATTGACGTTCAATAGAATGCGCTGGTTGTCGCGCGTCACAGCGGGCTTGGTGCGCAGCGCATGATATTGCCGCTGCCGGCGAGCACGAAAGCGCGCCTTGTCGGAATAGAGCGCGATCATCTGGCTCGACGGGCGGATATGGACCTCGCCGGCCTCCGCATTGACGATGATCGGCGCGCCCTGCTCGACGCGCTCCATCACGCCGCGGGCGCCGCCCACAGCCGCAATGCCAAGCGCGCGCGCAACGATGGCCACGTGGCTGTGGCTTGATCCGTCCTCGATCACCAGCCCTTTGAGGCGCGAGCGATCGTAGTCGAGCAGGTCGGCAGCCCCATCGACCGCGCGACGATGATGGCATCGACCGGCAGATCGAGCACGGGCTCCGCCCCGCCGCGCTTGGCAAACAGAATGCGCAGGAGGCGGTCGGAGAGATCGTCCAGGTCGCGCAGACGTTCGCGCCAGAACGGATCGTGCAGGCGCAACATGCGCGCCCGCGTCCGGTTTTGAACCTGTTCCACAGCGGCTTCGGCCGTCAGACCGGAACGCACCGCCTCGTGCAGCCGGCGCTGCCAGCCCCGGTCATTGGCGAACATGCGATAGGCTTCGAGCACGTCGCGATGCTCGCCGGCGCGCGCAAGATCGCCGCTCGTGATCAACTGGTCGAGGGTCGACATCAGCTCGTTGATCGCCGCGTCCAGTTTTGCCGTCTCGGCCGCTGTATCGGTGGCGATCAGTTCGGTGACCGCAATGCGCGGCTGGTGCATGACAACATGGCCAAGCGCCAGACCGTCCGCGATCATTTGCCCGCGCACCACATCGTCGGCCGGTCGCGGCGCACCGTTCAAGCTGACGCCCGCGACCGCGCCCGTTACCAAATGCTCCGCCAGCACCATCGCCGTGGTCTGCAGCGCTTCGACGTCGTCGTCGGAATACTCCCGCGGCGTCTGGTTCTGGATCGTGAGGACGCCCAGCACCTCGCCGCTGCGCAGGATCGGCACGGCCAGGAACGAATGGTAGATCTCCTCACCGGTTTCAGGCCGGAAGGAAAAGGCCGGATGCGAGGGCGCGTCGGGCTCGTTGACCGGCACCGCCAATTCCGCGCAACGTCCGACCAGACCTTCGCCACGCTTCATGAACGTGTTGTGGACGGCTTCGGCCTTCAGCCCCTCTGTGGCGAACAGCTCCAGCGAGCCATCGACCCGGCGCAGATAAATCGAACAGACCTCCGCCACCATCAGCCTGGAAACGAGCTGCACAATCTTGTCGAGCCGCCTCTGGCCGTCGTCGTTTTCCGCCATCGTCTCGCGCAGGCGCCGCAACAACAGCCGGAGCGCGGGCTCGGCCGATGTGATGTGCGGTTCCTCGACGGGACGGATTGCCATCTGATTCCTGTTCACAATTGGGCAGGGCGCAATGCGCCGGGCCTCTGCCCGATAATACCTCGTATGTGCGCCGTTGCACGGTCGCTGTAGCCGAACTGCCGGATAAAATTTAGGCCGCTCCAGCCTTATTCGGCGTCAAGACCGTAGAGAGAATGCAGTGTCCGGACAGCAAGTTCCGAATAGGCCGAATCAATCAGAACGCTGATTTTAATCTCGGAGGTTGTAATGGCGAGAATGTTGATGCCCTTCTCCGCCAACGCCCGGAACATGTCTGCGGCAACCCCGGCATGGCTGCGCATGCCGATGCCGATGACGGAAACTTTGACCACGTCGGCAGAGCTGTCGACATCGAACGCACCGATCGTGTCGCGGGCGCTCTTGAGCACCTCGACCGCTCGCGGCAGATCCGCCTCGAGCACGGTAAAGGTCATGTCGGTCGACCGCCCATCCCCCGACAGGTTCTGTACGATCATGTCGACATTGATGCTGGCTTCGGCGAGTGGACCGAAAATGGCGGCTGCAATGCCCGGACGGTCTGCAATTCCCCGAAGGGTGACCTTGGCCTCGTCCTTGGAATAAGCGATGCCGCTGACGACCTGCGTCTCCACGATCTCATCCTCGTCGCAAACGATGGTTCCAATTTCGTCCCAGGTATCGGGGCGCGCGGGCTTCATTTCGTCCGGGGGGACGAAGCTCGAGAGGACCCGGGTGCGCATGCCGTGCACCATGGCAAGCTCGACCGAGCGCGTCTGCAGGACTTTTGATCCCAGCGACGCCATTTCCAGCATCTCCTCGTAGGAGATCTTGGGCAATCGCTGGGCCTTGGGCACGATCCGTGGATCGGTGGTATAGACGCCGTCCACGTCGGTGTAGATGTCGCACAGATCAGCTTTGATCGCGACCGCGATGGCCACCGCACTTGTGTCCGAGCCGCCTCGGCCAAGCGTCGCCAAGCGGTTGCGCTCTGGCTCAAGGCCTTGAAATCCCGTGACAACAGCGACTTCGCCGCCAGCAAGGCGTTCGCGCAGCTTTTCGCCCTTCACGTCGACGATGCGCGCTGCCCCATGGGCCTTGTCGGTGAGAATGGGAATTTGCCAGCCCTGCCAGGACCGCGCCTGAACCCCCATGGACTGCAGCGCGATGGCGAGCAGGCCAGCGGTAACATTCTCGCCCGAGGCAACGATGGCGTCGTACTCGCGCGCGTCATGCAGCAGCGAGGTTTCGCGCACCCAGCCGACCAACTGGTTGGTCGTGCCCGCCATGGCCGACACCACGACCGCAACGCGGTTCCCCGCGTCGACTTCACGTTTGACGTGCAAGGCGACATTGCGGATGCGCTCGATGTTTGCGACGGATGTCCCGCCGAACTTCATCACCAGGGTTGCCATAGGCTGTCCCGCGTAAAGCGCCCTCGAGTTCCAGACCTGGCGAAGCAGGCCCGCCAAATGCGATGTCGCCCGGTCCCGGCGGATCCAGGGTAGGCGCGCGGGCGTACTCTTAACGGCCGCCCCGCCGGCTGGCAACATGTCTGCTGCGGCGGGTCCTGGTGCAGGATGGAAATTGGCCTCATCCGGTACGATCGGCCGCCAAACCCTTGCAACTCAAAGCTATTGAGCGGATTGTACCCGCGAATGCTCTGGGGACAGGCATGAGCTTTGCAATTGCTCAGTTTTCGCAGGCGTCGTTCGTACGGCGTGTGCATGCGTGTCGCAGGTTTGTTTTGCCGCTGGCGGTCCACATCCGCGCTGGCGGCGACTGTGTTCCGAGCGAGCCATGCAACATGAGGATCGAGCGAAAGGCCTGGTCGCCGAGGGAAAGTGATGATTTTCAAGCCGCTGTCGCTAACTGGTGCCTGGTTGATCGAGCCCGAGCCGTACCGGGACGATCGCGGCACCTTTGCGCGCACGTTCTGTGCCGAAGAGTTCGCGGCAAATGGCCTGGCAATAACCTTCCCGCAACACAGCCTGGCCCTGACCAAGGCGCGCGGAACCATGCGCGGCATGCATTTCCAGCGCCAGCCGCACGCCGAGATCAAGCTGGTGCGCTGCGTTGCCGGCGCTGTTTACGACGTGATCATCGATCTGAGGCCCAAATCCGCAACCTACGGGCGTTGGCTGGGCTTCGAACTGACACAGGCCAACGGTCACCAGATCTACGTGCCCGAGGGCTTCGCCCACGGCTGTCAGACACTGACGGACGACGCCAGCGTGCAGTACCTCATTTCCAAGCCCTACGCGCCTGAAGCCGCATCCGGTGTCCGCTACAACGATCCAGCCTTCGCCATCACCTGGCCATTGCCCGTCACGGCAATATCGGATCGCGATGCTGCATGGCCACTACTGAAGACCTGACGGGGCATCCACCAACAGGCCGGCGGCATAGAGCCGCTTCGAGGCGTCGCGCAGCGCGGGAAAAGCGATCCCCGAGCGCTCGGCAATATCGATGAGAGAATGGCGCCCATCGGCCAGATTGAGCACCCATAGCAAAGCGAGGCGAACGTCCTGGGGCAGGGGGCGGCCACCGGCATCGTCGTAGACGCCGCGGCGGCCAAGCTGCGGTTCGCCATAAGGCAGGGTGTTGAGCGGCCGGCAGTTGGCCTCCAGCACGTCCAGGATCTTCGCCACCAGGCTGGCCGAATGAGCGAGGTGGGCGGGCGCGATCAGGCTCATATTGTCGGCAGACGTGTGATAGGCGGCAAACTCGCCCCAGCGGCTGCGCTGAAAGGCGCCCACAGGCAGATCGAAGCCAGGCGAGCAGTATTGACGCTCGTCGTAGCCGTAGGGGAGAAGTCGACGACCCGGCCGGCAGGTTCGCTCCGGCCGAGAACCAGTCGGCAGCCCGGTCGATGTCGGCATGACCGCGCCGGCTGCGCTGTAGAGCGGCGGCGCGCCGTCGCCGAGGTTCGACAGGATCAGGCCGTGGCGCACGCGGGCCGTGCGTTCGCGGTTTGCAGCAAGCCAGGCAATCGCGCCGATCGTGCCGGGCGCAAACAGCAATCGGTAGGTGTAACGCCGCCGGTACTGGCCGATCAGCCGGCCGAGCCAGGCGAGGGTGGCAAGGCCCGAGCAATTGTCGTTGGCCAGCGAGGGGTGGCAGACGTGCGCCGACAGGAGGACTTCCTCATCGCTCTCCCCGGGAATGACGACTTCGCCATAGGTGAGCGAACCGGGCTCCAGCGTGGCATCGATCACCACGTCATAGGTGTCGTCCGCCATCGCCTCCAGCTGACTGTGCGGGAGGCAAAAGCCCCAGGCAGGCGTGTAATAGGCGGTCCGGTAGGGGATCAGGTCGGGCTGCTCGGGCAGCGAATGGAGGTATGGCCGCAGTTCACCGAGCGTCATGCGCCGGCGCACGGGCACCGAGTAGCTCACCACATGCAGGTTGTGGTTGGCAAAGTCGACCACGCGGCGCCCGCTGGGATCAGTGATGTGGGCTTCCCGGATATTCCATTCGGGGGCACCACCCAGTCGAGCACCTGTCGAGGCCACCTCGCGCCGCGGACGGTAGAACATAGCGCGAGAGCTCGTCAAGCGTTCGCCTCACGCCATTGCCGGTGATGCTGCGGCAGATCGGATAGAGGCGCGCAGCTAGATCCCAGATCTCCTGGTTCGGCAGCACCATCTGCCCGCAATGTCATTGCCAGGCCCACGGGTAGGCTCATGACGCTACTCCGCCGCGAGCTGTGACCGCCGGAGATCCGCCGTCAGCACCCCGTCCGCCATGAAAGGCTTGCGGATGTGGCCGATGCGCTGGTAGCGCGGCCCTTCGAATTCGGCGAGGTCGAGATTGCTGGCGCGATAGGCCTCATAGAGTTCCAAAGCGCCGCGCCGGGCGTCCCAGGCCGGCTTGAAGCCAGGCAGCACCCGCGCGATCTTCTCGAAGCTGACGCGATAGGAGCGTGTGTCGGGTCCCGCGTCCGGCGCATACTCGAGCTTGCAGCCCGGAACAACCTCCGCAACGATGCCGGCGATGTCACGGATCATGTAGTTGTGCGCGGTCTGGCCGACATTGAAGGCCTGATTGTGCACGGCATCGATGGGCGCTTCGAGCGCAGCGATAAAGGCGGCCGAGATGTCGCGAATGTGCACGATCGGCCGCCACGGCGTGCCATCGGACTTGAGGTAGATCTTGCCCGTGGTGACGGCGAAGGCGACGAGGTTGTTGAGCACGATATCGAAGCGCAGACGCGGCGACAGGCCATAGGCCGTGGCGGGACGCATGAACGTGGGGCAGAAATCGGCGCTGGCAAGCGGTGCGATATCGCGCTCGGCCATCACCTTGGACTTGCCATAGGCCGTCACCGGATTGAGATCGCCGGTCTCGTCCAGCATGGCCTCGCCGGCAAGACCGTAGTTGGAGCACGAGGACGCGAACAAGAAGCGCTTTACGCCCGCAGCTTTGGCAGCTTTCGCCACTTGCACGCTGGCACGGTGATTGATGGCGTAGGTGGTATCTGGGTCGAGGTTGCCGAGCGGATCGTTGGAGAGCGCGGCGAGGTGGATCACGGCATCGGCGCCCCGAAAATCGGCAGCTTCGGCGTCGCGCACATCCTTGGCCAGCGCGGGAACGTCGACGATTGTGCCGCCCTGAGCGTAGGTGCAGCGCTGATAGAGATCGCAATCGTAGCCCGAGACCTCATGGCCGGCAGCCTGCAGCAGCGGAACCATGACGGTGCCGATGTAGCCCTTGTGTCCGGTGACGACGACCCGCATTGGTACTCTCCTCGGTGGGACCCAGGAACGCAGGGTCCAGCTTGTGACTTGCCGGCGATCAGCAGCCAGCCTTTGATTTCAAATGTTCCCCGCCGCCAGCGTGAGCGCCATCTTCGAGCAGTGGAAAGCCTCGGCGTAGCGCTCGGGCGATCGGCACTCCATGCCACGCAACCGGGCGAGACCGCGGAACGTGTCGGCATCGAACCAGTCTTTTCCAGCTTGACTGGGAAAATGTTCAGACAAAAGCGCGATCTTGGTTTCCACCGTCGCAGAAGTGATAGGAACGTACACGTTGGGCCGGCCGAGATCGCCATCCCATTTCGGGATCTCGTAGGCAAGCGTCAGCGTGTCACGGAAGTGATTGCCCGTCAGTTCGGCGACGAGCCGGTGGTCCTGATGCGCATCGTCGCGATGATGGGTGAAGACGACGTCCGGCTGCACGCGGCCGGCAAGGCCGTTCATCCAGTCCTTGATGTCGGCGCCCTGGTAGGGAAAATAGCCGTCGCGAAAGTCGCCAACTTCGATGGTGCATTGGGAGGCGCGGGCCAGAAATGCCTTGGCAGAGGCACGCGCTTCATCGGCGCGCTCGCCGGCAGCCGACAGCACAGCCCAATGAACATCCACTTCTCCCGCACCAAGGAGACTGAGGAGGGTGGCCCCGGCGCCGATCTCGATGTCGTCGGCATGCGCCCCGAGACAGAGAAGTTTGAGGCGCTGTCCGGGCTTGGCGAGCGTAAGGCCGATCATCTGGCGCCAGGCTCACGTAAGGGTGAGCCGCCGATCCCGTCCAGCCACGGCATGCTGCCTTGGTCCACGAGGTCCTCCAGATGTTGGCGGTCCTTCAAGGTGTCCATCGCGCACCAGAAGCCTTCATGGCGGTAGGCCATCAATTTGTCCTCGGCCATCAGCCGGGCGAAAGGCGCCTCGACCAGTTCGTCGCCATCCTTCATGTAGTTGAAGATCTCCGGCCTCAGAATGAAAAAGCCGCCGTTGATCCACAGCCCCGCTTCCTGCGCACTGCGGAAGGCCTGGATCTGGCCGCCATCGGCGATGTTGATCAAGTGCATGCTGATGGTCGGCCGCACGGCCAGGAAGCAGGCGAGCTTGTTGCTCTTGCGGAACGTTTCCACCATGTGCGCGAGATCGACATCGGAAAGCCCGTCGGCGTAGTTGGCAAGGAACATCTCCTCCCCCTCCACCTGCGACTTCACGGCCATCAACCGGCCGCCGATGTTGCGCGACACGCCCGTGTCGATCAGCGCAACGCGCCAGTCCTCTCGGGCATCGCCGATGATCTCGACATTGCGCCCGAAGCCCGACACGACGCAGTCGGCAAACGTCTGCGGCCGCCCCGACAGGAAGAAATCCTTGATGACGTTGGCCTTGTAGCCGAGGCAGAGGACAAAATCCTTGTGCCCATAGGCCGCATAGTAGCTCATCAAATGCCACAGGATCGGCTGCTGGCCGACCGGGATCATGGGCTTTGGCACGGCTTCCGAATACTCCCGGATGCGCATGCCCTGACCGCCGCAAAAGAGTACGGTTTTCATGCCGTTGCTCGTCCCTCAGGCGCAATGATCCGGGGATCGGGAACCGGCACGATGAAACGGCCTCCCCAGTCACCGATATGGGAGAGTTGGGCCATGATCTCGGTCTTCAAGTTCCATGGCAGGATCAGCACGTAGTCGGGCCGCGCCGCATCCAGCGCTTCAGGCGGGTGGATCGCAACGCGCATGCCGGGCGTGTAACGGCCGTGCTTGTAGGGGTTGCGGTCGACCGTGAAGTCGAGGAAATCCGGCCCGATGCCGCAGTAGTTGAGCAGTGTATTGCCTTTGCCCGGCGCACCGTAGCCGACAATCGATTTGCCCTGCCGTTTGAGGCCGATCAACAGGTCGAGCAGATCCCGCTTGAGTGCGCGAACCTCCTCCTGAAAGCCCTGGTAGCCAGCAAGAGTGAGGAATCCACGGGCTTTTTCGGCAGCCATGATCCGGGCCACAGCCGGGCCCGCTTCGCGCCGCGACGCCTCATGCGCCAGATAAACGCGCAGCGAACCGCCATGCGTTGCCAGTTCCTCGATGTCGATGATCTTGAGGCCGTGGGATTTGGCGAGGCGATCGACGGCAACGGCTGAGAAGTAGGAAAAGTGCTCGTGATAGATGGTGTCGAACTGGCGCTCGTCGATGAGCCGGGCCAGATGCGGGAACTCAAGGGTCACCACGCCTTCGGGCGCGAGGATCATGGGCATGCCCGCCACGAAATCGTTGAGGTCGGGCACCTGTGCCAGCACGTTGTTGCCGATGATCAGGTCGGCTTTGCGCCCCTCGCCAACAAGCTCGCCGGCAAGGCGGCGGCCGAAGAAGTCGACGCGCGAGGCAACGCCCTTGGCAACTGCCGCTTCCGCGACATTGCCGGCCGGTTCGATGCCGAGCACAGGAATATTCTTGGGCAGGAAATGCTGCAGCAGGTAGCCGTCGTTGGAGGCAAGCTCGACCACCAGGCTATCGGCGCCAAGGCCGAGGCGCTCGGAGATCATGTCGACGTAGGCCTTGGCATGCGCTACCCAACTCGTCGAGTAGGAAGAAAAGTAGGCATAGTCGGAGAAGATGTGCTCGGGCGCGACGTAGGCCTTGAGCTGCACCAGGAAGCAGTCGCTGCACACCATGACGCGGAGTGGGTAGGTGGGCTCCATCTGGTCGAGGTGGCGCGCTTCGAGGAAACTTTCGCATAACGGCGACGTGCCCAGATCGACAAAAGTATGCGCGAGCGCCGTGCCGCAAAGCCGGCAGGGCTGCACGTCCTCGTCCCCTTTTGTGGCGGCAGTTGTCTTGTGCTGGCTCATGTCGTGTGACCTTGGAATTAGCCTCTGAGCTTGGCAGACGGAGAGGCAGCCGGATTTGTAGTGGACACGGCCGTTTCGAGAGCGGGGCAGATTGCCGGATGGCGTGTCCCGCGCCACCAGCGTCGCGCCACCTCCAAGCTGTAAGCAAGAACCAAGCCGCGACAGGCGTTGCGGGTCAGCCAGCCAACCGGCTTTCCGGCGGGTGTCGACAGGAAGACGGAGAGCTGACGCCTGCGCTTGGAATAGGCCTCTCCATCGGCGCTGACGTAGGCCTGGATTTCCTGTTCGGTGAGGGCGAGCGTCATGCGGGAATGGAATCTTTTGAGGAACAGCGGTTGGCGGACGCCCTTGAAGCGGCCGAGCAGCGCCAGCTCCGCCAGTAGCGGCCTGTCCGAATTTGGCACATTCTGTATCAGATGCGTTTGCCGCAATGCACTCGTGCGGATGACCCCGAACATGTGCGTGCCCCAAAGACTCGAGAACAACACCTGCCGGAAGCGCGCAATCGGTGTCGGCGCTTCGCCAAGATCGATCGGGTCGCTGAAATAGCTGGCGCCCGATTTGGCCTCGATCCATTCGCCTGGGGCCTTGCCGCGGCTGAAGTTGCGACCGGCTTCGTCGATGAAGACGCTGTCGGCATGCGCCAGAACGACCCCTGGATCCGCATCGAGCGCCGCAATGCAGCGCGCGAGAAACTCCGCCCCGTAGAGGTCGTCGTGCGCGGCCCACTTGAAATAGGGGGCTGTGGCATTCGCGGCGACCTTGGAGAAATTGGCATTGGCGCCGATGTTGCGCGTGTTCGCGATCAAGCGGACCCGCGGATCGCGGCGGGCGATCTCTTCGACGATGGCAACCGTCTTGTCGGTCGAGGCATTGTCACACACGATGATCTCGAAATCGCCGAACGTCTGGCCGAGCAAACACTGGAGCGTGCTTCCGATGAATGCCTCGCCGTTGTAGACGGGCATGCCGATCGTTAGCCGTGGCGATTGGTTCATTTTTATCGTCCCTGCTGCGGCCTGACAGCGGCAGTCGCACTCAGCCGAGCATTGGTAGGCGGTCGCGATACCAAGCAACCGTTCGCTTTAACCCTTCATCCAGCGACACGCGCGGGCGCCAATTGCTGATCGCACGGGCCCGTTCGAGGTCGGCGACCAGGCTTGTCTCGTTGCGACGGTCCGCCAGGCTGCCGAAGGCGATTTCGGCGCCGGGGGCGACGATATCGCGTATCTGCAACGCCAAGTCCCGGATGCTGGTGAGGCTGCCGGATCCGATATCGAGCGTCGCGATGTCCGGTTGCAAGCCCAGTGCCAACAGTCCCGCGACGATGTCGTCGACATAGATGAAATCGACGCGGCGCGAGCCGGAGCTCAGGCGCGGTGTCTCACCCTTGAGAAGCGTCAGCGTCAGGTAGGCACCAGCTTGACGAGATCGAGCTGGCCCGGCCCGTAGCCCATGAAGATGCGGGCATGGGCAACGGGAAGACCCATCGTCTTGCGAAAAAAACCACCATAGGCCGAGGCGGCAAGCTTGGCGGCCGCATAGGGCGAGGCCGGTGCCGTCTCGGGATCGGCCTGGCGGAAGTCCCGCGGTTCCTCGCATGATCCTGCGGTGACGATGGCCCGGGCCGTGCCAGCTTCAGACAGCGATGACAACAGGTTGACGGCAGCGACAAGGTTGCCATTGAGTGTTGCGGCGACAGTTTCAAGGTCTTGCCGGCCGCTGACATGGCTCGCCAGGTGGAACACGATGTCGGGGCGCACGGTCCTGATCAGGTTGCCGCACTGGTCGGGATTGGCGAGGTCGGCAGCGTGGAACATGTTAACGCCCGGCAACGGGCTTGGCGGTGTGCGACGGGCGTTGCCATGGACGTCCGCGCCGCCCCGCCCCAAAGCTTCGGCGAGGCGCGAGGCAATGAAACCGCTCGCCCCCGTGACCAGGACCCTTGCCCCGGAATACTGTGATCCGCATGCCATCTCGCGCATTGAAAGCAGTCCTCGGGGGAAGCCGTGATCAACGGCGCGTGGAAGTTCGGTTTTCGCCGAATCCGCGTGATCGCGGACAGCTCGGCCGCAATCCCTTTGTCAGCTAAACGAAAGTTTATCTCAGAGTTGTTGATTTGTAACAATAGGCGGGTGGCGGAAAGCCTTGCGGACATGGCAGTTTGCCGATCGACGATTAACGGTTGAGCGGCGTCGGTCATTGTCAGCCAAGCCGTTTTCACCTAGATAGTCCGCATTCGCGCCGATTTCGGATCAGGTCGCGTTTCAGGCGCGGCCACGCCGCAAAGCTTCGGGCGCGCTGGGCGCTTCGTGCGACAACGCGCGTCAAAGAGGTCACTGGAACCAGCATGTCGATTGCCATCGTGCTCGGGAGCCTGGCTCCTTACATCGCGCGCGTTTACGAGGCGTATGTCGAGCGCTACGGGACCCAGTTGCATGTGTTCAGTTGTGCGGCGATCGAGCCGCATCGGCAGTGGCAAATCCCGCCACCCAGGTTCATGACGCACACGGTGCTGCCGGGATTGCGGTGGCATCGCAGCGACGCCAGCCACCTTTACGTCAATCCGTCCGTCGTGCCGGCCCTGCGCCGCCTGCGCCCCGAGCTGATCATGACCGGCGCCTTCTCGCCGACCATGATTGCAGCCGCAGCCTATGCCCGCGCGACGGGTACGCCATATGGCGTGGCCACCGACGGCACGCTCGACACCGACCCCGGCGGTTCGTCGACGCCCCACGCCCTGTTGCGCCGCGCCATTGTTCCCGCTGCCAAATTCGGCGTTGGCGGCAGCCAGGCCAGTGTCGAATTTCTTGAGCACTGGGGTTTGCAGAAGGGCCGCGGTGTTGCCGTGGCACTGGTGCCGCCGTGGGATGCCCCGGCTCATATTCCTGGTTTCGCCGAACGCCCGTTCGATATCCTGTTCGCAGGTGGCATCAACGAAACCTACAAAGGCGCTCTGTTCTTCGCCGATATGCTGACAGGCCTTGCCGCGGGTGGCCGGCATTTGAAGGTGCGGGTGACCGGGACCGGACCGGATCTCGAAGAGGTCAAGCGCCGTTTGGCAGCGGCCAATGTGGAAACCCATTTCGATGGCGCAGTACAACCGGACGCCATTCCCGGAATCATGAGTTCGGCCAAGCTGCTGGCCTTTCCCTCGCGGCAGGATCCCTGGGGACTCGTCGCGAACGAAGCCGTGCTGTGCGGCACGCCGGTTCTGGGCTCGCCACATGCCACCTCCTCACCCTTGTTCGTGGAACGGTTTGGCGTCGGCCTGGTAAGGCCGCTTGAACTGCAAGCCTGGCAAGACGCGGTCGACGAAATGCTCTCCTCGCAACCGCGCTGGGCAAGCTTCATGCAGCGTCGCGACGAGGCCGTGAAGTGGTGCAGCATCGAATCGGCAGTGGCGGGCCTGCATCAGGCCTTCGAGATCGGCCGTGCGGCAGGCGGGACGAAGGCGGTGGAAATTGCACCAACCGGTAACGGCGCCTCCGCACAGCGATGAGCAGCACGATCCTGAATGGCGCCTTCAATGTGGGCACAAATTGGTGCGGCAACTTGACCGCCCCGCATATTGGAAGGCGGCTCGGCCGCTTTGCAGGTTGAAATGTTAACCCCTGGCCTGCTATAAGGTCCGCATGAAAACCGCTGCCATGAACATCATCCGAATTAACGCCCCGGCTGCCTGAGGGCACCGGGTTCTATAGCGTTTTCCCATTCGATGATCGTTTATGAAGGACGAGCGGCTCATGTCCCCCGCACAATCTGCTTTTGCTGTTTCCTCGACCTCCCACGTTGACGGCCAGTCGGCATCCACCGCCCCGCAACACGTCGACGCACGCTTTCTCGTGGTCGGCGACACCGACCCGGGGCTGCTTCCGCGCCTCGTCGAGCCGTTTTCCAAACTCGGCACCGTACCGAGCCGCGTGCACGCCTCCTGCGAGGAAGGCGACGGCTCGCGCATGACCGTTGATCTCCGTCTCGCCCATGTCGCCCCGCGCACAGCCGAACTGGTCGAATTGTCCTTGCGCCGGGTCGTCGGCGTTCAGCAATTGATCGCAGTGACCGAAGCAGCGCGCTGAATTCGGCCGCAGCGAATGGCTCTAGTCAAACGCATGGCGGACCTGTAATGCCAGCCGACCAAGTTGGCACAGGAGTGCATTCGAATGCGCGGCGCACGGGACTGGCTGGATGCGACGGCGCCAACGCTTGCCGACATCGAGCTGATTGCAGCTGATGCCTGGGATCGGGTGCCGGCAGAATTCCGCCAACTTTGTCGGGATATCGTGTTCAGGGTGGAAGATTTCGCCGACGACGCGGTTCTCGACGAACTCGGCATCGAGGACGCCTTCGAGCTCATGGGGCTCTACAAGGGTGTGAGCCTCGATCGAAAGAGCACGATGGAGCAGTCGGTGGAGCCGGACATGGTGTTTCTCTACCGCCGTCCACTCCTCGACTATTGGTCCGATGGGGAAGAAACCCTTGGAAATCTCGTGACCCATGTCTTGATCCATGAGGTCGGCCATCATTTCGGCCTATCCGATGCCGATATGGAGCAAATCGAGTCCGACACGCGCGAGACATAGCGTTCTGTCGGTCTGGGGCAAGGTGGGGTATAAGAGCTGCGCTCGCGGACGAAGTGGGGCGAGTGACGGACAATTGGGAACGACATCGCGCGACGGCAGGGTAATGTTCCTGCAAGGACACAACGCGTGATGACGTGACGTGGGACGAAGGGGGCAAGCGTGAGATTTGCACTCGGGGCTATGATTCGAACGCTGTCGAGGCTGATGGCGACGCTCGCCTGCCTGGTTTTGGCTGGTGGTTTGGCCTTGGCGGGACCGACACCCGAGGAATACGTGGGCCACGTCGGTGGTGACGCCCGCATTGCGCCTCCCGGAACCGTGTATCTCGATGGTAATCGCATGACGTGCGGTCGCCGTCCGACGGTGATGGACAGCCAGTTGGACGACTATGGCGCTGCCTATCCGGGCTTCCTGATCCTCAACCCGCGCCTGATCGCGAAGGTCCCGACCGTCGTCAAGATGTGGATCTACTCGCACGAATGCGGGCACCAATTCCGAGGTCCCGACGAGGAAACCGCCGATTGCTTCGCGGTCCAGCGCGGACGACGCCAGGGCTGGCTGGACCAGACCGGTCTCGATGAGATCTGCAAGTTCATCAGCCCGGCCAAGGGCGACAGCATGCATTTCTCAGGCTCGCATCGCTGCGAGGTCATGCGTCGCTGCTTTGCGGATCCGCGCATCCGTTAGTGCGCTCACGGTGGCCTGCTGACGCTGCAGCCGATTTGAATAGGCTCCATCAGAGCACAAACTCGACGAACGTCGGTGAGGCCGGTCCTGCGGGCATCGGCGGCTTTGCTGCTCAAACAGCAGCCGACAACCATGCCATGCCGTGCCTTGCCGGTCCGCGAATCGGTGGGCGTGGGGCCAATTGATCTGGCGCATGGCCTCACCCAAACCTCCGTTTTTAGACTGTCAGGCATCCCAGTGATTGGTCGCGCGAGCGCCGATCGATCGCGGGATGGGGCCAGAGCGGACTAGGCGCCGCGATGACGGGTATACCGATATTTCTCGCCCGGATCAGCGCGCTACCGCAGCTGTCAGGGCCGTCATATTGGTTTTGTGGCACACTGGCAGATGGGACCCGCAACAGTGCACGACTCGCTGGGGGGACCAGATGCTCCAAGTCGATTCCACACGAAAGCAAGATTCGGAGGCCAAATTCGTCGTCCGGGTTGCCGCATCTCAACAGGAAGTTGAGGAGGCGCAGCGTCTGCGATGGTCCGTCTTTGTGGCAGAGCAAGGCGCCCGCGTCGCACCAAGTCACTCCGGCCTTGACGTCGACCGCTTCGATGCCGATTGCCAGCATTTGTTGGTGCGCGAGCGCGCAACGGGCCTGGTGGTGGGCACCTACCGGCTGTTGAGCTGGGAGCAGGCCCGTCGACATGGCGGCTTTTACACCGAACAGGAATTCGACCTGGGTGGACTTGCGCCGTGGCGCGCACATATCGTGGAAATCGGCCGGTCCTGTGTGCACCCGGATTACCGCAGAGGCGGGGTGATCGCGATGCTGTGGTCAGGTCTGGCCGATCTGGTGACGGAAGCCGGCGCGCGCTTTGTCGTGGGCTGCGCCTCGATCTCGATGCGTGATGGTGGCCAGCTTGCGGCCCAGGCCTACCACCACCTCGCACGCGCCCACAGCGCCGCGCCCGAACTGCGCTTGCGACCCCACAATCCACTGCCCCTTCAGCAGTTCGCCGTGTCCGCCTCGCCTTGCCCCCTGCCGCCATTGATCAAGGGCTACATCCGGGCCGGCGCGCGTGTTGCGGGCGAACCCGCGATCGATCCCGACTTTGGCACGGCTGACCTGCCCATGCTGCTCGATCTCAAGCATGTCGCAACCCGCTATGCCCGCCACTTCATCGGGGGATGAGGAACAGTCATGATCACGACTGCGCGCCGCCTGGCCGGCATGGTTCGCGTGATCCTCCACCTGCTCCGCAGCGCGCTGACCATGGCGCTGGTGATGCCGTGGGTCGGGCCGCAGCGTCGCACGCGGATCGTGCGCAATTGGTGTCAGGCGGTGCTGGACTTGTTCCGCCTCGATCTCGCCGTGACCGGAACGCCGGCGTGCCAGACGACGGCGGCAAGACCGGTGCTGCTGGTCGGCAACCACATCTCCTGGATCGACATCTACGCCTACATGAGCGTGATGGATGTGCGCTTCGTCGCCAAGTCCGAGGTCGGCGGCTGGCCGTTGATCGGCTGGTTCGCGCGCCGCCTCGGCACCATCTTCGTCACTCGCGACAGCCGGCGTGATGCCGCCCGCGCCGGCAGCGAGATCGGCCGGGCATTGGGCGGCGGTGCTGCCGTCTGCGTCTTTCCCGAAGGCACGACAACCGACGGCAGCGTCGTGCTGCCGTTCTCTGGCGTTCTGCTGCAACCGGCCGTCGAGACGCGCGCCCTGGTACAGCCCGTTGCGATTGCCTATCGCGACGCAGAGGGCCGGCGCTCGCCGCGTATGGCTTTCATCGGCGAAGAAACGTTAGTTGCCTCGATCTGGTCCCTGGTCGTGGGCGAGAGAACGTTGATCGAGCTGCACTTTCTCGAACCTGTCGCCAGTGATGGCCGTAGCCGGCGGCAACTGGCAGGTGAGTGCGAATTGGCCGTCCGCACAGCCCTCGGATTGGTGACGCCGACCCCAGCCGTACCGGCGCAAGCACGATCGGTGACGTCTGGCGTCGCACTCGCAGCCTTCCCGGGCCACTGATCCGCCGCTCCCTGCAAAGCCGCCGATGAGACCGCCACAGCGACTTTCGCTTGCCGGTCGGGCCGCGGCGCGGCAGTTTCCTGGCAGCTCGCGCATCAAGACCGCGCCGCCAGCCACACCGGAAACGAAGGACCTCCAACATGACCGCTCCCGAACGCCTCCGCGCCCTGCTCGCAAAGCCCGATTTCGTGGTCATGCCCGCGGTCTGGGACGGCTTGTCGGCCAAAATGGCCGCCAAGGCCGGCTTCGCGACGGCCTTCCTGTCGGGCTCCTGCGTGGCTGCCAGCCGGCTTGGCGGCCCTGATCTCGATCTGATCTCGTTTGCCGAGATGTTCGACAGCTTCAACATGGTGCGTGGCGCAGCGCCCGACACGCTGGTGCTGGCCGACGGCGATCATGGCTACGGCAACCCGCTCAATGTGCAACGCACCGTGCGCGCCTATGGCCGGGCCGGCGCGGCCGCCATCCTGATCGAGGACAAGATCACCCCCCGGGCGCTGACGGCAGGCGGCAAGCCATGCATTCCCCGAGAAGAGGCGCGTATGAAAGTCCGCGCAGCCGTTGCAGCAGCCAAGGACAGCGGCATCTTGATCCTGGCCCGCACCGATTGCCGGCCGACGGCGGGCATCGACGAGGCGGTCGCGCGCATCGAGATGTACGTTGAGGAAGGCGCCGACATCCTGTTCCTCGATTCCCCCGCCGATGAGGCGGAGATCAAGCGCGCGGTTGCCGCCGCCAAGGGCCGCCCGTCATTTGCCGTGCTCTCGCCGGGTGCCCCGCGCGAAACGCCGACCCGCACGCGCGCCGCCGAGCTGGGCTTCAAGATCGGCACTTATCCGACGGCCATGCTGTCGCCGGCAACGGCCGGCATCAAGGCGGGCCTCGCCGCCCTCAACGCCGGCGAAGCGGAGTCGAAAATGGCTCTGTCGCCGGCCGAGCTGCGCGAGACGCTGGGCTACGCCGATTACGAGGCCAACGCCAAGCCCTACGCTCCCAAGAGCTGAACCGTCAGCGGCCACAACATCGGAGCGGGCGCGGGAGGGACTGAGTTCCGAGCCTGACCGGGCCGGCGCGGATGCGAAGCGAATTTGCAGGCCAAGTCGTACCCGCCATGGACACACGCCACTGACGGGGTAGGCTTGCACACCGCTGTCGTCACAGGCCAGGAACCCGTCATGCCCGCAACCGCCGCCCGCCGCTCCATCAGGATCGAGATCAAGGAACGTTTCGCCTTCGCCGCCGGCATGAACTTTGGTGACACTGGCGCCTACGAGATGTTGAAAGGGCGGGCCCACCTGGGCGTCGACCCCAAAAACCGGATCTTACCTCCATTTCCCGATCTCGATAAAAGAAGCGCCGGCCGGAGCGGACGGCCTCGTTCACTTCGCAACGGATATTGCGATCCTGCGGCCCGTCGACGCCAAGCGCGGCAACAAGCGGGTCTTCTTCGACTGGGGCAACCGCGGCAACATTCGGTGCCTGCAGTTCTTCAACGATGCAGCGAGGGTCCAACGATCCGCGCACGCCGGCCCATGCCGGCAACGGCTTTCTCATGCGGCGCGGATACACGGTGGTGTGGGCGGGCTGGCAGGGCGACCTTCTGGCAGGCGACAACCGATTCTTGAGTAAGCTTCCTATTGCCACCGACAACGGCCGCCCGATCACGGGCCAAGTCCTGGCAAAGTACATCGCGACGGGGCCCGGACAAAAATGCTTCCTTGTCGAGCCGGGCCTCGACGCGCTCACATCCCACAGTCTCGCGCGACACCACCAAGGCCCGCCTGACGCGCCAGCGCTACGCCACGGATGAGCGCATTCCCGTGGCCGCCGATGCCTGGCAGTTCGCCCGCGTCGAAGGCGGCACCGGCCTCGATAATCAGGGCGGCGAGACCGCGATTGTTCCCTGCGACACGCATCTACATGGCCTCGGGCTTCAAGCCGGGATGGATCTACGAGCTTGTCTATGAGGCGCGCGATCCCCTGGTGATGGGCCTCGGACATGTTGCAGTTCGAGACGTCGTGGCATTCTTGAAGTCCGGCAATGCCGATGCGGATGGCAACGCGAACCCGATGCCCGGAGCGCCGAAAAAGCCTACGGTTGGGGCCGCTCGCAAACCGGTCGCTGCATCCGCGATTTCGTCTGGCGCGGCTTCAACGCCAATCCCGAAGGCGGTCGCGTGTTCGATGGACTGCTGCCGCACGTCTCCGGCGAACCGGCCTGATGTGGCTGTGTCATCGCTGTGCCAGCGTTTCGGCTGGCCAGCAGCACGAGGAACACGAGATCCGCTGATCATTTCCCGTTTTCGTATGCGTCACGACCGATCATGACCGGTGTCACAGATGCCATTTGCCGTGGCCCGAGCTCGATCCGCTGATCATCCACACCGGGCGACGGAATACTGGCAGCGCCGCGGTGGCAGCCTCAATGCACGGATACACAGAGCAATGGCGGTGACCTTGCCCGTCCCGTGCCTACATGTAGGCGTCGTCCAGCACTTCGCCGATCCCCTATTGAAGAAGCCCTGGCAAGGGCATGCCAGAACACGCTCAACGTGGTGTGGACGTCGATGTTCTTCCGCGGCGTGCTCGACAACACGCATGGACCGCTGGGCGACGTCGGGCGAGAAGCCGCCCGACAGCCGCGTGCCGCGCCGCGCCGATGGCACGCTGGTCGATGTGGAAGCTGGCGCAAAGCTTCCGGCAATTCCTGGCATCGCGCCGCTCACCCAATACGCTGGAGTTGTTGGATTTCGGTCCCGATGCCGAGCGCGGATTTCTGACCGAGCCGCCTAAGCGCACCGGCAGGCACTACGCCGTGCAGGTGCCCGCCACGGACGCCGACGGCAATGATATTGCAGGCGTCCGCGCCCCCATGGTGCAGGCGCCGCTCGCAAGCTACACCGGCTGGAACATGCGCACCGCGGCTGCAGGCGCAGGGGCAGCTGCACGGGATTCACAGGCTCCACCCTTCCTTCGCCGAGAGCCCGCAGGAGCGCTATACATGACAGGCGATCAAGACCCTCCGTGCTCGGGCACTACAAGGATGTGCAAGCCTACCGCGAGGCGATCGGGGCGGCGGCCCGCCAGCTCGTGGCCGAGCGGCTGATGCTTGAGGAGGACGTCGAGCGCTGCCTTGTCGCCGCCGCCAATTGGCACGCGCCCCGCCACGACATCGACCTCGATTGAACACAGGGGCACGAAAATGAGCACGACCAGCGACCTCTTCGCCTTGGCGCGGCAGGATTTCCCGGCATGGCTCGCCAAGCTCGAATACACCTCGTCGCGGAAACCGCCAGTCCCGGCGGACTCTCCGACGAGGCGGGTGTGCCTGACGACCTGGCACAGCCGCTGAAGGATTTCGGGCTCTTCGGTCTCACGATTCCTGCGCGTTATGGCGGGCTCGAGTTGCCCATGGCGGACCGGTGTCGGGCCATGATCGCGGTGACACGCCTCATCGTCTTACCGCGCGCGCTTTTCGGCCATACCGTCGGCTTGTCGGCCCAGGCGATCCTGCTCAACGGCACGCGGGCAATTGCGAGACCCCTGTCTGCGACTCGCACGGGGACGAGCAACGCCCCCGCGTCCGAGGAGGCCGCAGGCTCGGATGCCACCAACGTACAAACCACCGCGCGGCGCGAGGGCAACGGCTACGTCCTGAATGGCACCAAGCGCTATATCACCAACTCGAACATCGCTGACCTGTTCGTGGTGATGGCGCGCACCGACGAGGCCAAGCCCGGCGCCGATGGCATTTCGGCATTCCTGGTCGAGCGCGATACGCCCGGCCTGCACGTGGGCCCCGTCGATCCGAAGATGGGCCAGGCCGGTGCGCCGACCGCACCCATGCGTTTCGAGGATTGCCGCATTCCAGCGTCCGCCCTGCTCGGCGGCGTTGAAGGTCAAGGTTTCAAGAATGCCATGGGCGGCATCAACACCGCCCGCCTGCATGTGGCGTGCACCTGCGTCGGACAGGCCGAGCGCTTGACGCGCGAAGCTCTCGATTACGCCATGCAGCGCCAGCAGTTCGGCAAGGCGATCGCCGAGCACCAGCTGGTTGCCGCCATGCTGGCGGACTGCCGGACCGAAACGTTTGCCGCCCGCGCCATGATCATGGATGTGGCAGCACGCTTCACCCATCCACCGAGCCGGGAGCTTGCAGCCGACATCGCCTGCGCCAAATATTTCGGCTCAGAGATGGTCTGCCGTGTGGCGGATCGCGCGGTGCAGATCCTCGGCGGCCAGGGTTATCTGCAAAGCCACCCCATCGAGCGGCTCTATCGCGACGTGCGCCTCTTCCGCCTGTTCGAGGGCACCAGCCAGATTCAGCAGATCACCATCGCGCGTTCGATGGTGCGCGGCACCGGCAAAGGACAAGCGTGATGGCCCAGGATGCACTCACCAACTCACCGATCGAGACCGAGTTCCGCCAGAAAACGCGCCGCTCGGCCGAACTGCATGCTCGCTCGTCCAAGGTCATCCCGGCAGGGCTGACGCACGACAGCCGCACGCTTGCCCCCTATCCAATCCACGTCACGCACGCCAAGGGCCCGCGCAAGTGGGATGCGGATGGCTCCGAGCTGGTCGACTATTTCGGCGGCCACGGCGCGCTGATCCTAGGCCACGCCCATCCGGCGCTCGTCGAGGCGGTGCAAAAACAGATTGCGCTGGGCACGCACTGGGGCTCGTGCCACGAGCTGGAGGTCCAGTGGGCCGAGCTGATCAACCGCCTGGTGCCCTGCGCCGCGCGCGTGCGGTTCACGGCGTCAGGCACGGAGGCGACGCACTTGGCAATCCGCCTGATGCGGGCCTTCACGGGCAAGCCGAAGATCGTGCGCTTCGTTGGCCATTTTCACGGCTGGCACGATCAGGTGGCGGGCGGCTCCAACAGTCATTTTGATGGCTCGACGCCGGCAGGCGTGCTCGCAGGCATCACCGAGGGCACCATCCTGATGCCCGCCGACACCGTCGAACCCGTAGCGGACTTGCTGGCCACCCGTGGCGATATCGCAGGCGTCATGGTCGAACCCTCAGGCGCCGGCTGGGGACAGGTGCCGCTGCAGCCGGGCTTCCTCGAGGCCTTGCGTGCCGCGACCGCCAAGGCCGGCGTGCTCCTGATGTTCGACGAGGTGGTGACGGGCTTTCGCTGGTCGAAAGGCGGCGCGCAACATCGCTATGGCATTACGCCGGATCTGTGCGCTCTCGCCAAGATCGTGGCAGGCGGTTTGCCAGGCGGCGCCGTTGCCGGCCGTGCCGATATCATCGATCAGCTCGATGCAGCCGCGGCCGCCAAAGCGGGCCGCGAGAAGATCGGCCATCAGGGCACTTACAACGCCAATCCGCTGTGTGCGGCTGCCGCCATTGCCACCCTGTCGCTGATCGAGCGCGAGGACATCTGCGAGCGCGCCGAGAAAACCGCAGGCGATCTCCGCGATGGCATGCGAAAGATCGTCATCGAGGAAGGCGTGCCCTGGGGCATCTACGGTGAAGCCTCGACCTTCCAGATTTTCCAGAACCCGAAGGGCATGCCGCTCGACCCCGCCAGCTTCGATCCCGTCAAGTTGGGCTTTCAGGGTCTGAAAGGCGTCAAAGATGCCCGCTTGGCCCATCGCCTGCGCATTGCGCTCATCGCCAACGGCGTCGACATCATGGGCGCGCCGGGTGGCCTGGTGTCGGCGGTGCACGGGCCTGAAGATGTCGCGGCGACGCTCGAAGCCTTCAGGCGTTCGGTGAAGGCCATGAAGGCCGAAGGCGACATCAAGGGCTGAGGCCCCGGCGCAAGGTCCACCTCGGCCAGCATGCCCAAAGTTATGCCATCGAGGCGCATGGTGGGGATAACTTTTGGCGCTGGCCGGCACAGGCAATGGCAGGGAGACGTTGCCAGTCGCGAACCAAGGATCAGCCTGTG
>JAWKWC010000027.1:0-49161 GCA_041397705.1 Hyphomicrobiaceae bacterium
CCACAGCACACGCGGCTGGTGAGCACCACCACAGACGGCCCGGCTTGTCCGACGCGTTAACTTTTGCCACATCCCTCTGGCCGCCAGGGGGGTCAGTCGTCTAGTGTCCTGGTCGCAACAAAACTATGGGCGATATGGAGGCGAAATGCGGGTCGAGGGCTGGGATATCGATATTCTCGTGCAGGGCTTTCCAGGCAAGAGCGTATGCCACGGCGGACTTGGCTGGAGCACCATTGCACTGTTGCGCTCCAAGGACCGCATTGTCCTCATCGATGCCGGCTCGTTCTCCCAGCGCTCGCTCGTGATCAATGGGCTGGCCAAGCACGGCCTGAAGCCCACCGACGTGACCGACCTCCTACTCACTCACTCGCACTGGGATCATTCCATAAACTGGACCCTCTTCAAGGACAGCCGCATTGTCCTTGGCAAGGTCGAAATGGCCTGGGCGCTGAAAGAGCCCTGGGGGGAGACGCCGGTGCCGGAGCTCTATGTCGAACGCCTGGAGAAATGGCCGACACTCGAGCAGGTCGGCGACGGCGACGAAGTCATCCCAGGCATCACCGCGCATATCGCACCAGGCCACACCCCCGGCTGCCTCGTCTTCGTCCTGCACGGTCGGGAAAAGGACGTCATTTTCACCGGCGAGGCGGCCAAGAACCGGGCCGACGTGGTGTCGCGCGCGACCGACATGACGTACGATCCCGCCGTCAGCCGCGCTTCGATCGACATGATTTGGGCCCACTGGCAGAAAAAGTCCGGCACCCTTCTCATCCCGGGACACGACCTGCCGATGACCCAGGCCGATGGCAAGACGACCTATCTCGGCACCCGCGACGCTGCCATTGCCTGCTGGTATGGCGACGACATGGAAACCACCACCCACTACAAGCTCACGGTCTGATCGCAGGTGCGCTTCTCCTTTCCCAGATTGGCCCGCGAGGCCTTATCCGGCCACAAGCGGTGGCCGAGGCAATGGCGCGAGCCCGAGCCGAAGCCGGCCTACGACGTCGTCATTGTCGGTGCTGGCGGTCATGGCCTCGCCACCGCCTATTACCTCGCCAAGGAACACGGCATCACCAATATCGCAGTCCTGGAGAAGGGCTGGCTCGGCGGCGGCAACACGGGCCGCAACACCACCATCATCCGCTCCAACTATTTGTGCGAGGAATCGGAAGCAATCTACGAGCACGCGATGCAGCTTTGGCAGGGCCTCGCACACGAGCTCAATTACAACGTCATGTATTCCCCTCGCGGTGTCATGATGCTCGCCCACAACGAACACGACATCCGCGTCTTCAAGCGCCATGTGCACGCCAACAGGCTGGCCGGGATCGACAACGAATGGCTATCGCCTGAGGAAGCCAAAGCCTTCTGCCCGATCCTCAACATCGATCCCGCCATGCGCTACCCCGTGCTGGGGGCTGCCCTCCAGCGCCGCGGCGGTGTCGCGCGGCACGACGCGGTCGCCTGGGGCTACGCCCGAGGCGCCGACAGCCTCGGCGTCGACATCATTCAGAACTGCGAGGTCACCGCCATTCGCCGTGGCCCAGACGGCGCCGTTACAGGCGTCGACACGACACGCGGCGCCATTGCCACCAAGAAGGTCGGCGTAGTCGCCGCCGGCCATACCTCGGTGCTGATGGCCATGGCAGATGTGCGCATGCCGCTCAGCTTCCCCTCCAGGCGCTCGTCTCAGAGCCTGTAAAACCGTTCATGCCGTGCGTCGTCATGTCAAACACGGTGCACGCCTACATGTCGCAATCCGACAAGGGCGAGTTGGTGATCGGCGCCAGCACCGATGCCTACACGTCCTACTCGCAAAACGGCGGGCTGCATGTCTCCGCCACACCATCGAGGCCATCACCGAGCTCTTCCCCGCCACCCGGCCTGCGCATGCTGCGCTCATGGGGCGGCATCGTCGACGTCACGCCAGACCGGTCGCCGATCATCGGCAAGACGCCTGTGCCGGGCTTGTTCGTCAACTGCGGCTGGGGCACCGGCGGCTTCAAGGCAACCCCCGGCTCGGGCCATGTCTTCGCCGCAACACTTGCCAAAGGCGAACCGCATCCCATTGCAGCGCCTTTCACGTTGGAGCGCTTCACCACTGGCAGGCTGATCGACGAAGCCGCTGCGGCTGCCGTTTCGCATTGAAAACGTGCAACTGACCATGCTGCCACCAGAACAGGAGAACGAGCATGGCACGGGGATCGAAGATTTTCAGGCCTGACGATGTGCCCGAAAGCAACGCCACCAGTTATCCCGAACCGTTCAGAGCGCTGAACATGAAGCGGCACGTCAAACGCCTCGCCGAGTTTGGCGGGCTCAGAAATTTCGGCGTCAACCTCGTCCGCGTCGAGCCGGGCGGCCAGTCGTCGTGCCGCCACGCCCACTTGACCCAGGACGAGATCGTGCTGGTTGTCGAAGGTCCGCTGACGCTGGAAACCGACGCCGGCGAGGAAACCGTCGAATCCGGCACCTGGATCACATTCCCAGCCGCCACCGGTGACGCCCACCGCCTCGTCAACAAGACCAGCAGCGACAAGACTTTTCTCGTCATAGGCGACAAGACGCCGGACAAAGCGACCTACCCCGACGTCGACCTCTACGGCGAGCACGGGCCCGACGGCCAGTTCCGCTACTTCCGCAAGGACGGCACGCCCTACTGACCGCAACCGGGAGTCGCCATCCATCATGCTGCTCATCCCCGCCCCTACTGCGAGGAACACCGGCCCGAGATCGAGTTTCGCTATGCCGGCGAAGCCCACGTCGCGCGCGCCAGCGATCCCGCACGCGAAACAGACGAGGCCTGGGCGGCTTACCTCTACCTGCGGACCAATCCCAGGGGCTGGCACGCCGAGCGCTGGCATCACGTGCACGGCTGTGGCCGCTACTTCAATGCCCTGAGACACACCGTCACCGACCAGATCGCCACCACCTATGGGCCAGGCGTCGCCCGCCATGCTCCACCCGCCACAACAGACAAAGAAGGCGAGAGCCGTTGACCAGGTCGACAATCGCTCAGGAAACGCAACGCTTCAGGTCAGCTACCGGTGGTCGCGTCGATCGCAGCCGGCAGATCGCGTTCACGTTCGACGGCCGTCCCCTGATGGGCCATGCCGGCGACACTCTTGCATCCGCGCTGCTCGCCAACGGCATTCATCTGATCGGCCGGTCGTTCAAATATCATCGCCCCCGCGGTATTCTTTCGGCCGGCTCCGAGGGAACCCAACGCCCTCGTCACCATCCGCCGCGGTTGGCGACGCGCAACTCGAACCTCCGCGCCACCGAGGTCGAGCTATACGATGGCCTCATCGCCGAAAGCCAGAACCGTTGGCCGTCGTTGGCGACCGACCTCGGCTCTATCAACGACCGCCTCGCCCCCCTCTTTCCGGCCGGCTTCTACTACAAGACCTTCATGGGCTCACGTGCGGCCAACGGCAGCAAAACGTGGGTCAAATATTTCGAGCCAGCCATCCGCCGCATGGCTGGACTTGGCCGCGCCCCGCGCGAGGCCGATCCCGATCACTACACCGGCCGCTTCGCCCATTGTGACGTCTTGGTCGTCGGCGCCGGTCCCACCGGCTTGATGGCGGCACTGGCTGCCTCCGAGGCCGGCGCCACCGTCATCCTCTGCGATGAGCAATCCGAGTTTGGCGGAACGTTGCTCGCCGAGGATGAAGCGACGATCGGCGCCAAACCGGCATCCGCCTGGATCGCCACCGCCCTCGCAACCCTCGCCGCGCGCCCCAATGTCCGCCTGTTGCCACGCACGACCGCCTTCGGTTGCTATCCAGATCGCTTGATCGGCCTCGTCGAGCGGCTCTCCGACCACATCGCCCTGCCTCCACAAGACTTGCCGCGCGAACGGCTTTGGCAGGTGCGCGCTGGCGAAATCATCCTCGCCACTGGCGCCATCGAGCGCCCAGTTATTTTTCCCGGCAACGACCGTCCGGGCATCATGCTGGCTCACGCAGCCGCAACCTATCTCAAGCGCTACGGTGTGTTAGCGGGCACCCGCGCCGTCATCGTCACGGAGACCGACGAGGCCTATCCTCTGGCGGCAAGTCTCGCAACGAACGGCATCGCGGTTGCCCGCATCCTCGACCTCCGCACGAGCGCGCACGACCACGCGCGAGAGGCAGCAACCCGCGCCGGCATTGCAGTCACGACCGGCGCCAGTGTTCTCGACACAGGCGGCCGCGCGCGCGTGGACATGGTGAGCATCTCCCATGCCGACGGCGCCATCGAGCGGATCGCGGCCGACCTCGTCCTGATGGCCGGCGGTTTCACGCCAACGCTGCATCTCTTCTCGCAATTGCGCGGCCGCCTGAGCTGGAACGACTATGTAGGCGCCCTCACGCCCGCAAGCCCCGTGCCGCATGTTTACGTGGCAGGCGCCGCCAATGGCGAACGCCGGTTGCAGGCCTCGCTTGAAACCGGCGCTGGGGCTGGTTTGGCTGCCGCCGAGGCCGCGGGCCACCGTGCCCTTGTCAACATCGAACCGCCCGCCGTCGCAAACGCACGCGCCGATTTCGGCGCCGCCAGCGTCCGCGCTGCAGGTCCCGCACCGCGCAAACCCGGACGCGCCTTCGTCGATTTCCAGAACGACGTTACCGTCAAGGATCTGGAACTCGCCGCCCGCGAAGGGTTCACCGGCATCGAGCATCTCAAGCGCTATACCACCACGGGCATGGCCACCGACCAGGGCAAGACCAGCAACATCAACGCGCTCGGTCTTCTGGCCGATGCCGTTGGCAAAGACCTGTCAGCCATTGGCCACACCACATTCCGCCCGCCCTACACCCCGGTCTCCTTCGGAGTATTGGCGGGCGAAGCCCGTGGCGCACTGTTCGATCCAATCCGCCGAACACCGATCGACGCGGCAGCCCGCGCGCGAGGCGCCAAGTTCGAAGACGTCGGCCAGTGGCAGCGTGCCCACTATTTTCCTCGCTCAGGCGAAACCATGTCGGACGCCGTCGCCCGCGAATGCCACGCCGTACGCACCGCCGTCGGCCTCTTCGATGCCTCGACACTTGGCAAAATCGAAGTCGCCGGCCCCGATGCGGCAACGTTCCTTGATCGCATGTATGTCAACGCCATCGCGTCGCTGCCCGTCGGCCGCTGCCGCTACGCTCTGCTTCTCAACGAGGCCGGTTTCGTCATCGACGACGGCATCGTGGCACGCCTCGCACCCGACCGCTTCCACGTCACCACCACCACAGGCGGCGCTGCTCGCGTTCTGGCCCACATGGAGGATTACCTCCAGACCGAGTTCACCGACCTCACCTGCTGGCTCACGTCCGTCACCGAGCAATGGGCAGTGATCGCGCTGCAGGGCCCGCTCGCGCGTGAAGTGCTGACGCCGATGCTTGCCGGCCTCGACATCTCCGCTGCCGCACTCCCCCACATGGGCTATCGCGAGGGGCGCATCCACGATGTTCCCATGCGCCTCTTCCGCGTCAGCTTTACCGGCGAGCTCGGTTACGAAATCAATGTGCCATCGGGCCATGCCCGATACATCTGGGATGCGCTGCTGGCAACGGTCGAAGCTCGCGGAGGAGCCCCATACGGCACCGAAGCCATGCACGTCCTGCGCGCCGAGAAGGGTTACATCGTCGTCGGCCAGGAAACCGACGGCACTGTGACGCCAGGCGATCTCGGATTGCCGCAAGGCAAGGCCAAAGCCGATTTCGTCGGCAAGAGGGGCCTTGCGCGACCCGATCTCGCCGGATCCGACCGCTACCAACTCGTTGGCCTCGCCTGTGAGGACGGCAGCCGGCAGCTGGAGGAAGGCGCGCAAATCACATCGACCGGCGATCCTTCGGTCGACACCGGCTTTGGGACACGTCACCTCGTCATATGCCAGCGCCACGCTCGGCCGACCTATTGCCTTGGGCCTTGTCCGCAACGGACGCAGGAGGCTTGACCAGATCCCTCTATGTTCCCATGCCTGACGGTGCCCGCCGTGTCCGATTGGTGGACCCTGTGTTTGACTGAGCGGAGGAAAAGTGCATGCTTGACGCAAACCAGGCGCCAACGCTCATCTCTCCGCTCTGAACAGCCTTCACATGCCCTGACCCACGGCGAACATCGCTGCTCTGGCACCTCGGCAATCAGCGGCCCGCTTTATCCTGCGCTTCAATGCCGAAAGCGCTGCCCCGATCGAGCCAGACTTGGCACCGCTGTTGGCCGAACGCATCAACACAGCGGTCACCAGCGCTGCCAGCGATCTCGCAGCTTTACGCTGGCCCCGATGAGGTGGCTACTCATCTCACATCGCCAAGACCCGACAAGCCTGCGCACCAGCTCACCGCCGGTCTCGGCCCCGCTCATCACGCACTCACCGAAATCACTCATCGCAACGAAGGCCTCGCCGTGACAGGCCCCGGCGTCGAAGTGGTCCTGTCGTCGGGCTGTCCCTTGCCGCTAGACATGCAGACCTTTCCGCCCGGCCGCGCCACGCGGACGCTGTTCGCCAAGGCAGAGATCGTTCTGTGGCGGCAGACGGCAGAGAGTTTCCACATCGAGGTCGCCCGCAGCTTTGCACCCTACCTCGTGGCCTTGCTCTCCCAAGCCATCGCCGATGAAGACAGCATCGGCCAGACGACATCAAAGCGTCCGTCCGCCTAGCTTCGGCCGCGTCCACGAGGGCTCGGCCTTACCGTTGGGCCCGCGTCTTGGCAAAGGGGGCTGCCGCAGCAGCCCCCTTGCACCATCAGCCAATGGCCTTTTCTGCCGCCATCGTCTTGATGACCGCGGGCCGCGCCAGCATCCGCTCACAATGCGCATGCAGGCGCGGGAACTTCCCCTTGTCCAGCCCCAAGGCCTCGTTGAAGCGCCAGAACAACCGAAATACATGGATGTCAGCGATGGAATATGGGCCGATCGCCCAGTCCTTGTCGCCCAGCCGGCGCTCGGCGTGTCCCCAGACGGCTTGCGCAGCCGGCGGCTCCAATAAGCGCGCTGGATGTAGCGCGGATGCCGCAAATGACATCCAAGAGATGACCTGTGCCTCGGCCTCGATGTCGCCCGCCGGGAACAGCCCGGCCTCGGGGTGACGTCGCGCCAGATAATAAAGGGTCGCCGCCACCTCGGTCAGCAAGCGTCCATCGACGGCAAGGGCCGGCACTTTGCCCTCCGGGTTGATCGCCAGATAGGCGGGCTGCTGTTGCTCCTTCTTGGAGAGCAGCACAGGTTTTGCCTCGAACGGCGCACCGATTTCATGGAGCGCGATGTGAGTCGCAAACGAGCTTGTGCCGGGTGAAAAGTAGAGAGTGAGCATGGATTGCCTCGCGTCATTGGAGTGCCCAACAGTTGCGCGTCCCGCCATCCATGGCAACGGCAGAATTATGTATCGCGGTTATCCAGACCGGCCCACACGAACATTGACGCCCGCCCTCCAAGCGTACAAACAAGCCCGGCTTCATCTGCCTATGCCGTCCCCGCACCCTCCTCCTCGGCCGGCGCGCACGCCATCTGCTCCAACACCTCCGGACTCGTCTCACGCATGTCCCTTCCCCTGCTAGGCTGGCTCACAGGAGCCGTCTTCTTCTTCTACGCCTGGGTGTTGCGCGTCTCGCCAAGCGTCATGATCGACGAACTGATGCGCGAGTTTGCGGTTGGCGCCACAGCCGTCGGCAGCCTGTCCGCGTTCTATTTCTATGGCTACGCCGGCATGCAAATTCCGGTGGGCCTCTTGATCGACCGCTTCGGCCCTCGCCGGCTGATGACGGTCGCGGGCCTTGTGTGTGGCGCGGCGTCCCTGCTCGCGGCCTTGAGCCCTTCGATCGAAGGCGTCTACCTCGGCCGGTTCTTGATCGGCGCCTCCGCCGCATTCAGCCTCGTTGGCGCCATGGCCGTCGCCGGCCAATGGTTCGAACCCAACACTTTGCCCTGTTGAGTGGCCTTGCCATGATGGCGGGCATGGCCGGCGGTGTCCTGGGCCAAGCCCCGTCCGCCTGTTGGTCGAAGCGCACGGCTGGCGCCGACCAGCGCCGTGATGGCGGCAGGCGGCGTCGCATCGCCATCCTGTCGTTTGCGTTCGTTCGCGACAGACGGCGCGGCTCGGGCGGCCTTGGCTCCGTGCTGGCGGGCCTCCGCCAGGTGCTCAACCCCCAGACATCGCTGATTTCCTTGGCAGGCCTTGGCACCAACGGTGCGCTGCTCGGCTTCGGCGGCCTTTGGGGCGTACCCTTCCCTTCAGACCGCCCACGGCCTGGAGCCAGCAACCTCTGGCCTTCATAACACCTCGCTACCGGTAGCAGGCTGGGGCGTGGGAGCTCCCGCTGTTGGCTGGCTGTCGGACCGCATAGGTCGGCGACGCCTGCCGCTTCTGGTCAGTTACGCCATCTGCCTGCCGTCCATGGCCACGGTGGTTTACGGCCCAGCCCTTCCACAGTTTGGGGTGTGGCCGCACTCACATTCCTTGCCGGTTTTGGTGGCTCCGCTCAGATCTCGTGCTTTGCACTTGTCCATGAGAAGTCAACCGCCCAGAGCTGAGCGCCACCGCTATCGGCGTCGTCAACGCCTTCGTCACCGGCTCTGGCGCCTTCTATCAACCACTGATCGGCGATCCTCGATCGGGTCTGGTCAAATGATCAATGGCGCACGCATCTACGCCACCACCGTTCCGCCTCAGTTTCGCGGTACTGATGGCAGGTATGGTGATCGGCCTGATCTGCGCCTGTCTGATGCGGGATCCCATTGCCGACAGGCCAACTAAGGCAAAGGGCCGGCAAAGCCGGCGCTGCATCGCATCAACCCATGTGCTGGCATCGGAGAGCATCACACCCGCAGTAGGATGGCACCCCTTCACCTGCCCTCAGCGCTCGCCTGAACTCACTCTGCGGCCCGGGCCTTTAGAAGTCCGGCGTGAGCCAACGCGGCATCCACCGTCTTTTTCGTGGCGTCCGTCTGGCGCCAGCGGCAAACGGCACTCAGGCTCTCGATCAAACCAAGACGCCAGGCGGCATACTTCACCAGCCGGGTTAGTCTCAACGAACAATGCGTCGTGCAGCGGCATCGCCCGTCCTGCAACTCCAGCGCCCGCTTTGTAATCGCCCTTCAGCGTCGCGTCCTGGAACTCAGCGCACAACCGCGGTAGCCATTCCGTCACCGAAATGCAGCCATTGCCGCCGTGCGCATTGAAGCCCAGCGCCGTCGCATCCTCGCCCGACAAGTAGGAGAACGGCTTCTTGATCAACAGCCGGTGCTGCGACATCCGATCGACCTTTGCCGAGGCATCCTTGACGCCCGCGACATTCTTTAGTTCGGCAATGCGGGCCAGCGTACCCGGCAGAATGTCAACCACTGTCCGCGGCGGCACATTGTAGACGATAATCGGCAGGTCCACCGCGTCACTGATCGCCTTGAAGTGTAGATAAAGCCCTTCTTGCGTCGGCTTGTTGTAGTAGCCGGTGGAATGCAGGGCGGCGCTGGCACCAGCGGCCTTGGCGAATTCGGTGAGCTCGATGGCCTCTGCCGTCGAATTCGAGCCAGCCCCCGCAATCACGGGAACCCGTCCTTTCGCCACCTTGATGCACAGCTCGACGACACGCTTATGCTCGTCGTGGGACAGCGTCGGCGTCTCACCCGTGGTACCTACCGGCACCAACCCGTGCGAGCCTTCTGAAATGTGCCACTCGACAAGCCGCTCAAACGCCTGCTCATCCACCTTGCCGTTCTTCATCGGCGTAATGAGCGCCGGTAACGAGCCCTTGAACATCGAGCTTCCTCCGCTCTCGAGACGCGATTCCCATCGCGCCCATTGTATCGTTGGATCTTGCGAAACTTGATCGGACAGACACCTCATGCGAGCGTGGACCCTCAGGCCCACGGCGCGATTCCCGCCTGCCAATCATGGCATGAATCGCATTTCGCCATGATCAGGCGATAACTCTATGCTCTGAACTGCGTTGCTGCAAGAAGTGGGCACTCGCAGTGGCAACGAAATCCCAAGCCTATGTGCGCTGATGGGACAGGCGCAGAGCGTGGGCAACAGGCTCGAACAGTCAGCCAAATAGGCTAGCGGGGGGACGATATCGGCATGAGAGCCCTCAATTTTATCGGATTGATCGCTGTAACAATTCTGCTGCCTGCGGCAGCCCAGGCACAGTCCCCCGCCGGCTCGCCTGCTGCTGCCTCTGCGCCAGCCCCGGTACCGGTCCCCGAACCAAATCCACGCCGGGGCGACCACGCAGAACCCACTCTCAAGCCTTTGCCGGCATGAAGCGGCCTATCGCACCAAGGTCAAGGCCATGATCGCGCCATTGCTGGCAAAGCCACCGTCAGCAGCAGAAATCTCAGCCTTGAAAGCAGCCCTCAAGGCCCACTCCCCCGACGGCCTCACCGATCCGGTCGCCCGCAAACTCGTCATCTGGCACGCTATGACGGCCGGCGTCGGGAACCCGATGCGTTTATCGCCTTCGCCAACGCCAACCCCGCCTGGCCCGGTTCACATACGCTTCTTCGCCGCGCCGAGCAAATGTTCACCAGGGCGGCAGTTCGGCCCGCATTCGCAGCTTCTTCCAGGGCCGCGAACCCACGGACGGCACAGGCTGGGCTGCCCTGGCTTCCGCCTATCTTTTGGAAGGCGATCAGGCTTCGGCCCGCAAATATGCCGTCAAGGCGTGGACGGAAGCAGAGATGGCAGCAAGCTTCGAAACCGGCTTCCTCGACCGGTTCGGAAAATTGCTTACCGCCGCTGACCACAAGCGCCGCCTAGACCGGCTGCTCGTCGACCGAGTCCGCTATCGCGCCGCTCGTCGCGAACGGGCCGCCATTGCCCGGCGCGTCATCAAGCTCTTACCCGCCAACGAGCGCAAAGAAGCCGAGACCCGCCTCCTGGTCTTCCTCGGCAACAAGGACGCAATCGCCCGCGTCGTCAAACTGCCCCACACCGAGGGCGGCAAGACCGACTGGGGTCTGGCCATGCCCATGCCATTGCCCACCTCAGGGCCAATCGCTTGACGGAGGCCGCCAAGCTCCTCACCGACCTGCCCACCGATAGCGATAAGCTGGTGAGCCCGGACGATTGGTGGCTGGCACGCCGCGACGCCGCCTACGCCGCCCTTAAGGCCGGCAAATCCGCGCTTGCGTACCAGCGGGTGCGGCAAACGACTCCGCTATCCGAGAATCCGGCTAAGGAGCAGGCCCATATGGCGGGTTGGATTGCTTTGCAGCTGATCAAGAAGCCGGCACTCGCCCTCAAGCACTTTGAGGCTCACATTGCCGCCGCCGATGGTCCATTGAGCCGCGCCCGGTCGCGCTACTGGACAGCCCGCGCCCTTGAGGCGCTCGGCCGCAAGAGCGAAGCGCGCAAGCGCTATCAGGAAGCGACCCGCGACGAAGATACCTTTCACGCCCTGCTGGCGCGGCAAAAACTCGCCGGCAAGCGCCAGATGGACCTGGATCTCAAGCCGCCCGTCCTGCCGACACCAGCACAAGTGAAGTCGTTCCTGGCTCGTGACTCCGTGCAGGCCGCCGTTCTGGCCGTGCAGGCAGGCCTGCCACGGAATATCTCGATGGGCTTGTTTGCAGCAACGCGCAATGACCTCGAGACGGAAGGCGAGCTGGCGCTGCTAGCGGAGGTGGCCTCCACGCTGGGGGACACCCAGACCGCGCTCCGGATCGGTAAATCAGCCATCGCCAGAGGCCTTAATCTTATATTCTACGCCTACCCGATCGAGGCCTGGCCTGAATTCAAGCCCCTCGGCATCCCCCCGGAAACTGCCTTGCTACTGGCCGTTGCCCGCCAAGAGACGGAATTCAATACCTCAATTGTCTCGTCGGCTGGCGCGCGCGGCCTTCTGCAGGTCATGTCGATCACCGCACGCCATGTGTGCCGCGACCACAAGCTGAACTGCCAGCTCGATCGCCTTCTCACTGACCATGGCTATAACGCCATGATTGGTTCGGCCTATATCGGCGATCGCATGCGGGAATTCGGCGGCTGGTATGTCGTTACACTCGCCGGCTATAACGCCGGGCCCGGCCGGGCACGCCAGTGGATCCGAGAAAACGGCGACCCCCGAACGGACGGGGTCGACTCGATAGACTGGATCGAGCGCATCCCCATCGAAGAGACGCGCAACTACGTGCAGAAGGTGCTTTCGAATATCCAGATCTACCGGGCCCGCCTCGGCGAACCCAACCCTCTGCGCCTCGTCGATGATCTGCACAAGGCAACCGGCATCCGCCGCGCCACCGCGGATTAGCAAAGCTGGATCGCACCTCGTTGCCAGGCCTAAAACCGCATCCGTGCCCGCCAATTCTCCAGGCAGCTTGCAGTCGCCACCCGATGCCGGTATATAGCCCCCTCCGGCGGCGACCGACCGCCAGATCCCGGCAATGGGGGATCGTCTAATGGTAGGACTGCAGACTCTGACTCTGCCTGTCTAGGTTCGAATCCTAGTCCCCCAGCCAACAAAATCAACGACTTACAACGCCGCCTCAACAAACTTCTCGCTCCAAGCTACCTAGCTACCACAAACGCGAGAATGAGTGCGGGGTGACCTATGGCCAGCGCGCCTCGTCGGCGCGCCGCTGCTGCTGCGTTCACTTCTCCAGCGTTCATGGGTGAATTTGCTGCGACGCAGGCCCAGTAGAGTTGGTCGGCAAAGCAAAGGAAGCGGTCTATGCCCGACGCGAACGATCCGAGCGCCTGTGCTTTTTTCGACACAAAACTCCCCGAGACTGCCGCGCTGCAACGAGGGAGAGCTTATCGACGTATCCAACGGACGGTATCTGGCGAGCACCGGTCGTCGTCCGCCAGCGCTCGCCTTCGAACCATTCGCCGTCGAGTCCGCACCGGAGCCGAATAAGCTTCTAGCGGATCTCTTGCTTAAGGGATTGTTCCCGCTACCACTTCGAGAGTGGACCGCTGTAGCTCAGGCAACATCCGGGCAAATGCTGGGGCGGCGTCGCATAGGAAGAGGCTCCATTCCGAATGTGCCGCTGCCAAGAAGACGACGGTCGTTGCCGCATGGCGCAAGCGTCAGGCCCCCCAGTCGCTTGTCCAAGACTATCCTTGCCGTGCAAGCGTGTTGGCGTGCGGACAGCGGCGGGCAGCAGAAGATTAGCGTGGCTCGGCATGCAATCGCGAAGACGAACGGGGTGAGCCAAGTTCGAAGTCCGTGTTTTCGTGCGACATGGAGAACTGCCCCCTTGGGCAGTTCCGGATGTTGTTCGACACCTGTTTCGCGTATCGAGGCCAGCAGCCCGCCAGCCGGCAACCATTCAATTGCCGTTGGCACTTCGAAATGGCACTTTTTTTGGCGGCCGATTTGCTCGCAGCCTGGTCTCCCGAGACGTGGCGCCAAGTGTTTCGGGCGCCCCCATATCCATAGGCTTGGCAGGACCAGGAAGAGCGGTTGGCGATTGCGCGATGGTTCTCGGCTATGGCGCTGTCAGCCATCCCGATAAGCAAGCTGACGATGCAAATAAAGTGATAAGCCCGGATTGCATGGATCTTGGCCAAGCGTCGCGTTGATGGGCGACAGGCGTCTCGCGGTTGTGTGTGGCGGAGGTGGCGAGCGTACATGCTAAACTTCCAGTGTCTTGGCGATTAATTGTTGTTTCGCATCAGGATGCGCCTGGACGTCGGGCCGGTTGGCGATCGATCGATGGACGCAAGCTCCAATGCTGGGCCCGTGGCGTGATGCGGCCGCCACGGTTGTCATGGCCCAGTGTCTGTAGGACCGCTGTGCTGCGCGATTGCGCGCATTCGTCCGAACTCGAGCACCGGTTCGAGCCAATAGGCCAGGTGCGCTATCGGTGCGACGGAACCGATTTCAGATAAGAGGCGATCGATCCGGTTTCGTTCCTGCACCATCACGAGCATTCCCCTGGACACGCGTCCACGCACGCGCTCGGCCACACTCGCGTGTGTGAAATCCTGGCCATGCCCTTCTGCGCGCCACGTCGCAAAGCCACCCAGAGGCGGTTGCGATTCGAGCAGCAGCTCCAACACGCGGTCCTCCGCGTCGATCGGATAAACGAGGGTTAGCTTGCAAAGCTCTTGGTCCATGCGAGGCTCTGTCTGGTGCTTCGGGATTGGCTCGCGGACAAGCCGAACGAGCGGAAGAGGATCGGCAGCAACAGCAGTGTGAGGGCTGTCGATGTGGCGAGGCCGCCGATGACGACAATGGCGAGGGGCTTCTGAATTTCCGAGCCTGGTCCACTGGCGAACAGCAATGGCACGAGACCGAAGGCCGCGATGCTCGCCGTCATCATCACCGGCCGAAGCCGGCGCAGGGAGCCTTCCACAACCACTTCTGCGATCGATCGGCCTTCGGCCAGGAGTTGGTTGAAATGACTGACCAGGACGAGACCGTTGAGGACGGCGATGCCGAGCAGGGCGATGAAGCCTACGGATGCGGGCACGGAGAGATAGGCGCCCGAAGCCCATAGCGCGAGAAGTCCACCGACGAGCGCAAAGGGAACGTTGGCCAGAATGAGTGCTGCCTGCCTGATGGAGCGCAGCGTCGCGAACAACACGCCGAAAATCAGCACCAGCGCGACGGGCACCACGATCGCGAGTCTTGTAGCGGCGCGCTGCTGATTCTCGAACTGGCCACCCCAAACGAGCCTGTAGCCGCCGGGGAGGCTGACCTTTTCGGCAACAGAGCGTTGCGCCTCCTCGACGAAGCCCACCAGATCCCTGCCCGAGACATAGGCCTGCACAACGGCGAACCGAGAGGCGTTCTCGCGGTCGATCTTCACAGGGCCTGCCTCGCGGCGCACACTTGCGACATCGCCCACACGCACCAGCCCGCCATCGCCGGCCGCCATCTGGGAGCTCTCGAACTGCTCGGGAGCCTCGCGCATCGCCTCCGTACCGCGGATGATGATGTTGGTGCGTCGGCCGGTCTCGGCGACCAGTCCCGCCCTGGCCCCTTCGAGACGCGCTCTCAACTCGTCCTGGATCGTCGTCACGGACAGGCCGGTCCGCCCAGCCATCAGGCGATCGACGTCGATCTGCAAGTAGTCCACGGTATCGTTGGCGACCGTCGAGACCTCTGACGCCCCCGGAACTTTCTGCAGCACCTCCTGGATCTGCGCTGCAAGCTTGGAAAGCACTTTCAGGTCGGGACCAAAGATCTTTACGGCGAGGTCGCCGCGCGAGCCGGTGAGCATCTCAGCCGTGCGCATCTCGATGGGCTGCGTGAACGCGAACTCCATCCCCGGCAGATCAGCCATGGCCTTGCGAAGTTCGCCAATGAGCCAAGTCTTGTCTGGCACCCTCCACTGGTCCTTCGGCTTCAACACGATGAAGGTGTCGGTCTCGTTGGGACCCATCGGGTCGAGGCCCAGTTCGTCAGAGCCGACACGCGCGACGATGCGCGCGACCTCGGGAACCCTAGCCTTCAGCTGCCGTTGCACGGCCAGGTCGCCGGCGATGCTGCTCTTGAGGCTGATGGATGGCAGCTTCGTGATCTGCATGATCACCGATCCTTCGTCCATGGTGGGCATGAATGCCTTGCCGACTGCTGCATACGCAGCGACGGCGGCTGCGATGCCCGCGAAAGCAACCGCGTAGACGGGGAGCGGATATGCCAGCGCCGCTCCCAGAAGCCCCCGGTATCCCCGCGACAGCAGACGCATCAGCAGAGGCTCGCCGTGCTGCGCGCGGAGGAGGAACGACGACAGCACCGGGATCAGCGTCAGCGAAAGGACGAGCGAGCCCGACAGGGCAAACACGATCGTCAATGCGACAGGGGCGAACAGCTTGCCCTCGAGACCTTGCAGAGAGAGCAGCGGAAGGAACACGAGACAGATGATGAGGATACCCGATGCAACGGGGGCGGCGACCTCTGCGGTTGCCCGGTAGACCTGATGTAGAAGGGGAATCTGGCTTTCCCTGTTCGAGTGATTCAATCTCTCGACCGTGTTCTCCACGACGACCACGGCGGCATCGACAATCAACCCGATTGCAATGGCTAGGCCCCCGAGGCTCATCAGGTTGGCGGACATGCCGAAGATGCGCATCATGACGAAAGTCACGAGTGCGGCCATGGGCAAGGTGACCGCCACCACGAGCGCTGCACGAAGATTGCCGAGAAAGGCGAAGAGAAGAACGACGACGAGAACGGTCGCTTCGCCGAGCGCCTTGGTCACAGTGCCAACGGCACGTTCGATGAGGCTCGAGCGGTCATAGAAGGTTTCGATGCGCACACCTTCGGGAAGAGCGGTTTGGACCTTGGCCAGACGCTCGCGCACATCCCTGACGATGGCGCTGGCATCGGCCCCGCGCAGTGAAAGCACCAGACCCTGCACTGCTTCGCCAGCGCCATCGCGCGTCACGGCGCCGTAGCGGGTGAGGCTGCCGATGCGGACCCTGGATACATCGCTCACGCGGAGAACGTGGCCCCCATCGTTCTTCAACACGATCTGTCCGAGATCGTGCGGAGTCTGCACGGCGCCCTGTGCGCGTACTACAAGTGCCTTCTCGCCGTCGCCCAGCCGGCCGGCACCGTCGTTTCGGTTGCCTGCCTCGATCGCTTTCGCAAGGTCGGTGATGCCGATGCCTGCCGCGGCAAGGGCGGCAGCATCGGGCACCACTTCGAACGTGCGGACATAACCGCCGAGCGAATTGACGTCGGCGACACCCGGTATGGTCCGTAGGATCGGTCTGATGGTCCAGTCGAGGAGGCTGCGGCGCTCCTCGAGGGAGAGACTGCCGCTCTCGATCGTGAACATGAAGACGTCGGATAGCGGCGTGGAGACCGGTGCCAGGCCACCCGTTACATTCTCGGGCAGGTCTCCCCTCACGCCAGCAAGACGCTCGGCCACCTGCTGGCGGGCCCAGTAGATGTCGGTACTGTCATCGAAGTCGAGCGTGATGTCGGCGACGGCATATTTCGCCATCGACCGCAGGACGGTCTGACCGGGAATGCCGAGCAGCTCCATCTCGAGCGGCTGGATGACGCGCACCTCGACCTCCTCGGGCGTCATGCCTGGGGCCTTCATGATAAGCTTGACTTGAACGGGCGAGATGTCAGGGAAGGCGTCGATGGGAATGGTGCGGAGGGCATAACCGCCCAGTACGGCAACCAGTGCCGACGCGAGCAGCATGAAGACGCGTTGCGTCAGGGAGAATTCGACCAGGCGTCGCAGCATCGGATCAATTCGCCTTAAGAATGGCTTCGAGCTGAGGAAGGCCGGACGCAGCGACCGTCTCTCCCGGCGCAAGCTCGCCAACGACCGTGGCGCTGGCCCGCGACTTGCCGCGCACCTCGACCGGCTTCACAGCGAAGCCCGCCTCGGTGCGCGCAAAGACGGCATGGCTGCCATCGATCCAGGCGACAGATCGGGCGGGAACATCGAGCATGCCGGTTCCGGCGGCTCGGGAGACGGTGATCGTCACCATCTGGCCGGGGAGAAATTCGGAGTTGGGGGGAAGCGCAGCGATCAGGCGGACGGAGCGCGTGAGCTTGTCGAGGGTGTGGCCGATGGAGATGACCTTGCTCCTCGGTCCGTTTTCTATTGCCACCTCGTCACCCACCTTGATGCGCCGCGCCAATACTGCGGGCACCTGCGCTTCCAGCCAGAGCTCCTGGGTCGTATCGACGGTGGCGGCAGCGGCCATCGTCGCAATTGGCTCGCCAATTCTGATCATCGTCTCGGCCACCTTGCCGTTGACGGGGGATCGGACGCTGTAGCGGCCATGTCCGAGGCGCTCGATGCCGCCGATTGAAACGGCGGCCCGGTGCTGGGCCACAACGGCGCGCACTTTGTCGACCTGGGCTTCCGCCTCCTCCGCCATTGACGGGCTCCAGATATTCTTGTCAGCCAGCGTGCGCTTGCGTTTGGCAATGGCAATGGCGGCCTGCAGCTCGGCTTCGGCCTGCGAAAGCTGGCCTTCCGCCTCGAGCAACTCGCGGCTAGCGATGGTAGCTACCGGTGAGCCCGCCTCGATGGTTTGGCCCGGCAGGACATGCAATTGCACGAGCGTGCCGGCGAATGGAGTGGGAATCCCGATGCGCGCTCTGGCGGCCGGAATCACCGTCGCTGGTAGCAGTGCCACGGTCTCGCTTTGTGCCTTGCGTACCTGGGCGAGCTCAATTCCGAGGCCTGCGATTTGCGAGGCGGTGACGGCAAGATCCTTGGCGCCGGCGCTGCCCAGAGGCAGGAACGCCAACCCGATTGCGAGGCTGAGCGTGAGGACACGATGCATGTTGGCCTCCGGTGGTTGCACTTGCTCCTCGGGTTCCCTTGTCATGCGAACCTGAAGCGGAGGTGAACGCAGGCAAGACATGCTCACAGCTGGCATTCAGGCTGATTTCAGCTCGCGAGGCGAATAAGATCGCCGTAGATAACGGAGTTCGGACGTCCATGCGCATTCTGTTGATCGAGGATGACGACGAGATCGCGGTTAGGCTCGTTCGGGGGCTCACGACCGCTGGGTTCACGATGGAGCGGGTCGACAACGGTGCAGACGGCTATGCGCTCGGCAAGGACCAGGACTTCGACGCGGTAATCCTCGATCTGGGCCTTCCGGAAATGGAAGGCCTAGCCGTGTTGCGCCGATGGCGCGCACAGGGCGTACACTCGCCAGTTCTGGTGCTCTCTGCCCGCGGAACTTGGTCCGAGAAGGTCGAGGGATTGAATGCCGGCGCGGACGATTACATCACGAAGCCCTTTCATGTTGACGAGGTGACGGCGCGCCTGAAGGCGCTGATCCGACGCGCGGCCGGGCATGCAGCCGTCAAGCTTGAGCATCGAGACATCGTCCTCGATACCGCGACCGGCCGCGTCACTTTCGCCAATGAGCCGATCGAGCTCACGGCGCATGAGCTAAAAATGCTAACATATTTCATGCACAGGCTCGGCCGCATTATCCCGCAGTCCGAGCTTGCCGATCACCTCTACGCGCTCGACGACAGCCGGGAATCGAACACCATCGAGGTCTACGTCAGCCGCTTGCGCCGCAAGCTCGGTGCTGACCTCATCAAGACCATTCGCGGCCTCGGATACCGGATGGGATGACGGCCTTGGGCATGATGACACTTACGACAAGATTGATCGCTGCGGCAGTTGTCTGGATCACAATCGGTTTGATCATCGCCGGCATCCTGCTATCGGCGATCTTCCGCAGTTACGTGACAACGCAATTCTATGACGAACTCCACGTGCACCTGGAGGAACTGCAGCGGCTGGTCCACCTAGAGTCGGATGGTGCCAAGCTGGACCGGCATCTGTCGGATCCACGCTACGATGTGGCGAACTCTGGCTATTACTGGGAGGTCCAGAAGAATAGGAAAGTTCTGGCGCGCTCTCCATCGTTGGCCGGCGCCATGCTGCGTCTGCCAGACTATCATCCCCAGGACGTGAAAATTCACCATCATAGCGTGTCCGGGCCAACTGGAACGCTTCTGATTGCTGAGCGCGCGATCTGGCCTTCGGCCTCCGGTGAGCCCGTGCATTTTCTCATCGGCACTGACGAACGCCATCTCAATGCCGTTCTTCGCTCATTCGACCGCACGATGGTGCTTGCTCTCGCGGGATTTGCCTTGGCGATGATTGCAGCCACCGCCGCACTTATAGCATTTGCGCTTCGGCCGCTGTCTCAACTTCGGATGGCACTGGCCGAGGTGAGGTCGGGGCATGCACAGCAATTGGCGGGTAGTTTCCCACAGGAGGTCCAGCCTCTCGTCGATGAGCTTAACGCACTGCTCGTCTCGACAACGAAACTTGTGCAGCGTGCCAGGACACAAGCCGGCAATCTGGCGCATGGCCTCAAGACATCCCTGGCAGTGTTGACCGACGAGGCTCAGGCGCTGAGGGCCCAGGGCGTGCCCCAAGCAGCTGAGACGATTCTTACTCATTGTCGCAGAATGCAGTCGCACATCGATTACCAGATTGCACGAGCGCGCGCGGTCGCAATGCGTGCCGTCCCTGGCACGATAGCGTCAGTACCGAAGGCAGTCGGCGATGTCGTCAATGCGCTCAAGCGGCTGCATGCAGAACGTGGGCTCACCTTCCGGGTCAACCTGCCCGACGACCTGACTGTCGCGGTCGACCCGCAAGACCTCAATGAGATTATTGCCAATCTCATCGACAACGCCTGCATCTATTCCCGGACGACCGTGAGCATTCGGCATGAGGCCGGGACGAAACCCGACAAGGTCGTCATCATCGTCGAAGACGACGGCAATGGATTGCCCCCGGAGGCTTTCGAGGCGGTATTCGTCGTCGGAGAGCGCTGGGACAGCCACAAACCCGGCGGTGGCCTGGGGCTCACGATCGTACGTGATCTGGTGCGGCTGTACGGTGGAGATGTCAGTCTGGACCGATCAAGCCTGGGCGGCCTCGAGGTGGCCCTCGAGTTGCCGGCGCCAACATGAGATGCCGACCTGAGCTGAAGAGACATGGCCATCTGCCTGAGGGCTACCGCCAAATCTTGGCGACGACCTGATGGCTCAGGCGGCGGCTTGGGGCTGATCGTAGGTGACTGGTGCGACCTCCAGCCCGTCCTTCAACCTCGCACCCAGCACGACTTTCGCACCCAGCACCTCTGGCCCCGGCATGACGCTCCTTCGGTGGAGAAGGGAGGCAGTCCAGCAATCCCACGAGATGCCGCCTTCACCGAGTCATGCCGTCACCATTCTCCGAGCATAGCTCCTTCCTGACTGCCCAGCTCTCATCGTCGGTTCATCGACCGGAAGCTGCCGTTAGATTCACGACTGATTGCCAAGAAATCCATTTCAGCCCTTGGCCCACCTCGACTAAGCCAACGAAACGGGACTCGGGGGTGAAGCTGAAGTTCGGCCACGTCATCGCCGAGACTAGCGAATGCTGCGCTCCACATTGGGACGAGAGATCCGATGACCCGATCAGCAACAATCGTATTGCGCTCCGGCACTGGGTGCGCTTCTGGGATCGCCCGTCGGCTCGAGGGGGTGCAGACCAGAGCGGCTGCACCTCGTGATCTGATCTCAGCGCGTTACAGGCCCAAAAGAATCCCCTCTTGCATTGCCTTGCATCATCGGGCGTTTGGCCGCCCCAATTCGCGTTCGCAAACCGGAGACCGAATTGCACTGAAAACATCAGTCCGCTCAGCTTCGCGACCGGTCTGCCGCTACGCAGACTGGGCCAATCCGGAGAAGGCGAACCAGTGCAGCGGGAAGATAATGTTGACGACGGGAATGAACACCAGCAATGCCATCAGCTCCGATATCCGCCTTCTCGCAGATGCGCCAGAACGGCCAGACGATGAGGGCGGCGATTATCAACATCCCCAACGGACCGACACCAAAACCAGGAATAATCCCCAGCACTATGCATCATGGCGTTTGTCTCCGCATATGGCCCGATATGAGGGCAACGATCACCACCGCTGCTGGTATCAGCAAGAGCAGCAGGAGGTCGATGGTCGCGGCTACGCCGACAAGCGTGATGGCAACGAGCGCCAGAACGAGCCATGCCAGCAAGAGCGAAATGCCCATAGATGAGCCAGGCGCGCCAGCCCGTGTAGACAGTGGTCTTTCCGTTTCGCGTTACAACGATCGTGGCTGGTCTCGCTCTGACGCACAAGTCGATGCGCACCTCCGACGATGACACTTGAATAAACCACTCCGTCATGACGAGCACGCTAGCGAAGAACAAGAAGCCGATCGCGATCATGGCATCGGCCTGCTTCTTGTGGAGTTGATGCGCCGCTTTTGCATTGCTTTGCACGACACCCGTATGGCCAGACTCTGCCGCACCGAGCAGAAGTAAGATCGATCCGGAGGATGGCCCACCAACCGTGCAGATGCAGAACCCGGTGCCTATGGAGCCGAGCGCTGCCCCCGTAGTAATGATAATAGGCATGGCACGGTCGCCGACGACCAAGCTGTACAAAACGTATGCCGCCACGCATGCCGCCTGCATCGCCACGGTGATAAGAACTATCAAAAGGATGGCGCAAAGGAGCTGAGGATCTGATGTCATTTTCTATATCCACTTTCGATGTTGAGGGGGTGGAAATTGAATTGATCGATGAACACCATGGATGCTCTTTGGCATCCTCGCGCACATAAGGAGCTAATCCGGCGTGCCGGATCGATGTGTCGTGAGCCGTGCCCACCGTGCCGGCTCGATGGCCATGCGAACGAATCGCACGGATGGGCCGATCATTTTGGGCATCTCCTCCGCCAGAACGCTCTCGGCCGATCGCCAGTGTCCCGCGCGCGGTATCCAAAGCACGGAACAGCGGGAGATACTTAAGGGGAATCATCGGCTCTAGCCGCGATCCAAGCTGCTCGGGCGCGGCAGATTATAGGCGGCAATCGGCACATCATCGATCATCTTTGGGGCGCCCTCGCCCGTCGATCTATTTAGGCTTGCTGACCGCAGCAAAGCGTTCCGGCAATGGCATGCCCTTGTATTTGAATAGCGGCATCACCGTGCCATGCGGCCTCGAGACCATGGGCGTCACGCCTCATGGAGGTCGCCTTCCAGCGGCGCGTGCCGGGGCCACGCCCTTCGTTGTAGACGACCTCGACGATGCCTGACGCGGTGTGCAACTCGTCCGCCTGATCTCGAGCGTCATGCGGAAACGGAAGACGTTCTGAGACAAGATGGAGAAGAGCAGCAGGAGGATGGTAAGTCCCCTGACGATGCCGCCGACCAGATAGTGCCACACCAGCGCATGGTGGACAGGTAGCCCACGTGCGGCCCCGGCAAATGGCAGGCCTGCGCAGGGGGCTACGCCAGCGCGCAAATGCCTCCGCGCTGCTGCAGAAACCCGAAGGCCCGCCCGCGCTCCGCAATCAGCTTTGGCTCAATCTCATAAAACACGCATGTCCCCCGACCTGCATCCGCGAAAAAATCCCCCGCGCGCTGACGAATGCAACTCCCGACTTGCCGCCGCCGTCAAGCGATTGCTACGACATGCTCCGACCAGCTGACACGCATCCATCCGTCGGCTGTGCGCGTGCTGCAATCGGGGGCACGAAAGCCTCTGCGTCCCAACCAGCCACGTCGTCCCCAATGGCGCTGCGGCGGCAGGCCTTGCACGTGCTTCGTCTTCTGGTTTGTTCAGCCTGCTGCGATGACAACAGCCGCTCCCGAGTGATGAGCAGCCTTCCCCTTGGCCGACAATTTACAAGCCGGCATTTCCGCAAGGGGTCAGATTCGACTGTCAACGGAGCGAAGTCGACCGGCTCGTATTGGGCCGGTGATCGCCGAATACCGTCTGTTTGATGCGTCGATACGCCCTTCTTAGGTTGCAGCGCAGCAGATTTCGGCTTTGACCTTGACGCTTCTCGCAGGTCGAGAAGCACAGGTGTTCGGATCGTCTGCTGCAACCATAGACCGCTTTCTCTGCCCTGCAGTCGCCACGGGCTCACACCCCGCTGGCCAGCCCGCCGGATCTCATGCTCCATCGGCTCGAACGAGCCTTTCCCGGACGAAGGGGGCGTGGCTTATCGTTATTGCCCCCCCGGCGAGCGGAACAATTGCTCAATCTCTTGGGAGCTCTCGATTCCAGCGCGTATGCGGCGCCTCAGCGCATGTTCTCTTTGCGTTCTTTTTTGCATTAATTTGAGATGACCCAGCGCCGCTTCCCGCCTACTTGGCGGCCTGAACCCATCCCCGGTGGCGATCGAGTCGTCGATGCGAACGGCGTCGCGCTCGCGTGGGTCTACACCCGTGACGACCTGGCAGCCAAGACGAGCGGCAGCGAGTGGCTCACCACGGACGAAGCGCGCCGCCTGGCCATCGGTATCAGCCGACTTCCCGAGCTGCTTAAGGCCCGCGAATGACCTCGGCACCCCCCAGAAAACACGCTCATTTCTGGTAGCCCCGTGGTAGCCAGCGAATTTACCCTTGAGGCTTTGAGGCAGGTAAGTGTTTGATTTTCTTGGCGCGCCGTACTGAATAAAAGTGCGAACACCTCGGCTCCCCCAGCTCGCGCTTCACCATCTGCCGATGCGGGCCCGCCAGACTTATCCCCCTGTGTTCACTATCCAAGATACTGCAGCAGCCATACCTGCAGCTCAGGACGAGTGATGATCCTGCCCTACCAAGTTAATCGCGATCCGCAACCGAATGAGGCAACCCTGCTCGAGCTTCGAAGTGAGCTGGCGTACATTAAGCTTCTCTTCGCCTCGCTCCGTCTGCATCTCGCACTCAAGCAGGGCTTCGATCCGGATCAGCCTCGCGACGACCGCGGTCGCTGGACGGACGGCGGCGAGGACGGCGCACGCTTCCAAACGTTGCTAGAGGACCTCGATGGCTCTACGGTTGATGTCGCTTACCCAGGTGATTTCCATGACGCGGTGAGGGACCACTTCGTCAGGGGGTTGCGCGCAGGAGGTAACAAGGTCGAGACAGAAGTGTCACTTGTTCTACCTGGTGCACCGCCTGTTGCGGCCCGCCTCGACATCTTAGCGAGAGGTCCAAACGGCCTACTTTATGGAATTGACATCAAGACTGGCGAGAACCCGACATTCACGCCTAGCCGGCAAGTTGTCTATCCACATGCAATCGGCGGCGCAGGCGTTGTCTCGTCTGACGGAAAAATCCGCAACCTCGGCCTTACCCCGGGGGCGCCGCTGCCCGCATTCGCCATCAGTGTTGTCTACGCAAGAGGCCCCGGCTCTCGATTGCAAGTCATTCCTCTACCCGCCGAGCCCCGCTGAGGGCGGCCTCCGGCATCGCTGCACATCATAGGACCGTAGCCATGCCTGAGTTCGAGGGTAAGGACTACGACCTGTCCGTGTACCTTTATCTGATTTCAGGTGAGCGGCTGATCACGAAGAGCACGGCGCTTGAAATTTCCAGAATGGTGCTGTGTGACCGTTTCGGTTCGGAGGAGGTTAGGCGCCAAGAACCGTTCGGCGTAGAGGAGCGCGGGGAGACGTGGGTAGTATCGGGCGGTCAACAGCCGCAGTGGGATGACGGTCGGCCAAGAGAGGCATTACGACTCGGAAGGGCCGAAGTCATTATCTCTCAGCTGGACGGGCGGATCATCAAGCTGGCGGTCGAGGCACCAATTCCACCACTCGATGACTGAGGGGCGGGACAGATTGCCAGGGCAATCGCCAGACTCGGCATCGCCAAGTTGGCAATCGTTCGCATTGAGCGAATTGCAAGCTATCGTCTTGATAGCAAATGGCGCGCCGGGAAGGATTCGAACCCACGACCTTCTGATCCGTAGTCAGACCAGACTTCCCCAAGGTTCCGCGCTGCAATCGTAACATCTCGGTAGAGCCAATCATCTAAACTGCAGAAATCCTCCGTACTCCTCATGATTCCCTTGGCGGAATCTGGTAGCCCGGTGGTAGCCCGTTTAGAACATCTGACGGGGAAAGTCCGATCATGGCAACGACCGGCCGCCTCACGCTCGCGAGCATCGCTCGCATGCAGCCTGGCGACATCCTCTGGGACGCCGACGTCAAGGGTTTCGGCGCTCGTTGCCGAGCCGGTACCGTGAGCTACATCTTCAAGACGCGTCCGCGGCAAGCAGAGCTGGATCAACATCGGGAAGCACGGCAGTCCATGGACGCCCGAGACTGCTCGGCGCAAAGCCTTGGCCCTCGCCGCCGAGGCCGCCAATGGCATCGATCCGGCTGAGACCCGCCGCACCGAAAAGGCTCAGATGCTTTTCCGTGAGGCCGGCACCCAGTTCATCGCCGAGCACGGGCCCAAGCTCAAGATCTGAACTCGCGACGAGTATGACCGGCTCTTGCGCACGCACCTGAACCCCGCTTTCGGCCATCTGCGCCTCGATGGACATCATCAGCGGCTTGGGCCGCCAAGGCGCACGCCACCTGGTCCGAGACCCTGCACGGCCAATCTCGCCCTTGCCGTTTTGTCCGCGCTCATGACCTGGGCCAGCGACCACGGCCTTGTCCCGCACGGCGCCAATCCTTGCGCGAAGGTCAAGAAGTACCGGGAAGGCACCCGCGAGCGCTATCTGACCGCCACCGAGGTCGAGCGCCTGTGGCACGTCCTCGATGAACTCGACGCGACTGCGGCGGAAGCGCCCTACGTCACCGCCGCCATCAGACTGCTCTTGCTCACGGGCGCGGCTCACCGAGATCACCACCTTACGCTGGACCTGGGTGGATCTCGAGACGGCTACCCTGGTGGCTACCAGACTCCAAGACCGGCAAGAAGGCCATACGCCTCAACCCGCAGGCGGCCGATCTCGCGCGGCTCCCACGTGTCGCCGGAAACCCCTACGTCGTCGTCGGCCACCGGAACGGGTCGCACCTCATCAACCTGCGCAAGCCTGGTTCCGCATCCGAAACCTCGCCGCCATCGGCGATGTCCGTATCCACGATCTCCGCCACCGTTCGCGTCGATCGCCATCAACTTCGAGCCTCGCTCGCCATGGTCGGCAGGAAGCTCCTCGGCCATACCCAGCCGCAAACCACGGCCTGCCATGCCCACCTCGCTGACGACCGCTGCGCAAGCTCAATGACGAGATCGAAATGCCGCACACCGTCCGGCCGCCATGTCGCCCCGTAGAGCCCACCGAACCCGACGAAAACGCCAAATGACGGCATTGCCCCCGCAGAAGTTTCGGCGATGCGCATCGAAATATGCTAATGAAAGGCGACGGTCGTTGAAAACAACGCCTCCTCAACAAGCTGGAGCCTGTTCTGGCCGCCAAATATGTGCGACCGGCTTGTCCGTTCTCGCCCCAGACTGGACGTACGTGCCGGCCCCGACAGCGACATCGACATCATCGTCGACTACGACCCCGACAGCCGCTTTAGCCTGCTCGATCTCATCGCCGTCGGCCGCCTGATCGAGGAACGCCTCGGCATCAAGGCCGACGTCATGACGAGGCCCGGCCTGCACCTGGTCCTGAAAGCCGACATCGAGGAGCCAGGCCACCAGGGTTTACTGATGGCGCGCTCACCCAAGGTTGCCCTGTCCGACATTCTCGATGCTCATCAGTCGGCCTCGCGAAGCGGCCTCCTCCATCTGCTGCTCCCGGAGTTTGAGAAGGCCCGCGTCCCCGCGCCGCTGGGCCCGAGCGCGCGCTCCTCACGATCTCCGAGGCCGTTCGCCACCTTCCCGACGCCATCATCGCCCGAAATCCGACCCTGCAATGGCAGGACATGAAAGGCATCGGCACCTATCCGCCACGAATACCGGATCGTCGATGCCAAGATCGTCTGGGAAGTTGTCCAGCATGATCTGGACGCCCCTCGAGGAGATTGCCCGCCGCGAGCTCGCATCGTTGGACACGGCTGGTGACCCCGGCGACACCCTATAGTCGTCGCAAGGCTGCAACCGCGGACCGCTGATAACCGCATCGTCGTATCTACGATTTGCAATATTGTCACGGACCCTGAATTCATTATTTCCCCAATCGCGCATTTTCTGCTTTACGATTTTATTATTCAGATACAATCACATTTAAGCTTTACCTATTTAATGCACTGAGGAGTTCATGATTTGCGAAAACCCGATTCCTTTATTATCGGCCTGTTGCAGCAGAAGGGGCGGCGTCGGTAAGACGACGCTTTCGCTGAATCTTCGCCGCAACCGCCGCCCTCGACGGTCAGCGCGTCCTCGTCGTGGATGCCGACCCGCAAGGCAGCGCTCGCCTGGTCGTCGGTCCGTCAGGCCAAACCGCTGTTTCCTGTCATCGGACTCCCAAGCCCAATCTGCACCGCGAGCTGCCCGCCTGAGATCGCCCGCGACTACGAGCGAACACTCACGACGGCGCGCCGCGCGTCAACGAGCTGGCCCGTTCGGCCATCCTGGCCAGCGACCTCGTCCTGTTCCCGTGCAGCCGTCCCCTGTTCGATGTCTGGGCATCGGCCGAGACCGTCGCCTTGGCCCGGGAGGCCCAGCAGTTCAAGCCCGCCATCGCCGCCTTTGTGATCAATCGTAAAATCGCAAATACGGCCATCGCCTGCGATGTCATGGCTTCGCCTTCGGCGAGCAGCCGTTTCCCGTCCTGCCCGCGGCTGTCGGCCAGCGTGTCGCGTTCGCCGAGGCCGCCGCTCAGGGGCTGACGGTGCCGGAAGTTGCGTTCCCGAGCAGGAGGCCGCCTTCGACCTCGAACGCATCTACGACGCTTGCATCAATCAAGACCAATGGAGGAATGCCGCATGACCAAGAAAACCATCGCCTTCAGCGTGAAGCCCGTGCCCCCCACCAATCCGGACAGCTGGGTCCAGGAGCGCGCGCGCAGCCGCCCGTCGCCACCAAACGGTTCACCGTCGACGTGCCGGCGCTGGCTGCATCGCCGCGTCAAGCTGACCTGCGTCGAGCGGGCTCAACATGGCTGACGTGGTCCGCGATCTTCCCTGAACGCGAGTTCCCCGAGAAGGCGAGCGCCTGAGAGCCGCGCAGATCCGTGAAAGCGCACTCCGTGGAGCACGACGATACGACGACACGACTTTCCGCATCTCCGCAGATCCGGGATGCCGATCTGCTGGCCGAGCTTGAGGCCTACTCAGGCTTCGGCCGCGATGTCATGGCCCGCGAGCTGGCCCGCCGGCAAGCCACCCGCGACGCCGAGGCGGCACGGGTCGCCGCTCTGTCCCGGGATGAGCGTCGCCGTGATCAGATCCGCCAGTCCGTCGAGGCGACACCCGCCAACCTGTCCGAGCTTCGCTTCATGCACAGCGTCCTCGCAATCTGCGGTCTGCCTTACCGCCGGCTGCCCGCGAGCATTACCGAGTACGAGCGGAAGCAAGGCCGTATGGCGCTGGTCGTCGAGGCTGGCAAGCTCCGCTCGCCTGACGGCACCCGTGTCCAGCAACCGATCCCCTTCGGGCCCAAGGCCCGACTCCTCCTGGCCCACCTGACTACGCAAGCCATCGTCCAGAAGAGCGCCACCATCGAGATCGCCGATAGCCTCTCCGCCTTCATCAAGGACATGGGCTTTGCCGTCACCGGCGGCGAGCGGGGGACCCTCCGCGCCTTCAAGGACCAGATCAATGCCCTCGCCGCCTGCCGCATGGAGCTCTCCGCCTGGGACGGGAGCCGCTCGAAGACCATCGACACCAAGCCGTTCGAGTCGATCGAGCTGTGGCTGCCGACCAACCCGGACCAACGCATGCTATGGCCCTCCACCGTAACGTTCTCGCCCGCGTTCTACGAGGCGTTGAAACGCCGGGCCATTCCGCTGGACGTCCGCGTCCTCCGCGCATTCTCTGGCTCGGCCCGGAAGCTCGACCTCTACATGTGGGCCAGCTACCGGCTGCATACGCTCGACGCGCCACTCGCTATTTCCTGGGAGGCGCTGCAGGCCCAGTTCGGCGATGGGTTCACGCGTCCTCGCGACTTCAAGGCCCAGCTTGCCGACGACCTGCGGGCGCTCGCCGACATCTTCCCACAAATGCCCCTATCCCTGTCAGAGCACGGCCTCACCATTACGCTAGCCGATGCAACGACCCTGAGCCTGCCCCGGCCCAAGACCCTCCGCTGCGCCTGAGCCCGTTCAGCTACGCAGAGTTGGTCGCGCCCTGTGGATCATTATTCCGCAGAAATCGGGGGCCGTTTCCGTCGGTTACGCAGAGTTGGTCGTGCTCATGCGCAGAGTTGGTCGCGCTTCGCCCGAGAAATCACGCAGAGTTGGTCGCGGGTTTGCGCAGAGTTGGTCGCGCTTTTACGCAGAGTTGGTCGCGCCCTATATATAGAACAGAGCATTACAGAACACTGCAGAACATTTTCTACAGAACGTTTTTCAGAATTTTCAGAACAAGGCCATCAATGGTTTTGATCTGTTGGAGAATGGAAGTCGGCATCGGGTATGCCAGACAATCTGTTTCACATTGCAATTGCGATTATTTTCGTGTATGCATAATGATTATTATGAAAGTTATTTCTTATGACCACGCCGTCCGTCAGCGTGGTGGTTGCCGCCTTCAATGCCGCTCCCACCATTGCTCGTGCCATTGCCAGCGTCCGCGCCCAGACCCTTGCCGATTGGGAGCTGATTGTCGTCGACGACGCCTCCACCGACAGCACCGCCGAAATCGTTGGGGGGTTCGCCGAGGCCGCCCCCCGCATCCGCCTCATCACCATGGCGGTCAACCAGGGACAGAGCACCGCCCGCAACGCCGGCATCGCCGCCGCCCGGGGCCAGTGGGTCGCCATCCTCGATGCCGACGATGCCTACGAGCCGGACCGCCTCGCCACACTGGTCAGCGCGGCAACGGCCCAGGGCCTTGACCTCATTGCCGACAACCAGCTGATCTACGACGCGCCGCTCGGAGTGATCTCGCGCACCGCGCTGCCGACGGTCTGTGACGAGAGTTGGTCCCTATGGAATGATCCCGTCTGCTATCCGCATGTGCTAACCCTGGTCGATTACATCGCCAACTCGCGTATCGGCCGGCCGTTTGTGTGGGGGCTGTTGAAGCCCGTTTTCCGTCGCCAGTTCCTGCTCGAGCACAGCCTCGCCTACCAGCCCGCCTATCGCATGAGCGAGGATTTCCTGCTGCTCTGCGAGGCCCTGATCAAGGGTGCCCGGGCCGCCGTCCACCCCGCTCCGCTTTACGTCTACACCACGTCACGGGGTGACATCTCCGGCAAGGCCTCGGGCTTCTCCACCTCCACCTACACGCCCGCCGCCACCCTCGCCGTGGTCGCTCATATTGCCGACGCCTATGTCTGCCGCCTGTCTGCAGACGAGCGCCGGGCGCTCACCGCTTATGCCCAGAGCGCCATCACCGCGGATCACGCCCAAAAATTCAAGTCGGCCGTGCGCGGCTGCGCGTTGGTTCCGGCATTGCGCGTTCTTGCCGCCAGGCCCGCTCTTCTCTTGAGCCTCGCCCGAAGCGCCGGTCGCGCCATCACCTATCGGCTTGTCTACCGCTACCTGCTGCTGGATTTCATGCCGAGGCACGACTAGTTCCCATGTGTCCTGCGCCTCGCCCCTTGCTCCGTGCCGGCTTGACCATGTCGGTTCTGCGCGCCGCCACCGTTGCGCTGGCTTTCGGCGGCTCGGTTCTGTTGACGCGCACGCTCGGGGCCGAAGGACGCGGCACACTCGCTGCCCTGATTGCCGCCGCCTCGATTGTCATGCCCTTTACCCAGGGCGGCCTCGAATGGCTCAACCGGCGCTTTGTCGCCAGCCACCCCCACATGCTCTTTGGCCTGATCCGGTTCTCGCTGGGCGCGCCGCTGCTCCTGTCGCTCGTTGCCGCCCCGGCCGTTATCGGCTGGTTCCTGGTCTACCCCTTGGCACATCAAACCTCTGTTCAGCTCGCCATAGCAGCCGTTGCTGTCTACCTGATGGCCGTGGCGCCCGTGCTCAACGGCCTGCTGCTGGGATTGCACCGCACCACCGCGTTCATGCTGGCGGCTGCGGCCGGCAAGCTTGCCAACCTCGTGGGCGTGATTGGCCTCTACGCGATCGGGGTCCTCAACCCGACCACGGCACTGGCAACGTTCGCCGTCGCCTACGCCCTCCAGGCGGCGCTGACCTTCGCTTGGCTACCGCCCATACCATCAAGCGAGCGGTTGTCCGCCTGCAACTTCGTCTGGAGCCGACGCCACTTCCTCCTCCAGATGACCCTGCATGACGCCCTGTCGCTGGCAGCCACGTTCTGCCTGCCGCTGCTGCTGGCCGCTCACGCCTCGCTCGCCGAAGCCGGCTATTTCGCGGCGGCGCTGACCATGACCGACGCCATCGCCAAGACCTTCGGCATGCTGCATCTCTACGGGGTGTCGCGGCTGGCGGCAGCCAGCGCACATGATGAACGCGCCGCACTTGCCTCCAGTCTCGGCCGCATTTCGCTCTGGGGCATGGCAGCCATCGCCTCCGCCGCCTGTCTGGCCGCGCCGTCGGTGATCCCGCTCCTGCTCGGCCAGTCCTTCGCGCCCGCCGTGCCGGTGTTCCGCGTCCTCTGCCTCGGCATGCTCGCCACAGCGATCGGCGACGCCGCCAAGACCGAGCTCGTCAGCGGTTCCGAGCGATGGACCAACACGGCGCCGGCCGCCATCCAGTTCCTGGCCGTCATCGTCACGGCTCCCTGGCTTGTCGGGCACTTCGGTGCCATCGGCGCCGCCTGGTCGCTCGTCGCCGGCATCGCACTCTCGGCTGGGGCCGGCCATGTCATCCTGATCAGGGCCGCACCGCATCGCTCATGAGCCGCGCCCTCTTCACCCTCACCAATCCCGGCCTTCTCTTCGGCGTCGCCCTGTTCGCCGCCAACACGATCGGCGACAAAGTCTCCAACCTGCCGCTCGCCGACTTGATCCTGCCCGTCTATTGCCTAGGCCTCCTCTATCGCCAGGGAACCCGCTCCGCGACAGGATCACTGCCGGGCCTCGTCGCGGCCTTCGCCCTCCTCGTCTGGATCGCGCTCGCCAACGATCAGCATGGCCTCGACGCCGCCTACCAGCTGCGCCGGCTCTCCAGCACCGCCACCATCTTCCTGCCGCTCTATACGTTCCTGTGGATCCGCGACAAGGCCGCCCTGTTGTCCGTGCTGATCGGCATGATGCTGGGCTTTGCGCTCTATTTCCTCGGCGAGACCGCCATCACGCTGGTCACGGGCGGCAACGTCCGCGCCTTGCGCTGGGTGCAGCCGACGCCCGTCGTGCTGCTGGCCATACCGCTCGTGACGCAGAAGCAATCGAGTTGGCTGTTGCGCACTCTGTTCTACACCAGCGCTATCATCAGTTGTGGCATCGGTGTCATGGCCGAAGCCCGGGCCCCGCTCATCGCGGTCGTCGTCGCCGTGACGCTCTACGGTCTTGCACGGCTCTTTCCCTGGCCGCGCGTCGTGCTCGTTGGTGTCACCTTTGCAGCTCTCATTGCCCATTGCGTCATGGGACTGTCGGCCAACGCCCTCGACACCGTCATCCTCGAGAACCGGGCTACCGCCAGCAACATGGAGCGTGCAGCCGCCGTCGACTACAGCCTCGCGATGGCGACGGCCAACCCGATCTGGGGCATCTCGCAACCGTTCTACGGCATCGATTTTGCCGACTACTACCGCGCCCTTTCGGGTAGCGGCGGCGAGCTCGACTATGTCGAAAGCCCGCACAACACCATCCTCGAGCAGGCCGTGTTCTACGGCATTCCCGCTGCCGTCCTGACGCTGCTGGCAATCTTCCGCCTGCTGTGGGCGCCGCTCGCCAGCCCGGCCGTCGCCCGTCAACTCGGTGCGGCAATGGCCGTTGCGGCGGTCATTCGCTTGTGCGCCTTCTACGGCATCAGCGGAATCTACCGCATCGAGTGGCATATCGCGGTGGCGCTGCTCTATTATCTGGCCGCTCGCGATCGCGCTTCGGCCGTCAGCGCCCCAGCAGCCGCCCGAACACCAAGGCAAGGCCCGTGATCCCCGCCACCATGACCGCGCTGCAGCTCACCGCCTGCCACAAGTCCGGCCAGCCCCGCGTCGAAACGAAGGCGATACAGAGGGCAAAGGTCAGGCAAACAGCGCCAACGCTGGCGAGCCAAACCGACAGGACTCCGCCCCGGCTCATCGCTCGGCCACCACGCCGTCAAGATCAGCGAGCGGGCACGGCGCCCGCCAGCCGCCACACAACGCCATCAGCAGGCTCCCCGCGAAAAGGCCGGCAATGGCCGCGCTGCCGACAATCACCAGCGCTCCGAGCACAATGAATTGCAGTATTTTCATGACTGCATTTTATCACAACAAAACATAATCTCCCAAAAAAGAATGAATTGTCGTTGTTTGGAATTGGCGTTTTGCGAAAACTCCGACATGGACTTGTTATTTGAACTCGCTGCCTTGATTATTGCCGTCACATTTGTCGATGATTATCTGCCAGCAGTCTACGAGGACGCCACTGGCCAGAAGGCGCCCGTCATTCTCGCGGACAACCGCGACGAGCTGGCTTTGAAGTGCGCTTCGCGAAAACGGGCGCCGCCCAAGAATTGTGGTGTGGCCTGGTCGACAAGGCCAACGCCGACGTCCAACCCGCCGCCGCCCCAGCGATTTGTCGGCCTCGCCAGAACTACAGCCTCACCCGTCACGGCTGCAGCGACTGACCGGCCGAATGCTGGACTGCGCCCTGGACTTTGACGAAGTCGTCGAAACAAGTAAAAGGCCCAAGCCCACCAGAACCCAGGCGGCGCGCCCATGTGAACCAGCCGGTCATCGTCGCCACGCTAGCCTTCGCCGCCTTTCCATCAAGGGCAGGCTCCGCCGGCCGCAGGAGCGGCCGCCCTTGACGGAACCCGCGGTTGTGGCTCGGCGGGGCCTGCGATGGGCAGGCTCCGGAACCCAGGGCGACCTGGCTGCATTGGTTCGCGACGTCGGCCGCACCTTAGGCTCTGGCGTGGTCGTCCCATCGTTCGCCACCGGCAGCCGCAGCCCGAATTCCGAACCTTCCGCACCACCCGCACGTCTCCTCCAGCTCCTCGGTCCCGTCCCCATCTCGGCCCGCCGGACATCGTGAACTGGATGATTTTGTCATGAGCCTGTATCAGCCGCTCGATCCGTCGCGGCACCTGATGATGGCGGCCACTGCCGACCCGGAAACGCCGCCGCACTACTGTTCCGCCTACAACATCGCCACCTGGCCATCCGCGTACACGCGGTGCACTGGCTATCAGCCGAGCCCCGTCATCGGCCAGTTGGTGGCACGGCCGGCAGCCCGACCGGCGCACGCTGGCGTCTGCCCGCGCCGTTGTCGCCTCGCTACGAGGGTGTGGGTGCGTCCGGCCGACGCGCTGGTGGTCCCGGGACTCGGCTCCATCATCCCGGCGCTCCTGTCGCATCATGCCATCGGCATCCGCCTCGGCCGACCTTCGAGCCGCCCTGTATACTTCGCCGCGCCTAACCGCTCAGCCGCGACGCATTGGGAAACCGTTTGGCTGCTTGAATCGCCGCGCCGCCACCTGCACCCGCGCGACGCACGAAACGGCACCAGAAACGCCCTCACGCACGCTGAGCCGCCTGCATCGGCCTTGGGCCAAATATCCTAGGCGGGGTCCGGGGCCGGCTATGAGGCCCCGGCGGAGGAACTCACGCAGTTATAGTGTGTGTACCGGTCGTCGACATCGAGCGGAATAATAGATAAGTCTATGATATAAAATACAAAAACGACCGACCGACGCTCCTTTGCCTTTGTTTGCGAGGGGAAAAAGTTGTGTTGTCGAGAGTAAACAATGATGGATCAAGGCCTTAGCGGTATTCCGGCCCATGTTTAGCCACCCCGTCACTTAGCGCTCGAACTGCATCTGATGGTAGGCGCGGGAATGCGCTGGCCTGGCCACAACACTGCCGGGAAGTCATCTTTCGATCGAATGTCCTCAAGATAGATGCCGGCGCTCAACAAACCACTTCATGATATCAGCCCAATACTCTGGGCTCTCGGAAATGCCTCCACTCAAGCGTCGGGTCTAACTCATAGAAAGAATGAACTCTCACATCAATGTTCGTTTGCGCGTTTGGCATGTATTTCAACACCCGACAAGGTTGTCGGATAGCCCTGGGAGTCTCTAAGACCGCGGGTAGACCAAACAAGAAGTGCTCAGGGGTACCTGCAGAAGAGCTTCTAGCAGCGTCGCCAAGAAAACCATGGTTCGTGTATATTCCTTCACGATATACAGCCGGTAGGGCCTACGGTTCGATTGCACTGAGAAGACATGCGCAGTGGGTAGATGAGCCGGAACATCAGAGTTTCCCGCTCCTCAAATACCTCCAGCACGAACGGCCTGATTCACCCACTGGCTCGATTACATCGCAGTCCGGGAATACTCCCGAGACCACTCCTTGCTGCTTTCCGTGCTTCGCCGACGCACTGAACAGCAACTCTGTGAGTTCTTTGAGGCAGCAGCCCCAGCCATCGCTCGAAGCTGTTCATTTAGGTCGGCTTCCTTGCTCTGGATGAACTCGCGGATTTTCTTCTCGTCGCTCGAGTTACCAGTGTGTTGAGTTTGACGGTCCCACCGCAAGACCCTACTAGAACATTGACCGACGACAACCCCCATCACTTTGGCGGCGGCCGCGCGAGATAAGTTATTCAGCTTGATTAAGCGCTCAAGCTTCTGAGCATCTATTGGAGCGTTCTCCAAATCTACCCCTCTTGCCATCAATTTTGTCAGTTGACCAACGCCGCTGGCAAGAAACCTAAAGTATCCATCTTCGCGGACATCGAGGTAAACTCTCAAGGTTCTCCCAGAAAGGAGAACCACTATGACCAAACTCACGACAGCAGATCACCGCGCCCCGAGACGCTCCTTGAGCAGCTCGTTGGCGTCTTCCCTGGAACGACGCCACTCCCCGGGTGATTTCCGGGTGAGCCTCACGCTGGACAAGTACTTCGGCGGTCACCGTTCCGTCAAGGCGCAGATCACCGACCGTCCCTACGCCGTCTACGCCGCCGAGCGGGACACGAGCCCCAAGTCGCCCGACGGTCTCACGCTGCGCAACCTCCCCATGACTGACACGCCTGGCCGTCGGGGTTCTCGAGCGGCTGCGTCCTCATGATTTTGACCAAGGAGATTTCGATGACCAACACGTTGCTGGATACGCGCCAGGCTGCCGAGATGCTCGGCCTGTCGCCAAAATGTCTCGAGCGCTGGCGCGTCGAGGGGGCCGGCCCCGCCTACATTAAAGCTGGTCCCGGCAAGCGCGCCAGGGTCCGTTACCGTCAGGCCGACCTCGATATCTGGCTCGAGGCCAACCGGTTCACATCGACTTCCGCATACTCCGCTACGGCCGCGTCCCGTCCCGTCGTGAAGGAGCGCGGATGATGGGCGACCTCTTCATTCAGCCTGCCACCGCCGCGATCGCCGCGGCGGCGGAGCGCCTCGGCCTTGAGCCGGCACCGCTGCAGCGCCTGTTCGCGATCTTTCACGTCGTGCACACGGTCTCGGGCGGACACGCCGCGGCGGCCGAGTTCGCCCTGGGCGTCGTCGAGCGCCTCGAACGCCTGGTCGCCGGGCTCGATCCCGACACCGACACGGACGCCCCGACTGACCTGCTGGCGGGCCTTGCCCTGATCGACCTCCTCGCGCCGGGCGAGGAGGGGATGGCGGCGGCCCGGATATTCGCCAGCGGCTACCTCAAGGTGCTGATTGCCCGCGATGCCGACGTTGCCGAGGTCTTCGCCGAGGATGCCATCGAAGCGTTCCGGGCCGATGGCCGCATGCCGATGCCCTCGCCGTTCCTGCTGGTCAGCCCGCTGCTCAAGGAGGACGTGGCATGAGCACGCGTCCCCGCCGCCTACATCATTACTCAGGTCGCGGCAGCCGCCGCGACTGGGTCGCTGCCAAGCTCAAGAGTCAGGCGCTGTCCGACGCCTATCGCGCCATCGACGCCAAGACCCACGGCCGCCGCGCCGACCGCGTCGCCGAGTGCGCCAACCGTCTCGAGTTCGAGCGGGTCGACGGTCAGCTGGAGCTTCGCCGCGCCTTTCGCTGCAACAATAGGTTGTGCGCGGTCTGCGCCGCGCTCAACTCGCGCAAGGACTTCGCCATCCTGATGGGCCGGATGGCGGAGCACGCCAACCGGCATCCGTTCGCGGCGCCGATCCTGGTCACGCTCAGCGTGCCGAACATGGCGCCCGACAACTTGAGGGCGGGCATCACGCATCTGCTCGGCGCCTACCGGCGCCTGCTCCGGATGCCGGTCATCAAGCGGGCCGTGATGGGCAGCCATCGCTCGCTCGAGATCACGGTCAACAAGGAGCGGGGTGATTTCCATCCGCACCTCCACTGCATCATGCAGGTCGGGCCGGATGCTCGGGCCTACTTTCGGAAGGCGAGCCCGCTCTATCTTACCCACACCCGCTGGCTCGACCTCTGGCACACGGCGACCGGGCTCGATCAGCTGCCGGGCGTCCACGTCAAGCGCCTCGGCCGCAGCAGGCGGGATGGCACGTTCGATTTGACCGCCGACGGCCTGTTCGAGGCCGTCAAATACTGCCTGAAGCCCGACGGTTGGCTCGACCGGGACGAAACCGGCGCCTGGCGTATCGATCCGGCCCTGCTGCGCGTCGTCCACGACGCCGTGCATCGGCGACGACTCCGGGACCTCGGCGGCTCGCTCAGGAAAATCCGCACCGCCGACCTCCCCAATCCCACCCACGACCGCCGTCTCGCCGAGGCCCACGCCCAGTTCGACGCCATGGAAGCCTACGAGTTCGGCGACTGGGTCGAGCCCGACACCGGCGAGATCCTCACCGACTACTGGCAGCGGGCGCCGCCCGACGCGTGACCGCTGCCTCTCCCCCCAACCAACCTGAGCAACAATGGAGAACCCCCATGCTCATCGTCACCGGCACCGTCAGCCAGACCCGAAAGGTCGCGTTCGCCAATGGCGACGCTACGTTCCTCGAGCTGATCTCGAAGAGCCCGAACCGTCAGACCCTGATCTACGAGATCCGGCTGGCGGACGACATGCCGCCGGACCAGTTCACCGAGGGCACCGAGGTTTCCCTCGCCGTCTCGGTCGGCGCCAAGAACAACCGTGCCTGCTTCTCGGCGCTGCGCACCCAGCCCGACGGCTACCCCAAGGTCACCCCCGTCGACTAGGCCGACTGACAGCACCCGAGGCGCCGATGGTGCCTCGGGATTTTCCTCATCAACCCGGAGGCCATCGCCATGCCCGCCATTAAGAGCCGCTTACGCTACGTCGTTTGCGCCCTGGCGCGCATCGCCATCGCCTTTTTCATTATCGTCGCCCTGTGGCTGGCCATGGTCGTGTTCCTTTTCGCCACGGCGCGCCAAGCCGGAGCAGGACGGGAATGCTTTGCTCGTCATCGGCCTGATCATGCTGTTGATTTGCTGGCCGATGCTGGCCAAGGAGTTGGTCGCCGACCTCGGCCCATTCCCCAAGGCGCGCGCCCCATTTCACCTGCGGCTGCGCCGCCTGCGCGCCCACCGCGCTGTAAACCGCCAGCGCCAGGTCCGCCGGTTCGCTGTCAAGTCGGCACGCGCCGAGCAGCTGGCCCACCGCGCCCGCACCCGCGCCACGCTCTCCACTAGCGTTCTGGCGCGCCCTTTGGATCGGCTCGCAGGGAAGATCTTGCCCGTATCGAAACGCGCCTCAAACGACGCTCAACGCGTTCCAAGACAGCTACCACCGCGCCCTCGACCGGCTCGCCGCCGACGGGCCGAGCGCATCAGCCTCGACACCAATTCTCACCCCAACCGCCCGGCTGGTGTTCTTGCCGGCGCTGGTCGGCCTCGGTGATGGCCTGCGGCTCGACCGCCTCGATCTCACGCGTACAGACCTCACAGCCGAGCGCTACGTATTCGCCGGTGAGGGCCGTGCGATCGATTTCGACCGCTGGCAGCGCGCTGCTGCCGACCATTGCCGCGCTCCTCGGTGGGCGGTGGCGTGTGGTGCCCCAGGATGGCCTGTCGCTCGTCCTGGAGAAGTTGCCGAAGCTGGCCACGTCATTCCCGCTGACGCCGGCCCTGCTGGGGCCCGGCCACCTGTTCCTCGGTCAGAACCTCGTCACCGGACGGTCATACCATCTGCCGCTCACCGAACTGACGCACACCATGGTCGTTGGCGCCACCGGCTACGGGAAATCGACCTTGCTGCACGAGGTGGTCGTCCAGCTCGCCCGCCAGCCGGGGCACGTCGAGCACGTCTACCTGGTCGGCCTGAAGCATGGGCTCGAGTTTGCCGCCTACGCCGGCCGCGCCCCACATCTCGATCGTCGAGCGCTACCGGGACCTGCCCGACCTTGTCGGCGGCCTCGGCAAGATCCTCGCCGAGCGCATCGCCGAGGCCAAGGCTCTGGGTCTCGGGAGATTTCCTGGGAAACCCATTCTCGTCATTGTCGACGAGTTCGCCCAGATCATGCTCGAGCCCGACAGCAAGTCGGGCCGCGAAGCGATCACCGACGGGTTCGTGCGCCTCGGCAATCAGGCCCGCGCCGCCAACATCGTGCTCTGGGTGCAGGTTCAGCACGCCGTCGCCGAGACGCTTCCACGGCGCTCAGGCGCAACCTCGCCACCACCATCAGCTTTCGCCAGCCCTCGGGTCAGGCCGCGGCGAACATCTTCGGCGACACGGGGGATTTCCCGGTCGACATCACCCGGCTCGCCCGCGGCCAGTGCCTCATCCCGGCACGGGCTCACGTCCGAGATCACCGCCCTCCAGGCGGCCAACGTCGGCCTCGCCGACATCCCAACCCTGCTGAAAGGAAACGCCGATGCCTCGCATCCGTGACCCGCCGTGCGCGGGACACTCGACACGACCTCACGACCACCAAAACAATCTCGATCACCAAAGGATAGATCATGACCAGCACCTCCACCTCGACGCGCGATGACGACCGCCTGGATTGGGCCACTGGCCTGATGCTCGCCATCGCGCCCACTGTCGGTATCGGTCTCACGCTTGCCGAGTGCTACGCCAAGAGCGCACCGATCCAGCTCGTCTGGAACGCGTTTATCGATGTCACCGCCTTCGACCGCCGGCTCGTGGGCGGCATCGTCCATGCGACTGCGATCCTCGGCCTGATCGTCTGGCTGTTTGTCGCGCCGTTCGCCGCCGTGCGACTCTGGCAGCGGCGCCGCCAACCTGTGGTCGCCGGCCCTGCTCGTCGTGCCGATCGTCTACTTCGGCCTCATGTTCATGGTCGAGCACATCGAGGGCATCCTTGCCGCCGGCGCCTTGAGGCCGCCGATGACGTGGACGATGTTCGGCTTCGTTCCCGATCGACCGTCGGCGCGCTGCTCCTCGTCTCGCTGACGGCCGCCCGCCGCCTGCTCCGCCCAGCCCGCGCGTCCACGGCCGTGCCAAAGATGCTCGCGCCCCCGCCGGTAGAACAAACCGCGCGTCTCCCGCTACCGCTTCGTTGACACGACACACGGGCGACCCTTCGCGGTCGCCCGGTTTCCTCATGCACCTTAGAAGATTTGCAATGCCCCATGACTTCAATCGTACTGTCCGTCTTATCACCACCGTTGCCAGCACCACTGTGGCATTGCCGTTCGCTGGTGCCACTCTCTGGCTCTGGCACAGGATGCTACCTGGTCTCGACGGTGAGCTGGATTTCGGTGCGACGGTACTCGTGGTGACCCTCGTCGCGTTTGCCACCATGATCATCGCTGGCGTCGGTTACGCGACGGCTACTGGCATTCAGAGCGGACTCGAACGCGTGCTTCCAGCCTACGCCGCCCGGCGCGCCATCCGGGCTGAACAGCGCCGCGCCAAGGCGATGGCGCTTCTCGAAGGCCGCCGAGGACAAGCGCATCGCCGACAGCCTGCACGCCGACGCGAATGCCCGCGCCTATCTGGCCAGCATCCTCGACCACGCCCGCGCTCGCGCGCACGCCGACCGCGAGGCCTGGCGCAACGTGGCCAGAATCCGAGCGTTTCCCCGAGCAGGCGACCGGCAGCATCTTCGATCTCTACGCCAAGGCGTCGGCCTACCACCGGATGCTGGTCCGCGAGGGCTATGAGCGCATGATGGATCTGGCTCACCCTCGGCACGACGTGCACCAGCCGCTCGCCATCGCCGAGCTGCCGCCGGTGGCGCGGCTGCTCTATCTCGCCATCGCCATCGACGCCACCGACGGACCGCAGAGCTACGACCGCCTGGACCTCGACCAGAGCGACCATCGCCTCGGCCGCTACATCTACCGCTCGAACCGCAAGGTCCCCGACATCGACCACTGGCGCGACAAGCTCCCGGCCATCGAGGCCTACCTCGGTGGCCGTTGGCGGGTGGAGCGCGGTGTCGGCTCCAACATCGTGCTGACGCGGCTGCCCGACATCGCCCCGGCGTTCCCGCTCGAGCCAACCATGCTCGAGCCCGGCCACGCCTACCTCGGCCAGGATCTCAACACCGGCAAGCCCGTGCATGTGGCGTTCGACCAGCTCTCGCACACCCTTGTCGCCGGCCCGACCGGCATGGGCAAGAGCGTCATGCTGCACACCCTGATGGCGAGCGTGGTCACCAACCTCGACCGGTTCGAGACCGTGCATCTCGTCGACCTTAAGTACGGCCTCGAGCTGCAGGACTACGCGACCCTTAGCTCGAAGTTCCGCCTCACTGCAACGCCGGCCGAGATCGGTCCGCTGCTGGCCGAGCTGGTCACCGAGATGGACCGGCGCGGACGCCTCATGCGCGAGGCCCGCAAGCAGAACTGGGACGGGCCGCTGATCCTGATCATCATAGACGAGTTCGCCGACGTGCTGCTCTCCGAGTCCGACAAGAAGAAGCGTGATGCGCTCGAGACGGCCCTCGTCCGGCTCACCAACCTGTCACGAGCACTGGGGTTCCGTTTCTGGCTACAGTCGCAGAAGACCACCGCCGATGCGCTGCCGACCCCGATCCGCACCAACTTGCAGTCGATCTTGAGTTTTCGAATGAGCACCAACCAGTCCGCAGCTGGGCTGTTCGGCAGCATCGAGGGGCTGCCGGCCAACATCATGCTGCTGAACCCGGGCCAGGCCATCTATCGCGACGGCCGCACGTCCGAGACGGTGGCGCTGCAGGGGCCATTGGTCACGTTCGACGACGTGGCCAGGCTGCTTCCGGCACCGGAGGAGAAGTCGGCGTGAGAACCGACATCGGCATCACGGGCGGCGTCGGACATCGGCCCGCTCGTGGTCGCCGGAGGACAAGAATGGGACATTCCCGCGAAACCCGCACATTCCCGCGAGGAGAACCCGTGCACGATCGGCAGCCCGCAGCAGCGCGCGCGCCCGGTATTTGACTTGAGAATAGACAAACTATTGGCAAATTCATGCCCGCCCTCTCCCCCGCCAGAAGCGCGGGCGAACGACGCCGCCACTGTCGTTGTCGCCCTCGCCCCTCGTCTCATCGGGAAGGCCTTCCAGCGCCTCGAAGCCGCTCCGAATAGCCTCGCCTGCCGGCGGCGGGCCGGAGGGCCGCTTGCGGTCCGCAGGCACGGCGCCGCCAGCCGAGTGCCGAGGACGGCGCGAGCCCTCGAGACCTCCCGCCTGAGCTGCGGCGAGGTCGGCCATGAGCTTGGCCAACTCGTTCTCGCGCTTCTCGAGGACGCGAGCGCGGGCGCGCAATTCGGCCATGAGTTGTTTCCTCTCGAGCCCAGACCGCGTCTTGCCGTCGAGCCGGCCCGTCAATACCTTGGGCAGGTCGAGAAGCCATTGCGCCGTGCGCCAGGCCGCAATCAGCCAGACAATCACGCCCGTAAAAAGCAAGGTTGGTTCAATATAAACGCTGACATCACTCACTCCGTTACCCTTCATAACCTAACAACAATAGACCCGTGCACATGCCCCGAGCATAGCACGCCATTTGACTTGAAACCTTTGCGCGCAACGGGCAACGCGCGGCGAGACCGGGCGAGACGCACCTGGCAAAACGAAGGGCCGCCAGCGGCGGCCCCGTATCGTCGTTGACATGGTTCAGCGGAAATCCGCTCCCGCCAGCCAGCCGAACTGGGTCGGTCCCTGATGGCGCCGGTCCCAGACCACCCAGCAGTAGCGGTGCTTGGAGAAGTACCGGGGCGCCGGGCCGTAGCCGTGCCGCTCATGGGGCCAGCAAACGATATCGTCTACTGCCCAGATCCGCGCCGGTGGATTGGCGTTGAACCACCGGGTGCGCTTCACCTGGCACAGCGACACCAGGTTCAGGAACATCGCAACCTTGCCGCCAGTCGCCTGCGTCAGCCACAGCGAGCGTGCCGCGAAGGCATCGCCAAGCCCGAAGCCGTAGGGCGGATTGGTTATGATGTGCCTGGCCCGTGGCGCGCGCTCGTCCAGGAAATCGATCCCACTCTTGCCGTAGCCGTAGTCGATCAGATCGGTGGCGACGACGTGGTGGCCGAATTCCTCCGCCAGCACTTTCGCGATGCCGCCGTCGCCGCAGGCCGGCTCCCAGATCGGACCGTCGAAGTGTTCCACCGACAACAGCGCCCGAGTGGCCTCGGGCGGAGTCGGATAGAACTCGTTCGGAATGCGGAACGGGATCACCTTGCGCGTCTCGCTGCGTCGCGCTGGCTGGCGCCGCGCAGGTTGGAGCGTTGCGACTTTAGGAAGTCCCAGTTTGCCCAGTCGGAGAAGCTGCATCATGGCTGCACCTCCTCGAGTTCGGGTAACGCCCTGTCGAGCAGGCCGACGATTTCCGAGGGCAGATACTCCCTCGGCTCGTCGTAACCGATCGTGGCGGTCTCCGGGATCACTTCCTCGCCGTCGGCGGTCTTGATCGACACGATGACGGTGTTGTGCAGCCCCCAGACATGGCTCTTGCAGCGGTAGCCGGCAGCCTGCAGCACGTCGACCACGGCTTGCGTCTCGACCAGGCCAGCGCCGTCGTCGAACCCGAACTTGTCGAAGGCGTCTTCCCAACGCCAGTGCAGTTTGGCGCCGCAGTTCTTGCAGATGGTGGTGCTCATGATGGCACCTCCCAGGCCGAGAACGTGCCTATGTGCTCGTCGGTGATGTTGAACTCAAACGGCCCGCAGTTCTCCGCGTAAAGCCGCCGTGCATGGCACTTGGCCTCGTCGCGGTTCGTCGCCGGGACGACCATCTCGAAATCGACCGAGTATGTGGCCTCGGCCCGGTACGGCCTCGCGTTGGCCGTGGCCTGCTCGTCGAGTTCGGCCGTGGCAGCCACCTCGCGCTTCAGGATCGAGAGCCCTGCGGTCGGTTGCTGGGCTTCCTCGCACAGCACCCGCTTGGCGATATTCTGCGCCTCGGTCACGGAGTCGGCCGCGACCGTCACCTGGTACGTGCCCAGATCGGTCAATGTCACGGTGAAGAGCTTAGTTTCCATGGCGCACCTCCGTGACGGTGACATCGCGATTGACCACTGCCGTGGCGATGATCTGCCAATCGGAGCGCCAGTCGCGGTTGCGCTCGGTGTCGATGCTGGCAAGCTTCAGCGCATGCCGGGGCGAGTAGGCCGTGAACACCTTGGCGTAGATCGCCATGTCGTTGACGCACACGCGATACCGGCGGGGCTTCGACCAGCGCTTGCGCGCCGGCCGGTTGAAAGCGAGAAGACGGGTCATGGTCTAGTCCTCCCCGTCTTGTGCTTGATTGTCGGCCTTCGGTTTGGCCTTGCGAATGACCAGCCGGCCGTGCGTTCCCGTCGGCAGATAGTCGACCGACAGGCTCAAGCCGTCGTTGTCGTCATGGGACCAGGCGGCGCCAATCTTGGTCCAGCGCGCTTTGTCGCCATCGCCGGTCACATGGTAGATCCCGTGACTGGGTCGGTTGGGTTTGTTCTGGTTGCGGTTCATGGGGGTTCTCCTCTTGGTTCTCGGGGCCACGCCCTTCGCGGCCCGTCGTGGTTCCTTCAGGCCATGGCGCCGTAGGCGGCACGCAAGACACTTCTCGGGAGACCGCAATTCGATTGAAAAATAAGAGAAAGCGGCGGCATGTGTCTTGCGGGACGCCGCTCATGGCCTAAACCACGACGAAAACGGGCCTCGAAGGCAGTGGCTCCCCCAAGACGGGGACACACACGACACCGCCAGAGAATGACCATCCGCCCGGGCCTCGGGTCAGCCATGTCTTACCGGTCTCGACAACATGCTGTCCGGATTGCGGGCTCTGATCCATGACGCCGTGGTGTATCTGTTGCCGCTGGCCGTCGAAGAAAATGCAGGCTTCGTTTTCCAAAGCCAAAGTGTGGACGTCATGACCAGATGCGGGGGTCGAACCTGGACGCCGATCGCTCGAATTGTCCCATGGGCACTCGCGACATGGTCTGTTGCACACATGAGCAAAAGCCTACCAGTCGCCGATCCGCCAAGTCAGGTGACCTCATTGGGCTTGCCAGCACCTTCAACATCGATGCTATCGAGTGCAGTCGGCTGACGCCTGAGATGAGACGGATGTGCAGCGTGTTCGATGACCAGGGTCTTACCGCTCCACGGCGCCGCCGCGTGTTGGCTGAGCGACCCGGCAAGACGCGCGATTGACGGCCCCGCAATCCTGCCACGCAAGTTTCTGCTGCCTGGGTTTCTCAGCCTAGCGGAGCGTCGCCCAGCCGCAAGGTCGGCCGCTCACGCACGCCTCCTCCTCCACGTCGTTTCGGCCCCGCATGGGCACACAGCTGACATGGCCGGGGTGCGGCCGTGCGCTGGCTCCGCTGCTCCCCACGAGCCGGCAGGCAAGAAGGCCTGGCCGGTTTCATCCGGAGACCCAGCCCCATGCAGGACAAGTCTGCAAAACGCGACGTCCATGGTGACGTCACGGCGAAGATCATCGCAGCAATCGAGACCAACCCGCTCGAGCCACAGATGCCGTGGCATCGGGCCTCGGCACCCTTGGTGCTGCCGGTCAACATCGCGACCGGACATGCCTATCAGGGCATCAACATCGTCACGTTGTGGTGCGCGGCCCAGCAGGCCGGCTACCACGCCAACACCTGGGGCACCTACAAGCAGTGGCAGGAAAAAGACTGCCAGGTCCGCAAGGGCGAGAAGGCCTCGCTCGTGGTGTTCTATCGCCAGTATGATACCGAGCCCAATCCGGACGACGAAGGCGATGACGGCCGCCGCCGTGTCGCCAAGGCCTCCTGGGCCTTCAACGCCCAACAGGTGGATGGCTACTGCCCGCCCCCGCCCCCCGTCGACCATGGTCCCATCGACCGACTTGCCCGTGTCGACGCATTCACTGCCGCCACCAAGGCCGACATCCGGCATGGTGGCCCCCGGGCCTTCTACCGGCCGTCCGCCGACTATATCCAGATGCCCGATGAGGGCTTGTTCACCGGGACAGCCACCTCGGGCCGCACAGAGAGCTATTACGCCGTCCTCCTGCATGAGCTGACCCATTGGGTTGGCGCAGAAAATCGCCTCAACCGCCAGTTCGGCAAGCGGTTCGGTGACGACGCCTACGCCATCGAGGAGATGGTCGCCGAGTTGGGTGCGGCATTCCTCTCGGCAGAGCTGGGTATCACGGTCGAGCCCCGTGCCGACCACGCGCACTACATCGGCCACTGGCTATCGATTCTCAAAGCGGACAACCGCGCCATCTTCGCGGCTGCCGCCAAGGCCAGCGAGGCCGTCCGCTACCTGGCCAAGTTCTCGGAGGGCCAGTGACATGGCCAAGACCTCCACCCCCCGCAAACCCACCGACCACCGGTTCCAGTGGCGTGACATCAAGCTCCGCGTCCGCCACACGCCCGACTACATCAACAAGGGTTGGTCCATGCTCGAGGTCTTCGTGGTGGCGCCGAAGGGCGCCCCCCTCCCAGTCACCGCCACGGGCTATCGCTCCCACTTCCTCGATGAGGCCGAGCTGAAGGCAGCCGGCGGCCCGATCACCTTCATGCGCGCTTGGCTGGACAAGATGGCCAAGTCCAAGGCCTGGCAGAAGGCCGAGTTCACGTGGCGGCAGGGGGATTTGTTCGCTCAAAGCGACGGATAGCCGCCCCGCATACGGGGGCTTCCTCCGAGTCCGCTTACCCCCTAACATGATGAGTGCGGTCCGGCTTCGGCCAAACGTCGAGATGGGCCAAGTGCTGCCGCCCGTAGATGTGATGGCTTCGTCCGCCACCAAGTCATATGCCGACACGGCTTGATTGAGTGCAGCGCCTCCGGCGGATCGCACTCGGCGGGCGGCCATACATCTCTGAGAACGTTGCATTGAAGCGCCTCAAGCTGCCGAAGCCCGCTCTCAGTGCGATCTCAATCATTGGCAGATCGGTTTCGTCGAGAAGTCGCTTGCCTCTCTGAATGCGTGCTGTTCGCGCTACTTGCGTCGGCGACGCTCCGACGTGCTGCACGAACAATCGGCTAAGATGTCTCGCGCCAATTCCGAGACGCTCCGCAAATGCTTCGACGGTCAAGCCATCGGCATCAAGTGCACGTTCCTCGACGATCAACCGCATGGCTCTCTCGACAGTGGTAAGTGTGCCGTTCCATGCGGGGCTGAAAGGGGCCGCCTCAGGACGGCATCTGAGGCATGGTCGGAAGCCCGCTACTTCTGCCGCCGCAGCCGTCGGCAGGAACTCGACATTCCGCCTGAAGGGCAGCCTGACACGGCAGACGCACCGGCAGTAAACGCCAGTGCTGAGTACCGCAATGAAGAACTTGCCGTCGTAGGCCGCATCTCGCGCGCGCCAAGCGATCTCGCATGTCTCAAGGTCCAATTGCATGATGGGCTCAACGTACCACAGCGCAGGTTCATCGACAGGATGGAGTCCGATTCTGGCGAGCGCGCTCCATGGCGATGAGAGAGATGTGTCCCGCAACGCGCGGAGCGGGAGGTTACATTGCAGAATCAAAAGATTTTTATGGGTGCGACCGAGTGGATGTTGCTCGTCATGCTATCCGTCCTTTGGGGCGGCTCATTTTTCTTCTCCAAGGTCGCGTTGCAGGAGTTGCCCACTCTGACGGTGGTCCTGCTTCGCGTGGGGATCGCAGCTTGCGCCCTGGCGCTCTACTTGAAGGCAACGGGGCTAGCATTTCCAACGTCAACATCGGTTTGGCTGGCGTTCGCCGGGATGGGCGTCCTCAACAATCTCATACCCTTCAGCCTTCTCGTTTGGGGACAGACTTCGATTGCAAGTGGATTGGCTTCGATCCTGAATGCAATGACACCCGTTTTCTCACTCGTGATCGCGCATTTTTTGACGACCGACGAGAAGATGACGCCGAATAAACTGGCTGGCATCGGATTTGGCATCGCGGGAGTCGCGGTTTTGATTGGTCACGATGCGATCTCGGGTATGTCCAGATCACTGCTGGGCATGGTCGCCTGTTTGGGCGCGGCACTCTCCTACGGCTTCGCGGGAGTATTCGGTCGTCGGTTCCGCACCATGGGCATTGCGCCGACCGTCGGCGCTTTCGGCCAAGTTACTGCAACAACCTGCTTGATGCTGCCACTGGTACTCGCGGTTGATGCACCCTGGACGTTACCTGCCCCGAGCGCGACCACCAGTGCAGCGCTCCTTGGTCTCGGATTGCTGTCGACTGCCGTTGCTTACGTGCTGTTTTTTCGCATCCTCGCAATTGGCGGCGCGACCAACGCGTCACTCGTCACGCTCCTGATACCCGTCAGCGCAATCCTGCTCGGTAGTTTAGTCCTGGGCGAGCGATTAGCTCCACGCCAATTCCTGGGCATGGCGCTCATCGCAATTGGGTTGCTTGCGATCGATGGCAGGCTCCTCAAGCGACCAGAGTAACTTGTGCTGGCCACTTGGTCGGCTTTCGGAGGTCGCGCCGCCGTTCCGGCTCGCAGACCCGACTTCTCCTCCGGGTCAACCCGAGCCAACATGGTGCCCTGCCGCCAACGGTGAGTCTGCCCTCAGCAGCTGACGGTCGGAGAACAGAACGCGACTGATGTCCGCACGTCATCCGATCGCATC
>JAWKWC010000028.1:0-48657 GCA_041397705.1 Hyphomicrobiaceae bacterium
GAGCGCCTCAATCGCAACGAGGCCAAGGCCCAGGCCGAGCGATTGGGCGCCAAGGTGTCGGGCTCGGTCTCCAAGAAAACCGACTACGTCGTTGCCGGCGCCGAAGCCGGCTCCAAATTGACCAAGGCCCAGGAGCTTGGCGTCACTGTCCTGTCGGAGGACGAGTGGCTGGCCTTGATCGACAACGCTTGAAGCGCCGCCCGCGCAGCGTCAAAGGAAGCTGTAGGGATCAATGTCGACGGTCAAGCGGATGTCGCCCTTGACGTCAGGCAACTGCGACAACCATTGGCGCACGTACGCCTGCACATCGATATCGCGCGGCGCCTTGAGCAGCAGGCGCCACCGGTAACGTCCGCGGATCACCGCAATCGGCGCCTCCGCCGGTCCGAGAACCTCTATGGCCTGGGCAGCTGGCGCCCGGCGGGCCACTTCCCGCGCAAACGATTCAGCGACATCGCGGTGTCGCGCCGACACGACCAGCGCCACCAGTCGGCCAAAAGGCGGCAGCAACGCCGACTGCCGCACCCTGATCTCGTGATTGAGAAAAGCCTCTCTGTCGCTGGCAATAATGGCTTGCATCACCGGATGCTCGGGCAGATGAGTCTGCACGAAACCGCGCCCACGCGCGAAAGCACGCCCCGCACGCCCCGTCACCTGATGCAGCAGCTGAAAGGTTCGCTCGCCCGCCCGCGGATCGGCGCCTTGCGCCAACCCAAGATCGCCATCGACAATGCCGACGGTCGCAAGATCGGGAAAATGGTGACCTTTCGCGACGATCTGCGTGCCAATGATGATGTCTGCCTCGCCCGCTTCGATTTTATGGATGAGCTCGCGCATCTCCGTCAGACCCGGCACAAGGTCGGACGACAGCAACACCGTTCGCGCATCCGGAAAGCGTTCAGCCACCTCCTCGGCAATGCGCTCGACCCCAGGTCCACAAGCCACCAGCGAATCCTCTGCCTCGCACTTCGGACAGCGCTTCGGCAGCGGCAGCGAAAAGCCACAGTGATGGCAATTCAGCCGATTGCGGAATCGGTGCTCGACGAGCCAGGCCGAACACTGGGGACATTCGATGCGGTGTCCACACGTTCGGCACAGCGTCAGCGGCGCATAGCCTCTGCGATTGAGAAACAGCAGCGCCTGCTGCTTGCCCGCAAGTGTCTCCTGCACGGCTTCGACCAGTGCAGGCGCCAGCCACTTGCCCTTCTCCGGCGGATCTTTCCGCATATCGATGGGCGTAATCTCCGGCAACTCGGTGCCCGTGAACCGCCCCGGCAAGATGAGGTGGCGATAGCGCCCGTTGCGCGCGTTGACATGGCTCTCGATCGACGGGGTAGCAGACGCGAGCACAATTGGCGCCCCGCCGAGACTGGCGCGCACAATGGCCATATCGCGTCCTTGATAGTGGACGCGATCCTCTTGCTTGAATCCCGGATCGTGCTCTTCGTCGATCACGATCAGGCCGAGATCGCGGAACGGCAGGAACAAAGCCGAGCGCGCGCCGACGATGCAGCGTGCCTCCCCCGTTGACGCCGCGCGCCAAGTCCTGCCCCGCTCGGCCGGTGACAGCGCTGAATGCCATTCGGCCGGTGCACATCCAAAGCGCGCCTTGAAGCGGTTCATGAACTGGCTGGTCAGCGCAATTTCGGGCAGCAGGATCAGGATTTGCCGATCGGCCTCGAGCGCGTGCGCCACCGCTTCGAAGTAGACCTCGGTCTTACCCGATCCGGTCACGCCATCGAGCAGCGACACCGAAAAGCTGTTGGCATCGATGGCCGAGGCAATGGCATGCGCGGCGGCAGCCTGCGTCTCGCTGAGTTCGACGACAGCATGGCCCGGTCGCGGCACAGGAAATCTTTTCTCCGGAATGGCAACTTCGACCAGCGTACCAGCCTTGACCAGACCATCGATGACACCGGTCGTACATTGGGCCTCGTCGGCCAGCGCCTTCTTCGAGCGCACTGAACCGTCCGCCGCAATGTCGAGCGCGCGTTGGCGCTCAGGCGTCATGCGTGGCGGCAGGGGGGCGTCAGAAACGACCGACACACCAAACCTCGGCTTGGCCGGCTCGAAGGCAGCCGGCGCGCTCATCATCATGCGAACCACCATGCCGAGCGGGGCAAGCGTGTAGCGCGAAACCCATTCCGCAAAGCGAAGCGACAATGTTGGCAGCGGCGGCACATCGAGGCGCTCCAGCACCGCCTTCATTTTCTCGCGCGCCACCGGCTTGCCCTCGCCTTGAGGGGCGTCCCACACGATGCCCATGCGCATCTGCGGCCCGAAAGGCACCAGGACGAAGGCCCCGGGCTCCAGGTGCAGGTGCGCCGGAACCAGGTAGTCGTACGTCTGATCGAGCGCCACAGGCAGCAGAACGGGAACGCTCGCCGATGCGACGCCAAAGCGCTCCAGGTCATCCTGCTCGAGCAGATCCGCCAAAACGTGTCGCTCCCTTCACGCCGCCGCAGGGCCCGTCGCTAACGCGTGACCCGGCTGAGAATCATCGGCGTCGATACCCGCCCATCGATCCCCACTTAATATGCCGGTTTCGAGGCGGCCACTAAGGATACCGGCCGGTGCGGCAACGCGCGACAGGCATTGGCCGGCCATCCACGGCGTGATGGGCACGCTCAGCCCTTCAGCTCAGACCAAGCCGTGTCAAGAACGCGAGAATACAGTCGTGAACGCGCTGAGGCGCAGCCACCGCCCCCATGTGCCCAAGACCGTCGATTTCGACGCGCTCGCCATGTACCAGACATTCAGCAAGGCGATCCGCCATCCGTCGCGTGACGTCAGGCGATCGGCTGCCCGAAATAATGAGAACCGGCGCCGGAATTGCCATCAAGGCCGCAGGGTCAAGCCCTTGCGCATGGGTGGCAAGAGCTGTTGCCAGCAGGTTGGGCGCCTGCGCGACCAGAACATCACGCGCAGCAGCCGGCAACGCTTCCCAACGCACCTGGCCGTAGGACTCGATAAAATGCTTCACGCCCCCGGCGGCATCGCCCTCAGCCATCCTCTGGTGCAATGTCGCGATCACCGCGCGATCCCAATCCAGCGCCCGGCGGTCGTCGTCGTCATTGTCATCGAGCAGCGACAGCACGATGGGCTCATAAAGCACCGCGGCGTCGACTTGCGATCCACTGGCCAGCGCCAGGGTCGCAACCAGCCCACCCATGGAATGTCCAAACAGCAGCCGCCGGCCACCCCCATTTTTGTCGAGAAGCCTATCGACAAGGCGGACACCGCCAGAGAATGGGTTTTCTCGCTTCCCGCCAAGGGGACCCGTACCGCCATCGAGCACTGGCGCAACCGTCGAGCCCACGGCCGGTACCAGCAACCGCGCCAATGCATCGAGCTGGTGCGGCCCAGACCCGGCAGCATGCAGCATCACCAGCACGCCTGGCCCTTGACCGTGCGCCGCGCCGTCGACATCGCCGGTTGAAGCACGTGGTGTGTTCTCGCTGGTCCTCATGCGTGCCATGTCCTGCCGCTACCGCATCGCGGCCCTGTCGGTAGCGGGCTCGAGCCGGCACCTGAGATGACGACCCGCCTCCGCCGGGTGGAGAAATCGCGGCACACACGAGGTTGCGTGCTTGGCGATCGTTTCAATACATCTGTAGCATATAGCCCCGCGCCCAAACCCATCAAAGGCGGCGAACGAGCCGGAATGTCCGAACACGGAGCCACATCATGAAGCTTCCCGCACACGACCGATACGATTGGTCACCGTTGCCGAGCCGCAAGCCCTACGACTGGCCGCAAGGCAGGAAGCTCGCCGTCTACTTCTGTAACAACATCGAATATTTTGCGTTCCGTTCAGGCATCGGTTCCGACAGCGCCGTCCAGGGCGCACCTCAAACCCAGCGCAACTATGCGTGGCGCGACTATGGCAATCGCGTTGGTATCTGGCGCATGTTCGACCTGTTCGACGAATTGGACGTCCCGCTCACCCACAATATCAATTCTGCGATCCTCATCCATCATCCGGAGATTGGCGAGCGCATGCTCAAGCGCGGCGACGAGTTCGTGGCGCACGGCCGCAGCAACTCCGAGCGCCAGGATGCCTACTGGGAGGAAGCCGAAGCCAAGCTTATTGCCGACACCACCGAGACGATTACCAAATTCACCGGCAAGAAACCGATCGGCTGGATGGGGCCCTGGCTGGCTCAGACCAACGTCACGCTCGATCTGCTGCAGGAGGCGGGCTACCTCTTCCAATGTGACTGGCCACTCGACGACCAGCCCGTTTGGATGCGCACCCGCAACGGTCGCATCCTCAACATGCCCTACCCGATCGAGACCAACGACTCGCCAGCAGTGGTCAATCGCCATCACACGGCCGAAGAGTTGGCGCGAATTTGGATCGATCAGTTCGACGAGATGCTGGACGAGGCGCGCAAGGGCCCTCACGCTCTCGTCTGTCCGTTCGTCCTCCACACTTTCATTCTTGGCCAGCCGTTCCGTTTGCGACAGCTCCGCAAAGTCATGCAGCACATTCTGCAGCACCGCGACGAGATCTGGTTGACCCAGCCGGGAGAGATCGCCCGTCACGTGGCCGCCTTGCCGCCTGGAACCGTACCCGGAAGCTGACACCGCAGGTAGCGCGGCCGCAGTGCATCGCGATTGAATCAATCGTGTGAATGTGGGCACTTGCAGGTGCAGGCGTAAATGGCGCGCACGGGAGGCCTTCGCATGTCCGGACCGATCATCATCACAGGCGGCGATGAGCGCTACTTTCCGCTGATGCAGGACTGTTTGACCTCCCTCGCAGCGAGTGGCCGCCTGAACGGGGCGGCTCTGGGTGTGCTCGATTGCGGCCTGTCAGCCGGCCAGCGCCTATGGTGCGAGCGTCTGGGCGCCCACATCGTCGAGCCCATTTGGGACGTCCACTTTGCCCAAGGTCTGGCAGTCGCCGACAGCTTTCGCGCCATGACGGCTCGGCCGCACTTGCCGCGGTATTTCCCTGGCTTCGACGTCTACCTTTGGCTCGACGCCGACGTCTGGGTGCAGGATGGCACAGCCATTGATCTTTTCATCGAGGCTGCAGCCCTCGGCGACATCGCCATCGTCCCTGAAGTGCATCGCTCCTACGCCAACTTCCGTGACGGCCGCGAAGACTTCGAAACGGTCAACGGTATGGCCTATCGGCAAGCCTTTGGCGATGACGCAGCTGAACGTCTGATCCGCCGGCCGCTCAACAATGCCGGCGTGTTTGCAATGAGAAGTTCCTCGAAGGCCTGGGCCATCTGGGCAGAACTTTTGGCCGATGCCGCAACGCGATCTTCCAACATGATCGACCAGATCGCGCTCAATGTCGCCATCTACGATCGTGGCCTCGCCGAGGTCCGCCTGCCCGCGCGCTGCAACTGGATCTCGCATTTGGCAACGCCAGCCTGGCACCCTGCCTGCAAGTGTCTGGTCGAGCCCGATCCGCCCTTCGAGGCGATTGGCATCGTGCACATGACGCTCGACACTAAATGGCAATCGCACTGCGCTTTCGCGGTCGCAGGCCGTCGCGGCGAGACCATCAACCGCCCTGTCCGCTACTCACCCAAAACGTGAGTCCCATTGTCGGTCGCCGCACGGCATCGGCGCCCCAGCTACTCATGTGCGTTTCGGCGGCCGCACCAGCAGGCACAGCGGAATGGACATTGCCGAGAGCACGGCATACAGCACGAACGCATTGGTGAAGCCGATCATCGTCGCCTGACGCGTCATCTCTTTCGACAGCCGCGCGATGCCTGCGAGCGTATCGAACGACCAGGCGCCGGTGACACTGGGCAATTGCCACGCCTTGTTGTAGGCCGAAACCAGCTCGGTCATTCGGGAATAGTTGGCCCCGGTGGCACGCACGATCTGCGTCACGGCAATTGAAATGAAGAGGCTCGAGCCGAGGTTGCGCAGCAGATGAAAAACCGATGAGCCCTCGGCACGATGCTCCGGCGCCAACGTCGAAAACGTCACGACGGTCAGCGGAACCCAGAACGTTCCAACCGAAAAGCCTTGCATCAGGCTGTTGATGGCGAGTGTCGTCTGGTCGACGTCGAGATTGATATGCGCAATCCACCAGCCCGACGCAGTTTGTATCATCGTCGCCAGGATCATGATCGCGCGCGGGTCGAACCGCTGCAGCCACATCGCCGCAAAGAAGCCGAGCCCGTTGCCGACACCGCGCCAGGCGACATACGCGCCGATCGCGGAATCCGGATACCCGGCATGCTGCTGCAACAGCGGCGGCATCAGCACGATGGGCGCGAAGTTCAGCATCCCGTAGAGGAAAACCAGCACGCAACCGATCGAATAATTGCGGTCGCGAAAATGCGAAAGATTGAGGAATGTGTTGCGCGACGTCAGGCTGTGACTGAGGAACACGTAGAACGCAATGGCCGCCACGATTGTCTCGATCCAGATTTCGTTGGAATCGAACCAGTCCAGCCGCTGGCCGCGCGACAGCGCCAGTTGCGCAGAGGCGATCGCAGTCGACAGCGCAATGAAGCCGATCCAGTCGAGCCCGACAGATTTTCGGTCCGTATGGTCGTGCGGCAGGAAATACTTGAACAACATGAACGCGAGAACGCTGACCGGCAGCACCATGAAGAAGCCCCACGGCCACCCCATTGTCTCGCCGATGTAGCCGCCGACGGTCGGTCCGATGACGGGACCAAGGATGTTCGACATGCCGTAAAGCGACATCACGAAGCCATGCTGGCGCCGCGGGAAGCTGTCGAGCAGCAGGGTTTGGCTGAGCGGCACAAGAGGTGCACCGAGGCCGCCCTGCATCACGCGCCAGAACACCAGCGTCTCGAGCGAGGTCGAAACGCCACACATGAAAGTGGCGAACGTGAATCCGACCAGGCACCCCATCATGGTCACCCGGCGCCCGAACCGGGAGACCAGCCATCCGGTCATTGGCGTGGCAACGGCAGTGGCAATGATGTTGAAGGTCATCACCCAGGAAATCTCGTCCTGCGTTGCCGAAAGCCCGCCCTGCATCTGCGGCAGCAGTGTCGTCGCGACCAGAATTGTGGCCGTGTAGCAGGTCGAAGCCAGCACCACACCCGCCAGCACGATCAACCGGCCGATCGGTGTCAGGTCATAGACAGCCCTTTCGGGATCGAGGCTCACGCCGGGCCACCGGCGCGTTTTCGATCGGCCTCATTCCCTGCGTGCATGCCTATTCTCCAAATGATGCAGATAGTTATGTCAGGCGTCAGCGGCGCGAGTCGCGGCTATTCCGGGCAAGCTTTTGCCATGGATTTGGATCACAGTCTTGACCCAATCCGGCCATCGCCATGCCATGCCGCAAGTGCCTAGTGACGCGTACTGGGTAGGACGTGGCGAATCTCGAAATCTGCTGGTAATCGGTCAATTTTAACCGTATGTTAACCGTATCGACTCGAGATGTGATCGCCCTGCGCCAGGGGGACTGGTAGCGCGTACGATCATCCTGGGGACCATGAGACACAGTGTCATCGGCATAGCCGTTGGGCTTGGTTTGGCTACTCTTGCAGCCGGTTGCGCCGGTGCGCCTGATCTGTCGCCTGCGGCTCGTCCGCTTTCCAAGTCCACAATGATGCAACTCGGCAAAATGGGTATCAACCCAGGTGCGCCGATGTTCGTCCGCATATTCAAGGAAGAATCAGAGCTGGAAGTCTGGAAGCAGCGCGACGATGGCCGCTTCTATCACTTCAAGACCTATCCGATCTGCAACTGGTCGGGAACGCTTGGCCCCAAGCTCAAGCAGGGCGACAGGCAGGCACCGGAAGGGTTCTACACGGTCTCCAAGGACCAGATGAACCCGAACTCGCAGTTCTACCTTGCCTTCAATGTGGGCTTTCCCAACGCGTACGATCGTGTCAATGGCCGCACCGGCAGCGCACTGATGGTGCATGGTAAGTGCAAGTCGGCTGGCTGTTACGCCATGACCGATGCTCTGATCGAGGAAATCTACGCCCTAGCGCGCGAATCCTTTGATGCCGGTCATCCGTCATTCGATGTGCACGCTTACCCGTTCCGCATGACCGAAGCCAACATGGCCCGTCACAGGTCCTCCAAATGGTATGATTTCTGGCAGATCATGAAGGCCGGTTACGACACCTTCGAGACGACGCATGTGCCACCGCCTATAACCGTTTGCGCCCGCCAGTATCAGGTCAATGCCAAGCCGGTGCGCACAGTCGCCAACAGCGTCGATCCCGCGAGCAACTGCCCGCCGCTCGAGCGGCCGATCGTCGAACCGTTCATTCCGCGGGGCGATCAGCAGGTCGCCCAGTCCAAGTTGGTCGCACCTGGTCCCAAGCGGAGAACGGCGATCGCGTCAGAAGCGACCACCAGCCCCCAAAGTTCCAGCAGTGGCGGGATGTACGGTCTCCTGAAAGGCATGATGGCGCCGTCCAGGCCCCAGGGCTTCGCCTTCGGCTCTCAATAGACGCCGCATTTTGCCTCACACGTCAGAAACCTGTGGCCGAGCCGCCGCGTTCGATTGCGAAAGCTGCTTCGGCGCGCTAACTGCTGGACCTTCGAACATAAGACTTGCGACAATAGTCGAGCCTGTCGGGCCCGACGCAGGCGATTGAGGTGGCACAGGCTTTCGGCATCGCGCCAATTCCCCCCTGGAGAGCAGTCACTGTGGGAATGGCCCACGCCATGGGTTTCGAGTGGCCTGGGCCGCGGATGTAGGCGGCCCAAGGCACGTAGCAGAGGGTAGAGAGTCGACGCGATGCAGGCAGTGTGTCGATTTTTTCTGGGCTTCGCCGCCATTGCGTTGGCAAGCGTCATGCTATGCGGGCAGGCAGCCGCTCTGGAAATCGTGCTGAACGATGTCGCCTCCGATCGCGTAGAACGGCAGCGAGCGTTCATCCGCAACGAACTTCCGCTGCCCGGTACCCCTGATCTGGCGAACCTTGACCAACGGTTGGCCGAGAAAGGATTGGCGCGAGGTAATCCGATCTATATTCGCATCTTCAAGGCGACCTCCGAGCTCGAGCTCTGGATGGGCAACAAGGGCGGCACATTCACCCTGCTCGCCAGGTATCCGATCTGCCATTGGACGGGCTCGGTCGGTCCCAAGCTGAAGGAAGGCGACAAACAGAGCCCTGAAGGCTTCTACAGCATCGGCTGGCCCCAGACTCGCCTGGTGGGTCGTTGGCGCAAGGCCTTCAATGTCGGCTTCCCCAACCGTCACGATCAGCTGTTGGATCGCACCGGATCCTACATCCTCATTCACGGTGGCTGCTCGTCGGTCGGTTGCTTCGCCATGACCAATCAAGTCCAGAACGAAATCTACGAGCTGGCAAATGCAGCGTTGAGTGCTGGCCAGAAGCGTTTCGATGTGCACATTTTCCCATTCCGTATGACCAGCGCAAACATGTCGAGATTCGCGCTGCATCCGTGGGCCCATACCTGGGCAGACATGAAGCCGGCATACGAAAGCTTCGAACGCACGCATATCCCGCCGAAAATCGTCGTATGTGGCGTACGGTATCAGGTGTCCGATGGGCTTCCCGGCGAAACGGGCAGCGCTGAGCGGCATATGCCAGTCCTGCGGCCGGCCTCTCGAACCAGCGCTGGTCGCCTCGACGTCGTGACCAATGACGAGGGGGTTTGGCAGGCGCCCAACTGCGATATCGATGATGGCGAGCGCACGAAGGCCAGGATGGCCGCCACGGCCAACGCGATGGCTGTCGCCGCCGACGCAATGGCGGGCGTTGCGGGTGCCTGGTCGGCTCCGGGTGAAGGCGTGGTCGTCAGGGGCTCTGTCGTCGAGACATCGACCAAAACCCATGCGCCTCCGCATGATCGCGAGGTCGAAAAATCCGCCCGTCCCGCCCCCCGCCCCGCCAAATCAGCCAAGCGTGAACGCAAACCACGGCTCGCCCATACGCCCGCGAATGATGCGAGCGAGGAAGTGCCGGCCGAGGAAAGCAGCATTGGCCGCAACGGCTTTGGCAGTGCCCGCCTTGGAAATCATGGCAAGATCGCCGGCGGCAGTTGAGCAAGTCTGAAGTGCTGTGGCAGATAGCTTAGCCGTCTGCGGTCACGGCTCAGATTTTTAACAGGGGTACGCAGCCGCGCTGGGCCTTCTTCGGCAGTCTTGCCGCTGAGGTCACGCCGATGCGTGTCATCGCGGCCGACGCAGCAGTGGCGCACCCCGCATGGGAGACTTCGAGCATTATGCCCAAGCCCATCCTCCTGGTTGTTGCTGCAGGTCTCGTCGACGCAGACAACCGCATCCTGATCGCCCAGCGACCGGAGGGCAAAAGCATGGCCGGGCTGTGGGAGTTTCCCGGTGGCAAGCTCATGCCGGATGAAACGCCGGAGGCGGCCCTGGTGCGCGAGCTCGGCGAGGAGTTGGGCATCGAGGTGTGTGAAACATGCTTGGCGCCATTCACTTTCGCCAGCCACACCTATGAGACGTTCCACCTGCTCATGCCGCTCTATCTGTGCCGAAGGTGGGAAGGCACCGTCACGCCGCGCGAAGGCCAGCGCGTGAAGTGGGTCCGCGCCGCGAAACTGGCGGACTATCCGATGCCGCCGGCCGACGTGCCGCTCATCCCCATGCTCTTTGATTTGCTGGGTTGAAACGTCTTCGCCTTGAAGCCGCCATCACCGGCCATCGGCAGGGGCCAAAGGCCTTTTTAGGCCTTGGTAGCCACCTGGGCGGGCCGCACAGGCCCCCACGCGATAGCGCATACCCAAACGAGGCCGTCGATTAGGGGCGCCAAAAGCAGCAGCGCCCGCACCGCTTCATGCGATACGGGCGCTGCTGAAAATCGAGTGCATCAGGTCACGCCAAAAGCACGCCCTGCCGTTCAACCAATAGATCAGGCGGTGGCGCCGTCGCCTTGCTCTTTCAGCATGGCTTCGTGGCGCTCGCGATCCTCTTTGCCTTTCACGGTTGGATCGCGGTCGACGAGCTCGATGACCGCGCGTGGGGCACTGTCACCGTAGCGAAAGCCGGCCTTTAGGACGCGCGTATAGCCGCCGTTGCGGTCCTTGTAGCGCGGGCCCAGGACATCGAACAGCTTCTTGACCATGTCTTCGTCGCGCATGCGCGCAGCCGCAAGACGGCGCGAGTTCAAGTCGCCGCGCTTGGCCAGCGTGATGTACTTATCGACGATGCGACGCAGATCTTTCGCCTTCGGCAACGTCGTTACAATTTGCTCATGCTTGATGAGCGCGGCTGCCATATTCGAGAACATGGCCTGTCGATGGCCGCTTTGACGACCGAAACGTCGGCCGAGCTTTCCGTGCATCATTGTCTTGGACCCTTGCGTTGTTGAAACGGGGAGGTTCTATGGCCTCTCCTCGTGTCTTGAGGCGCCGCCGATGCAGTGCATCCCGCCGCCCCCTACTTGCCGCCGGCAACGACCATCCCGTGTAACCGGCTTGGCCGCGAGCCTGCGTCAATCTCAGTACTGGTCTTCGAAGCGCTTCGCCAGATCTTCGATATTGTCCGGCGGCCAGTTCGGCACTTCCATGCCCAGATGCAGGCCCATGGACGCCAGCACTTCTTTGATCTCGTTCAGCGATTTCCGTCCAAAATTCGGCGTCCGCAGCATCTCTGCTTCGGTCTTCTGGATGAGATCACCGATGTAGACGATGTTGTCGTTCTTCAGGCAGTTGGCCGAGCGAACCGACAGTTCCAACTCGTCCACTTTCTTGAGCAGCGCAGCATTGAAAGCCAGTTCCGGATGCACGCGCTCTTCGACGGCCTTCTTCGGCTCCTCGAAGTTGATGAAGATCGCGAGCTGGTCCTGAAGGATGCGTGCGGCCAGTGCCACGGCATCCTCGGCCCGCACCGAACCATCCGTCTCCACACTCATCGTCAGCTTGTCATAGTCGAGGATCTGGCCCTCGCGCGTGTTCTCGACGCGGTAGGAGACCTTCTTCACGGGGCTGTACAGGCTGTCGACCGGAATGAGACCGATTGGTGCATCTTCCGGGCGGTTGCGCTCTGCGGGCACATAGCCCTTGCCCATCGCCGCAGAAAGTTCCATGCGGATCGAGGCGCCCTGATCGAGATTGCAGATGACGTGCTCGGGATTGAGGATCTCCACCTCGGAGCTGGTCTCGATGTCGCCAGCGGTAGCCGGTCCCGGACCCTCCTTCTTGAGCACCATCCGCTTCACACCGTCGGAATGAACCCGCAGTGCGATTTCTTTGATATTGAGGATGATGTCGGTCACGTCCTCACGCACGCCGGCAATCGACGAGAACTCGTGCAACACACCGTCGATATGCACCGTCGTGATCGCCGAGCCCTGCAGCGACGACAGCAACACGCGCCGCAGCGCATTGCCAAGCGTCATGCCGAACCCGCGCTCGAGAGGCTCGGCCACAATCGTCGCCATCCGCTCGCGCTCGCGGCCGACTTCGATGTGGAGCTTGGCGGGCTTGATCAGGTCTTGCCAGTTCTTCTGCAACATGCTGCACCCATCATGTCATCGGCACGCGCAACGAAAGCGCGGCGGGTGGAAATGTAAAGCCAGCACGGCCGATCGGCCGGGCTGTCCTCAGTCGAAATGCGGCTCGCGCGGCTCTCGTCTTTGGGGCCGCAACGGCGCCGAAGCCACTTTCGGCAACGCCGCCAGCGAGCCTTCCCGATCAGACGCGGCGGCGCTTGCGCGGCCGGCATCCATTGTGCGGAATCGGCGTCACGTCGCGGATCGATGTAATCTGGAAGCCGGCAGCGGAAAGTGCTCTCAGCGCCGACTCGCGACCGGAGCCGGGACCGCAAACCTCGACTTCCAGCGTTCGCATGCCATGCTCGGCCGCCTTGCGCCCGGCATCTTCAGCAGCCATCTGCGCAGCGTACGGCGTCGACTTGCGCGAGCCTTTGAACCCCATGGTGCCCGAGGACGACCATGAGATCGTGTTGCCCTGCGCGTCCGTGATCGTGATCATCGTATTGTTGAACGAGGCGTTCACGTGCGCCACGCCGGATGCGATGTTCTTTTTCTCACGACGACGGACTTTGCCGCGCGCCTGCTGCTCTTTTGCCATTCTTCGTGGGCTCCGGGTCGGGGGATGGTGTCAATCGTCGTTATATGGGCCGGATTGAGGCGCGCCGTCCTCATACAAGGGGGGCGCAGCCGTGCAATCGTGCCGCTTCGAACGTTAGCGTGTTGCCTGCTTCTTGCCGGCGATCGCTTTGGCGGGGCCCTTGCGGGTCCTGGCATTTGTGTGGGTTCTTTGCCCGCGCACAGGCAAGCCCTTACGGTGCCTGAGGCCGCGGTAGCAGCCCAGATCCATCAGCCGCTTGATGTTCATGGCCACGTCGCGGCGCAGATCGCCTTCGACCGTGTAGTCACGATCAATCGCTTCGCGGATCTGCGAGACTTCGAGGTCGCTGAGTTCGTTGACCCGGCGCTCGGCAGGAATGCCCACCCGCTCACAAATTTCATGGGCAAACTTGTTGCCGATGCCATGGATATACTGAAGACCGATCACGACGCGCTTCTGCGTCGGAATGTTCACGCCTGCGATACGAGCCACGTCGTTCTCCTAGCCGCCCCCGGTGAGAGGGAGTTCCCGCTGCCGCCGCGTCGCCCGACTGACGGGGCGCGTCGCTAACCTAGAGTTGTCTCGTAACGTCCGAACCGCCAGAAGATTGTCGCTACAATCGCTTCTGTCATGCCTGAGCGGCACGCGCTGCCATGTCCGAAGTCACGCGTCTTATTTGCCTAAAACGGCTACAACCACCCTCGCCCGACGTCGATATCGGGTGCGGGCGTGATTTAACGCCGTTGAAGAAAGCGACCCCTTTTAGCGGACAGGTTAAGCGGCGTCAACTGGTGCGCCGATCTGCCACGTTGCCGCTGGCGGCCGGACATCGCCCCCACCGGGCCGAATACGGTGGTCACGTGAGGCAATCTGGCGAGCCAATGCGCCGTCACGCCGCAAGAGAGCAAGCGCTGCAAAGGCCAGTGGCGGTCCTGACAGCTCGTATTGCGTGGCCGCAGCGACGTGGTGACGAAAGCACGCCCCAGCCCCCCTCGACTGACGAGCCCCCTCGAGTGATATGGGCGGGTCCAATGGCAGCTCGACTGGATTAGCCATAGTCTGAAATGGGGCCGCTTGTTGGTGAGCTACGAACTTCAAGTGAAAGGTCTGCTTCGAGCGTTCGCCAGGCGCATCAAACGGGAACGCCAGAGTTTCCCTGTTTTTCAATCCTGTAGTAGTCCCAAAGAAGGCGCGCCGCCACCCCTCGCCACGGCCGCCAGCGCTCCGCGAAATCTGCAAGCTCTTGCGCACGGGGGCGCGTAGCCATGCCAGATGCCATTTGCAGAGCCACTTGAAGTGCAAGATCACCAGCAGCAAATCCGTCCGCCCTGCCGATGCAGAACATAATGTAGACATCGGACGTCCAAGGCCCGATGCCGGAGATGGCGGTCAGCCGTGCCGCGATGTCTTCATCATCGAGTGCGGCCAGTTGATCAAGGTCGAGCCGTCCCTCCGCCACTGCCGCGCCAATCGCCCGCAATGTCCGGATTTTCCCTGTTGAGAGGCCAGCGGCCCGCCAGTCATCGTCCGTCAGCGCCAGCAGCCGATCGGCCTCGAAGGTGCCGACCACTTGCTCCGTCCGCCCCCAGATCGCTGCAGCGCTCGCCACCGAAACCTGCTGGCCGATCACGATACGTGCCAGTCCCGCGAGCCCGCCCGGCCGGCGCCGCAAGGGCGGCAGACCAACCCGCTCGTGCATACGGCGGACGACAGCGCATTTGCGCCGCAGCGCTTTGATGCCGGCTTCCAGATCGGCGTTGGTCTCGATCGTGCGCAATCTTGCGGCCTTGGGATATCTTGCCGGCATCACGGATCTCTGGGCACTCTTGGCTCGTCGTTGAGGGGCGCCGCACACAAGGGCCGGCACGCTTTGCCTATTACCAGCGTTTCGAACAAGAGCCCACCAACGGGCGGAAGCCAGGCGCGACTGCGTCTGGCCCCGAGCCCGACGGGGCGACTGCATCTTGGCCACGCTTTGTCGGCTCTGATCAACGTGCGCTTTGCTGAGCAGTTGGGCGGTCGTCTGTTGATCCGCATGGAAGATATCGATTTGGCGCGCTGCCGGCCCGAGTATGCGCGCGCCATACTGGAGGATCTCGCATGGCTCGGCATTCGGCCGCCAGAGCCTGTCCTGTATCAGTCCGAGCACTTCGCGGTGTATCGTCGGGCCGCACAGCGCCTCTCCGATATGGGTCTGCTCTACCCCTGCTTTGCCAGCCGCCAGGAAATCGCGCTGGCCGCAGCGACGGACGCGTGCGATCCCGATGGCGCACCGCTCTATCCAGGGCTGTGGCGCAACCGCGATGCCAGAGACGTCGAAGCCCGTTTGGCGGCGGGCGCACCGTTTGCCCTGCGCCTCGATATGGCCAAGGCCTTGTCGCATCTGGTGGAAACGCAAGGTGATGCGCCGCTCTCAGCCGTCGCGTTCGATGAGGATCTGCAACCCAGCGCCGTCGCCGTCGATGCCTCCCGTTGGGGCGATGTCGTCATTCAACGCAAGGGTGAACTGCCCAGTTATCATTTGGCAGTGGTTGTCGATGATGCCCGCCAGGGCATAACGCATGTGGTAAGGGGCGCCGACCTGTTGCCGTCAACCGACGTCCACCGGCTCCTGCAGGCGCTACTTGGCTTCCCTGCGCCCGCTTATCACCATCATCGCCTTTTGCTCGGACCTGACGGCCGAAAACTGTCCAAGCGCGCCGGCGATACAGGCCTCGCGGCATGGCGGGCCCAAGGCCTCGCACCCACCGACATAGCCGCCTTGGTGGGCCGAAAGCCACAGGCGCTGAGGCGTGATGTTATTTACCTGCTTCCCCGTAACCGGCACCATTGAGAAATAGGTTAAAAATTGCGGGTTGCCGAAGGCTGGGGGTCAATGGGCTCCCAGTGGGCTCAATGGGACTGATGGGCTCGATGGCAGGACCGGGATCGCAGCATAAGGCAGCTCCTTCGTGCGGGGATCGGGGACAGTCAACGTGAAAAAGCGCCACGGCAGGGCGGGAAGCACCGGGCGAAGGCGCAAGCGTGCGTCGGTCGCTCCAGGCGTGCCGTTGCCGGCCGCCGTCAAGGCGTACTCCATCTGGCCTCCGGGGACCACGCTCATTCGCTCGGGCCACGCGCGACGTAAGGCTGTCTCGAAGGTCAGCCATTGCGTTCGGCCGCCACGCGGCTTGGCCGCCCGGCTTCTGCAGTCACGCAAGCCCTGCGTTTCGGAGCAGTTGCCGAAGACGATCGTTTCGCCATCGGGTTGCTGTTGGCGACCATTCCTCATAATTGCGCTGTCGTTGGGCGCCGAGCGTGGATTGCGGCACGTCCCTTGCACCCGGTGCCAGCCCTCATCAGCGCGGCAAGCGAGCCTTCGACGGACGCAACAACTGGTGCCCCCGACGGCCAAAGCCGAACGGGCATCGCCCGCTCGGACCGTGCCCCAGCCGGGCGCGGCTAATCAGCCACCAGATCGCGTTGCGATGCTCGACCCGACAATGCCAAAGCCGGTCAGCATCGAGCCCCAACACCGCCGCTTCCGAAGCTGGCCCTGCTGATCGAACCCCCAGCACCGCCGCTACCGAAGCTGGCCCTGCTGATCGAGCCCCCAGCACCGCCGCTACCGAGGCTGGCCCTGCTGGTCGAACCCCGGCACCGCCACTGCCGAAGCTGGCGCTGCTGATCGAAGCTACATCCGCCGCTACCGCGGCTGGCGCTGCTGATCGAGCCCCCAGCACCGCCGCTACCGCGGCTGGCCCTGCTGATCGCCCCGGCACCGCCACTACCGAAGCTGGCGCTGCTGATTCGAGCCCCCGGCACCGCCGCTACCGAATCTGGCCCCTACTGATCGAACCCCCGGCACCGCCACTGCCGCGCCTCGCGATGATCGTGAAGCCGATGCCGTTGTGTCCCGCAGAACGGTTCGCATTGAGCCACGCGCGTCCAGGCCGATGACCGCCGCATCGTCTTGGAATGGGTCCGGGGCGTTTGGTCGCTGCTCGCCGCCGCCGCCCGCCGCCAACTCGATGAACTCGTTATCTACAACGCACGTTACCAGCGTATCGCCTGATGGGCGACGTGTCGCCTTATTCGGTGTTTGCACCGATGTTGTCGTGCGCGCGTATCGCGAACTCGGCATCGATCTGCAGGCGCTGATTTACAAAACGCGTTCTGGATCCGGTGATCGCAACATCGACCAATCGATGGGTCACCGTCATGAGCCACCGCTTCTTGGCCCATCTGGCGAGAAACTGCCGATTTCCGACATGCCCGAGGACTACCAACCCGGCGACATCGTCACCTATTACCGCCCGCAGAACCGTTCATCGACGACCATATCGCAATCGTCACGGATGTTGTGAAGCCATCACAGCGGTTGTTGATCGTCACAATCGTGGTTGCAGGGCCCACAACTCGAAGACGCTCTGTTCGTTGATAAGATCACGAACGCCTTCCGGTTTGCCGGTTTGGCCACGGGAAGCATCAAGCAGGCATCCACTGCAGTGCCGAAAGCAACGCGTCGCTAGTGTGATTTGCCAAGTCGGTTTCATTCTTTCGGCGGCCTCTGCAAGCAAGATTCCAAACATAACCCTACACTCGGCAGTCTGGCGAGTTTCCCTTTGATCGCAAAGTTCATTCGAAGGCTGCTACGGAATGAAGCGAACTTTGCGATCGGGACATGGCGCCTGATCGCCCTGGGCAGGAAAACAGCGCTGCGGCGATACCGGCCAGGCTGAGCGCCGCCAACGTCATTTTGCCGATGATGTCTGCCAGCCGCACGAAGCGGCTCATCGCATGCCGTGGTGGCCGCGTCTTGGTCGCGGAGACCACCGTAAATCGGCCATCATCGACCACCACCCGCCCGTTGCCGAAGCTGCTCTGCAGCGCCTCCATGACCGGAATGCGTCGCTGCACCACCAGCCGCAGTTCGCCGCCCGGTGCCAGATTGCCCGGGGCCTCCCGGATCAGCTTGTCGAGAACACTGGCGCGGCTCTCGTGCACACCAAAATGCACGGGCGGGTTGGAGAGATGACGTCATAGGTCCGCCCCGCGGACGCTGAGGTTGGCCCCGGCGACAACGACAGGCGGCAGCATTTTCGCGCGCCGCAGCGATGGCAAGCGCGTCGGCTTCCACCAAATCGACCACCGCATCCGGTGAGCCGGCCAGCACCCAGGCGGCCACCACACCGGTTCCCGCTGCAAAGTCGAGAACGCGCGCCCCTGGTTTGAGCGGCTCGAGGCTTTCGGCGAGTAGCCTCGTCCCGCCATCCAGGCCGCCTTTGGCAAAGGCGCCGGGATAGGAGATCCACGCCCGCGCTTTCCCGGAAATGTCGATATTTCCGACGCGCCGCCACGCGCTCAGGTCGGCCTTGGTGTCGTCGATCCGTTCCAGCCGCTGGCCGCTCAACACCCGGCAATGGCGCTTTGTCTCGACCGTCAGAATATTGCGCAGCAGCCAATCCCAGATGCCGCTCAATGAACGAATACCTTCATCGTTCGCGCCGAATACGATCATCTCGGCCCTGGTTGCAGGCGCGCGGCCGCGGCATGCAGCATCGGTCGAGCAACTCCTTGAAGCTTTGGGCAATCTGATGAACGCACATCGGCGTCTTGCGGATCGGGCCACGGCTTCCGGTACGGTTGGTCGTGCGCCCATCCGCGGCCGCAGATCCCATGTGTTCACGTGCACGCCCGCGCGCCTGCAGCGCCGGCGTGAGTTGACCGGTTTCCTCGCCCGCAACCAGCGCACGAGTGAATGGCCGCAGCACATCGATGCAGCCGATGGCAACCTCAGCCGCAGCCCCGGCACCGTGCCCATGCTCGGATTTCGGCGGAGCCCTCAAACCACCTTGTCGCCCGAATGGCACAGGTCCACGATGAGACAGTCCCCGCATCGTGGCCTCTGAGCCTTGCAGATGTAGCGCCCCATGCAAGATGAGCCAGTGGTGGGCGTGCAGCATGAATTCAGCTGGAATTGCCTTGAGCAGCTTCTCCTCGACCTCGAGTGGCGTTTTTCCGGGCCCGATACCGAGTCTGTTCGCAAGCCTTTGGACATGGGTGTCGACGGCCATTGTCGGTTCGCCAAACGCCATGTTGAGGACCACGTTCGCAGTCTTCCGCCCGACGCCCGGCAGTGCTTCCAGTGCCTCCCGGTCGTGCGGCACCTCGCCGCCATGAGTCCTGATCAACGCTTCCGACAGCGCGATCACGTTCTTGGCCTTGTTACGGTAGAGCCCAATCGTCTTGATCAGGTCGCGTACCCGGTCCTCGCCGAGCGCCACCATCTTCTGCGGCGTATCCGCCAGCCGGAAAAGCTCCCGCGTTGCCTTGTTGACGCCCGCGTCCGTAGCCTGCGCAGACAGCACCACTGCCACCAGAAGCGTGAACGCATTGACGCTCTCCAGCTCACCCTTGGGTTCGGGATTGGCTGCTCGAAATCGTCTGAACATCTCCATGATCGTCGCAGCGCTGGCTTTGGTTGCTGACCGCTGTTTGCCACGTGTGGTCGGTTTGGCGGCCGCCACGCGGTTGTCCTTGCCAGACTTGGCCGGCGTCGATTTCTTCACCACAGGTCGTTTCTCACGCTTGGCGGCCATTGTGTTCCGTGATCTAAAAATTGCTGCCTTTCAGGCGCGAAACTGGTGCGGCTGCGGCAAACTTACAGGTCGTCGCCGTTTGGCGTAGCAGAGATTGAGCTTGTGGGCATCTGAAGCTTGCGGCCAGATATCTGTGCCTGTGCCGACGCCGCAGTGGGTGACCAAGCGGCAGACTGTATCGCGATTGTTGGATTGTCACACACGAGATCCCAACGCATGGACGAGAACACGATCGATGTGCACGAGCCTGGCACCTTCCGGGCGGTCTTGGCGCCGCACCGGTCGCTGGCACCTGCGGGTTTCCTCATTTTCATGGTTGTCGTTGGCATCGTCAGCTTCCTCGCCGGCATGGCCTTCTATCTGATGGGCGCCTGGCCCGTGATGGGCTTTTTCGGTCTCGATGTGGCCCTGATTTATCTGGCCTTCCGCCTCAATTATCGGTCCGGCCGGCTGCGCGAGACGGTCGAGTTGCAGCCCGACGCCCTCACGATCATCCGTTATCATCCCTCGGGCAAGCGCGAGGAGTTCTCTTTTAATCCCTATTGGGTGCGTGTCGAGTTGATCGAGGGCCGTGACGGGCGCACTGACCTCAAGCTGAGGCTGCACGACAGGGTGGTCTCGTTCGGGCGCTTCCTCACCGACGACGAACGCCGTGATCTGGCCAATGCCCTGTTGGACGCCCTCGACGAATCGCGCCGCAGCTTCCGCATCTGAGCGCCAGCGTACGCAAGTGGAGTCGGGCAGATCCTCCGCTCAGGAATCGGGTCGCAGGCAGCGGCTATCCGTGGCACGTCTAGCCCATCGCCAGTTCTGGCCCACGCCGCCATCCGATGAGGCAACCATGCTCGAGAACGCCATGTCGACCGGGTCGAAATCCCCTCAAACCGCTCGTGATTACGATTGCGTGCGCAACGCCATCGCCTTTCTGTCTGCGCATTGGGAAGAGCAACCATCGCTCGAACGCCTTGCCGAGCATTTGGGGCTGACGCCGACCCATGCCCTCAAGCTCTTCAAGCGGTGGTGTGGCCTCTCACCCAAGGAGTTTGTCCAGGCCATCACCATCGATCACGCTCGCAATTTGTTGAACAACTCGGCAAGCGTTCTGGAGGCGGCCCACGAGGTTGGGCTGTCAGGCGGCGGCAGACTGCATGACCTGTTCGTCGATCACGAGGCCATGACGCCCGGCGACTTCAAGCGCCGGGGAGAAGGTCTTGAGGTCGCCTATGGCTTCCACTCTTCGCCGTTTGGCGAGGCATTGCTTCTCGCAACCGACCGCGGCATCGCCGGCCTCGCTTTTGTCGATGAGGACAAGGGCCAGACCCGCGCCGAAGCGCTGGCCGACATGACATCGCGCTGGCCCAAAGCGCGCTTTGTCGAGGCGCCCGCACGTACGGCGAGCCATGCCGATCGCGTCTTCAACACCGAACGGTGGTCGCCCGAGCAACCCGTCCGCCTCGTCTTGATCGGTACCGATTTCGAGGTGCGCGTTTGGGAAGCCTTGCTGCGCATTCCAATGGGCCGGGCCGTCACCTACGCCGATATTGCTCGCCATTTGGGCCAGCCCACCGCGGCGCGTGCCGTCGGCAGTGCCGTGGGGCGTAACCCCATTTCGTTCGTGGTTCCTTGCCATCGGGTCTTGCGCGGCGACGGCAATCTGGGCGGCTATCACTGGGGGCTGACACGTAAGCGCGCCTTGATCGGCTGGGAGACGGGGCGAGTCCAGTCCCTTCAATCCCATTGAGGCGCTCACCCGTTTGAGCCGGTGGCACGTCATGCCTTGAGCCCATCCGCAAGCGCACGGAAATAGCCTTCCGCCGACGCCAGTCGCTCGACGCTGGCGCGGTCCGCGTGGGCAATCGAGTGCGCAATCAAGCCTTCCAGCGCCAGCCCTTCCAGCCGGCGCTTGAGGCCGGCCACACGTCGACCATCTATTCTGCCATCGAGCGCCGCCACGATGCCTTCCACGTAGCCTGCAAGGCGTCCGAATTCACGGATCGCGATGCGCCGCGCCTCCTTGTCCCGCGCGTCCTTCTCCAGCCGCTCAAAAGCTTCTCCGGCTCTGGAAAGCGTATCCGCCACCGCCTCGGCATAGCGGCTGACACGAAGGCGGCGGGAATCTCCGGCATCAAATATTGCGCTGCTCCAATCCTTGAGGGCTCGGGCGAGGCCGAGCAGTTTCCGGGTGAAATCGATCATGCCCTGCGGGGTCTTTCCTGCCGTACGCCAACGACGGGATTAAACCGCGAAATGACGTGGCGGGGATAACTTCGCTGGGCGAGCTGGACGATCGAGGGTTAACGGGATGCAGCGTCGTCGAAAGGCTTGACCAGCAGCGCCCCGCTATCGAGCAGCGCTGCCACCTCGTCGCCATCCAGTCCCGCTTCCGTCAGAATTTCCGGCCCATCGGCACCCAGAGGTGGGGCGTGCCGGCGGAAGGACGCAGGCGTCGCCGAGAATTCGAACGGACTGGCCATGGTCCTGATGGTGCCTTCGGTCGGATGTTCGCTCACAGTAAAGAACCCGGTCGCCGCCAGATGCGGGTCGTCGAGCAGGCTTTCAAGCGAGTTCACACGCGAGGCTGGAATGTCGGCCTGGTCGAAAAAATCGAGCCAGGCTTGCGTCGTTCGCTTGGGCATTTCCTCAGCGATCAGGGCCTGCAGTGCGACCTGGTTGTTCGAGCGCGCCGTCTGTGTCGCAAAGCGCGGGTCGGTCTGCAACTCGGGCCGGTTGATCACCTTGGCGAACGCCCGCCAGTGTTTCTCATTGTAGATGATCGCGCAGACATAGCCGTCCTGCGTCGGATACGGCTTGCGATCCGCAGACATCACGCGCGGATAACCCATCACGCCGCGTGGCGGCACATAGGTGTGCTCGTACAAATGCTCCGCCAGCCAGAAGCTGGTGATCGCCTCGAGCATCGGGACTTCCACCATCTGCCCTTCGCCGGTGCGCTCGCGGTGAAACAGGGCGCTCATCACGGCCATCGCAAGATGCAGCCCCGTTGTCTTGTCGACGATCAGGCTTGGCAGGAAACTTGGTTCGCTGCCGTCGACCCGGCCCCTCAGGCTCGCAGCCCCGCTCGCCCCCTGCACCAGATCATCAAAGGCGGGCTTCTTGCCATAGGGCCCGGAATGCTTGTAGCCGACGCTGTAGGCGTAGACGATATCGGGTTTGATCTCGCGCACTTGCGGATACCCGAGCCCCAGTCTCTCGACCGCCTCGACGCGCATGTTGTGCACCAGCACGTCAGCGCCCGCGATGACCTTCTTCAATGCCGCCAATGCTTCCGGCTTTTTCAAGTCCAGCGCCAAAGAGCGCTTGTTGCGGTTGATGGCGAGATAGATCGGTCCCATTTTCGGGCTTGGCGCATTGCCGGGGTTGCGCATCAGGTCGCCTTCCGGTGCCTCGACCTTGATGACGTCTGCGCCCATGTCAGCGAGATGCTGCGTGGCGACAGGACCCAACACGACATTGGTCAGATCGACGATGCGGACGCCGTGAAATGGCCCGGGCATGTTCAAGCTCTCGTGATAGCAGTGGGCAGCGCTTGAGCGCCGCGGGAAAGACGCATCGACGGAGAAAGGCATTCTCGCCTGTGGGCGAAACGCCTCCTCCGGCTGGAGCGTTGGACCTACCGCCCTTTGAACTGCGGTTTGCGCTTCTCCAGCATCGCCGTTACGGCTTCGCCCTGGTCCTCGGTCGACTGCACCAGCGCCTGCATCGCCGACGCCATCTCCAGCGCCACCGGCAAGCTCACGCCTTGGCTCTCGCGCAGCAGGCGCTTGTTGAGACGGATCGAGTGGGGCGGAAAGGCCGCGATCTTGCGCGCCATCGCCAGCGCTTCGTCCATCAGCTTGTCGTCATCCACCACCTTCGAGACGATGCCCCACTTCTCGGCCTTGTCGGCGTCGATCATGTCGCCGGTTAGCGTCATCTCGTAGGCCCGTGACAGGCCCACCACCCGTGGCAGGAACCAGGCGCCGCCATCCCCGGAAACAAGCCCGACCCGCAGGAAGCTTTCCGCAAACACGGCTTTGCGCCCGGCAATTCGGATGTCGCACATCAAGGTCGTGTCGCAGCCGGCGCCTATCGCCGCCCCGTTAACTGCACAGATGGAGGGCACTTCGAGGTCGTAAAGCGCTTTCGGGATCTTGTGGATGCCGTGCTGATAGGCCCGTCGCATATCCACCGGCTGCCCGCCGAAAAGCCCCTTCTTCTCGCGCATCTCCTTGACGTTTCCACCTGACGAGAAGCCTTCACCCGCGCCCGTCAGGATCATGCATCTGACGCTCATGTCGGCATTGATGCGCTGGCACGTCGCCACGATGCCGTTGATGATCTCTTCACTCAACGCATTGCGCGTCTTCGGCTCGTTCAGCGTCACGACGACGATGCCGTCGCCCTTGTCTTCGTAAAGTACGGCATCGGTGGCGGACATGGTGGTGTGCTCCTCGCTTGCGGTGTTTTTTGGACGGCCGATCGTAGGCATCTTGCCCGGCCAGCGCCAGCCTTGTCGCGAGACGGGTCGCGCGCGGCAGGCTGCCCTGGCCTGTTCACAGGCCCCGGGGAAGCAGCCGCGACAGCAGGGCCATGCCAAGCGTCAGAAGTCCACCGGTCGCAAAGACGGCGGGAAACGGGGCCACCCACAGCACCAGGGCCAGAACGCCCGGCACAACGAGCGATCCGACATGGCGAAATGTCATGAACACCGAGGTCATCTCGGCCCGCTCATAATGGTGAACGGCGCGCAGGAACGGCACGTTGCCGGCTCCGTCGATGATCGTCGCCGCCACCGCAGCCGCCCACAACGCCACCATGCATGCTGTCGTCTGCTCGGCCATCGCCAATGCTGCGGCGATGAGGCTCAGCACGCCCGTGCAGCCGTAGCCGATGCTCAGCACATTGCGGATGCCGATCTTCTGGCCCAACCGGCCCCACATCCGCACGCCCAGCATCGCAACCAGCCCAAGCGACACCAGCGCGCCGCCCGCTTCCGGCCCGTAACCGGCCCTGGTTACGTAGATGGGCACGTAGATGAAATTCATCACCCACCACCCGTTCCGCCCCAGCGCCAGGCACCACGACAACAGCAGTCGCGGTTGCGCCACGAACCGCGGGATAGACTTCAGGGGACTTGGCGATTGAGCCCCTGAGGTTCGCACGGCAGAATGATCGGATAGCCTGAGGAACCAGAAGAACGTCAATAGCGACAACGCCGACATGCCCGCCACGACGAAAGCCAGGTTGCTGTTGATCTGGCCGTTGAGGTAGACCCCGAGCCAGGGCCCGAGCGCAAACGTCGTGCCAGTGAACAACAGCCGCCGTGGCTCGAACGTATTGAGCTCCCGGCGGGGTATGTGGTCGAGCATGTAGAGGTTGATCGCCACATCCAGCATCGCCATCGCCATGCCTTGCATCGCCAGCCCCAATACGAACGTCCAGGCGCTTTCAAGCGACAGCAACGCCACACTTGCCACCTGAATCCCAGCACCAATGGTGAGAACCCATCGCCGCGGCAGCGTCCTGAGCAGCAGAGGCACACTGAGGTTCGTGCCGAGCCCGAGGAAAGCAGCAGCGAAGTAGGCGATGCTCACGAGCTGGGCCGCCCCCAGCAAACCATAGGCTTTGAGCGGCAGCACAGAGATCAGAATAGAGCGTGCGATGGCATCGAACGTGAACAACACCACGAAAGCCCGCGCTCTTGCTTCCGGCAGATTGGCGAGCAGGACTGGCGAGTAGATTCGTCGCATGACTACGTGTCCGTTCGCATGACGTGCCGGCTGGCAGTGCTGTCCTGGCGAGACGCAGATGGCTCACGGTCGGCCTGAGGCGACCACGGTCTCGCAAACGTGGTGAATCCCCAGCCCTCGCTCGCAGACACCATCTGTGAAGTCAATCCGCCCGTCGGTCGGATCGCCTCCACCGAGCCCCCTTTCGGGGGAAGCGGCAACTTCGTATTTGAAAGAGCGCACGAGCCGCGCTAGGCAGAAGCTGGGCAACAATTGAGTGTGGATTAAAAATGAAGCGCGCGCTGATCACGGGTATCACAGGCCAGGATGGCGCCTATCTCTCGCAGTTCTTGCTGGGGAAGGGTTACGAGGTCCATGGCCTGATCAGGCGAAGCGCCTCGGCTGAAGTGGTCGATACGCGCTTGAAATGGCTCAAGGTTGCCGACGATATCACACTGCATGATGGCAACCTCACCGACCTGTCGAGTGTCGTTCGCGTCATCGACGAGGCCAAGCCGGACGAAATCTACAATCTTGGCGCCCAGTCGTTCGTCAAATCATCCTGGCAGCAGCCATTGTTGACCGGCAACGTCACCGGCCTGGGCGCGGTCAACGTGCTCGAAGCCGCCCGCATCGTGAACCCGAAAGCGCGCTTCTATCAGGCGTCGTCGTCAGAGATGTTCGGCCTGATCCAGGAGCCCCAGCAATCCGAAAAAACGCCATTCTACCCGCGGTCGCCTTATGCAGCCGCGAAGGTCTATGCCCATTGGATGACCGTGAACTACCGCGAGAGTTTCGGCATGCACGCGTCCAACGGCATTCTTTTCAACCATGAATCGCCATTGCGCGGCATCGAGTTCGTCACCCGCAAGATTACCGATGGTGTCGCCCGCATCAAATTGGGCCTTGCCAAGGAGTTGGCCCTCGGCAATCTCGACGCTAAGCGCGACTGGGGTCATGCCCGCGACTACATCAAGGCGATGTGGCTGATGTTGCAACAGGAAACACCCGACGATTACGTCGTCGCCACCGGGCGAACGGAATCGGTGCGCGATTTCTGCCGCCTGGCCTTCGGCAGCGTTGGCCTCAACATGGAAGATCACGTCGTCATCGATCCGCGCTTCTTCCGTCCGGCCGAAGTCGAAATCCTGCACGGCGATCCGAGCAAGGCGAAGCGGGTTTTGGGCTGGAGCGCTGAGACGACGCTGGAGCAATTGGCCGACGAAATGGTTCAGGCCGATCTCGCGCGCGTCAAGCGGCAGATGCAGTAGTCCAAGCGCCGAAAATCAAACATGGCGACAATTGCCGGGCAGCGTTGTCAGTTCGCGGCCCGCCATTTGCGTTTGAGCGCCAGGGCATACGCCACCGTCAAGGGCACAAAGATCACGAGCGATACGGCGGCGACGACTGGATCGCCGGAAGCGCGCGCGGGACGGTAGGCCAGCAGCGTCGCCGAGGTCGCGACTGCCAACCCGCAAGAGACGAGGCCAAAGATCAAGAACCCCTTCCCGAAGGCGTCGAGCGATTGAACCATCGACGTGGAATACCTCAAGCGCTCGCTTGAACGCGCCAATCCCCGCGACAGCCAAAGGGGATAGATCTGGCTCCCGAAGCCAACACTGACGCAACCAATGAAGTAGAGCAGAAAACTCCAGCCTTTCAATTGGTAATAGGCATTGACGATCGCCAGCGCTGGGATCACCAAGCCCAGCAGAACGATCATCTGCCGCCGGCAGCCTTTGCGCAGACTTGCTTCCGTAGCTGCATCCGGCACGATGCGGCCCGATCCGAAGCCCAGCGGAAAAAACACCAGCTGCCCCACGGAGTCGCGCTTGAACCGCGCGTCAGTCGTCTTGTCCAAAAAGCCGTTGATCATCGAACCTATCGACATCGCAACACCTTACGCGTTTACACATGCGGCAAATTATGAACATCGTTTACAACTTTGCAAGTCAAGGTGTCGTGAAGCCGGTTCCAGGCCGCACAGTTGGTTAACTCGCGCCGAGGTGGAGAACTTGGCGGACCTTCGCCCGGCGTCCTGCCACCCACTTGTGAGACGCACCGGGCGCCGGGCGCAGACCTGCCATCGATCACCGACTCGTTGGTTTCAGACTCAATGCGCGCAGTGGACGCTTGGCGCGGGCGCCGTGATCTCTTAAATCTGCATAAGTGTCGTCAGCCATGGTAGGTCGGCAGGGCGTCCCTATCTTGAAGAGCTGAAATTCCATGGCGGCCGCTGCGCTGAGTATCGTCACTTACAACATTCACAAGGGCTTCAGTGGCATCAACCGGCGCTTCGTGCTCCCCCGGATGCGCACCGCATTGGCCGATTCGGGCGCAGATATCGTGTTCCTCCAGGAAGCCCAGGGCGCTCATGACCGCCATGCCGTGCGCCATCCCGCATGGCCGCAAAGTCCGCAGTTTGAGTTCCTGGCCGATCGCCTGTGGCCCCACTTCGCCTACGGCAAGAACGCGATCTACGACAACGGCCACCACGGCAACGCCATTCTGAGCCGCTATCCGTTCAATGATTGGGAAAACATTCCAGTTTCCCGCTATCGCTTGCCTGCCAGTCGCAGCCTGCTGCACGGGCGCCTGTCTGTTCCCGGCGCCAGCAGCCACTTGCACGTCATCTGTGTCCATTTCGGTTTTCTGGGCCCGGAAAGGCGGTCCCAGATCCAGCTTTTGAACGAGTGAATCGCCGAAGCGGTGCCGGCCAGCGAGCCCCTGATCGTCGCCGGCGATTTTAATGATTGGTCCGGTCGGGCGGTTTCCGAGCAAGTGGAGGGCTTGACCGAAGCCTTCCAATCGTTGAATGGCGTCTATGCGCGTACATTCCCAGCCTGGGCGCCAATGTTTCCGATGGACCGAATCTACGGTCGAGGGTTAGTTCCCTTAGCCGCCGAGCGCCTGACCGGACTGCCATGGTCGATGCTCTCAGACCACAGTCCGCTGCAGGCATGGTTCCGCTTATGAGCAAGAACCCTAAAGACGACGGTAGACGAATGACACTTGCCAATGCGCTGACAGCCTTCCGCGTGATCGCAGCGCCGGTTCTCATCATTCTCGCATTGGCGAACCAGCCATCATGGCTTTTGATGCTGCTGACGGCCTCGTTCCTGACCGATGCCGCAGACGGCGCCGTCGCGCGCATGTCCGGCGGGCCGACCAATTTCGGAGCCAAGTTCGACTCGATCGCCGACGCCATCGCCTATACCGCGATCGGCGTTTCGATCATTCTGCTTTGGCCTGATACCGTACGTCGCGAAATGGTCGCGTTCGTTGCCGTTGCCGCCAGCTTGTTCCTGCCGGCCATTTTGGCGTTGATCAAGTTTGGCCAGCTCACCAGCTACCACACATGGCTCGTCAAGCTTGCGGTGGGTGCCGTCTCCATTGGTCTCTTGATTCTGCTCCTGGACTGGGCTGCCTGGCCGTTTCGCGCAGCGGCCATCCTGGCGGTTCTCGCTGGTCTGGAAGAGGCGGCGATCACGCTGCTCCTGCGTGAGCCAAGATCGGACGTCGGCAGTCTTGGTGCGGTCTGGCGCAATTGGCGCAGCGCCTAGACGCACGGCTTGCTCCGGCCCTTGTCTCCATCGGTCATACCGCGCAGACTGGCAGTCATGCGACGACAGATGTGTTTGGCCGGAGTTCCACCCCATGGCGCGTCAAGTAAAGGCGGCGGTGCGTAAGCAACCCAAGAAGTTATCCGAGAATTTGGCCCGTCGCGGCCTGATCGACGCAACGGAAAAATCGAAACGGCGCACGCAAGCCGCAACCGATCGACTGTTGCGCGAGATGGAGAGCTTCCTCCAGCAATCCCCCGCCAAACGTTGACCGCACGATAGGGCACTTGTATCCGATGGCCTCAGGGTCGCCTCGATCGGCAACGTCACGGTTGGCCGGCGCGCGCCGTTCGCCGCTCCGCGATGTGACTGAGCAACAGAATGGTCGCACCAGCAATCGAGTACAGACTGAAAATACCGAATGTGAGAGCGTAGCTGCCAAGCCACTTGTAGATTGTCGCGAAGATGGCCGGCCCGAGTACGATGCCGCCGAAGGCAAACACCAGCACACCTCCCGTCACCAGACTGACGTTTCCAGGCCCGGCTGTCCGCGCAATTTCCGCCAGCCACAAGCCGTTCCAGCCAACCAGGCAGAACCCGAACGCAAAAACGATGCAGGCCGCAAGCCAGAACGGCCATGCTGGTGTGGCTGCCGTCATCACCAGACCCAGCGCCGCTGATCCGACGCCGACGGCAATCAGCACGCCCACGCCACTCCCCACCCCCAACCGGTCGGCAAGCAGGCTCCAGGCAACGCGGCCGATGACCCCGCCGACCTGCATGATGCTTGCAGCCGCTCCCGCCGTCACGAGATCCCATCCCATGTCGTGAACCAGCATCGTGATCAGGAATGCAAACAGGCAGAACTGCGACGAGGCGTAGGCAAACCCCATGATCGCCAGCGCCCGCATTTTGGGAGTGGACAGGATCAATTTCATGCCAGCCAACACGCCACCTGCCCCAACCCGGGCACTCGGGTCGCGGTCGTCGTCGGTGCGCCGTTTGATCGCCAGCAGGGGGAGCGCCAGAAACGCCGTCATGGCCGCCCCTGTCGCAGTCGCCACTTGCCACCCATAGGCGTTCGCCAATCTCGGCAATAGCAATGCCGCCAGCATCCCGCCCAAGGGAACGCCGGTCTGCTTCAGGGCGAAAACCAGGTTCTGTCGCTCGCGCGGTGCAAACCGGAACAGCATGTGCGAAGCCGCCGGATTGGTCAGCGCGTAGGCAAGTCCGATCGCCACCGAGGCCACGATCGCGATCGCCACGTTGCCGCTCGCGATACCAAGTAGGCCACAGCCGCACAGGCCCATGGAGAACGCGCTCGTGAGCGCCGCACCATAGCGACGGACATAGACACCCGCTGCGCTGGAAAGCAGGGCCGCCGATCCATAGACAACGCTGATTTGGTAACCGATCGCCTCCGGCCCGATGCCGAAATGCTGGGCAGCCAACGTGGCGAGCGTCGGAAGTGTCAAAACAGCGAACGTCGCCAATGCTTGAACGCTGGTCACTAGCCCCAGAAGGGCCACCATGGTACCCGCTGCAAGCTGGCCGGTCTGGCGGCTTGTCGGCCCATCCGCTGGCTTGTTCAGTAATCTGCCCGTCACCGCTTTGGCGTCCTGGTCGGGACCTGTTGCATTCACTTGTTTCCCGTCCGGGTCCTGAGTGTGTATGGTGTCCGGACATGCTCTAGCGTGTGTCGGCATCCAGTGCCAGCGCGACGAGCCAAGAGCCAAAACAACGGCCTGAATAATCGTGCGCGCTGGAGGGTCGGCGGCACGCCACAGCACAACCTGCTGCTTGGGGACCAGGACTCGCCCCGGGTGCACGTTAGGCATGGCGTGCGCAGGCTGGTTCTCTATCACACCACGCAACAGGCAAAGCGAACACTGGACGGCACTATGGTAATGGAACAAGGCATCTCCCGGGGCGGAGGCATTGAAGCGGGGTGACGGCGACTCCGGCCAACCGCTCTACATCCAGCTTGCCCAGACATTAGGAGACGCTATTGCCAAGGGCGACTACCCCGTCGGCAGCTTGTTGCCGACCGAGGCCGAACTTGGCCAAGCCTTCGGAGTATCTCGCTACACCGTCCGTCAGGCGATACAACATTTGCGCGTCCAGGGCCTTGTCTCCGCCCGTAAGGGCGTGGGCACACGCGTCGAGGCGCAGGACGCCGCGCCGAGCTACACCCAGTCGATGCGGTCGCTCGGTGAACTCCTCCAGTACGCAACCGAAACGCGCCTCGAGGTCATCTCCGTCGAAGAAATTGCTGCCCGTGGCCGGCTTGCCGAAACGCTCGGCTGCAGACCCAAAAAGCCATGGGTACGGATTGCCGGCATCCGCCATGGCAGCAAGGGTGAGCGGCCGCACTGTTTCAACGAAGTGTTGATCGATGGCGCCTATCAGGCCCTGGCCGATGACGCAGGTACGCTGCGAACGGCCATTTGGTCGCTCATCGAGCAGCGCTTCGGAGAGACGGTGGTCGAGGTCGAACAGGAAATCGAGGCCACCATCCTTGACGATGAAATGGCCCGTATTCTGGAGGCCGAGCCGGGCGAAGCAGCTCTGCGCTTCACGCGCCGCTACTACGTCACGGGCCGTCGCCTGGTCGAGCTGTCGATCAGCATTCATCCGGCCGATCGCTTCATCTATCGCATGACGATCCGCCGCGACGTTGCCGGCTAAGACGGACAAGGTACAGCGCCACCATCGGCTGGCAGTCCGCCGAGCGGGCCGCTTTGAGCGATTTCGGCCGCAATGCCTTGACCTTGTCGCTGCCAGCCCCTTTATCTCTCAGCGCCAGTCGGCCGGACGGTCGCTGCCAGCTTCCCTCAAAAGAAGCCGGTGGAGGAAAGTCCGGGCTCCACGGATGAACGGTGGCGGCTAACGGCCGCCGGGGGCAACCCCAGGGAAAGTGCCACAGAGACCAAACCGCCGATGGAGCGCACGTGCTCCAGGTAAGGGTGAAAAGGTGCGGTAAGAGCGCACCGCGGCGACGGTAACGTCGCTGGCAGGGTAAACCCCACCGGGAGCAAGACCAAATAGGGGCGGCACGTGTGGTTCGGGCAACCCGGCCACCAAGGCTCATCTGGCCTGCTGCCCGGGTTGGTTGCTCGAGGCGCCGCGCAAGCGGCGTCCCAGATGAATGACCGTCGCGGAGGCGGCGCCTGCAAGGGCAAAGCTTCCAGACAGAACCCGGCTTACAGGCCGGCTGGCGATTTCTCTCTCATCCACCACCAACACGCGTTGCGGCCGGCTCCCCGCAGGGGAGTCGCAACGCGCCACGTATAACACGCGTTGCGGCCGGCTCCCCGCAGGGGGAGTCGCAAGGTGCCGCGATCCATGCGCCAAGCCCCTCACCGCCTGAGTACGGCGATCCACCGTGTCACGTCGAGCAAACTCATGGCGGCCGCGGAGACGTAGGTGAAAGCCGCAGCTCTCAAGATCTGACGTGCCGACCTCAAATCGCGGTCGCCGATATAGTGCCCGGCGCGCAACAGCGGCAAGGCTCGCCGAAAGCTCGCATCCAACTCGACCGGCAGCGTCACCGCATGCATCACGATGCTCGAGCCCAGGATCATCATCCCGAGGAATATCTCGAGAATCATAACGTGCGGTGATTTCGCGATCAGCAGCACGAGTGGAGCCGCCAGCATCACCATCGATCCCAGTCGCTCGATAGATTGCGCCTGTTTGGCCATCTGCGTGCGCCGGACCAGCGGCGGGTAGTTGGTCGCATCCTGCATGGCATGACCGACCTCGTGCGCAGCAACCACCACGGCCGCCAGCGAGCGGCGGGCAAAATGCTGTGGCATCAGTCGCACCACTTTGGCTTCGGCATCGTAGTGGTCGCCGAGCGTGGTTTCTTCCACCTTGACGTGCGTCAGCTTCATTTCGTCCAGCACATGGCGGGCAAATTCGCCGCCTGTACCTGGATACTCCGACCGTTCGTCCGCGTGCCGGCTCAGCACGCTCTTGACCCACATCTGGGGCAGAACGGCAATCGCAAAGCCGATGACGAGGAGAACCAGCAGCACGCCCAAGAGTTGCCCTCCAGTTCAGGAGTGGCCCTCCATCTGTTGCGGGGCCACTTGCCGACATATAGCTATGCTGGGCGCCGGAGTTAAGGCGGTAAGTTCGCGGACGAATGGTGTCAAACAGCAACACGCCCTGGGTGGCATTGGTCACACAGTTGCCATCGACGGTCCGGGAGCGGCATTTCGGGGGCTTGTCAAAGCTGTACCGACCGTGCCACCTCAGGCACAGATCACCACAACAGGATTCGGGAGATCCGGCAGGCCGTCACTGTCGCGTTTGCGTTGGCAATGCCGCAACTCGATCACAATGGCGGACGAACTCCATGGCTTCTTCCCGTGACTTGTTCGGCAACCTAGCCCGAGACATGACCGACAAAAACACGACACGGCGCAACACCAAGGTGGATGCCGCCGATGCTTACACGGCCGCCGACATCGAAGTTCTGGAGGGGCTCGAGCCTGTCCGGCGTCGCCCTGGCATGTACATTGGCGGCACCGACGAGAAAGCCATGCATCACCTCTTCGCCGAGGTGATCGACAACTCCATGGACGAGGCCGTGGCCGGTCATGCGTCCTGGATCGAGGTCAAGGTGACCGCAGACGGTTATCTTTCCGTCAGCGACAACGGTCGCGGCATCCCCGTCGATCCGCACCCCAAGTTCCCGAAAAAATCTGCACTCGAAGTCATCATGTGCACGTTACACGCTGGCGGCAAGTTCGACGGCAAGGCCTACAATACGTCGGGCGGCCTGCACGGCGTCGGTGTCTCCGTGGTCAATGCCCTGTCCGACATCTGCGAAGTCGAGGTTGCGCGCGGCCAGCAGCTCTATCGCATGGTTTTTTCGCGCGGCCTGCCGCAGACCAAGCTGGAGAAGCTCGGCTCCATCATGAACCGGCGCGGCACGACCGTTCGCTTCAAGCCCGATGAGCAGATCTTCGGCAAGAACGCATCGTTCAAGCCTGCCATCCTGCACAAGATGGCACGCTCGAAGGCTTATCTCTTCGGTGGCGTCGAGATCCGCTGGCATTGCGACCCCGAGCTGATCACAGACAACACGCCCGCCGAAGCCGTGTTCCACTTTCCCGGCGGCCTCAAGGACTACCCACGCGCGAGATCGTCGACGGCAAGACCTGGTGACCAAAGATCTCTTTTCGGGGCGCATCGAGAAAGAAGGCGGTCACGGCTCGGTGGAATGGGCGGTGTGCTGGGTTGCCGATGATGACGGGCGCACCCATTCCTACTGCACCATTCCAACGCCAGAGGGCGGCACCCATGAGACCGGCCTGCGCAATGCCCTCATGCGCGGCATGCGCGCCTATGGCGACTTGAAGAACAAACAAGAAGGCCGGCCAGATCACGGCCGAGGACGTGATGGGCACGGCCGCCGCCATGCTGTCCGTCTTCATCCGTGAGCCCGAGTTCCAGGGCCAGACCAAGGAAAAGCTTTCTACTGTCGAGGCCACCCGCATCGTCGAGGCGGCCGTTCGCGATGCCTTCGACCATTGGCTGGCCGACAGCCCCCAGCAGGCCGACCGCCTGCTCGAGTGGTGCATCGAGCAGGCCGAAGATCGCTTGCGTCGGCGCAAGGAGAAGGAAGTTTCGCGCCAATCCGCAACCCGCAAGTTGCGGCTGCCCGGCAAGCTGACCGACTGTTCGTCGTCCTCCGGTGACACCGAAATTTTCCTGGTCGAGGGTGACTCGGCCGGCGGTTCGGCCAAGCAGGCCCGCGATCCGAAAACGCAGGCGATCCTGCCCCTGCGCGGCAAGATCTTGAACGTTGCCAGCGCCGCGTCGGGCAAACTCGCCCAGAACCAGTTGCTTTCGGATTTAATTCAGGCCCTTGGGGCCGGCTGTGGCGCCAAATACCGTGACGAGGACCTGCGTTACGATCGCGTCATCATCATGACCGACGCCGACGTCGACGGCGCCCACATCGCGTCTCTCTTGATGACGTTCTTCTATCAGGAGATGCGACCGCTGATCGAGAATGGCCATCTCTATCTGGCAGTAGCGCCATTCTACAAGCTGACACACGGCGCCAAGACCATCTATACGCCCTGGACGACAAGCATCGCGAGCAGTTGATGAAGTCCGAATTCCCGGCCAATGCCAAGGTCACCATCGGTCGCTTCAAAGGCCTGGGCGAGATGAACCCGGGAGAGCTCAAGGCAACGACCATGGATCCGAAGCACCGCACGCTTCTGAAGGTTGAGATCGATGCAGCCGAGCAAGACGAGACGGAGCAGTCGGTCAATACCTTGATGGGCACCAAGCCCGAGCTGCGCTTCCGCTTCATCCAGGATCGCGCCGCCTTCGCCAAGGACATCGAGGTCTGAGGCGGCTTGGGGCGATTGAGCCGCTACGGACGGCACGCGCCGGAACTTGAGCGATGCACGACAAGGAACCGCTCTATCGCAAGGTCAACACCCGCACACGCAACGTACATCACGGGGGCGGCGCGGCATATCGCTATGAGCGCAATACCAAACGCGAGAAGCTGAGCCAGGCCTCGCGCGGGTCGATGCATGCCAACAGGCGCAACGGACGCGATTATACGCCTCTGTTCAGGTTTCTGCTTTCCCGTGTTGGGCAACAGTGGTCCACGGTCCACAGCGAAGCCGTCAGCCGGCTCGACAAGCCCGATCCGATCTTCTGGCTTGTCGCGCGCGCGGACGACCAAAAGCAATCCTATGTCCGCATCGGCGAAAGCACCTACTACAGCGGTCTTTTTGTCGACGACGACGGCAGGCTCGCCATCGTCGATCCCAATTTGCGCATCGAGCACATGACACCGTCCTGCGCCTGCTGCACGCACACGTTCAATGGCATCCCGTTTACCCAGAGCTACATCGAGCGGTCGTAGCTGCCACTTTGCATCGCGTACGCGCCGTGAGCAGAAACTCTAAGCGCCAGTGTGCGGTTCTTCGCACGCTGTCGAATGCCGCGACAGCGGCCCGCCGTTGAGCGGCGCCCTCGCGGAGGCGCAGCGCTGCCACTTTGCATCGCGTACGCGCCGTGAGCAGAAACTCAAAGCGCCAGTGTGCGGTTCTTCGCACGCTGTCGAATGCCGCGACAGCGGCCCGCCGTTGAGCGGCGCCCTCGCGGCGGCGCAGCGTTGCCACTTTGCAGCGCGTACGCGCCGTGAGCGCAATTAAGCACCAAGATCGCCAAGCATCGTCTCGGCGCTGGTCTCGCCGAAGCCGCCGCCCGTTTCCAGATGCATGTGCGTGACCACGCCGTCATCCGCGATCATCGAGAAACGCTTGCAGCGCATCCCGTAGCCCCGGGCACTGAGATCGACTTCCAGCCCTAGCGCGCGCGTCAACTCGAGCCCGCCATCGCTCACCATCCGCACCTTTTCACCCGCGCCATGCTCGCGCCCCCACGCTGCCATCACGGCTGCGTCGTTGACAGCGAGGCACACCACCTCGTCGATGCCTTTGGCCTTGATTGCCTCGGCGTTGCCAACGAAGCCGGGCAGATGCCGCGCCGAGCAGGTCCGCGTAAATGCGCCGGGCACACCGAACATGGCGATGCGCTTGCCTTTGAAGATCTCATCGGAACTGATGGCTTGCGGACCGTCGTCGCCTTGCACGAACAGCTTGACCGGGGGGATCTTGTCACCAACCTTGATCGTCATCTCTTCCACTCGCTCCAACTTCGCTATTGATCCCGTTTGCAGTCTTGGTGCCTGGCGCATTCGCCCTGGCGTTGATGCGCCATCATCATCCCTTGGGCCGCTTGTCCACCACGCGCACGGCCTTGCCCTGGCTGCGGACCACGCCCCCCGGATCGGCAACTTCAATGCGTGCGGTGACACCGACATTGCCCTTGATCAAGTGGGCGAGTTCTTGCGCTGACATGGCTTTCGCATCCTCGGACGCCTCGCTGTCAGCCGCCTCCACGTTCACCGCAAACTCGTCCATGCGCCCTTCGCGCGTCAGCACGATCTGGTAGTGCGGCGCCAATCCCTTGACTTTCAGGATCTGCTCTTCAATCTGCGAGGGGAACACGTTGACGCCCCGCACGATCATCATGTCGTCCGATCGCCCGGTCACCCGCTCCATCCGCCGCATGCTCCGCGCGGATCCCGGCAACAGTCGCGTCAGATCGCGGGTGCGGTAGCGAATGACCGGCATCGCCTCCTTGGTCAGCGATGTGAAAACCAGCTCGCCAAGCTCGCCCTCCGCCACGGTTTCACCGGTGTCGGGGTCGATCACCTCCGGATAGAAATGATCCTCCCAGATGGTCGGGCCGTCCTTGGTCTCGACACACTCGTTGCCCACGCCTGGCCCGATCACCTCGGACAGCCCGTACGTATCGACAGCGTGGATATCGAAGGCCTCTTCCAGTTCGGCCCGCATGGCATTCGTCCATGGCTCCGCCCCGAAAATACCGACCTTGAGAGAGGTGCGGCGCGGATCTTTTCCTTGTCGGCGGAACTCGTCCAGGATCGCCAGCATGTAGGACGGCGTCACCGTGATGATGTCGGGCTGGAATTCATCGATCAGCTGCACCTGCCGTTCGGTCATGCCGCCCGATACCGGGATCACCGCCAGCCCGAACGCTTCGGCGCCGGCGTGATAGCCAAGCCCACCGGTAAAAAGGCCGTAGCCGTAGGCGTTGTGCATCTTCATGCCGGGCCGTCCACCCGACGCCCGGATGCAGCGCCCGACCACTTCGGCCCAAGTTGCAAGATCCCGTTTCGTGTAGCCCACCACGGTCGGCTTTCCAGTTGTTCCGGACGAGGCGTGAATGCGCGCGATCTGGTGCTGCGGCACGGCAAACATGCCGAATGGATAGTTCGCCCGCAAATCGGCCTTGGCCGTGAACGGAAAATGCTTGAGGTCGTCGAGCGTCTTCAGGTCGTCGGGCCTCACGCCCTTTGCATCGAAGGCTTTACGATAATGCGCAACGTTTTCGTAGGCATGGCGCAACGACCATTTGAGCCTGTGCAGCTGCAGATCGCGGATCACCTCGATCGGCGCGATCTCGATGGGGTCCAGCTCGGAACGCTGCGGTGACAGGTCTTGCATGGTTCTTGTCGTCTCCTTGGCGCCGTTGTCAGCCAATCATTTGTCAGGCAGCAGCGATCCCGGAATGCTCCGCACATGGCCGCGAAATTCCGCGATCGTCTCGCCATTGGGGGCGCTGACACGCACATCATAGATGCCGCTGCGCTCCCCCCTCTGGCGCTCCTCCGCCACGGCCAACAATCGCATGCCGAGTTTCGCAGGCGCCAGCAGTGTGATCTGGCTCGACTGCAACAGCATGCGCTTGTTGTAGCTGTTCGAGGCAAAGGCGCAGGCGCTGTCGGCAAGCGTGAAGATCAGCCCGCCGTGACACACTGCAAGCCCGTTGACCATATCGGCCCGGATCGTCATCGACAGCGTTGCGGTACCCGGCCCCACATCCTCGATCGCCATGCCCAGTCCACGGCTGGCGTTGTCATCCGCCCACATCGCCTCGGCGGAGGCTTTCGCAAGGGCTTTGGCGTCCATGCTCATTGAGCCGCAATCCGTCCCATTGTGCCACGTCGTCGTCGCAAGCCGATCGTCAACGGCCGTTGAAGCGTGCTGGCCGCTTGCCTTGGAAGGCCGTCACGCCCTCGATGTAGTCGGCCGAGGCCGCCGCCTTTTGCTGCAAAACCTTTTCCAGTGACAGCTGCGCGCCGAGATCGTTGCCGGCCGAGGCGCGGAAAGCTTCCTTCTGCAAGCCGATTCCATAGGTGGCGGCTTGCGCCAGCCGCCCTGCCATCGCATCGACCTCGCCGTCGAAGTTTCCGTCATCGACAGCTTTCCAGATCATGCCCCACGCTTCCGCCTGGTCGGCCTTGATCGGCTCGGCTAGCATAGCGTGTGCCCGCGCCCGCGCCTCGCCGATCAAGCGCGGCAACAGCCACGTCGAGCCGCAATCGGGCACCAGCCCTAGTTTGGCGAAGGCTTGCAGAAAACTCGCCGACCGCCGCGCCAGCACGATGTCGCACGCCAAGGCCAGACTGGCGCCCGCACCGGCGGCGACACCGTTGACGGCACCGAGGATCGGCTTCGGCATGCGCCGCATGGTCTCGATGATGGGATTGTAGCGATCGAGAATCTGCCCGAGATCAGGTTGCGGGCCGCCCTGGATATAGACCTCGTCGGAGAGTTCTTGTCCGGCACAAAAGCCACGGCCCGCCCCCGTCAGTACCACCACCCGGCAGTCCCTGTCGGCTTCCGCATCGGCCAGCGCCGCCGCCAGCGCTTCGCCAAGCTCGCGGCACAAAGCGTTGAGCTTCTCGGGCCGGTTGAGTGTCAGCCGGGTGATGCCGCCGCTTTTGGCGACGAGTACGGTATCGCTGGCCATGGATTGGGTCCGATCGATGGGTTGGTCTACCACAGCACCATCTTGGCGTCTTGCAGCCAACCGCTCAATCGGTAACTGACGTTTGCCGGAGTTGTTGCCCAGGCTCAGGCCCAGCCAAGCTCTTTGACGGCCAGTCCCGAATGCCAGATCTTGGTCATATGGCTGATCTTGTCGCCGCTGAAGTGCATGGAATAGACATAGTCGGTATGGGTTGTCTTGCCCGTTGGCGGCACTGGCCCGCCATCACCCGTATGTGTCCCGATGAATACGGCATAGGCGACCACGGCCCGGCGCTCCTCATCGACAGCGAACGCCTTGAGGTCGTACCGTCCATCCGGCAACGGCCCCAGAATGCCCTTCATCCAGTTGCAATAGTCCTCGAGCGACGTGATCTTGCCAAGCGGTTCGGCCTGCGCTGAAAACGTTGCGTTAGTGGTGCAGTGAGCCTTGCACCCCTCCCAGCCTTTGCCTGTTTCGCATGCCTCGAAGAACGTCTTTGCCGTCTCGGCCATCGTTGCCATGCCAAATACTCCAATACGATCCTGCGTGGAAGCGGGCCAAATGCCATCAGTCGCCCCGCCACGCGGGCGCCATTGCGTCCGGCTAGCCTAACAGATGCGCCATCCGGTCGTCCGGATGCACTTTGCCAGTTGGGCTACCGATTTTGGCGTAAAGCGCTTGGCGCTTGGCGGATCAGCTCTTCTGCAATTCCGCCTCGCGTGCGGGCAACAGGCTCGGCAGCAGCGTTCGTACCAGACCCTCCGCGAACGCGTCGTCGATTTCGTCCTCGGCACCCGACAGCAAGCGATACCAGAAGGCGCCATTGAGAAGGTCAATGATCATCTCGATGTCGAGATCGGCGCGAAGCTGGCCCGTTGACTTGCCGTGCCTTAGCAGATGGCGGAACACTGTCCGCCGCGAAGCCACGAAAACGCCGTAGAACCGCAACCGGAAATCGGCATCGAGCTGGGCTTCGGCCAGCAACCCCTGCATCGCACGGCGCACGAGCGGCGCCTGCACGGTCGCAAAGTACTGCTTCAGGAAGATCAACAGATCGCCGACCGTGTCGTCGGTAGGTTCGCGCGGCGGCAGGCGTGGCAGCACACGCTCGGTGTACGCGGCCAGCATCACGTCGGCCTTGCCGCCCCACCACCGGTAGATCGACTGCTTGCCGACCTTGGCCTCTGCCGCAATCCGCTCGATCGAGATCTTGTCGTAGCTCTCCGTCTCCAGCAGGTGTGCGGAGGCGTCGAGAATGGCTTGGCGCGTGGCATCGCTACGCGGCCGGCCGGGCGGACGAGGGTTCTGGTTTTGGTTCATGGCGTCGGTGCTCATTCTACGGTTTCGACAGGTCGAGGTCTGACGACGTCGACCGAACCGTGCAGCATTGATACGGCACGTATCGTAGCGTGAATCGCCTCCGCTGTCCCGGTCTTTCGCTCCGGATCCCACGCCAGAAGTGCAACCAAGTCATGGACTTCCGGTGGTTTCCCCCGACGTCAAGGCTCGCCGCCACCGGAAGCACTCTACTTGTTTGAAAACAAAACGTACTGTTCCATATTTACATAACAATCAGCGGCGTGTAGGTTTTCAGTCATCGCCACCGCCAATCGGTGACCCAGGCACATGGCCTGATCCTGCAACCGCCAGTACGAAAGGAGCACATGTTCCCGCGGCCCCAGGCCGCAACTCTCTTCCCTCTTTGGTAAGGCATGGCAATCCGGCCCGCGAGCATTCTCTGCGGGTCTTTTTTTCGTGGCGCATGAGGGAGCGGGAGATCCAAGCCGCCAAAGCCGGAGCTGCGACCGATGACCAAGCCGTATTCCCCCGAAACCGTCGCAGCCCAGGCTGGCGGCGATATCGACTCCGCGACCGGCGCCATCGTCCCGCCGATCCATCTGGCAACGACCACGAGCGCGATCCTGACAACCAGCATCGCCGCGGCTACAGCTATTCGCGCCCCGACAACCCCGTCACGCGTCAGGTCGAGCAGGTGATCTCGACGCTCGAGGGCGCAGCCGGCACGTTCGTGTTTGCGTCCGGCATGGCAGCAGCCACCACCGCCTTTCTCGCCCTGCCTCGCCCCGCCCATGTCGTCGCGCCCGAGATCATGTACTGGGGCCTGAAGAAGTGGCTCGCCGAGGACGCCCCCGGTCTCGGCATCCGAACCACGTTCGTCGACGCCACCTCGCTTGAAGCCATTCGCAAGGCCATCGAGCCAGGCGACACCCGCATGGTTTGGGTGGAGACTCCCGCCAATCCCACCTGGGGCGTGAGCGACATTCGCGCCGCAGCTGACATGGCACACGCAGCAAGCGCGCTTCTGGGTGTCGATTCTACGGTGGCAACCCCCGTGCACACCCAACCGCTCGCGCTTGGCGCCGACCTCGTCATGCACTCCGCCACCAAATACCTGAATGGCCATTCCGACGTCCTCGCCGGCGCGCTCGCCTTTGCCCGCCTCGACTCCTATGCCGAGCGCGCCGCCCGCGTCCGCGCCATGCAAGGCGCCATCATCGGACCCATGGAAGCGTCACTCTTGCTGCGGGGCCTGCGCACCCTGCACGTCCGCGTCCGCCACCAATCGGCATCAGCGCTTGCCATCGCCCGGCATTTCGCAGCCCACCCCCGCATCGAAGCAGTTCTCTATCCCGGTCTTCACACCGATCCTGGCCACGCCACGGCGGCAAAGCAAATGGCGGGCGGCTTCAGCGGCATGCTGTCGGTGCGCGTCAAGGGCGGCGAGAGCGCCGCGGTTCGTACAGCCGCCAACGTCAAGCTCTGGAAGCGCGCCACCTCGCTTGGCGGCGTCGAAAGCTTGATCGAGCATCGCGCCTCTGTCGAAGGTCCAGGCACACCGTGTCCCGCCGATCTCCTCCGCCTCTCGGTCGGCCTCGAGACAGTGGCAGACCTGATCGCCGATCTCGAGCAGGCGCTGGTCGCCAATTCTTGAGGCACACGCTATGGCGCGCCTGAAAGCGCTGCACTAACATTGCGCACGCCGCGGTCTGGGGCTCGCCTGAAACCCCGCATGGCGCGGCAGCAAACGACCTGACGAGGGCAGACCCATGGCGCAAGAACTCACCCATTTCATCGGCGGCAAGCACGTCAAAGGCACCAGTGGAAACTTCGCCGACGTTTTCTGGCCGATGACGGGCGAGGTTGCAGCCAAGGTGCCGCTGGCCTCCAAGGCGGAAGTGCGCGCAGCCGTCGAGAATGCCAAGGCCGCCCAGCCCGCGTGGGCCGCCACCAACCCTCAGCGTCGCGCCCGCGTCATGGCCAAGTTCGTCGACCTACTGAACCGCGACATGGACAAACTTGCCGACAAGCTCGCCCGCGAGCACGGCAAGGTCATCCCCGACGCCAAGGGCGACATCCAGCGTGGCCTCGAGGTCGCCGAGTTCGCAACCGGCATCCCGCACCTGCTGAAGGGCGAATACACCGAAGGTGCCGGCCCCGGCATCGACGTCTATTCCATGCGCCAACCCTCGGCGTCGTTGCGGGCATCACGCCCTTCAACTTCCCCGCCATGATCCCGATGGGAAGTTCGCGCCCGCCATCGCCTGCGGCAACGCCTTCATCCTCAAGCCGTCCGAGCGTGATCCTCCGTAAGCTGTTGATGCTGGCCGAGCTTGATGATCGAGGCAGGGCTTCCCCCCGGCATCCTCAATGTCGTCAACGGCGGCAAAGGACACCGTCGACGCCATCCTTGACGACGAGGACATCCAGGCCGTCACTGGCTTCGTCGGCTCCACGCCCATTGCAGCCTACGTCTATGCGCGCGGCGCCCAGGCCGGAAAGCGCGTCGCCTGCTTCGGTGGCGCCAAGAACCACATGATCGTCACGCCTCGACGCAGACCCTCGACCAGGCCGCCGACGTGCGCTCATCGGTGCGGGCTACGGTCTCGCCGGCGAGCGCTGCATGGCGGTAAAGCCGGTTGCCGTTCCCGTCGGCAAGGCGACCGCCGACGCCTTGGTTGAACGCCTGATCCTGAAGATCGAAGGTCTCAAGATCGGCCCCTCGACGTCACAAGACGCCGACATGGGCCCACTCGTCACCAAGGCGCATCTGGACAAGGTCAAGGCCTGCGTCGCGACCGGTGTCGCAGAAGGCGCCAACCTCAAGGTCGACGGCCGCAACTTCAAAATGCAGGGCTACGAGAACGGCTTCTACATGGGCGGTTGCCTGTTCGACGACGTCACGCGCGACATGAAGATCTACAAGGAAGAAATCTTCGGCCCCGTCCTCTCCGTCGTCCGCGCCGCCATCACCTACGACGAGAGCCTGAAGCTCGCCATGGACCACGAATACGGCAACGGCGTCGCCATCTTCACGCGCGACGGCGACGCCGCCGCCCGCGATTTCGTCCAGCGCGTCAACGTCGGCATGGTCGGCGTCAACGTGCCGATCCCCGTGCCCTTGGCCTACTACACCTTCGGCGGTTGGAAGAAATCGCCTTCGGCGACCTCAACCAGCACGGCCCCGACCTGCACGCTTCTACACCCGCACCAAACCGTCACCTCCAAGGCTGGCCCTCCGGCGTCAAGGAAGGCGCCGAGTTCTCGATCTCGTGATGCGCTAGCGGCAGGCATGCACCGTTCGGAGCTGATGTGGTCACGCGCCGGATGCTGTGTGGGCATCCGAAGGCGCCACGTAAAGACGCGCCAGATGCAAGCTCCGGTTTCTGGTGGGCAACAGAAGGTCCACTAAAGTGGGCATCCGAAGGCGGGCCGCAACGCCACCACTCAAGAAAACAGCGCCAACACGCCTGTATAGCCATAGACCCGGTCATTGGAGATCTCGCCGTTGCCGAAGAAACCGGCGATCGGAATATCGCCGAAGGCGGCCTTGATGGCCTTCATCTCGTGCGCCTTCTTCTTGAACAGGTTCGGCCCGCGCGCCACGCACGAAAAATAAAGCCCGGCTTTCGGAGCCCCCGAAACCCGGCCCTTGAGATCGCCGATCATGCGGTTGAGATCCTTCTCCGCACTCTCCGCATCGCGCCGCACGAACATCACCTTGTCGCCGCGCGACAACTGCTCGGTGATCGCAACCAGCCCCTGCTTGTTGTCGAGGCCCATCAGGTTGCGCACCATGTAGTCGGCTTGATCCGAGCCCGAGACGGGCAGCGCCGCATGCACATCGCGCAGCCAGGGGCGCGGATCGGCACCTTCCGCAATGCCGACGTCCTCGCACAGGATCTCATAGGCGCTGCGATCGTCGAGCTTCTCGATGATCTGCCCGTCGCCAGCCGTCACCTCGTGCGTTGGCCCCACGGGCGAGCAGCCTTGCGTGAGCCCCACCGCCACGTTGAGCCGCCCGCCGAGCAGCACGCCCGACACGCCGCCGTCGATCACGCGCCCGCCCGCGACCTGAGGAAAGCCTTGGTCGGCCGAAGTAAGGCCGCCCACAAGGAACGCGCCGGTTGTCTCCGCCAGGGATTTGACGACGCCGATCACGTCCTGATTGCGCGGATCGCCATGCACCACACCAAACCCGGCAATGAAACCGGGTTGCGTCAGTCCGGCCGATGGCGTGCTCTTGGTGACGGAGGGCAACAGGCTGTAGGTGCCGTCTGCAAAAGCGCCGGTCAGCGCCACCGCAGCCGGCGCGTCGAACACTTCCGCACCGGTGGCGCAGATGCCGTGCCCGATCGTGCCCACCCAATTGCTGATGCCCGTCCGCTCGCGCAAACCGTCGATCAGCTTGCCGAAATCGGGCGCGATGGGACTGGTCGCATAGACAAAGCCGAGGTTATGCCCGCTGCTGCCCGTCAACCGGCTGCGTAGACTTCGGATGCGAGCGTCCGCGCATCCCCGCCGCGCGCCAGCGCCAGTGCAAAATCGGACATGACAACTCCTCGAAACGGCCGGCGACGTGGTCAGCGCCGCGCAGCGGCTACGCCACAATCGATTGATAGCTCAGAACCCGCAACTCGCGGCGGAACGGGTAGGCGGAAGACGGCATACCTGCGCTGGTAGGATGACGAACATATCTCCTCCGCGGGATCGCACCAGAAGGCCGTAGACGCAGCACCACCCCAGGCATATTCGCCGGGCGAGCCGACGATTTGCGCTTTCGCGGGATCGATCATCACCGAGAACCCGAGGCCGAACCCGATGCCCTCGTAGGTCGTCTCGGAAAAACGCGGCGTGCCCATGTCGGCCATATCGCCGCCAAGGTGGTTCGATGTCATCAACTCCACCGTCTTGCGCCCCAGCAGCCGCACGCCATCAAGTTCGCCCTTGTTCAGCATGAACCGGCAGAACCTCGCGTAGTCGGCAGCCGTCGACACCAACCCGCCGCCGCCAGAGTTGACTTGGCGCGGCTTGAGGTAACGGCTCTTCGTCGGGTCGTCGATCTCGACGAGACCGCCCTTGCCGTCGGGTGCATAGTTGGCTGCCAGCCGCTGATGCTTCGTCTCCGGCACGTAGAAGTCGGTATCCACCATGCCGAGCGGCTTGATCACCCGCTTGACCAGGAACTGCTCGAACGGTTCCCCCGAAATCACCTCGACCAGATAGCCCAGAACGTCCGTGGCGATCGAATAGTTCCACCGCGTACCCGGTTGCGCCAGCAGCGGCAGCGACGCCGCCTTCTCGACAATCTCCTTCAGGCTCGTGTCCTGCGTTTGGAAATCGACCTTGTTCGAGCGGTAAAGTCCGTCGACCGGCGTCGCTTCCATGAAACCGTAGGTGAGCCCCGAGGTATGCGTCAGCAAATCGCGGAACGTAATGTCCCTCCTCGCAGGTTCGCTATCCACCTTGCCGCGACTGCCGCCCGTGAAAACTCGCTGTCCCGCAAATGCCGGAATGAACCGGCTGATGGGATCGTCCAGCTGGAAGCGCGCCTCCTCGTACAGCATCATGATGGCTGTGCTCGTCAGCGGCTTGGTCATCGAGTAGATGCGGAAGATGGTGTCTTCTGCCATGGGTTTGTGCCGCTGCATGTCGGCTTGGCCTTCCACATGCAGGTAGGCAACCTTGCCGCGCCGCGACACCAGCGTCACCATGCCGGCCGCCCGCTTCCGCTCGATTTGGCCGCGCATCCAGCCCGAGATGCGTTCGAGCCGCTCGGTGGCGAGACCGACCTCTTCCGGCCGGCAGGTAACAAGCTTGGACATTGCGAACTCCTCAACCGGTTGGGATGTCTCAGCGGTGGTTGGTCACGTCCCCAAAAGCCGCACCATCGCTGCTGCAGCATCAATAGGCGCGAGCCTCACTGAGGCACAGCCGCGGTCAAATGCGCAAGTGGCAGCACGTACAATCGCATCGCGCCGATCACCAACCGTCACCCCGCATTCTGGACGGTGGTGGACAGGCTAATCACGGAATCAAAGGCTTATGGCAGTTTCGGCATCGCCGGACTGCCGCGATCGCATCATCAGCCGGGGTGCCCCCAGGTTCCCGCGCCTCGCGAGGCCAGGCCGAACGCAGCATTTGCTATCGCGCACACATCGGGCCAAGGTTTGGCCAAAAGCACTGCCAACGGGAGCGCCCATGTCAGACACGTCGAGCCCCAACCCCGCATCGCCAGATCTCGTCGGCGAAGATCTATTCGTGGAAGACGCCAAGTGGGGGCGCGTCTACGTGCGCAATAAGCGGCCCAAGGGTGTCGAAAAATTTGGTCCCGAGCGCATCGTCATCTTCCAGCACGGCGCCACCTATGGCTCGACCGCGTTCGATATGGCCTTCTCCGGCCTGAGCTGGATGGACTATGCAGCCGCCCGCGGCTTCGACACCTATTGCCTCGACCTGCCCGGCTACGGTCGCTCGGCCCGCCCGCCGCAGATGGATCAACCAGCCGATCAGAACCCGCCGTTCATGCGCACGCCCGACGCAGCAAGCTGCCTCGGCACGGTTGTCGACTTCGTCCGCGATCGGCGCGGCGCAGACAAACTCTGCCTCGTTGGTTGGTCGTGGGGAACGGCCATCACGGCGACATTTACATCGGCCAATGTCGATAAGGTCGCCCGCCTCGCGCTCTATGCCCCGGTTTGGGATCGTTCGGATAGCGGCCCATCACCTATTCACGTTGCAGGCAAGCTCGGCGCCTACCGTACCGTCGATCGTGAAGCTTCCTTGAAGCGTCGGCAGGCCGGCCTTGACGAGGCTCATAAGGGCAAGATCATGCCGCCTGAGTGGTTTGAGCAGTGGTGGAGCGCCACGGTCGCGGCCGACCAGCGTGGCGACGGCAAGACCGTGAGCGCACCGAATGGCGTTGTCTTGGATGGCGCTGAATATTGGAACGTCGGCAAGCCACTCTATGACCCCGCCCGCTTATCGGTACCGCTGCTGATCACGGTCGGCGAGTGGGACAACGATACACCGCCCTATATGGCCCAAACCATTTTCCCGCTCGCCAAGTCCGCACCCTGGAAGCGCCTGGCCGTGCTGGGTGGCGGCACGCACACCATGCTCATGGAGCGCAATCGCATGCTCCTGTTCCGCACCGTGCAGCAATTCCTGGAAGAAGCGCCCCCCGGTCCCGACGTCCACCAATAATGCAACAGCGTTGCCAGACCGGCCTCCAGCCTCCTGCCTCCCGGCCGGCTCCGCGCAGCGGAGTCGGAAGGCGCCACGAAAAACAACCAGCTCCCCGCAGGGGAGCCGCAACGCGCCACGAATATGCCGTTGCGGCCGGCTCCCCGCAGGGGAGTTGCAACGCGCAACAGAACACTCCATCAATGCGCGTTGCGGAACGCCTTGGGCGAAACCACCGTCAGCGCCATGATGTAGAGATCAAACGCCAGCGACCAGTTGTCGATGTAGAACAGGTCGTGCGCGATACGGCTCCGCATGGCGTGCGACTTCTCGGTGATCCCGCGATAGCCGTTGACCTGCGCCCAGCCGGTGATCCCGGGCTTGACATTGAGGCGCCGCTGATAGCGCCGGATGATCTGCTCGTAGTGGCGGTCGTGGGCGACCGCATGCGGCCGCGGGCCGACCAGCGACATGTCGCCGAGCACCACGTTGATCAACTGCGGCAGCTCGTCGAGATTGAACCGGCGCAGCACGGCGCCCACCCGCGTGATGCGCACATCGTTGGTCTGCGCCTGCACGATCGTGTCGCCGTCGTCGAGGGTCGACATCGTCCGGAATTTCCAGATCGCGAATTCCTTGAGATTGAACCCGCGACGCCTCTGGCGGAAGAATACCGGCCCTTTAGAATCGTATTTGATCAGCCCGGCAATCAACAGGAACAGCGGCGCCAGCACGATGAGGCCGAAGGAGGCCAAGGCCAAGTCGAGTACCCGCTTGGCGGCAAGCTGATAAGTGCTCAATGGCGCTTTTCGCAAAGCCAGGGTCCGCAATGCCCCGATGTGACCAACCGTCACCCGCGGGAACTTTTCAGTCAGCGGCAATTTGGCAAGATGGACGCCAACAGGCAGATCG
>JAWKWC010000029.1:0-45230 GCA_041397705.1 Hyphomicrobiaceae bacterium
CGGCGCATTTTTTGGGATGCAGACGGACGCTATCGTTCAATTCTCTCGAGGAGCACGACATGGTCGACTGGATATTTCGGAAGCTGAAGTCGCTATTCCTGATTGCGGCGGTTGGGGGGCCGGTCGTGTCTGCGATGATGTGGTGGGATGCACAACACATCCGCGAGGTCGATCAGAGGGGGATCGTGACAGCCGCCACAATCGACGGGGCAACGCGGACGAAGCGACGGCGGAGCGGCACGAGCTATAGCGTCAATCTCTCGTGGAAGGATGGAAAGGGGCAGGTGCGCGCGGCCAGTGACGTCTCGATCAGCAACGCTTTTGCGGCTCAAATCATCAGGGATGGCCGGATCGTGCGTAATGATGCCCGGATCAAATACCTGGTTGAGGATATGGAAGCCAAACCGATCCTGCTCGAAGATGCGGCGCATCAGCTGAATACCGACCGCGAGCTCATTTGGGTTGGGCTCGGCGCTGGTGTCATCGGGGCGCTGGGCTCCGGGTTCTTCTTTATGGGCCGACGCCAGAAGCCGGAAGAGGCCTGAGCCACATCCGAGCGAATGGCAAAGGGCCGCGCCAGTTTCCTGACGCGGCCCTCTTCGTTCGTGGACATGATATGCGCGCTGGCGCTTACATCATGCCGTCCATGCCGCCCATGCCGCCGCCGTGCATGTGGCCGCCAGCGTCCTTCTTCTTCGGGGCTTCGGCAACACCGGCTTCAGTGGTGATCATCAGGCCAGCGATCGAAGCAGCGTCCTGCAGAGCGGTGCGCACGACCTTGGCCGGATCGATGATGCCCTTCTCGAGCATGTCACCGTATTCGCCGGTCTGGGCGTCGTAGCCGTAGGTGGCGCCCTTGGCTTCGAGCACCTTGCCGACCACGATCGAGCCTTCGACGCCGGCGTTCTCGGCGATCTGGCGGATCGGAGCCTGGAGGGCGCGGCGCACGATCTGGATGCCGGCTTCCTGGTCCTCGTTGTCACCCTTGACGGTGATCGCCTGGGTGGCCTTGGCGAGGCACACGCCGCCGCCTGCGACCACACCCTCTTCAACCGCGGCGCGGGTGGCATTGAGCGCGTCGTCGACGCGGTCCTTGCGCTCCTTCACCTCGATTTCCGTGGCGCCGCCGACCTTGATCACGGCAACACCGCCGGCGAGCTTGGCCAGACGCTCCTGCAGCTTCTCACGGTCGTAGTCCGGGTTGTCTCCTCGATCTGCACCTTGATCTGGGAAACGCGGCCCTCGATGTCCTTCTTCTTGCCGGCGCCATCGACGATGGTGGTGTTTTCGCTGTCGTGTAGACCCGCTTGGCCTTGCCAGGTCATGTCGATGGTGACGCTCTCGAGCTTGATGCCGAGGTCCTCGGAGATCACGGTACACCGGTGAGGACGGCGATGTCCTCGAGCATGGCTTTGCGGCGGTCGCCGAAGCCGGGGCCTTGACGGCTGCGATCTTGAGGCCGCCGCGCAGCTTGTTAACGACCAGCGTTGCCCAGGCCTCACCCTCGACCTCTTCGGCGATGAGCAGCGGGCGGCTCGTCTGAACGACCGCCTCGAGCAGCGGCAGCATCGGCTGCAGGCCGGAGAGCTTCTTCTCGTGGATGAGGATGTAGGCGTCATCCAGCTCGGCAATCATCTTGTCGGCGTTGGTGATGAAGTAGGGCGAGAGATAGCCGCGGTCGAACTGCACATGCCCTCGACGACGTCGAGCTCGATCCTCGAGGCTCTTGGCCTCCTCGACGGTGATGACGCCTTCGTTGCCAACCTTCTGCATGGCTTCGGCGATCATCTTGCCGATCCGAACCTTCGCCGTTGGCGGAAGCCAAGGTGCCGACCTGCGAGATTTCCTCGGAATTCTTGACCTTCTTGGCCTTCTTCTTGATCTCCTCGACGACCTGGGCCACGGCTTGGCTAAGTGCCGCGCTTCAGGTCCATCGGGTTCATGCCGGCTGCAACCGACTTCAGGCCCTCGGACGATGGCCTGGGCGAGAACAGTCGCCGTGGTGGTGCCGTCGCCGGCGGCGTCATTGGTCTTCGAGGCCTTCGCGCACCATTTGGGCGCCCATGTTCTCGAACTTGTCCTCGAGCTCGATCTCCTTGGCGACGGTGACGCCGTCCTTGAGTGGTGGGGGCGCCGAAGCTCTTCTCGATGACGACGTTGCGGCCCTTGGGACCGAGCGTCACTTTGACGGCGTTGGCGAGGATGTCGACGCCGCATCATGCGGTCGCGGGCATCAATTAGGTACCCCGTCCTTGGCAGACATGATTGGAAGTCCTGCGATTAAGGAAGGTTGAGACAGGGGGACGGGGAGTTGGACAAGGGTATTGGGTGCTGGATCAGTCAGGGCTTGGTGATCCCGATTGCTCCGTCCCGCTTGGCCCCGCGCAGTGCACGCCGCGTCAGGAACGCCCATGATGTCGCTCTCCTTCATGATCAAGCAGCTCTTTGCCGTCGATCTTGACTTCGGTGCCGGACCACTTGCCAGGCAGCACCTTGTCGCCCTTCTTGACGTCGAGGGGGACAAGCTTGCCGGCCTCGTCACGGGCGCCCGGGCCTACGGCGATGATCTCGCCCTGCTGGGGCTTCTCGGCTGCGGTATCGGGAATGATGATGCCGCCAGCGGTTTTGGTCTCACTGTCGGTGCGACGCACAACGACGCGATCGTGAAGGGGACGAAACTTCATAGTGGAAGATGCTCCGAATGGACGGGCCTGGTGGCCGCAATGAGCTATGTTGCATCGACGATGCTGTTAGCACTCCCTTTGAGTGAGTGCCAAGACAGCCGTGAGATAATCTCGGCGGCGCTTCAAGTCAACGGGAAAGCCGATGGAAAGGTAGAATTTTTTTGCGTTCCTGCCCGGAGGCAAAGCAATTGATGTGCCGGAGCAGGGTCCTTGCGAGGCGCCTCATCGAGGGGTGCTGTTGCCCCTTCAACCTTCAAGGACTGGGACGTGTGATGCCAGATGGCGAGAGGTCTGTATGTCGTCGCTGGCTGTTTCGGTTAACAGCCCATCGTGAATGACGTTCCAGAAGCCCGATTCGGCGTGAGGGCCCCGATCAGAGCACGCGGCCGAGTTGATCAGATGGCACGGGGGCGAGCGGGGTGGGGTTTGCCGACTGGCCAACGGCAAACATGAACCGCATGGCGGCGCCGGAGGTATCGTGGGCGGGTCTTGCTGTGACAAGTTGAAAACTGACCGCCGGCATGCCGATGCGTTCGCCGTCGACGTGCTGGAGGCTGGTGACTTGGACGGCGACGGGTCTGCCGCCTTTGCCGGAGATGGTGATGAGATCGCCAACGGCGAGCGCGCGGCCGGCCGGCGTCGGAGCGGCAGTGCTGCTGAGCCAAAGGTGTGGCGAGACATGCTGCCAGGACTTGTCCGAGTCCGCCAGCGCGCGCGAGAAGCTGCTGGCCAGCACCGCATCAGGGCCTGTCGATCGAACTGGAGCGCTGACACCCCACACCGCCAGGCCCAGGCTTGCGGCTCCAAGGAAACCTGCAGCGGCAGAGCGCATCGACATCGTCACGTCTCCCAGATCGTTCCGTCCTTCAACATAGATAGGTCGTCTCAGGCGAAATTTCGAGATGTGCGGCGGTCGCAGTTGGGGGAAGCCCTGGCGGCGTCCGTCGCGTTAATGATGGGTGCCCTGCCGGGCCATGGCGTTGACACGCTGGAGGTGACGCCAGAAGGCCATGTTGAAGGCGAAGAGCAGCGAGAAGGTCAGCCCCATGACCGCCAATTCCGAGATGCGGCGGGCGAGAAGGGGATCGGCGGCGGGCCTCAGTTGGGCGGCTGCGACGACAGCGTTTTCCGCCTGCGGTCCGGCCGGGGCCGTAACGTCTATTGCACGACTGGCGATGATCTCACCCGCGGCTGCCTGGCTGACTGTCCAGTCGGACTTAGTACCGCCCGCCCAACTCACGCCCAGTGAAACGACGACGAAGGCGAGGCCGCCAATGAGCATGTCTCGCAATCCGGTTCGAAGATTTGAGTTGGACCTGGTCTGCATCTGTCGTCTCCCGCAAAACGATCGATTCCGTTACCGCTTCATCGATTGGTAAACCGTGATTGTGGCGCTTACGGAAGCGAGTTGTGGCGAAATAAGGCCAGAACGTTACTGTTGTGTTGATGCCACACGATCTGACCGACCTATTTGAAGCATATCACGGTGCGGCAGGTTTAGAGCAAGCGCTGCTGGCGCTGTGGATCATCGCTTGGCCGGGTGCCCAGCGTATCGCGCTTGTCTGGTCCTTCCTGCACGATCCGCATGGCGTCGGGCGGGGTCTCGCGGGCCAGGGTGAAGGCCTGTTCACATGAGCCCGTGAGCCAGATTTCGTGCTCCTCCTCAGTTCGCAAAAGCACCGGCATGCGCTCGTGATTAATGGTGGCGACGAGGGCGTTTGGCGTCGTCGTCATAAAAGAAAAGACGTCGATCGAGACGTCGGGGCCGGCCTTTCGGACGGGACCCTGCCAGTGGCGCCAGATGCCGGCAAAGGCGAACAGGGGGCGGTGTTCGGGAGGCTGCGCTTTGGCATTGAGCGCGAACCAGTGCCAGGTCGCGGGCTTGACGTCGCGGGGTTCTGCGAACGCGGAGGCCGGTACCAGGCAGCGGCGGGACTTGAAGCTCTCCCGCCAGAAAGCGCTTTGCAGCGTCCGGTCATCACGAAAATTTGTAACCCGGCGCGGAGCGCGCCCCGACTGCGGCAGGACAAAGCCCCAGGACATGGTGACGAGTTCGCGCTCGCCGTCTTCCGTCCGTCGCACGATCGGCGCGATGTGGGCAGGAAAAATTGCGTCTTGGGGCTCGAACTTCGCTGCCCTGTTGTGCGCCACCCGGAAGAGGCGCAGGACGGCCTCGGGAGCACGCGTCATCGAGTAGAGGTTGCACATGAGCGAAGAGTGCGACGGCTTTCTTGCAGTGTCATCCCAAAATTCGCAGTCAGGCGCGCTGTTGATTGATGCCGGCGGTAGCAAAACTGCGGTCGCAGAATTCTTTTTTGCGATGAGACGGAAGGTTCGGGACGGCGGCGTTCTCCTTGCGCGCTGGGTGCAATCACTTCAGCAAACCTCGAGGAGTTCGATCGATGCGTCACGCTATCAAGGCTGTAGTTGCCACCGTTGTTGTTGCTGCTGGTCTCGGCGCCACTCAGGTCGCTGCGGCACCTGCAGGTGGACATCTTCCCGCTCTCAAACTTGCGCCCGCTCAAGGCTCGCTGGTCGAGCAGGCTCGTTGGGTCGTGAAGTGCACGCGTCATCATGGGCGTCGCCATTGTCACCGCGTTTGGGTGAAGCCGCGCCATCGCCACTGACGCCGCGCCACTGGGCTGCGGGCGATGCCTGCAGCCCAGTCCTCGTTCTCAATCCCGATGCGCCCGATTTGGCCAGTGGAAACCATCGACGAAATATTTATTTCACTTCAGCGACGGATTTGAGAGCGCCTGAGCGTTTCTCCCATACGCCAGGGAAGGCACCGCAAAAAATCTTTAGGAGAGAAATCCATGCGGACTGCCTTCAAAACACTTCTTCCTGCAGCCGTGCTCGCATTCGGGCTCGGTATCACCGGAGCAGCAGCGGCACCCGCAGGTGCGGGTCTCAATGCTGCCAAGACCGCCAACGAGGCGGCATCACTGGTGGAGCAGGCGCGATTCGTTCGCAAGTGCACGCGTGTCGGCCACCGTTGGCGCAAGCGCACGGTATGCCGCACGGTTTGGGTTGGGCCGCGCCGGCATCGGTATTGGCACAACGCACGCCCGCACAAGCGGGAGTATGTCAGGCGGCCGTCCTATCGGCGGTCTTACCGCTGAGGTTTGAGCCGGAACTGACCGGAAAGGGGCCATCCGCAAGGGTGGCCCCTGTTGGTTTCTGCCGCCCGATCAGCCGACGATGACTTTGCCCGGGTTGAGAATGCCGGTTGGATCCATGGCGTGCTTGATGCGGCGCATGAGGTCGATTTCGACCGGGCTTTTATAGCGCAGGTTTTCTTCCAGGCGGACGACGCCGATGCCGTGTTCGGCGCTGATGGAGCCGCCGAGATCGACGACGATGTCGTGCACGATCTTGTTGACGTTCTTGTACTCGGCGGCGAACTGCTCGTAGGTCCAATCGGCCGGCCGGACGGGATTGTAGTGCAAATTGCCGTCGCCGACGTGGCCGAAGCAGCAAAAGCGCGCCGTCGGATAAGCTTTGCGCATGGCGTCGTCGGCACGGCGAATGAACTCGGTGATGCGCGAGAGCGGCACGGAGACATCGTGAGGGATGGCACCGCCCGCCGCCTGTACACCGAACGGCATGTCTTCGCGCATCTTCCAGAGCTTCTTGGCCTGCTCGCCAGACGATGCGAGCACGGCATCGGCAGCAATGCCTTTTTCGACTGCCACTCCCAGGACATCGGCAAGCGGCTCGGCCAATGAGCCAGGCTCACCCTGGCCGGAGACCTCGGTCAGCACGTACCAGGGGTGGACGACCGGCAAGGGATCGGTGTGGCCGGGTACACCGGTCAGGAGCATATCGACGGTCGGCCTGCTGATCAGCTCGAAGGAAGAGACGCTTTCACCGAGTTTCTCGCGCATCAGGCCGAGGAGTTCGACGGCGGCGTCGGGGCTCGTGACGCCGATCCAGGCAGATTGCGATTCGGAGGGCTTTGGAAACAGCTTGAGGACGGCTGCCGTGATGATGCCGAGCGTGCCTTCCCCGCCAATGAAAAGCTGTTTGAGGTCGTAGCCGGTGTTGTCCTTGCGGAGCGCCTTGAGGCCGTTCCAGATCTGGCCGTCAGCGAGCACCACTTCCAGGCCCAAGACGAGGTTGCGGGTGTTGCCGTAGCGGAGCACCTGGATGCCGCCGGCGTTGGTGGAGATATTGCCGCCGATCTGGCAGGTGCCTTCCGCGCCCAGGCTCAGGGGAAACAGGCGATTGTGCTCTGCAGCCGCGCGCTGGATCTCCTGCAGGACGACGCCGGCCTCGACGGTGATGGTGTCGTTCTTCAGGTCGACGTCGCGAATGGCCTTCATGCGGGCCGTCGAGACGATCACCTCGTTCATGCCCTGGCCCGGCTGACTGCCGTAGGTCAGGCCCGTGTTGCCGCCCTGGGGCACGATGGCGGTGTTGGTTTCGGCGCAGATCGCTACGATGGCCGCCAGCTCCGCGGCCGTCTTGGGGCGCAGGAACAAGGGCGATTTGCCCTGCCAATTGCCGCGCCAGCTCTTGGCGTAGGGCTCGATGTCGGTGGGGCTATCGAGATAGCCCCGGGACCGGCTGCAACCTTCAGGCGCTCGATTACGGATGGGGATACGGGGGCGGGGATTGCCGCTGCCATCAGCCATGGTTTTGTATCTTCGCTCTTGAAGTGTGGGTGTGCGACGGTCCATGTCGCGCGAGGACGGTGATTGCCGGCAAGCTAGTCTTGGCTCATTTGCCTTGCCATTGCGGCTTGCGTTTGGTCAGGAAGGCGTCGAGCCCTTCGCGGAAGTCGGCGCTGGTGTAGACCTTGGCGACGAGATCGTGATCGTCGACTTTCGGCTGCGCCTCGCGAATGCGGCGCATCAATTCCTTGGTCGTGGAGAGAGTCAGAGGGGCAAAGCCGGCTATCTGGTGCGCCAGCGTCTTGGCGCGCTCTATGAGGGCTGCGTGGTCGTCGAGGACTTCGGTGACCAGGCCGGCGGCCAGACATTCGTTGGCCGGCATCAGGCGGGAAGTGTAGAGCAACTCGACCACGCGGGGGGCACCCATGAGGCCGGTGAGGCGCTGCAAGCTGGTTGCCGACAGGCAGTTGCCGAGCGTGCGCGCAATCGGAAAGCCATAGCGCATGTCGCCGGTTGCGATGCGGATGTCGCAGCAGGCTGCTATGGCGGCGCCACCGCCCGTGCAGGCGCCCGAAATGGCCGCGATCATCGGGATCGGGCAGCGCTCGATCGAGGAGAGGATCTTGTCCACCCGCGATTCGTAGTCGAGGCCGTCTTCGGGAGATTTGAAATCACGGAACTGTGCGATATCGGTACCGGCTGCGAAGGCTTTGACACCGGCGCCGGTGACAATGATGGCCCTGATGGTGCCGTCGCGGGCTTCACCGTCGCACAACTCGGCCAGGCGGGCATACATCGCGAACGTGAGGGCGTTGTACTTCTCGGGCCTGTTGAGTGTGATCGTCATGACGGGACCGTCGCGCTCGACCAGGATTTCTGTGTTCATGTCGTTTCCTCGATTCGAGGCCCCATCCGGAGCCTTGGAGGAATTCAGCAGGGCGAAGTGGCGAGTGCAAGCCTGAACCGCAATAAGGGCAAGCCGCGGCCTCATTGATCTCGATCAATCCATCCCCTTGTGCGTGCGGCGGGCTGGGCTGCTAGCATGGGTTCATGGGCACTGGACAACAAACGCAAGGGGTCCCCTCGGGCCCGAAGATCGGGGGATTGCACGTCAAGGCGCTGTCGCTCGGCGATCTCATCGACGCGCTTGCTGCAGGCGCCAGGGATCTGTTGGCTGCCCCACTCACCAGCTTAACCATTGCGGCCATCTATACCTTGGGCGGGTGGTTTATTGCCGTCTGCCTGTTCGTCTTGAAGCTGCCGTATCTCATCTATCCGATGGCCATGGGATTTGCGTTGATCGCCCCGTTCGTGGCCGTCGCCTTCTACGATGTGAGCCACCGCTTGCAGAACGGCGTGCGCCCCTCGCCCGGTGACGTGTGGCAGTCCGTGAAAGGGTCGGCGCGGCGGGATGTGCGCTGGATGGCGCTGCTGACAGCGTTCGCCTTTTTCATCTGGATGGACATTGCGGCGGTTCTGACACTCTCGTTCTTCGGGGCGGAAGCGCTCGATTTCGGCGTGCTTTTGAAGTCCATCGTCACGACGTCGTCCGGGCTGACCTTTCTTGTGGTTGGCCATGCGGTCGGTGCCATCATTGCCTTCCTGGTTTTCTCGATCTCTGTCGTGTCATTCCCGATCCTCTATGACCGCGATCTCGATGTCATGAGCGCGATCATCACCAGCGTACGGCTGGTGGCGACCAGTCCGCTGACCATGGCTGCTTGGTGCGTGATCATCGCGGTGTCGGTGGTTGGCGCGATCGTGTCGGGACTGATCTTGCTGCCGGTGGTGTTGCCCATTCTCGGTTATGCAACCTGGCACATCTACAAGCGCGCCGTGGTTTGACGTCACGGTCGCTTCGGTGCCGCGTTGCCGGGTCCCGGCAGCGGGTTCAGATCGGGCGGTTTTGCAGTGCTGCCGACGCATTTCCAGTTGGTGGGTTGGCAGGCAATACCGGGTGTGGAACAGGCCGTTTCGCTATTCCCAGTGCGCTGGCATATGGCGCAGTCGTTCGAGAGTGCGCGACATTCGGGGTCGTGTACGAGGACGTCAGCGGGCGATCCGGGCGCCGGCGGTGCCGTCGTGTTTGATTGAGGTAGCGCAGGGACAGGGAGCGGCGGAGCGTCACCAGCGCCAGCCGATGCGAGCGCAACCGCCAAAAGAGCGCCCACCACGGCTCCTGCTGTGAGGCTGCGTCTCAAGGCGGCCATTACGTCTGCTGGCTTGCCGTCAGCTCGGCATCCTTGGCCTCGGCGCGCTTGCAGGCGGGGCGTTCGGCGAGGCGGGCGGCATAGGCCTTGAACTCAGGCCGTTCGGGAAGCAGGCCGAACTGCATGGTCCAGCGGATGGCCGAGCCCAGGTAGACGTCGAGAGCGGTGAAGGTGTCGCCGAGGAACCACGTCCGCGATTTGGCGACGGCATCGGCAAGCGTGTTGACCGTCGTGTCGAGATCGCCGTAGGGCATGGTGCCTTGCCGGCCGGGCTCGCGGCCTAGCGCCTTGTCGATCAGCGCCGGCTCCAGGCAGTTGCCCTGGAAGAACATCCAGCGCAAGTATGGGCCGCGCAGGGGATCGCCAATGGCAGGCGCGAGGCCCGCTTCGGGAAAGGCATCAGCGAGGTATATGCAGATGGCGCCGACCTCGGTGATGAGGGCGCCGTCGTGGTTGAGGGCTGGCACCTTGCCCATGGGGTTGATCGCCAGATAGGCCGGCGTGCGGGATTGTCCTTTCTTCAGGTCGAGGACATTAAGCGTGTAGGGCTGGCCGATCTCCTCGAGCATCCACAGCGCGGTCGAGGACCGGCTTGGCGCTGCGTGGTAGTGGGTCAGGCCTTTGGAGGGGGTGGTCATGGTTGGGCTCTCTCTGGGCGCTCGTCGTTGCAGGAGGCGTGCGGTTCTGGCGCGGGTGCGTCGTCGCCTAGTAGCCGCGATTGCGGTCGACCACGTTCTGTAGGGGGGCACCGGCCTCGTAGCTGCGAATCTGGGCGGCAATATCGTCAGAGATCGCGTCGGGGTCACTGTCGGCGGCATTGTGGGGCGTCACTGTCACCTTGGGATGCCGCCAGAAGGGGCTCGATGCGGGCAGAGGCTCTTCGTGGAAGACATCCAGTGTTGCCGCGCTCAAGGTCCCATCGTCCAGGCACGAGAGGATATCCGCCTCGACCTGCAGCCCGCCGCGCCCAGCGTTGATCAACACGGGGCCGCCGAGTTTGCCGTCCCGCGCCAGGGCCTGGAACAGCTTGCGGTTCAAAATGCCCTGCGTGCCGGGCGTCAACGGTAGCAGTACGACCAGTATGTCGGTTCGCGCGAGGAAGGCTGGCAACTCGCTTTCGCCGGCAAAAGACTGGACGCCTGCCACCTGCTTTCGGGAGCGGCTCCAACCGGCGACATCGAAGCCGATGCGAGCAAGCACCTCGGCTGCGTCCTGGCCAAGCTCGCCGAAGCCCAGAACGCCGACGCGGATGGCGGAGGCCGGCCATTGATCCTTCGCCGCCCAGGTGGCGTCTCTTTGTGCGTCGTCCAGCATCCTTTGTCGACGATGGTGCATCAGGCAGTGGAGGACCACGTACTCGGTCATGCGCGCCGTCAAATCCTGGTTGACGACGCGGACCAGCGGTACATTTGGGAGCGACGGGTCTTTGAGGAGCGCATCGACGCCGGCGCCGAGATTGAAAATGACCTCGAGGCCTTGGCAGCGAGCAAGGAAGCCGGGCGTCGGCTTCCAAACGGCTGCGTAGCGGTAGCCCTCGACGGAGGGCGCTTTCTCGTCGGCGATCACGACCCGGTGGTTCGGCAGGCGCTCGGTAAAGCGGCGTAGCCAGGGTGCCGGGCCCCAGTTCTCACCCGCACCATTGACAACCAGAAGCAGGGACATGTGGAACTCCGTCTCTTGCGTTGCCATGGCGGGAGCTGGGCTGCTCCCTGGCGGCAGGGGCATTAGGTTGCGGTGATGCCGGTTTCCTTGACTTCGAGGTTCAGGGCTGCCGCCAGGGGCCTGGGTATGGGCCTCGCGGGGGCGCTCGAAGATTTCCCGAGACAGCCTTCCTCGACGGCCGCGCCGTCGACCATCACCCAGCATGATTGGAGAGGGCGCGTACGACGCGCAGAGTCGTAGCTGATGAACATGTAGGCGAGGTCGCGCTTAATCTGCAGCTCGCGCAGGAGGTCGACGATCTGTGCCTGCGCTCTCATGTCGAGGGCGCTGGTCGGCTCGTCGAGCATGATGAACTTGGGCTCGAGCACCATGGCGCGGGCGATGGCGATGCGCTGGCGCTGGCCGCCGGAGAACTCGTGAGGGTAACGGTCCTGCGTTGTGGGGTCGAAGAGGCCGACTTCGACAAGGGCAGCGCTAACGCGAGCGCGGCGGGCGTGAGTCGAGATCGGGGCGAGGATGTCGAGCCCTCCTCGATGATCTGGCCGACCGAGAGGCGAAGGGGAGAGCGAGCCGTAGGGGTCCTGGAAAACGATTTGCATTTGCGCCGGGCAGGCGCATGGCGCTTGAATCAAAATTGTCGATGCGCTGGCCCATGAAGACGATGGGGCCGTCCGAGGATATGAGGCGGAGGATGCCGAGGCCCAAAGTAGTCTTGCCGGATCCGGATTCACCGACGATGCCCACGGTTTCGCGGGCGCGCACCTTGAGCGTCACGCCGTCGACGGCCTTGATATGGCCGACGGTGTGCTTGAAGAAGCCGCGCTTGATCGGGAACCAGACCTTGAGATCGTCGGTCTCGACGGCGGGGCCTGAGGGGTTGTCGGTCGGGGGGATCGCCCTTGGGCTCGGCTGCGAGCAGGTGGCGGGTATAGGGATCGCGCGGATCGGCAAAGATGCGGCCGACCTGGCCCTCCTCGACGATGCGGCCCTTCTGTAACATAGACGCGGTTCGCCATCTTGCGGACGATGCCGAGGTCATGGGTGATCAGCAGCATGGCCATGCCGAGTTCGGCTTGCAGCGGCTTGCGCAACAGGGCCAGGATCTGCGCCTGGATGGTGACGTCGAGGGCGGTGGTGGGCTCGTCGGCGATCAGCAGATCGGGCTCGTTGGCGAGCGCCATGGCAATCATCACGCGCGCTGGCGCTGGCGCAGAAAGCTGGTGGGGATAGGCGTCGAGGCGTTCCTCCGGATTGCGGATGCCGACGAGGTGCAACAGCTCGAGCGTGCGCGCATGGCGGCGTTGGGCAGCATGCCACGATGCTCGCGCAAGACCTCGCCGACCTGCCGCTCGATGGTTTGGAGCGGATTGAGCCGGGTCATCGGCTCTTGGAAGATGATCGAGATGCGGTTGCCGCGCACCTCACACGCATTGCCCCTCGCGGATCTTGAGGAGGTCGCGGCCTTCAAAGATCTCGCCGGAAGGGTGGAAGGCTGCGGGATAGGGCAGAAGCCGCGTGATGGAGAGCGCGGAGACGGATTTGCCCGATCCCGACGCCAACGAGGGCCACCGTTTCGCCCTTCTGAATGGTGAACGAGACGTGGTCGACGGCGCGCGTCACGGTTCTGGCGGAGCGGAAGTCGACCGAGGAGATCGCGCACCGTCAACAGCGTTTCTTCTGACGGATGCGTGCTCATTGGGAAGATCTTCCTGGGGTCGAACGCATCACGGACGGCTTCGCCAATGAAGATCAGCAACGCCAGCAGCAGGGCGATGGAGAAGAAGGCGGAGAGCGCCAGCCAGGGGCGCCTGCAAGAGGTTGGCTTTGCCCTGCAACAGCAATTCTCCGAGAGACGGCGAGCCGGGCGGAAGGCCGAGGCCAAGGAAATGTTGCGGTGAGCCGTGACCGAGCTCGACATGGCGAGGGAGGAAGGTCGGTGTCGCCACCATGGCGTTCGGCAACAGGTGTTTGAACATGATGCGCACGTTGGAGAGGCCAAGGGCGCGGGCCGCCTTGATGTATTCGAAGTTGCGCCCGCGCAGGAACTCGGCGCGCACGACGCCAACCGAGCTCACCCAGTGGAACAGCAGCAGGATTCAGTGGCGTCCGAAGCCCAGGATGGCACGCTTCAGGATGATCAGCAGCACATAGAGCGAGGGATGGCATTCCAGATCTCGATGACGCGCTGGAAGACAAGATCGGTGATGCCGCCGAAGTAGCCTTGAACGGCGCCCGCAGTGATGCCGATCACAGATGAGAACAGCGTCAGCAGAAGGCCAAAAACAATCGAGAGACGGAAGCCGTAGATGATGCGGGCCACCACATCGCGGCCTTGATCGTCGGTACCGAGCCAGTTGCGGTTGCCGAGTGCTTTGAAGCGGGCGAGCTGGTCGGGTGGCGCTTCGCACAGTTCGGCCGAGGTCAGCCACGGCGGCGGGGCGGGAAAGCCCAGACAGCGGCCGTCGGGGCCCTTGATGCGGGGGTAGTCCTTGTTGATCGAGGAATAGGAGTAGCGGATCGGCGGCCACAACATCCAACCGTTCTGGTGGATCTCGTCGAGGATGACGGGGTCCTTGTAGTCGGTAACGGCGAGGAAGCCGCCGAATTTGGATTCAGGGTAGTCGACCACAATCGGGAACAGCGTCTCGCCCTTGTAGCGAACCAGGATCGGCTTGTCGTTGGCGATGATCTCGGCGACGAAGGTGAAGGCGAAGAGGGCGAGAAACAGCCATAGGCTCCAGTAGCCTCTGCGGTTGGCCTTGAAGTTGGCCCAACGGCGCTGGCTGATCGGCGAAATGCGCAATTCGTGACCGAAGATGCGGCGGACAGGCGCCTTGTCTTCGGCTTTCTGCAGGTCGGGTCGTTCGAGAGCGGTGTCGGGCATGTCGTCCACCTCACACCTCCCGCGTCTCGAAGTCGATGCGCGGATCGACGAGCGTGTAGATGAAATCCGACACGATATGGAGGACGGTGCCGATCATGGCGTAGATGTAGACGGTGGCGAAGACGACGGGGTAGTCGCGGTTGATGATCGATTCAAAGCCCAACAGCCCCAGGCCATCGAGGGAGAAGATCTGCTCGATGAGGAGGCTGCCGGTGAGGAAGGCGCTGACGAAGGCGCTGGGAAAGCTGGCGATGATCAGCAGCATGGCGTTGCGGAAGACGTGGCCGTAGAGCACGCGGGTTTCCGAGATGCCTTTGGCGCGGGCCGTGGTCACATACTGCTTCTTGATCTCGTCAAGGAACGAGTTCTTGGTGAGCAGGGCCATGGTGGTGAACGAGCCGACCGCCATCGCCGTCAGCGGCAGTGCCAGATGCCAGAAATAATCGGTGATCTTGCCGAAGGTCGATAGTTCGGCCCAGTTGTCGGAGTGGAGGCCGCGAAGGGGGAACCACTGGAAGAACGACCCGCCGGCAAACAGCACGATCAAGAGAACGGCGAACAGGAAACCCGGGATGGCGTAGCCGACGACGAGGGCGCCGGAGGTCCAGACATCGAAGGGGCTGCCGTCGTTGACGGCTTTGCGAATGCCGAGGGGAATCGAGATCAGGTAGGTTGCAAGCAGCATCCAGATGCCCAAGGAAATCGAGACCGGCATCTTCTCCTTGATCAGCTCGACGACAGTGATGTCGCGGTAGTAGCTGCGACCGAAATCGAAGTGGGCGAAATCCCACACGAGCTTGGCGTAGCGCTCGTACCAGGGCTTGTCGAAACCGAATTGCTTCTTCAGGTCTTCGATGAATTTGGGATCGAGACCTTGTGAGCCGCGGTATTTGGAGCCAACCCCTTCCGAGCCAGTGGTGGCGGGGCGGGAACTGGCGCCGTCACCGCCAGAGCCGCCGCCGAAGCGTGCGGTGGCGCCGGAGTCAGTGCCGGTGAGCTGGGCCATGATGCGTTCGACGGGGCCGCCGGGCGCGAATTGCGCCAGGAGGAATGTGATGGTGAGCACGCCGATCAATGTCGGAATGACCAGCAGCAGGCGCTTGATGAGGTAGGCGACCATCTCGGATTAAATACCCTGCTCAGGCTTTGCGGTTGATGGCTGCCGAACTGGAGACGCCATGTGCCCGTGTGATGTGTGCATGATGCAGCGCCTCGACCTAACCCTATCGCGCCTTCAGGCGGGCTGCGCGCGCCTCGTCATACCACCATGTGTCGATAATGCCACGGGCATACTTGGGTTTGGTGGCGGGACGGCCGAACTTGTCCCAGTAGGCGATGGTGTGTGAGGCCTTGTACCAGTGCGGCACCCAATAGTAACCGGCGCGCAGCACCCGGTCGATGGCACGGGTGGCGGTGACCAGCTCGTCGCGCGACTTGGCGATGATGACTTTTTCAATGAGCGCATCGATGACGGGATCTTTGATGCCGGAGCTGTTGCGGCTGCCCTCTGAATTCGCGGACTGGCTGCCCCAGTAGTTGAAGAGTTCAACGCCAGGTGTCAGGCCCATGGTGTAGCGCGAGGAGATGACATCGTAGTCCCAGCTCTTGACGCGCCGTTCGTACTGGGCGGGATCGACCGTGCGGATCGTTGCTTTGACGCCGATCAGACCGAGGCTTTTGACGTAGGGGGCGAGGATGCGTTCCATGGTCGGGCCGGTGTTGAGGAACTCGATCTCGAATGGCTCGCCCTTCGCATTCTTGAGAACGGCAGGGCCGCGGCTGGCAGAGTCGATTTTCCAGCCGGCGGCGATGAAGAGCTTCTGAGCCTCACGCAATAGCTTGCGGTCGGTCCCGGTGCCATCACTGACGGGAGGCATGATGGGGTCGCCGAAAACTTCTGGTGGGAGCTTATTGCGAAACGGCTCGAGCAGCTTCAGCTCGGCTGGTGATGGCTTGCCTTCGGCCTTCATGTCCGAGTTTTCGAAGTAGCTCGCGGTGCGGGTGTAGAGATTGTAGAAGAAGTTCTTGTTGGTCCATTCGAAGTCAAAGGCGAGGCCAAGGGCTTTGCGGACCCGGATGTCCTTGAACTTCTCGCGCCGGGTATTGATGAAGTAGCCCTGAGCGCCGGAGGGCGTTGCGTCGGGCAGTGTGAGCTTGATGAGGCGGCCGTCCTTGACAGCTGGAATATCGTAGGCGGTGACCCAGTCGCGCGAGGTGAATTCCTCGCGCAGGTCGATGGTGCCGGACTTGATGCTTTCCAGTTCCGCAGTGCGGTCGCGATAGTAGTCGTAGCGCAGCTCGTCGAAGTTATAGCGGCCACGATTGACGTTGAGGTCCTTGGCCCACCAGTCCGGCCGGCGCTTATAAGTCACGTGCTGGCCCTGCTTGTAGCTGTCGATGGTGTAGGGGCCGGAGCCGACGGGGATCTTGAGTGTCGTCTCGTCGAAGGGTTGGGTGTCGTAGTAGTGCTTGGGCAGGATGGACAGTCCGCCGACCATCAGCGGCAAGTCGCGCACCAGATCGCCCTTGAAGGTGAAACGCACAGTGAGTTTATCCAACGCCTCGGCCTTGACGACATCGCGCAGCGTGATGCGGTAGCTCGGGTGGCCCTTCGATCTCAGGATGTCGAGGGTAAAAACCACGTCATCGGCCGTTACGGGCTTGCCGTCGGAAAAGCGCGCTTCGGGACGGATCTTGAAGGTCGCACTCGTCTTGTCGGGGGCGAGGTCGACACTTTCGGCGAGCAGTCCATAGGCAGACGAAGGCTCGTCGGCGGCGCCTTCCAGCAACGTGTCGTACAGGAGGGAAAGGCCTTGGGCGGCATCACCTTTCAGCAAGAACGCATTGAAGCTGTCGAAGGAGCGAATGGAGACGGGACCGACCATCGACAGGCGGCCACCCTTGGGTGCGTTGGGATTGACGTACTCGAAGTGCGTGAAGCCCGGCTTATATTTGAGGTCGCCGAAGATGGAGAGGCCATGGCGGGGCTCGGCGACGGCGATGCCTGTGCCAAGCGCGAGCGCCAATGCGGTAGCCAGGACTTTGCTCCAAATGGTCATCGTCGACGTCCTCTCTGGCGGCGGCCAACGGGTCAGCGCCGTTCCTTGAGTTTCTCGGCAGCCTCGCGGTCGTACCACCAGATGCGCACGAAGGCATCCGATGGCACGGCGTGGTGCGGGCCTGGTTTGGGAAAATCGAATTTGTCCCAGTAGGCAATGCGGTCGTTGGGCGAGTGGAAGTGTGGCACCACGTAGTGCTCCCACAGCAGCACCCGGTCGAGGGCGCGGGTGCGGGCCACCAGTTCGGCGCGATTGCGGGCGTAGATGATCTTCTCGATGAGCGCGTCGATTGCCGGATTCTTGATGCCGATCAGGTTGCGGGATCCAGGCTCGCCGGCTGCCGCCGAGCCCCAGTATTCGCGCTGCTCGTTGCCGGGCGAATGAGACTGGCCGAAACTCGCAACGATGATGTCGTAGTCGAAGGATCGGAGCCGGCGGATATACTGGGCGCTATCGACGATGCGCACGGAGATGTCGATGCCGAGCTTGGCGAGTTCCTTCTTGTAGGCCAGCACCAGGCGCTCGAAGCTTGGCTGCGCGATGAGGACTTCGGCGCGGAGTTTCATGCCCTGTGCGTTTGTCCGCACACCGTCCTTGATGGTCCAGCCGGCTTCCTGCAGCAGCTTCGCCGCGCGGCGCATGTGGTTGCGAAAGTCGCTAGGCGCGTGGTTGGTCGGATTCTTGTATTCGGTCTTGAAGAGTTCGGGGGGCAAGTGGTTTGCCACCGCTTGCAGTGCTGTCAGCTCCTCGCCTTCGGGCAGGCCGCGGCAGGCCAGCTCCGAATTGCCGAAATAGCTGCCGGACCGGCGATACTGATCATAGAACATGGACTTGTTGGCCCACTCGAAGTTGAAGGCCAGATTGAAAGCTTCGCGGACGCGGCGGTCGTGGAACTGAGGTTGCCTGAGGTTGAAGGCGAAGCCCTGCATCGCCTGGATGTCGCCGTCAGGGATCAGCTGGCGCTTGACGAAGCCCTTGTTGACGGCTTCGAAGTTGAACTCGGTGGCCCAGCCCTTGGCGCTGTTTTCGTGCCAGAAGTCGGTTTCGCCGGCCTTGAAGCCTTCGAAGGCCGGCAGCCGGTCGCGATAGTAGATGTACGTGATCTGGTCGAAATTGTACTGGCCTTTGGCGACGGGGAGGTCCTTGGCCCACCAATCCTTGATGCGCGCGTAGGTGACATTGCGGCCGGTGTCGAAGCTGGCGATGCGATAAGGGCCCGAGCCGAGAGGGATTTCGAGAGTGGTCTTGGAGAGGTCACGCGGTTCGCCGTTGGCATCCTTTGCTTCCCAGTAGTGCTTGGGCAGCACGGGAAGGGCCGAGATGATCACCGGCAGTTCGCGGTTGCCGGGGCCATCGAAGATGAAGCGAACTTCGTGGCTGCCTATGGCTTCCGCTTTCACGACGTCCTTGAAATAGAGGGCGTAGCGCGGATTGGCCTTCTTGATGGCGGCTAGGGAGAAGACGACATCGGCCGGGGTGATGGGCTTGCCGTCGTGAAAGCGGGCCTCGGGCCTGAGGCCGAAGGTTGCGGAGGTGAAATCGGGAGGATGCGACACCCATTCGGCAACCAGGCCGTACTCGGTCGATGGTTCGTCGAGGCTCGATGTCATCAAGGGGGCATAGAGAAGTGTCAGCCCGGCTGCGCCGACACCCTTCAGTGTGAACCGATTGAGATTGTCGAACGTGCCGAGTGCCCGGAGCTTGATGTCACCGCCCTTGGGTGCGTTTGCATTGACCCAATCGAAATGGGTGAAGTTCGGCCCGGCCTTGGGCTCACCGATGAGAGACAGGGCGTGATGGCGCGTCTCCGGTGTGCCGCCAACGGCCGGCAGAGCGCGCATCGTCAGCATCAGGGCCACGGCTGTCAGGGACACCAAGGCGCGCAACGGCTGAAACGTGAGCTTTGTCATTACCACTTTCTGCGACGGACTGTGCTGTGTCGAGCCGGCGGCAATCCTGGCTGGTTGATGCAGCGCTTTTGAGGCCGAACGGGACTTGGCCAGAGCATGGAAAGGTGATGCGAAGATGCCAAGTTAATTCTTCTCCACGCCTTTGCGACGATGGGGCCAGCAAACCACCAAAGGCCGGGGTAGTCGACCCCGGCCTTTCAGTGTTCAGCAGCCGGCGCCGGAGATCTGCATCGTTCCGGGGCGGTGATGTTCTCGGTTTATTTCTTTGGCTCGGCAGGCTTATCTGCAGGCTTGTCGGCGGGCTTTGCCGCTGCGGGCACGGCCGGGAGCGGTGCCGGGCTGTCGGACAGCGTGCGCAGATAGGTGAGAAGGTCGGCCAACTCGTTCTCGTCTTTCACGCCTGCAAAAGACATTTTGTTGCCGGGGATCGTCTCGCGGGGGCTATGGAGATAGTTGGTGAGCAGCTCCCAGGTCCACTTGCCGCCTTTTTCAGCGACAGCGGCCGAATAGGAGAAGCCCGGGGCCTTGCCAACGTCGCGACCGACGATGCCATAGAGGTTTGGACCTTGCTTGGCGGCGCCGCCTTTTTCCGCAGTGTGACATTGGGCGCAGGCCTTGAAAGTGTCTTTGCCCGCATCGGCGTTGGCCTTGGGGAGCAGGGCCGCAACCTTGGCGAAGCTGAAAGCGTCCGCAGCCGGGGCACCGCCACCATGGCTAGCCCCGCCTTTTGGCATCGGGAGCGTGTAACCCGCCGTGACGGCGTGGGCCTCACCGTGGCCGCCGCCATGCTCGCCGCCGCCTATGACGCTTGCCAGCTGTGGCAGCCCGAACATGAAGAGCAGCGCCGATAAAGCGCCACCTGCGATCTTGTTGAACTCGAAGCTGTCCATGCGCCCCTGATCCCACGTCTCATCTGCTGCAAATGCGCCGCAAACTGGTTGTACCCAATGGAAAAAACCGGGCACCGAATGCGGCGGCATCGCTCAAGCACCATTGTGCCCGCGCAGCCGACAGATCACGCTTGGGTGCGGGGCGAAGCGGGCGCAACTATAGGGGCTCCGGGTCGCCTTGCAACCTGTCAGCGTTATGTTCTAGGACAAGGCCCCGAGACCAATTGTCACTCATGCCCGGATCAACGGCCATGCCCGCCTCCAGTTGCCTTGTTGTCATACCCGCCCGGATGCAGGCCTCGCGGCTGCCCGGCAAGCCTCTGGCCGAAATCGGCGGCAAGGCGATGATCGTGCACGTGTGGGATAGGGCGATGGCGGCCGGTGTCGGACGGGTCATCGTGGCGACGGATACAGATGCGATCGCGGATTGTGTGCGGGCCGCCGGGGGTGAGGCGGTCATGACGCGGGCGGATCATGCCTCGGGGTCAGACCGGGTCTTCGAGGCGGTGCAGAAGGCCGATCCGGATGGGCAAGCCGAGATCATCGTCAATTTGCAGGGCGATTTGCCGACACTGGAGCCTCATCTGGTGGGGGCTTGCATGGCGCCGCTTGCGGTCGGTGAGGTGGACATTGCAACTCTTGCCGCCGAGATCGTGGAGGCCGAAGAGCGAACCAATCCGAATGTGGTCAAGGTGGTGGGCACGCCGGTGGCGCGGCATGTTTTGAGGGCGCTCTATTTCACCCGTGCTACCGCGCCGTCGGGAGAGGGGCCGCTTTACCACCACATCGGCATCTACGCCTACCGGCGCAAGGCGCTTGCGCGGTTTGTCAGCCTGAAGCCTTCGCCACTGGAAATTCGCGAGCGGCTCGAACAGTTAAGGGCGCTCGAGGACAACATGCGCATCGACGTCAGCCTTGTGGATACTGTACCTCTCGGGGTCGATACACCGGCCGATCTGGAGCGGGCTCGCCGCGAGATCGCTGCCGGACAACACCGAGCCTGATGCTCGAAGCCAGGGCATGACGATCAAATGGGTAGCCCCAAGTCCGAAGCGCGCGCCGGTGCGGCGCGTGGCGGCAAGAAACTGAAGATCTCCTATCAGGGGGAGCCGGGTGCCAATTCGCACACCTCGTGTGCGCAGGCCTATCCCGATCTCGAGCCCATGGCGTGCCCGACCTTCGAAGACGCAATCGGGGCGGTGCAATCGGGTGAGGCAGCCTACGCCATGATTCCGATCGAGAATTCGCTGGCGGGGCGGGTTGCAGACATTCACCACCTGCTGCCGAACTCGGGCCTCTATATCGTCGGCGAGCATTTTCTGCCGATCCGCCACCAGTTGATGGGCGTGAAGGGGGCAAAGGTCGAGGAGATCACCGATCTCTACAGCCATGTTCATGCGCTGGGCCAATCGCGCAAGCTGATCCGCAAATACGGCCTCAAACCGCATGTTGCCGGTGATACGGCGGGGGCGGCCCGTCAGGTGGCTGAGTGGGCGGACAAGACCAAGGCCGCTTTGGCGCCGAAGCTTGCCGCCGACATCTACGGGCTCGACATTCTGCTTTCCGACGTCGACGACGAGCAGCACAACACCACGCGCTTCGTCATTCTGTCCTCTGAGCCCGATGATGCCGAACCTGACGACGGACCGGTGATCACGACATTCATCTTCAATGTGAGGAACGTGCCGGCGGCGCTCTACAAGGCCATGGGTGGTTTTGCCACCAACGGCATCAACATGACCAAGCTCGAGAGCTACCAGGTGAACGGTGAGTTCGTGGCGACGATGTTCTATGCCGACATCGAAGGACATCCGTCCGATCGCCTGGTTCGGCTGGCGCTTGAGGAGCTGTCATTCTTCTCGACGGAAAAGCGTATCCTCGGCACCTACCCAGCCAGTCCCTACCGGGCCGAAATCAAAAAGCGTGCCGAACAAATGGCGGCACGCGGCCGCGGCTGAATTGAGCGCTTGGGCAGTCAATAGGCGCCGTAAAGGCGTTGGGCGCTGACCTGCGGCGGCTGGCGTTCAGCGCAACTCGGTTTTCGAGATCATCTGGAGCGCCGGCTCCATCGTCATGCATGCGGGCGGGACCAGTGGCAGCTCGCCGGGGGCGCCTTGTTCCTTGGCAATGGCCAACAAGCTCGGGGTGTCAGCAAAATCCGCCACGCCGGGCAACTGATCGACGTGTGGCATGGCAAAGGTCGCCGACGTCGCCAGTGCATTGGCGTGGCACCAACGGTGCTCGAGCGACCAGATGGTGGCTTGGTCGACGGCTGCGCGCATGGCTCGGCCAACGCCAGCGACGGCGCAATCGGCGTTGGTGTGGGGCTTGTGAGATCGGCGTCGGGTTCCGGGCGCTTTACAGCGGAAGGCCGCGGGATTGCGGCTGGGGACAAGCTTGCCAGCGCGACGGGCAGCACCGAAGCCTTGAAGCCGCCTGCGGATGCGAGCACCACCTGGCGCATTGGCTCGATCAGGTGCGGCGGCTCACTGGGTGGAGTGTGCGGCGGCCGATGGCGAGGCAACGGCGCCATTGCTACATGTGCCTGCGGCTTGGGCGTTGTTTGCCAGGGTGTTGCAGGCTCACGCGGTGCGGGCGCAACGAAAGGCTCGGCGGCGGTGGTCGTTTCTTCAGCCGGCGGTGATGGCTTGGGCTCGGGGCGAGCCACGTGCAGAGGTGCGCCCAGACCCGATGCGCTGGAACCAGCCAATACCGGCGGGCCGGCCTCGATCGTGGCGGTGCCGGTGCGTCCCTTGTCGGTACGCCAATGGATCGTCTCGCCCTGCTGGCGAAGCTGCATGCACGTTTCTTCGGAAGCGAGCCACTTGAACCATTTCTGGCAGAGCTGACCGTTCCGCACGTGCCAGCGGCCACGGTCCTTGGAGGAGCCGAGGTATGCCGCCAATGCGGTGCCGACGGTCCCCACCATGATGCCGTTGGCACCGTAGTTCACGGTTAGTGGAAGGCCGATCGGCGTGCTGATCTTGACGGTTTTTCCGGAGACGGCGCGCTTGAGGGAGGGATCGTCGAGCGTGTTGCCGCGGGCTTGGGCAACGGTGGCTATGCCGCTCGCCAAACAGCCTGCCATGAGCACGACACGACGCATTCCTGTACGCTCCACCCCTCGCGACTGCCGTTTTTCTGATCCCGGCAAGCCATGGATAGATGTGCGGCGCGGCTGCTTTGCGACCCGAATGAGGCCGTGCGATGGCAACGACGCACACTTACGTTTACCATGATCCGGTAGGGTTGATTTTCCATGAACGCGCACGTGGCTGGCGCCTGCAACACAACCTAAGGTGCAGGAACTGACACGGCGTTGGGCAGTGGCGGCACCGGCCTTCAGGTCATTTGAATTCAGGCGAACTGGGGTGCGCTCAATAGATCGTGACGCCGCTGTCGACGGAATAGACTTGGCCTGTCGATGGCGGCTTCGTCCGAAGCCAGATACACGGCCATGTTGGCGATGTGGATGGGCTGACCCAGCCCGAACAAGTGGCTTTCGCCGAGTTTGGCCACGCCTGGGTTGCCGGCCATCAACTTCTTGACGCGATCCGACAGCGTGACAGACGGGGCGATGGCGTTCACGCGGATCTTCTGAGGAGCATGGTCGAGAGCCATGGCGCGGGTCATGGCAGCGACGCCGCCTTTGGCTGCCGTATAGCAGGCGCGTCCGGGCACAGCCATCAGCGCCAGATTGGAAGCCATGTTGATGACGGCGCCGCCGCCGGCCTTGGCGATCTCGGGGATGGCGATCTTGGAGCACAGGAAGGTGCCGTAGACGTCCAACTTCATGACGCGCCAGAACTCATCCTCGGAGGCCTCGGTGACGGTGCCGTCCTCGGGCGTCGAGCCGCCGGCGTTGTTGTGGAGCACGTTGAGCAGCCCGAAGCGGCTCACGGTTTCGGCGATGGCTGCTTTGACGCTCGCTGCATCGGTGATGTCGCAGTGGATGAAGTGGGCGTCTCCGCCGGCATTGCCGGCTTTCGAGCGCGCGGCGGCAGCGGCGGCCTCGCCAAGCTCGCGATTGATCTCGGCAACGACGACCTTGGCGCCTTCCTCGACAAAGCGCTCAGCCGTGGCGCGACCTATGCCACCGCCAGCGCCGGTGATGAACGCGACTTTTCCTGTGAGGCGTGGGCCGGGCATGGGGGATCTCCGTCGGGCTGATGCAGGGGGCAGCGACATCATTGCGCGGGGAGGCCAGGAGATCAATTTCGCAATCGGGCCTGTCTCCCGCTCGGATCGCGCAGGGCGCGCGAAAAGGGCTGCCGCCCTTTGAACCCGCTTTTTGGGACGTATCCCCCAAACCGCCTCTTTTTTTGTGGGCAGGGCGACGTTAGCGGTGTCGTCCTCGTGTCTTGTGTCGTGGTGGGATGACGGGGGCGGGAGGGCATGTCAGAGTTTGGCCCAACCACTTCCATGACCCGCACCGAGGGCACACCATGCAGAAGAAAATCGAATGGCCGCCGTCCCTATGGGCGGCTGTGACGCCGGAGGGGCCGGAGCTGCCGGCGCTCGAAGGGGACGTCGCAGCAGACGTGGTGGTGATCGGTGCTGGCTTCACGGGGCTGTCGACGGCGCTGCATCTGGCGCGGGCGGGGCATGATGTGGCGGTGGTCGAGGCGATGGCGCCGGGCTGGGGCGCCTCGGGACGGAACAACGGGCAGGTGATCCCGACGCTGACACGGCCGGAGCCCGAGCAGATCATTGGGCGCCATGGGGAAGCGGGCGAGCGGCTGGTGCATCTCATTCGCGATTGCGCGCAGATCCTGTTCGACACGGTGAGGGCCGAGGGGATCGAGGCGGAAGCCGAACAGAACGGCTGGGTGCAGCCGGTGCATTCGCCGGGACGGATGAAGATCGCGGAGAATCGCGTCCGCCAGTGGTCGAAGTTCGGTGCGCCCGTATCGCTCAAGTCACGCGAGGAGATGCGCGACATCACAGGCTCAGACCAATGGTTCGGTGGATGGGGCAACACCACGGGCGGGCATATCAACCCGCTGGCGCTGGCGCGGGGCCTTGCAGGCGCTGTGCTCAAGCATGGCGGGCGAATCTATGCGCGTTCGCCGGTGCAGAGCTTCGCGCGCACCGGCGACAATTGGGTGGTGAGGGCCAAGGCCGGGACGATCCGCGCACGGGGGCTGGTGCTGGCGACCAACGCCTATACGGGTGAGTTTTCGCGGCAACTGGCGCCGGACATCGCGCGTGAAGTGGTGCCGGTCTATTCGTGGCAGATGGCGACCAAGCCGCTTTCCGACAACGTGCGTCGCACCATCATTCCGGGCCGGCAGGCGGTATCGGACACGCATCGTGAGCTCTATTTCGCGCGCTACGACGCGCGCAACCGGCTGGTGACGGGAGGTGCAATCCTGCTGCCCTTCAAGCGCCGCGAGCGCATGCAGCCCTACATTGCCGCCCGCCTGGAGAGGCTGTTTCCCAATATCGGGCCGGTTTCTTTCGACTATGTGTGGAACGGCTATATCGGCATGACGCGCGATTTCTATCCGCGCATGCATCAGATCGGGCCGGATGGTTTCGCCTGGGCGGGCTGCAATGGCCGCGGCGTTGGATTGTCGGTGGCGCTCGGTCGTGAACTCGCTGCAGCGGTTACGGGAAAGCCCGTCAACGAGCTGGCGCTGCCGTTGAGTGAGCCGACGCCACTTCCGCTGCACGGTCTGGCGCGCCGCGTCGCGCCGGGCATGCTGATGCCCTACCGCTATCTCGATTGGCGCGAGATCTGACGCAAAACGCTCTTGGCTTGCGCGCGCTGCTCAATTGGGCAGGCGTTCGGGGCGGACCAGGACGTCGTCATTGCCGTCGTAGCCAAGGCGCTTCAAGAAGTCGGACGCTGCCTCATAGCTGCCGCGCGAAAGCGTCAGCTCTTTCAGCTCGGCCATCAGGCGGGCAATTGCTTCGATATCTTCGGTCGTGAGAGTGGCACCGGCGTTGAGCGACTGATGCCGCTCCCAATTGTATTCAGTGTGTTCCATGACTGGTCCCTATCTTATGTCTGTCTAACTGCTCACGGGGCGATTCCGTTCCGGGTTGATCGGGGCATCTTCAGATTACCTATGTTGAATGAACGATGTTTCAATGCAGTTTCCGTCGCTCGGACCTGCAAGTGATTGGACGTGATGGGCTGTGATTGGCTTGGGGGCGCACCGTACGGGTGCTGGCCGGCTGGCGATTCGGCCAAATTTCGCGGCGCTGAGAGTGGCGATGGCGGCGAGCGCCACGGCAGTGAGCAGCATTGCAAGCATGACCCGATCTCCCCGCTGCGCGCGCCGTCGGCCGGCATTGCGCTGTGATCCGTGGTCGTCTTCAAGAGTTGTGCGCTGCTTCGCGTTAACGAGCCGTTAACCGTATCGTCGCCGGCTGCCTCAATTGGGAGCGCGGGGGATGATGTTGTTGCCGCGCCACTGACACTTTCGCGTGTGGGCGTGGCATGGCCGGCGGTGCGAAGGGCGATCTTGACAAACGATCTTAGCCGCGGCTATTCGTCCATAAAGAACGGTCGTTCGTTTTTTAAGTTGCGTTGCGATGTAAGTCGGCTGGCGGTGGCACGAGGGTGACATCCGCCCATCCGTCACAGCCTGAGCGCCGTCATGCGGCAGGGGAGCACAGACAGGCCATGCCACGCCTGAAACCAGATGTTCAGCGCCAGCGACGCGAGCACATTCTCGATGCTGCGGAAGTTTGTTTTGCGCGCGCAGGGTTCCATCGCACGACGATGCAGGCGATCTGCAAGGAGGCGCGCGTCAGTCCGGGCGCTCTCTATATCTACTTCGACAGCAAAGAGGCATTGATCGCGGGGATTGCCGAGCGCGACAGGGCTCAGTTCCAGACGCGGTTCGAGGCTGTTGCGGAGGCTCCGGATCTGATGGCCGCGCTGTCAGAGATGGGCAACCAGTATTTTATCGACGAGCCTGCGCACAAGCGCAAGTTGTGCATCGAGATCGGTCTTGAGGCAACGCGCAATGAAACGGTCGGAACGATCTATCGCAGCGTCGATGCGCTGGTTCAGGGGAGCTTCGAGGCGCTGTTCCAGCGCTTGAAGGAGGAAGGCCGGATCCGCCCCAGCCTCGATATACCCATTCTCGCGAGCGTGTTCATGACCATCGGCGACGGACTGTTCTGGCGCCGCGCCGTCGATCCCCGTTTCGATCCCGAGGCCACTTTGCCTGCAGTCATGCAAGTGATCGAAGGGCTACTCAATCCCGTCATTGATGAGGGCATGGTCGCTCAACCGCGCCAGCCTGAACCCGTGGAGGCTTCGCGATGACCTTCAAGCGCGTTTTCCTTGGAATGCTTGCAGTGGCCGGAATCTGGGTCGCGCTGATGGCGAGCGGTCGCTTGACTGTGCCACAGCCGCTTGCGGACATGATACCCTCCAAGGCTGCCAATAAGGTTGTGACGGGTGATGCCAAGGGGCCACCGCCACCGGCCGTCACGGTTGTCAGGGCGACGACGGCGACTTTCGTCGAGAGTGTTCTGGTGACGGGGTCGTTGGTGGCGCGTGAGGAGATCCTGGTCGGCCCGGAGATCGACGGCTTGAGGGTCGTCGAGGTGCTGGCGGATGAAGGCGACCGCGTGAAGAAGGGGCAGGTTCTGGCCCGGCTGGTCTCCGATACGCTGGAGGCGCAATTGGCCCAGAACACCGCGGCGCTCGCCAAAAGCGAGGCAGCGATCGCCCAGGCCCAAAGCGCGATCAATTCTGCGAGTGCCCGTCTGGCGGAAGCCAAGAACGCTTACGACCGCGCCAAGCCGCTGACCAAGTCCGGCTATCTGTCCGAGAGCGGCATGGACCAACGGGAGAGCGCCCGGTTGACGGCGGAAGCCACGCTTGCCTCGGCCCGAGACGGGCTCAAACTCGCCGAGGCTGAGAAAGCGCAGGTGGAAGCGCAGCGCCGCGAAATTTCCTGGCGGCGGTCTCGCACCGATATTCGGGCGCCGGCCGACGGTCTCGTGTCGCGGCGGTTGGCGCGGATTGGCGGCTATGCCTCAGGCCTCGCCGAGCCGCTGTTCCGGATCATCGCGAAGGGCGAGATCGAACTCGATGGGGAGGTTCCCGAGACGCAGCTCGGCAAGATCCGCGAGGGCCAGAAGGTCGTGATCGACGTCGCCGGCAGCGGACAGGTCGATGGCGTAGTGCGGTTGGTATCGCCTGAAGTCGACAAGGCGACGCGCCTTGGCCGCGTGCGCATCTTCATCGGTGACAAGCCGGGCTTGCGGATCGGTTCTTTCGCGCGTGCCCGCATTCAAACCGACACCAGCCGCGGCCTGGCGCTGCCGTCGACGGCGATCTTGTACTCGGATGGCGTGACCTCCGTGCAGGTGGTGCACGACAACAAGGTGGCGGTGCGCAAGGTCAAAATCGGCCTCGCAGACGGTGGGCGGGTCGAAGTGACGGCGGGGCTGGCGGATGGTGACATCGTCATCGCCCGCTCGGGCACATTTCTGCGGGATGGTGATGGCGTGACGCCGGTGACCGATGCCGAGCGCGGCCCGCGCGAAGCCGGCTGAACGAGACGCCGGGGAGAAAACAGATGAACATCTCTGCCTGGTCGATCCGCCAGCCCGTGCCGGCGCTGGTGCTGTTCCTCGTGCTGATGGTGCTCGGCATCTTCAGTTTTTCCAGCCTTGCGATCACGCGCTTTCCGAACATCGACGTGCCGATCGTGCAGGTGCGCATCTATCAGGTTGGCGCGGCGCCGATCGAGCTCGAAGCGCAGGTGACGAAGAAGGTCGAGGACGCCATCGCCGGCGTTGCAGGTGTGAAGCACATCACCTCGACGCTCACCGAAGGTGCGTCCGTCACCCTGGTCGAATTCAGGCTCGAGACCAACTCGGACCGCGCCTTGAATGACGTCAAGGATGCGGTGGCGCGGGTGCGGTCCGATCTGCCGCGTTCGATCGAGGAGCCGGTCGTTCAACGTTTCGAACTCGGTGGCTTGCCGATCCTGACGTATGCGGCGAAAGCGCCGGCGATGACGCCGGAGGAGCTATCGTGGTTCGTCGACGACACGGTGGTGCGGGCTTTGCAGGGTGTGAAAGGCGTCAGCCAGGTGCAGCGCATCGGTGGCGTGGAGCGCGAAATTCGTGTCTCGCTCGATCCTGACCGGCTGGTTGCTCTGGGTATCACGGCTGGCGATGTCAACCGACAGCTCAAAGCGCGCAACATCGATCTGGCCGGTGGACGCGGTGAGATCGGCGCGAGCGAACAGGCGATCCGCACGCTAGGGTCAAAGGCCAGCTTGAACGATTTGGCCGCCACCATGATCGCACTGCCGGGCGGCCGCAAGGTTCGGCTTGATGATCTTGGCCGGGTGAGCGATGCACACGCCGAGCGGCGGACCTTTGCCACCCTCGATGGACGGGACGTTGTTGCATTTGCGATTTCGCGCAGCAACGGTGCCAGTGACGTGGTGGTGTCGGCTGCGGTCAACAAGGTGCTGGCGAAGCTCAGGGCCGACCATCCCAATGTCGACATATCCGAGATCGATACGACGACCCAGTACGCGATCGGCTCGTATCACTCGACCATCACGACGCTGCTCGAAGGGGCGGCGCTCGCGATACTCGTGATCATTGTTTTTCTTCGCGACTGGCGGGCGACTTTGATTGCGGCCATCGCGTTGCCGCTGTCGATCATCCCGACCTTCTGGGCAATGCAGGTGATGGGCTTTTCGCTCAACCTGGTGAGCCTGCTGGCGATCACCATCGTGACCGGCATTCTGGTCGACGACGCCATCGTCGAGATCGAAAACATCGTGCGCCACATGCGCATGGGCAAATCGGCCTATCGCGCCTCGCTGGAGGCGGCCGATGAGATCGGGCTCGCCGTTATCGCCATCACCATGACCATCATCGCAGTGTTCGCGCCGGTGAGCTTCATGGGCGGCATTGCCGGTCAATATTTCAAGCAGTTCGGGTTGACGGTCGCTTTTGCGGTGTTCTTTTCGCTGCTGGTGGCGCGGCTGATCACGCCGATGCTCTCGGCCTACTTCCTGCGTGCGGTCGAGCATAGCGACCATGAAGGCGGGTTGATGCGGGCTTATACGCGCCTGGTCAGCTGGTCGGTGCGCCATCGCCTCAAAACGGTGGTGCTTGGCCTTTTGATTTTCGCCGCCTCGATCGGTTCGTTCTACCTGATACCCTCGGGCTTTTTGCCGCCGGAAGATTCGGGGCGCATGCTGCTCGCGGTGGAGTTGCCGCCGGGATCGAAACTGGAGGCGACACGCAAGGTCACGGATCTGGTGGCGCGCCGGATTGCGGCCCGGCCGGAGGTCAAGCGCGTGTTCGTCAACGGGGGCACGCTGCTCGGTTCGGGCTCTGAGGTGCGCAAGGCGACGCTGACCATCAATCTGGTGGCGCGAACGGAGCGCAAGCTCTCGCAGGATGACGTGCGGCAGGCGCTGGGCCGCGATCTGCGGGCGCTGCCGGATATTCGCTACTGGTTCATCAAGGATGATGGGCAGCGGCAATTTTCACTCGTCGTTGCGGGCAGCAATGGCGACGCGGTCAGCAAGGTTGCCGCCGAGATGACAAGTCAGGCCAAACGGGTGACGTCGAAGACCGGCGCGGCCATGCTGGCCAATGTGGTGTCGACGGCCGAGCTGGATCGTCCGGAATTGCTGATCACGCCGCGGACCGACGTTGCGGCCGATCTCGGGATTTCGACCGACCAGATTTCGGAGGCCATCCGGATTGCGACCATTGGCGACGTCAGCGCCAATCTGGCGCGCATCGAGCTCGACGACCGGCAGATCCGATACGGGTCCAGCTCGATGAATCGGCGCGCAGCAATCGCCAATTCCTCGAGGCCTTGAAGGTCCAGACGCCGACGGGCGCGGCGGTTCCGCTGGCGGCAGTGGCGACGTTCCGCATGAGCCAAGGGCCGACCTCGATCGATCGCTACGACCGGCGGCGCCGCATTCTGGTGGGGGCAGACCTGATCGGGAATACGCCGCTTGGCGATGCGCTCAAGGCCGTGAAAGCGGTGCCGGCGGCGCAAAACCTGCCGGACGGCGTGGAGATCAAGGAATTTGGCGATGCGGAAATCATGGCCGAGATCTTCCTTGGCTTCGGTCAGGCCATGGGCGCGGGGTTGATGATGGTGTTTGCCGTCCTCGTGCTGCTGTTCGGCTCGTTCCTGCATCCGATCACCATTCTGTTCTCGTTACCGCTTTCTATCGGTGGCGCGATCGTGGCCTTGGCGATCACATCGAAGCCGGTCAGCCTGCCGGTGGTGATCGGTATCCTCATGCTGATGGGGATCGTGACGAAGAACGCCATCATGCTGGTGGATTTCGCGATCGAGGAAATGGCGCGCGGGGTGCCGCGGGGCGAGGCGATCGTCGATGCGGGACGCAAACGTGCCCGGCCGATCATCATGACCACCATTGCGATGGTTGGCGGCATGCTGCCGTCGGCCATGGCTGTTGGTGATGGCGGCGAATTCCGCTCGCCTATGGCGATTGCGGTGATCGGCGGACTGATTTCGTCAACCCTGCTGAGCCTTGTCTTTGTGCCGGCGGTGTTCGTGGCACTGGATGATTTCGCCCAGCTGATGTGGCGCATCTTCGGCCGTCTTGTTGGCCCGGTCGATGAGCCCGGGGGGCTCGAGGATGGGCCTCAGGCATCGGGACGGGCGGCCGGAGCCGGGCAGAAAAACCAGTCGGGCGCTGGACAGGCTCTTGCCGCGGAATAGTCGGCATTCAGAGCTTTTATTGCGAACCGAGGGCTCAACACCTAGATTGGGGCTGTCGGCGGCCAGTTTCTGCCCAAGCACGGAGAGTGAAATGTTTGACGCACGCAGCCTTCTCGAGCACCTCGTTCGCGGTGGAGGGCAGGCCCAGCAAGGCCAGCAGGCGCCGTCTGGCGGTCTCGGCGATATTCTGGGGCAGCTCGGCGCGGCCTTGGGGCAACCTGGAGCGGGGGGCAGGGGGCAGCCTCTGGTCAGTCACAGGGCGGTGGCGGACTGGGTGACATCCTCGGCCGACTGGGCGAGGCCATGGGCCAGCAAGGTGGCGGCGGACAAACAAGAGCACCTGCCCCATCGCAAGGCGGTGGCGGGCTCGGCGATATCCTTGGACGGCTTGGTGAGGCTATGGGCCAGCCGGCCCAGTCGCAGACCCGGCAAATCGCGCCGGATCGGGGCGCCGGCCCGGCATCCGGCGGCGGCAGCCAGGGTGGCGGCCTGGAAGAGATTTTGAAGAACATGCTGCCGGGTGGCGGCCAGTCCGGTGGGCAGAGTGGCGGCCAAGGCGGTGGCCTGATGGATATTCTGGGCCAAGTGCTGGGTCAGGCAACGCAGGGCGTCAAGGAAGGTGCCGGGCGGATCGACGACGCGACGGGCGCCTCGGGCCACATGCGCGATGCGCTTGGCAAAGCGACAGGCAAAAACCCTGATGAACTGCTCGAGCAGCTGAAGGAGTTGGTGCGCAACAACCAACTGGGCGCCGGTGCGGTGGCGGGTGGGCTTGGTGGGGTGCTGCTTGGCACCAGGGCCGGCCGATCGCTTGCGACCAGTGCATTGAAGCTCGGTGGGCTGGCGCTGATCGGCGGGCTTGCCTACAAGGCTTTGCAAAACTACCAGCAGGGCCGGCCACTGGTCGGCGGGCAGGCCCCCGCCACCAACGCATTGATCGAAGCGCCGCGTGGCTCGGGGTTCGAGGCTGAGGCCGTGACGCATGATTCAGCGCTGCTCTACATCCGGGCGATGATCGCGGCTGCGGCCGCCGACGGGCGGATCGATGCCGCCGAGCAGCAGAAAATGCTCGGCAGCCTGCATCAAGCCGGACTCGACCAGGGTGCCGAGGAGTTCCTGGCGAACGAGCTCAACAATCCGGCAACCGTTGCCGATCTCGTATCGGCGGTGCAGTCGGAGGCCGAGGCCGTACAGGTGTTCACGGCTGCCCGTGTCGCGATCGATCTCGACACCCAGGAGGAGCATGACTTCCTGGTGTCGCTCGCCCAGGGGCTTGGTCTGGATGGCAACCTGGTTGCCCACATCGATGCAGAGGCACGGGCGCAAAGCTGATCGCCGGGCTGCAATTCGCCCGTATTTGTGAGAATGATGAGAAGCACGCCGGCAGCAGCCCGGCGTGCTTTGCCTGTTTTGGAGGAAGCTTGCAGCATGGACGAGACAGCCAACCCGCTTCTGGCCGTATGGGATACGCCGTTCGGTCTGCCGCCCTTCGACAGCATCGAGGCGCGTCACTATGAGCCGGCCTTTACAGCGGGTATGGCCGCACATGACGAAGAGATCGAGGCGATCACGGGCAACGCTGAGCCAGCGACGTTCGCCAATACGATCGAGGCCCTCGAGACTGCGGGGCGGATGCTGACGCGGGCTGCGCGTGTCTTCTACAACCTGACCGGCAGCCACACGAATCCCGACCTGCAGGCCGTCGAGCGCGAGATGGCGCCGCGCTTTTCAAATCATGGAACCAAGATTGCGCTCAACCCGGACCTCTACCGGAGGGTGGCCGATCTGTGGTCACGCCGTGACAGTCTCGGCCTCGATGACGAGCAAATGCGAGTTCTGGAGCGGACCTACACGAGTTTCGTGCGGTCTGGTGCCAATCTCGATGAGGCTGGCAAAGCGCGGATTGCTGAGATCAACGCGCGGCTGGCGACACTTGGCACCCAATTTGCGCAGAACGTTCTGGCCGAGGAGCAGGCATTCCGTCTCGTGCTCAAGGGCGAAGCGGATCTTGCCGGATTGCCGGACTTCGTGCGGCAGGCTGCACGACGGGCTGGCGCCGATCTTGGTCTTGGCGAGGATGAGCACGTCATTACTCTCGCGCGATCCTCAATCGAGCCATTCCTCCAGTTCTCGGCACGTCGCGACCTTCGGGAGCAAGCGTTTCTTGCCTGGAGCAAGCGGGGAGAACGGCAACGCGCACGACAATCGCGCCATTGCGGCGGAGACGATTGCGCTCAGGGCCGAGCGTGCGCACATCCTGGGCTTCAAGACGTTTGCCGACTTCCGGCTCGATGATGCCATGGCGAAAACGCCCGATGCGGTTCGCGCCCTGTTGGACGAGGTTTGGTCGGCGGCCAAGAAGCGCGCCAACGAGGAGCGCGGCAGGCTTGCCCAGATGGCGGCCAAGGAAGGCCAGAATATCGAGATCGAGCCGTGGGACTGGCGCTATTATTCGGAAAAGGTGCGCAAGGCGGAGCATGACCTCGATGAAGGCGAGATCAAGCCCTACCTGCAACTGGACAGCATGATCGCGGCGGTTTTCGACACGGCCGGACGCCTTTTCGGGCTGACCTTCAAGGAACGCGATGACCTGCCACGCTATCATCCCGACGTTCGCACCTTCGAGGTGTCGGATGCCAACGGAGCGCTGGTCGGCGTGTTTCTGGGAGACTATTTCGCGCGCCCCTCGAAGCGCTCGGGGGCCTGGATGAGCGCCTTCCGGGGACAGCGGCGGCTTGGCGGGGATGAGCGGCCGATCATCGTCAACGTGTTGAATTTCAACAGGGGGGCCGACGGACAGCCGACCCTTCTCTCTTTCGACGATGCACGCACCCTCTTCCACGAGTTCGGCCACGCCTTGCACGGCTTGCTCTCGAACGTCACCTATCCGTCGATTGCCGGCACTGCCGTATCGACCGATTTCGTCGAGTTGCCATCGCAGCTTTACGAGCACTGGCTCGGCACGACGGATGTGCTGGGCAAATTTGCCCGTCACTGCAATACGGGGGCGGCGATGCCGCCGGCGCTGATTGCCAAGCTGAAGGCGGCCGAAACGTTCAATCAGGGGCATGCGACCTGCGAATATGTGGCGTCGGCGTTGGCCGATCTGGAGCTGCATGTGCTGGATGATCCAGCAGGGCTCGATCTCACGCGGTTCGAAGCCGAATTCCTGGCGCGGCGGGGCATGCCAAAGGGCGTGGTGATGCGGCATCGGTTGCCGCACTTTGCGCACATTTTCTCGGGTGGCGGCTATGCGTCGGCCTATTACAGCTACATGTGGTCGGAGGTGCTGGATGCCGACGCGTTCGAGGCCTTCGTCGAGGCTGGCAATGTATTCGACCCGGCAACGGCTGAGCGGCTCAAGACGTTCGTCTATTCGGCCGGCAACCGGCGCGATCCGCGCGAAGCCTATACTGCATTCCGTGGCCGGCTGCCGACCAGCGCCGCCATGCTCAGGAAACGCGGGCTTGCGGCCTAGGGAGTGTGACGCATGAAAGAATATTTGAGTGTGAGCCGTACGCTGCCACAGGATCAGGCGCAGGCGGTGATGGCCGGCCGGGTGTGGCGGCCGGATGTCGAGGGGCCGTCGGTGGTGGCGGTGCGGGATGGGCGGTGTTTCGACATCACCGCCTCCGTGCCGACCATGTCGGATCTGTGCGAGGCCGATGATCCGGCAGCGCGGATCTCAGCGATGGCGGGCGACGATCTCGGCTCGCTCGAGGCTATCCTGACCAATACGCCGGAGGCCTCGCGGGACGCCTCCAAGCCGTGGCTGCTGGCGCCGATCGACCTGCAGGCGGTCAAGGCCGCCGGAGTGACGTTTGCCCGATCGATGCTGGAGCGGGTGATCGAGGAGCAGGCCAAGGGGGCGCCAGAGAAGGCGGAGGCCATTCGTGGTGAAGTCGAGCGGCAATTGGGTGGAGACTTGCGCCGACTGAAGCCCGGCTCCCCGCAAGCGCTGGCGCTGAAAAAGACGCTGATCGAGGCCGGGGCGTGGTCGCAATATCTCGAGGTGGGGATTGGTGAGGACGCGGAGATCTTCACCAAGGCGCAGCCGATGTCGGCGGTTGGTCATGGCATGGAGGCGGGGCTGCATCCGCGCTCGACCTGGAACAATCCCGAGCCTGAAGTTGTGGTGGTGGTAGCGTCGTATGGCAGGATCGTCGGGGCGACGCTCGGCAATGACGTCAATCTGCGTGATTTCGAGGGCGATCTGCGTTGCTGTTGTCGAAGGCCAAGGACAATAACGCCTCGGCTTCGCTCGGGCCCTTCATCCGCTTCTTCGATCGCACGTTCACGCTCGATACGGTGCGATCCATGGAGGTCAGCCTGCAGGTCACGGGCGCAGATGGCTTTACGCTCGAGGGCCGCTCGTCGATGGCGGAGATCGCACGCGATCCAGCCGACCTGGTGGGTGAGCTGATCGGCAAGACTCACCAGTATCCCGACGGCGCTGTGCTGTACCTTGGCACCATGTTTGCGCCGACCAAGGACCGTGGTGCGCCGGGTATGGGGTTCACCCACAAGCCCGGAGACATCGTGACGATCAGCACGCCGGCGCTGGGAAGCCTGACCAACCGGATGGTGCTTGCTGATCAGGCGCAGCCCTGGCGGTTCGGGAGCCGGGCGCTGATGCGCAACCTGATGCAGCGCCGGGTCGTGTGACGCCAGCGCGTTTTGTGCGGTCTGGACGGGGCCTGGCAGGCCCGCGGATGGTGCTGCCAAAAATGCAAACGGCGCCGCATGAGCAGCGCCGTTGGCCATCTTCCCGCTTGTCTCGGAGCAGCCTAATCCTGCCCCTCTAACCGAGCCGTCGTGCCTAGTTCAAGAGCTCTTTGAGCTTCTTGGCGGGCGTGAACTTGGGAACGTTCGATGCGGGGATGTGGAGCGGGGCCTTGGTCAGCGGATTGATGCCGTCGCGCGCCTTGCGCTTGGTCACCTTGAAGGTGCCAAAATCGGGGATGCGCACATCCTGCCCGGCTTTCATGGACTCAGCGATTTGGGCCATGACCGTATCAACGGCGACCTTGGCTTTCTCTTTCGTCATGTCGCATTTCTCAGCGACCGCATCGATCAGATCCTGCTTGCTCATAGCTCTTGTCCTTTGGATCAGTGCAACTGCAACATTCTCGGGCTCGACTGAATTGCCGGCGTGTCTGCCCATCCGCCCGCTGCTCATGCGCAGCGTGTCGCTACCAACCCCGTGAGCACGCTCAGGTCAAGCCGAAAAGGCCCGAAAACCCCCGAAAACAGGGCACTTTGCGGGGCATCAATTGCCGCACTGGTCGGAACGAACCCGGAAACTGCGACGCCCGGTCGCGACTAACGACCGGGCGTCACATATGTTGTAAAAATGCATCTGCAAGGTGATGCATTCTTGAAGCAGATCATCAGTGTGCAGTTGGCCTGCCGCTCTGATCGTCGGGCGCGATGGTTGGCGGTTCGGCTTCCCACGCGATCGGGTCGGGCAAGCGCACCAACGCCACGCGGAGCACATCGTCCATGCGCGCGACGGGAATGATCTCCAATTTGGCTTTCACCTCATCAGGGATCTCGGTCAGGTCCTTGACGTTCTCCTCGGGGATGAGAACCGTCGAGATGCCTGCACGGAGTGCTGCCAGCAATTTCTCTTTGAGGCCGCCGATGGGAAGCACCCGGCCACGCAAGGTGATTTCACCCGTCATGGCAACGTCCTTACGCACGGCGATGCCGGTCAAGACCGAGATGATCGCGGTCACCATGGCGACGCCGGCAGAGGGGCCGTCCTTCGGGGTTGCGCCTTCGGGCACGTGAACGTGGATGTCCTTGCGGTCGAACATCGACGCGGGGATGCCCCAGTCGACCGAGCGCGAACGCACGTAGGCCTGGGCTGCCTGGATGGACTCCTTCATGACGTCGCGCAAGTTGCCGGTGACCGACATCTTGCCCTTGCCCGGCATCATGACGCCTTCGATGGTCAGGATTTCGCCACCCACCTCGGTCCAAGCCAAGCCGGTCACGACGCCAACCTGATCCTCCAGCTCGACCTCGCCATAGCGGTAGCGCGGCACGCCGAGATAGCCTTCGACCATGTCTGCCGTGACATTCACAGTCTTGTGCTTGCCAACGAGGATATCCTTCACCGCCTTGCGGGCGAGCTTGGACATCTCGCGTTCGAGCGATCGCACGCCCGCTTCACGCGTGTAGCGCCGGATTACCAGCCGCAGGGCTTCATCGTCCACGGTCCATTCCGCTTCCTCGAGGCCGTGCGCGGCACGGGTCTCGGGGATCAGATGGCGTTTGGCGATCTCGAGCTTCTCTTCCTCGGTGTAACCGGCGAGGCGAATGATCTCCATGCGGTCCATGAGGGCCGGCGGAATGTTGAGCGTGTTCGCCGTGGTCACGAACATGACGCTCGACAGATCGTAGTCGACCTCGAGGTAATGGTCGTTGAACGAGTTGTTCTGCTCGGGATCGAGGACCTCGAGCAGCGCTGCTGCCGGATCGCCGCGGAAATCCGAGCCCATCTTGTCGATCTCGTCGAGAAGGAAGAGCGGATTGTTGCGCTTTGCCTTCTTCATGGACTGGATGACTTTGCCGGGCATCGAGCCGATGTAGGTGCGGCGGTGGCCGCGGATCTCGGCTTCGTCCCTGACACCGCCCAGCGACATGCGCACGAACTCACGGCCGGTCGCGTTGGCGATCGACTTGCCGAGCGAGGTCTTACCGACGCCTGGCGGGCCCACGAGGCAGAGGATTGGACCCTTGAGCTTGTTGGTCCGGTTCTGCACGGCCAGATACTCGACGATGCGTTCCTTCACCTTCTCAAGGCCGTAGTGCTCCTTGTCGAGGATCTCCTGCGCCTCGTTGAGGTCCTTCTTGACCTTGCCGCGGACGCCCCAGGGGATCGACAGCAGCCAATCCAGATAGTTGCGTACGACGGTCGCCTCGGCCGACATCGGGCTCATCTGCTTGAGCTTCTTCAGCTCAGCGAGTGCCTTGTCCTTGGCTTCCTTGGTCAGCTTGGTCTGCTCGATCTTCTCCTCGAACTCGGAGATGTCGTCGCGCTCGTCGTTGTCGCCGAGTTCCTTCTGAATGGCCTTCATCTGCTCGTTCAGATAGTACTCGCGCTGTGTCTTCTCCATCTGGCGCTGGACGCGCTTGCGGATCTTCTTCTCGACCTGCAGGACGGAGATCTCGCTCTCCATGAGCGTGTAGACGCGCTCAAGACGCTCGGAGACCTTGAAGATCTCGAGGATCTCCTGCTTCTCGCCGATTTTGATGACGAGATGGGAGGCGATGGTGTCTGCGAGCTTGGAATGATCGGAGATCTGGCCGAGGGTGCCGAGAACTTCGGGGCTGATCTTCTTGTTCAGCTTGACGTAGCTCTCGAACTGAGTGACCGCGGACCGCGCGAGGGCCTCGACTTCGTCCGGCTCACCCGAAACGTCCTCGATGCGCTCGACCTCGGCTTCAAAGAAATCCGAGTTGGTTGTGTAGCCCGTGATGCGCGCACGCTCAGTGCCTTCGACCAGCACCTTGACGGTGCCGTCCGGCAGTTTGAGAAGCTGCAGCACAGATGCCAACGTGCCGACATCATAGATGTCGTCGGCATCGGGATCGTCTTCCCCGGCGTTCTTCTGGGCCACGAGCAGAATTTGCTTCTCCGCTCGCATGACCTCTTCGAGCGCATTGATCGACTTCTCTCGGCCGACGAACAGCGGCACGATCATATGTGGAAACACGACAATGTCTCGAAGCGGCAGCACCGGAAAGACGTTCCTGGGGGCCGCCCTGTCCTTCGTTTTTGCCTTGCTGTCGTCGCTCATCGCTTTCCCATCCATTCGTTGCGCGCTGGCATCGGCCAGCACCTTAGGCGTCAGAGCGTAAAAGCTCCTCCGTCAGGGCCCAGCCTCCTTAATGCGCTCGCGCGCCAAGGAAGGCGGAGCAACTTGCTTGTGGGCACGTGTGCCCCATACCGCCTATGCCATTACGACCTGACGTTTGGGCCGTGGCAGTGCGGCATGCATTGTTTTGTCCGGCTGCTTTATGTGGGATCGGCACCGGCTGATTCAACCCGACGGGATGGTCAACCCTCGCAAACCGGAAATTGTATCCTTAAAGGCTGGGGCCGGCTGGCGCCGGACTTGCCTCTCGCTCAACGGGCCACCCTACCGTTGCGCCCGGCACGTGTTGGTGCCTGGGTGGTGCGACGGAATTGTGACTGACACTGCACACCCGCGTTGCGGGACCTATTGTCGACACGACGACCTCAAGGGCACCGCTACGAGGAACCGGCCCGGGCTCGAATTTGGTCACTCGAGACCGGGCTTGTGGGGGCTGGCTAAGCCGTCGTTCCCTTTTCTTCGACACGCTCGGAATAGATGCGAAGGGGTTTGGCGCCGCCTTCAACGACTTCCGGGCCGATCACGATTTCCTCGACACCTTTCAGGCTCGGCAAATCGTACATGGTGTCGAGCAGAATGCCTTCCATAATGGACCGCAAACCACGGGCGCCCGTCTTGCGCTCGATGGCCTTGCGCGAGATGGCCTTGTAGGCGTCCGGCGTGATGGTGAGCTGGACGTCTTCCATCTCGAACAAGCGCTGGTACTGCTTGGACAGCGCGTTCTTCGGTTCGGTGAGGATTTGGATGAGTGCCGCTTCGTCCAGATCTTCCAACGTGGCGATGACGGGCAGACGGCCGATGAACTCGGGGATCAAGCCGAATTTCAAAAGGTCCTCCGGCTCGACGCCGCGCAGGATTTCGCCCGTGCGCCGCTCGTCCGGTCCGATCACCGTGGCGCCGAAGCCAATCGACGTGCCTTTCGAACGGCGCGAAATGATCTTCTCGAGGCCTGCGAAGGCGCCACCGCAAATGAAGAGGATGTTGGTGGTGTCGACCTGCAGGAACTCCTGCTGCGGATGTTTGCGTCCGCCTTGCGGCGGCACCGAAGCGACCGTGCCCTCCATGATCTTGAGCAGGGCCTGCTGGACACCTTCACCCGAGACGTCGCGTGTGATGGATGGGTTGTCCGACTTGCGGCTGATCTTGTCGACCTCGTCGATGTAGACGATACCGCGCTGCGCCCGCTCAACGTTGTAGTCGGCGTTCTGGAGCAGCTTGAGGATGATGTTCTCGACGTCTTCACCGACATAACCGGCTTCGGTCAGGGTGGTGGCGTCCGCCATGGTGAAGGGGACATCGAGGATGCGGGCGAGGGTCTGGGCGAGCAGCGTCTTGCCGCAGCCGGTCAGGACCGACCAGCAGGATGTTCGACTTTGCCAACTCGACGTCGTTGCCCTTGGCGGCGTGGTTGAGCCGCTTGTAGTGATTGTGGACCGCAACGGAGAGCACGCGCTTGGCGTGAGACTGGCCGATGACGTAGCTGTCGAGGACGTTCGAGATCTCCGGGGCGAGGGAACACCGTCGCGCGACTTGACGAGCGTGTTCTTGTTTTCCTCGCGGATGATGTCCATGCACAACTCGACGCATTCATCGCAGATGAACACTGTCGGGCCTGCAATCAGCTTTCTCACTTCATGCTGGCTCTTGCCGCAGAACGAGCAGTACAGCGTGTTTTTTTCGTTCGCCATCCGGATCTCTCATGCTTTCCGAGCATAGGTGCTCGCAAGCAACCTGAAGTTGGTATCGGGACCACGGCCTTGCAGCCGAAAGCGCACCAGTCTGCACGTGAGGCGGGATAGAAGCCGCCCGGGAACCACGCTTGAATCCTTTTACGGCAATCTGAGCACGCTATCGGCAATCAGATCAAGATTGGATTAACAGAACGATGGACCCTTGTGTCTGCATCCCGGTCATTGCGGCGTTCGTGTGACAATCCCGCCACCTCAATATCGGTTGCGCATTCACCTTGTGCAAGGCCCGGCGCGGCGCCGCAAGTGAAAGTTTGCGGGCACCAAAGTTTGGGCCGTTTTTGCGCATCAGGATTAGAACGCGGGCGTTGCTCAGCGTCTCAACAAATTGCAATGGCAGTCAAATGTCGCAAACTGAAGGCGCGACACCTTCGTGCTGGTTGCCTTCGCACCCTCCGGACATGGACCGAGAACCGATGCATGGCTGCACACCGATTGTGCAATCGTGCAACACCATGCCTCGATCCTGATCGCGGAGACGCGGCGAATCAACTCGTGGTGATGCCGTCACTGCCGCCGAAATCGATTTCTTCGCGACTCTCGAGAACACGGTCGATCAAGCCGAAGTCGCGCGATCTCCTCGGACGTCATGAAGTGGTCGCGATCGAGGGTGCTTTCGATCTTCTCGTAGGGCTGGCCGGTGTGCTTGACGTAGACCTCGTTGAGGCGCCGCTTCATCTTGATGATGTCCTGGGCGTGGCGCTCGATGTCGCTCGCCTGACCGGAAAAGCCGCCGGATGGCTGGTGGACCATGATGCGGGCATTGGGGAGCGCGAAGCGCATGCCTTTGGCGCCGGCGCACAACAGGAGCGAGCCCATGGACGCGGCCTGGCCAATGCACAAGGTGGCGATGGGGCAGCGAATGAATTGCATGGTGTCATAAATCGCCATGCCGGACGTCACCACGCCGCCGGGCGAATTGATGTACATGGCGATTTCTTTTTTCGGGTTCTGCGCCTCGAGGAACAGCAGCTGCATGCAGATCGAGGTGGCCATGGCGTCTTCGATCGGGCCGACGACGAAAATGATGCGCTCCTGCAGCATGCGCGAAGGCAGGTCGTAGGGCTGCTGGCCCCGGGCCGTCTGCTCGATGACTGTCGGCCAGAAGGTGCTGGTGATGGGGCTCATGATGCTTCCTCTGCAGGCGTTGTGCGCCAATTCGCCCAGGGTTTTGGAACGCGTTGGCGGCTCGTGGTGGGCCAGCCGGCATATGGTGCCGCCGGGACTGAATTTTGGCGGAGCCGCTCGACACTGCGACAACTACGCCGGGTGAAGGCTTGGTGAGCACGGTGCTCGGCCAATCCATAGCGCCAACGACGGGCGTTGGCGAGCCATTGGGCGCGGCCGGACCTTGGATAACTGTTGCGTGCAATCGGCAAACTGGCTGAGCGTAAGGGGGAAAACCCTCGGACGCCTGCCAGTTTGGCAATCGCGCAACCCGCTGCCCGTTCGAGCTAGGCGCTCGGTGGCGCTTCGGGCGATGCCGCCGGCGTGGCCGCTGCCTCACCTTCGCCTGCTTCATCTTCGAATGGCTTCAGCAACTCGTCCTTCGGTACCTTTTTCTCGGTTACCTTGGCTTCGCCGGCGATGTAGTCGACGACCTTGTCCTCGAACAAGGGTGCGCGGAGCTGTGCGATGGCGCCGGGCGTGTTCTGGAAATATTCGTAGACCATCTTCTCCTGGCCCGGGAAGCGGCGGGCCTCGGCGAAGAGGGCGTTGCGCAACTCGTCCTGCGTCACGTCGACCTTGGCCTCGCTGCCGATCTCGCCCAGCAACAGGCCTAGGCGAACGCGGCGCTCTGCGATCTTGCGATATTCGGCGCGTACGTCGTCCTCGGTCTTGCCTTCGTCGGCAAAAGTGCGCTTGGCCTGCTCCATACGCTGGGTCAGGTCGCGCCAGATGCCTTCGAACTCGTTGTCAACAAGGGTCGGGGGCAAGGGGAAGTCGTGGGCCTTGTCGAGGGCATCGAGCATGACGCGCTTCATCTTGGCGCGCGAGACTTGCTCGAACTCGCGCGTGATCTGGTCGCGCACGCGGGCCTTGAGGTCATCGAGGCTTTCGGCACCAAAGCCCTTGGCGAATTCCTCGTTGATCTCGGGCTTCACGGGACGGGCGACCTCCTTCACCTTGACGGTGAACTCGGCGGTTTTGCCTGCCAACGCAGCCATTTGATAGTCGGCGGGGAAGTCGGCCTTGACGATCCGCTCCTCGCCGGCCTTGGCGCCCTTGAGGCCGTCCTCGAAGCCCGGAATAAAGCCACCCTGACCGATGACCAGCGGTAGGTCCTCGGCCTTGCCGCCGTCGAACTCGGTGCCGTCGATGCGGCCGACGAAGTCGATCGTCAAGCGGTCGCCGTCGCCGGCGGCGCGACCTTCCTCGGCCTCGTGGGTGGTGTTGCGCTCGGCCAGGCTTTCAAGGGCCTTGTCGACATCCTCGTCAGGGACATCGGCGGTCATGCGCTCGAGTTCCAGCGCCTTCAGATCGGTGATCTTGATCTCGGGCAGGACCTCGAAAGATACGGAATAGGCGAGATCGCGCTGGCCGCTCATGACCTGCTCGATCGCCTCCTGGTCCTCGGGCAGGTCGACTTTCGGCTCGATCGCGGGGCGCTCCTTGCGCTCGGTGATGGCCTGCTCGGTCGATTCCTGGACTGCCTTTTGCAGCACTTCGGCCATCAGCGAGCGGCCGTACACCTTCTTGATGTGCGCGGTCGGGACCTTGCCACGTCGGAAACCCTTGAGCTGGATCGTGTCCTTGACCTCGCCGATGCGGGCGGTGAAACGCTCGCCCAGTTCGCCCTGGCCGATGATAACTTTGAGAGTCCGCTTGAGGCCCTCGGCGTTTTCTACTGAAACCTGCATCGTGCTCTTCGCCACCTTCGCTTCAACGGCTACATATCCTGGTGCAGTGCGGACCAAATGCCCTGCGCTGCGCAGCTCTCAAATCCTAACCTCGCGTGCCGGACCCCAAAGCGCTGCCGCCTGGAGGCGCCTGATGGTGCGGACGGAGGGACTCGAACCCCCACGGCGTGAGCCACCAGAACCTAAATCTGGCGTGTCTACCAGTTCCACCACGCCCGCCGATATCCAATCTCCACCAAGGTGTCGCTGGATGTCGTGAGGCCAGCCGTAGGCCGCTTGGGGCAGCCGGCTGGTTGGCCTCGGTCGTCATTCCGGAGTCCGCCCGCCGCTTGCGGCGAGTTCTTGCCGGGCACGTATATCTGGCGGAAGCCCCTTCGATCAATGGCGAAAAGCAGGTGTTCGCCAAGAGGCTAATGCCGGGCGCGCTGCGGACCGAGGCGGGTGGGGCATGAAATCGCTACTTTTCAAGGTCGGTTGCGGCGTGTGACGGACAGGCGTTCTGGGCTTGGCGAACGACACGGCGCGTCCTTGTCCGGTGCGCCAACGTTCGGGCCTAGTCGCTGAGGATGACAAGACCCAGAATGTAGACGGCCGGGAACAAGGCCACCAGCCAAAGCTTGTCGCGGAGGCCCTCGACAAACACGGTGTCCGGATTGGCTGCAATCATGCCAGCGGCGATAATTAGTGCCAAGACAGCTATCTTTCGTGCCATTTTGGGACCCTTTCCTTACTTTGAGAGGCAAGAGTGGGCTCTTGTTCACTCTCTTGGCAGGGGGATCGCAAAGGCCGTGCCAGGGCCGCTGGCTGGCCGTTTTGCAGCGTTTTCCGGCGCAGTATTACTTCTTGATCTCGATCTCGATGAAGACGAACTCGAAGTCGTTGGCGTTTACGACGTTGTGCTCGACGCCAGTTTCGCGGGCGTAAGGCTTGCCGATGGTGAGATCGGCAGTGCGCGAGGCGCCGCCCGGCTCCTCCAGCAGCAGTTTTCCAGTCGTCATCGGCACGACGACGTAGTCGTGGCCGTGGGTGTGCCAACCGGTCTCGGCACCCGGTGCGAAGCGCCATTCGGTGGTGATCGTTCGGGCGTTGTCGATCATGACGGTCGGC
>JAWKWC010000030.1:0-36167 GCA_041397705.1 Hyphomicrobiaceae bacterium
ATCGACGAAAAAAGGAGCACCAGCCCGGTGCTCCTTTCGTGTTTTGCGAGATATGCGAAACCAGGACCTGGCCGTGCCGATGCGCCCTGCCTTGGATCACACCCGGACATTCCAAGCCGGATCGGGGCTTAGCGCATGCCCCAGACTTCGACCGTGGCGCGACCTTTGAAGTTCGGGCGCGTCTTGTAGACGAGCTGAACTTCCTTGATGAAGCGATTGTTGCCACGCAGGTCGATGGCGCGCGTCTCGGTGTTCTTGCGCATAAAATGGCGAACCGGCAGCTCATCCGGCTGGCCATTGCCGTAGATGACCTTGATGGACAGGACCTCGATGTCGTTGCCCAACGCGCGGAGCTTTACAGCCCGGAACGTTCCGTCGCGCTTGCCAACCCGGACCACATCGCGATCGACGCGGAAGCCGACACTTTGAGCGCCGAGCAGCACCCAGGTGCCCGGGCGGACGGGGGCGGCGCGAGGCGCGCCACGTTCAGGGCGGAACTGCGCATTGGCCACAATGGAACTCGACATGACGGCAGCAGCCGCAATCACTGCGCAGCTCAAGCTGGCGAGGGCGTTACGACGACGCATGGTGTCTCCTGTTCCCTTTCGTGCACACGCCGCGTCTTGGTTTGCGGTCCGCGGTGAAAGGCAGGCGGATATAGGCGTTATCGGATGAATGGCAGATGAAAAAAACGGTGAACTCGGGAACTGTCGCTACGTTTATGCGCGGCATGCATGGCGCGCAAAAAAAGGGCGCCCTGAAGCGCCCTTTTCCGGATCTCGCTGCTGTTGTCGGCCAGGCTTTACTGGGCCCAGAACTCGACGAAGGCGTGCGCCTTGCTGGTGGCGTTCTTGTCGAAGACACGCGAGCGGTAGCTCACCTGGATCTCCTTGACCGGCTGGCGCTTGATCTCAATTGGACCAAATGAGCTGCCGCCATCGATCTTTTTGCCGACCGATGTCGTGTCGGTCGTCCCGTCACCGTAGATAACCGTCAGCTTGTTCAACTGGATGGCGCGATCCTTGACGTCCAGGCGCAGACGATTGAAGCCCCAATTGCGGGCCACCGAGATGATGTCCGTCTCATAGCCGATGCCGCGCTTCAGGCTGACGCTGAAGAACTTGGGTTGCTGGCCACCGAGATAGAGCCAGCCGCGGTTGCCGCTGTGCTTGAAGGCCTCGCCCGTGGCCCCACCGGAACCGGGAGCGGAAGAGCTGTACCACCCCTCGGCGTATTCGCCGTAAACCTCGATGCGGGCCTGACCGCGGAAGCTCGGCCGGCTCTTGTAGACGAGCTGGATCTCCCTGATGAACCTGTCGCCCCTGAGGGTGAACCACTTGGTCCGGGTATTGGCCGAGACGTTGGCATCGACGGCGAGGACATCTGGCGCGCCGTTGTCGTAGAGCACGCGCATCTCGTTGATGAAGATGTCATTGTCGAGAACGCGCAGGCGGATCTTGTCGAATTTGCCGTAGTTGGTGCCGACCCTGATGACGTCGCGATCGACGCCGAAGCCAACCTGTTGCACGCCGAACAGGACGTCGCCGCCCGCTTGGCTGGGCCCGGCCGGCCGCACGCTGACATTGCCGGTAGCGGCTTTGTCATTCGGCCGCGCTGTCACCACCTCGGAACCGGGGCGGACGGGATGACGGCTGGAACAGCGACACGGGGCGGGGGACGGCGCGCATCTGCGCCAGATTCTGTGGTGATGCCGACAATGCGCACGCGTGCCTGACGCGGCTCGCCCGGGGCGGCCTTGTAATGCATGACGATGCGGTCGATGAACTTGAGCGGGCCACGACCGTTGTCCGGACCCATGATGCGGGTGCGAATGTCCCTGGTATCGAGACGGATCAGGCGGCCGCGATCCTCGGTGAAGACCGAGCCATCGGCGTACTCGACATCGATCTTGCGAATGTCGACCGCTGTCCCATCCAGGGCATAAACGCGGATGCCGCGGAACTTGCCGGGAATCGATCGGACATCGATGCGATCAATATCCGGGATAACTCGGCGCGCTTTTTCTTCTGCGAGCGTCACTTCGACCTGCGCGCTCGCAGCCGTGGTCTGCCCCAACACAAATACCGCGAGGGCAAACGCCAGCAGCCTCCCAAACATGCACTACTCCTGACTGACCTGAGACTTGTGAATTAACCCCGACGATTGAAGGGCGCGTTTAACCTATTCATGAGTTTAAAAAAAGGCCATGGCGCGCGAAGCTGGCAGCGCGGGGTTGCGGCGGATGTGTTGCGTAGCGGCCACGCGAGGCGCTACAAGCGCACGACGGCCGGCACCCATTGACGATGTTGCGCAAGCGCGGCATTCGGGTCTGGGCGGGCATGGCACATTCACACGACACGCTGCACACATCCTGGCAGGAGCTGCGACATGGATCAGTTGCGCCACATCGACCGAAAGGCTGGCATCGAAAGAGCCATCGCCATCTTGAAACAAAAGGTCGGTGACCGCTTGCAAACGGGCGAGGCCATCCGCCGCCAGCACGGCCATACCCTGACGTGGCTGGAGAACCAGCCGCCCGATGCCGTCGTCTGGCCCGTATCGACGGAGGAGGTGCAGGACATCGTCAGAGTGGCGGGCGAGCACGGTGCGCCGATCATCCCGTTTGGTGCGGGGACCTCGCTCGAAGGGCATCTCAATGCGCCGGAAGGCGGCCTATCGCTCGACTTCTCGCGCATGGATGAGATCCTCGCCGTCAACGACCAGGATCTGGACTGCGTGGTGCAAGCAGGCGTGTCGCGGCGCAAGTTGAACGAGTACCTGCGCGACATGGGACTTTTCTTTCCGGTCGATCCGGGCGCGGAAGAAGCGACCATCGGCGGCATGGCCGCGACGCGCGCCTCTGGCACGACAGCCGTGCGCTACGGCACCATGCGCGACAACGTTCTCAATATCACGGCGGTGATGGCCGACGGATCGGTGATCCGCACAGCGCGACGGGCGCGGAAATCATCTGCCGGCTATGACTTGACGAAGTTGCTGGTCGGATCGGAAGGCACGCTTGGCGTGATCACCGAGCTGACGGTGCGTCTTTACGGTATTCCGGAGAAAATCGTGGCCGCGGTGTGCCCGTTCCCGACGCTTGGCGGTGCGGTCAACTCCGTCATTCAAGCGATCCAGCTCGGGCTTGGCTTGGCAAGGTCGGAGCTTATCGACGAAATTCTGGTGGCGGCGATGAACAAACACGCCGGGCTCGGGCTCAAGGAATCGCCGATGCTGTTCCTGGAGTTCCATGGCACGGAAGCCGCGGTGGCCGAGCAGATCGCGCGTTTCAAGGAAATTGCCCTGGAAGAAGGCGCGACCGACTTTCAATGGGCGGAGCGGGAAGAAGACCGGCGCAAGCTTTGGAAGGCACGCCACGAAGGCTATTGGGCGGTGAAGTCATTCTATCCCGGCCGGGAAGCTCTGGCGACGGACGTGTGTGTGCCGATATCGCGGCTGACCGAGTGCATCCGCGAAACGCAAGAGGACGTGAAGGCGATGGGCCTGCCTGCCGCGATCATCGGGCATGTGGGTGACGGTAACTTTCATACCCAGCCCATGGTCAACACCAGCGACCCGAAAGAAATGGAAGCCGTGGAAGGCTTTCTCAAGCGGCTGGCCGAACGGGCGGTGCGCATGGATGGCACATGCACCGGCGAACATGGCGTCGGACAGGGCAAGCGCCACTACCTGATTGCAGAGCACGGCGCGGCGCTGGGTCCAATGCGCGCCATCAAGGCGGCACTCGATCCCAAAGGCATTCTCAATCCGGGCAAGATCCTGCCGGCTGAGGCTTAGGCGTAAGCGGCGAACTTTTTTCCGCGTCCCCCGGGTTACGGAGCGCGCCTATTGATGCACTTGCACGATGCGGAGATGCGGAACGGGCGCGGCTTGATCAGTCGCGCTTGGGCTCATCTTCCGCAACCGGCTGGGCGAGCGACTCGACCAACGCCGACAGGGCGTCGACGAAGGCGTCGCGCCGGGTCTGGGGCAGGGACTTGAGCAGGCGCCCTTCGACACGCTCGGAGGCCGGCTGGGCCTGCTCAAGCGCTTCCTTGCCGGCTGGCGTCAGACGTACGGCATAGGCGCGCGCATCGACCTTGGAGCGGCGGCGGGCGATCAGGCCGCGGGTGACAAGCCGCTTGACGATGTCGGCAAGGGTGGAGCGATCAATGCCTGTGGCATTGACGATGTCGGTCTGGCTTGCCGTTTCGAGGCGCTGGAGAACCTGCAGGACGGCAAACTGTCGTGGTGTCAGGTCCGACCCCTGCATTTCAGTTGCAAACAGCTCGTCGGCCACCTGACCCGCACGATGCAGCAAATGCAGCATAGAGTCGTTGAGGCGGGATTGGGACTCACTTGCCATCTTCATGTCGCTCCATTGATCGGCTGTTTGACGAACCTGTCGGCTCGCAGCCCCGATTGCGCCTGTCTTCTCTCCATCCCATCTGAACCGCCGTATTGAACGACATACGCACGGCGAAAGGGTGGCATCTGTGTACCGCCTTTTTTATCGATCGATCTAGAAATACGGGCAGAGCGAAATTGTGTTTTCAAAACCGACGCACATCTGCGACACCGATTGACGAATGCTCGGCTGCGTAGGATGCGTCGCATTTACTGCGAATCTTCCCTACCAAATCGCATAATAGTTAAGCAAATCTACCATACAAGCACATTCAGTCTGATTGTCGTTAATCAATGATTACCATCAATCGCCGCGACCGAGAGAAGAAGTCTCGCCGCACGAGGATCAGAAGAACCCAAATCGTCGCCGCCAGCAAGGCGAGGGGGTGGAAGAACCACGCCAGCGCTGCAATGGCAAAGTAGTAGCTGCGCAGACCAGCATTGGCGTGGTCGGCGGCGATCCCGATGAGGCGGGCCGTGCGCAAGGCATGGGCTTCGCAGGCCTGCTGGTTGCTTGCGTCGAGGATCGGTGTCGCTCCAATCATGATGCCTGCGTAGTGCGAGAGGCGGAATGCCCAGGCGAACTTGAAGAATGCAAACACGAACAGCGTGACCATGAGCAACAGCTTCATCTCGAACTCTACCGGAGTCGAGGCAGGCACGAACGGGAGACGCTCCAAAAGCGCCTGCACCTTTTCGCCCGAGCCGACCGTCGCCAGCAGTCCACCGATGATGATGGCGGACGTCGATGCAAAAAAGGCGTTGCCCTGGGACAGAGCCGCCAGGAGTTGCGCATCAACCATGCGCATTTCGCGGCCTGCCATATTTTGCATCCAACGCTCCCGCTGACGCTGCACCGCACCAGCGATGCTGCGGGCTGCGAACGGACGCCAACTTGTGATGTAGCTGTAGAAGACGATCGCCACGAAGAAGAAGGCCAGCGCATAGCGATCGGGCAGGGACAAGGTGAAGGCAGCCATTGGCGGGTCTTCCATCTGTCGAGGCGACGCCCGCCTCTGCGCCCAAATAGACGGCGCAGATGCGATACCAGCATCGGCAGGAGTGGGAAAGTCAGCTCTTGCGAACCGGCCAGCGGTATGGCCGACTAAGGCCGTGCGTCTGGCACTTTGCCGCCTGAAGCGAATGGCCGAAGGCGGGCGGTGGACGCGCATGTGATAACGCATTGCGCGGCACCAGGCCCGCGCGCAAAGCATTCCTTTCCACACTGCTCCCGTTCCATCGCCGAGGTATGACCGCCATGAACGACCGCCAATCTGCCGCCCGTTTCACACGCGCCAACCCAGGAGACGTGGGGCTGGATGCACGCCGGCTCACCCACATCCGTGAGGCCCTCGAGCGCGACATCAAGGCGGGGATGCTGCCCGGTGCGGTGGTGGGGATCGCGCGACGTGGGCACATTGCCTATCTGGAAGCGATGGGAAGCCGCGATCCGGCGAGCGGGCAGCCGCTGTGGGCCGATGCCGTGTTCTCGATTGCCTCGATGACGAAACCGATGACGTCGGTCGCCATCATGATGTTGCACGAGGAAGGGCGGTTGCTGCTTGGCGATCCCGTTTCCAAGCATCTGCCGCAGCTTGCCAACATGAAGGTGGTGCGGACGCCGACGTCGGACCTTGCCGACACGGTGGCGGCGAAACGCGAGATGACGGTGCAGGACCTGCTGCGGCATACGTCGGGATTGACGTATGCCAATCGCGGCACGAGCGCCGTGCATGCGGCCTATCCGGGGTCTTCGGGTTCGGCGTCCGTCAATTATACGCGGGAAGAGTTTCTGACGGCGCTGGCCAAGGTGCCGTTGCTCTATCAACCGGGTACGGCGTGGGAGTACGGTTTCTCGACGGATATTCTCGGCCACATCGTGGAGGCCATCTCGGGCCAGACGCTGGGAGGGTTCCTGAAGACACGGCTGTGGGAGCCCCTCGGCATGGTGGATACGTCGTTCGCGCTGCCGGCAACGTCGGAGGCTCGCTATGCGCGGGCTTTTGCGAAGTGTCCGCTGACGGGCGAAGCATTGCACGTTCATCACGCCAGCGGGCAAGTGTCGAAGTGGGAATCGGGCGGCGGTGGCGCCGTTTCTACGGCGGCAGATTACCTGCGGTTCACGCAAATGCTGCTGGCCGGGGGAACACTGGATGGGCAGCGCATTCTCGGACGAAAGAGCGTGGAGCTGATGCGCGCCGACCACCTCGGGCCAGAGATCGAAAACCGCATCACGACGATGGATCCTGCCTGCAACGGCTATGGCTTCGGGCTGGGGTTTGCGGTGCGTCGTGGCGCGGGGGTTGCGGCGCAACTGGGCACTGCTGGCGATTACTACTGGTCGGGCGTCTATGGCACGTACTTCTGGATCGACCCGCAGGAAGATTTGTCGGTCGTGTTCATGGCCGCCGCACCAGGGCAGATGCGACTGCGCTACAGGCAATTGATGCGCGGGCTGGTGCTGCAGGCCATTGCGGACTGACGGGCGCGGCACTCAACGCCGCGCATCAGGCTGCTGCGGACATGGTAGGAGGTCAGCCAGGCTGGGCCAGGGCTTGAAGGGCCTCTCGATCGAGTTCGTGCTTCAGGCCGATGCAGACGATGCGACCGACATGGGATGCGGGAGCGGATGCCGATGCCGCACGATGGCGGGCGCCCACGACTTGTATGGCCCAGGTCTGGCCATCCTGCGCAGTCACGAATCCCTTGGCGCGCAGGAGCCCCAGGGCTGGCGCTGCGAGTGCGCGGGCCAGCTTTTCTGCATCCATGGGGCCGGACATTTCGAGCATTTGCGTGGCATAGATGTCGGCGGGATGCGGCGGAAGGTCAAAGCCACGCGGGCTAGCGTGCGAAGCGACGTGCGCGCCCATTATCACATCGCGGGGCGCTGACGCCTCGACCGTGGTCAGGAAGTCTTGCGCCGCCCGACACCTCGGCCAGCCAGGCCTGCAAACCTTGAAGTGTTGCCGCGTCGACGAGATCGGTTTTGTTGAGGACAACAAGATCGGCGCCTGAGAGCTGCTGGCGAATGGTATCCGAGAGATAGCGGTCGGCCGCCTGACGGCGGACGGACACGGCATCGGCGAGGATGACTGCGCCGTCGTTGACGTAGTCAGCGAGCAGGGTGAGGGAGGCGGCGACGGGGCCCGGGAGAGCGACGCCGCTGGTCTCGAGCACGACATGATCGAAGCGCGGACGGCGGCGGGACAAATCCATCAGCGCCGCCATCAGATCGCTGCCATAGCTGCAGCAGACGCAGCCGCCAGCCACGGAAATCATGTCGGCATCACGCGCCTCGATCAGATCGGCGTCGATGGAGATGTCGCCGAGTTCGTTGACGAGCACGGCAATGCGCACGCCATCGGCCTGGCGCAGGAGTTGGTTGACGAGGGTTGTCTTGCCCGCACCCAGGTAGCCGCCGACGATGGTGACGGGGACCGGGGGCAGAGGTGCGGCCTCTGCCGGCAGCGGCTCTGACGGGGCTTTGGACATCACACGTCGGATGCGGCGAACACGCGGCCGCCTTGCACCGTGCCCCAGACGCCAACATCCTTCAGGCGCTCAGGCTCGATGGTTTCGGGGTCGTCGTGGAGAACGGCGAAATCTGCGCGTTTGCCGCACTCGATGGACCCAATCTCGCCATCGAGCTTCATGGTGTAGGCGGCGCCGAGTGTGATGGTGCGCAAGGCGTCGGCAACCGAGATGCGTTCATGCGTGCCGAGAATGCGACCAGATGCGGTGCGGCGATTGACGGCGCACCACGCCGTGAAGAGCGGGCCCAGTGGCGTCACGGGTGCGTCGGAGTGGATGGCCAGGGGGACGCCTGTCGCGAGCGCGGTGGCGCACGGGTTCATCCGCTCGGCGCGTTCCGGCCCCACCGTCATCGCGTAGTGCTGGTCGCCCCAATAGAAGTGGTGGTTTGGGAATAGATTGACGCAGCAGCCGAGCGCTTTCATGCGCCGGTAGAGGGCGGCGTCGGCCAACTGGCAGTGCTGCAACGTGAAGCGGTGATCGGGCGTGGGATGGCGGAGCAACGCCTGCTCGAGGCAATCGAGGGCGAGTTCGGAGGCTTCGTCGCCGTTGGTATGGGTGTGGACCTGGATGCCCGCTTCGAGGGCGAGGGTGTAGCCGTCGCGGAGTTGCTCGGGCGCGGTGTACCACAAGCCGTTGGGTGCGCCGTTGTAATAGCCGGGCCAACGCAGCCGCGCCGAGAAACCTTGAATCGAGCCATCAGCAAAGAATTTGAGCATGCCGAGGCGCAGGCGATCGGAGCTTTTGGTCTTCAGCTCCAGCGCGCGGGCGATCAATTGCGGCATGGAGAGCCCCGTGTTGCGTCGCAGGGAGACGATGCGCGCGGGGAACGTGGCTTCGCCGGTGACCCGCAACATCATCTCGACCGCCTCGTCGGGGAGCATGTTGGCGAGGTCAGCGGACGTGGTCACTCCGGTGCGCACGCAGAGGCGGGCAAAGTCGCGCAGGCCACGCTCGTCAGAGGCCATGGCCTCACGGTCGAAGCCGACGTGGGGACCTGCCGGCATCATGGCGTCGGGGCCCTTGAGCTCGCCGGCTGGCAGGCCGTCGGGGCCGAGCGGCACGCCTGGAGGGTTGACGCCTGGGCGCAGCAATCCCGCAAGCTCCAACGCCTTGGAGTGGACGTTCATGATGTGGCCGCTGGCATGCAGAATGCCGATGGGGCGCGTGGTCGAGACCTTATCGAGGTCATGGCGGGAAACGCGGGCCTCGCCGTAGTAGATGGGATCGAGCGCCCAACCGGATAGCGGTGCGTTCGGATCGGCCAGGGCTTTCTCCGCCTCACTCAGACGGGCGAGGACCTCGTCCACGGATTTCAGGCCGCTCCACGTCTTGCCCGCGGGGTCCATGCGATCGAAATAACCGCAATAGTGTCAGCGCCAGAAGCTGCCTTCGGAGACGTGCGCATGGCCTTCGACCAGGCCCGGCATAAGGATTTTGTCGGCGAAGCGCCGGTCGAGCGTGGCGGGGCCCCAACCGTTCAACTCGTCGAGCGATCCCACGCCCAGAATGCGACCATCGCGAACGGCGACATGCGTGGCGAGTGGCCGGGCCGGGTTCATGGTGATGATCTTCTGGGTCTCGTAGATCGTGGTCATCGCGCAGCCTTGAGATGCGAGGGGCGGAACGGCTTCAGTGGGAGCTTGGCAAGGGCAACCGGTCAGCGCAAGGCGGACGGCGCGGAATGTCGGCTGCGATGGCCTTGGGCATTCGCGGAGTGGCCACCACTAGGCCGGCTGCTTGGCGGCGGCGGGCTCCGGGCGCCAGACTGGGCTGAGCAGGCAGAGTCCGAGGCCGATGCCGATGACGGCAAGGCCAGCGGCAACGGCCGAGAAGACGACCGAGATGTCGAGCGAGCGAGAGACCGCAAAGGCGCCGGCGGTTGCAACGATGGCGAAGCGGAGAAGGCCAACCAGGACGGGCAAGAGCATGCGTCCCGTCCCCTGGCTGGCGAAGTAGAGCGTTTGGCCGGCGCCGAACAAGCCATAGAAGGGGGCGGCGATGCCCAGATAGAGCGCGCCATAGGCGTAGGCCTTGGGATCGGCCGTGAAGCGGCCAAGCCAGACGTTGGGTGCCAACCACACGCCCAAGCCGATGGCACCGGTGATGAGCAAGGCCGCACCGGCACCGGACCATGCGATGCGCCGGGCGCGGGCGTACTGGCGGGCGCCATAGTTGATGCCGACGGCCGCCGTCAGCGCGCCGCCGATGCCGAAAACGATGGGCACCAGCATCAACTCCAGGCGGCTGCCGAGACCATAGCCTGCGAGTGCTTCGGTGCCGTATCGGCCGACACACCAAGTCACCGTCACGACCGTGGCGACGATGGTCAAGCTGTTGAGCAGGCCGATACCGCCAACGCGCATGATGTCGCCAAAGGGACGCCAGCGCACAGCTTGCGGACGGATGTGAACGCCAGCGCGGCCGCCGAGGAAATGTCGGGCCATGACAATTGCCGCCGCGCCTTGGCACAGGATGAACGCCGCTGGCGGCCCGATAATGCCGAGAGCCGGGATTGGCCCTGAACCAAGTGTGAACAATCCTGATAGAGCGACCTGGGCCATGGAACTGGCGATGATTGCACGCGCCGGTGTCGTGGTGTCACCCGTGCCGCGCAGAACGGCGGCCAACGCATAGAACAGCCATGTGACGGTGGCACCGCCAAAGGCGAGACGGGCATAGCGGACCGCGCCTTCCAGAACTTCGCCCTTGGCCCCCAAAACAGAAAAGACTGGTCTGCAGAAGAGCCCGAGGGCGACAACGAAGACGAGCGACATGACGCAGGCAATGACGATGGCATGCCAGCCGACCGAATCTGCGTGAGTTTGATCGTTGCCGCCGAGGGCGCGGGCCAGAGCCGACGTGACACCGCCGCCAATGGCTCCACCGGCCATCATCTGCATGAGGGTCTGGAAGGGAAACACCACCGCAACACTGGCCAGCGCCGCCGTTCCCAGATGGCCGATGTACCAGGCATCGGCGACCGTGACGGAGGTCAAAACGAGCGTGGCCAAAAGGTTTGGCGCCGCCAGTTTCCAGAGCATGGCCGGAATGGGCGCGTGCAGCAAAAGTTGCATGCGCGGCGAGGAGGACGTTTGCATGCGCGGGGCGCTCTGTCGAACGGCGGACTGTGGGGACAAGGCCGCAATCGTAGGGCCTAATCGACGCCTTGTCTGCAGAGCTTTGAACGGGCGCGAGCACGGGCGGGCTTTCACCGCTGCCGGGAAAGGCGGTCGCCGTGGCAACCCGCCTCAGAACGTTACTTTGACGCCGATGACAGCGGTATCGGATTTCACGTCGGGGTCGGAGGTCTGGACGATGCGAACCAATGGTGCAAAGCCCTCGTTGCGAATGTACTCGGCCGTGAGAGCGAGGTGACGGTTGACCTTGACTTCCATGCCGGCAACGAGCTGCTTCATCTCTCGCCAATTGTTGCCGGACGCACCTTGCTCGCCACGGCTATACATGACCGACAAGATGGTCGGGTGGTTGAGCAGGTCCAGATGGTAGCGCGCCTGGGCCGTAAACGCGCTGACCGGCCATTCGACAACCGGCCAATCCCTCTCGGTTTTGGTGAACTCGAACATGACGTCGAGCTGGCGCCACGACAGCATGGCGTTGACATCCCAGGCCCCATTCCTGATGCGCTGGGAGGAGCTGGTTCCGGGTGGATGGTGCGAGAACGTGTCATCGTAGATCGTCGAATTGAGATAGCCGCCACCCAGCGTCAGCGTAATGCCATCGGTGATGTGAATGGCCTTTGAGGCGTTGAGGGCGAAGTTGTCGATGCCGTCCTCGTCGGGGGAGTTCAGCACTCGCAGACCACGGCCACCATGGATGGCGGTGGCGACAACATGCCAGCCGTCGGCGGCATAGCCGACCGCCATGTTCCACACGCTTTCCGGCTGGGCCCAGAAATAGTGAGCCGAGTGATTGTGGGTGAGGGCCGAGAAGCTGGTGAAGTTGCCGAAGTCGATCGTGTTGCGACCGATCCAGGCATAGAATGGGCTGCGCTTGAGGTCGCCGATGACGACATAGGCCTTACGGTGCTGCCACTTGTCCTGGCCCGGGTACTCAATGTCGGTATATTCGACCTGATTGTAGAGCGTGATCCAGGGGCCGAGGGGGAGCGTCAGTGCCACGGTACCTTCATTGACCACGAAGGTTTGGCCCGTGAAGCCGCTGTGTTGCTTGGGCTGGCGGGACAGGATCGGAAACTTGCCGGCTATATTCGATTCCTCGAAAATGCCGGACCCGGCAAAGCGGCCACTGACCGTGACGGCGTCGCCGGCGATCTGGCCTGAGGCACGGGCCTTCAGGATCTCCAGCGCTTTTCCGACGACAGGCTCTTGACGTTCCAGCATCTTTTCAGCGTAGGCGGCGTTGGTCCATGAGGGATCAGCGGCGCGCTTCGCGTCGTCTTCGGCTTGCGCAGGCGCTGCGACGAGCACCAAAGCCAAAGCTGCCAGGCCGCTTCGAGAGACCATCTCGCGCATTGTCACCACCCATTGTCAGACGTCGTCATAGCAATGGCATTTAGGTGATTCGCCGCCCGGCGGCTGCACTGACAGGCGTTACTATTTTGCCAAATTGACGTTTCGGCCACACCATTTCCGCCAGTGGGGGGCGGTAGGAGGTGTGGCGGGCGCGGCGTGGATCTGGACGTGCGGCGCCTGCCTCAACCTGCGGCTGGCACATTCCGGAGAACGGCCGTGAGGCCGGCGACTTTGCGACGGGACTGGCGCTGTATGCGCGGTTCGCATAATCGTGATGCGTCATTCGGCTGTCAGACAGCCCCCAACCGCAAGGACGCGCACCCCATGTCCGACTATTCCGGCATCGAGGCCATGGTCAGGGGCGAGATCATCTCGCCATTCACGAAACTTCGCCGCCTGCTTGACGGCATCGAGCCCGGACACCCGAGGCCGATCGAGATGACGGCGGGCGATCCCAAGGAAACGATGCCGGGCTTCGTCATCGACCGGATGGCGGAAGCGCAGCAACTGCTCGGCACCTATCCGCTGACGCGGGGCGGCGATGATGTGCGCAAGGCCATTGGGGCGTGGATCGAGCGGCGTTATGGGCTGGCAGGAAAAATCGACCCGTTACGCGAGCTGATCGTCGTGAATGGTTCGCGCGAGGGCTTGTTCTACGCGATCCTGCCGGCTGTAGGCCGCAAGCGGGTGAACGGCAAGCCCGTGGTCCTGCTGCCGAACCCCTACTACCACGCCTATCTCGGATCGGCGTCGGCTGTGAATGCCGAAGCCGTGTTCCTGGATGCGACGGAAAAGACAGGGCACCTGCCGGATCTGGACCAACTGGTGGACATGCCCGAGGTTCTGGAGCGCACCGTTGCCTTTTATCTTTGCACGCCGGCCAATCCGCAGGGGGCGGTGGCGTCTTCTGAGTACCTCAGGCGGGCTCTGGCGCTGGCCCGGCAATATGACTTCATGCTGTTCGTCGACGAGTGCTACTCGGAGATCTACACGATGGAGCCACCGACCGGCGGGCTTGAAGTTGCAGCTGCGACGCCAGAAAAATTCAAGAATATCGTGGTTTTCAACTCGCTGTCGAAGCGCTCGAACCTGCCGGGATTGCGATCCGGGTTCGTGGCGGGCGATGCCGACTTTCTCGAGACGATGGCCGAGGTGCGCAACCTGACCGGCCCGCAGATGCCCGGCATCATTCAGCAGGCCTCGATCGCTGTTTGGTCGGAAGAACAGCATGTTGCGGTGATCCGGCAGGCGTACAAGGCGAAGTTCGACGTGTGCGACGAGATTCTGAAGGGGCGGTTCGCCTACCGGCGGCCAGCCGGCGGGTTTTTCCTTTGGCTCGATTTGAGTCATTTGGGGGGCGGCGTTGAGGCTACGGTAACCCTATGGAAACATTGCGGTGTCAAGGTCGTTCCTGGCGCCTACCTGGGCCAGCCTGGCCGCGACGGGTCCAATCCCGGCGAGCGATACGTGAGGGTTGCACTTGTGCATCCGCCGGCGACGATCAGGGAGGCGCTCGAACGAGTTGTATCGATTTGAGCGTTGAAAGCGTCGAGTCTCATGGATGTCGAGCGTGTTGGGGCCCAGTCGAGGCCACTGCTGCCAGAGGATCTGAGCGGCCGGGTGATCGGATTGTTTTGCCGCGCGGCGGGGCTTGCCTTCGGGCTGGTGGCCGCAGCCGGCTGGCTGTCTCTGCTTACGTGGTCCGCCGAGGACCCGTCCCTTACGCATGCCGCAACAGGGCAGACGCGCAATTTGCTCGGCCCGATCGGCGCCATTTTCTCCGACCTGTTGCTGCAGGCGCTCGGCTTTGCCGCGGTGCTGGTGTTCCTCGGACTTGCTTTCGCCAGCGGTGAACTCTTGCTCAGAGAGCGTCTCAGCCGCGTCAAGGCGCGGACGGCTTTCCTGATTGCCGCCATCCTGGTGCTTGCCGCGGCGCTTTCGAGCTTGCCGATGCCACAGAGCTGGCCGATCAATCATGGGCTTGGCGGCGCGGTCGGAGACATGATCTTCAATCTGGCTGCCGGCATTACCTCGGTCGCCTTGCCTGGACGCGGCGGAGCGCTGGCCGGCTTGCTGCTGTTTGCGGGCGGCATGTGCCTGCTTTCCGCCGCACTCGACATCAATCGCGACGACTGGATGATGCTGACGAAGACGACGCTGCTGACTTCGCGGCGGGAGGCGATCGTTGCACCGGGCCTGGCCGATGCCCGCTCTCTCGATCGCGATCACTTGCCGCCGCAACGCCGCGAACCTGCGCCGCAGATGCCGTTGCCGGACTTTCCGCCCATGCCTGAGGCGCCCATGATGGGACGCGGCGCGGGGCCACGGCACGGCGATGGCCGTGACATGCCATTCGATGACATGACGGATGCCGCCAGCCGCTCGATCGCGCGCCGGTTCGCGCCGCAGAATGGCGACATTGCGGCGCCAGCGAAACAGGCGGCGCAGCCACCGCCTCCGCAAGTGCCAGCGCCGACACCGCGGGCACCGGCGTCCCTGCTCGGCGGGCTCAATCCGTTTCGCGGCACGGGCAAAGACTACCGTCCGCCGTCGCTCAACCTGCTGAAGCGGCCGCCACAGGCACGTCCCGGCCCCGAGCACACGCAGCCGGTTTTGCGCGGAAACGCGCGGCTGCTGGAAGACGTTCTGGGTGATTTCGGCGTCAAGGGCCAGGTCAAGGACATCAAGCCGGGCCCTGTGGTGACGCTGTTCGAGATGGAGCCTGCGCGCGGGACGAAATCGTCGCGCGTGGTGGCACTGTCCGACGACATCGCCCGCTCGATGAGTGCCGTGTCGGCGCGGATCGCCGTGGTTCCTGGCCGCAATGCGCTGGGGATCGAACTGCCGAACGTACGGCGCGAAATGGTGTTTCTGCGTGAGCTGCTGGAGAGCGAGGCGTGGCGGACCCACGACGGGCAACTGCCGGTGGCGCTTGGCAAGGGGATCGGCGGAGAGCCGATCATTGCAGATCTTGCGCGCATGCCGCATCTGCTGGTTGCCGGCACCACAGGGTCCGGCAAGTCGGTGGGTGTCAACGCGCTGATCCTATCGCTGCTCTATCGATTGTCGCCTGAAGAATGCCGGCTGCTGTTGATCGATCCGAAAATGCTGGAGCTGTCGGTCTATAACGGCGTGCCGCATTTGCTCGCGCCTGTGGTCACCGATCCGCACAAGGCGGCGGCGACGCTGGCCTGGGCCGTGGGCGAGATGGAAGAGCGCTACAAGCGTATGGCGCAGCTTGGCGTGCGGAACATCGAAATGTTCAACGTGCGCGCCAAGAACGCCAAGAAGCGCGGCGAGATGCTGGCGCGGACGGTGCAGACCGGATTTGACGAGGCGACAGGCGAGGCCGTCTACGTTCGCGAGGACATGGCGCCCGAGCCGATGCCCTTCATCGTGATCGTTGTTGATGAGTTCGCCGACCTCATGGCGGTGGCCGGCAAGGAAGTCGAAGGTTCGGTGCAGCGCCTTGCGCAAATGGCGCGGGCGGCTGGCATCCATCTGATCATGGCGACGCAGCGGCCGAGCGTGGACGTGGTGACCGGCACGATCAAAGCCAACTTCCCGACGCGGATTGCATTCAAGGTTGCCTCGAAGATCGACAGCCGGACGATCATCGGCGAGCAGGGTGCCGAGCAACTGCTGGGCGCCGGCGACATGCTGTATTCGGCCGGGTCCGGCCTGACGACCCGCGTTCACGGCCCATTCGTCGCCGATGAGGAAGTCGAAAGCGTTGTCGAGAAACTGAAAGAGAACGGCGAGCCGAATTTCGTCGATGCGCTGTTGCGTGATGTGGAAGATGCGACCGCTGCTTTTGGTGGCGGCACAAGTGGCGGCGGCAGTGAGGCCTCAACCACAGGCGCGGACGATCTCTACGACCGGGCCGTTGCCGTGGTGCACCGCGACGGCAAGGCCTCGACCAGCTATCTGCAGCGGCGGCTTGGCATTGGCTACAATCGCGCCGCCGACCTGATCGAGCGCATGGAAGCAGACGGCATCGTGAGCCCGGCCGACAATGTTGGACGGCGGCGGGTGCTGATCGGCGCCGGGGCCGAAAGCGGCGGGGCTTGATTGGTGGCGTGATCTCATCGTCGCCAGAACATGCTCCAATGCGCGGAGCGCGACGGTTCACGCGTTAAATGGGGCACTTGATTGGGGATCGGGGTGCTACTCGGTGACGTCAGAATTCTGAGGGGCGCGGGCCGACGTTGCGTTTGGCGGCAAGGCAAATAGCGCATTCGAGACCGCGAACATCTCGCCGGCCGTGGCGATCGAGTCATTATAGGCGGCAACAAACCGATAGCCATGCGGGCGCAAAAGCTGATCGATCGGCACCAGCGCGCCACCCGTCGTTCCCGACTTCGGTTGAAGGTCATTGAATTCAACCGAAATGAAACCGATCGCCTGGCGTTTCAGCATGCCAGCGCTGCCTTGCAGAACGGCGTGATCGAACCCCTCGGTGTCAATCTTCAGGACGTCGATACGGTCGACGCCGTTCTCCGCGCAATACGTGTCGAGGGTTGTGCACTTGACGCTAATCTGACGTCCTTTCCTGTCGAACCGCACGGCGAACGGCGCGTCGGGCGTCAGGCTGTTGATCTTCGACACGCCCTCGTATTCGAACATTGCGACTTCGCCGATGTCGGCGCCCAAAGCTGCATTGACAGCAGTGAAGCGCGGCGCGTCTCCCACCTCAGCCAGCAACTCGGCGAATGTTGCGGGGTGGGGCTCGAAGCTCGTGACGGTCGCGGCAGGGAACTGGCGGAGCATTGCGATGGCGGTTTCGCCATCATTTGCGCCAACGTCGAAGAGGGTGGTGATCGGCCGGCTCCAGGCCCGTGAGAGCTTGCCAACGTCGGCCCAAGGATCGAGCCCGAACTGGTGGTCCGGCCGAACCAAGGCGAACCCTTGGCGTGCCAGAACGTGCTTGACGACCTTGCCGAGCCCCGACCGCCAACGGCCCATGTCGACCACTCCGCTTTTCTAGGCGATGCTGTTCGTACGCCCGTGCGGGCAACGTCGGCCGTGCTGTGATGGCCACGGCGCAAGATGCGCGATCAACAGTGATTGGTGCAACACGAGATCGTGGTGACGGCCGCGGCTAGCTGCACGGTGGGGCAGGCGACCGTGTGTGGTGTTGACCATGGGTTTGGATCGTGGCGGGCTCGACCGGTGCCCGAGAGGCCTTGCGGTCAGACAAGCAGGTTTTAGAGGACGGCGCGCAGCGAAGCTTCGATCTGGCCGCTGCACCATTCATCGCCATACTCAGCATCACTTTGCTGGCGCAACCGCGCCTGCTCGGGGCGCGCGCCGATGCGGTCGGAGAGCGCAGCGATTGCAGGGGCCTCGGTATCGAGCATCTGTCTCAAAGACGGCAGTTTCGCCGTCATGACGCCCCACAAACTGTAGGTCACGAGGTCGGCAAGGCCTGGATCTCTTGTGTCGAGGAGATGACCTTGCGACACCGTCAGGCCATTACGCCTGCCGTGCTCCTCGAAGATTGTCATCCAGCGGCACAATCGCGGGCGGTAGGCGGCCCAGCGCTTCTTGGTCCACATCTGCGCGCCGTTGTGCAACGTCATCTCGTAGAGAACGTCGTTGGCGTCGGCGATGATCTTGGCGGTGAGGGCGCTGCGGTCGAGATCTTTGGGATGAGACCGTACTTGGTTCCGAGGTACGTGAGGATCGCCTGTGTCTGTGCCAGCGACAGGTTTGACGCATGGTCCGTCAGGACAGGCGGGACCATATGCGGCACGCACTGGCCGGCAGGCGCTTCATCCTTCTGCGCGATCAATTCAGCCATGCCGGCCTCAGTCCACGTGGCGCCGACGTGGGCGAGAACAGAACGGATGAACTGGCCACGGAACGGCAGCGGCCAGTAGTAGAGCGTGTAGTCGGTCATACTGTCGTGCCCTCGCAAAACTCCAGGGCTGCTGCAGCACCGCGCCTTGTTGGATGGGGGCGGTGCTGCAGAGCAGCTGCGGTGTGTCGCGGCTGTTGGTCTTTTCAGACGTCTGCCAGCTCGGGCTTGCGAGCCGTGGCTTCGGCCAACTTCTGGCAGACGCTGCTGCTCGATGGAGTAGGCGCGCTCGGCTTCCTCCTCGTCTGCAGCGGCGATGGCGCGTGCGAGTGCGGCGTGCAGCTCCTTCGCCGTCTCCAGCGTGATTCAACTGCCGCCCGGTTGTCGGGCGGCAGATGCGTGTTGATGAAGTCCATGGTGATGACATCGCCCAGCAGCGCATGGCGGGCGTGATCGTAGGCAACCGCGACCTGGGTCAACGGGAACCACTCGCCCTCACGCTTGGCCATGCCCTCGGCCGGTGCGATCTCGACAATCGACGTGCACATGGGTCGTGCCCTCCTTACTTGGCGAGGTGCTTGCCGAAGAAGGCGAAGACCTTGCTCCAACCATCGAGCGCCTGCTCTACGCGGTAGAGTGGGCGGTGATAGTAGAAGAAGCCGTGTCCGGCGCCGTCGTAGCGGTGGAACTCGTAATTCTTGCCGTGCTTCTTCAGCTCTGCCTCGTGCTGGTCGACCTGCTCGGGGCTGGGCGCGCGGTCTTCGTTGCCGAAGAGGCCCAACAGCGGGCAGGAGAGATCCTTGGTCATATCGATCGGCGCGGTGGGCGTCTTAGCGTTTAATTCCTCCTTGCCCATGACGACGCGGCCACCCCAAAGATCGACGCAGGCATCGACGTCCTTCTTCTGGCAGGCATAGATGAAGGCGTGACGGCCGCCGGAGCACGAGCCGAAGATGCCGACCTTGCCATTGTGGCCGGGTTGCGCGCGCATCCACTTCACTGCGGCCTCGGTGTCGCCGACCATCTGGGCGTCGGCGATACCGCCATCGGCGCGGACCTTGGCGGCGACGTCATCGGGATTGCCGGCGCCGGCGCGCTCATAGAGGTTGGCGCAAATGGCGATGTAGCCATTGGCCGCGAACTTGCGGGTCATCTCAATATAAAGCTCGCTCCAGCCGGGAAGGTGGTGGACGAGGACGACACCGGGGAACGGGCCATTGCCTTCCGGGCGCGCGACGTAAGCGGTGATCGGGTCACCATTGGCGCCGTTGATGGTTACGTTGGTCGCGGTCAAACCACGATAAAAAGCCATTGTCGCTTCCTCCTGAGAACGCTTGGAACCTGACTATCCATCGACTCGCGCAACATGCGCGCCGGGACGTGCCGGTGGGAATGTTAGTTGGCGGATGCGGACTGCGCCAGCCCGCGCGGCGCCTGCAGGATGGGTGCGCGATTGCCACAAGTGACATAAACACGCCGACTTGCCCTCAAGTGGTCCCAATTGTAGGGACTGTGCGGTGGGCGAGGGAATAAAATGGGTGGTGACCTTATGGGACGGTTGAAGCGCATGCATGGTCGTCTCGAGACCGTGATGGTTGTGATTGCTGGGGCTGCGGTGGCGCTGGCAAGTTCGAGCGCTCTTGCGCAGACGAAACAAGCGCCGCCGAATTCACCAGTGGGCGGGCCGAACTGGAACCCCAAAGTGAATGTGGCGCCTGCAGTTGCCGGGATCACACTGGATCCGCAACAGGTCGAGATCGTCAACAAGGTCAACGGCTACTTCAACAAGCTGGACAAGCTGAAGGGCGCGTTCGTGCAGACGAGCCCGGACAAGAAGCGGCTCAAGGGCAAGTTCTATTTGCTGAAACCGGGCCGGATCCGGTTCGAGTATTCGCTGCCGAGCCGCCAACTCGTCGTCTCCGACGGACACCAGATCGCGATCCAGGACCTGGATATCAACACCGATGACCGCGTGATGGTCGATCAGACACCGTTCCGCGTGTTGCTGCGCAAGGATGTCGACCTGTTGCGCGACGCGCGTATTCTGGAAGTCCAGGAAGCCGATGACCTGCTGATCGTGGCACTGCAGGACAAAGGGCAGGATTCCAATGGAAAGATCCGCCTGTTTCTGGCGAAGACGCCGACCCTCGAGCTGAAAGAGTGGGTGACGACAGACAACCAGGGACTGGACACGCGGGTGGAGGTGTCGAACCTCGATCATGAGGCGCGCGTGGAGCCTGTGTTGTTCAAGATCACCAGCCCGCAGCTCAAGAATTTGCAGTGATGGCGCGCGTCGAACGATAATTTCGGCTTCTGGGGTGGTGATTCGCCGTTTCGAGGCCCCACCACCCAGGGGTGCGGCGGAGGAATTATTCCTCCGTAAGTCGTCGATGCTCGCATTTTCCTTGCCATAGGCGACAGCTTTTGATTGTGCCGACCTCTTATTGCTAGCAAGAGATGCTGCCTACAGCGTTGGAAGGGCCTGCGAATCAGCCGGACTGAAATAATCGGTAAATAAAGTGTGAAAACTGTGATTGTGACCCTTGAAACCCAGTCAAGGTCTTATATCTTTAGGTTAGAGCAGGCGACATCGCTCTCTACCGGTAGTGCCCCCCGTCTACCCAGAGATGTCGTCTGTCGCGCCGGCTTCCCTCCCGGCGCGTGCGCCTAGAGCGCTGGCGCCCGACCTTCTCCCCCAAGGTCGGGCGCCTTTTCGTTTCCAGCCCGCTGCAGCCTTTCGTTTCCTGGCGCCATCGCACCGGTTGGGCTTTGCAATCGGCTGTTTGATGCCGCTATCCTTCGATTGCTTGAATTTGCAATCGCTGCCGAGGACGGGCCACACTCATGCAAAGCCAGCAAGGCGTGACCGCCAACCCACAGGTGCTTGGGCGCGCACAGGCGCTCTGCGAGGTGTTGCGCACTGCCAGAGGTCAGATCGAAGCCGGGCGCGAACTGCCGGCACAGGTGGTTGGTGCTCTGCACGATGCGCGAATGTTTCGGCTGCTGCTGCCGCGCGCGGTTGGCGGTGAGGAAATCGATCTGGTGACCATGGCCGAAGTGACCCGGCTGATTGCGGCGGCCGATGCCAGTACGGCGTGGTGCCTTGGCCAAGGCGGCGGTTGTGCGATGACAGCGTCGTTTCTGGAGCCGGAAGCGGCCAAGCGCCTGTTCGGTCCGGCGAATGCCGTGCTGGCCTGGGGCGCGGGCGTGCAGGGGACGGCAGTCGAAGAGGGCAACGGCTATCGGATATCGGGGCGGTGGACATTTGCCAGTGGCAGTCGGCACGCGACGCTGCTTGGCGCCCATTGCAAAATCGTCGGGGCTAACGGAAAGCCGCGGCTGCGGGCGGATGGGCGGCCTGCGGATCTGACGGCGCTGTTTCCGCGTGCCAAGGCCGAAATGGACGACATTTGGCATGTGGTGGGCCTCAAGGGCACGGGCAGCGACAGCTATGAGGTCAAAGATCTGTTCGTTGCGGCGTCGGACACGGTGGACCGCGAAGACATGGCGAGCGCCAAGGTGGACGGGACGCTGTTCAAGTTTCCCAACGGTATGGCCTATTCGGCGGCGTTCGGCGGCGTCAGCCTGGGGATTGCGCGCGGCATGCTCGACGATCTGACAGCGTTGGCGACGCAGAAGACGCCGCGCGGTGCGAGCTCGTCCCTTCTCGACAGCGGCATGTTCCAGGGTGAGCTCGGGCGGCTTGAAGCGCGCTGGCGGGCGGCGCGGGCCTTGTTGCTGGAAACGGTCGGTTCGGTCTGGAGCGACGTCGACGCGGGCAGCCCGCTCACCCTGCAGCATCGTGTCGATTGGCGACTGGCTGCCACGCACGCCATCAACGAGGCTTGCCAAGTCTCGGTCGAGGCGTACAGGGCGGCCGGGCAGAACGCCATCTTCCAGAACGCGCCCTTCGAACAAAGATTGAGAGATGCGATGTCGGCGGCGCAGCAAGTGCAAGGGCGCGCGACACATTTCATGACGGTCGGGCGCCATCTGCTGGGGCTCGAACCGGACACGATGATGTTCCTTTGAGGTCCGACATGGATGGCCGCTCAACACCACGCTTGCGACGATCGCTGCTGATCACACCGGGAGATCGACCGGAGCGCATGGCCAAGGCTGCGCAGCTGGATGCCGACGGGCTGGTGCTCGATCTGGAAGATGGCGTAGGGCCGGAGCAGAAGGCTGCCGCACGTGTGGCGGTTACAGAGGCGCTGGCGTCGCTGGATTTCGGCGGGCGTGAACGCATCGTTCGCGTGAACGCGGTGGACAGCGACGAGCACGGCAAAGATCTCGAGGCCCTAGACGTCAGCAGGATTGATGCGATTTTCCTGCCGAAAGTGGAATCCGGCCGGCAAGTGGAAGCCCTCGGTTTTTGGCTCGACGAACAAGGTACGCGGCGCCCAGGTGGGAAGCCGGTCGAGATCATCGCCACGATCGAGACGCCACGCGGCCTGATGAAGGCGCTGGAGATTGCCGAAGCCAGCGCGCGCACGACGGCCCTGTTTTTCGGGTCCGGCGACTATACGGCTGCAACCGGCAGTGCCGTGACGGAACGGTCGCTCGCGACGCCGCGGGCGCTGATCGTGGCGGCGGCGGCCGCTGTCGGCATCGAGGCGATCGATGCGGCCTATTTCACGGCGGTGAAGGATGTGGAGGCGACGCGCACCGATGCATTCATTGCGCGCGAACTGGGCTTTGCCGGAAAACTGGTGTTCCACCCGAGCCAGATCGCCGTTGCCAACGAGGTGTTCACGCCCAGCGCCGAAGAGATCGCCCGGGCGCGGCGCATTCTGGATGCCTGGGGAGAGGCGCAACGCGCCGGGCGCGGGACGGCCTATAACAACGGCGAGTTCATCGCAGTCGATATTGCGATCATGGCAGAACGTGTGCTTGCCAAAGCGCAACAAGCGGGCGCCACCCGGAAAAAGTGACGCCCGCTTGGCGGTTATTCGCGATCTTCACGGCAACCGGATCGATTACTCGCTGTCGAAGTTCTGCGTGTTGTCGGAATCGCCGTTCGCAGAGCGCGGAGCCGTCTCACGCAGCGTATCGAAGTACGAGCGGGGGGCCGTGGCGTTCAGGTCGTCGAAGACCGAACGGGGCGCGGTGTCGCCGATCTGATCGAAGGTCGAGCGCGGCGCTGTTTGCGAGAGGTCGCCGAAATAGGTGTTGGCGGTGCTGGCGTTGGCCGCGCCGGCAAAGACAGTCAGGGCGACGATGGTGGCGCTGATGAGTTTCATGGCATGCTCCTAGATCATTTTGATTTTCTAGTTGGCGACCTGCATTCCGGCAGGGCTCAACCGAGGCCTCGTTGGGCCGGTGATCGCTATGTGCTGGCACAGGAGGTGAATTGTAAGGGCGGCTCGCGGGTCTGTGATGAGACGTGACGAGCCATGCCGTTGTGCCATAGCGAAACGCGATGCCTGCATAGGTGAAAAAGTAAAAATTATATAATTATCAGTGCTCTAGATTTGGTCTGCTGGACCGGTTTCGGGTTCGACGAGGTCGGCGTGCACCAGGTAGCGCAAGGGGCCGGGGGTGCGCGCATCGAACGGCCAGCAGGTGGCCAGAACAAGATGGCGTCCGGCTGCCGCGGGATCGATATCAGCTCTTTTCCAGGGTGCAACCGACAGGCGGGTTACGCGATAGCGATTTATTGCTCCCGCACTGCCTGTGACCTCGACGATATCGCCGACAACGACGCGTTGCAGGAAGGCGAAGTGGGTGTCGCGGTGTGCGGCGTAGACGGCCGTCCCCGGATCGCCCGGTTCTGCGGTTCCCTCGACGTGGCCAGGCCCGAAGGCCAGAGCCTGGCCGCTGGAGCCCGCCAGCGCGATCGCGGATGCTGAAAGGCGCGGCACGGCGATGCGGGCCACGGGCCAGGTGTCGGCCCAACTCCAGGGCTTGGTTTCGGTGCCTGAGGCGATGGTGGCTGCGAAGGCGCGATCGAGAAGGATCTGGGCGAGGATGGCCTTGGCGTGAATGTAAGCTGCCTGACCTACCAACGTCGCGCCAAGCAAGGCGATGGCAAGTGCGGCCATCGCACGGGGCGATGGCCGCCAACCTTTGACGCCGGCAAGAGGAGAGAACGGCGGCATCGGTTGATCTCCGTTACTTGTGGCTGCGCCGCGGCCAGGACCAGGCGCCCGGCTGCAGCAGGATGATGGTGACCGACAGCAGCAGCAGCGCGAGACCAGCCAAGAGGCGCAACTCGGCATCCGTGGCGGTGGCCGGCAACTGCACGACCTGCTGCGTTCCCTGCGTTGCCATCACGGGGTTCGGTTTTGCATGCGGCTTGGTGACCAGGCGACCCGTTGCCGACGTTGGCGTGAAGGCTCCGTCCGTCTGGCGCTGGGGCGCAGCGCTGTCCGCACGCGTGTCGCTTGGCACCAGCCTGCCGGAGGGCTTGCCGAACACCTTGTCGAAATCCCATCCTGCCGGGAGATTGAGGGGGATGTCGGCGCGTGTGAGCGGTGCGCCGGGCTTGCGGGACACGACGTCGTCAACTGCGACGAGGCTGGTCAGGCGGCTCACCAGATGATGTTCGAGGGCGAGCGCGAGAATGGCCTTGTCGGCTTCGGGCGGCGTCAGCTTACGCAGCGTGCGGGCGACCTCGGCATCGGCAATCTTGCGGCGCGCCCAGAGCTTGGAGAGCCCCTTGCCGGCTGCCGAGTTGGCCAGTGGCAGCGTGACCACCCAAGGCTGGTCGCCGATCGAGCCCTTGATCTGGAGGGTGCCGCCCGAGCCGGTCTGGCGGGCGGCGATGACGATCGGCTCGCCGCGGTAAAGGTCGGGCAAAGGTGATGGCGTGATGTCGGTGGCGTTGTCGCCGAAGTTTGCAACGAGGCCCGTGACCACGGGTGACTCGAGCTTTTCGAAGAGCGCGCGCATGCGGGCTTCAACTTCGGTCACGGCACCGATGTGGGTGAAGGTGCCGCGGCCCAGCTCGGCGCCACGTGTCATCAGATAGCTGTTGGGAGCCGAACCGATGCCAACCGTGAAGATGCGTGAGCGTCCGCGGCTGCTGGCAATGGTGTCGAGCAGCTGTTGCTCGTTGCCGATGGCGCCATCGGTCAGGAAGACGACCTGACGCAGATAACGGCTGTCGCTAGCCTGCGGATCGGCGAGCGCTGCCTTGAGCGCGGGCAACATTTCGGTGCCGCCTTCGGCCTTGAGAGCGTCGACCCAGCCGGCGGCGCGGGCGATGTTGGCGGGATCCGCGGGCATGGCATGCGAGAAGAGGCTGTCCATGGTGTGGTTGAAGCGGATGACATTGAAGCGGTCCTCGGGCTTCAGGCGCGTGAGTGCGTAGGCGAGGCTTGCCTTGGCCTGCCGGATCGACTGGCCGCCCATGGAGCCGGAATTGTCGAGAACGAGGATCATCTCGCGGGGCTGACGGACGGCTTCTGGCTGATCGACGGTTGGCGGCGTGACGAAGGCCAGGACATAGTCGGCGCCTGCGACATGCTCACGGAAGAGGCCGACGGCGGGCGCGCGTTGAGCGGCCGGGTGCCACGTCAGCTCGAAATCACGATTGGCGGGTGTGGCACCGGTATCGAGCGAGATGATGCGCGTTGCTTCATCGACCGTTTCGGTTTTGATGGGGTGGTAGGCGCTCTTGACGTCGCCCAAGGGAAAGCCCGCCGCCAAGCGGACCTTGATGGTGACGGGGTTGATCGGAGCATGCGTGCGGGGGTCGAGATAATCAGGCTCGATGCGTTTGCGATCAGGCACGGGATCGGACACGCTGCGGCCCCAGCCTTCGGCCCCGAGGTCTACCGTCTGGACGAGGGGCTGCGGGTTATAGCGCGGGGCTACGACCAGCGGGATGCGCAAGGAAAAGTCGGTGCCGGAGCGGCGGACGGGTTCCTGATATTCAATCTGCACAACCACGGTTTCGCCGGGACCGATGTTGGCGACCGAGTTGGTGAACAGATTTGGGCGCTCCTGCTCGACGAGGGCTGCCTTGCGGCCTTCCGCCTTGGCGCGCTCGTAGATGATTTTGGCGGCCTGGCGCTCCTTGATGGAGCCGATGACGACGCGCTCGCCGATCACCATTTTCAGGGTATCGACGGCGGCACCTTCCGGGAGTGGATAGACATACACGGCCTCGACATGGGTGGTGCCGGGGTTGGAGAACATCTGGGTGACGCGGGCGCGGGCGGTTGGGCCGGAGACGGTGACGTCATAATCCGCACCGAGGCGCGGGGCCTCTATGTAGCCGCCATCCGGTGTGCGCAAGAGCAGGCCGCCCGAGCGCATCTCGCCAGGCGACGTGCGTTTCTGTGTCGGTTCAGGCTCGTTGGCGGGGGCAGGAGGCTTGGCCTGAACCGGCGGCTGGGCCGTGGCAGGCGGGGAGGCCTGACCGACCTCGCCGCGTGCGGGAGGAACGTGGGCAAAGACGGCTGCGGCCGCGAGGATGGCGGCGATGGCCCACGTCGCACCGGCCACGGGCAGGCGGCGGGCATCAAGCCAGGCGCATCCGGATCCACCGCCAACAGAAACCAGAGGGATGGTCGTCATCTTCATGCTCAACTCCATATCGGCTGGTGCGTGCTCCCCGAAGCCGCCGTAATTCTTTTCTCTTTTGTCTCCAGACTGTTCGACGGCCATGATCAGGTATGATGGGCACATCACCGCCGGGTTGCGGCTTGCCCCGCACCGCATGGTGAGGGTATGTGAGGATTTGTGCGGGCCCCGACGATGGTGGCGCCGGAGGACACGCTCGATGCCGCTCAAAAGCGATTGGAAGCTCAGCGAAGAGGCCTGCCGCTCGGCGACCCTGTTGGTGGTCGAGGAAATTGCCCGGCGGCGGATTTCGCGCCGGCACCTGGCCGACATGGCGCGGATCAGCCTTTCGACACTGGAGAAGGTGCTTTCGGGGCGACGCCCACTCACCCTTTCAACGCTGGTGAAGCTCGAAGATGCGCTTGGGTTGTCGCTACGCTCGAATGGCGGCGATGGCTCCGGCGGTGCGGCAAACGGCAAGCACGCTTTACCGACGCCGGAGAAAGGCGCGACCTCCGGAGTGGCGCCGGACGACCTTGGCAGTTACGCCCGACCAGCCGTCAGATGGATCGAAGGGCAATACCTGACGCTGCGACCGTCATTCGGCAATTCGCGGGCCGTTTATGCGTATGTGACGGAAATCATCTGGGACGATGCGCAGTCGGTGCTGACGTTCCGGGAGGCTGAGCGCACGGACAAGGAGTTCGCCCAGTTCGGGCAGGTGGCGGTGCCGAACCAGTCGGGGCACGTCTATCTCGTCACCAATCGCCACGGGCAACACCGCATGATCGTGGTGTCTCGACCGACGATTTCGGGCGAGATGCACGGCGTGCTGACGACGCTGAAGGTGGGGCGTGGGTCAGCGCTGACCCCCGTTGCCGCGCCGATTGCGCTGGTGCCGATGCGGGCTGGTGCGCCGGCGCCCGCGTTTGGGCAGATCATGCCGGGTCATGCCGACTACGAGAGCTATCGCGCGGTGTTGCGGCGGACCACTGGCGAGGGATTTGCCGAGCTGCTCGTCGGCTAATGTCACCGCAGGTCATTGCCCGGTGCACTCTTGGTCGAAGAGGTGCCTTGGCGTGCGCCCTGACCGCGATCAAATGCGCGCGTAACCTTCCGCATTCGATGGGAGCAGACAAGGCTGAGAGGGAACCGGGCAGCGTGGGCCTGCGTTATCCCGGCAGACTTCACGCAAACCAGGTCGTGCCATGCATCAGTCTATAGAAACACCGATCGCACCTCAGCCGTTCAGCGGCCAGCCCGCTCCGCAGCCTTCTGAGCGGGGGCAACAGGCCACGGCGGGGCGCAACGGTAATGGTCCTGCGAGCGCACCTTCCGAGGTGGCGTCGATCGCCAACTCAGTTGCGAAGTTCGTCGAGCAAAACCCACTGTTGGCTGCTGCCGGCACGGTGACGATCGGCGCGGCGTTGGTGCTGGCTGCCCGGTCGCGCGCGACGGCACCGCCCAGGATCGATCAGAGGGCACGTCGCGCCGTGCGTTCTCTGGAAAAGAGCTTCAACCGCGAAATGCGCGCATTGCGCAATACCGACGTGTCAACGCGCATGGAACAGTTTGGCAGTGCGGTCGGCGGCGCGCTCGGCCAGGTCGATCTCGCATCACTGTCGAACCAAGCTCGTGACCTGCTTGCGGCGGCACGCAAGCGGGTGGGCACATAGCGACTAGCGACGCGTGGTTCGTGTCGTGCCGCGGACATCGTCGAAGGCTTTGGCAAAGGCGATGGAGCCTGCCTGCTTCAAATTGACGTTCATGCGGTCCTGCAAAGCTTGGAGCAAGTCGGCGGACGACTTGTTGCGCACGATGGTGTTGCGGTAGTAGGCGGCGCGGGCAAAGAAATTGGTGGTGGGCATGCGGGCGCCGACCGGGTCCATCATTTCGAGGCCGGTGCGGGGGCCCGCTAGGTTCATCAACTCGATCTCGGCGCCTGTCAGGTTGGGGCGACCCGCTTTTTCCGCTACCTCGCGCACGCCTTTCAACTTGATGGTCTGCAGCCACGGGCCGATATCGGCGTCCAGGTTCAGGGCGTGAATGCCGAGGCCCTTCGGGGTGCGGGAGAAGGCGACGTGGGCACTCCAGCGATTGGGTACGGAGCGAGCCGCGCGGATCATGCGGCGGAGAGCGACCATTTTGCGGCGTAGCTCGCTGGCGCGGGCAGAGGAGACGTTGCGGCTGCGGCTCATTCCTTCGAGGCGGGTGTAGAACGCGTTACCGTGCTTGACCAGCTCGTTGACGGAGTTGGCTGCAAGCAATTGGGCATAGCCCAATGCCGATGAGATGTGCCGGCCCTTCTTGGTTTGGGGATCGATGCCGGCTTGCATGTCATAGGTGCCGCGGCCACCGGTTTCCAAAGCGTAGACGCGCACGACCTGGTCTTTCGACAGGCCCAGCCTCAACGATTCGATGGCGTACTTCCGCTTGAAATCCGTTTCGCTGCCGCGGCGAGGTAGAAATCCATATTGGCGCTTGGCGTGCGCGAGAAAGTCTGCCAGCGCGGGCAAGCCTTCGGACGGGGGCGCGGGCGGCGTGGCGGCGGCGATGATCTTTTCGATGCTGGGGGGAAGCGCCGGTCCACGATAAATCGGCGGCTGGACCTGCACGAAATCATCTGGCGTGTAGGGCTGGCCGGCTGCACGCTTTTTGCTGCGTTGCTGGCGACGCTCGTCGACGGCGCTCCAGTAGGCGTCCAATTCGCGGTCATGCTGGGCGCGCGCGCGCAAATAAAGAACGTAGGTCCGCTCCTGCGCCGGGTTCAGCAGGGCAGCAACCTTGTCACCGATCCGCTGGGCGCGTGCAGGTGACGTATAATGCGCCAAGGTCATTGCCGCCACGATGGCCGCCAACGCCGCGCTGATCGTTTTGCGTGTGGACGTTCTCACAGCGCAATCCCATGGCCGAATCGTCGTCGCATCGTGCACATGGGCCATAGAAATTGGGCAGAGCAAGGCTGGATGGCTGAGTAAGCGAGCAAATTTGGCCGCCGCACGCGCGTTGCCGGAGGCCCGCCGCCCCGAGGGAGCAAAGCGGCGAGCCTCCTTCCACCCCGCCATGGATGGGGTGTCGGTGCAGCGGAACCCAGCGAGCGGGGGAGACACCTGATGCAGCTCCATAGGGTGCTCTGGGTCGCGCCGTTGGCAGGCGAGACCCATTGTGACCGACGCCTTGGCGCGCAAACGTCCGAAGCACCACTGCCATGGAGGAGCCGGGGAGGCACGCCGCAGTCGACTTGCCCGCATGGCGCCGGTCACCGGCTAGACATGGGTGGAACTGGCTCGAAATCCAGGGGCTGGCGCATCACGGTCGATCACGACCGCGTGGCTTGCGCGCTCACACGGGAGCGTTGCCAGAGCCAACGGGCTCTCCATCAGACCACGAACCGAAATTGCGCTATCGGGTGGAGGCGGCTAGATTGCGCCAGCGCTTGCCCGGATCCGACGACGTTTGGCGGATCGGTGGCCGGCTGCATCACCACCTCAGGTTCCCGGAGTAACACGATGGCCCAGCTCCCCGCGCTACAGTATCTCGACAAGGCTATGACAACCGTCCGCGACCTGGGGATCTCAGCCAGCGAGCCAAGGCGCCGATCCGATCGTGGCGCTGCTCGAGCAGAGGATTGCCGACTGACAAAAGTGGTGACGATCATCGCGCGGACGCCGCCGAGAGGCGTCGACGTTCAACGAGATCGTGCGCAACGAAATTTCCGCCATGGAAGATCGGCGAGCGCTACAACGACATCGTGGAGAGCTTCAACCTCGATCCGGGACGATGCGAAACGCTGGTCGACCAACTCGAAGACGGACACATCTCGTGTTCGAGCGCGTCAACAATGTCTGGATGAAGGTGTCGCGCGGAGACGTGTCCCAGCGCTTCGACAAGATCCAGAAGACCTATCTGGCGGTTGCCAGCGACAGCGCCGACCAGATCAAGCGCGAACAAAAGATCCTCAACGCCTATCAGGACTACCGGGGTGCCTATAAGCAAGCCCAGATCCTTGCGCTGGACGTGCTGAAGAAGGCTGAAACCAAACTGGCGGCAGCGAAGGACGCCCTGACGGAGGCTTCAGAGGCGGTGGGCAGTTTCGCCGGTAGCGATCCGGCCGAGCGAGCGAAGCTGGAGCTCAAGCGCGACGAGCAGCTCAGAGCCATGCAGGACGAAGACAAGCGCTACCAGATTTCCAAAGACCTCGCGGACAACCTGACGGTTGGCTACAACACCACCGAAGTAATCATGACAAGGCTGTTGCAGACGACGAATGCCAAGGAGCGCGTCTATCAACAGGCGATCACGTTCTTCTCGACCAATGAAGCCGTGCTGACTGCATTGAGGGCGTCGTTCACGGGGCTGTTCGGGCTGCACGAGTCGACGGCGACGCTGGAGGCCATGAAGAAGGGCGTGTCAGACAGTCTGGAAACGATCGGCGAGATCGGCAACAAGGTGCAGGAAGCAGCCGTAAAGGCCGGTTACGGGCCGACGGTGCGGGCGGAGGCTGTCAAGAAGCTGGTCGACTCTGTCGTCAGCTATCAAGAAAAGTCGCGGCAGATCATCAAGGAAATGCGGCAGATGGCGAGCCGCAATTCCGAGGAAATCAACGAGGCGGTCGAAGACGGCAAGCGGCGGCTGGCACAATTGGCTGTCGACGCGGCAGCACTCGACTAGGCGATATGCCGGGTGCGGACGCCAGCCGGCGCCGGGCAGGCGGCCGTGATCGCAGCGAATTCAGCCACGGTGCAGGTCATGGCACTGGCGCGGCGCACCGAGGCGATTGCGTCGCGAGTGCCGCCCGGTGCCGCGGCGCGCACCAGACGACGCGCCCGGCTGCAGAGACTTCATAGAGCGACCTGAGAGTAGGCATTGCATGGCTGACAGCGAGGCGAAAACCGACAGGCCGCTCGACGATGTCATGATCGCCATGGATGTCGTCGACACGCTGCGTCACGACAAACGGATCGTGGAGCGCGAGCTGGACGACGATGCGCGGCGGAAAGATCTGATCGAGCAGCTTCGCACGATCTACAAGAGCCAAGGCATCGACGTTCCCGATCATATTCTGGAAGAAGGCGTGAAGGCTCTCGACGAACAGCGCTTCCAATACAAGCCGGCGCCGGATTCGCTGCAAGTCAAACTGGCCAGACTCTACGTAACGCGGGGCAAGTGGGGACGCAAAGTCATCGGGGCGGGGGTCGCGATGGGACTGGTCAGCGGCGGCTGGTATCTTGGCGTGGAGCGACCCAAGGCGGTTGAGCGCGCAGCCTTCGAGCGGGAACTGAAGACGGACATTCCGCGGCGCCTCAAGACGCTCAGCGACGAAATTGCAAAGATTACGCGCAAACCTTCGATTACGGCCGATGCACAAAAGATTGCCGATAGCGCCAATGCTGCGGCTACGGCCGGCAATCGCGATGCGGCGCGCGCAGGCGTGCGACAACTGGAGGCAACCGTCCGCGAGCTAAGACGCGCCTACGACATTCGCATCATCAATCGGCGCGGCGAAGTGACGGGCCTTTGGCGGGTGCCACGGGTCAATCCATCGAGCCGGAACTACTATCTGGTGGTGGAAGCGGTCGACCGGAAGGGCACGGTGCTGCCACGCGACGTCATGAACGAGGAAACCGGCAAACGCGAAACGGTGATGAAATGGGCTGTGCGGGTGCCAAAATCGGTGTTCGATGAGATTCAAGCCGACAAGCTGGACGACGGCATCATCCAGAAAGCGATCATGGGGACGAAGGAGCTCGGCGAGTTGGAGCCGACCTGGCGGTTGCCGGTGTCCGGCGGCGAGCTGACCAAGTGGTAGGTGGCATGAGAAGCGGCGCAGATACGCTGGGTGGCCTCGAGGATGCGTTGCGCGATCTCAAGGCGCAGGAAGCGCGCCTTCAAAACGAGCTGGAGGGCGCCGACAAACAGCGCGCCCAACTGCTCGCCGATCGACTGGATGCGCTCAAGACGTTCGCTGCAGCACGGCTAAGGGACGCAATGGCCGACGGCGTGATCAACGAGGCCGACAACATTGCCGACCAGATTCGCGGCGCACTGGAAGCGCGGCTGAAATCGATGCAACAGTTGGCGGAACGCCATGCAACGGGCGAGCGCCAACGCGAAGCGATCGTTGGACGCGAAGATGTCGCCAGGCGGAAGATCGAAACGCTCGATGGCCAGCTCGACCGTTTCGCGGCGGCGGCGCGCGAGGCTCTCGCCAACGTGCCTGAACACCAGCAGGCCGTACTGGCGTATCAATCACAGTCCGAGATGCTGGCCAACGCAGCGAAAAAGGCCGAGCAGGCTGCGCGTGATGAAAACGAAAAAGGCCTTCCATACCGGAGCGATCCGCTCTTCATGTACCTGTGGGAGCGCAAGTATGGCAGCCAAGCCTATACCGCCAGCGGGTTGGTGCGCGTGCTCGACCAATGGGTGGCGGGGTTGATCCGCTATCACGATGCGCGCGCCAACTATGCCATGCTGACCGAAATACCTGTGCGGCTGCGGTCTCACGCCGAAACGCTCAGGCAACAAGTCGAAGCGGCCAAGGCGCAGGTCGATGCGCTGGAGGCCAACAAAACGCGCGAACTGGCCGGCGGCGACATCATCGGTGCGCTGAAAGTCGAACGGGAGCAACAGGCCCAGCTCAACAAGGAGCTGGAGAGCGTGACCGCCGAGCTGGCCGAGACAACCGAGCAGCTAAGGCTCTACGCCAAGGGCGAAGACAGCTCGCTCAAGTCGACCGTTGCCGCCTACGCCAAACTGCTGGAACGCGAGCCGTTGCGCAGCCTGCTGGCAGACGCCGCGCGCACGCCAAACAGGGACGACGACCGGGCTGTGGGACGGGTGCAAAGCATCGGCGACGAGCTGCAATCGCTGGATCAGTCGAACGCGGTACGTCGCCGCAAGCTCGACCAAATCGCAGACCGGAAGCTCGAGTTGGCGCGGCTGGCGTCAAATTTCCGGCGGCAGAAGTACGACGACGCTGCCTCGGAGTTCGAGGACAATCCCGGCGTGGAAGACCTTCTGCAACTGCTGTTGCGCGGCGCCATTACAGCTGCGGACTACTGGGCGCGCATGCAGTCGCAGCAGCACTGGCGACATCGGCCCGCCGATCCCTGGAGACGGGAGGCGGGCCTGCCGCCGTTCGGTGGCTTTCCTGGCGGTTGGGGCGGCGGCTCGTCAGGTGGCGGCTGGTCATCCGGCGGTGGCAATGGAGGTGGCTCCGGCGGCGGTGGCGGTGGCGGGCGCGACTTCGAGACCGGCGGCATGTTTGTTGCGCCTTCCCGACTCTCTGGTGGGAGCCGGCCGGGAGGCGCAGGCGTTATCTGTGGCGCCTTTCCACGCACTGCGGGGAGCGCCGGCTGGGAGCCGCGGACGTCATATTCACGGCGCCTCCCGACCCACTGCAGCGAGCCGGCCGGAGCCGCGGACGCTGGTTTTCGTGGCGCTCTCCCGACTCCACCGCCGGGAGCCGGCCGGCAGCCGCGGACGTCATATTCACGGCGCCTCCCGGACTCCCCTCCGGGGAGACGGCCGGGAGCCGCGGGTAGGGAGGCCAGTGCGGGACTTGCTGCACCTCGCGGCATCGCCTACGGTCCGGCAACATTCGGCAAGTTTCGGCAGGTGGGGTTTCATGGCGACGCTGCTGGGCGCGACCACGCGTGAGATGTTTGCGCGCCAGGTACGGCTCGCGATGGCCAAGCAAGGCCTGACCCGCGAGTCCCTGGCGGCGCGGGCCGAGGTCAAGGAACGCACGCTTGGCAATCTGCTGGCCGGGCATGCCGTGCGCGACCGGACCGCTGCACGGGTGGCCTCTGCGTTGGGTCTCGATCTCGATGTGCTGCTGGCAGATGCGGGCAGCTCGGCGAGCGAACGCGGCGGGCCGCCGACAGACAAAGGAGAACCGCGGGCCGCCGAAGCTTACGGCGGCTATATGCTTTCCGCCTACGAGGCCTATGTGGGCACTTATGTTGCCTACCGGCGAGGGTTTGCGGGCAGCACCGGGCTCTATCGTTCGGTTTACGAGATCGACTGGGACGAGGAGCAATGCCGGCTGCGCTTTTTCGAGTTGCAGCGGTTTCGCGGCTCAGGCGAGAAGGCCATTTCGTCCAGCCATGCGGGCGGGATCTACATCAGCCCGCACACGGGCCTCATCCAACTTCTGACGACCTTCCAAGGTGCGCTGCGCTTGGTCACTCTGACGCGGTTTCGGCTCGGTGATAACAAGCTCGCTGGTCTGATCCTGACGCAAAGCGACCGGGACCTTTATTTTCAGCCCGCTGCGTCCGCGATTTTTCTCGAAAAGCTTGCCGCGCCGCGCACTGTGGCAGAACTCGAGCGACTTATCGGTGTGGTCGGTCCCGAGGATGCGGCGTTCAAACCGGCCAGTCGCGAACTCGACCGGATCGAGCGCGAGGCTGTGCACATGGCGCGCGGCTGAGGCCGGCCCGGCTTGCGACTCCGTGCCGCCTCAGATCTCGCGACCCATGCGCATAAAGCGCTCGGCGCGGTGATTGCGGACCTCGTCCGGCGACAGGCGCTCCAACTCAGCGAGTGACTTTTCGATCGCCTTTCCGGCACGATCGATCGCCTCTGCCGTGTCGCGATGGGCGCCGCCGACCGGCTCGGGGATCACCTCGTCGATCACGCCCATGGCCATTAGATCCTGCGCCGTGATGCGCATGGAGGTTGCCGCATCGATCGCCTTGCCCTTGTCGCGCCACAAGATGGTGGCGGCGGCTTCCGGCGAGGCGACGGTGTAGATGGCGTGTTCCAACATCAGGATGCGGTTGGCCGTTGCGATGGCGACAGCACCGCCCGAACCGCCTTCCACGATAATAAGCGTGATCAGTGGCACGCCCAGCGACAGGCAGCAGTCGGTCGAGCGCGCGATAGCCTCGGCCTGGCCGCGCTCCTCGGCGCCGACGCCGGGATAGGCACCGGCCGTGTCGACCAAGGTGATCACGGGGAGCGAGAAGCGGTCGGCCATTTCCATCAGGCGCACGGCCTTGCGGTAGCCTTCCGGGCGCGCCATGCCGAAGTTATGTTTGATGCGGCTCTCCGTATCGTGGCCCTTTTCATGGCCGATCACCATCACGCCACGACCGCGAAACGTGCCGATGCCGCCAACGATGGCAGCGTCCTCGGCGTAGTAACGATCGCCGGCGAGGGTGGTGAAGTCCTCGATCAGGCCGGAGACATAATCGAGGCAATGGGGCCGCTCGGCGTGGCGGGCGACCATGGTCTTCTGCCACGGGGTGAGCTTCGCGTAGGTCTCGGTCAGGAGCTGCTTGGCTTTCAGCTCGAGGCGGCCGATCTCGTCGCTGATAGACACATTCGAATCGTCGTCGGACAGCGACCGAAGCTCGGCAACCTTGGCTTCCAGCTCTGCGACGGGCTTCTCGAACTCGATGTAGGTGCGCGTTGGC
>JAWKWC010000031.1:0-23095 GCA_041397705.1 Hyphomicrobiaceae bacterium
CAGGCCAGGCACTTTTGGCGCCGTTTAAGCGCTTGCAAAAGCGGCAGGCGGACATGGCCCGTTCAACTCGCTCTTGATCTGCGGACAAATACCGTTGCAGGCTTGTCGTTGCCTGCAGGGCCAAGAGCCGGACCAATCCGGGCGATGTCATCGCCCGGCAAAGAGATCCAGCCGCAACTGAGGAACGCTTCCAGGAGTAATTGAAATGAAGTTTGCGCGTTGGACGGCATGGGCAGGTGTGACCACCGCTGCCATGCTAGGCGTGACCACGAGCGTGGCGGGCGCGGCCGAGAAGTTGATCTTCGCCACCTACTTCTCCGAGGTTTACTCGGCGAGCAAGACCGCCATCTGGATGATGGACGAGATCGAGAAGCGCAGTGGCGGCGAGATCAAGTTCGAAAAGTACTGGTCGAGCTCTCTGCTCAAAGCGCCGGATCTGTTTCCGGGCCTTCGCAGTGGTGCCGCCGACATCGTCATCGGCGCGCCGCACGGCTATAACGTGCGTGAGTATCCCCTCGCCAACGTGGTCATGCCCTTCATGACGACGCGTGGTGATGCCCTGACGTTGGCTTGGCGCGACCTCTACAAGAACAACGCAGCCTTCCGCAAAGAGTTCGAGAGCAAAGGTGCCAAGGTGCTGTTCTCGATGGCTTGGGCAGAAAATACCGTCTGGTCGAAAAAGCCGATTGCCAAGGTTGCCGATCTCAAGGGCCTGAAAATCCGCGCCGTGCCCACCATCTCGGACGCCCTGCAGAAGCTCGGTGCCACCCCCGTTGCATTGACCTGGCCGGATGCGCTCGAGGGCTTGCAGCGCGGCGTGGTCGACGGGCTGGCCTCCGCGCCATTCGACTCAGCCGTTCATGGCGGTGCCCACGAGGTCGCCAAGTACGGCACCAATCTCGGCGGCACCGGCATCTTTGCGACGGCAACGTTCGGCATGAGCCTCAGCCGCTACAACAAGCTCTCTGAAAAGCATCGCAAGATCATCGATGATGTGTCGGCCGAGGCACCCGCCAATGCGCTCGTCGCGCTCGACAAAAGTGTCGAGGCTGCGGCCGGACAAGCTGTAGCCTACAAGGAGGGAAGAGATCGTCATCAGCTTCTTCACGCCTCGAGGAGACGGCTAAGGTGAAAACGCTGGCCGCCGACACCATGCAGGCCGACTGGCTGAAACGCGCCAAGAACGAAGCCAAGATCGACGGCAAGCCGATGCTGGATGAGTTTCTGGGCTACGTGCGCAAGTACGAGAAGACGGCAACCTACATCCTGGCCGAACGCTACCTGAAGTGCGGCAAGAAGTGAGCGCGTTCTGGAGGAGGTTGTGAGCGCAGGACGCGGGCCTCTTTGGAAATCGTTCGGGCCTGCGTTCCTCAACTTCGCCTTCAAGCAGGTCTTTTTCCAGCTCTCTGACACGGGCGGCGTGCATCAATGATTGCCTTGGTGGAGCGCATCGAGCGCTTCTTGATCCGTCTCGGCGTGATCAGCGGCTTTGCCACACTTCTCATCACCTTGATCGTGGTGATCGACGTGGCAGGGCGCGCGATATTCAATTCTCCCTTCACAGCGGGGTGGAGATCAGCGAATTTGCTGCTCGTCTGCCTGCGTTCCTGGGGCTCAGTGTGCACCAGCAGCAGCGGCGCACTTCGCGCTCGAGATCGTCACGCGCCATTTCCCGCTGTGGTTGCAGAAGGTGTAGTCGAGGATGTTCGCCACCCGCTTTGCCTCGCCATCGTGGTTCTTCTTGGCCTGGCCCAGCACCAAGCAGGCCTCGCCGCGTTCGAGAGGGGCGAGGCCGGCTTCGGCATTGTCGCGTTTCCGATCTGGCCGGCGCGGTTCGTCCTGGCCATCGGATTGTGGCTGCTGGCCGCGCAGTTTCTTTGCGACATCTACTGGCTGGCAACGGGAACGCAGCGCCTGACGGGCGTGGACGCGCTCCTGAGGAATCGAATGATGTTCTGGCGAACTCGGACCAGGCCTCGGCGTGATCGCGCTGCTGCTCGTGCTGCTGATCTTCGTATTCCTAATGCTTTTGCGCTGGCAGGGTCGGGCGTCGTTGGCTTGATGTGCCTGGCCATGGCGGGCGGTCGAATATCTGGTTGCTCTCGACCTTCGCCTATTCGACGACGGCAAATTTCGCCTACATCGTGCTGCCGTTGTTCTTGTTCATGGGTCAGATGGCCTTTTCCGCCAGCTTGTCCCGCCATGCCTTCGAGGCCGGGCAGAAATGGCTGGGCCGCATTCCCGGGTGGTTCCGCCGCAGCGACCGTGTTCGGCTGCGCGGCCTTTTCCACCATCTGCGGCTCGAGTGTCGCGACGGCCTCGACCATGGCGCGCGTGGCGTTGCCTGAGATGCTGCGCCAGGCTACATGCCACGGCTTGCGGCGGGTTGCGTGGCTGCCGGTGGCACGCTCGGCGTCTTGATCCCGCCGAGTGGCATTCTGGTGGTTCAGGTTCGATCATCACCGAGGCGTGCCGCTGGCTCGCTGCCTGGTCGCACTGCGCTCGGCAGGCGACGGTGGCCACGAGAGTCTGGTATCGGCGCTGGGTGCCTGGTAGGGCGCCGAAGCTGCCGCCGTCGCTGGTGGGCCAGTCCGCGCCTCCTCGTGGGGCGAGAGAGAAATTCAAGGCCTTGGGCCAGACCTTGAGCTGCTTGTTCTGTTCCTGGCCGTCAGGCACCATCTGGCCTTGGCGTTGCCACACCGACGGAAGCCGCAGCCATGGGCGCGTTCTTCTCGTTGCTGACGGTCCTGCGCCGCCCCAACCGGATCGCCACAATGTGCTCGAAGGCTTGTGTGAGACCGGCACGGCGACGTGCTCGATTTTCGCGCTGGTGATCGGCGCGGGGCTCTTCGTCCGGGGACTTTCGACCACCCAGTTGCCGACCAAGCTGGCGGCCATGGTCAGCGATCTCCAGTTGTCTCAGACCGTGATGATCCTGATCATCCTGGTGCCCTACCCGATCCTCGGCTGTTTCGTCGACGGCCTATCGATGATTCTGATCACCATGCCGATCGTGTTCCCCATCATCCTCAAGATCAACTTCGACGGCGTCCTGTTCGGCCTGCTCGTCACCAAGGCCGTGGAGATCGGCGCGATCACGCCGCCGGTCGGCCTCAACGTGCGTTCGTGGTCAAGAGCATGGCGCCGGATGTCGATCTGAAGGAGATCTTCCTCGGCCACCGTCTGTGCTGATGGAACTGTTCATCGTCGGACTGCTGATCGCATTCCCGCAGATCGCGCCGCGCCTGCCGTCGGCGACTGACACGGCGGTACCCCTAGCGTTACGGCCGGCTCTCCGCAGGTGAGCTGCAACGCGCCACGAAAACCGCCCGTCACTGCGCCGGCTTGAGCCGGATCGAGACTCGGTCGGCGCGACCTTGCGCATCGACGACGGAGATGCTGGCGCGAACCCGGTGCTGGCGGGTCGCCAAAGCGCCTGCCGACTGTCGGGTGTCATTGGCAGCGGCGTACTGTCGACAAGCCAGGCCGGCGGAAGCTGCCGCCCTCGGCCTTGAGCATTGATTTCCTCGCCATCGCCGCGGTCTCCTGCCGTCTCGAGGAGCGCCTTATCCGGCGGAAAAGCGATCGCCACCGGAGGTGACGCGTCGGGTTTGCGCTTCCGCCGTTGAAACGCTGCAAGGGCAAGGGGAGCTGCTGGTTGGTGATGCGCTGTACGCCGGCAGCTGGGCGGAGGGGAGCCGGGCGCTCGGAGAACTGGGCGAAGGCATCGAACAGCAAAGGTGCTGCCGCGCTATGGCCGGTGAGGCCGGGGTCGAGGTGCCGTCCGGACGTCCAACCCAGGCAACGATCACATGGCGGCCATCGAACCCCGCAGCCCACGCATCGCGATAGCCGTAGGACGTGCCCGTCTTGAAAGCGATGCGATAGCCCTTGGCATTGGCAGGTGGCGGCGCGCCCTTGAGAATATTGCCGACATACCAGGCGGCGACGGATGACATGAGCCGCGCGACGGGCCGTGGCGGAAGGTGATCGGTGCCGGACTGCGGGCGCGTGTAGCTGAGGGGAATGGCCTCGCCACCCCGGCCCAGGGCCGTATAAAGCGTCGCAAGATCCCGCAGCGTCAGACCGGCCCCCCCCAACGCGATCGCCAGGGACGGTTCGGCGTCGTCGGGCAAGCGCAACCGGCCACCGGCGCGGTTCAGTCGCGCAGCAAGCCTGAGCGGCCCGACCTCCGACAGGATTTTGACGGCGGGAATGTTGAGCGACATGGCCAGGGCTTCGCGAATGGTCACCGTGCCGTGGAAATCCTTGTCGAAATTCGTGGGCGCATACCGGCCGAAGCGCGCGGGGCGATCCTCGATGTGCGTCTCCGGGTGCGCGATCCCGCGCTCGAAGGCCAGACCATAGACGAAGGGTTTGAGCGTCGAGCCGGGCGAGCGAACCGCATCGGTCATGTCGATGGCGCCGAGGCGGGCGGTATCGAGGTAGCCGGCCGAGCCGACCAGCGACAGCACTTCGCCCGTCGCATGATCGATGGCGATCAGCGCTGCGGAGAGATGCGGACCCAGCCGTGCCGCGTGGGCGCGCGCCAAGTGTTCCAGTTGCAATTGGCGGTCGCGGTCGATCGTCAGGCGATGCACGAGGCGCTTTGGATGTGCCGCCACCTCGGCCTCGGCCAAATGCGGCGCCAATTGAGGAAAGGCGCGACGCTGCCGCGGGATGGGCGCGCGCCGGGCTTCGTTGGCTTCCTCGGGTGTGATGACGCCGGCCGCCAGCGCACGGGCGAGGACACGGTCGCGCGCGCGCCTGGCGGCATTTTGAGATCGATCAGGCCGCCGCGCTGCCGGCGACTGCGGGATGGCGACCAGCAGCGCACGCTCGGCAACCGAGAGGCGCAAGGGCTCTTTCCCGAAATAGGCCAGCGAGGCGGCGCGCACACCTTCGAGATTGCCGCCGAAAGGCGCAAGACGAAGGTAGAGTTCGAGGATTTGGCGCTTCGACAGGCGGCGCTCCAAGGCGAGTGCCGTGATCGCTTGATCGAACTTGGTCGCAAAGCTGCGAGGCTCGGGGCCTTCGATCAGCCGCGCGACCTGCATCGTGAGCGTCGAAGCGCCCGACACGATCCGCCCGTGACGCAGCAGTTGACCGGCCGCCCGCAGCGTCGCCAAGGGGTCGACGCCGAGGTGGCGATAAAAGCGCCCATCCTCGTAGGCAACCAGCATGGCGATATAGCGGGGATCGACCGTCTCGGTGGTGGCAGGCAAGCGCCACAGACCATCGTCAGTCGTGAACGCGCGCAACAGGCGCTCGTTGCGATCGAGCACGGTCACCGACAACGCTTCGGCGCGACTGAGATCGGGCGTGGTGCGCGCCACTGCAATCGCGAGGGCAGCAAACGCCGCGCTGCAGCCGATGGCCAGTGCGCCGGTTGCCCAAAGCGCTTGGCGGACCCTCCGTCGACCAATCCACGATTCCGATGTCGGTGCCGCCGGCGCGACACACGTGGCGTCGCGGCGAGGGCTTGGCCTTCTTCCGCGACGCCGTGCCGCCCCACTTGGCAGCGTTCCCTCCGACTTGGGCCGATCCTGGAGTCCCTCCCCGCGATCGACTTGAGGACATTCTGCCGCATCACTAGGGGCGGAATAATGACGAAAGCCTGTGCGGCGATGGAGAAAGTCAATCCACCATTTTCCGAGGGCCGGCCGCGCCTTTGGCTGAGTGTGGTGCACGTTCGATCTCATCACAAATTCGCCGTTGGCCTGCGGGCGTTGCCACGTTGGCCCGCCCGCACATCATCATGGTGTTCGCTTGCCGCCGTCATTTCGTTTCCGTGACGGTGAGACGCCCGGCATCCGTGCGCGCGAACCGCTCGGGCACATACATGTCCTCGACCGTCGCCGCCGGGTGCACATAAGTGCCGGGGGTCACGGCCCGCACGATGTAGGCAACGCTCGCCGTGACGCTTTCGGCTTTGGCCCCGCTCGGTTGACGATCGCCAAAGAAAGAGAACGCCGCCACCACCCGGTCATCACGGAAATCGGTGTGCTGTGGCGTCCGTCCCCGTTGCAGCCAGGCCAGTGACTTCACATCGCCGCTGTCGATGAGGCGCGGGTTCTCCACTTCAAGGCCGGCTGGCAACCGGTCGACCAGCAGAATGCGTCCGCCCGGTTTGTCGCCCTTGATGGTGACGACAGCGACCAGGCGCGTGTTCTGCGCAATCGTCGCCGCCGACCCACCCGCAGACGTCAGGTCAACTTTGGTGCCGTCCAGCGTGTAGTAGGCCCGTTCGATCGTGAAGCCTTTCGCAATCGCTGGCTCCGGCGTCAACGACGCTCCCGTGACGGACACCACCGCATCGATGCCCGACGTCCCGGCATTGACGACCTGTAGATCGCCGTTCGCCAGATCCTTGGGCAGCAACAGTCGCGTAAGTTCACCCTGCACGGTTTTGCCACCGACCGTCAGGCGCGTGGCCTTGGCCTCCTCACTGAGCGCCCGGGCAGCCAGCAGCATCCACGCCTGCTCCTGCGTGGAAGTATGCGTGCGCTGCCGGAACGCCGTCGCAAGGACGCGCGTCAGGTCCGCTTGGCGTGGCGCCAGCATCCGCGTCTCCGCTGCAAGCGTCAGGATGCCCGCACCATCACGCACCATCGAACCGTAGTCGTCGCGATAGTCGGCAACGGGTTGCCCGTTCTGCGCCTCGAAATCCTTGAGTGCCGCCTCGAACGCTCGTCCGGCGCGTGTCCGGTCACCCAGCATCGCAAGGGCAGCACCCAACTGAGCCTTGGCGAGCGGCGTTGCGAACCGGTCGAGGCGCGCATCGACGTAGTAACGCAGATCACCGACCGGGGCCTTGCCGCTGCGCGCCAGAACATAGAGCGCATAGGCCCGATCCTCGCCGCCACGCGTGAAGTCCTGCGCGTATGCCAGGTGGTTCGCGAGACGGTCGAGAGCTTGCGTCAGCGTCTCCGGTCGAACGGTGAAGCCTTGTTCCTTGGCGCGCGTCAGGAAATCGGTGACGTAGGCCGTCAGCCACAGATCCCCATCCGTCGGCCCCCAGATGCCGAACGCGCCCGTCGAGTCCTGCATGTCGCCAAGCCGGTCGATGGCCTTGGCGATCCGCGACTTGATCTCGGCGGCCTCGGCCATGCCAAGCCCTCGCGCAAGGTCGCTCAGATACAGCAGCGGTAGCGCCCGGCTGGTTGTCTGCTCCGCGCAGCCATAGGGATATTTGTCGAGCTGGGCAAAGAGACCCGCCACATCGAAGGCGGCCGTGGGGCCGACCGTCAGTGTCATGCGTGCACTCGAGGGGATCAGGTCGTGGAAAAGATCCTTCGAGACGCTGAGGCTTTTGCCCGGCGCCAGCGCACTGACCGTTGAGCGGCGAATTCCGGCAGCGGGAGCCTTCACCGTCAGCGAGAGCTGGCGGCGAACCTCGATGCCGTCCGGCCCCGTGACGCGGATCGCATAGGTCGTATCGCCCAGGTCGGATGGCTTCAGGGCAACGATGTGTTGGGCACGCTCTGAAGGCTTCAGTGTGAGGTCGTGGTCGGGCAGGACTTGTCCCCCGCCGCCACCGTCGCGCGTGACGCCAACGCGGTAGGCAGCCTCGGGACCGTCGATGTTGTGCACATCGATCGTCAGGCGTGCTTCATCGCCGAGCGTGAGGAAGCGCGGTGCAGTTGCCGTCAGCGCCACGCGGTCGCGCACGGTCACCTCTTGCGACGCCGAGCCGACCTTGTCGCCGCTCCACGCCACCGCCATGACACGCACCTGACCATTGAAGTCTGGGATATCGAAGGTGGTGGTGGCGGTACCGTCCTGGCCGACCTTTACGATTCCGGAGAACAAGGAAAGGGGCTTTTCGACCGGGGGACTGCCCTCGGCACTCATGCCGCCGTTACCATCGCCGCCCGACCGCATGGCGCCGCGCTCGGCCCGCATACCGTCGATCAGGCGACCGTAGAGATCGCGCATTTCGATGCCGAGCCGGCGCTGGGCGTAGAACCAGTCTTCCGGTGCGGGCGCTTTGTACCCGGTGAGCGCCAGGATCCCGACGTCGACCGCCGCGAGGGTGATGCGCGCTTCTTCCCCAGCCTTGAGACCCGTGAGCTTGACGGGCACTGTGAGCGGTTTGCCGGGAAGCGCCTTCTCTGGCAGCTCCATCTTGACACCGAGCGTCCTCGGCTTCGTATCAAGTCCCAGCCAGGCAATACCCACGGCGCGGCCGGGCATCCGCTTGGCGGCCTCGTCGAGGGAGCGGTAAAGGGTGGCTGCCACATAGACGCCTGGCATCCATTTGGCATCGACCGGCAGTGCCACCTCGGCGCCGCCCTTGGCTACATCGACCTCGCGGCTCAACGCAACGCCCTCGCCCAGAACGGTGACGAGCGCGCGGCCCGCCTCACGCGATGTGATCTTGAGCCGTGCCGTCTCGCCTGCCGCGTAGCCGGATTTGTCGAGCGCGACATCGAGAACTTCGGGGCTGTCGATGCTGTCGCCGCCCGACCAGCCGGCTTGGAACAGGACGCTCGAGTGCAGCCCGTCGGCACCGGTAATATCGAGGCGATAGCGTCCCCAATCCGCCTTGAATGTGATGCGCTGCGGTGCATCGGCGTTGGCAGTCACCTCGCCAGTGCTCATGCGTCGCGTTGTCGTGATCGGCTCATAGCGCCAGGCGCCATCATGGGCATACCACTGCCAGCGCTGGTCGAGACGCACGATCTCCCACTTGAGCGTTTGCCCGCCCAGGGCCTTGCCGCTGGCGTCGATGGCGACGACGTCGAAGCCGGCGTCGTCGCCCGCGCCAAGCCGACTGTCGGCAAACAGCGGCTTGATGCCGATGCGCGGGCTCTGCCCTGCGACGGGCAAAGTCACGCGACGCTCGATGGCACGACCCGCCGCTTCGCGCAGCCGAACCATGACGCTGGCTTCCAGCGGTGTCGCCGTCGCCTTGATGACCGGCAATTGCACCTCAACGCTGGCCGTGCCGTCCTTGCCCGTCGTACCAAGGTTCTCCAAGGCTGCGCGAACCTGCGGGAATGTCTCGCCGGCAATGCCGAAGCGATAGCCCGGATAGCCCACAACACCATGTTGGGCTGCACGCACGATGACTTCGCCTTCAAGGCCAAGGTCGGCAGCGGGCGGCCCATAGAGATAGCGGCCCTTCAACGCAATCGTTCCGGGCGCGTTCGTCGATAATGTCTCGCTCTGCGGGTCGAGGGTCATCGCCAGACGCTCGGGCACGAAGTCCTCGACCAGGAACGCGGTTTCCGCGAGCGCCGGTGATTTCGGATCGGCGTGCAGACGCACCCGCCACGTGCCCGACATGGCCGTGGTGGCAAGTGCGAGATCGTGTGTGCGCCCGCCGAGGCCGAGATCGGGCACGACGACGCGACGATGCTCGACGCCATCGGGGCGCATGACGATCAGCGTTGCGGCAACGTCGGAGGCCTGTGCTGAGCGTGTGCGAACGAGACCCGTCAGGTGCACAGTTTCGCCCGGTCGATAGACACCACGTTCCGCATAAAGGAAGCCATCCAAAGGCCCGGGCGCCGCGCGACCCTTGACGCCACGGTCCGAAAGATCGAAGGCGGCGCTGGCCAGATCGAGCAGCGCATAGTCGTTCTGCCCTTCCGCAATCAGCAGGCGCGGACTGAGCGATGCTTCACCCTTGAGCAGGCCCGCATCGAAATGGACGTGGCCGTCGTTGTCCGTGGTTGCGGTTCCCAGAACTTCGTTGTTGCGCGCGACCAGGCGGACTTTGACGCCGCCGACGGCGGTCGTGGCGGAGAGCGAGCGCACGAAGCCGTCCAGCCCCTGCGGACCTGTGAAGGCGGTGAGGCCCAGATCGGAGATCACGAACCACTGCGCCGCGCGCTTGAGCCCGCTGTTGCCGCCCGACTTGGTCTCGATCTCGGTGGAAACGATATAGACGCCGGGTGCCGGCGCCTTGAGCGCCTCACTCACGGGAATGGCTGTGGTGACATCTTGATTGAGCCGGTCCGCCACATCGAGTTGGCCGCTCCACACGCGCTGCCCGCTGCGTTCGCGCACGCGCTCCAGGTCCCAGTGCTCCATGCCCTTGAGGAAGCTGTCGCTGCCCGCCGCGAGGCCAAGACTGCGGTCGGCGACGCGGTAGATTTCAACTTTCAACGTTCTGGTATTGACGGTGGTGACGGGAATGCCCTGCTGGCCGCGGCTGGGCAGCACATAGGCGCGCCCCTGCAGGCGCACCGAGGGCGTGCGATCACGCACATAAACCGCGATCTCCGAAGCTTTCGACAGGCTCTCGCCGCTGGCAGCCATCAACCCCGCACGCACCTGCAATGCATAGCGCTGGCCATGCTTGAGGCCGTCGACGCACATCTGGTTGCCTTCGCCAGAAAGACTCTCCGGCTCGCGCCCGTCGAGCGTTGCAAAGCGCGCCAGGCTTTCCGGGGCCGCCTTGGCGAGCGGCTCGGAGAAGTTGACGCACAGGCGCGGCGATGCGGCATCGGAATCGATCTTGTAATCGACCACGCGGAAACCGTGCGTTGCCCGCAGTTCGGCGAGCCGCTTTTCGCTTTCCGGTGTAGCGCTCAGTGCCACGCTGGCTTTCATCGCCGCAATCGCCGGGTTCCACATCGACCGCCGCGTCAGCGCTTCGGTCAGCACGGCCAGCGCTGCTGCACGTGATGGCGCATCGGACGCCGTTTCGTAGGCGCGCCAGGCGGCGCCAGAGGCACTCGCGGGAAGGTCATACCGCTCCGATGGCCGCGTCGGGTCCGGAACGATACCGACGTAGGCGCGCGCCAAGCCCAGCCAGGCCGCATGGTCTTTGCTGTCACCGGCAACCGCCAGCGACAGTGCCCGCACCGCCGCCCTGAGGTCGCGTCCTTCCGCCAGATGCCGCAGGCCAATGTCACGGTAATTGGCGCCGACGGCCGCGAGTGCGCGCTTGCCTGCCTCGCTGTCGCGACGCGTAGCGATCGAGCGCGCGATCCGCTCCCCATCACGGGTGACGATCTGGTGCGAGAACGCGGCCTCGCGTTTGGGGGACTGAGCCTGCTGGGCCCAGGCGCCGGAGGGAGGGTGGCCAAGCCAAGAGCCAGGGCGAGGGCAGCGCGCTTCAAAACCATCATGTGAGCCGATCCCAACAGTTGCGTTATCATTCACGTCCAACAGCGCTCAGTGAGCCAGCAGGACATGACTATTTCGGGGCGAGACTGATATTGCTCATAGTCAGCTCAGGCTTCGAGCCCCGCAGACGGCGGCAACCGGCAGCGTTTGCGGTGTCCGGCAACGTCCGGCAACTTACGGCAATTTGGCGGCGGGTCGATTTGGCTGCTGGTTCGCCGCGTTGCGCAAAGAAAAAGGCGTCCCGGTGGGGACGCCTTCAGGTGGGCAGTGACTGTCAGGCGACGGCTATTCCGCCGCCCCCTTTCGCTTCAAATCCTCGGCAAGACGCTGCTTGGCGATTTCCTTGCCGCGATCGAATTCTTCGCGTCGCCGCTGAATCTCCTCCGCCGAAAGTTGCTCGACATTGGAGTAATCGAGCTTCCACTTGCCGTCGTCGTTCCAGCGGATCGGGTTCTGCACCGTCGTGCGTGGGCCAACCGCGCTGGCCAGCACTTTCAGGGCGAGTTCAAGCGTTGCCGCTTGCGACGCCTTGTCATTGGGCTTGCCTGCGGGATTGCCGAGCGGGAAGTCGGAGAACACGAACCGAGGCACGCCGACGTGCTCGACGATGTCCTTGGCACAGCCCATCACCACGGTGGGGATGCCGGCTGCTTCGATGGTGCGCGCTGCCAGACTCACGGTCTGGTGACACACCGGTCAATTCCCCGCGATGACAACGCCATCGGCCCGGTCCTCCTTGACCCGGGCAACGAGTTCCTGTGCATCGACCTCGAGGGTCGTCTTGTGGCTGCGGTTGGTAGGGGCGCCGTGAAAGCGCGGAGCAACCTTTCCAATGAGTCCGCGGCCGGCTGCCGCGCGCAAAGCTGCCAGCGGGAACCACGTGTTCGCGTCCTCCGCCGTGTGTGCTTGCGGTCGATGCCGATATGGCTGACACGCAGATCGTGGTCCTGCGATGCTGTCGCCAGAGTAGACGGTGTAGAACTTGGCAGCGCTGTTGTAGGGCGCGCCCGGACCCTGGTCGCCCGCCTCCGGCCGGTAGGGTGCAGCCGTGGTGATCAGGGCAATCGTCGCCTCACCCAGCGGCTTGGTCATGGGAGTGAACGGCACGTCACGGTAATGCGCCCACCGGTAGGGCGCGCCGTAGCCGAGCGTCTGATAATAGGTGCGGATACGGTGCATGTAGGGGATCGGTGCGTCATAGTCTGGCGCGAAACCGAACTCCTCGTCACTGGGGGTCGTCACGGCAAGCCTCCCTCGGATGGCGGCATTACAACTCGAATGCCGCATTTTCCGGGTGTTCGCCGGCGATTGCAAGGCCGCGACGCCAGACCCGGCAAAAGCCCGGGTCAAATGTTGTGACAGGCCACCAGATGCCCGGCACCGAAATCGCGCATGGGCGGCGGATCGGTCTCGCAGTTGGGTGTAGCCAATGGACACCGCTTGCACAGGCGGCATCCCGGCGGCGGATCGATCGGTGTTGCCACCTCGCCCGACAGCATCAGCTTGGGCGGCGGGCTTTTTGGATCGGCCACCGGCACGGCGGCCATCAGCGCCTTGGTATAGGGATGGCGCGGGTTGGCGAAGATCTCCTCCACCGGTCCGGTCTCGACGATCTTGCCGACGTACATCACGGCGACGCGGTCCGAGATGTGCCGGATGACACTGAGATCGTGAGCGATGAAGAGATAGGTGAGGCCGAGCTTTTCCTGTAGTTCCCGGAAGAGGTTCAGGATCTGCGCCTGGATCGAGACGTCCAATGCCGAAACCGGTTCGTCGCCGATGACCAGATCAGGCTCCACCGCCAGCGCCCGGGCGATAGCGATGCGCTGGCGCTGGCCGCCGGAGAATTCGTGCGGGTAACGATCGATGTGCTCGCGCCCGAGGCCGACGAGATTGAGCAGCTCGAGCACGCGCGTGCGCCGCTCGCCCCATCCCGGCGCGATCTTGTGCACGATCAGCGGTCGTTCCAGGATCTGCATGATGGTCTTGCGCGGATTGAGCGAGGAATAGGGATCCTGGAAGACCAGCTGCAGCTTCTTGCGGGCAGGCAGCATGTTGCGCCGGTCGAGCGCCAGCACGTCCTCGCCATCGAGCGTGACGGCGCCCGATGTGGGTTCGATCAGCCGCGTGATCAGCCGCCCGGTCGTCGATTTGCCGCAACCGGATTCACCGACCAGGCCGAGCGTCTCGCCCCGCGCGATCTCGAAGCTGACGTCATCGACAGCTTTCAGCGTGCGCGTCCGCCCTGCCATGCGCGAGACGAAGTCGTTATTGAGCATGAAGTGCTTCGTCAGATTTGAGACGGAGAGGAGGGGGTGTTGCATCGGGTTGCCACCTTGAGGAGCCGTCTGGGTCATCATTGCATGTCGTTGAGATGGCAGGCGGCAAGGTGGCCCGGCGCAACTTCCTTGAGGACGGGGATCTCTTCCCGGCAGCGGTCCATGGCGTGGGCGCAGCGCGGATTGAATTTGCACCCCCGTGGCGGGTCCAGCATGTTGCAGACCGTGCCGTCGATGGGGGTCAGATAGCGCGTCTGTTTGTCGAGGCGCGGTATCGAGTTCAAAAGCCCGACCGTGTAGGGATGGCAAGGCTTGGCAAAAATCTCTTCCTTGGTCCCCATTTCCACCAGATGCGAGGCGTACATGACACCGATCTTGTCGCACGCATGCGCCACCACGCCCAGATTGTGCGTGATGAACAGAAGCGACATGCCGAAGCGATCGATCATCGAGCTGATGAGCTCCAGGATCGTCGCTTGGATCGTGACGTCGAGCGCCGTCGTCGGCTCGTCGGCAATCAGAAAGGTTGGATCGCAGCTCAACGCCATCGCCAGCATCACGCGCTGGCGCATGCCGCCGGAAAACTCGTGCACATAGTTGTCGATGCGGGATCGGGCAGAGGGAATGCCGACCAGTGCCAAAAGATCGCCGGCCCGCTCGCGTGCTTCGGCGCGCGTCATGCCGAGATTGGTGCGCAGCACATCGGTGATCTGATCGCCCACGGTATAGACCGGATTGAGCGCACTCATGGGCTCCTGGAAGACCATGGCGATCTTGTTGCCCCGCAGCTTGCGAATGCCGTCAGGGTCGAGCTTCAGGATGTCTTGCCCTTCAAACACCACGCGCCCTCGGGGGATCTCGCCTGGCGGTGTCGGAATGAGCTTCATGATGGCGCGGGCCGTGACCGTTTTGCCCGAGCCCGATTCACCCACGAGACCAAACGTCTCGCCGCGCTTGATATCGAATGAGACGCCGTTGACCGCTGTCAATGTGCCGCGCTTCAAGTGAAAGCGCACGGTCAGATCGTCGACCGAAAGGATCTCGTCCGCCATTTTTTTATCACTCCCTTCCCCACAGCATGCGGCGATAACGCTCAGGTGTCAGCAAGAAAATGCGGTTCGCTTCGTGGCAGGTGCGAGGTGGCCGGGGAAGGCCCACTAGGCGAGAAAGGCCCGCAAGCGATCGTTTGCAAGGTCGGGAACTTCGAAATGCACGAAGTGGCCGGCATCCTCTGCCTTTTCGAGGGTCACGTGCTCGAAGTAGTCGCCGAGCTTGTCCGTGAAGTCGAACCGCAAAACGGGATCGTGTGCGCCCCACAACATGTAGGTCGGTGCCGTGATCTTCGCCACGCCGATCGCGCCCTCTTCCATCATGCGCCGCCGCAGCCGTGCCACGCCGATGTACCAGTCGAAACCGCCCTGGATGTTGTCGTTCGACAGGAAGTTGGTGACCCATTCGTCGAGATAGGGGTCAAATGCGCCTTTCTGGTGTGACCAGTGCCCCAGGAAATGTGAAAAGTAGATGCGGGCGGCCTCGGGCGACGAGCCGACGAGGCGCGCGGCGAAGTCCTTCTGATGAAATTGCTGGTACCAGGTCTCCGGAAAATGGCTCCACGCCCCCCAGCGTTGCCCGATTCCTGGATAGGCGCAGTTGAAGAAGAACAGCTTCGAGACCCGCTCCGGCCACGCCAGCGCGAATTGCTGGGCGACGAACGAGCCGACATCGTGGGAGACAAGCGCGACGCGTTGCAGGCCGAGCCCGTCGAGCAGATCGCGCAGATCCTTCGCCATCACCTGCGGCGGTGTGCCCTGGCCGTTGCGCGCCACCTTCGAGCGCGTCGCTCCAAAGCCGCGTAGATCCGGTGCGATGCAGTCGAATTGCTCGGCCAGCACCGGCAGATTGTGCATCCACGAGCGCTTCCACTCCGGCCAGCCATGCAGAAAGACGACCGGCGCGCCCGTACCTGCGCGCACATAGCTGATGGAAAGCTCCGCCGTTTCCGCCATAGTTCCGTGCCAATCCACGTTCACCGGACAGTCTCCTGTGCTATCGGGTTGCCGGCCGAAGTGTCCTATGGACCTCAGATGATCTCAATCGCAAAGAACGCTGCACGTCGAGCCGTTGGCGTTGCCGCCGCGGCAGTGGTCGTGCCGGTCATGGTCTTGGCGGCATCGGTGCCGGCCGCGGCCCAAGGCCTGCTGAACCAATGCTGGAGCCCGGCCGAATTGGCGGGCCAGCCGTCGGAAAAGCCGCCACGTCCCCATGCGCGGGGCGCCGCACAACGCATCCCGGATCTTCGTCTCGCGCGCTTTGCGCCGGTGCCACCGACGCTGCGCGGCTCGATCCGTCGTGTGACCCTGCCCAAGGGCCAAAAGCTCGTCGCCCTGACCTTCGACCTGTGCGAGCAGTCCAGCGAAATATCAGGCTACGATGGCGCCATCGTCGATTATCTCCGCGCCAACGAGATCCACGCCACCTTCTTTGCTGGCGGCAAATGGTTGCTGACCCATGGCGAGCGCGCGCAGCAGCTGATCGCAGATCCCCGCTTCGAGATGGCCAATCACGGTTGGGCCCACCGAAACGTGCGGGGTCTCGATCCCGTCGCGCTGGAAGGCGAGGTGGTGGGACCGCAGCGCGCTTACGAGCAGGCGCGCTCGAAACTCGCATCGCGCCAGTGCATCGCACGCACTCCGGCCGCCATGCGCAACGTTGCCCCCCGCCTCACGCTTTATCGGTTCCCCTATGGCGCCTGCAATCCGCAAGCCCTCGCCACCCTCGCAAACAACGGCCTCCTTGCGGTGCAGTGGGACGTCTCGGCCGGTGATGCCACCAGAGTCGTCTTCCCCGAAACCGTCGCGCGCAACGTCTTGGGCAGTGTTCGCCCTGGCTCGATCGTGCTCATGCACGCCAACGGCCGCGGCTACAACACAGGCGCAGCGCTGAAGATCTTGATCCCGAAGCTGAAGGCGCGAGGCTTTCGGATGGTGACGGTCACCGAGCTGTTGGCCGCGGGCCAACCCGTGATCACGCCGACCTGTTACGATCACCGCCTCGGCGACACCGACCGTTACGACCGCCTCTTCCAGGTGCGCAAGGGAACGCGGCATGGCTCCCTCAACTGAGACATTGCGCCCGTTCCATCGTGGCGCCTATCACATCGGCACCGACCGCATGGGCGCAAGCCTATCGCTCGATGCGTTGACGCCCGATGAGGCGGCCGAGCTCGGCAAGAGCTTCGCCGCCATGGATCCCTGGCTGTCATACGGCTTGAGCGCGGCCGCCCTCGGCGCGTTCTTTTCCAGAGTCGAACCCGATGTTGTGCGCTACGCGATCCGCCGCGGCGGCGTGCTGGCAGGAGTCGTGATCGTCCGTACCGTCTGGCTGCACGGCCCCTACCTCTGGTTTGTCGGTCTCTTGGACGCACACCAGTCCTGCGGCACCGGCGCCAATATCCTGGCATGGCTGGAGGGCGAGGCCCGCACCGCCGGCGCGCGCAACTTGTGGCTCTGCGTGTCGGAGATCAACACCCGTGCCCGCGCCGTCTATGAGCACAAAGGGTTTCGTCTCGTTGGCGATCTCGACGGCCTCACCGCCGACCACATGACCGAGCTTCTGATGCGCAAACGCCTTCTCCCAGTGGCATCACCCAATCCACCGGCGTGAGTACCCAACTAGGTGTCGTGCTCGGGCGCAACGCATGGCCCTCTGTGCTGGCGCAGCGTCCAACCAGGGCGACCGCGTGCCGGTCCAAGGCGCGACCAGAAATTCTCTGACATCAGCAGGTTGACGCCTATCAATGCAAACGTGTGGCGAGCTGCTGCACATTTGCGGCGTCGCGCAGCCGCCCGTTTTCTGGCCGCTGCGCATGTGGCCTCCAGTGGACGTCACCCCTCATGATTTCACAGCACGTGAGCCTGGAGGCGCTGGCAGATCGCCGGCCGGATCGTGTCGAGGCCGGTGGTCGATCTTGGAGTGGAAGCGATGTCGGAAAAATCTGTCACCACGACGGGCACGCAGCAAGCGGCGCCGAAGCGTCAAGGCATGAACTTGTTTGACGCCATGCGTAACGACCTCGAGCACGTCTTCGATCGGTTTGAGCGGGGTTGGCCGTTCCTCGGTCGCAACGGCCACTTGACGTATCCGGGCCAGGCCGGACCCAGCATGATGGATGCGGCGCTCGACGTACGCGACGAAGGCCAACAGATCGTCATCGAGGCCGACCTGCCCGGCGTCGAAGACAAGGATGTCACGGTCACCGTTGCCGATGGTGTGCTGACGATCAAAGGCGAACGGCGCAGCCAGCGCGAGGAAAAGCAGGACGATTACCACCTTGCCGAGAGGTCCTTTGGCAAGTTCGAGCGCGCGCTCAGGTTGCCGGACACCGTCGATGAAACTCAGATCGAGGCGAAGTTCGACAAGGGCGTGCTGCACGTGACCGCACGCAAGCGGCCCGACGCCGTCAAATCGGAACGCAAGATCGAGATCAAGAAGGCTTGAGTCGTCCGCGTCACCACTGGAAGCTTGCCTGCTTCCCCTGGTGACGCGGCTCGTCCTCTGGCACGTTGGCAGCGAGCACGTGCCTCTTTGCTGGCCGTGCAAGTTTCCGCGTCTGCGGATCAGAAAGACGGGATCCGGATCGACGGTCCGCGTCCGCCACCGCCACCGCCGCCACCACCATCATTATTGCGACGACGCACGGGTGCTTCGCGGCGACTGGGGCGGTCTTCCCGTTCCGCGCGGCGCTTGCGTTCAGGCGGATCTTCGCGTGGCGTGGCCCGGCGAGTGCGGCGTCGAGCTGGCGGTTCGTCGGGCTCTGGTTTCGCCACATTCGGGCGGCTGGCTGGAGGCGGCACCGTCACCGGCGCATCCGGCGCGCACAGATGCCCGCGCGTGCTGCGCAGCCAATCCAGCCAAATTTCATACTCATCCGGCGTGGCGCTGGCGATATCGAGTTTCGGCGCATCCTGGCGCTGCCGGCTGAGCAGTTCGAGGCTGCGGGCTGCTGCGGCGGCATCACCATCGACGGCGCCAGCGTGGCAGGCACGCGCCTTGAGTTCGGTTTCAACTTGCGTAATGAGCCCCGTGCGCAGGCTATCCGTCATCTTGGGGGCTGGCAGCGTCAGCGGCACTTTCGTGTCGCCCAGTGCTGCCATCTTCACCGGGCTGCTGAGCCCGTTCAGAATCATCGGTACTTGTCCGCCGCGCGAGCGCTGGAAGGTCTCCCAGCGCAGCTTCGTCGCAAATGCATTCCAATCGAACTCGCTATGAGACGCCACGCTGGTCAGCGCATTGGAGAACACGTTCGCTTCGCCAAGGCGCAGGTCCGAGCTGGCCGAATTGGCCGAAGCAATCAACAGCCCCGGCCGGCTCTTGAAACGCGAGAGCGTGAACGTGCGGTCTGCGCTGGCGCCAACCAGCGTGTTGGCCGTCCGATCAGGTGTGTTCGGATCGATCAGCAAGACATTGGCTTTTGAGGCGGTCAGCAGGGCTTCGATCTCGGCGACCGCAACCGCCATGTCGTCCATGCGGGTGCTGCGTGCATGATCGGGCGCCAGCAGCAGGTTGCGGCCGTTGTCATGAATGGCCGGACCCTTGAAATAGAACACAGCCACTTCCGCGCCCTTGGCGTCGGTGGCAAATTTGGCGAGCAGGCGGCGCAAGTCGGCATTATCCCGCGCCTTTGCCAGCGTGACGCCGTAACTCAACCGCTCCAGCGAGCGGGCAAACAGCGCCACCTTGTCGCCCGCAGAACCCGCAGCAACCGCCGGCGCGTTATCGATCACAAGGGCCACATGCGAACGCGCGCTGGCCGGCCCAGCCAAGCCCAGCCACGCCGTAAGCAGTGAAAGACATGTCAAAATCAACCGGGCCATGACGAACGCTTCCTATCGGGTCTCATCGCAGTCACTATAACAGACTGCTACGTCTCGAAAAACGGCCACACGTGGTAAACACGATGAATATTGGCCTTGATCTGGTCACGTCTTGGTGATCGATGTTCAAAAACCCCGGTCTCGTGCGCAAATCCAGCTTCCAACGTCAAGGTTTTGTCGTCACCGACCACTGGCGCAGTTGTCCATCCTCGCTACTAGTTGTCAGCGTCTTTCCCGCGGGGTCAAACGCCACGGAACGCACCGGACTTGGTGGGCCGGTGATGGTCTGCACAACGTCGCCCGTCCCAACCCGCCAGATCAGAATGCGCCCGCCATCCGTGCCGCCGGCAACCAGGGTGTTATCTGGCGAAAAGGCGACAGACCGAACATGCCGCTCACTGCCCGTGAGCTTGCGTGTTTCCTGCCCGTTGCCCCAGTTCCAAAGACGAACGCTGCCATCCGCGCTCGAGCTGACGGCTGTGTTGGTGTCGGGCGACACGGCGACCGCGTAGACCCAGTCCGTATGCCCTTTGAGCGTCACCGTGGTGCTGGTCACGCCACCGTTGGCCGGTTGCCAGCCCTCGATGACAAATGGCGTAGCCCCGTCGGCGAGGGCGGCCGCAACTGTGCGCCCATCGCTCAGCACATCGGCGGCTGTCACTTGCCGGTTGGGATTGCCAGCCGACCGCAACAGCAATTGCCCCTGACCTGGCTCGATAATGCTCCAACCGCCGTTGGCATGCACCGCCAGCAGGCGCGTTTCGGAGCGATACCCAAGGGCCATCACCGGCGAAACTGTTGCTCATCGAGCTGGCATGGCAGATGTCGTCTCCCAGATGCGGATCTGCCGTTCCAAGCCCCCGCGTCGCGAAATGCTGCCCATCCCTGGCAGTCGCCGGGGCGCTGCGATTGCATCGACGTGGGCGAATTCAGCGGCTTCTTGGGCTGGCGTTGCCCGTCCCCCACACCGCCAGACGGCCATCAGCGCCACCGGCGATGACCAGATTGGGGGCGAGCGCCAGGCTCTGGGCGAAATGGTTGCCGCCGGGAGAGCCAGCGGCAAAAGCCGCCGCCCGCAACGGCGTATCGGTGGCGGGCTTGGTCGGCGTGATCGGCTGGGCAGGGGGCGGCGTTTGCAAAGACGCCACCTGCTTCAGCTGCTCGGCCTTGGAGCGCCGCTGGGCGTCCTCACGGGCCAACCGCTCGGCCTGCGCCTTCGCAGCCTTTTCCGCGTCCTCTTTGGCCTTTTGTTCGGCGGCGAGACGCGCGGCCCGCTCGGCGTCCTCTCTCGCTCTTTGTTCAGCTGCGAGACGCGCGGCACGTTCCGCCTCTTCTCGTGCCTTCTGCTGCGCAGCCTCCCGCGCCTGGCGTTCGGCGGCAAGGCGCGCAATCCGGTCCGCAAGCTCCTTGGCACGACGGTCGGCCGCCTCTTTGGCCAACCGGTCGGCTTCCTCGCGTGCCTTCTTCTCCGCGGCGATTTTGGCCAGACGGTCAGCCTCCTCCTTGGCGCGGCGATCCGCCTCTTCTTTGGCCTTCTTTTCAGCGGCGATGCGCGCCAGCCGATCCGCTTCCTCCTTGGCACGGCGCTGGGCCTCCTCCTGTGCCTTCTTCTCGGCCGCGATCCGGGCGAGGCGGTCGGCTTCCTCCTTGGCGCGGCGCTGGGCCTCCTCCTGCGCCTTCTTTTCGGCCGCGATCCGGGCGAGTCGGTCGGCTTCTTCCTTGGCGCGGCGCTGGGCCTCTTCCTGTGCCTTTTTCTCGGCCGCGATCCGGGCGAGGCGGTCAGCCTCTTCCTTGGCCCGGCGCGCCGCGTCCTGCTGCCCAAGCCGGTCGGTACTGACAGTGATCGGTGGCCCGACGGTCCCAACACCGTCCGAATCCTTGATGACAGGCTTCTGGTTGCTGCCACCCGCGTCGATGGCCCACAGCGTGCCGCCGCCGATCAGCACGATGCCCGCAACGATGGCGGCAATGCCCGTCGGTGTGCGGGCCATCTCGCTGGCGCGGGTGATGGGATGCGATGGGCTCGTGAACGGGCCTGCTGCATCGCCGCCGGTTGGCGCGCGTGAACCGGGCGGAGCGCTCAGCGGACTTGAGGGCACCGGTGTTGAAGACGGCGCCGAGCGCGGCTGCGACCGGGCGCCTGTCGCAGGCGTCGATGGGGTGCTCGTCGGCTGCGATGTCTGTGGCCGTGAACCCGGCATCGAGCGTGGCACGGACGTTTCCGACCCGGGCATCCCGAAAACATACGTGCCGGGAGCGTCGAGATTGACGTCGCCGTCGGCTCCGAAGAACAGCATGTCGCGCCATTCGCGCACCGACTGGGGCCGGTCTTTCGGCCTGAGGCTCATGGCGGCATCGATGCCGGCGAGGAAGCCATGGCGATATCCGGCCCGTGCGCAGTCGACGGCCGGCTCCAGGCCGTCATCCAGCATGCGTGCGGTGGCTTCCGTTGGCACCCTGCCGGTGACGGCGAGATACAACGTGGCGCCCATGGCGTAGACGTCGGTCCACGGCCCCTGCACCCGTACATCGCTGGAATATTGCTCCTGCGGTGAATAGCCCTGTTTGACGACACCGGTGAGTGTGCCGCTCATGTCGGAATAAACGCGCCGAGAGGCGCCGAAATCGAGCAACACCGGACTGCCGTCGGCCCGCACGATGATGTTGTCCGGGGCAATGTCGCGGTGCAGAAAATCCGCCCGGTGCATGGCTTCCAGCGCGTCGAGCAGCGGCCAGACCAGTTGATCGAGTTCGCTCTGGCTTGGGGAACGGCCGAGTTCCTGCAACCAGGCCTTGAGGCTCGAACCGCTCTCGTACTTCATGACCATGTAGGCCGTGCCGTGCGACTCGAACACGCTGATCACGCGCACGATGGCCGGATGGTCGAATTGGGCGAGTGTGCGCGCCTCCCGCAGGAAGCTCGCGCGGAGCCGATCGAACAACTGCCGGTCGTTCTCGGTCCGCGGGCGCACGCTCATGGAGGCATCGCGCATGCCGAACTGGGCCGGATAATACTCCTTGATGGCGACCGGGGCGGCGAGCCCGATATCGAAGGCCTGATAGGTAATGCCGAACCCACCGGCGCCGATCACGCGATCGACGCGGTATTTCCGGTCCAGAACCGTACCAGTCTGCAATACCTCGCGGTAATCCATCATCCCAGCTCATTGCCGGCGTGCCACAACGGGCAACGACGGTGCGCCTCACTCAATATGACCATGTCCGCTCGACCGTCCGCACCGGTCGGATCGCCTCGCGAACACAAGATAACCCATCCAGGTCAACAGGACGTGTCATCGGCATATGATTCCCAAGAGTAACAATATAGACCGCCCCGTCTCCTGGCGCGAATGGTTTGACCTCATAAACTTGCAGTGATCGGCTGATCTTTCAGGTGTTCTGCGATTTAGGTGTACAAGATGCGCCTGCAAGGCGGCAGCGGCGGGTGTCGTCTCCAGTGGGCTGGATCGCAACCGCTCCCGAGAGCCAGCGCTCGGCCCATCGATTCCATGGCCCAGGGCCGCTCATCGTCCCGACTTGAGGGGGATCAAGGGGCGCGAGCGCCAGCCATGACCTAATGGCGCCATTGCACCGGGCGCGATACTCTCGCCAGCGCACAAAGGAGCCTACGACATGGCCTACAAATCGATCCTCGTACATGTCAACGACCCCCGTCGCGCAGCCTCACTGCTGGGTGCCGCCAGCGCCGTGAGCGGCAACTCGGGCGCACACATCACGGCCCTGCATGTGTTGCCGCACCTGCCGAGCTACGGCGCAACCACGTTCGGTGTCGGGGCAATCGAAGCGGGCTTGGCGGCCTTCCGCCAGCATGCAGCCGACGTCGAGGCCGCCGTGGCCGAC
>JAWKWC010000032.1:0-18027 GCA_041397705.1 Hyphomicrobiaceae bacterium
CATGCCGCGACGTTCGTCCGGCGGCCGGCTTTCGAACGGACGGGCGGTTTCGATCCGCAATATCGCTGCGCCATGGACTACGACATGTGGTTGAAGCTGGCGAAGATGGGGGACCCCATACAACTTGACGACTACCTGGCGGCCTTTCGCTTTCACAAGGGCAGTCTGTCGTCGGTCAACGTCGGGAGTTGTCATCACGAGGATTTTCGGGTGCGCTGGAAGCATGCCGGGCGCAATCCTTTGGAGCTTGCCGAACATCTGGCGCGGTATGCGGTTCGCACCGCCCGGCTGGCGCTGAAGCCCGGCGGGAATGTTGCCAACGGCTGATGCAGGGGGCTGGCGCAAATCGGCGTGGACCAGTCGGCCGGCGCGGGGTTGTCGCGGGGCTTTTAACGGCAGGGCTGTGGCCACGATCGCTGGCAGCGGCGTCACTGGCAAAGCCGCCGCTTGGCGTAAAGACGTGGCTGCGCACGGCCGAGCAATTGCCGCTGGCGTTACCGTTCGATTATGTCGGCATTCACACCGACCATGGCCTGGGTGGGCCAACGCCCAAGCCCACCTATCCCTATGACGCCGTGCGTTCGCACGATGCCGATGACGGCAGCGGCAAGCCGGTGCTGCAGTGGGCCAACATCGAGGTTGCGCCTGGCGCTTATAACTGGCGGGCGCTGGACGCCTGGATCGCTGCCAACCCTGGCAAGACACGCATTTTCGTGCTGTGCGGTTGCCCCGTTTTCTATCAGAAATATCCCGGCGAGCCGTGGCCTTATCCGGATCTCCCGGGCGGGGGCTCACCGCCAAAAGATGTTGGGGCGGCGGCACGGTTCATCAGCGCGATTGTGCGGCGCTACCCGGGCAAGATCCACTTCGTCGAACCGTGGAACGAACCGAATTTTGCAGCAGGCCGGCGTCGGCCGTTCGAGGACCGGTGGGGACCCTGGATGGGCAAGCCCGGCTTCTTCACGGGGACGGCCGGCGAGCTCGCAGGGATGGCCCGGGCCATTCGCGGCGCCCTGCCGGCAGACGTGCGGCTGATGATCGGTGCCTGGGAAGGGCAGGATGGGGAGGCCGGACTTGGCAACTCGCTGGTGCGCTTTGCGCACGCGCCAGATGGTGGCGGAGGGTTCGGGCGAGACCATGCGCAGGCGCTGTCGGTGCACAGTTACACGTACCATAACGACCCCAACAAAATGATCGCCGAGCTTCTTGGTTATGAAGCCCGCTTTCGGGAAGCCGGATTTCAGCCGGGCTTGCCTCGCTATGTCAGCGAGTGCGGGGTGGAGGCGCCGGAGTTCTGGACCGCGGAGCGGCCGTCCATCGAGATGAAGGTCAGGTGCATCAAAAGATGGTTTATGATCCCGGCGGCGCTAGGCTATCTGGGGGTCTACCTCTATAAGCATTCGATCATGCGGACGCTGGGCGATCCGGCGCGTGAACCGCGGATTTCCGAAGCGATCGGGGAGATGCGCCGGCAACTCAGTGGCAGCATCGTGCGACAGGCAGCGGAGCTCGCCGACGGCAGCATTTGGCTTGCGTTCAGTGACGGTCGGGCGCTGCAGGCCTGACAGCATGTTGTCAATTTACCTTCGGGTGAAGTGCGCTGGAGTGAGAAGGATTGCCCCATAGCCATGCCGGACGGCGCTGTGATAGCAGCAGGGGCAAGACAGTCGGATGTCGAACAAACTGTCAGCAATAGCCTCCCGAGAAAGCGCTGGGCTCGATGCTCTTTTTGAAAGACGCGTGCAGCTATGACTGATGGTGCCCTGTTTTCCCTGGTGATGGCGACCTATGGGCGTTCGGAGGAGCTGAAACCGGCTCTGGCTTCGCTCATCGAGCAGACGGACCGGGGTTTTGAGCTGATCGTGGTGGATCAGAACAAGGACGAGCGGATCGCTCCTCTGCTTGAATCGGTGCGAGCGGCGGGGATCAGCGTCAACCATGTGCGTCTCGATGTGGCCAATCTGTCGCTGGCGCGCAACGTCGGCCTGCAACACGCCAACGGCCGCATCGTGGCGTTTCCCGACGACGATTGCTGGTACGAGCCGGACGTGATTGCCAGTGTGCGGGCAGCGTTTGCCGCAAACGATGCCATCGATGGGATCGTCGCCAGGTGGTGCGAGGTCGAGAAAAAGGGTGACCGGCCGGCCGCACCACTTTCGAGCGTAGCCTGGCGCCGCTTTCGGGCGGGCGATGCAACCTCCTTCACGCTGTTCTTCATGTTGGAGCGGCTGAAGGCGATGGGCGGGTTTGATCCGCGGCTCGGTACGGGGCGGTGGTTCGGTTGCGGGGAAGAGACCGATCTGATCCTGCGTATGCTCGGCGAAGGCCGGCGGATCGATTATCTGCCGGCGGCGCGGATCCATCATCCGCACGCTGAGTGGCCGAGCGCGACGAAGGCCCAGTGCCGCCGCGAGCGCATGTATGGCCGGGGCACAGGAGCGCTTTACGTCAAGCATGGCCTGCCCGTATGGGTTGCGGCCCGCGGTTTTGTCGGCCCGCTCACCCGGGTGCATCGAGCGCCCAAGCTGGCGGCCGGATTGCTGCTTGCGGGATGCACCATTCTCGGACGCATGGAGGGTGTGGTCGGGTGGTGGCTCGGCAGCAGAATGGCGACGGTTGGCCGCCGCCAAGCGGGGGTTCGTTTCCGCAGCGTGAAGCGGCAACGCCACGCTAGCAAGCAGCGGGGCAAGGGGCACGACCTGCAAGACGCAGGTCTTGGCCGGTGTTCGCATCGGCGGCCTCAGAAGTGCGCTTGCTAGGTGCGGCGCTGGCCTCTACCTTCTCCCCACCCTTTCAGAGCCAACGCAAGCGAGGATGCCGCTGATGGCCGACGTCAAGACCGAGGACGAGCACGCCAAAGAAATTTCGACAGGCTGGCAGAACCAGCTTTACGAGGCGCTGCGGCGCAACGACGTCACGCAGTTTTCCTATGTTCCCGATGCGGGCCACCGTGTGTGCATCGATCGCTCGATTGCCGACAAGGACGTGCATTCGATCGCATTGACGACGGAGGAAGAGGGCGTGGCACTGGCCTGCGGCGCGCACCTTGGTGGCGCGCGCTCGGTCCTGCTGATGCAATCGTCGGGTCTCGGCAATTGCGTGAACTTCATGTCGATGGTGCAGGGAGGGCGGTTCCCGTTTCTCACGGTGTTGTCGATGCGCGGTGATTTCGGCGAAGGTAATCCATGGCAGATGGGCATGGGGCAGGCGGCGGTACCGGTGCTGAAAGCGCTGGACTTCATCGTGCTGGAGATCACGAAGCCAGAAGACGTCGGGCCGACGATCGATGCTGCAGCCAACATGGTGTGGAAATCCGGCCAAGCCGTCGCAGTTCTGCTGACGCAGAAGCTGATCGGGGCGAAGGCGTTCTAGTCGGGATCGCCAAGGCAAGCTGATTTTCAATTCATGGCGCAGACGCCAAAAGCGTCGCGCAGGATTTCCAGGAGAGACATCCACATGGCCAACACACCTGAGCGCTCGGCAGGCCCGCGCTATACGCTGGATCGCATCACCGCCGTTCCCGCCGTTGTCGGCAATCCCGACGATTTCCTCATCATTGCCGGCCTTGCCGGCACCGCCAAGGACATGGCGGCGATGACCAAGGATGGCTCGAACTATTATGGGCTGGCCGGCGCCATGGGTGCTGCCGTGTCGATGGGCCTGGGGTTGGCGTTGGCGCGGCCCGACAAGAAGGTGCTGGTTGCGACGGGCGATGGCGAGCTGCTCATGAACGTTGGCGCACTGGCGACCGTCAGCGTGCTCAATCCGCCGAACCTGCGCATCCTTTGCGTCGACAACGGCCATTACGGCGAGACCGGCTACCAGAAGAGCCACACCTGCCTCGGCGTCGATCTCGAGCAGATGGCGATCGGTGCGGGCTTCAAAGCGACCTGCTCGGTGGAGAAGGAAGCGGATATCGCCAAGGGCGCAAAGATGTTGCGGGAGACGAACGGGAGCTGCTTCGTGCTGTTGCGCGTCAAGCCGACGGACGGGCCGAAGTTCAAGCGCAACATGGACCCGGCGGCCAAGCGCGTGCACTTCCGCATGGGTTCGCTGGGCGAGCTCTAAGCGGGGACGGCGGAGCTGGCCGAAACCCGCGCGCACGGTGTGTGTCCGTCTGCCATGGAGAGCGAGCACCCCCGGTCATGTTCTTCGTATCGCTTTTGATCGAAGGCAGTCTGGCCGGGTTGTTGTATGCGCTGGTGGCAACTGCCTTCGTGGTTGTCTACAAGGCGTCGCGGGTTATCAACTTTGCCCTCGGTGAATGGGTGATGGTGGCGGCCATTCTGGTCGCGATGGGCAACAACGTGCTGGGGCTGGGTCTGGCGGGGGCGCTGGCGTTCGGCTGCATCGGCATGGCGGTGTTGGCATGGGTGTTCAACACGATCGCTCTCAACCGTCTGGTTGGCCAGCCCCTGATCGCGGTGTTGATGGTGACGCTGGGGCTGGGTGTGCTGCTGCGCGGGCTTGGGCAGTTGCTGTTTTCAGACGTGCCGCGTGATATTCCTTTACCGTTGCCTACCGAGCCGTTCGTGTTGGCGGGCCTTTATGTGCCGGGTGACAAGCTTGCGGCGGCGGCACTTGCGGCTGTCGCCACGGCGCTGATGGCCTGGTTCATGCAGCGCAGCCGCTCCGGTGTGGCGCTTCGGGCCATTGCGGACGATCAAAAGGTGGCGATGGCGCTGGGCATCGACGTCAATCGCTACGTGACGCTGGCGTGGTGCCTGTCGGGGGCGCTGTGCGTGATGGCCGGGAGCTTGTGGACCTTCATCATCGGCAGCGGTTTTGGCATGGGGCTGGTGGGGTTGAAGATCTTTCCGATCGTGATCATAGGCGGGCTCGACAGCATCGGGGGAGCGATCATTGCCGCCGTCATGATCGGTTTGATCGAGAGCCTGGCGACGGGATATCTCGAACCTATTCTCGGCTCGGGGTGCGGGTTGCTCGCAGCCTATATTGCGTTGATCGTGATGTTGACGGTGCGGCCCTACGGGCTCTTCGGTGAACGCAGGGTGGATCGGGTCTAGAATTGCGGCGGTGGTTCAGTTGCTCGCCGCCTGTGAGCAGGAGGTTTGCGATGACCAGCACGGCGGATGAGAAGGATGCGATCCGCGAGCAGATGGCGCGGTATTGCCATCACCTCGATGCCTGCCGGTTCGATCTGGTGGCGGGCCTGTTCGCCGTCGACGGGGAGTGGACGACGGATTATGGGGCGGCGCGCGGGCGGGAGGAGATCGAGGCGCTGCTGACATCGGTGGTGCCGAGACCCGGGGAAGGGCCGCAGCGCAAGCACTATATCACCAACATTCTGATCGAACTCGACGGTGAGACGGCCAAGGTCCGGTCGGATTATCTGGTCGTGCGCGAGTCTCAATCCGGATTGATGCCGGTGATGGGAGGGACCTATCGCGACACATTCGTCAAGTGCGATGGCATGTGGCTCTTTGCCCGAAAGGAGCTGGTGCATGATATCGTCGGCGACATGGCGTTGAAGAACAAGCGCTGACCGCCGCAAGGGGTGTCAGTCTTGCGTCGGTGGCGGATAGGGGTGCGGGTGGCCGGCGTTGTCGGTGATGGTGTCGCTGTCGGGTGCGACATAGCTCGGACCGATCGGGACTTTGCCGTGGCCTCCGGGGATGTCGAGTACGTAGGTCGGCAGCGCCAGTCCTGAAATGCGCCCGCGGAGCGCCTGCATGATGGCTTGGCCCTCGGCAATGGTGGTGCGGAAGTGCGCGGTGCCTGGTGCCAGATCGGCATGGTGGAGGTAGTAGGGTTTGACGCCCTGAGCCACCAGTGCGCGGAAGAGCTGGGCAAGCGTTTCGGCGTTGGCGTTGATGCCCTTGAGCAGGACGGTTTGACTGATCAGGATTAAGCCTGCGGCTCTCAACCTGGCGATGGCTGCGGCGGCTGCGGCGGTCAACTCGCGGGGATGGTTGGTGTGGATTGCGACATAGACCATCTGTGATGTGGATTGGAGTGCAGCCACGAGGTCGTCCGTCATGCGGTCGGGCGAGACGACGGGGACGCGGGTGTGCCAGCGGACGATTTTGAGGCTGGAGATTTGGCCGAGGCGGTGGGTGATCTCGGCAATGCGGCGCGGGGCCAGAACCAGGGGGTCGCCACCGGTCAAGATGACCTCGAAGATTTGGGGGGTCTTGGCGATGTAGGCCAGGGCTGCGTCGAGGGTGCTGCCGGTCATCGGCGGCGGGCCACCGGGGCCGACCATTTCGCGCCTGAAACAGAAACGGCAATAGACGGGGCAGGCGTGCGTGACCTTGAGGAGGGCACGATCGGGATAGCGGTGGATGAGGCCGGGGACTTTTTCGTGGGCGCCGTCGCCGATCGGATCGGCCAGTTCCTGGGGCTGCGTTTCAAGTTCGCGAAGGTCTGGAACGAATTGGCGGGCAATCGGGTCGTCAGGGCCGGCATCCGCAATTAAGGCGGCCATGGCCGGCGATATGGCGATCGCGTAGCGCTCGGCGACCGGCTGTAGGGCCGCCCCGGCTTGCGGTGTGACAAATCCGGCGGCTACCAGATCAGCAATAGATTTGAGAGTGTTGGCGTTTTGGCTCACGGGCTGGTTGTGCCTAATTCGGGCAGCGGCGTCCAGAGCACCTGGTTGATATGGCTGGCGCCAGTTGCCAGCATGACCAGACGATCGAAGCCAAGGGCGCAGCCGGAAGCCGGCGGCATGGCGGCGACGGCGGCCAGGAAATCCTCATCGATTGGGTAGCGTTCGCCGTAGATGCGCGCCTTTTCGTCCATCTCCAATTCGAGGCGGCGGCGCTGCTCGGTGGCGTTGGTCAGCTCGCCGAATGCGTTGGCCAGCTCGACGCCACAGACATAGAGCTCGAACCGCTCGGAGACGCGCGGGTCGTGTGGGGTGGGGCGGGCCAGGGCGGCTTCGTGGGTTGGATATTCGTCCAGGAAGACGGAGGCCCCAGCGCTGGAGCTGCCAGAGCGCAAGGCCGACTCGATACGCTCGACCAGGACGCGGCTGAAGAGGTCGGACCAGGTGTCATCGGGGGCAACGCGGATGTTGGCAGCGGCGACCTGCCGGGCCATTGCATCGCGGTTCGGGCTGCCATCGGCGCGCAGTGTTTCATCGAGGAGGCGGATGCCTGCGGTGGTGGCGAACATCTCGTCCACGCTGGCGCGTTCGGGATAGCGGGTGGGATCGGCTTCTGAGCCGCGGTAGGTCCAGGTCTTGTGGCCGCTGGTCTCGGCGACGCATGCGAGCAGGGCCGCGCAATCGTCCATCAGGCGGGTATAGGGTTCGCCGACGCGGTACCACTCGAGCATGGTGAACTCGGGGGCGTGGAGGGGGCCGGTCTCGCCGTTGCGGAAGACCGGCGCGAACGTGAAGATGCGTGGCTCACCGGCTGCCAACAGTTTTTTGCAGGCGACTCGGGGCTGGTGTGCAGGTAGAGCGGGTGGCTGCGGCCAGCATCGGTACGGAACTGGGTCTCAAATGCATGCAGATGCGCTTCGTTTCCGGGAGAGATCTGCAGGCAGGCGGTTTCGACCTCGACGAAGCCTTCCACCTCGAACCAGCGGCGGATCGCCGATTTGATGCGGTTGCGCACCCTCAGGCGCTCCCGCCGGTCGGCATGGATGTCAGGGTGCCAGAACGGACGTGGCGCCGTGGTCACGAGGGCAGCTCTCCATTGGAAACACGACTACATTACCGCAAGCGGCGGGCGAATTGAGGGAAAAGCGCAGCCCATGTCCGGCGTCTCGGCCGTGGATTTGGGCCTCGGCTGCACAGCCGCTTCCCCATGGCGGGCAAAGCGGGTATTAACGCCAGCAAACCGAGTTGCCCAGCACGGGGCCAACCGGACACGGTGGCGGCTGGGCCGTACCGTCGCTAGGATTTCTGGAGACAATACCTATGGTCAAGATCATCGCCAGCGAGGTTCGCAAGGGCAACGTCCTCGACATCGACGGCGCGCTGTGCACCGTGCTCAAGGCTGAAAGCATCCGTCCGGGCAAGGGCACGCCGACCACGCATATCGACATGCGGCGCATCTCGGATGGGGTCAAGATTGTGAAAAGCTACCGCACGACGGAAAGTGTCGAGCGGGCCATGCTGGATGAGCGCAACTACAACTATCTGTACGAAGACGAGATGGGCTACAATTTCATGGAGCCGGAGACTTTCGAGCAGATCACGGTGTCGAAAGATTTGATGGGCGATAGCGCTGCGTGGCTGCAGGAGAACATGACGTGCTCGGTGCAGACGTTCGAAGGGGTGCCGGTGGCGATCGAGCTGCCGCCGCGGGTGACGCTGCAAATTGTCGAGGCTGATCCTGTGGTCAAGGGGCAGACGGCGTCCTCGTCGTATAAGCCGGCCAAGCTCGAGAATGGTGTGCGCGTGATGGTGCCGCCGCACATCGAGTCTGGCACGCGCGTGGTGGTGTCGACGGCTGAAGGCGAATACGTCGAGCGCGCCAAGGACTGACGCGGACCAATGCCGGGTGTCGATGATGGCCCCGGTTTTTTGGGTGATGTTGCATCAAGCAAGGGCGCCGGCCGGTGAGGCTGGCGCCTTTTGCATTCAGAGGCAGGCGTGTGGGCGGGACCTAGTGCCTTCAGTAGCGTTTGCCACCCTTCTGCGGATCGGCACCCTCGTAGAGAACGCGCCGTTTGATCGCTGAGTCTTCGCGGCACATGGCGATATCATCGGGATGCAGGCGGCCCTTGGGTGCGCCAGCGACCGTGAAGTTGCCATGGCGGTCCTCGCCGCTGACAAGGGTGACGAGCGAGCGGTCGCCGGTGCGCTGTTTCATCGAGGTCTTGATATAGCGGATGGCGAGACCGATCCGCCGATCGGCGGTGGTGTTGGGGCCGGAGGCGTGGAACAGATGGCCGTGGTGGAGCGAGGCTTGGCCTGGCGCCAGCTCGATATCGACGGCGCTGGCCTCGTCGACGTCGACGGCGATTTCCTGCCCCCGGGTCAGCAGGTTGTTGTCTGAGAAGGTATCGACATGCGGCACGATCTTTTGGGTGTGGGTGCCGGCGACGAAACGCATGCAGCCGCTGGCCTTGGTGGCTGGTGACAACGCCACCCAGCCGGTCGTTTCATCGGCGTTGTCGAGGCCCCAATAGGTCAGGTCCTGGTGCCAGGAAACGATCTTTGGGGAATTGGGCTCCTTGATGAAGAATTGGGCGCTCCACACCAGGAGATCGGGGCCGAGAACGGCGTTGGCGGCGGCGACGAGCTGCGGCGCGCGCACCAAGCGATCGAAGGCGGGCAGCAGCCGGTCGGGATAGGAGCGCACGAGCCCCAGCATTTCCGGATCGCCTTCAAATTGGGTTTCGGTGTCTTCGAGTTCGGTGCGCAAGGCTTGGGCTTCAGCCGGGGAGATAATGTCGAGGGGGAAGACGTAGCCGTCGCGCGCGTAGGCTTGGGCGAACTCGGCTGTGCTCGGGTTTGGGGTCGCCATGATGTGCTCCAGCGCTCCGGGTTGGTCTCGCGCGGTCGTGTTGCGAGGGGTGTACCTATGCTGCAAGAGCTGCGGTGAGGTGGCAAGCGGGTCTCTCGGTGCCGTCGCACAAGCAGCTTCGCCGGGCACAGTCAGCGGCGTCATCGCCACGCTGCATGAGGAGATGCGCGCTGCAAGCAGACTTAACGGACAATCGGTAGGATTGCGTTTGCCATTAAGACGATTTTTACCTTCGGAGGGTAGTGTGAAGACTGTCCAGCCCATCTGGACCTCGAGTGGATCCTGACCACTCTGATTGACGCCTCCCTGTTGACTACATGAGCCGCTGATCCAGCGGCTCATTTTTTTTGCCTCACAATTCCCGCATTCAACGGGTCATTTCGGCACGAGTTCATTAACCCGTTTGGGCGAAGCTGGTCTTGGCATAAGCCTGCAAGGCAGGTATCGGTGATCTGAAGCACGTCGTTGAATGGTGAGGTGTGCAGTGGGTAGCGTCGGTATGACTACGAGTGTGACGATTTCTTTCGCCGAGCGGTACGCGACCTCTGGGCAGTTCGACGCGGTGTTTCGCGAAGGCATGATGTTGGTGGATGCGACCGCGGCGTATCTGGAAGGGCAGGGTCGGCGTGAGTCCAAGGCGCTGAAGCCGGCCGCCGCACTGATCTATGCGACAGAGAGCATGCGGTTGACCACGCGGCTGTTGGAGCTGGCTTCATGGCTGGTGATCCGGCGCGGGTTGAAGTCCGGCGAGATCAGCATCGACGAGGCGCAAAGCAAGCGCCGTCGCCTCAAGCTGACGGCCATCGGCAGGCCGGATCACGTCAAGGGTTTTGGCGAGCTGCCCGCGCGCCTCAGGGAGTTGATCGAGGCGAGCTTTGCGCTGCACGACCGTATCGTGCTGCTGGATCGCGCTCTGGAGCAGCCTGAGAGAGTAATCGCGAGCGTGGCAGCGAACCCCGTGGGCGAGCAGGTGGCGCTGCTGTCGGCTGCGTTCGATACAACGCAATAGTTGGGCGCTGGACGTCGTCGTTCCGCTGCTCGCAACGCAAAAACATAACGGCCGCCTTGTTGCCAAGGCGGCCGATTTCATGTGACCCGCACATTGTAGATTGCGCGGCTGGTCCCCTGCGGAGCTGGCGGCTGTGTTTGTGCCGGCCCGCCCTGCGAACAGGGCCTTAGAACATGCCTTCGAACTTCTTCTTGAAGCGGGAAACGCGACCGCCGCGGTCCATGACCTGCTGGTTGCCGCCGGTCCATGCCGGATGCGTGGTGGGGTCGATGTCGAGGGTGATGGTGTCGCCCTCGTTGCCGAAGGTCGAGTACGTGTTGAACTCGGTGCCATCGGTCATGACGACCTTGACCATGTGGTAGTTCGGATGGAAGTCCTCGGTCTTCTTCATGGCAGGTCTCTCTGATCGCAGACTGACGCGCATGAGACAGGCTGCCGCCGCCCGCGCGTCGCAAAATCGGGAAAGTGGGGCTATACCGGATCGGGAGCCCGGGGACAAGGGGGCAGGTGGGGCGGAAACGTCGTGGGCTTAGGCGCGGGTGCGTGGATGGGCCAAAATAGGCCTGGAACAGCCTTGCGAGGCCATTTAGCGTCGGGGCAACGATGCATGCGCGCCAACCCCGGGAGATCACGATGTCCAGCCTCGCCGACGGCCTCGCCGTTTTCGTCAAGCGCGACTGCCCGACCTGCGTCCTGGTCGAGCCGGTTCTGCAAGCCCTGGCACAGGCCGGCACCAAGATTACGATCCTGACGCAGGACGATCCGACGTTTCCGGCGGGCGCTGGCCCGGTTGTCGATGATACCGAGCTCAAGGCGTCCTGGGATCACAAGATCGAGACGGTGCCGACCTTGATCCGGCTTGATGGCGGTCGCGAGACGGCCCGGGCCATCGGTTGGGACCGGGCGGAGTGGCAGGCGCTGACGGGCAAAGGCGATCTCGGTGCCGATCTGCCGGCGCAGCGGCCGGGCTGCGGCTCGCTGACGACCGATCCCAACATCGCCGATAGCCTGGCGCTGAAATTCGGCAACTTCTCTTTCAAGTCCCGCAAAATCGAGGTCGGCGCCTGGGAGGACGAGCACGAGGCCGCCTTCGATCGCGACTGGGCGGACGGGCTGCCGGTGGTGCCGCCGACGCCAGTGCGGGTCTACCGCATGCTCGCCGGCACCAAACGCGATCCGCACGAGGTGTTGGGCCAGATGCCGCCCGACTACGAGGCCGTCACCGTCGAGAAGGTCGCGATCAACGCGGTGATGGCGGGGTGCCGGCCGGACTACATGCCGGTGTTGCTGGCGGCCGTGGAGGCGGTGCTCGACGATGCCTTCTGTCTGCATGGCACGATCGCGACGACGATGTTCATCGGGCCGATCATCGTGGTCAACGGACCGGTGCGCAAACAGCTTGGCATGAATTCGGGCATCAATGCGCTGGGGCAGGGCAACCGGGCCAATTCCACCATCGGGCGGGCGCTGCAGCTTGCCATTCGCAACATCGGCGGCGGCAAGCCCGGTGGGATCGACCGCTCGACGTTGGGCAGCCCCGGCAAAATCGGCTTCTGCTTCGCCGAGAACGAGGAGGTCTCGGATTGGGAGCCCCTGGCGGTGGAGCGCGGCGTGGCACCGGGCAAGTCTGCGGTCACGCTTTATGCCGGTTACGGCGTGCAGGGCATCATCGACCAGGTCTCGCGCACGCCTGAATCCCTCTCCGCGTCGTTCGCCGCCGGCCTGCGCTCGGTCTATCATCCCAAGACGTTTCCAGGTCCCGACGCCTTCCTCGTCATGGCGCCCGATCACCATCGCGTCTACCGTGAGGCGGGGTGGAGCAAACAGCGCTTCTACGAGGAGATCGATCGCCTCACCACCGTCGATGCCGACACGGTGCTTACCGGGCTCGACGGCATGTTGCCAGGCGTCCCCGAAAGGTCGCGTGGTACCCGTGTCAAGAAGTTCCGGCCGGGTGGGTTCCACACCGTGGTTGCCGGCGGGGCTGCCGGTCTCTTCTCGGCGATCCTGCCGGGCTGGAGCCCGGGCGACGTCAACTCGCAGGTGGTGACACGCGAGGTCGGCGTGTGAGGCGCGGTCATGGCCGGTTCTCAACGGCCTCCTCGATCACGTTGAGGATCTCGACGAGGGGTATCGAGAAGACGCCGGCTTCGCCACGCTGGTAGGGTTCGTGCCACTGCGCGTAGGCGCTGGCGAAATCCGGATGGCGGGCGGTTGGACCGTTGTTGGCAATCAATTCGCCTGCGGCCGCGCGCAGAGCAGCCTCGGTGACGGGGGCATGGGCGAGCGAAGTTTGCACGCCGCCATCCATGTGTGGATTGCGAATGCAGACATCCAGCAGCGCAACGGAATAGATCGTGCCCATCTGCGCGTCATCCTCCTTCGCCAAAACGGCGATCCGCGCGTCCGCGCTGTCTTGCGGGCGCGCGGCAAAGGTCCAGATCTGACCGGGGGCAAAGTCTGCGATAGGGCTCATGGCAGGGTCCGGTGTGTTTCGTGTTTCCCTGTCACGCCGTACGCTCCGTGATGCGGGCCTGCGAGCGGCCAAGGCGGCGCAACGAGTCGACCGTCGTTTCCCAGGCGCCCACCAAGGTCTCGCGCGCCGAGCTTTTGGCCGAATGCATGTGCTTGTCGATGGCCTGGGCGATGCGCGGGGCATAGCTTACGATCGCCTCGGAGAGGTCAGCGGTGCGTGTGCGGGGATCGAGCTTGTCGCGCAGGGCCCGCAACAGGTCGACGATGCGTCCTTCGACGAACCCGCGCCCGATCGTCTTGCACACGGGGATGCGCACGGCCATCGGCAGGGAATCGACGACGAGCGCGGCGAGGCTTTTCAGTTTTTCATCGCTTGCCAGATCGTCGAGGGTGCGGATGTTCTGTAGTTCCAGGATGACGATGATCTTGCGGGCAATGCCTTCCGCGATCCATTCGGTCGTTGTGCCGGCGGGCATCGCGACGGTGGTTGGGCTCACCGCCTCTGCCAGCATCGCCGCCAGTTCCGGTGCTGCGGGTGTAATGGTGGGAAGAGGCGGCAATCCGAGACCCGGCGCGTGATGCAGTGTCGGCAGGGCGGGCAGGGGAAAGCGCGGGGCAGTCGCGGGTTGTGCCGGCGGGCGGGTGCTGTTGGGTGCGGGGGTGGCAGCATCGCGATGCAGCGCGATCGCCGGACGTGGTTCGGGCGCCGGCAGTCGTGGCATCGGCGGCAAGGGTGGTTGCGGGGCGCTCATCAGCAGGCCCGGCACCTCGCCCGCGGCGTACCAGCGCGCCAGCCCCGGTTGCCAGATCTTGTCGTGCGGCTCGAGCAATCCGGTTTTTGCCGCCAGCGCCAGCTGAACAATGCTGAACGGACCGATCCGCGTTCCGCCGCGCTCGATCAGCCAGTTCGATTCACGACCGGATGCCGGCCGGTGCAGGCCTTGGCCTTGAAAATCATACGACGCCACAGCACCAACTCCCCCGCAACGCCAGAAGGCTAGCGCGCGGTGGAAACGCTTGGAAGGTGTCGCCGCGTGGCCTGCGATTTCTGATGGGCGCTGTTGCAAATCGGTATCGCTTGCTGCGGGGAGGTTTTCTCGCGGCGGATTTTTCGTGGCGGATTTTTGGTGGCGCGTTGCGACTCCCCTTGCGGGGAGCCGGCCGCAACGCGCGTGGGGTGCTGTGCGCTGCATCGACCATGACCGTTTCCCCCGCCGTTTTGGGACGCAGGGCTTCAACCAACGAAAACCGGGGCGCAGAGCGGTTCGACCTCACTCTTTGCAATTGGATTTGGATGCGGCCGCTGGTTCGAATGTTTTCCGGCTGACCTTCGGGCAATCCCGGAGCCAGACTCACCATGTGGTCCTCCTTTTCGGACGGCTGAGGCTGCGGGCCGGCGCGCACCATGAACGCCGGCCGTTACGACTGTCTCCGTGGCCACTCACGACTGCACGGAAACGGCATCCTCGGCGGGCCTTGGCTGAGTACCGCCACACCTATCCGATGCGCATCCGCCCCACCAAGACATCCCAGCTCGAGCCCAGGGCCCCGGCATGAGACGGATGGCGCCGTGTAGGCACGGGCAGAATGGGCGGGGATAAGTTTGGTGCCGGCGTCTGGCGCCGCGCACGGATCGCGCCTTGCGGCGCGAGCGGGAGAGTGTTGCGGTTTGGAAGTCCGCTTCAGGCCTGCCGCAGGTTCACTCAGCGGACTTCCAAACATGACGCCACACTCAGTTCGTGCTTTCGCTCGTGTCCTTGGGATCGCAAAGTTCGCTCGGTGGCTGCCAATACCTCAGGCGAACCTTGCGATCAGGGCTGAGCCCCGCGCTCCGCTGGAGGGACGCCCTCCAGACTGCCCGGTTTGTGTGTGTTCACGCGCGCTGCGGCCGGCTCCCGCAGGGGAGCTAGCGACGCCCCCACCGCTGGACGAATGGTTAACGGCAGGGTACGAATGATCGATCGCGTGGGGCGGTCCATTATGCGTATGTGTTGCGGGGGTTTGGGATGTGGAATGTTGTAATTGAAGGGTGGACTTATCTCATCAATGTCACTGGACTGCCAATTGAGCCGGGACCAGCGGCGCTGATCACGGTTTGCCTATTTGTAATCGTCAAAGCGTTTCTGGCGCTCAGTAAATCTCGGCGGGAATTTAAGCGCATCTCGGCAGAGCTTAAGAAGGCGACGGAAACCATTTCCGATCATATGCGGACTGAGTTCGACGGTCAGGTTGAGAAGTTGAATAAGCTCCAGGCCAATGTACAGCGCACGCTCAACCGCCGCATGCAGGGCGTTCACGACAGGTTCGAGGCGCTACAAGATCTCTTGAGACCAACGGAAGCTGTAACGTCTGTCATTGCTGACTCGGAGATCAATGGTGATTCAGTTGACGCGACTTCCGGAGCAGGGGACGCCGATGGACGGCTTCAAGTCGCCGAGAGTGTCCAGCTCAGTCGTGGAGAAGTGGCTGCAGGGGTTTTGGTTTCTCCGTCAAACCAGGACGCGAATGTCTACGAGTTTGCAGGATATAGCGGTCCGGCAACGATTATAGGATCTTACTGCATACACCCTACCGCGCCACGTTGGCGGATGATGGGCGACTTCCCTTCGCTTTAGACATCTGGGTGAATGGACGAAAACATCTGAACTTCGAGTGGAATTCTGAAGGCAAATATGCCTTGCGTGGTTTCAAGCGCGGCGAATGGATTGAGGATGTGGGTGAGTGGCAGCTTAGGAGGGCCGAAGCTCAGCAGGTCGCTTAGGGGTTCTGGAGGGTCTCCCTTCCGAGCAGGTGGGGGCGACCGCCCACTTGCAAGCGACTTGGTGCAGCGACGGGATTCGGAAGGAGCGGACGTTGGCCGGCAGGAGACGGCGCGCTATCGTGCCTTCACGACCACGGCAGGGGATGCCCCGGGAGCGGACACTGGGCGTCCGACGTCATAGGCCAAGAGCTGCCGTTTTTGCGGCCTGCTTCGCCCGGGGACGCAATTGCCCTGCCACGGACAGTTCTACTCCGACTTCGTCGACTGCCAGGCGACCATCTGCCAATGCCGTTCCTGATTACCCCGGCATCTCCGCCGGTTCTTGCCGTTTTGGGCGGACGGCTGCGATGATATTGTGGGGCCTCGGGCCGGTCTGTATGGCCACTGCTGCGAGGCGCTCGATCATGGCTGGTAAATCGAAGCGCCGATTGTAGCGATATTCATAAGACGCAAGATGACGAGGCGCATGGCGTTCGTCGCACGAGCGGCAGGTGCCGACGATTGCGCTCTTGGTGTTGCCCAGCCCGGCATTTGCCCAGGTGAACGCGGTGCCCTTCGGACGGCCGCCGCCGATGACGACGGCGATGTGCGTGAGGCCAGCCTCGGCAAACCCGCCGAAGCAGGCGAGGCCGTCGCTGCGCACACGTGCGCCGGGCGCAATGTTGGCCGTCGCATAATCCTTGATCGCTTCGCTCGTGAAGCCGGCATGCAGCGCAGGTGCGTGTAGATTGGATGGCCGTCACGCGTAGCGACGACGACGATAAAAGGCAGCTTGTTCGCGGCTCTACGCCCAGGTTTCCCAGCCTTCTCGCCTCCAAGATAGGCATCGTCCACCTGGATGTCGCCGTCGAGCTTGTAGGTGGCGTTGCGTTCTCGCATGACCTCCATCCGTTTCTGTTTGATCAGCCAGGCGGTGTCCTATTTCACGTCGATCTGGCGGGCCAGCTCGAGGCTCGCAATGTCGTTCTTCGCGCTGGTGATGAGGTGGATGGCGAGAAACCATTTCGTCAGCGGCGTCGTCGATTTGTGAAAGATCGTACCCGCGCGCACCGAGGTCTGCAGTCAGCAGGCCTTGCACTGGAACAGGCGCCGCGCCGCGTAGAAGCTGTGGCTGCGGCCGGCACACCTCGGGCACTCGAACCCGTCAGGCCACCGCATGGCGACGAGCGCGGCGTGGCATTTCTCCTCGGTCCCGTAGCGTTCGTTGACCTCAACAAGGCTCAAGCCCCGCTGAAACTGAACCCAGTTGCGCGCCATCGCCACCTTCCCCAATCTACTGATCCGCCGACATTATCCGGGGTTCGTGGCCGTTTAGCGGAGATGCCGGGGTAATCACGTTGGCGGATACCAGTCCCCCCAATTGGGTAGTTTAGCCCAGCGATGAGCCAAGGGTAGTTTAGTGCTGAATCGGACCAAGCAGATTTTTCAGGGTAGGTGACCTCATGATCAGGTCTATTGCAGCGCTCGAGACGCGGATGACGTCGGCTATTCGTGCAAACCCGGGCATGAAGGCGTTGGCCAAGAGCGCGCTGAGTGCTGTGGGCTATGACACGACGGACTGGCTCCGAGTCGTCATGTATCGCGAGTGCTTTGACTTCATTCGCAGCAAGGATCCCGCCTCGCTCGATACGTTCGAGATCTCCGGCGGCCCGCAATGGCGGCGAGAATTCACTTTTAAATCATACACCACCCTGCAATACCCGGACTTCGACATCTGCGCACAGGCGCTACCGAAGACATATGACCTGATTATTGCCGATCAGGTTTTCGAGCATTTGGAATGGCCTTTGAGAGCGGCAAGAAACGTGTACAAGATGCTGGCGCCCGGTGGCTACGCAATTATTGCAGTGCCGTTTCTGGTTCGTGTGCATGCTTCACCTCTTGATTGCAGTCGGTGGACTGAAACCGGCCTCAGTCGACTATTGCAAGAGGCGGGATTTTCGGCATCTTTGATTGAATCGAGATCTTGGGGAAATCGTTCGTGCTTGATTGCCAACCTGGCGGGGTGGCGCAAACGCGGGTTTTTTGGGTCCCTCAAGAACGAACCCAACTTTCCTGTCATGACATGGGCATACGCAGGCAAGGAGGCTGCAGCATAGTGTGGCCTGGATAACGCTTTAAGACGCCGCCTTGGCCTCACCTGAGGAGATGATGGAAACAACCAGGCCCATTTGAGAATTATATCAGGCTTCCTGATTACCCCGGCATCTCCGCCGGTTTTTGCCGTTTTGGGCGGACGGCTGCGATGAAATCGTGGGGCCTCGGGCTGGTCTGTATGGCCACTGCTGCGAGGCGCTCGATCATGGCTGATAAATCGAAGCGCCGATTGTAGCGAT
>JAWKWC010000033.1:0-14111 GCA_041397705.1 Hyphomicrobiaceae bacterium
CATCCAGCGGGTTCTCGATTCCAGTCTCCAGCCGCGCGTTGATTGCTGCCAGACGCATGACTTCGGCCGACGTCTCGCCGGTTGGATCCAAAGCCCCGTCAAGCTCGACGACGCCTTTGGTGAGAGTGCCGGTCTTGTCGGTGCAGAGAACGTCGATCGCTCCCAGATTCTCTATGGCCGTGAGCCGTCGCACGAGAACGCCGCGCCGGGCCATCCGCTTAGCGCCCGCCGAAAGCGTGACGCTGACGATGGCGGGCAACAGTTCCGGGGTAAGACCGACGGCCAGAGCAACAGCAAACAGCATCGAATCGATCAACGGACGATGCAGCATCATGTTCACTGTGAACACGAACAAAACGATCGCCATCATGATGCGTGTCAGCAAATAACCGAAACGACGGACCCCGCGCTCAAAGTCGGTTTCCTGGTCCGTGGTGGTGATGTCCTTGGCGATCGCCGCCAGCTCGGTCATCTCACCCGTCCGTGCTATCAGAACCGTGGCCGTCCCGCTACGGACCGACGTTCCCAGAAAGACTGCGTTGCGCCGCTTCGCCAGCGGAGCATTGGCATCTGCAAGTCCCGGCGCCTTCTCGATCGGAAACGATTCGCCGGTCAGCGCCGCTTCGGTGACCAGGAAATCCCTGGCGTCGAGAATGATGCCGTCGGCTGGAACCAGGTTGCCGGCCGACAGCAAGATGACATCGCCTGGCACCAGTTTGGATGCGTCGATGGTGATGACCTGACCGTCACGCAGCGCGCGCACTTTCAGTGCTAGCCGTGCACGCAACCGTCTGACGGCCTGGGACGCGCGGTACTCCTGGCTAAAGCCTAGCGCAGTGCTGCCGGCGATGATCAACATAATGATGATGGCGTCGGTCCAGTCCTTCAGCGCGAACGAAACGCCGGCACCGAATAGAAGGATCAGGACCAGTGGGCTTTCATACTGCCGCAAGAGAAGCCGGACCGGTCCGGCCTCCTGCGTCGCCCGCACGCTGTTGTCGCCATACGTGGCGAGTCGCTCCTCAGCCGCGCTGCTGGTCAACCCACTCGTCTGCGAGCCCAATTCCTTGGCAAGCTCGTCCGCGGACATCGTCCAGTATGGCGATGTGAGCCCCAAGCATTCTTCTCCTTTGATGTTGCCGCTCAGTTCTTCGAAGATCCCATCGGCTCACGTCCGCAAAGTATCACAGACCACCAATCCGCAAGAGCAAGTCTAAATCGGCGTACATGACCGCAAATGGCCCTACTCCACGTTTCGCTGCTGCGCAGCAAGTAGGCAGCTATCATAAGTGCAGCCGCCGAGGCCAGGGCGCACACAGCTTTCCAGAAACATATTTGCGAAACGGATTTAGCTCGCCGCCCCGTCGGCTGGTGCATGCGCCCGGGCGCGACGCAGTTCCTGGAGCCTCAGCAAAGTGGACAGTGTTCTCTCGAATTTCCGGTCGAGGTGAACCTCGTACCGGCCAAGCCGCTCGAGTTTGTCTGGATCGAGCGATTCCCCCAACGCTTGGCTCCGCACTAGGGGCTGGGCTGTAAGAACGGCGCGCTCCCGCTCGTACCAGGACAGTATCTCGGTTTCCAGGTAGCGGAGTAGGCTCTCGCTATCCGTCTTGAAAGGCGTGTCGCCCGCTTCGTAGTCACCGGGCTTCCAGTCCAGCTGCTTCAGCCAGGCATCAAGTGTTGATGGGTGAAGGGCCTGGAGGGCAGCCTCGTAGGCATCGTTCCTGTTACCCTTCAGCAATTCGATGGCCGACAAGGTCATCTGGCGATCAGCCTCTAGGCTGACGAGTTCTGACTTCGGCTCCGCTCCCCCTGCGCGAACGGCGTCAGCCACATTGATTTTGGCGCCGTCTGGAAACCGCGCAAGCACCAACGCAGATCTGACCGTTTTCGAATCGGTGTACGAGTCAGCCGCCCGATGAAGACCGCGCTGGAAGCTCGCTATTTCGGCGTGGCGCAGCCGCCGCTTCCGCCAGAGCACACCGGCGAGTTCGACGACGAGATGAGTCTCGGTTGGCCCGGCCGGCGCATGCTCCGCTGTCAGCACCTCGAGCAACTCGTCGTATTCAAATCCATCCTCCCAGGGCAGCACAGTGTAGCGGGAGAGGATGCCGTGCCTCACTGCATTCAAGCGGCTGGCGTCGTATCCCTCCGAGGGAACGATCACGTCGTTCTGCCCCTCTTTGCTTGCGACATCGACGTTGGTCATCACCAGTATCCCCTCTTCGTCTTGCGCGTGTTGGTCTCCAGGCGCCGATCCAGATCGAGCAGCATGGTCGCCACCCGCGTGAGCCGCTCCTCGGCACGGGCCTCGTTGTCGATGACGGCCTTGAACAGACGGTCGTAGGTCTTTCGCCACATTCCCTTGGGCCGCCGTGGGATCACGGCCTCGTAACCTGGCTCGCCGCCGAGGCGCATCCTTATCTTGTTGGCGCGACGCAGCGCCCGGTCACACGAGTCCTCGTTACGGCTGGCATGAGTGAGCCGGTAGCAGTGCCGGCACAGGTAATAGCGGCCCGGGCAATAGACCTTGACGACGTGGCGACCGCACGTGACGTCGTTGACGATGCCGGGACACACAAAGTAAGGACGATATCCGCCGTAGCGGCAGGGCACCCAACGGATCGGGATCGTCTCTTCGACGTCCTGCCAGTCCTGGCTTCCAATTCGGGACCGGTATGACAGCACGATCCGATCCTCTCCTCCTCGCATCGAAATCGACGAACCCGCTCGCCATTCCGCTTCCATTCCCAGCCGCCGGACCAGCCCGGCGACAGCACGCCCTTCTGCGCAGGCGGTTGACGTCAATCGATCGGCACACCTCTGCCGCCACCTTGCCGCCCCCGCTTGACCGTCCCGAACCGAGCCCGCCCATCATTTGCGCTCCGATTTTCCGAAATCGTTTGGAAAGTTGGCCACCTATCATTCGAGCGCTCCCGCCAAGTCACCTTGGCCAACGCCCCGCTCGTCGCCGCGTTTTCGAAGGCATAGGGGGCATAGGGCGCATCGGAGACCTGGCACGGATCATCCTCACTGCAGGTCCCCATCGCGCATTTCATCGTCCTCATGCCTATACCCCCTATGCTCCCTATGCGTTTCAGCCTCCGTCGGTCTTTCGGAGTGAGAATGTCGCCCGTCCCCATTTTCCCGCTGCGGCCTGGCGCGTGAGCATGTGGCCGGCCATCCGGGTGCCGGCCAGCTTCTCGAGCTGGGCCGCTATGAACTGGCGACCGCGATCCTGCGGGTCGATCACTTTCTTGACGTCGTCGTGCAACTCGGCGGCCGGAACCGGGCAGTCGGCATGGCTCTCCCACCATATCCTGAAGAATTCCGTCGTGGCCTGGCGCCGTCCGTCGCGTTGCTTGGCCTCGCCGACGCGGTCGACCGGATCGCGACATCCGAGTGCCAGAAGCGGATCGCGCACCCAGCTGCACCATTGCTCGAAGCTGCCGAGCGGCCGGCCTGCCTCGATCGATGTGTCGAGGCGCCCCCAGCGCCAGATGGTCAGGGCAGCGGCCAGCAACTCGTGCCGGCGTCGCTTCACGTCGGCGCGAATGTCGGTCGGGAAGGTGCGGGACTCCGGGTCCTCGGTGCGCGCGTCGAGCTCGATCGAGATGAACCGGCGGGCGAGGTCTTCCGAGACCGATAGGCCGTTTCCGGTGAGGATCACGAAGGCCGTCGCGTTTAGGGGCAACATCTCCGACTTGCCGAGGATGCGCACTCGCGCTGGGCGCTCCGTGATAGCGCTCGCCAGCAGGTCCGACTTGAAGGCCGTGTTGTTGAGGTTATCGAGGAACAGGACCGGGCCTCCGGCGATCAGCTCGGCTGCAAGTCTCTTTTCCAGCTCCTGCGCATTGCCGCCACTGGTTACGGCGTTCGGCTCGCGCCCGAAGGCGATGAGGTTGATGCAGCGCGCCAGCAGGCCCTTGCCGGAGCCGGCACCTGACAGCGGTGAGGCGCGAATAAGAACTCCGGGGGCGAGATCCAGGCTGGGACGAGTAGCCGCCGTCAGCAGTGCCGCGAGAAACGCAGACTCGTCCATGCCCGCATTGATGCTGGTGTCGACCAACTCGGCATCGATGTCCGGCACTCTCGTGGTCTGACCATCGGCGAAGCAAAACGTCGCGAAGGTCTCGCGGAGGACGCGCAGCGCCCGTTCCGCATCGGCCACTGTCGGCTGAACTGGTATGAAGGGGGCCACGTCGGGCACGTTCTCGAGCCAATAGCCGGTCGCCTTGTCGTAGCCCGGTTCACTGTGAATCGAGCCGTCAGGGCGCAGCAGCGGCGTGGATGCGATGCCGTGCAGTAGCGGCAACCGCCATTCGCCGATCCAGTCGAGATACATGACGGCAATCGAGCGGGGCAGGCGTGCATCGACAGGCTTAGGCGCCTCATCCTTTCTGGACCGCATGACGTACGGTCTGCAAACCGAATGCGCGAGCATGACGACGCTATCGGGCGTCAACGGATGCGCAACGATGGAGCCCTGCCGGCGATCCGTTGTGAGGCGGATGGGCACGCCGCGGTCATAGAGCGTGCCATCATCAGCAAGGATGTCCCGGAGCGCCGCCACGGTGAGATGCGGATTTTGGCTCTCGACTTGCGCAGCCTGAGCTTCCTCGATCCATCAGTCGACAGCGTGAGCCCGACGGGTCTTCGGCGCCGGCAACGATCTCGCAATCCGGTCCTCGACATCGCCCTTCATCGGAGGCACTCCGCGCTCGATGTTGACCGGTCAATTAACAAGTCGGCGAAGTCTGCGCCGGCGGCGACCGAGCGATGCGCACGCGCCGCCCTTCGATGCCGCCACTCATCGAGCAGCAGCGGCCAATGCCGCGGCCTCGCCGGGCATGTCACCATCCATAAGCGATGACGTCGCGTACCTCTCGAGGCAGATCGAGCGTGCGCAGACCCGAAGGTGGAAAGCGCAGCCCACACCGGCACTTCATTGCCTGCGCGACGGAAAGGCAGGTCTCGATGCCTTCGCCCACCATGAGCGCGTCATGGCCAGGGCCCCAACCTGACCGCGCCTCCTCGGCACAGACCGAGCATCCAGCTTGTTGGTGGCGAGGGGCCTTGCTGCGACCGTCGCGCGAAAGGTAGGTCCGGTGGATGCCGGTCGGCGAGTTGGCGGCGCCGCGCGTCACGAGGCTGACCAAGGCGGGCCAGGTGTCGCCATCCAGGTGCCGGAGTGCCGGGTGGAAGCGCAGGTCGACGGCAGAGGCGCGCCGGTGATGCCGCGCGCCCGGAGATAGACCTCGGCTAGTGTGCCCGTCACAGGACGCGCCAGGCACCAGATCTGGAGGCCGCGCAGTACGGCGCCGCCCATCCGCGTCCTTCGACGGTGGAAGGCTTGACCGCGAGCCGGCAGTTGTCCGTCGCGTTATCCCGCCGCCCGGCCAAAGCTCAGTTCCCGCAACGCCCGGATGACCGCGCTGCTCGCAGCCGCATGGCATCGAACGAGAACCACCGTCATTGCCTCGGTTATCGCAAGGCTGGCTTGTGGTGTCGTCGTGCGCTGGGCATCGCGCCATCAGCACGAGCCCGCCCGCCTACCCGCAAGGGCAGTCGCGATCGCAGCGGCCGTCATAGCGCGGGCGAAGTCGTGTCCGAGGTCGAGCAGCGCCGACGCGGGAACCCAAGCCAGGCGTCGAGGTCGCGACCCGGTAGACGACGCGGCGGCCGATCTTCGAGTAGACTGGGCCGCCGCCAGTGAGCGGAGCTTCTCGAAAGTTGACGCGCTGGACCCGCAATAGTCGGCAGCATTCGGCGTGTTGAGCACAGATTTTGGCGTCGGGTGCTGGCCCGATATCATGGCGATACCCCCTGATGTATGCCGGACGGCGCCCGGCTACAGGGGGCAATGTCTCACGACGTGAGGCAATCGACGACGTGCAATCCCGTGGAGATTCCGGCAAATACAATTAGCCGGGAATATTGCCGCTGGCGCGCCATTCGCGCACCTTATCTTTATCGTTCCAAGCCCCGGTATTTCATCCTCGCGCTCGGCCGCCCAATCGGCAAGCCGCTCTGCTATTTGGCGTGTGGGTCTGTCGGCGATTTCGCCGTCACCAACCAGTCTGCCGGCCTCATGTGTAACGCTCCCACTTGTGAACCGGCGGCCTCCCAGGCCGACGTCGCTTCTTCGTCTCTTCCTTCAATGCGCTTTCAGTGACATCTAAGTCGGCCTCGGAGGTGGGGGTGTGCGCCTCCGGCTCCAGGATTCGGATAAACGCCGCCAAGGATGCCCGCTCAAAGAACAGCCAGCTGCCCCCTCGATCACGCGATTGCGTGCAGACGACTCTTGCTCGTCCACCCTACAGAAGTATCGAACCTCAGCCAGGCGTTCTTGGTGTTCCAGAAAGTGCCATTCCTTGGGCTGCGGCTCCCCCTCGATTGCGATTGTTGCGGTCTGCACGACGCCGTCCTTGCTTGCCCTCGCTAGCTGTACACCGACATGGACAAATGAAAAGGATCGCCAACTTTCGCCTGCCTCGGCCTTTGCCATTTCAACTGCCTGCGCCCACTCTGCGTCAGTTGGGAATGGGTCAGGTGTCGTCGCAAAGGCGATCGCAGGCTTTCGAGCCGCGTACGTACCTGGGGCCCCTTCCAACAGGCCGACCGCTCTCCTTATCTTTCAAGTGGCGTGAACAGCCCGAGTTTGGCAAAACGAATTCCCAGGTCCACTTCGGTCGTTGGCGGCATCGCCGGTCCAGCCTGTCGCCGAGATCGGGCCTTGCCGAGATCGAGGATCGCGCGAGCGTGAATACGTACTCCTGCAGTCGTCGGGCCAGGAGCGAGTCTTTCCAGAACGCGATGCGCGGATCGGGCGGCGGACGATGGGAAAAACCCTCCTAGGGCGTTGTAGATCATAGCGCGCTCCACATTTGGCGGTGCAGGGGTCAGCGACAACCTCGTGCTGACAGCCCGCGCAACATGCGGAACGATTTGGACCGTCCAGAATGGCAGACGACACGCCGGGCTTTATCCACAGGCACGGCGGAAGTCGTTCTTGTGTGCCAGCTGCAACCGCCGATACTCCGTGCAACGAGTCGGCGGAGGCCATGTGCGGCACCAAGGCCCATGCTGGCCGTGTATTCCGCCGGCTGCCGGCAAAACGTCATTGAACCAGGGGAACAGGATATGGCCACGGCCACCACCGAGCGCAACTCGCATCGCAGCGCCGACCTCATCATCAGGACCGTCCTCTTTCGGGCCGACGACCATGCGCCAAAGCTTCGAAGGCCACCGAGAACAAGCAACTCGTTCTTCGAATGCAGCTTGGCGATAAGTGACGCTTGGGGCCAGGCCGTCATCTCCAGTGCGCCGGAAGGGGGAGTTTCATGTACCATCACAGCCAGCTTGCCGGCGTTCGACGGCTTCCGGGAGGCGCGCACTCGGAGTACGAGGCTGGCGCCTATTTCGAAGAGCTGATCGCTAGGTTCCTGACGACCGAAGCCCGCTACCGGGACCTATACGCCAGCGTGGTGCCCTATCGCACTTGGGCAAAGGCGCGAGTCTCGACTGGTCGCGATACGGGCATCGACCTCGTCGCGGAAACCCACACCGGCGGGTTCACGCGATCAGTGCAAGTTCTACGCGCGCGACTACAAAAGTGCGAAGAGCATCGACAGTTTCTTCACCGCGTCGGGCCAGCACGGTTTCACCCACCGGGTCATCGTCGCCACGACCAACAACATGGAGCGAGCACGCGGAAGCAGCCCTCTATAACCAGCAGCCGCCCGTCACAAAAATCGACTACGATCTCGAAAACAGCCAGATCGACTGGGCCAGATACCAGACGCAGTCTGCGCCTTCAAGCCCAAGAAGGAGCTTCGAGATCACCAAACCCCCGCGTTGAAGGCCGTCGCCAAGGGCCTCGAAACCGCCGAGCGCGGCTGGATGATCCATGGCGTGCGGCACCGAGCCAAAACCTTCACCCAGCCTGAAGATCGCGGAGGCAATCGCTGGCAAGGGCGGCCGGAGTGCTGTTCCTCGTCCCGAGCCTCAATCTCCTGTCTCAGTCACTGACGGAATGGACGCAGAGTCAGCAATCCCACTGCTGCTTTGCCCGTCTGCTCTGACTCCGACGTGGGCAAAGAAGCGGAAGAAGGACGACTGAGACGGTCCAGACCTTCGTTCATGAGCTGCATCCGGCCACGACGGAGCCGAAGAAGCTGGCTGACGAGGTCGCCAAACGCCACGATGCCGCGAGCATGACGGTGGTGTTCAGCACGTACCATTCGATTTATGCGATCAGCGAAGCGCAAAAGCAGCACAACCTACCCGACTTCGACCTCGTAATCTGCGACGAAGCCCACCGCACAACCGGCGCGACCTTTGACGGTGACGGCGAAAGCGCCGTCATGGTGCACGATGAAAAGACCATCGCTGGTGCAAAGCGCCTCTACATGACCGCCACGCCGCGCATCTATGCCGACAGCGCGAAGGCGACGGCCGAGCAGGATAACGTCGCGCTCTGCTCCGCTGGACGATGAATCGCTTTACAGCAAAGAGTTGTACGTCCTTACGTTCTCGGAGGCCGTGCAGCGCGGCCTGTTGGTCGATTACAAGGTGATCGTGCTGGCTATCGAGGAAGCGCACGTCAGCCGTCGCCTGCAAGCACTACTCGACGATGGCAACAACCAACTGAAGGTTCACGATGCCGCGCGGATCGTCGGATGTTGGAAGGCCTATCGAAGCAGAACCTGACCGACCTGGGTGGTGACGAAGAGGCCATGCGGCGGGCCGTTGCCTTCTGTCAGGTGATCGAGGCACAGCATAACGGAAAGACCCACAAGGTGTCGAAGAAGATTGCTTCCATGTTCAGGCCGACGTCGTCGAGGCGTATCTGAAATCGGAAGACGACCCGGCGGCAGCGACAATCAAATTGAAATGCGAGGCCGAGCATGTCGACGGCGGCATGAATGCGACGGCCAAAGAAGACAAGCTCGCGTGGCTGAAGGAAGATGCAGGGGCCGATACCTGCCGCATCTTGAGCAACGTCCGCTGTCTCTCGGAGGGCGTGGACGTCCCTGCACTCGACGCCGTGCTCTTTCACGCGCCGCGCAACTCCCAGGTGATGTGGTCCAGTCGGTAGGGCGTGTGATGCGCAGCACCCGGCAAGTCGCGCGGGTATGGGTTCTTCCTGTTGTCATACCCGCTGGCATGGAGCCGCATGAGGCGCTGAACGACAACCAAGTCTATCGCGTCGTGTGGCAGGTGCTACAGGCGCTGCGATCACTTACGACGACCGCTTCGACGCGATGATCAACAAACTCGACCTGATCGGTCAGGACACGAGCAAGATGAAGTCATCGCCATCACCGACAAGGTTCAGCGGCGCCAAACGCGAAAGAGGCCGCCGACGACGAAGCCGGTCGGGCGCGCGGGACGACTGCGCTGGGCAGCTGATGCAGCCCGCAAGCGGAAGAGATGGCGAGGACATTGGAACCGGTCAAGTTGCAATTCGACATTGGCGAGATCGAGCCGCGCGATCTACGCGAAGGTTGTGAAGAAGTGTGGCAACCGCCTGCACTGGGAGGAATGGGCGGGCGACATTGCGCGGATCGCGCAAACGCACATCGACCGCATCACCAGCATTCTGGAGAACCCAAAGAACTCGGCGGCGAGGGCAGAGTTCGACAAATTCGTAAGCGAGCTACGCGACGACGACCTGAACCCCAGCGTCAGCGATGGCGAGGTGGTCGAAAATGCTGGCGCAGCATATGATCTGGCCGGTGTTCGAAGAGCGCTGTTCGCCGACTACGAAAGCTTCGCCGCCAGCAATCCAATGTCGCAAAGCGATGGGGGCGTGCTCGATGTCTTCGAGGCACCACATCGAAAAGGACGACACGCTGCAACGTTCTACGACAGCGGAAGGGTACTTGCGTCCGAAGCATCGACAACGCGCAAGGCAAGCAGAGATCGTCGTCGAGCTGTACGACAAGTTCTTCCGCAACGCCTTCCCGAAGATGACGGAGCGGCTGGGCATCGTCTATACGCCCTTGAGGTCGTGGATTTCATCATTCACAGCGTCAACGACGTGCTGAAGTCGAAGTTCGGCCAGACGCTCGGCAGCGACGGGTCCACATCGTCCGGCCGTTCACGGGCACGGGCACGTTCATCACGCGGCTGTTGCAGTCCGGCCTGATGACGCCCGAGAGATCAGGAAGAAATATGCGGGCCAGCTCCACGCCAGCGAGATCGTGCTGCTCGCCTACTACATCGCCGCGATCAACATCGAGAGCACCTATCACGGCATCGTCGGTGGGGACTATGTGCCGTTCGACGGCATCTGCCTCACCGATACTTTCCAGATATGCAGAAGGACGACCTCGTCGACCACATGACGGTCGATAACTCCAAGCGCCGCCGCCAGCGAAGAAGCTCGACATCAGGGTCATCATCGGCAATCCGCCATATTCGGTGGAGGCAGCGCCGCGAAGTGACAATGCTGCAAACCTCGATTATCGGTACTAGACGAGCGCATTCATAATACCTACGCCGCACGTTCCGGGGCCGCCCTATCGAAAGGCCTGTATGACCTTCGTGCGTGCCATCCGCTGGGCGAGTGACCGAGATAGGTAGCAGCGGCGTCATAGGTTTTTGTAACCAACGGAGGTTTTGCCGACACGAATACCTTTGATGGCTTTCGCAAGTGCCTCGCCGACGAGTTCAGCAGCCTCTACGTGTTCCATCTGAGGGGAAACCAGCGCACGGCAGGCGAGCTGTCGCGGAAGGAAGGCGGCAAGATTTTTGGCGGCGGCAGCCTGCCACCCATTGCGATCTCCATTCTCGTCAAGAACACCGAAGCAGCGAGCGCGGACAAATTCACTTCCATGACATCGGCGACCATCTGAGCCGGGAACAAAAACTCGATACCATCGCCACTTTTTGCTAGCATCGGCGGCATAACGGCCGTTAACGGCTGGCAGACCATCACCCCTGATGAACGGCGACTGGCTCAAACAGCGCGATGCGTCGTTCTCAGTCCATATCCCGTTGGGGGACAAGAAGGGTGCAGAAAAGGCCGTCTTCGAGAACTTCTCATTGGGCGTTGTGACCAATCGCGACCCGTAGTGCTTCAGCGCATCCAGCGCTCTTGTTGCCGAAAACGTCGAGCGTCTGGGTCGCGTTCTACAACGGCGAGCGTCGGCGGCTGGCGAAGGCGCATCCCAATGCGACCAGAAGCAGCACGACGAACTCGTCGACAAGTTCATCGACACCGATCCTACCAAGATCAGCTGGACACGCGCATAATCGAAGCAGGCTCTCGCGAGCGATCAGGCTATCGAATTCGATGAAGGTAGTATTTTGCCTGCGATCTATCGTCCGTTTCACAAGCAGTGGCTGTACTACAACCGCGCCCTCAACGAGCGCGTCTGCAAATGCCCGCATCTTCCCCGATGCGGCGGCGAAGAACCTCATGATAGGCGTGTCGGCTCCCGGCGCGATCAGCGGTTTCACCGCCATCATGGCCGACGTACCATCCGAGCTTTGCTTGACCGCTATGAAGGGCGGCACAATGCTTCCCGCTCTATCTCTACGACGCTGAAAAGGAAGCGGTACGGATGCACCGCTATTCGCCGCCGCTGACAAAGAGCAGATAGGACTGACGCGCCGCGCCGCGATTACCGACAAAGGCCTTGCCCACTTCACTGCGGTGACGCTATCCACGACAGATCGATCGGCAAGGAGAAGACTTATTCTACTACGTCTATGGACTGCTCCATTCGCCCGACTATCGCGAGCGCTTCGCTGACCAACTCGGCAGGAGCTTCCACGCATCCCGCGCGTGAAGACCGCCGCCGACTTCTGGAGCCTTCTCAAAGCCGGCCGCGTGCTCGGCGACCTGCACATAACTACGAGAACGTCCCGATCTATGCCGGGTGCCAAAGTCACGCATTCCGGCAACGAGCGCGACTATCGGGTCGAGAAGATGCTACGGCGGCAAGGACGCGGCGCCGATCAGGACCGCGACGCTCATCTACAACGACAGCATCACCGTCACCGGCATCCACGCTCGAAGCCTACGAGTACGTCGTCAACAGCAAGCCGCCCTCGACTGGGTCGTCGAGCGCCAGTGTGTCAAGACCGACCGCAAGGACAGCGCTACATCATCAACGACGCCAACGACTGGGCGATCGAGACGATGCAGAGATCGAAGTACGCCTGGAACTGTTCCGCCGCGTCATAACCGTCAGCCTGGAGACCATGAAGATCGTGAAATCCCTGCCTGTGCTCGACATTCACGAGAAGGGTGAGGTATGGCCTTCGATGATCTGCCCCCCATGGCGCGGGCCGCCTACTCGGCGGCGCTCAGTAAAGACTCGGCGAAATGCCCCCAGTTGGGATTGCCTGACGAAGGAGGTTTGCCGCCCTATGGGTCGCCAGCAGCGGGCGGTGTCAGCTTTCCGGCATCGTTCGAGGATACGGAGTGGCCGCATTACTCCGCGAGCAGGCCGCGCTGCTATCCGTTCCGGCCCTCGCTCGATCGCATCGACAACAGCGGCGACTACGCGCGAACGTCCGACTGCTCTCGGCAATTGCGAATACCGCCCTGGTAGCTGGCCACAAGCCGCCTTCATCCGAGATGTGTCGCGGCGTGGCAGGTGCTGGGTGGGGCAGCAGGCAACGCGGTTGGCGTTCGGGAAGGTGAGGCAGCGCGAGGATTGAGCGTTGGCCGAAGGCGCGTTAAGACGGCTGCTTGAACAATGGGGGCAAATGTGGCGAAAGCCGAATCAAGTCTTTTGGGGTGTGCACGCGGGGCGGACGGGCGATGCCGATCGGCTATTCCTCGAAGGTCATTGCATCGCAATTGGTTGGCAAGACATGGGATCTGTCGGCTATCGGGCCAACGCGCGATGCCTTCAAGGCAAGAGTCGTGGTGGCTTATCAGATGGCAAGCCAGGCGCGATTCCGCAGATGGCGGGGCAGCCGTTCCGGTTCGTGCACGAAATGAAGGTGGGTGACTTTGTGATCTACCCCGCCAAACAGAGTCGCCAAGTGCACATCGGTCGGGTCGATGGCGATTACGTGTTCGAGACTTCGCCCCGAGAAAGGTATCCGCACCGCCGAAAAGTGACCTGGCTCAAGTCCGCGCCGCGAACACATTTCAGTCAGGGCGCGCTTTACGAAATTGGGTCCGCGCTGAGCCTGTTTCAGGTCAGAAATTTCGCCGACGAATTCCGCGCGTTGGTCGAGAGCCGCGTGCCGCCAGCGGTCGTGTCCGTTGCCGATGACGAGACAGTCGCTCGTGTGACCGAAGATATCGAGGAGACGACCAAGGACTTCGTACTGAAGCAACTGGCACGAGACCTGAAGGGAACCTTGTTCGAGGGCTTCGTCGCTCATCTGCTGGAGTGCATGGGATACCATGCGCGCCTCACGCGGACGAACGAGCCGAGTGTCGACATCATCGCTCACAAAGACCACCTGGGCATTGAGCCGCCCATCATCAAGGTGCAAGTTAAGAGTGGGGACGGCACGGTGACCGATCGGGACGTGTCGGCGCTCTATGGCAAGCTGTCGACAGGCGAGTACGGCTTGTTCGTCACGCTCGGGGACTTCTCCGCAGAGTGCCTTCGCTTCGAGCGGAGCAAGGGCAATCTCCGCCTAATTGACGGCGACGAAGTTGTGAATTTGATCTTTGAGAACTATGAGAAGTTCGACACTCGTTACAAAGGGCTATTGCCCCTTCGTCGGGTCTATATTCCAGAGACTTCGAGCGGCGAGGACCCGTGATTTGCTCTGAAGGCAGATTGGAATGAGCTAGGCTCATGCGCGATGGACGCGCCTCAAGCCAAGTGGCAAAATGTCCGCCTCCTTGCTTGCTCCCAGTGCGGCCGCGATTGGCCGAACAACCCGATCCGCCGCCCGCCGTGCCGGGTCTTGTTGCATGTGGGCGTAGATTGAGGTGGAGCGCGAGTCTTTCTGGCCGAGTAAAGCGCCGGTCATGGCGAGCGTTTCGCCGGTTGACACCGCGGCCGAGCCAATTGTGTGCCGCAATGTGTGTGGCGTGACGCCCGGCAAGCCAGCGCGAGCGACAACCTTTGGCCAGAAGCGTTTTGTGCCTTGATAGAAGGTGCGCCCATCATCCGAGGGGAAAA
>JAWKWC010000034.1:0-13981 GCA_041397705.1 Hyphomicrobiaceae bacterium
CGGTGCAGACGATCATTCCACTGGGACAGAACGGGGCACTGAGGCTGACGACGGCGCGCTACTACACGCCTTCTGGCCGCTCCATTCAGGCCAAGGGCATCGATCCCGACGTCAAGATCGAGGAGGTATTGCCCGACGAGTTGAAGCCCAAGCGGCCGCAAACGCCACGTGGCGAAGCCAGCCTGAGGGGGCACCTCAAAGGCGAAGACGCGAAGATCAAGAAGAAGGAAGAGTCGGGCTCTTCTGCCTACGTGCCGAAGGATCCCGAGAAAGACACCCAGTTGCAGTACGCCTTGAAGCTGTTGCGTGGCCAAGTGCCGGAGCCGACACCGGCCGCCGCCGCCTCCAGCGATGACAAGACCAAGGACGGCGCGGACAAGGCGGACGCTGCGAAGACCACAGAGCCAAAGACGAAGTAAGCCTTTCGCCCGATTTGAGCGTAGAACGACCGCTTGGCGGGCGCCATCAAGGAGCGTCCGCCAAGTGTTGTTTCGGTATCCGCGACGGAAGGGATCTTGCGTGGCCAACGGGGGCGAGCAATGAGCCGCCTGGTGCAGCCCATTGGCTTGGCCTGCGCCCAAGCTTTCCGTCGCATTGTCGTGACCATCGCCTGCCTCACGAGTTGTGCCTGTTTCGAGCAGGCCGCTGCTGGTGATCGCGCCGAGCAGCGCAAATTCGAACGCCTGGAGTTCATGGTGCGCAGTATGCGCATCACGCGGCGCTGGCATGTGAACAAGCCAACGCGGAAAGAGCTCATTGCCGGAGCCATCGACGGCATGCTGCGCAAGATCGACAGCGAAGCTGAATACTATTCGCCCAGCCAATTGAAGCTCCTGAGCCCCCTGACGCAAGCAGACGAGCTTGGAATCGAGCTCCGACGCGAGCCGGCGCCGCCTCGTCGCGACAGTCCAGGTTACCGGGTGATCTCCTCACGCGACGGCACCGCAGCGGCCATTGCCGGGCTGAAGGCCGGTGATCTGATCGCGAGAGTGGGCGACCAGGACGCTGGAAACTTGAGCTATCTCAAGCTCCTGGATCTGGTCGGACGCATCGGCGGTTCGGCGGCAGAGCGAGCACTGGCGGTCGTCCGCAAGGACGCCGAGGTGCCCGACACCGTACCCCTGCCGGCGATCGAGGGACGGCCAGCATCAGCAGATCTTTCCGAGCCCGAGCCGGGCATTATCTGGGTGCGGGTGGCCTCTGTCGATCGTGCGGCGGCTAGCGTGATCAGCACGGAACTCGCGGGGGCCAGGCGCCAACTTGGCCTGAATTTGCGCGGTGGGGTGTTGGATCTCAGGGCGACGGCGACAGGCGAGGCTGACGGTGCAGCCGAGATCGCCGATCTCTTTCTCGACCGTGGCATCGTTCTCAATGTGCAACAACGCCAGAACAGCGGTGCTGTGCGCCGCCAGGCGAGGCCGGGCGATCTGCTGGCGGGCAAACCACTCGCAATTCTTATCGACGCCGGCACCGCGGGACCGGCGGAGGCGCTCGCTGCCGCAATCGCGGGCAATCGACGCGCGCGCGTGATTGGCTTGCGCAGCGCGGGTCGAGGCGCCGTGCGGACGCTGGAACGGCTCGACCGACAAGGTCGCAAAGGGGCCATTCGGCTGACGACGGGACGCTTTTTGACCCCCAAAGGTGAGGCGATCGAAGGGCAAGGCGTGGCACCCGATGTCGTGGAAGCGCAAGCGCCAAAGGACGATACCTGCCGCAGCCTCGACATCCGGATCTCTGTGGGCACGGGAGGCTGCGCGCGCCGCACGCTGGCGCAGGACGGCCAGTTGCGGGCGGCGATTGCGCAACTGACTGCGACCGCCGCTGTGAAGCCAGCGGTCGCGGGATCAACGCCTGCAAAGAGAGCGCCAGCAAACGGGCCGCCGATCTCGCCTCAGGCGCGGCCGTGAGCCCATCAGGGCCGTCCCCGGCGCGCGGGGTGCTCACTTTTGCTTGCTCTTTACGCGTGCCTGATGCCGCGAACCAATGCTGCGCCGATGGGCGGATCATTCTCGACGTCAAGCGTTTCCGTCAGCCGCGCCAGCATGGTGTAGAAGCCGGCCATCAGGATCAGTTCGACGACCTCGCGGTCCGAAAGATGCCCGCGCAAGGCTGCGAGAGCTTGCGGCGATGCCTTGCCGTTGGCGATCAATTCACGCGTAAAGACCAGGGCTGCCTTTTCCGTAGCATCGAAGCAAGCGGCGCGGTCTTCACCTTTTTCGAGTGCATCGATCTGGGCTTGGTTGACGCCGAGATCGAGGGCGATCGGCACGTGTTGCAGCCATTCGTATTCGCCACCTGCGACCTTGACGGCTTGCAACAGGCACAACTCGCGCAGCTTTGCATCGAGCTGAAGCTTGCCACAGCGTGCCACCCAGCTTCATGACCGGCTTCAGGCAGTTGTCGGCATGTGCCATCATATTGAAAATGTTGGCTGGCGACGGCAACCGGGACAGCATTTCCGGCTCGGGCGAGGCCTTGTCGAGATCTGGGTAGGGCATCAAAGCCATGGGCGCATTCCCTCGATTGAGACGGTTGGATGGGATGCACCGTGCCATTCCCAACGGGCAGGTCAAGCCGATGACGCGGAAGCGAGCGTGCCCGCCTCGCTGTGGGAACAATGGAAAGCGAGCCCTCGGAGCAGGTTGCGTCATTTTCGCCGCGCTCTTTTGGGGGCTTGGGCTATGCCGGGAGGCGCAGGCCGATACGGCGGCCGATGCGGCCTTACTGTTCTCCGATCTGTGCGTTGAGAGCGGGCTGACGTCGGATGGCCTCGAGGCGGCATTCAAGCGCCTGACCTCCGACGAGCGACCCTCGAGGTGCTCGCAACGGAGCGGGAGCACATCTATTCGCGCGAGGTCGTCCTAGGCTCGGTCAGCTACACTTTGCAGGCGGTCGGGCCCGCTCAAAGTGCGCACTTGCGCCATTGCCGGGTGTCGGTGGAATTTCCCGAGGCGGCGGCGATCGAGGTTCAACTCGACCGGTTGTTCCCGTTAGCGCAGCGCACTGCTCCCACCGTGCAGCGACTTCCCGCTGGAAAGCAGGAGCTGATCTCCATCACCGCTCAGTGGCTGCGGCCCCGTAAAGGTGTGGGGGCTGTCGGCTTCACGGTCGAAGTGCTCGGCCAGCGCCGCAAGGCAACGCTGACCGCGGTGCCGGATCGTTGAGTTGCAGCCCTATGGCGGTCGGATCGGGGTGGTAAACCCAGGCCAACCGGCCCAAGGAGCGGTGACAGTGCAAGGATCCGGGGCCACAGAACCAAACCTTATGCCGTAAGCCTCTTGATCGAATGGCGCTTATGCCGCACAAGCGGTCCCGCGGGATGCTACCCAAGTTCGCGCGGGCATGCTGCGACACGCTGGCGGCGGCAGCCGGCTGCGTAAGCCAACCCAATCGACGCTTCGAGGGGCGATGCACGCCTCCCGAAACCAGCCCTTCTCCGGGCGATCGCATCGCTGAAACAGGACCAACCCATGGCCATTCTCGTTGACAAGAACACCAAGGTGATCTGCCAGGGTATCACTGGGTCGCAAGGCACTTATCACACCGCGGCCGCACTGGCTTATGGCACTCAGGTGGTGGGCGGGGTTACGCCTGGAAAAGGCGGCACGAAACATCCCGATGCCGCGCTGGCAGGCGTGCCGATCTTCGACAGCGTGGCGGAGGCCAAAGAGCGTACCGGGGCCACGGCGACGTCGATCTATGTGCCACCGGCCTACGCTGCCGACGCCATTCTGGAAGCCATCGACGCTGAGATGCCGCTGATCGTTTGCATCACGGAGGGCATTCCTGTGATGGACATGGTGCGCGTCAAGCGCGCCCTTTCCGGCTCCTGGTCGCGACTGATCGGTCCCAATTGTCCAGGCGTTCTGACGACAGGCGCCTGCAAGATCGGCATCATGCCAGGCAACATCTTCAAGCCGGGCCGGATCGGGATTCTGTCGCGCTCCGGCACGTTGACGTACGAGGCGGTCAAGCAAACCTCCGACGTCGGCCTCGGCCAATCATCGGCCGTCGGCATCGGCGGCGATCCAGTAAAGGGCACCGAATTCATCGACGTGCTGGACATGTTTCTGGCTGATCCCGAGACCGACGCGATCGTGATGATCGGCGAAATCGGCGGCACGGCCGAGGAAGATGCCTGCGAATTCATCAAGCGCGAACGTGCGCGCGGGCGGGCCAAGCCGATGGTGGGCTTCATTGCCGGTGCCGCGGCTCCCCCGGGACGACGGATGGGACATGCGGGCGCCATCATCTCCGGCGGCAAGGGCAAGGCTGAAGACAAGTTCGAGGCCATGCGCTCGGCGGGTGTTCACATTTCGCAATCGCCAGCCGGCCTCGGCAAGACCATGCTGGAAGCGCTCAAGGGCTAAGGCTCCACGCTCGGCAGCACGTCCTGGTGGTGCGATCGATCGAAGCCCACCGGCTATTCGGCGCGATGCCACCAGGCATCGAGCGTAATGCCGGACAAGGGCGCTCGGTCGGGCCCCTTGATGTGGCGCCACCAGGCGGCCCAGCTGCCCTTGGCGTGGTAGAGCGGGATCACATAGTCGCCTGAGATCAGCAAGCGGTCGAGGGCGCGGACGGCCGCCACGAATTGCGGTCGTTCGCGAGCCGCCAGCAGCGCTTCGATCATGGCGTCGACAGCGGGATCCTTGACGCCGGCGAAGTTGAGGGCGTTCTGGGCCTCATAGCTGGCGGAGCCCCAGCGGTTCACCTGCTCGTTGCCGGGCGACAACGACGCGCCCCACGTCCACTGGATCATGTCGAAATCGAATTTCTTGAGCCTCTCCCAACGCTGCGCGCTGTCGGTGTTGCGGATTTCAGCTTCGATGCCGAGGCGCTTGAGGCTATCGGCGAAGGATTGAAACAGACGCTCCTCGGCGCGCTTGCCTGACATCATCTCGAATCGCAGCGGCTGGCCCGTCGCCTTGTTCACCATGCGCCCATCGCGTTGCTCGTAGCCTGCCTGCCTGAGGAGGTTGAAGGCCGCTTTCAAGTTTTCGCGGTTGCGACCTGATCCATCGCTGACCGGAAAGCTATAGGTCCCCGCGAGCACCTGCGGTTTCACCTTGGCCAGGTACGGCGCGAGCAGGCGCTTCTCGATGTCATCGGCCGGACGCGCATGCGAGGACAGTTCCGAGCGCTCGAAAAAGCTTTGTGTGCGAACGTAGTGGCCATGGAACAGATTGCGATTGATCCACTCGAAATCGAGCATGAGGATCAGCGCGCGCCGCACCAGTGGATCACGAAACACCTCGCGCCGCGTATTGAACACGAGGGCGGTCATGCCCGCCGGCCATCCCACCGGGATTTCAGCTTTCACCACGCGGCCTTCTTTGATGGCCGGGAAATCATAGCTCTCGGCCCAGCGGCCAGCGTCCTCCTCCGTCCTGAAATCGACCTCGCCTGACTTGAAGGCCTCGAACAGCGAATTCTGGTCGCGGAAATACTCGAAGCGGATCTGGTCGAAATTGTTCAGGCCGCGGGTCATGGGGCGATCCTGCGCCCACCAGTCCTTGATGCGCTCGAGCACGAACGAGCGGCCGGCATCGACTTTCGTGACCCGATACGGTCCCGAGCCCACGGGCGGCGCAAGGCTTGTTTGCTCGAACGTGTCCGGCGGTGTCAGATGCCGCGGCAAAATCGGCATCAAGGCGAGCAGCAAAGGCGCCTCGCGATTGGTCGTGTCGTGGAAGGTAAAGCGCACCGTGCCCGGCGCCGTGATTTCAGCCTTGGCGACAGCACCATAATGCGAGCGGTGGTAGGGTTGGCCCTTGTCCTTGAGCAGGCGCCAGGAGTGCACAACATCTTCCGCTGTCACTGGCTTGCCGTCGGAAAACCGTGCCTTGGCGTCGATGTGGAACGCGACCCAGGCCCGGTCGTCCGGCATCTCGACGCGATCGGCGAGCAGGCCGTAGAGAGAGAAAGGCTCGTCGGCTGAGCGCTCGAGCAGGCTCTGGTAGACGTATTCTCGGATGCCCGTGGGTGCTACACCCTTCAAAATAAAGGGATTGAAGCTGTCGAATGACCCAAGGCTTCCCAAGCGCAGCAGGCCGCCCTTGGGTGCATCGGGGTTGACATAAGGCAGGTGCTTGAACCCCGGCGGCAATGCCGGCGTGCCATGCATGGCCATGGCGTGGACGGGTTCAGTGGCGCTTGAAGGCTGGCACGACATCGCCAAGGCTGCCGCGCCGACAATTGCGCATGCGTAGCCTCGCATCAGACCGAGACGGCCGCTCAAGTGCCCCGCACGCGTGGCCGTTTGTCGCCGCATCCCTACATGCTCCCCAGTTTTTCAAGCCACTTAGCCCGCATAAGCCAACAGGCTTGCATGGCAAACGTTTGACCTACAGCCCTTGAGCATGTCACCACTGCCACGGTTTTGTGAGATTTCCCTGGCGAAGTTGCCGCACCGGTGTGGCAAGGTCACGGGATTGCCGCAATCCGGCTTTTAGTCCCGCTTGTGCGTGGCCCTTGCTTCTATCGCGAGCCGGCCGCAGTTCAAGGGATACTCGAGGCAGCGGGGTGACGAGCGCTGGTCACGGGGCTCGAAATAGTTTGGTGGGGCCGGCGGGGGTCGGCTGCGAGATAACGCTTAAGGGGAAATCATGAACGCAACGGCTTCGATTGCACGCTTTGGGTGGCGGGTCGCGGGTGCAGCCGGTTTGGTCACGGCTTTGGCGCTTGGCAGCGGTGCAGCCCTGGCGCAGAAGAAAAAGGCTGAGCCTGCGAAACAAGCAAGTGCGCCTCAGAGCGCCTGGGTGAAGTTGTGCGAGAACGCTCCCGTTCTGGTCAAGGGCAAGGATGGCAAGCAGGAGCGCGCCGAAAAGAAAATCTGCCTGACGCACCACGAGCGGTTGGACGGCAATACCGGCATGGTCCTTGTTTCGGCTGCCATTCGCGATGTCGAGGGGCAGGACAAGAAGCACATGATGGTGATGGTGCCGCTCGGCATGGCTATTCAGCCGGGTTTGCGTGCCAAGGTCTATGACGCTGCGATGTGGGCGAAGGCGCAAAAGAACGAGAAAGTCGACGATTCCAAGATCCCAGCAGAAAAGCTCAACTTCTCGCTTTGCCATCCGGCAGGTTGCACGGCCGAAATCGAGATGACCGATGCACTGCTCACCAAGCTCAAGGGCGGGGCAGGTCTGATGGTATTCTCGATCAACGCCAACGGTCAGGTCATCGCCTTCCCGGTGCCGCTCACAGGGTTCTCGGCTGCGCTTTCGGGCGCCCCGATCGACAATGTGAAATATAGCGAGGCGCGCAAGAGCCTGATGAAGCAGATCGCTCTGCGCCAGCAGCAGCTCGTCGAGGAATACAAGAAGAAGCAGGCCGAGAAGGGTGGCGCAGCGGCGGCACCTGGCGCCAAGAAGTAAGTTGACCGCGCAAGCGGCTCAATGTTGAAGGCCCGCGGAGACGATCCGCGGGCCTTTTTGTGTGCGTATGAATGTTGTCTCGGATCAGCGCCGATCAGTGGGCCAAGAGATAGGTTGCCAGGTAGCGCCCTTCCTCCTCGACGAACAGTTCGGACACCTGGGGATGGCGCAAGGGCTCGCCCGAATCGTCCGGCAACAGATTTTGCTCGGAGACGTAGGCCACGTATTCGGTCTGCTCATTTTCTGCAAGCAGGTGATAATAAGGCTGGTTCTTGCGCGGCCTGATTTCGGCAGGAATCGATTCCCACCATTCCTCCGTCGAGTTGAAGACGGGATCGACATCGAAAATGATGCCGCGGAATGGGTAGAAGCGATGGCGCACGACATCGCCGAGCTTGAACTTTGCTCGTTTGGCGCGGCGCTTGCGTGCCGGAGGGGCCGCCGCTTTTGCCTTTGTCGCAGGCTTCGGAGCGGTTTTTGATGCCGGCTTCGCCGGTTTGCGTTCTGGTTTTGCTGCTCGTGTCATGGTGTGATCTTACCCGGAACAGCTTGTGATGTGTCAACGTGCCTGTCGCGGCGCCGTGACGCTGGGGTGAGGACGTTTCTGACCGGACGAACGTTGTCCGGACAGGAGGGCTGGAAAACCGCTACTGACTTCACTTCCCCCATCGCAACGCCAGTGGATTTGCAGCGCGCGCGAGTTCGATGAGGCCCTTGCGGGTTGGTGGATCAAGTGGCTCCAGCGGGTGGCGGACAGCCTCGCTCTTGATGACGCCGCCCTCCTTCATCACAGCCTTGGTGCCGCGAAGCCCCGTCTGGCGGTTTTCATAATTGATAAGCGGCAGCAAGCGCCCGTAAAGGGCCATGGCTTCTTCGCGCTGGCCGGCCTTGTAGGCGGCGAGAATGGGCTTGATGAGATCGCAGTACATGGCGCTGGTCATCGTGCCGGTTGCGCCTGCATCGAGGTCTGCCATCAACGTGATGCCTTCCTCGCCATCGAATGGACCGTCGATCAGGTCGCCGGCCGCAGCGATCAGCGCGCGGAGTTTCGCAGCTGTGCCCGGCGTTTCAATTTTGAAGTAGCGGACCAGGGGCACCTCGCGGGCCAAACGCACCAGAAACGGCACACTCAGCGCTACGCCAGAGAGCGGCGCGTCCTGCACCATGATTGGCAACTTCCCAGCGTCTGCCACTTGGCGAAAATGCTCGAGCATGCCCGCTTCGTCCGCCCTGAGGCCAACGCCGTGATAGGGCGGCATCATCATCACCATGACGGCACCGGCGGCTGCGGCGCGGCGGGCGCGCTCGGCAGCAATTCGGGTCGAGAAATGGCTGATGGTCGCGATGATGGGCACGCGCCCTGCGACGTGGCTGGTTGCCAATTCGAGCAACGTTTGGCGCTCATCATCAGTCAGCAGGAACTGCTCGGAATAGTTGGCCAGGATGCAAATGCCGTCCACGCCTTGATCGATCATGCAATCGAGGACACGGCGCTGCCCCTCGAGATCGAGATCACCGTTTTCATGAAATGGCGTCGGGGCGATCGGCAGAAGGCCCTGCAATGGATTGTCGTGCGAGAAGGTCATTACGGGTCACTCGGTGGCTCGTGTTGACGTCGGCGGGCTTTGAGCCGCCCGCCTTCAGGCCTCGACCTTAGACGTCTGCGTGCATCTTGGCCAACAGTCCGGGCGGATGTCACCTCGCAGGGCCGGCTGCGGACGGCTATTCAATGCGGGCAGCAGGTCCAGCGCCGACAACGCCGGTCGCCTCAGAATGGGTTGAGGGCCTCAGGGGCGGCCTGGATCGTAGGCGTTCTTTTTGCGCCATTCAGTTAGGAAATACGCCAGGGAGTCGTCGATTGTGTCCGGCAGCACGATTTTGACCGTGACGATCTGATCACCAGCCGCGCCTGAACCGGCGTTGCGGACGCCTTTCCCCTTGAGGCGCAGCGCCTTGCCGGAGCTCGTCCCTTTCGGGACGTTGACGCTGACCCGTCCAGACGCCGTCGGCACCTCGATGCGCGCGCCGAGGACGGCTTCATCCAGCGTGATCGATACTTCGAGATGTATATCGTCGTCGATGCGCTTGAAATAGGCGTGCGGGCGAATGCGCACCTCGACCAGCGCGTCGCCGGCGGCGCCACCACGGATGCCGGGCCCTCCTTTGCCTTTGAGGCGCAGGACTTGCCCATCCTTGACGCCTTCGGGGACGGAGAGGTCGAGCTGGCCGCCCTCCGGCATGGTGACACGCTTCCTGGCGCCCAACACCGCTTCCATGAAATCGATGTCCAGCGTGTAGCGCATGTCCTGGCCGCGCAGGCTGAAGCCACCGCCGCCTGCCGCTCCACGCGCGCCCGCCTGGCCAAACAGGTCCGAGAACATGTCACCGAAACCAAAATCAGGCCCGGGCCCGCCGGGACGACCGGCGCCTGCCTGCTGATAGGCGCGCCGCGGCTCTCCGGCGGCGTCGATCTCGCCGGCGTCATAGCGACGGCGCTTTTCCGGGTCGCCAAGCAGTTCGTAGGCCGCCGAGACACGCTTGAAGCGCTCGATTGCAGAGGCATTCGAGGGGTTTACATCTGGATGAAGCTCTTTTGCCAGCCGGCGGAATGCACGGCGGATTTCATCGTCCGAGGCGGTCCGCGAGAGGCCAAGAACGCTATAGGGGTCGTCAGCCATGTGTCTTGAGTTCCAAGTGGCCTGCCGTGCTGACCGATTGTGCCAGTGGCCCAGGCCGACGCCAATCCGTCGTGACGTTATGGCCTAATTTTGGCAAATGCGCGCCTGTGTTCTGCCCTCCACATCTTTTGCTTGTGGTTCGGCAATCCGGGCTTCATGTGAGGTGTGACCCGGCCGCAACGATATGCCCACTTGAGGCTGCCTAATCGCTGGGGCATCGAAGAGCCAGCGAAACAGTCTGCAGTTACCGACGAGGCGATCACAGGTGCGAGGCACGTCGAAAGTCACACATTCCGATCCGGCGGCCGATAACGAGCCGACTAAGAAGCGACGGTCGCTGAAACCGCTGGCCATGCTGGCGCCGATGATCTGGGCCCATCGCGGCATGGTCACGGTGGCGGGCGTTGCGCTGGTGGTTTCGGCTGCGGTGTTGCTGGCCGTGCCCATGGCCATCCGCCGGATGATCGACACCAGCTTCGGGGGCGGTGACGGGAAGGTTGTGGACGCTTATTTCGGCGGCTTGATCGCACTCGGAGGTGCCTTGGCCATTGCCAGCGCGACGCGTTATTTTTGCGTCAATTGGCTCGGCGAAAGAGTGGTTGCCGACCTACGTATGAAGGTTTTTGCCCATTTGGCCAAGCTTGGCGCCAGCTTTTTCGAGGCCAACCGGTCGGGTGAAATCATGAGCCGGATCACCGCCGACACGACGCAATTGACGGCGGCGGCGGGCTCGGCCATCTCGCAGGCCGTGCGCAACACCATTATGCTTATCGGCGCCTTGTCGCTGATGGTTTTCACCAGTCCCCGGCTGGCGGGTCTAGTGGCGATTGCCATTCCGCTGATCGTTCTGCCGCTGGTTGGCTTTGGCCGGTCGGTACGCAGCCTTTCCCGTTCCACACAGGATACCATTGCAGAGGCTGCCGCCTTCGCCTCTGAGAACCTGTCTGCCTACAGGACCATGCAGGCGTTCACCACCGAGGGGCATGTCTCGCAGCGCTATGCCGAGGCCATCCAGCGTTCATTTGCAGCCGTGCGCAAGCGGCTGGCGGCGCGCGCCAGCCTGACGGCGGTGGTCATTTTCCTCGTGTTCGGTGGCATCGTCGGCGTGCTCTGGCATGGCGCGACGCTGGTCGCCAGCGGGCAGCTCAGTGCCGGCCAGCTCAGTCAATTCGTGCTTTATGCCATTTTCGCCGGCAGCTCGCTGGCTGGTATTTCCGAAGTTTGGGGCGAAATCCAGCAGGCCACGGGTGCGGCCGAGCGCATTGCCGAGTTGATGGCGACGAAACCCCAGATCATATCACCCGCCGTGCCGTTGCCACTGCCAACGCCGCCGCGGGGGCGGATCGCGTTCGAAGATGTGACCTTTGCCTATGCCGGTCGGGCGGAGACACCGGCGCTGTCCCATATCAACTTCACCGTCGAGCCCGGGCAGACGGTGGCGCTGGTGGGCCCATCTGGAGCCGGCAAGAGCACCATTTTTGCATTGCTGCTGCGTTTCTACGATCCGGACTCGGGCGTTATTCGCCTCGACGGCGTTGCGCTGCAACAGGCGGACCTCGACGCCGTGCGCCAACGGATGGCCCTGGTGCCGCAGGATGTGGCACTGTTTGCAGACACGGTTGCAGAGAACATTCGTTATGGCGCACCAAATGCCAGTCGTGAGGCCATCGAACAGGCCGCTGTTGCTGCCAATGCGGATGCCTTCATCCGCGCCATGCCTCAGGGCTACGAGACGATGATCGGGGAGAGGGGCGTTACGCTGTCAGGCGGCCAACGCCAACGTATCGCCATTGCCAGAGCGATTCTGAGAGATGCGCCGATCCTGCTGCTCGATGAAGCGACGAGCGCGCTCGATGCAGAAAGCGAGGTTGCCGTGCAAAAGGCGCTCGATCATCTGCGGCGGGGACGAACCACGCTGGTGGTGGCGCACCGGCTTGCCACTGTGCAACGCGCCGATCGCATCCTGGTGATGGACGAAGGGCGGATCGTTGAGACCGGCACGCACAGCGAACTTTCGGCCAAAGGCGGTCTCTATCGCCGGCTTGCCGACTTGCAATTCGTGGGCGCCGGCGCGGACGCCGCGCAATAGAATGGACTGCTGCGCGGCGATGCTGGGTGAAATGCGCGCCGTGACGACACGGCGACGGGGGTTGGCGGCCGCCTACCACTTGGGCGGCATGTCCAGCCTCAGGATCTGTCCCTCCATACCGGGGCCTGCTGGCGGGTAGGCCTTCGTGACACGCGCATCGTGGCCAGGAACAAGCAAGTCGCGGTGGCCGGCGAGCTGGTTGATGCGCCGATAGCCATCGATCATACCGGCAAGGTCATAGAAAATGGCGAACGGACGCTCGAAGTCGGTCTCGTCATAGACGTGCACGGCATCGGACGCCAGCAACACCCAGCCGCGCTTGGTGTGGACACGCAGCACCGCCTGCCCGCGGGCATGGCCACCAATCAGGATGAACTCGATGCCAGGTGCGATCTCGACGTCGCCGTCGTGAAAGACCATGCGATCGGCGTAGACCAGATCGATCAACTGCTTGACGTCATCGGGATGGTAGGCGGCCCGGAAGGGTTTCATGGTCATGTCACGCCCGGTGACGTGAATCATTTCCTCGTCCTGGATGTGGAAGCGGGCAGCCTTGTAGTCTTCGAGGGTGCCAACATGATCGAAGTGGGCGTGCGTGAGAATGACATCTGGCTCACTGGCGGCATCGATGCCGATCCGCTTCAACGCCTCGGAGGGACGACAGAGGAAGTCATAGTCTCGTCCCATGCGCTTCGATTGGACGGCTGTCATGCCGGTATCGACGATCCAATTGCGGCCGCCGCCTTTCAGCGCATAAGTAAAGAAATCGAGCCCCTGTATCATCTTGCCGTGCTCGCCGCCGATGAACATGTGGCCTTCGTCGCGCAGGTCCTGCTTGGCGTAGCGGATGGCGTAGATCTCGTATTCGGGTAGGCTCGTCATGATGCGGGCTCGCTGTTGTCCGGCTTTGAGGGAATGTCGTGAAGCTTAGTGGCACGGCGCTGCCGGTGTCGAGGTCGACGCGGCGCGCGACGAAATTCGGGGTGCAGGCGGATCGGTCGTTTGCAGTTGCTGCAAAGCGTGCAAGGCTTGCGGGCCTGCCATCAACCAAGCTCACCTTTGCGCCTCCAGCCGCCCCGGAATGCCGATGCCCGAACGCCCCCGTCATCCGGCCATTGCTCTCGCTGTGGTCTGCCTCGGCTCGGTGGCAGCCCCCCTCGACAGCTCGGTCAACATCGCCTTCCCGTCGATCGCGCGCGACCTCGGCTTCGGTGTCAGCGAAATTCGATGGGTCATTATTGCCTACGTGCTCACCTATGCCAGTCTGATGCTGGTATTTGGCAAGCTTGGCGATCTGCTCGGCTACCGCCGCATCTTCCAGACAGGTCTCGTCATCGCGACGGTTGGGTTTCTGGCCTGCGCCGCTGCGCCAACGCTGGCGCTGCTGTTGCCGGGGCGTGTGCTGCAGGGGATTGGCATCGCGTTGACGTGGAGTTGTGCGCCGGCACTAGCCACGTCGCTTTATGGCGAAAGCGAGCGTACGCGAATTTTGGCGCTTTATGGGGCGGTGATGGCTGCCGGCGCGGCGCTCGGACCACTGGCAGGCGGCTTTCTGGTCGAGCAGTTCGGATGGTCGGTCGTGTTCTGGGCGCGGGCGCCTCTGGTGGCGAGCGCCTTCTTGCTGTCTTGGCTCATTCCAGCCAGCGCGCCGGGTGGAGGACAATCACGGTTCGATTGGGCCGGTGCTGTGCTGTTGGTTACCTGGATGGCGTCTTTCCTGATGGCGGCTGCGCGTCCAGAACTGCCCTACCCCCAAATCGTGACCGCCGTGCTGATCGCAGTCGGCCTTCTTGCGTTTGCTGCATTCCTGCGCCATGAGGCGCGCCATCCCGAGC
>JAWKWC010000035.1:0-12221 GCA_041397705.1 Hyphomicrobiaceae bacterium
AGTGCGGCTGCCTTCGTGTTCACTGTCGAGATGATGCCGCGGGCGATGCCGTCCTCACCTTCGCCGATGCGGGCGGTGAGATGGGAGATGGTGGCAGCGGGCACGCCAAGGTTCTCGAGCAGGGCGAGGCCTGCAACGCCGGCCCTCTCGCGGCCGATGCCGGCATCGTTGAGGATAACGGCGGCGAGGCCTTTGTGGGCGGCGTAGTAGGCCGCGTAAATGCCGCCGTGCGAGCCGCAATAGGCGACGCGGCCGCGATGCTCGTCCTTGAGGTGCGTTACGCTGTCGAGCACCAGCGGTCCGCTGCTGGCTGTGGACATGAAGTATCTCCCTTGGAGTTTGGCTTGGGCTCGGTCGGCTTGGTGAGAACGCCGGGGTTGACCAGTTTGCACATGGTGGCGGAGGCTACACAAGTCACGCCAATGGGAAGGGCCTTAAGGATGAGCGTCTACGAGCACCATGTCATTGCCTTCGGGCCTGGGCGGGTGGCGGAGGTCGGCGGCAGCATCGCCACGAGATGGCGAGAAGACGTTGAAAGCCGGGGCGGTTTGCTCTTCGGTGTGTGGAAGCCGCTGATAGGTCTAGCCTTCAATCACATCGTTTGCCTGACGGAATGGCCGGACGAAGGGGCTGCGGCGTTGAATGCGGATTGTGCGCTATCGGGGCTGGCTGACATCGAGAAGGTGCATCACGATATCTGGCTGCCGACGTTGCGGCCCAAGCCGGGCGCGGTTGCGCGGGCCGATCCAGGGTTCGTCACGCATCGCTGGTACGACATTGCAGAAACGGATTTCGAGCGGTTCCTCGAGCTTTCCTCGGCGACGTGGGGCAACTGGGAGGGCGTGCATGACGGCGGCGTGCAGGGGCTGTGGCGGCAGAAGGCGGCGCCGGGTCGCGGCCTCATTCGGATGCGACTGATGGCGTGGTATCGCGACATGAGCGTGTGGGAACGCTCGCGGCACTGGAAAGGGACGAAAGGCGCCGAGGTGGCAAACGAAACACTCGGTGCGCGATACGATCTGACGCTCAACAGCGCGGTGTCGATTTTGCAGCCTGTGGGGTGAGGCTGAGACACGGGTGAAGACGGATAGGATTATGTCGCTCTTCTACCGACTGGCCTACAGAGTTGGATTTGCGCCTTGGGAGCATGCCGCGCAGCATCCTGCTGCGGCAGCCCAAATTGCGGCGCTTTTCGAGCGCGAAGAGCGTGAGCGAACACGTCCCTTCGGGCACGCGCTGGATCTTGGCTGCGGGACAGGGCAATGGTCAGTCAAGCTTGCCACACGCGGCTGGCAGGTTACCGGCATCGATCTCGTGCGTTCCGCGATCGATCAAGCGCGCCAGAGGGCGCACGCGGCTGGCGTTAACGTTGCGTTTGTGACTGGAGACGTTGCGGCATTGCGTGCCTGCGGTATCGAGCCGGGCTTTGGCTTGTTTTGGGATTTCGGGACGCTGCACGGCCTTTCGCAGAGTGCCCGCCGGGCGGTTGGCAAGGAGCTCGATGCTCTTGCGTCGCCAAACGCGACCCTGCTGACGCTGGCGTGGGCGCCAGGATGGCGAGGGCCGTTGCCGCGCGGGGCCAGTCGCGCCGATATCGAAGGCGCATTTGCGAATTGGCGGGTGATCGACGATGGGGCGTTCGATGCGACCGGGCTGCCGCGTCCCCTCCGGCGTGTCGCTCCACGGTTCTATCGCCTCCGGTTCGGGGGACACTGCTGACGGCGATCGTGTTCGAAAACCACTTGCGATCGGCGGTGTCGAAAGGTTTGATCCGGGCAAGCGGGAGCCCGGATGGGCGTCGTCGTGCAACGTTCGGTAGGACCCGGAATGACCCAGACATCGATGATCACGGAACAGACGCCAATCGCATTCGACGATCCGTTGCCGGAAGCGGTGGATGTGGTGGTGATCGGGGCGGGAATCGCGGGGACGGCAACGGCGTATTACCTGGCGAAGCAGGGCCGCTCGGTGTTGCTTTGCGAAAAGGGCCGGGTGGCAGGCGAACAGTCGAGCCGAAACTGGGGCTGGGTGCGCCAGCAGGGGCGTGACTGGGCCGAATTGCCGATCATGATGGAGGCGAACCGGATCTGGCGCGGCCTTGCCAAAGAAACCGGCGAAAGTGCGCTGACGTTCACGCAATCAGGCTGCCTGTATCTGATCGCGACCGAGGCGCAGCAGGCGAAATATCAAGACTGGTACGAGATGGCGGTGCGCCATCAGCTCGGCACGAAAATGCTGACGAAAGCCGAGCTGGAGGCGCGGCAGCCGGGCATTGCGGGCGAGTGGCTGGGCGCCATGGTGACGGAGAGCGACGGGCGGGCTGAGCCCTTCCTGGCGGTACCGGCGCTGGCACGGGCGGCGCGCCAGGCGGGGGCGCATGTCATCGAGAACTGTGCGGTGCGAACGCTGGACGTGCAGGCGGGACGTGTTGCCGGCGTAGTGACAGAGAAGGGGCGGGTGCGGGCGGATCAAGTCGTGCTAGCGGGCGGTGCTTGGTCCACGCATTTCGCGGCCAATGCGGGCCTCGACCTGCCGCAGTTGGCGGTCCGCTCGACGGTGGCGCGCACCACACCTGCGCCAGAGAATTATACGTTCAACATTTCCTCGCCGGGCCTGACGCTGCGGCGGCGCCATGATGGTGGCTATTCGGTTGCGACCGGCGATCTGGCCGAGCACTATCTCTCGGTGAACTCGTTTCGCTATCTGGCGAAATTTCGGAGCCTGCTGAAGGTGTCGGCCAAGGATGTGCGCATCAAGCTCGGCGCGCCGCGAAACTATCCGGGAGCGTGGGGCATGGCGCGGCGATGGACGGGTGATGAGACGAGCCCGTTCGAGCGCATGCGGGTGGTGAATCCCGAGCCCTCTGCAACCGTTGTCAGCCGAATCGAGGAGCGGCTGGCAAAGCGGTTTCCGGCGCTGGCGGGCGTCAAAATTGCGGAAGCGTGGGCTGGGATGATCGATGTTACACCGGATGCCGTGCCTGTGCTCGGTGAACATCACCGGCTGCCGGGGCTGTATGTGGCGACTGGGCTCAGCGGCCACGGGTTTGGCATTGGGCCGGCCATCGGGCGGATCATGGCCGATCTCGTAAATGGACGCTCGCCCGGCCACGATCTCACGCGCTTTCGCTCGAGCCGCTTTTTCGATGGAAGCCCGATCGTGCCGGGACCGTACTGAGGCTTCGGCGGCGTGCGGATGGGCGCAACCGGACGCTTGCATGATCGTTTGATCGGGCTTGCCAGATGTAACCGTCTCAGGCTCAGATGTGGTTCGATCGGGCGTAGAATTGCTGCATTCCGAATTTGAGGAGGTCGACGACCATGGCACGCATCCGGCACATCGCCATCCAGACGCAGGATGAAGAGGCAACGAAGGACTTCTATGTCGAGAATTTCGGGCTGAAGGTGGTGGGAAAGCTGGATCGCGAGCGGATCTCCGGCTATTTCCTGACCGATGATCACATCAATCTCGCCATCCTGAATTTCAAGACCGACACGCTTGCAGGCACGGAGCGTGGGACGGGCTGGAGCGGCATTCATCACATCGGCTTCCAGGTCGACAGCCTCGAAGAGACGGCTGCCAAATTGGAAAAGACGGTGGCCAAACCGCGCGATGACATCAACGTGGCACTGGGGCTTGGACCGGGCGGCGCGCCGGCAGGTCATGGCAACGTGGAAGTGCGCTACATCGGTCCAGATAACGTCAATTTCGACGTGTCTGAAACCGGCTGGGTCGGAACGCCGACCAACAAGGCAAAGCACGGTTAGGTTGGTTGCAGCATTTTTGCTGGAGATGGACTGGGGACGTGATGGTGTGGTCGCCAGCACGTCAACATTGCTGCCTGCGCTGCCGAAGCTGTGGCCTGCCGTGGAAAACTGTTGCGCCGGATCCCGCATAACGCTCGGCATAGATTTAGCGTTGGCGGGATGACGGTTTCATGGTGAGCGGCGCCACCTTACCAAGTGGCGCCGGGATGGGCGCGAGCGAGTGACTGCATCTCGGCGAGCATGTGGCCGAGGTGTTCGGTGTGGAGGCCAGTGCGCCCGCCCGTCTGCATGTAACGGTCGGCGGGGCGCTCAAGACCGGCTTCCCTCAGCACGTGATCGATGGTGCGGTCCCACAGCGGACGGATGGCGGTGCGATCCGGGGCGATGCCGGCGGATAGCAACGCGTGCTCGGGCGGCGTCATCTCGAACATCTCGCCGGTGTAGCCCCATATGGTGTCGAGGGCATCGGTAATGCGGCGCCGGCTTTCGTCGGTGCCGTCGCCGAGGCGCACCATCCACTCGCCAGTGTGACGGACGTGATAGGCCATCTCTTTCACGGCCTTGGCTGCGATGTCGGCAAGACGCGGCTCGGCACAGCGCGAGAGGGCGTCGAAATAGGGATGCATGAAGGCTGCGTAGAGAAACTGGCGCGCCATTGTGAAGGCGAAGTCGCCGCGCGGCAGTTCGACGATCAGCAGATTGCGGTAGTCGCTGGCGTCGCGGAAGTAGGCGAGGTCATCCTCGCTGCGGCCTTTGCCCTCGACTTCGCCGGCCAATGTATAGAAGAAACGGGCCTGTCCGATCAGGTCGAGGCCGAGATTGGAGAGCGCGATGTCCTCCTCGAGCGTTGGGCCGTGACTCGACCACTCGGAGAGGCGATGGCCGAGAACGAGGGCATCGTCGGCAAGTGCCAGCGCGTAGGCGAAGGTGGCAGCGCGGTCTGGCATCACATGTGTCCGACGTCGTCGGGGATGTCGTAGAAGGTCGGGTGCCGGTAGGCTTTCGTCGACGTGGGTTCGAACAGCTGATCCTTGTCGTTGGGGTCCGAGGCGACGATGACGTGCGAGGGCACCACCCAGATCGAGACACTGTCACCGCGGCGCGTGTAGACATCGCGGGCGGCCTGGACCGCCATGGTTGCGTCGTGGGCGTGCACCGAGCCGCAGTGCTTGTGCGGCAGACCCGAACGGGCGCGGATGAAGACCTCCCACAGAGGGATCGGGTTTTCGGCTGACATGGGCGCTCCAGTTGCGTGGCGGATGCCGGTGAAAGCTTAGACGTGCTGGCGAACGGAGTGCATGATAAAGCGCAATCGGCGCCAGCGGAACTGCCAGTGTCGGCGGTTTGGCCTTGTGGTGCGGCCGGGCGGTATCGGCGGCGCTGCTGCGCGCCATTGCGCGCAAACGAGAGACAGGATGGATGCGGGGTCAGTCTATTCCGCGGCTTGGCGGGCCGCGGCCTGGCGCTGGCGGCGCTTTTCAGCATGTGCTGCTGCAGCGTCGCGCACCCACTGGCCGTCCGCTTCCGACTGGCGCCGATGTGCCATGCGCTGGCGGTTGCACGGTCCCTCGCCGGCGATCACGCGCTTGAACTCTTCCCAGTCGATGTCTCCGTAGGTCCAGTGTCCGGTTGCCTCGTCGCGCTTGAGGGCGGGGTCCGGGAATGTCAGGCCCAGGTATTGACCTTGCGGCACGGTGGCGTCGACGAATTTCTGCCTGAGCTCGTCATTGGAAAAACGCTTGATCTTCCACTTGGTCGAGTCTGCGGAGTGCATGCTGTCCTTATCGGAGGGGCCGAACATCATGAGCACAGGCCACCACCAACGGTTCAAAGCCTCTTGTGCCATGTCCTTTTGGGCGGGCGTGCCGCGGCAGAGCGTCAGCATGATCTCGTAGCCTTGGCGCTGGTGGAAGCTCTCTTCCTTGCAGACGCGGATCATGGCGCGGGCGTAGGGGCCGTACGAGCAGCGGCAGAGCGGGATCTGGTTCATGATGGCGGCGCCATCAACCAGCCAGCCGATGACGCCGATATCGGCCCAGGACAGCGTGGGGTAGTTGAAGATGGACGAATATTTCGCCTTGCCGGACAGCAGCTGGTCGTAAAGCTCCTCGCGCGCGACGCCGAGCGTTTCAGCGGCGGCGTAGAGATAGAGGCCGTGGCCGGCTTCGTCCTGGATTTTTGCCAGCAGTGCCGCCTTGCGGCGGAGCGACGGCGCACGGGTCAGCCAATTGCCCTCGGGCTGCATCCCGATGACTTCGGAGTGGGCATGCTGCGAGATCTGGCGGACGAGCGTGCGACGGTAGCCGTCGGGCATCCAGTCGTTGGGCTCGATCTTGGTTTCGGCATCGACAGCGGCCTGGAAAATGGCAACCCGGCGTGGGTCGTCGGGCGTTTTGCCCGCGGGAGCCTGATCCTTGGCATTCAGGGCTTGGCTGTACATGCGTTCCCCGCTTGGTGTCGTTGGGCCGTTACTGCTGGCAAAGTAGCACGTTTGATGGCGACAGCGACAGCGGCGGCGTAGCGCCTTGCGAAGGCGGTCCTGAAAAAGTGCAAGGGCGCGCCTGGAGGGGAGGCGCGCCCTTGGCTTCGCTGGAACCTTGGAGGGGGACAAGGCTCCGGCGTAGGGGTGAAGATGTGTGGTCAGCTCGACAGGCGCAGGCTGTTGATCTCCTCGGCGATCGCCCGGAATGCGGCCCGAAGGGTCTCGGCGTCACTTGCGTCGAAGAATTTCGAGGCTGAGCTGGCGCAGTTCTTGAGCTGAGCCTTAGCGGCGTTCGGGGCCTGGAAACCGATGGTGTAGACGGTGACGCCCTGGTCCTTCATCGCCGTGCAGGTGTCTCTGGCGAAATTCTGAGACTTTGCGGCCGTGTCGCTGTTGTCGCCGTGGTTGACGCCGCCAGTGGTATTGTAGATGCCGTCCGTCATCAGGATCACATACTTCGAGGTGCGACCATCGTGGTAGGCTGCCGGCGGGGTGCCGCCCCAGATCGAGGCCCAAGCCGGCGATACCAGGGCCCAAGCCCAAGAGGCGCCCAAGTGACCGGCGGTGGAGCCGCCCGTACCCCAGCGGTTGATTTCGCTCTTGAGCATGGATTTGTCATTGGTCAAGCCCACGACCTCGGCGTCGGACGGGCAGGCTGAAGCGCCTGGCAGGTCGGATTTGACGGCGAGGGCGGCATAGCCAATCGGTGCCGTTTCAGTTGCCTGCAAGGTGGCGTCGCGGCGCTCGTAGACGCAGTTGTCAGAGCCGACGCGGAAGTCGCTGACAGCACCGGCATAGCGGCCTGCGTTGACGGCGGCGGCGAAGGGCGCCAGGCCGATGCGGACGTTGTTGGTGGTGCCGCTATCGGGGATGAGGATGTCAAGCATGCCGTCTGGGCCTGCGACGGCATCTTTCAGCGCAGCGATCTTGGTGCACGGCATGCACATGGAGCCCGTCAGGTCGAGCTGAATGCCCACTTCGATGTCTTTGGTGTCGAAGATCGCGACAGCGGTCTTGGGAACGGAGATCTTGTCGATGCCCGCGAGGTTGCCGAATAGGGTCGGAACCTCGGTCGCGATGTCGAGGCGGACCGAGTTGGTGTTGCGGTCGATGTTGACGCTGAAACTGTTGACGACGGTGTAATCGCCGCCATGGCCGTTCATGTTGGCGTTGAAGAACTTCTGGGCCACATTCTGCACCTCGGCATCCGTCATCCCGGAATTCTTCAGGCCCTTGGCAGCAGCCAGTGCTGCGGCGTCGGCGGCGCTGGCGATGGCGCGTTCGGCATGCATGACGCGACCGACGTCGATGGCGAGCCCGGTGACGAGCACCAGCAGGAACGCCGATAGGCCAAAGATGATGGCGACCGTGCCTTCCGCATTATGGCGGAAGGTAGAGCCCGTTCGGAGGATCGAGGTGGCGATGTTGGCCCGCATTGAAACATTCCCTGTGACACGTCGTCGAAGTCACGAGGGCAATTGCAAGGCCGGTGCCGAATTTCAGCCAATCTGGCGGGCGACGGCGAGGTGTAAACGAAGTCCTAACGTCGACGCCGCTTTTGGCTCAATTTGGGACGAATTGGCACGCGGGTGCGCCGCTCGCGCCTCGCGTCGCTGAGCGACATCAGGATTGAATCGGCAACTCTCACGGACGACCGAGGCCATCTGGTATCGTCAATCGATCCTGGCCTTGGTCCGTGTCTCGTTCTGACACGGGAGGCTGCGCTCCAGGCGGCTTGTGCAACTCCTGCCAGTTGTCGCGAAACGAGTCAGTGGTTGGCGCGCCAGCCTTGTGTAGACGTCAGAAATCCGAGGCTATGCCGCCGTTCTCCCAATCACCGTAACGGACTGGATCGGGACCTTCGCGGCCGCCGAGTTCCTTCTCTCGCTTGACCTTCTGGGCCTCGGCTTCGCGCAGCTTCCGGCGCTCTTCCGCCTCGGCCAGGGCGCGCTGGGCTTCAGGGGACAAGGTCTTGCGTTGCCCGACTGGCTCGCTGGCATTCAGGCGCGCTGCCTCACGATCGTTCTGTTGCATGGCGGCTCCTCGTCGGCGGGTGCAGATTGCGGCGGTCTCTACCTATCATAAGAGTGTTCCGCCGGGTCGCGCAGGCCGGCTACCGTCGCAGGAGTTGCCGATGCCCACCAACTTCGCCAAGACAGCGCTGCTGCTGGGACTACTGACTTTGATCTTCGTCGGCATGGGGTCCGTGATCGGCGGCCGGACGGGGTTAATTTTCGCGTTCGGCATGGCGATGGTCATGAACGTGCTGGCGCTTTGGCGATCGGACAAGCTTGTGGTTGCGCTGCACAAGGCCCGCGAGGTGGGCCCAGGCGATGCGCCGGGTTACTACGGTATCGTCCAGGATATGGCGGCGCGGGCCGGGCTGCCGATGCCCAAGGTCTACGTCATGGATAACCCGCAACCCAATGCCTTCGCGGCCGGCCGAAATCCCGCCAACGCGCTTGTTTGCGCCTCGACCGGATTGTTGGATGCGCTTTCGCCGGAAGAAGTGGCGGGCGTGATGGCGCACGAGCTCAGCCACATCAAAAATCACGACACGCTGACCATGACGGTGGCTGCTACCATAGGCGGGGCAATCTCGATGCTGGCGCAGTGGCTGCAGTTCTCGTTTCTGTTCGGTGGGCAGCGACGTAACGGCGGCAGCTGGCTGACGACGCTTGCGGTCATGATCGCAGCACCTTTTGCGGCGATGCTGGTGCAGATGGCCATCAGCCGGTCGCGGGAGTATCAGGCCGACCGGCTTGGCGGCATGATCTGCGGCAACCCGCTGTGGCTGGCGTCGGCACTTGCGCGCATCCAGGCGCTGGTGCGTGGTGTGCCGAACGAGACGGCAGAGCGTGTGCCGGCGATGGCGCATCTCTATATCATCAATCCGCTAACGGGACGTGGCTTCGACAACCTGTTCACCACGCATCCGAGCACCGACAACCGGATCGCAGAGTTGGAGCGGCTCGCCCAGGAGATGGCGGCTGCCGGTACGCTTGTGGCGGGGCCGCTGCCCACCCGTAACGTCACCTGGCAGACAGGCCAGGGGCAGGCAGCAGCACCGTTTCCCGGCGACCGTCCGACTGATGGTCCGTGGAGCCGGTCACGCGGGCCATGGGGGTGAAAGGTGTGAGGGACAACAAGGCGCCGCGCCAAAAGGACGGGGCAGCAAAAGGTTCTCGTGGTCGACCGGGTGGCTACAAGCCGCGTTCGGGGCGGGGGTCAATGCCGCAGGGCGCAGCCAAGGCTCCAGTCAAGGCGGATGGTTCCCCTGCTGCGATCGAGGCGGAGATCCCTGGTCTCGGCACGCGCCGGCTTGCCGTGCACCTCATTCAGTCGGTGTTGTGGGCCGGTCGACCGCTGGACGATGCGCTGGCCGATACCGAGCGCCGGCCGCACTTTCATGCCCTGGAAGCGCGCGACCGAGCCTTCGCGCATGCCATCGCCGCGACGGTGTTGCGCCGGCGCGGGTCGCTGGAGATGGTGCTGGCGAAGTTCATCGAAAAGCCGCTGCCGGATGCGGCCCGCATCGCGCATGCCATTTTGTTGGCGGCGGCCGCACAGATCCTCGTGATGGGGACGCCCGTTCACGCGGCGATCAACCTTGCCGTCGCCCAGTGCCAGCGCGAGCGGCCGGCGAGCCGTTACGACAAACTCGCCAACGCTGTTTTGCGACGCGTCGCGCGCGACGGTCCGGCCATGCTCGCCGCTTGCGACACTGTCGTGTTGGATACGCCGGGCTGGCTGCTGGCGAGCTGGAAGGCCGCCTATGGCCAGGCAACGGCGAGGGCCATAGCGGCAGCCAGTCTGGCCGAGGCGCCGCTGGATCTCGCTGTAAAAGATGCGGGGAGCGCGGCCGAGTGGGCCGACCGGCTGGGTGGACGGTTGCTTGCGGGGGGCAGCATCCGGCTCAGTGGCGATCATGCGCGTGTCGAGGATCTGCCCGGTTTTGCGGAGGGGGCGTGGTGGGTGCAGGACCAGGCGGCTCAGTTGCCCGCACGCCTGCTGGGTGATGTTGCGGGCCTCGAGGTGGCGGACTTGTGCGCGGCGCCCGGTGGCAAGACTGCGGAGCTCGCCGCCCGTGGTGCGCAAGTGACAGCGGTGGATCAATCTGCGCGGCGTCTCGAGCGGCTGACGGCGAACGTGACGCGTCTGGGTCTTCACTCGCGGGTCACCGTGGTTGCTGCGGACGTCGCCCAATGGCAGCCGGGCCGCCAGTTCGACGCGGTGCTGCTGGATGCGCCATGCACCGCAACCGGCACCATTCGCCGGCATCCCGATATTCTCCACTTGAAGCGTGAGACCGACAGCGCGCGTCTGGCCATCCTGCAGGGCCGACTGCTCGCTGCGGCTGCCGCACTCGTGAAGCCTGGCGGCCAGCTCGTCTATGGCGTGTGTTCGCTGGAGCCTGAGGAAGGTGAAGGCGTCGTCGCGGCGTTTCTTGCCGAACATCCAGCGTTCGTGCGGGTGCCGATCGTGGCTGAGGATCTTGGTGGTGCGCTCGCTTCGCAGTGGATCACGGCTGTTGGCGATCTCAGGACGTTGCCGTGTCATAGCGTTGCCGTTGGCAGCGACTCCCTGCCCGCGCTCACCGGCATGGACGGGTTCTATGCGGCACGGTTCGCGCGTTCTTAGTTGTGATTTGCGCATTGCGACTCCCCTTGCGGGGAGCCGGCCGCAACGCGCGTGGGGTGCTGGGTGCTGCATCGACCATGACCTTTTCCCCCACCGTTTTGGGATGCGGGGCTTCAACCAACGAAAAGCGGGGCGCAGAGCGGCTCGACTTCGCTTTGCAATTGGATTTGGATGCGGTCGCTGGTTCGAATGTTTTCCGGCTGACCTTCGGGCAATCCCGGAGCCAGACTCACCATGTGGTCCCCCTTTGCGGACGGCTGAGGCTGCGGGCCGGCGCGCACCCTTTCGAACGCCGGCCGTTACGACTGTCTCCGTGGCCACTCACGACTGCACGGAAACGGCATCCTCGGCGGGCCTTGGCTGAGTACCGCCACACCTATCCGATGCGCATCCGCCCCACCAAGACATCCCAGCTCGAGCCCAGGGCCCCGGCATGAGACGGATGGCGCCGTGTAGGCACGGGCAGACTGGGCGGGGATAAGTTTGGTGCCGGCGTCTGGCGCCGCGCACGGATCGCGCCTTGCGGCGCGAGCGGGGGGAGTGTTGCGGTTTGGAAGTCCGCTTCAGGCCTGCCGCAGGTTCACTCAGCGGACTTCCAAACATGACGCCACACTCAGCCAATGATATTGCGAGTGTTCCTTTGATCACAAAGTTCGTTCGGAGCCTGCTACAGAATGAAACGAACTTTGGTATCGGCCCCCTAGACGATAAGCTCGTCGACGGGCAGGCGCGCGTGCGCAATTCTAGGAACCTTCACGGGGCGGCCGATCCGAAAAACGCTGACAATGAAGCGGTCCATGCCAAGACCGAACTGACGATGCAGCTTCTCTCGCGACTCCGGCCAGTCTGCCAGAACCGACATCGGTGAGCCCTTCAAACCCGCGCGCTCCATGGCGAGCCAAGCCCTGTAAAAGGCCTGGCCTGACAAGAACGCGTCTTCTCCAATCGGGCGATGAAAGAGCGCAATCGCGCCGGCAGTGCGCGTCTTGGCGCGCTCACTGGTCAGCGCACCAGCAAGACCCATTTTATCGACCACGTCGAACAACGGACCCAGGACCAATCCGGCACCCCACGCCTCCAGGCGCCCCAAATTCATCGCCTCGGCGTTCAAGCCATCCAGCAGAAAATTGGGATGCGCGCGCGACAGCCTGAGCCACTGCAAAAGCTCGCGCCTGTGCGCCCCATCGCGCAGAAAATGCAGCCCCGCCTGGTCGGCCAGAATCGCCGCAGCGTCGATCCCCGCTCGATCCCGTATGAGGTGCAGATCTTTTTGTTCGGACGCCAGTGCATCGAGCTGCGCTTCACTCTCAGCATCCATGGGCTGAAAGGCT
>JAWKWC010000036.1:0-11957 GCA_041397705.1 Hyphomicrobiaceae bacterium
GCCGCGACGTCCGTGCCTGTTTCCGCGCCGAGCGCTGTGATTTTTTCGGAGAGGCCAAGCCGGCCCATCGTTTCAGCGTCGACGTCTTGGGCCAAAGATAGCCAGGCTTCGAGTGCAGATTGCTTTTGCCCGGATTGGGCCTGAGCGAGAGCGAGGTGGAAGCGCGCGCGCACGTCAGATGGATCTAGCTTGGCTGCCTTGTCAAATGCAACGCGGGCTTCATCGGTGACAGTCCCGCCAGAAGCCTTGACCAATGCCTCTCCATAAGCCGACTGCAATGATGCCGTATCAGGTGCGAGTGCAACCGCCTTGGCGTAGGATGTGACTGCATCGGCGTAGCGGCCCGTGCTGAACCTGGACCATCCCAGCATTTTCCAACCCGCGACATCATTCGGCTGCCGCTCGAGGCGTTGGACTAGGCGCACGATCATCTCATCAACGGAGGGCAACTGTTGGGGTGGCACAGACTTTGCCGCAAGGCTTGGCATTGTTGGAGAAAGCATCGCCGTCGGCGAGAGCGTGGTCAGCTTGGCAAGCACCTCGACGGGGTCGGCAGTCGTCGCTGAATTGGCAGCACCGCTTGCGGCCGAGTTTGGGCGAAGCACGAAAAGCATGCTCGAGGTCGCGACAATCAAACCTACGGCCGCCGCCATGGCGATCGCGCGAGCGCGTGGCGCAAGAAGGGATGCCGGCATCAGCGGTTGACGAGGCCCCTTAAGCGCACCGGCAATTGCCAAATCGCGGGCGGTGCCTGCCTCAGTTGCGCTGATGTGCCCGGCTTCCAGATCGAGTGCAATTTTCCGAAGGGCCTCACGGCATGAATTCTCGTTCTGGGTCGACTTCCGGTGCTGCTTCTCGAACACCCAAAATGCAGACGTCAAGGCCAAGCTAGCAATGGCGGCCGCGCCAAGCGTTGCCAACGTCCAGGTCATCATCGTCATCTCTCCAATCCACGGTAGGCCTGCCGGCAACGCATCGGGGGCAGTTCTATTCGGCGGCGATCGCGTGACGTGGCTCGCAAATGGGACATTCCTGCCAGAGTTCGCCGAGCGCCCGGCAGAGGCTTTGGATTTCGGCCTGGGAATGTTGTGGCGTGACAATGATGCGCAACCGCTCTGTCCCGCGTGGCACGGTGGGGTAGTCGATCGGTTGGATGTAGATGCCGAACCTCTCCATGAGTTCGTTAGAAAGCCATCTGCAATGGGCGGGATCACCGACGAGAAGCGGCACGATATGGCTCTCAGTCGGCATCAGCGGCAGCTGCATTGCACGAAGTGATGCCTTGAGAAATTCGACCCGTTCGCGATGGCGGACCCGTTCCACCTGGCTGACCTTGAGGTGTCGGACACTGGCCAGCGCCCCGGCCGCGATCGACGGCGCCAAGGAAGTCGTGAAAATGAAACCTGGAGCATAAGAGCGGATCGCGTCGCACAGGGCTCGCGAACCGGCGATGTAGCCGCCCATTACGCCGAATGCTTTTGCAAGCGTTCCATTGACGATGTCGACCCTGTCAGCCAAACCGTCGCGCTCTGCGATGCCGCCACCGCGAGGGCCGTAGAGGCCAACGGCGTGAACTTCGTCGATGTAGGTGAGTGCGCCGTGCTCAGCCGCCAGATCGCAGATGTTCGCGATTGGAGCTTCATCGCCGTCCATCGAGTAGAGGCTTTCGAAGGCAATCAGCTTGGGCGTATCGGGGGAAGGGCGCGAAGGTGGCGCGCGAGGTCGACGGTATCGTTATGGCGGAATATGACCTTGCTTGCTCCGCCGCGCCGAATTCCTCGATCATCGATGCGTGGTTCTTCTCGTCCGACAGGATGACCAGACCCGGTAGCAGCTTCGGCAGGGTCGCGAGCGTGGCATCGTTGGCCATATAGGCAGACGTGAAGACAAGAGATGCTTGTTTGACGTGCAAGTCTGCCAGCTCAGCCTCGAGCATGACATGGTGGTGCGTGGTTCCCGAAATGTTGCGATTCCGCCAGACCCGGCACCCACTTCCTCCAAGGCCTCATGCATGGCTTGCAGGACAATACGCGACTGCCCCATGCCAAGATAGTCATTCGAGCACCACACGGTAAGATCACGTGTGCTGCCCTCCACATAGCGTCGAGCAGCCGGGAAAGAGCCGCGGCAGCGCACGAGTTCTGCGAAAAAACACGATAGCGACCTTCGCTACGCAGTGCGGCGAGTGATGCCTCGAAGCAGTGCTCATAGTCGGTCATTGCGTTACCCCTTAGAGTCCAATCTGCAATCGCGCTCTCGCCAACCCTCCGGGCGTCAGCGGCAATTGACGGCGATCGGTTTGCACTTGCTCTGGTCGTCAGTGAAGAAGTCGTAGCGAAACCCTGCCGTAAACAGCAGCTCGGTATTGTCCTCGCTGGTGTTGCCATGACGAGTCGATGTCCAACGGGCGCCAGCTTCCAGCTCGAAGCTGAAATCACGCGTCCAATAGTAGTTGAGCTGGAGCGAGGGCAGCGCCGAATACTCGACAAGGTCGCTCGCGTCGCCCAGCCGGTAACCGAGGCGCAGCCGCGGGCTGACGCTAATCAGATTGCTCATGATGGGATAGCGAGCCGTCAGGTCGAGAACGTAAAGGTTCGAATCGGCACGATCTGCAACCCGAATGCCGGCGATGTAGAGATCACCGTTCTCGATCATGCTCGTGCCGATCAGTTGGCCGGAGTAGTAGTATTCGTTGCCCGTTCCGGGGAGACCGGTGATGCCGCCGGAGGTCACCGTACCCGTCACGTTGGTGACAGTCGCGTCGACGTTGATCTGCAGGTGGTCATTGAGCGGACGCGAGTAGCCCACTGTTGCCGATTTGTAGGTTGGCGTGCGGTCGATCGCGAGTTGGTCGACTTCCTCTTTCGTGCGCAGCTTCAACATATCGTAAAGGGTGAGAAAGGGCTGGCCCTGCAAGGCGGTCCAAGCCGAGAGATAGGGCGACTTGCGATAGTCAACGCCTGCGTTAATGGTCGACTTGTCTTCGAACCGGTACGAGCCGCTGGCAATGGCTGCGTTCAACTGTTGGAAGTGCGTGTCATAGTCGACGGTCAGAAACGCACTCTTCTTGGAATCGATATACCTGAGCTCGGTGCCGAATGCCTGACGGTCGAGGTAATTGTCGTCACGCTGCTCGATGGCAAAGAGACTTGCCTCAAAGCCACCGAAGATCGGGCCGAAATCGATGCTTGCGCCGTAAAAGGACTTCTGGTCCTTGAAGAAGCCATCCTTGCGGCGGGCGACTGGCGAGCCAGCGACGACATTGATCCGCATCCAGGGCGTGCTCTGCCAGCTGACAAGACCGCCGTCGAACCTGCCGAGAACGCCGGAGGTGTAGCGGGTCTGACGCCCGACGCGCCCCATCAGGCCCCATGGGATGTAGGTGGTCTCGGCGTAGAGTGAGGCAGCCGAGAACAAGTCGCTTCCGTCGTCGGCAAAGCCATGCTCTTCACTTCCAGTGAAGCGAAACTTGGACTTGAAGGCTGCGTTGTTCCAGGCCGCGATCAGATCGAAGCTCGACAGCACCTGATTCTGGTGAATGCGATGATCGTCGAGATCCTTGATGATCTCGGGCGGCAGCGAAGGGTCGCGGACGACGCGGTAGCTGTCGTCGCGGATGTAGAATTGCGACACGCTGCCCGATACGCTCCAGCTTTCGCGGTTTGAAGGCGCAAATTTCCGGAATTGTTTCGGAGAGCTGTCCCCTGCGAAGCGTTGGGTTGGGATGTCTCCTAGCTTCGCGCGAACGCCGGCTAGCCGCTGTGTCACACGGTCGTAGCCCTCTCCAGACGGGTAGCGGCGAATGAAGTCCTCATACTCAGCCCTGGCCTGTCCGAAGTCGCCGGATTTCTCGTAGGCGAGCGCCAGCATCTCGTGCGCCTCGGGACTTGCCTTGTTTTCTGCGTAGCGCAGCACGCTCTTGAATTTCTTCTTCGCCTCTTCGTATTTCTTTCTGCGCAGCGCGGCCCTGCCTTCGTCCAAAGCGGCCTCCAGCGACCGGAATGTCGCCGCATCAGCCTTCCTCGTGCCTCGCCCTGCGGGTTTTCCGCTGGAAGATGAGGGTTGCGATCGTGGCCCGATCGTCAGGCTCGTCTCCCATTCGTTCTTCGGAAATATCGCCATGCAACGCTTGCTACCGGCTCCCTTGCCAATCGCGATAACGATGCTGTCGAAATTTGGTCCTTGGCCAACAGCAAAGTTGACCGACTTGGCGAACCGCACATGCAGAAGCGGTCCATTTGGAACATTGGTTTCCAGTTCGATAACGCGGATCGACGATGAAGCAGAGGCTGGCGGACGCAACGCTTCGCGCCTTAGCAATGCAAGAGAGCTTGCTTGCGCAGGGTCGATGGCGCGAACGGCGATCTGCAAGTCGTCGCCACGTTCCAGTGGAAAGTGAGAAGCATATCTCACTCGAAAGTTGAACTCGATCTTTACCAGCATGCAGTTGCGGTCGCCCGCGACTTGCGTACCGGAAAGGCCACGATCGAGAACCGGCTCCGCTTGCACTGGCGGCGCTGCCATCCCGACGGCAGCACACGCTGAGAGCAAAGCGAGCCAGACGCTAGCAGCCCGATGAGCCAAGCCTGCAAAGGTCGCATGCGCTGCGGTCTCGATTTGGGCAGCCATTCGCATTATTTGCTCCATGTCCGCGTCGAGTGACAGCTCTCGCAACCAGCAGAGGTGCGTGGGTGGTCATTGGGCTTGCCGCGGGCATAAGTTCCGTTGTGGCAGGAGGCACAGTTGGACACGATGCCTGTATGGTTCATGCGGGTGCCTGAGAAGGTCGATGTGCTTCGATGGCAGGTCTCGCAGGGCATGGTCGTCGGGAGGTGGTTTGTAGGCTTGCCGCGTGCCGTCTGGCCGTTGTGGCAGGAGAGAGGACGCAGTTTCCGGTGATGCCCGTATGATCCATGCGGCCGCCAGCAGATGTCGTGCTGGTGCTCTTGTGGCGGGTCTCGCAGGGTGCGGCGGTGACAATGTGGGTGGCCGGCTTGCCGCGCGCCGTTTGGCCATTGTGGCAGGAGGCGCAGTTTCGGTGATGCCGGTGTGATCCATGCGGCCGCCAGCGAATGTCGTGGTGCTCTTGTGGCGGGTCTCGCAGGGTGCAGCGGTGACGATGTGGGTGGCCGGCTTGCCGCGCGCCGTTTGGCCGTTGTGACAGGAAGCGCAGTTTCCGGTGATGCCCGTGGTCCATGCGGCCGCCAGCAGATATCGTGGTGCTCTTGTGAAAAGCCAGGTCTCGCAGGGTGCAGCGGTGACGATGGTGTTGGCACGCGCGCCGTTACAGCCCGTTGTGACAGGAAGCGCAGTTTCCGGGTGATGCCCGTGTGATCCATGCGGCCGCCAGCGAATGTCGTGGTGCTCTTGTGGCAGCTTTCGCAGGGTGCAGCGGTGACGATGTGGGTGGCCGGCTTGCCGCGCGCCGTTTGGCCGTTGTGGCAGGAAGCGCAGTTTCCGGTGATGCCCGTGTGGTCCATGCGGCCGCCAGCGAATGTCGTGGTGCTCTTGTGGCAGGTCTCGCAGGGTGCAGCGGTGACGATGTGGGTGGCCGGCTTGCGCGCGCCGTTTGGCCGTTGTGACGGGAAGCGCCGGTTTTCCGGTGATGCCCGTGTGATCCATGCGGCCGCCAGCGGGTATCGTGGTGCTCTTGTGGCAGCTTTCGCAGGGTGCAGCGGTGACGATGTGGGTGGCCGGCTTGCCGCGCGCCGACTGGCCGTTGTGGCAGGAAGCGCAGTTGGCGGTGATGCCGGTGTGATCCATGCGGCCGCCGGCGAATGTGGTGGTGCTCTTGTGGCAGGTCTCGCAGGGCGCAGCGGTGACGATGTGCTTGGCTGGCTTGCCCTTGGCGGTCTGGCCGTTGTGGCTTGGGAAGCGCAGTTTCCGAGTGATGCCCGTGTGATCCATGCGGCCGCCAGCGAATGTCGTGGTGCTCTTGTGGCAGGTCTCGCAGGGCGCAGTGGTGACGATGTGCGTGGCGGCTTGCCCGCTGGCGGTCTGGCCGTTGTGGCAGGAGGCGCAGTTTCCGGTGATGCCGGTGTGATCCATGCGGCCGCCAGCGAATGTCCGTGGTGCTCTTGTGGCAGGTCTCGCAGGGTGCAGCGGTGACAATGTGGGTGGCCGGCTTGCCGCGCGCCGTTGCCCATTGTGGCAGGAGGCGCAGTTCCCAAGATGCCGGTGTGATCCATGCGGCCGCCAGCGGATATCGTGGTGCTCTTGTGGCAGGTCTCGCAGGGCGCAGTGGTGACGATGTGCGTGGCCGGCTTGCCCTTGGCGGTCTGGCCGTTGTGGCAGGAGGCGCGGTTTCCGGTGATGCCCGTGTGATCCATGCGGCCGCCGGCGAAATGTCGTGGTGCTCTTATGGCGGGTCTCGCAGGGCGCAGTGGTGACAATGTGGGTGGGCGGCTTGCCGCGCGCCGTTTGCCCGGTGGCAGGAGGCGCAGTTCCCAGAGATGCCCGTGTGATCCATGCGGCCGCCAGCGAATGTCGTGGTGCTCTTGTGGCAGGTCTCGCAGGATGCAGCGGTGACGATGTGGGTGGCCGGCTTGCCGCGCGCCGTTTGGCCGTGCTGGCAGGAGGCGCAGTTCCCGGTGATGCCGGTGTGATCCATGCGGCCGCCGGTGAACGTGGCCGTGCTCGTATGGCAGCTCTCGCACGGTGCGGCGGTGACGATGTGCGTGGCCGGCTTGCCCTTGGCGGTCTGGCCGTTGTGGCAGGAGGCACGGTTGCCGGTGATGCCCGTATGGTCCATGCGCGCACCGGCGAACATGAACGTGCTTTTATGACAGCTCTCGCAAGGTGCGGTCGTGACGACATGCCTGCTGGTTTTCCCACGGGCATAAGTGCCGTTGTGACAACTCGCGCAGGCGCCAACCGCTTGGCTATGATCATAACGCACCTGCTGCCATGTTGTGGCAGCGTGGCAGGCTTTCACACAAATTACTCGTTGGCGGATGGCGAAGTGACTTTCCGATAGCCGTGACGCCATTGTGGCATCCAACGCACCTGCGCGGCGTGCCCTTGAAACGCCCCAGCGTGTGGCAGGATTCGCAGTCGACCGAAAAATGTGCTCCCGTCAGTGAAAAGCCCGTTGCCGCGTGATCAAAGGTTTGACTGGCCTGAGCCCAGGCACGCTCTGCCGCCAATGCAAGCCCGAGGACAAGCAGCCCGGCAAGAAACAGGAGATGCAAGCGGAAACGCATTGGCGACCCAATCCCCCTGTCCGCTAGCGTGCTCAGCGGAATGGTGCCACCCACACGACTGCTGACGCAAATCGCGGCATTGCGAGCGTCGAATTTTGGTCTTTGTCGATCGCGATCTGACCTTGATGCACCAGCCGCCCCCAATCAGGCGAATGCTGGCGCCCCCAAACCCAACGACCGGCCCTCATTCCAAGCCGAGTGCGATTTCTGACATCAATTAATCTGCAACAATAACGACGCGGAAGGAGTGATATTCCACCGCCACCAGTGCAGTTCTCGCCGCTGATGTGTTGGTATTTGTGTTGAAGACGTCGGGGGCGACGCTGGCGCGCTGCGCAGATGTTTGCGTGGCGCGGCCTTAGCCTCACTCCCTGCCAGAAGTGTAGCCATTGGCCGTAAAAACTGCGCGGTTTCCCGGCCACGGCCGGGCGTCCAGAGTTAATCTCAAGAAGCAAACAATGCATTCTCGCCGCACTCTGCCTCTGCGGCCAGCGACGCCCAATCCCGGCAATCCGACCGCCATGCGCGCGTCTGCTGGAAACCAATCCTGCATTTCTGTGGCCTGATGGAAACAGGTGCAGAGGCTTTTTCGCCGGCGATCATCGCCTTCGGACGCGCTGCTTGAATGATGTCGTCGCGTGGCACTTTTCACAGGCTTGCCCGAAAGCACCCCGATGAGCATCGTCTTTTGCGTGGCATGAGTAGCAGTTCATCGGCAGGGCGACCTTGGTCGCGTGCCGGGTTTGATGGCAGGTATGGCATCGCACGCCCTTGTGCGCGCCAGTGAGCGCAAATCGTGTTTGGCGGTCGTGATTGAACCGCCACAGGGCCCAGCCCGTCGGGCTATGGCAAGAGGCGCAAGTGTTCCCGATCCGGCCTTGGTGAACTTGGTCTTCGTGGCAAGCTTGGCACGCGCGTGGTGCGTCCTTGAAAGCCTTGGTCTTGTGGCAGCTCGCGCATTTGACCTTTATGTGGCGGCCGACCAGCGGGAAGCGCGTGAGATCATGATCGAATGCCACCCGGGCGCGCCACTTCTCCTCGTTGTGGCAGCGTTCGCAGCGCGGGCCGAGCTGACCTTTGTGCGGATCATCCTTCTTGTGGCAGCTGACGCAGGTCATGGCGAGTTTATCGCTGTAGAGATCGCCCTTGTGGCAGCCAGCACACTTGACTTTGGCGTGCGCACCTCGCAGTGGAAATTTCGTAGCCACTTCATGCTTGAAGTGAAGGGTCTTCCAATTCGTCGACGTATGACATGTTTCGCAGCGAGTACCGTACCGACCGAGATGGGCGTCGTTGATTGCGTGGCACGACACGCAGGTCTTGCCCATGTCTTGATAGATTTCACCAATGTGACAGGTGCGGCAGGAAACCTTCGCGTGCGCGCCGTTGAGCGGAAACGTGGTTGCCGCATGATCAAACGGCTTGGCCGGACGCCATGCGTCATCGCGATGGCACTTGGCGCACTCGGCTCCCAGACGGCCCTTGTGCGGCTCATCGCTCTTATGGCAGGCGACGCAAGTGTGGGGGGCAGCGCGGTGCTTGGTCCCGGTCTTGTGGCACGACGCGCAATCTACATTTGCATGCGCACCCGTGAGCGCGAAATCCGTTAAGGCGTGATTGAACAGTTGTCGGTCGAGGCCCTTGACGTCAGCATCACGCCCTAAATGATCCGAGTGACAATAGCGGCATTCCCCCTGCCGGGAATCGAGCGAGCGACCGTGGAAGCCGCTCTGTGTTTCCCGGTCCAGCTTGACGTCCTTGTGGCATGTCAAACAGAGAGACGACTGCGAAGCGCGGGTAAAAGGCTCATGGCATGCGGCACACTTCTTCTCGAGATCTGAATGCCCCTTGATCAGCGGGCCAGGCATGACGAGCCGCTCGAAAACGCCCTGGGCGTTTGCTTGGTGCGACCCGCCGGCCCACCCGCACGCCAACACCGCCAAGATGACGGCAAGCCGCGCGATGCTCGAGTGAACCCTGCCCGCCCGTCCAGCCATGCGCGTCAATAGAGATGAACTCCGATGACGTGCACGATCACGCTGAAGACGAGCATCACGAAGAGCGGCATATGCAGAACATGCCAAAGGGAGAACAATCGGTCGTAGACCGCAAAACGGGCCGCACGGTCAAGCGCATCGAGGTACGCGCGCATCAGCTTGCGCATGACACGCAATTGGGTCTTCTCCTCGCGTCGCGATATTGAGTTCGACTGGCGGGCCTGGCGCAATGAGATGCGCGCCGCTTTGAGAAAGTCTGCCATGGCGCGTGGCCGAATCCACGAAAGCCGCATCTGCCGCCATACGCCATCAAAGACGCCCCGCGGCGGTTCGGCAATTGTGGTTGCAAGCAGTTTGAGATCGCGAGTTGCAAACTCTTTGGTCGCCCAGGAGACATCGAGCGCCGCGCTGGCTCTATCGAGGTCCTCGAGGAGTGCGGCCGCGGTAAGCTTCTGGCCGTCGAATCTGCGGTGAATCTTCCCATGCAGATAGCGTCCGGCCAAACCGCTCACAGCGACGGTGAGCATCGTGAACAGGGCAACATTGCTGTTGAGCGAGCCCAGTGAAAAATTGCAGTGGAAGAGAATAAGAACCGGCCCGATAATCCCAAGCAGCATGTGCAGGCTGAACCAGAAGCGCACCGTTCCAATGTGACGCAGGGCCGAAATGCGCTTGCGCATCGGGTAGATGAGAAGCAACAGCATCGCCGACGCACCGGCGATCCCCAGCCAGTATCCAAGACCTTCGCTCGCTGTGATGTGCTCCTCGCCACGCAGCACCCAGCCGGCCACCAGCGTCGCGACGATAGCAAACCCAAAAAGCATCCGCGCGAGAGAGCCAACAAATTTGCGCAAACGCGGCAAGGTGCCGTCACGTGCTGGCGAGTGCGCCGACCGTGTCGCGCCACGAGCAGTGTGCCGGGCAGGCCCCGTTGCCGGGCCCAGTTCCGTAAAGAGTGTAGCAGGCATAAATCCCCCATTGGCACTGAAGACCGTTTGAGGTCACATCAGCTTCAACCGCTCTGCGAGCGGTAGTTCGGGGGAAGGCATCGAACGACGTGCTCATTGAGGGACGATTCCGACTGAAATGTGTCAACGCCCAGCGAGAAGTTCGGCGCGGCTTCAAATTTCGTCAACGGTTCTTTTGCTGCCAATGGAATAGTCCGCGGCCGGTGACGTTGTCGTCCCGGGAATGCATCGAACGAGTCCCAAGCGCGCACAAGCGTGCACGATTATGACTGACCGGATTGAAGCCCTGCCTGATCGCCCCGCAAACGCTTGAGCAGGGATTGGGTCCGCAACAGTCGTAAAGGTTATGCCATGCATGGAACCCCGCACCATCGTGGCATCTAGCGGCACCGTCCTAGTCTCCACCAGGCGACGGCGGTGGCACATTGCTTTGTCGCGCTCCGAACAGCTGGCCAGAGTTTGAGTGTCGGCCACGTTCTGAGCGCGACGGGCGCTTTGCCGCAGACTTCGATGCAGCGGCTTACCGTCATGAGGTGGCATGGATCCTGTAGTCCTCGCCTACGCCTTTCCCGTGGCCTTGATCTTCGCTTACTACGTCGTCCAGTCACGCCGAACCGAAGCGCGCAGTCGCTTCGTCCTGGCCCAGGCGAAAGAAGCGGGAATGACCGAGCCAGCCTCGCTTCATCCCGTCATCGATCCAACGCGGTGTGTAGGCTGCGGCGCCTGCGTGCGTGCGTGTCCAGAAGGTCAAATCCTCGGGCTTGTCGGCGGACGGGCCGCACTGATCGAACCAAGCTCCTGCATAGGCCACGGCGCCTGCCGCGCAGCCTGTCCCCTCGACGCCATCAATCTGGTCTTCGGAACGGCAACGCGCGGTGTTGATATTCCCCATGTCAGCGAAACTTTCGAAACCAACGTGTCCGGGATTTTCATTGCCGGCGAGCTCGGCGGCATGGGCCTGATCCGCAATGCGGTGGAGCAGGGCCGCCAGGCGATCGAGGCGGTGCGGGCACGCGGTAGGGCTCGCAACCCCGGCATGATGGATGTCGTCATCATTGGTGCCGGCCCGGCCGGAATTTCAGCGAGCCTCGCCGCCATTGAGCGTGGCCTCTCGTATGCGACACTGGAGCAGGACACCTTCGGTGGCACGGTTGCCCACTTTCCACGAGCCAAGCTGGTCATGACATCGCCGGCAAAATTGCCGTTGATCGGCGAGATGCCGTTTCGCGAAGTGAGGAAGGAGAAGCTACTGTCATTCTGGTATGAAGCGGCGCGGAAAACGGGCCTCTTGATCCACGAAAGCGAACGGGTCGAGGCGATCGAACCTTACGGCGAAGGATTTCAGGTTCAGACCACGCGCGGCGTGCACTTTGGCCGCTCGGTCATTCTGGCCATTGGTCGCCGGGGAACGCCACGCCGGCTCGGGGTTGAGGGAGAGCACCTGGAGAAGGTCGTCTACAGGTTGGTCGATTCAGAGCAGTATCGTGGCCAACGCGTCCTGGTTGTCGGTGGCGGTGACAGCGCGCTGGAAGCGGCGGCAAGTCTGGCTGAAGTGGATGGCACACAGGTGACGTTGTCCTATCGCAGCGCAGCGTTCTCGCGCTCGAAACCCAAAAACCGCCAGCGCGTGGACAATGCCGTAAACACCGGGAGCCTCCAGCTCATGCTATCCTCAAGCGTGCGCTGCATCGCGCCTGATGTCGTCGAACTTGAACACGACGGCAAATCAATCCGACTGGCAAACGACGCAGTCATCGTCTGCGCTGGCGGCATCCTTCCGACGGCCTTTC
>JAWKWC010000037.1:0-10391 GCA_041397705.1 Hyphomicrobiaceae bacterium
GAGGAGTATCACACCAACTCCATCCCCACCGCCATGAGCGTGCCCGGCGCCGAGCTGATCTACCGCTTCAAGGACCTCGTGCCTTCGCCTGCAACCACCGTTGTCGTCAATTGCGGCGGCCGCACCCGCAGCATCATCGGCGCCCAATCCCTCATCAATGCCGGTGTGCCGAACAAGGTCGTCTCTCTCAAGGACGGCACCATGGCCTGGCATCTCGCCGGTTTCGAGGTCATCAAGGGCGCCGAGCGCCGCCCGCCCGCCGTCTCCCCCGCATCAGCCGAGGCTGCCCGCAACGCCGCCGCGGCCGTCGCCAAGCGCTTCGCCATTCCCCGCATCGACGCAGCAACGCTGGCCGCCTGGCGCACCGAATCGAGCCGCCGCTCGCTCTACGTCCTGGATGTGCGAACGCCCGAGGAATACGCGGCAGGCCACGTTGCCGGCGTCCGCTCCGCCCCCGGCGGCCAGCTCGTGCAAGAGACCGACAACTACCTCGCCACCTGGGGCGCCCGCGTCGTCCTCGTCGATTCCGACGGCGTGCGCGATGTCATGACCGCTTCGTGGCTCAAGCAGATGGGCTGGACCGACGTCGCCGTCATGAGCCTTGCCGACCTCCCGGGCGAGCGCATCACCGGCCCGCATCGGCCACGCACGCTCGGCCTCGAAAAGGCGACCGCCGCAACCGTAACCCCGTCGGAGCTGAAACAGCGGCTCGACACAGGCAAGGCCACAGTCATCGATCTCGAATATTCCAAGCCCTACCGCAGCGGCCACATTCCCGGCGCCTGGTTCGCCACCCGCACCCGATTGGCCGACGCGCTGAAAAAAGTCCCCGCAACCGAAACCATCGTGCTCACCTCACCCGATGGCGCCCTCGCCCGCATCGCCGCCACCGAAGTCGCCTCGGCCTCATCGACGCCCGTCGCAGCCCTTGCTGGCGGCACCTGGGCATGGACCGCAGCCGGCCTCCCTCTCGAGAAAGGTGACGGCCACATGGCCGACACTCCGGACGACGTCTGGCTCCCGGCGCGCGAGCGCGGCGGCGACCGGGACCGCCATGCGCGCCTACCTCGCCTGGGAAATCGACCTGGTCAACCAGATGGCCACCGACGACGACCAGCGATTCCAGGTGGCAAAAGCCTGATCCCGCCGCCTCGACAGCCTGTAGGTTGGGTTCGCCGGCCAAGGCGCAGAGCTACGCGCAATCAGCCGAACCGGCGCAACCCAACGCGACCGCCAAGCACTTACAGCCAGTCCTTCGCGCGCTGATCGTAATCGTCGGCACGCGTCAACTGCCGCATCAGGTCGGCCGACGCGACGCCCTTGAGATCGCCGGGCTTGGTGCCCTCGCGCAGCGCCTTCAGCGTGTTGTAGATCGCCTGCGCTGCCGCAGCGAACGGTTGATGCCCCTGCAGCGCCACCCTGACCCCCGTCTTCGACAGCCACGGAATGTCGGCAAGCTCACCCGGCGATCCCCGAGAATGATCGGGATCTTGATCTCTGCGGCCACCGCCTCGACCTCGGCTCGCGCCTTGACGCCGACCAGGAACATCGCGTCCACGCCCGCCGCCTCGTAGGCCTTGGCCCGCTTGATCGTATCTTCGATATTGCTGATCGCCGGTGCGCTGGTCCGCCCGGCAATGATGAGATCGGGATCGTTGCGACCCGCCAGCGCCGCCTTCATTTTTCCGACACCCTCCTCGATCGACAACATGCGCTGCTTGCCGCCCGTGCCGAACGGCTGCGGCAGATCCGTATCCTCGATCGATAGGCCTGCCACGCCCGCCGCTTCCAGCTCCTCCACCGTGCGCATGACCGACAGCGCGTTGCCGTAGCCGTGATCGGCATCGCACATCAGCGGCAGGTCCGCCGCACGCCGATCCGATAGGCCTGCTGCGCGAATTCAGTCAGCGTCAGCGTGATCAGATCCGGCGAGCCCAGCACCGTCAGCGACGCCGTCGAGCCAGCGAACATGCCGGCCTCGAAGCCAAGGTCGTAGGCGATCCGCGCCGCGATCGGGTCGTGCACCGAGCCCGGATGGATGCACGTTGGCCCCTCGAAGATGGCCCGGAATTTTTGGCGGCGTTTGGTCCAGCGTGACGGCATAGGTTGAAATCCCAAGTTCGCGTTGAAACATCTGGCTAAGGGTGGCGGAACAGTAGGCCCGCATCAATCCTGCGATCCTCCCAGTCCACGCCCCTTTGTCGCCAATTGCAATCCCCGCTCTAATCCGCTGTCACTCGCTCCCGAGCCGCGCCCCACGTCTCGTGTACCCAAGCCAAGTTCGCAATCCCCTCCCCGGAATAAATTCACCCGCACCTCTGCCGCTTCATCTCTCCGGACTGGTGGGACCCCAACAAGCCCGGCACGCGCGGATGCGCAGTCGGCATCTGAAGCGCAAAGCAGCAAGGCACCAACCGCTACGCCTATGCCGACAACGATCCGGTCAACAAGAGCGATGAGAATGGGCACTTCATACCTGCACCTATCGTCGCGGGCGCGTTGTTTGGCCTTGGCGTTCAGGCGATAGCCGATATCGCAACTGGAAACGTCAGTTCGGTCGCGACCTATGGTCAAGCCGCACTCGCAGGGGCGCTCGGCGGTTGGGGTCGCCGCTCGGGGTGCGGTATTTGGCAGTGTGATATCTGGTGCAGTCGCCTCGGCGAAGGGGAAGAACGCTGCCGATCTGGGAAAGAATGTAGCCTTCGGCGCACTGACGGGAGCGATTACCGGCAGAATGGGTCAAGCAGTTGGATCATGGGCAGCTAAGGCAGTAGCCAAGACCAGCCCGGCGTTCAAAGGGAGAATCGGAGAAACGTTTGCGGTTGCTAGAGGTCTCTTGAGTGGACGCGTGCCATACAGCTTTCAGACGCCGCTAAACCCTTTAGACGGTAAATTATCTGGTGTTAGAAAGGGATCGCGGATTGCAGATCACAGACAGTTCAATGTATTCAAGTGGGGGACTGAAAATGTGGAAGCGAAATTTCGCTCCATTGCTCCCAGGACACCACAGTCGACACTCAAAGGCCCGTCGCAGAAAGCGGCATTCAAAAGCGGTGTAATGAGCGAGATATCTGTCACAACTGCCGAAGATATTGGGCAGGTAGCTGCCGGGACTGTCCGGAGTGGGAGCGCCAGCGTGGCAGGGAGTACAGCCGGAGGTGGTTCTGACGCTAGTGGCCAGAATGATCAATAGGCGCCGATGAAGACGAAGCAAGCAAAAGAAGTTCTGGCGAGAATGCTGAGGGAACAGGCGATGTCACACCTGATCTCCCTTGGTTTTCAAGCCTGGCGGCCCAAAAGTAGACGCGTTGGCATGTTTCCGACATACTACCAAAGATTGAGGGGCGATCAAGTGGATAGCGTTCGCTTCGACTGGGATCTTTACGGGAGACCACTAATCGTAGTTCGGTTTGCCAAGACGCGGAACCCTAAGCTGGCCGAGGCTGCAGAAATGGGGGCGCGGATAGACGAAATCCATGGTTTTATTCCGGACCTTGGAGGTGAGCTTGCAGCGCGGAGATATCTATTATGCCCTCGCTGGTTTGGGCTTGGCAGTGTCTTAACGTTTATTCTGCCCGAGTGGGTGGCCAGCAGATATCTAAATTGGAAGGTGGGGCGGATGCTGATCCGCCTGAACGAGCTCGATGCACTTCTAACATCTGGACGAAGCCGTGAAACCATATCGTTATGGTGGGTCGACGGTGTCCCAACTGAAAAGTCTGGTTCCTTCGAACCAAGAAATCTTGAGTGATCGAGACCCGCAAAGCAGCCACGACGCTGCAGGACATCTCCTTCACGCGTGCCGCAACGGGCCGCATCACCGCCGTCAGCCATGCCGGCCGGCCCAATGACAGCTGGAGCTATGCCTACGACGATCTCGACCGGCTGGTCACCGCCACCAACACCGGCGATCCGTCGCTGTCGCAGACCTTCGCCGCAGCCTGTCCCGGACTTGATCCGGGAACACCGCCCACAACCTGATCTCGAACAGCGCCGTCGGCACCTGCAGCTATCCCGCGCAGGGGCGTCGTGCCGGAGGGGCGCAAGAAACAAGGTGCCGTGCGCCCGCATGCGGCCCTCGCGAACATGACGCCGGAGGCCTACCGCAACAAACACATCGCCCTTGCGGCACGTACCCGACAAGGGCAAGCTTCAACCCAGGACTCTCCCAATGAGTGGATGAGAAAAAGGTCTCAGGTCAGGGTTCAGCCACCAGCAAGCGATTGCTCAAGTCAGGGCGGCCGAGGCGTACTTCAGCTCCATAGGCGTTTCGCCCAACACGAGTTTATCGGCGTCACCATCCAGTCCAGGCATGGGTTCCGCTGCTACAGCAGAAGGATCGGCTGCCGCAAACACTTCGGACGGGCCTCAAGGACCCAGTGATTGATGACCACCGACAACGAAAACACTCTCGAGCGACTCACTCCCGATGACATTGAACAGATGATCGGAATGATCGCTGCCATCGCCTCCGGCGATGCTGGGCTTATGCTTAAGCGCCTCCAACTCGAAGCAATGACAGTGCTCGACTTGATCGACAGCATAGAGGAACTGGAATTGACCTTCAACAGGTTGGACCCTGAAGCAATACTTGGTGCCGGGGTCGCGAGGCGGCAAGAAGGTGACTTTTTACTTTCAATGCCACTTACCAATGATGATGGTTCGACTTCAAGCGTCAGGGTGGAGTTCTCATTTGATCCTACTACCGACAAAGCTCAGATCAAACTTTGTGCTTTGTACGAGCCTTAACCTGAACTGGCGTCACTGACACAGGCTCAAATTGTGATTGCGAAGCCACTACCAGAGCCAGAGAAGGAAGCCGCCATGACATGCGAGGATACGCCAAGACTCTCCCAATGAGTGGATGAGAAAAAGATCTCAGGTCAAGAGCGAAGCCGCACTTGGTTCACTACTTGGGACAGCTGCAACGGAAACGGGAAAGGCAGCAGTGGCTGAATCAGGCAAGGCTGCGATAGGTTCTCCTGCCAACTCTCCTTCGCCGACGAATGCAAATGCGCCAGCCTCGCCAATGGGTTCAAATACTGCTTCGTCAGATCCCGCCCAGGCGAGTGACACCGCTAGTGCGCCACCCGGGCCTGCGGCTGACGCGTCTGTCGGCGATCCTTATTAGGGGTAGAAAATCTATGAGTGAGCGCCGCAATTCCCTCTTTCTGATGTCTTCCATCCTTGCGCTTGATTTGACGTCTCTCTTGTTCAAACCGCCCAGAGACGGAATACGCATGGCTTTTTTTCTATCTTATTGGTGTGGAATGGGAGTGTTTGGTGCGCTTTACGGATATTACACAATTGAAGCGAACTATCCGATTAATATGTGGATTGGCTCATTGTATGTCGCCTCGTTTGTAACTGTTCTTGGGACAATAGGATCCATAGCAGGATTAGCGTTTCACATAAGGGCAAACCCGAAGCTACGTTCTACGCTAGAGGCTCTATCTGTTCGAGATCTGTGGAAAAACGGTTTGGCGCATCTTTCTGAATTGGACGAATAGCCGCCAATCGGAGTAGCCCCTGGCTCGCCATACACCCCGGCGCCATGATTCGGTTCTTCTGAACTCGCGAGATGAGCGCACGTCGAGACCCGTAAGGGCGCCACGACGCTGCAGGACATCTCCTTCACGCGTGCCGCAACGGGCCGCATCACCGCCGTCAGCCATGCTCGTCGGTGCCGCGTCCTGCCGGAGGCGGGCAAACCGCGGAGCATCGCTACCGCTACACCGCCGACAATTCACGCGCCTTGAAGATCTCGGTGCAGACGACAGGCCCGAACCAGGTCACCGCCTATCTCGGCCCGTGCGCCAGCAGTCGGATCCACCTCACCAAGTTGCATATCCCCGTCGCGCGGCTGCCACCTCGCGAAAAGTTGCCAACCGAGAGCACCACCGTGGGTGCACAAAGTTCATTTAAGAGATTAGATTGCAATCACGCCACGGATCAGTCCGCTTGGCGCGGCCCATGCATGCCCCAGGCGAGCGCAGGGCAGGAAATGCCCATTCACGCCCCATGGCGAGGAGTAGTCCAAGGTGGAGTTTCGGCAAGCCTTACCCGTTGGCTCGATCCTCGTCGGCGACTATCGCATCCTTGACGTGCTCGGTCAGGGCGGCTTCGGCCTCACCTACAAGGCCGACGACCTCCGCCTCGGCGCCCAGGCGGCCATCAAGGAGTACTTCCCAAGCGATCTGGCGCTGCGCGAGGAAGGCCGCTCCACCGTCATCGCCCGCTCTGCCCGCGAGGAGGAGCTGCTCGCCTGGGGCCGTGCCAAGTTTCTCGACGAAGCCCGAACGCTGGCCCGCTTCCGCCACCCAAACATCGTCCGCGTCGCCCGCCTGTTCGAGGCCAATAACACCGCCTACATGGTGCTGGATTTCGAAATGGGCCCGAGCCTGTCGCAATGGCGCGCAGCCTTGGGTCGGCCACCGACCTAGGCCGAGGTCGATGCCATCGCCCGCACGCTGCTCGACGCGCCGTCGCCGTCGTCCATGCCGAAGGCATCCTGCATCGCGACATCAAGCCCGCCAACGTCATCATGCGCGACGGCAACGAGCCCGTGCTGATCGACTTCGGCCGCCCGCCAGGCTCTGTCCGCCCAATCCCGCACCGTTCACGCCATCGTCACGCCGGGCTATTCGCCGAAGGAGCAATACGCCGTCGACCTCGACCGGCAGGGCGCCTGGAGGCGACATCTACGCCCTCAGCGCAGCCACCTTCTATTTCCTCGTCACCGGCAAGGCGCCGCCCGACGCCCTCTCCCGCGACCTAGACGACCCCATGCCCATGGCTGGCGGCGAAGTTCAGCACTGGCGCCCCGGATTCCTCGAAGCCATCGACGCCGCCATGACCGTGCGCGCCGAGGACCGGCCTCAATCCGTCGCCGAATGGCGCGCCATGCTACTGGGCGAGCGGCGCCCTGCAAGCGACACGCGGCTTCAAACACGCCCCGCGGCCAGCGCCCGCCCTGACAGCACCGGCCGTGTCGCTGCCGCCCCAAGCGGCGTCATTGCCTGGCGATAACGCGCGCGGCCTCAGTCCAAGCGTGCGGCGCGTGACCTTCGACGACATCCCGTCAAGTCAACCAGCCGGCCCCCATTCGCAGCGATCCGGCGGCTGGGGCATCGTCGGCGCGGCGATTTTCTCAGGCATCCTCGCCTTGGCGGGGCTGTGGTACTGGGTCCAGGTCCTGGCGCCCGAGCGCGACGAGGCCGCTTGGCGGGCTGCCGACCGAGCGCGAACCATCGCCGCCTACGATCGCTATATCACCGTCCAGCCGAGCGGCCGCCACGTCGGCGAGGCCCGCGCCCGTCGCGCCGCACTGGCACAAGCCGCAACATTGGCAGCCAACGCGGCCCCGCAGCCCAGCGCCGCAAGCACTCAAGGCGACGCCACACCAGCTTCACCGCCGCCCGCAAACACGCCGGTATCGCCCCCCTCGCCCAATGCCGCAGCGCCTCCAGTCGCCGATCAGCCCGGGCAGGTGGCGCAAGCCTCACCAGTCGAAGTCGCAGCCAACACAACACCGGCGCAACCGGTTGCACCACAGCCAACACCAGCCACACCGCCCCCGAACCCAACGCCGGCCCCGCAAACGGCACCCCCATCCCCACCGCCACCAGCCACTTTGGTCCCGCGATCCAATCTCCCGCCTGCCCTGACCGACAGCGCCATCAGCCAAGCCGCCGCATCCGCTGCTCCGGCCACATGGCGTCTGGCCACCGCCGTCTTCAATGGCGCCACTACACCGGGATTCACTGACCAGCAGACCGATTTCATGACCGAACTCGGCCGCCTTAGCGCCAGCAAGTTGCAGCTCTCTCCCTTAAGCGGCGCAGAGGCACTCGCCTCAACCGCGGCCCGAAGCGAAGTCAGCGACAAGCCGGGCCTGATCGCATGGCATTCGCCAGCCCTCCTCTGGCAACGCCCCGAATTCGCCATCTACGCCGGCAGCGTCCCCTTCGGCCTCACCCCGACCGAGCATGTCCGCTGGATGCGTGCCGAAGGCGCCCGTTTCCTCGAGGAGGCCTATGCAGCCCTCGGCAAGCCGGTGCGCGCCATCCCCTGCGGTGTCGCGGGCGGCCCTGGCGCCTGGTTCCGCAAGGAGGTCCGCTCGCCTTCTGACTTCAACAACCTGCGCGTCTATGGCCCGCCCCTGCTGACCCAAACGCTACAGAAGCTTGGCGCCCGCCCAGTGTCGCTGGCCTCGTCGAGCGAAGTCCAAGGCGCGCTCTCGCGACTGGATGCCGTCTTCTGGGTCACGCCATTGACCGACATCTTCGTCACCCGACAACGCACATTGCCCGTCTACCACTATCCCGGCATTCACAACCCGGCCTACATGTTCGACCTGCTGATTGGCCCCGCCACCTGGAATGCCATGTCCGAGGCGCAACAACAGCTCGTCGACCAGACCTGCCGGCGCAATCTCGACAAATGGGCCACCGCCTTCCCGGCCACCCAGAACGATGCCTTGAACCGCATTCGTTCTCAAAGAACTGTCGTCCGACCCTTCACGCGACCCATTCGTGAGGCCCTCCAGAAAGCCGTGAACGAAGTTCTGAGCGAAGAAAGTACAAAAACGCCCCACATCATCAACGTGCTGCAAAGCTACAATCGCTTCCGCCGCTGAACCCCTGTTGACGTGGAATTAGTCCACCTCCAGGCCTTATCGAATCACGTGACAACAGCGCTCGCACAGACCAAAGTAACTATTTGTTTTCCATAATTTAACTGAAACTTGATGGCTGGACCCTAGAAAAGCCTAGAACGCGCACCAGATGAGTCGTGCGACATTTTGACCTTTTGGAGAACAGGCATGAACCAGCTTTTCGGCGGCATCGAGATTTTTGGCCTCGCGCTTATCATCCTGGCAGTCTTCGCCTTGTGGTCCACAGTCAAGATCGTGCCGCAAGGCTACACGTGGACCGTCGAAAACTTCGGTCGTTACACCCGCCCGCTCAATCCCGGTCTGCACATCCTTGTGCCGATCATGGAGCGCGTCGGTTACAAGATGAACATGAAGGAGCAGGTGATGGATATCCCCTCCCAGGATGTCATCACCCGCGACAACGCCATGGTGAAGGTCGACGGTGTCACCTTCTTCCAGGTCCTCAATGCTGCCAAGGCGGCCTACGAGGTCGATGTCCTCGAGAACTCCATCATCAACCTCACCATGACCAACATCCGCACAGTCATGGGCTCCATGGACCTGGACGAGCTGCTCTCCAACCGCGACGTCATCAACGCCCGCCTGCTGCAGGTGGTCGATGCCGCCACCGAAGCCTGGGGCGTCAAGGTCACCCGCATCGAGATCAAGGACATTGCTCCGCCCCGCGACCTGATCGATTCGATGGCCCGCCAGATGAAGGCCGAACGCGACAAGCGTGCCAACATCCTCGACGCCGAGGGCTATCGGCAGGCTGCCATTCTCAAGGCCGAAGGCGAGAAGCAGAGCGCGGTTCTCGAAGCCGAGGGCCGCAAGGAAGCCGCTTTCCGCGATGCCGAAGCCCGCGAGCGCGCAGCCCAGGCTGAAGCCGAAGCGACCCGCGTCGTCTCCGACGCCATCGCCGGCGGCAACGTCCAGGCCATCAACTACTTCGTCGCCAACAACTACATGAAGGCACTCGAAGCCATCGCCGCCTCGCCCAACCAGAAGGTTCTGATGATGCCCCTCGAAGCAACGTCAATCATCGGCTCCCTGGCAGGCGTTGCCGAGATCGCTGGCGAAGCCTTCGGCAACAAGGGCGGCACCACGCGCGTCAATGGCGGCAGCGTCCCACGCGTCTAATCTTCAATACTCGGTGGCGCGCGGTGCGCGCCATCGCAACCAACGCAGCGGACCGTTCGCGAAGCGTGACCGCTGCCCCGTTTCGCACTGCAATCAGACTTCAAACGATAGCCGCTTCCCGAAGGTAACGCAGACATGCAGCTGACCAACCTGATGGCCCAATTCGGCCTGTGGAACTGGGTGATCCTTGCCGTGGTCTTGTTCGGCCTCGAGACCTTCGTCCCCGGCGTCCATTTCCTTTGGTTCGGCGTCGCCGCTATCCTGGTCGCAGGCCTCGCCTTTTTGACCGGCATCACCTGGCCATGGCAGCTCGTGGCTTTTGCAGTGTTCGCCGTCGCAACCGTCTTCGTCGTCCGCCGTTTCGCCCGTTCCGACAACTCGCCCAGCGACACGCCGGACTTGAACGCGCGCGGCACCCAGTACATCGGCCGCGTCGTCGTCGTCGCCGAGCCGATCGTCAGCGGCCGCGGCAAGGTTCGTGTCGGTGACACGCTGTGGCAGGCCGAAGGCGCCGATGCGGCGGCCGGCACCCGCGTCAAGGTGACAGCCGCCCGCGACACGGTGCTCCTGGTCACGGCCGTCTGAGCCGCCTGCT
>JAWKWC010000038.1:0-10265 GCA_041397705.1 Hyphomicrobiaceae bacterium
CGGACCACCACCGAGCAGAGCAGACCCGATGCTTGCCGCCATAGAAACGAGCAATCCCACCAAGAACGACAGCGTCACGCCGTTGTAGTCGCGCACCGCACCGCAAAAAGACAGCACCACCCAGATCAGCCCCACCAGCGTCGAGCCCGCAACAAGTGCCAGCGCAGTCGCTGGCGGCGGCCTGAAGAAGGCGACCAGCAACACCGTGCCGACACCCACGGCCGCCAGCGTCAACACCAGCGTCGCCAACAGCAGCGAGCCAACCCGCTTGGGCTCCTTCAGCCACAGCGCATCGGCCACTAGGCGCGTGGCAACAATAGTGACGGGCGCCGCCAACACCAGCGAAGCGGCAAACGCGTAGATGATCAGGACGCGAAACTCGGCGAGCGTATCAAGGCCGACAAGGCGCTCGGTCGTGATGCCGATCCCCGCAAGACTGAGAATCGTGAACAGCCACGGCCCCGCGGCAATCACCGCTGCATGCCCGCCAGCCGACACCAGCGAGGTGATGGTGTCGCGGTTCGCAAGCCGCTTGAGCTGAAAGCCGATGCCGGCCATCTCGATGTCCTTCCTCAGGCGGCCGTTTGCGGTTGCGACTTGACCTGCGTTGCAGCGCCGATGTGCTCGCCGTAGAGACGACGATATGCCTCAACGGCGCGCTCTGACGTGTAACTACGGCGCACGCGCTCGCGCAATGTTTCGCCGTAGATACGCCGCCGCTCGTGATCGGTGAGCAGCGCGCCGATGGCCTCCGCGATCTCCCGCGGCGCGACCAGACCGGTAATGATACCCCCAGGCCCAAGCGGCGGGTCCTCGTCAGGTCTCCCCTCCAGGATCTCCCGGCACGAGCCAACATTGGTCGCAACGAACGGAATGCCCGCCGCCCCCGCTTCGAGGATGACGAGGGGCTGGGATTCACTCAACGACGTCAAGGCCACGACGTGCACACGCGATAGGTGCTCCAGGATGTTGACCTGACCGGTGAACTCGACGGTGGTCTCAAGTCCCAGGCTCTTCACGAGGCCATCGCATTCGTCGAAGTATTCGGGATCCTCGTCGACTGGCCCCATGATGACAGCCGCCACGTTTGGGATGCGATCGCGCAAGAGAGCGGCAGCCGTGATGAAGGTCTTCACGTCCTTGATCGGAACCACCCGGCCGATCAGCGCCACAGTCGGACGCGCTTCATCCTTGGCCGGCGCTAGACCCTCGAATTTCGTAAGATCGATTCCATTGGCGATGACCCGCAACCGGTCGTCGGGCGCCCCCAGCAACTGCTGAGCCCGTTGGTTGTCCTCATAGAGGGTCACGATCTCGCTGACACCTTCATAGCAGGTGCGCGCATAGGCCTCGAAGGCACGAATCCACATGTCCCTGAGATCGAAGCGCGGATCATCGAGCGCATGGCCCTTGTCCACGGTATCGGCCACCCAGCTCGCCATCAGCAGCTCGACCCGGCGCTCGTTGGTATAGATCCCGTGCTCGGTCAGTATGGCGGGCGTCCCGTCTCAGCGGCACGGGCTGCGAGCACACCTGCATAGCCTGTCGAGATGGTGTGGTAGACTTTCGCCTTCGGCAGTGGAAATTCCAGAGTCGCCAGCAGCCCGCCCAACAACGCCCGCCACGCCCAGAAATAGTGCAGGAACGAGCCGAACGGCATTTCCGCGGAATAGCCCTGCCGGGCAATCTCCCAGGCCACCGGCGAATTGAAAAGCACGGGCAGCGGCAAATGTCCGCGCGTGCGCTCCACCGCGGCAGCCACCCGCGTCAATGGGCCAAGACCGCCCCGCCCCATCAAATCGCCGAGCGCAGCAGCCAGCTCATCGAGCCCATCCGGCAACCTCAGCCGCTTCATTGGCTCCGCACCGAAATCCTGCAAATAGAGGTGATCGAGGCCGATGACGTTCGCAGGCAAGGCGTAGCGCGGCGCCTGGCTCGTTGGCTTCGGCCATAGCGCCACAACCCGAAAACGCGTATCCGGCTGACTGCGAATAAGCCAGTCGATCCAGGCCGAGACGCCGCCCGGAACGTAGGGGTAGCACCCCTCGACCAGAATGCAGACGTCGGCCTCTTCATCGCCCTGGTGCGCGACCGCCTTCATGTTTGCGCCGCCTCCGGATGCCGACCCAGGCTTGCAAGCCGACGGAACCGAACGGCAGGCCGCGTATCGCGAATTTGACGCGCCGCCCGGATCGCCCGCAAGTCTGCGAACCGCCCACGCTCGAGCAACAACGTCTCCAGTGTCGCGATCCGCAATACCGCCGTCGTCGTATCGCTGCCCCGCAAAACCCGGTGTGGACCCTTCTTGACGTCGACAAGAACGCTATCGCCAAGCAACCGGCGGGCGGCATTGGCAGCCTTGCGCTCGCTTTCATCGATCAGCCCAGAAACAACCAGGAGATCGAGATCGCAGAGCAAATCGAGCGCCACATCCGGCTCGTCACCCAATCGCGCCACCCGGTCGAGCGTCTGCCGCAACCGGTTGCGCACTTCAGGACCGACATGCGCGGCCACTGCAGCAGCCTGCACCCGCAGCGTCGGCTCCGGGCTTTCGAGCGCAATCTGCAGCGTCGCCAGATAGGCAGGGTGAAAATGACGCGCGATGTAGCCGAGAATGGCCTGTCGCTTGGCCAGTGGTCCACTCTCCATCAGCGCCGGAAACGATGCGGGCATCGCACTGCCCAGATCCAGCGTGCGCCCCACGCCGACATCATCGCACAGCCGCACATCCGGCTCGATCGCGGTTGACAAATGCAATGCGTTCATACCACCGCTCGACCAATGGGCTACAACCTCATTCCCTCTTTGCGCAACCCCAGCAACGCCGCGCCGAATGGCCCCAGCGGCCCGGCAACAGCGCCCGCCACCAGCGCCAGCATGGCAAGAGTGACATCGCGCCTTCGCCTTCATGGCTCGCCCGAGGATCCCCCCCCAAAGCGCCAAGCATCACCAAATGCAACAGAACGAGGGAACCGAGTGGCGCGCCGGCATGCAACATAACGCCCACCAGCACCGCGCTGACGGCGCCAACGCCAAGCAACAGCCAGATGTTCCCCCGCCCCGCAGCAGCTCCTCCTGCGCTGCGCGCATCCTTGGCCGGCTCTGCCCTGGTCGATCGATGGGCTGGTGTCCTGCGCCATGCTCAGCCCTGTCGCCCGGCTTTGTGCGCGGCGGTTGCCATCCGCCACCGCATTTCCCGCCAGACCTTGTGGGCTGCCGCCCTCCGCAGCCACCGCCACGGATGCGCGTGGCGCCAGCGGCATCGACCGGCCAGTTACGTCTTTCTCAACCGACCCACCAGCATGCGCGCCACAGCTCCAAGCCGCAGTGTCGTTGTGGCATCCAACTGCGCAGGCGACGCCCGCTCGAGCAGCAGCATGCCGAGCACGCTGCCATCAAGATCCATAATGGGGGTTGCAGCGACGCCCGCGCCGTCGAGATCGCGCTCGTCACCCGGGACAAGCACGGAGAGGCGCCGCCCTTGCGCGACGATCGCCGTATGGAGCGCCTCGCCAGCGCCCATAGATCCCTTGTCGGCCAGGCCCGATCGCGCCTCCGCCCCTTCCGGTTGCCGGTCGGTCAATCTCAGCACGTCGTTGTCGCGCACCCAAAGCGACACCACACAATCGCCAAATCCCAACCGCACGGCGTCGTGAAACGCAGCGGCGGCCAAAGGAGCGTCAGTCGACTGCAGCCGCCCCATCGCCGTCAACAAACGGCGCGCATCGGGATCGGCCCGCGTCGCGAGCGTCCGCTCCAACAATTCGCATCTTTGGCGCAAATTGCGTGCGTGATCCGCTATGGCCTGACGCTGCGTCCGCAGCTCCAAAACTTCCTGCCTCAAAGCCTCCTTGCGCTCGATCTGACGCAAACGGAACTGACCGAGAATGATGGCCGCCGCCAGCCACAAAACCGGTTGCAGCCAGATGCGCAGTAGATAGCTGAAGTGATTTTCGCCGATTTCCTGCTCGGGCCAGCCGAGAAACGCGGAAAAGATGATCGCTGTTCCGGCCGCCAGCAGACCACTGACCGGCCCGTATTGCATGGAGAGCAAGAGCACCGGCAGCCAGAAAAAATGTGGCTGACCATCATTCAGGCTGGGAAACGCCGGCACCAGATGATCGAGCAGGGCAGGCGCGACGATCAACAAGAGGATTTCGAGGATCGCCACAGCAGGCGGCAGCACCGGCAGGCCGGACGAATCGGGCAAGCCAGACGCGGCCTCCACCGACGATCCGCCCTCATTTTGTTTCATGTTCTCGCGCCCCATCGCGCCCCGCGTCTCAGGTCTCGCACCAGCACAACAATGCAGCGCCACGCGTCGTTATCGGTCCTCAGACCACAACCGCCGTCAACCCCCGGGCCATTGAGCCCCACTGGCGTCGCCATTCCCGGTTGCAGCCCCCGGCCTCACCACGCTCCGGATCGACAGAGCGCAACCAGCCGGTCGTGCGCATTTGATCAGCGATCGCAGCTACACATAGCCGACCACGAACCACGACGGCAACGAGATCTCGACAATAGTGCACCATCCCATCGCGGCCCGCGCTCACCCCTACAATCCGGCATTGAGCGATGGTGCGTTGGCGCAATGGCCGTTTAAGGCCGATCTCACCGCAAAACCAGCCAATTCATCTAGCCCGGCGCTGGAAACGGCACAGACGCCGGTAGCCCATTCCAAGTCGGAGGTGGCGCCGGCTTCTTGATCACAGATGCAGGCGGCCTTCGCAGTCGATTCCGCCTTGGCGGCCGCTTCGTAGTACGTCTCTTGCGGACAGTCTTGCGGATCAGTTTTGGCGGCGCGGGTTCGGCGCTCACGTTGGACTGTCCACGCGGCGGAACCGGCAAGGGCATAGCATCGGGTCGGACCACCGGAGCTGGCGATTGCAATGGGCCGCCGTTGGGGCCCGTCGGGCTACCACTGCCAGGCGTGGGCGCACCCGATCGCTGACCAGCATTGGCCACACCGGCCGCAATATCACGCAAAGTTTGAACAGCGGTCGCCCGCCGCCCCGTCGACGTCATCAGCCGCGCCCAAAGCTGCAACCGCCACGCGTCCAGCGCATTCACCTCGACACGCGACAACAGCTGACGCGCGGGCTCGGGCTTGCCTTGATCGACTTCGACAGCAGCGGCCAACAGCGCATTGCTGGCAATCAGCTCCGGCGAAATTTGCGCTTTCACCGCCTGAAATGCCTCCCGCTGGTCGACAGCGCTCAGCGCTTCCGCCAATGCAACAAGATCGCCTTGTGCCACGGCAGATAGGCCGTGCAGCTCACCGGCCTTGTAGGCAAGCAGCGGATCTTCCGCATCCAGCGCCGCCCGAATGAATCGGCTGACAGCCTCGGGCTCGCGAAGCTTGGAGACCTCGAACCATCCTTTGAGATACGACCGTGCCGCCACCACCTGGTCGCGGTCCAACATCAGCTCGGCCACAGTCAGCGAAATCGCATCGCCAGGGCGACCAACCTCGCGTGCAAGTTCCATCGCAAGATCATGGCGATTGCTATCGACCAGCACGTCGATCAGGCGCAACACCAGGCCCTGGTCCCGGCTACCTTTGTACCAGCGGACGGCGCGAGTCTTGGCCTCGTCTGCCCCGCCCGCTTCGAGCAGCGAGACGAACAGCATCAACCGGTCGCCTTCCCCTTTCAACCGCCGCCGGTCGTCCACTGACCGCAACAGAGCAGCAACCTCCGCCATGTTGCCGTCCGCAGCCGTCAGATGCGCGAGGCGCACAATGTCTTCGGTGCGCCGGTAGCCGCGAATGCGGCACGCTGCAATGGTCCGTTGCTCCGCATCGAATTGGCCTGAACGGCGATAGAGACCGATCAGCTCCTTGCACACGGGCTGCGAATAGCGCCGCGCCAACCGCGCCTCCAGCGCCTGGATGTAACCTGCCTCATCCTGTGTCGAGCGATAGAATTCTGCCAGCCGCCGCTGCACATTGGCGTCCCTGGGACGCGCAGCGGCAAGCAACACCAGCATCTGGCGCGCCTTCGGCAAGTCGCCTTTTTCCTCATAAAGGTTTTGCAGCTGGAACAGCGTGCGTTGCTTGCGATCGCCATTGGCAAAACGCTGCTCCAAAAGTTGCAGCGCCTGCCCATCGTGTCCGTCGCGCTCGAGCATCGCAATGCGTTCATTGTCGTCCGGCAACAACAGGTAGCCGACGCCAAGCGCGCCGAAAAACACCACGACCATGATCAACAGGTGCGGTTTGACCCAGCCTGGCCGGGTCATCATGACTTTCGGGAGGCCGCCAACCATTCGCTCGATCGTGCCCATGGAAACATCAGCCATGGCAGGCGAACCTGATCGTGACGGGGTTCACCGCGACCGGCGCAAAACGCACCGCAAACTGCCCCTGATCGTCGGCCCAGCGCGTCTCCTGCGACAACTCCTTGCCATCCTTCACGACCGAAACTCTGAAACCGCGACGTGGGCTCGTCAGCCACAACATGTCACCCGTGCCAAAGCCTTGCGCCGTGACCCGGAACCCGCAGCTCTCCCGCACCAGGCCGCTGAGCGCCCAACGGCTGTCGACGAGGCTTGCTTCCACCGTTTTGCTCTCGTTGCGCGCCGCTCGCTCTGCTGACCGCCCTCGCAATGTGACGACCGCCGTTTCGACAGCCGGATCCAGCGAAACGAACAGCGAGTCTTCATGGCGAACCGACCCCAGAACCCCCCGCGACCGCGTCAGGTCGACCGCAAGCTGGCTTGCATCATCGAAACGGACCGTCGAAAGGCTCCCGCGACGGCTCACCGCCCACGAAAACAGATCGACCTGCACGATATCGACCGAGAAGAAGTCGTTCGCAATTGCCGCGTAGGTCGACGCTTTGACCGGGATGACGCGGGCCTTGCGCGCGATATCGAGAATGTGCCGCACGGCAGCGAGGGCGCCAGGCCGCTCACCGGAGTACATGTGATAGTAAAGATTAAAAGGCTTCAGCCGTCGCGGGCTCTCCGTGTTGGCAAGCGTATTGACCAGCATGAACTGGCCGTAATAGGGCCCCGTCCAGTCGTTGGTGTAGGTGTTCTCGTTGCTGTTGCCGGCATAGATCTGCCGCTCATCGCCCGCCATCCGGGAAATCGGCGGCACATAGGTGACTGAGGGATACTCGGCATCGAGCCGTGAATCGCCACCATTCATGTTGTAAACGCCAGCCAATCGGGCGGTCCGAATCGCGGCTGAAAATGGCGTCGTGTCGCCACTCCACAGGTAGATTCCCGCACGCTTGCCCGGCGGCGCAAACGACTCGGAGATCTTCAGCGCGCCGGCGACTTCGTTCTTGATATCGAACGGCTGGCGCATGTAGGTCCGCGGCAGGCTGTCGGAACCGGCAACATACTTGTCGGATTGACTGACAGGCATCGCGCGGCCCGCAACTTTGAAGACACCGCGCGTGAACCGCTCACGCAGCGACAACGCTGGCGCCGAATGGCTCTCGATCAGGCGCAATTCCTCCGCCCGGTCATAGCTTTCGAAGAACTGCCAGTTGAACGGATGCGTGTTGGTGTGGCTCGCCACCTCGACCTGCGGCAAGGCAAACAGCCGCCGCGCGATGACGCCGGCCGTCAGGTTGCCGCCGAGCGCCGGATTGGCATCGGACGCAATCAAGCCGACTGACACCGGCAGATCCGGATACGGCACGATCGCCTCGCGCTCGACCACCTCCGCCGAAAGCTTCTGGGCTTCCCGGTAGCCTTCGATCTCCGAGACGTTATTCCAGCCATCACCATCTATATGGGAAAAATACATCCGCCGCCCCGCCAGCGTCGTCGTGTCGGGAATCGGCCGGCGCTCATCGCCAAAGGCGCGGGCGAAAAACGCGAACGGATTGAGTGTCCAGCGCACACGATTGGTATTTGGCTCGTAATGAACGGTGAAATCATCATCGGCAAAACCGCCGCCAGGAGCGGTCGCCACCAAGGTCGACTGCACCGTTCCCGAGCCGAGCGGCGCCTCCAAGACGAGGTGAGGTTCCGCATCGCCGCGGCGCGCCTCGATCACGGAAAAGCTGGGCAAGGCCTTGTCCACGGGCCGCTCGAACCCCACCATCTCAGGATCGCGCTCCAGAACGCGCGCTTTCCAGGGCATATCGACAGTCTCGCCGTGATCGCTGAGACCGATGCGGGCTAGCACCCGGTTGACCTGCTCGAGCCTTGCCTCTGATACCGGCGGTGCAACAGCGCCCATCACTACATACTTGAGCCCCCGCGCCAAAGCCACCTCGAGCCAGTCGAGCACCTTGTCAGGTTCCGCCAAAGGTTCGGCAAACCACGTCAAAACACCGCGATAGCGTGCCAGTTCTCCCGGTGACGGCAAGCCCGCATTGACGTCGTGATAGGTGAGCCGGAAGCCCAGATGATTGAGCGGCATTTCCGCAAATTGGTGAATGCGGGTCAGGTGCGGCGCCCGCTCCTGGCGCCGGTCATAGAGCGCCAGGATGTCGAGTTTGACAGACCGGCCCGAGAACTCGATCTCCAGCGCCTGAGCACGGTGACCGGGCACCACGCACACGCCAAACGCGGCAATCAAATAGATCCCGATTGCAAGGATAGGCAAGTTCCACCGACGTGCGCTCATTGTGATCCGTATCGCCCTAGACATCGCCGGTTCTATAGCACTTTGCGCCAGGCAACGTGAGCCCATCATTCGTCGCGCATTGCGACGCGCTCCCTCACCAAAACCAACCTGTCGGCACCGGCACTAGACCGCAAGCCAGGCGTCACCGGCCGTGCTCATTCCCGAGGGCCGCAGACGTTCAACCATTGTCCAGCGCGTCACCCGCTATCCGCCGATGTTCCAAGGGCGCCGGATCGCCGGCAATCCAGACACTTTTGCGCAAATCACCCGTTACACAGAAAGCTTTGCCCCAAATCCGATCGGCGACAGTGGCATGCGAACGGTTTTCCACTATAAGATGTGGACTCTACGGCAACTGCTCGGATCTCGGGACCAACATGCCAGCCCCCAGCCGAGCGCAAGGCCGAGATCGAGACACCTGAGAAAGCGAGGGCTCGCTTGAAGCTCGTCATGCTGTCGCGCAACCCGAGCCTCTACTCGCACCGGCGCATCGTTGAAGCCGCGCATCAGCGCGGCCACGACATCGACGTCATCAATACGCTCTCCGTTCACGTCAATATCACCGCCAACAAACCCCTGCTCCGCCAGGGCGGGCGCACACTCGAAGCCTACGATGCCGTCATTCCCCGCATCGGCGCATCGGTGACCAATTACGGGCTGGCGGTGCTGCGCCAGTTCGAGATCCAGGGCGTTTTTCCGCTCAACGAGTCGGTTGCCATCGGCCGCAGCCGCGACAAGCTGCGCGCCCTGCAAATCCTGGCCCGCGCCGGCGTCGGCATGCCCAACACCGCCTTCGCCCACCGCCCCCGCAAGGCCGCCGAGGTCGTCGCCGAGGTCGGCGGCGCACCAGTCGTCATCAAACTGCTGGAGGGAACCCAGGGCATGGGCGTCATCCTCGCCGAAACCGATGCCTCCGCAGCCTCCACAATCGAGGCGTTCTCAGCCGCCAACGTCAACATTCTCGTGCAGGAATTCATCGCCGAATCGGCTGGCACCGACGTCAGGGCCCTGGTTGTCGGCGGCAAGGTTGTGGCTGCCATGAAACGCACCTCGAAGAAAGGCGATTTCCGCTCCAATTTGCACCGCGGCGGCAAGGCCCAGCCGGTCAAGCTGAGTGAGGAAGAGCAGGCCACAGCGCTGCGCTCGGCCGAGGCCTTGGGGCTCAATGTTGCGGGCGTCGACATGCTGCGCTCGGCACGGGGAACTTTGGTGCTCGAGGTCAACGCCTCGCCGGGCATCGAAGGCATGGAGGCAGCTTCGGGTGTCGATGTGGCCGGTGCCATGATTGCGTTCCTCGAAGCCAAGGCCCGCCCGGGAGATACCGGCACCAAGGGCCAGGGATAATCTGCCCCGCCCCCGTTCGCGCCCCGAAAATTGGCGGTTCGAAAGCCACAGGCCCGCCCGATCCAAGATCCGGCATGGATTGCGGTTGCCTCAACGTCGCGTTGACGATAAGAACGGCCACCTGATCCTGCCTTGCCCCACGCCACGTTTCGGCTGGTCCATGGTCGGTCAGTCGCCAGTTTGCGTCCGCCCAGTGTTAAGGCACCGCTCGCGCAGTGCTATGCTACGCTGGCCGGACTGCGGAGTGCCGCAATAGCTCAGCCGGTAGAGCATCGCATTCGTAATGCGGGGGTCGGGGGTTCGAGTCCCTCTTGCGGCACCATTCCACATC
>JAWKWC010000039.1:0-9110 GCA_041397705.1 Hyphomicrobiaceae bacterium
GTGCCGCCAGACGAAGCTGAAGGTCACGAATTGGCTTGCCAGAGGCCAGGATCGCAGCCTTGCGCAGCTGCTCGATCCCATCTGCAAACGCAATGGCGTTGACGGCAGTGTTGGCAACCGTCTCGGCGCGCTCACGCAGCGTCACCTTGCCTTTGTCTGTCAAGATCTTCGCTTGCACGTACGTGCCGACATTGATCCCAACGACGGAGATGCCGCCCGCCCCCTCCATCAGAATGGGCGAGCCTGACGACGCCCCCCCCGTGTCGCACTGGTGCAGGATCATCTTGTCGGCATCCATGAAGTCCGGCTCGATGGTGCTCCAACTGATCCCATTGAAATTTCGCTGCACCTGGCATGGGGCGGAGTAGGCCGCGCGCCATTGCGTCCAATCGCGATGATACGAGATCTGGAAAATGCGCTTGTAACGCGCCGCCGTCATCAATTCATCCACAGTCTTGGGCGTCACGGCAAAGCCGCCGTCCGGGCAGGCGTTGCGGCTGAGGCGCACCAGCGCCCAATCGTGTGTGGCGTCGATCGGCGGCTTCACGCGATGATGGAACTGGCCGCTCATGATACTTTGCGATGTCGACCCGGTCGTGAAGCCCTCGATCCGGGTGAACTCGCGGCGCTTGTCATAGCCGCGGGCAAACATGAAATCGGCGACCCGTGCCGGCGCGCCGCCGGGTTGAGCCAGGCAATGCGCCGCCGTCGCAACGATGTTCGGTGCAACACAGAACGCCGTGCAAACCGTCCGCGCCGGGTTCGAAAAGAAAAGCCCGATTCGCTCAGCGATGGCCTGATAGCGCCGCGGCACAGCCGTACGGTCGTCGGTACCGAAGACGGCGATGGGCCGAATCATCGACTGAGAGGCCGGCATAGAGCCGGGCGACAGGCCAGGACCGGCCGAAGCCGTCTCATTGGCGGCGAGCATCAGCAGCGCCACGGCAATCGCCCCCGCAGAACCCGCAGCACGTAACCATCGCTGCCGCCGCAGTTCCCCCAGAAACCGGCGCCAAGGCCGAGTCGATCCGGTTTTCAAGCTCACGGGAGTACGTCTCCTCGTTCGGTCGGAACCACTCGTTGGATTACCAATTGTTAATCGCCCCGCAAGGCCGCCGTAAGGCGGGTCTCTCTATACCACGTTTTCGGCGGCGCAATTGAGCCGAACGATCTTACGAGGTGCAATCCATGAGACAAGGCCCGATCCGTCAGGTCAATATCGCTAACAACGGGGCTCCGATTCGGCCACTGGTAAAAGTGCTCGGCAGCGTCGGCATGCTGTCCGCAGCAGCCTTGCTCGCCGTCTCCCTGACGGCTCCGCAGCACGCTGTTGCCCAACGTGCCGAACCCTCGACCATCCAGACGCCGTTTGGCCGCGCTCCCCTGACCTTTGCCGACATCGTCGAGCGGGTCCGCCCCGCCGTGGTCAGCATTCACGTGACAGCGGGCGGACGCTCGAGCGTCGCCAGTAATCGCCGTGGTGGCGGTCGCGATGCTTTTCCAGAATTGCCCGATGATCACCCCCTCAACGAGTTCTTCAAGAACCTGCCAAAAGAGTTCGGCAACGCGCCGCGCGGGCGTCCGCGCCGCACCGCGGCCCAGGGCTCCGGGTTCGTGATCTCGCCGGACGGCTATGTCGTCACCAACAACCACGTCATCGCCAATGCCGATAAGATTGAGGTCAGCTTCGACGAGCATGAAAAGCTCGATGCCGAGCTGATCGGTACCGATCCGCGGACCGATGTGGCCTTGCTCAAGATCAAAAACCCGAAGAAGCCGCTTCCGACGGTGAAATTTGCCGCCAAGCCCGTGCGCGTGGGCGATTGGGTACTGGCGGTTGGCAATCCCTTTGGCCTCGGCGGAACAGTGACTGCCGGCATCGTGTCTGCCCTCAGCCGCGACATCGGCTCCGGTCCCTACGACTTCATGCAGATCGACGCCGCAGTGAACCGCGGCAATTCCGGCGGCCCCACGTTCAATCTCGACGGTGAGGTTGTCGGCGTCAACACGGCCATCTACAGCCCCTCGGGCGGCAACGTCGGCATCGCCTTCGCCATCCCCGCCAAGACGGCAAAGGACGTGATTGAACAGCTCCGCGTCAACAAGACGGTGAGCCGCGGCTGGCTTGGCGTCAAGATCGAGAGCGTCGACGAGGACAAGGCGGCGAGCCTCGGACTGAAGGAAGCACGCGGTGCACTCATTAACGAGATCACCCCGAACGGACCTGCCTCGCAATCGACGCTCAAGGCTGGCGATGTGATCCTCGCAGTCGACGGCGCCAAGGTTGACAACAGTCGCGATCTCGCGCGCAAGATTGCCGAGATACCCTCGGGGAAATCTGTATCCCTGGAGGTCAGCCGCTACGGCCGCAATGAATCCATCTCGGTCGCTTTCCGGCACCTTCCCGACCGATCCGAATGTCGCCGCTGCGATACCGGACACGAAAAATGATGCCACCACCGACCTCTCCACGCTTGGCCTCAAATTGGGCGCATGGCGCCGGCTGGCCGGGACGGCAAGGAGCAGCGGTGTCGTCATCAAGGATGTCGATGGTGACTCTGACGCAGCACTCAAGGGCCTGAAACAGCGCGACGTCATCCTCGAAGTCCAAGGTGTAACGGTGAAATCGCCCGAGGACGTAACAGCCGGTGTAAAGAAGGCACGTGATGCCGGACGCACAGCCGTGCTCCTGCGATCAAACAAGGCGACAGCGCTCGTTTCGTCGCCCTGCAGCTGAAGGCCGGCTAACCAACGACGACGACATTTGCTGACGGCCGCAGTCGCCAGCGGATGAAGGCAACAGCCGGGGGGCGTGTCATGTGAATGGCACGCCCGGGACGGCACAGGGCAGGACCAGCAGGGAGGGCCATACGATGCACGTTCTGATTGTCGAGGACGACTGCGAAATCGCCCACTTCGTTCAACGTGGCCTGCGCGAAAGCGGTCATCTCGCCGAAGTCGCCGGAGACGGTGAAGCCGGCCTTGAAATGGCGATGTCCAACGGCTTCGACCTGATCATCATGGATCGCATGCTACCCGGCCGCGACGGCTTCAGCATCATTCAGGCTATTCGCCAAGCTGGCAACCGCACACCGGTGCTCATCCTGTCGGCCCTGGGTGAAGTCGATGATCGCGTCAAAGGCTTGAAAGCTGCGGCGATGATTATCTGACCAAACCCTTTGCGCTGACCGAGTTGCTGGCCCGCATCGAGGCGCTGGCGCGACGCGCTTCACCCGATGAAACGACGACGCGCTACACCGTTGCAGATCTGACCCTCGACAGGCTCACACAAAGGTCCAGCGCGCTGGCGACAACATTCTCCTCCAACCACGCGAGTTTCGTCTGCTTGAATACCTCATGCGCAATGCCGGGCAGGTCGTGACACGCACGATGCTGCTCGAGAACGTATGGGACTATCACTTCGACCCACAGACCAACGTCATCGATGTGCACATTTCGCGCTTGAGAGGAAAGATCGACAAGGGCTACGAAACACCCCCGCATACCGTGCGCGGTGCCGGCTACATGATCCGTGATGGCGCAGCCTAGCTCTCCTCCGCTCGACGGTTTTCCGTCGCACAGTGGCGGTCGTGCTGGCGCTCACCCTCGTCGCGGCAGCCGTGATCGGCACGTTGGATGGCACAACGACACCCTCACGCGCGCCACTACCCATGCCATCGATGTTGACGTCGCAGCCCTTCGCGTGGCCTACGCCAAGAGTGGGTTTATGGGTTTGGCGGCCGCCATCAACGAGCCGGGCCCGCCCCGGTGACCAAGCGCTTTATCTGCTCGAAGATGAGAGCGGCCAGCGCCACGCCGGCATCTCGCCAGCGTTCCAGACTTGGCAGGCGGCCACCAAGCCGGAACCTTCCGCTACGTGCCACCCGGCGCCAAGGCGACGGGGCGTTCCGCCGCTGGCGTTGTGATCGACCTTGACGGACGCGGTCTACTTCGTCGTTGCGCGCGACATCGAAGAGCAGCGCGCGTTGCTGATTGATATCTATCGCAGCGTAGGACTAGGCGCAGCCCTGGCGTTACTCGGAATTGGCCGGCCTCATCCTCTCCCGCCACATCCTCAGACGAATCGATGCCATGGGCGAAGCCACGGCCGGGATCATGCGCGGTGACCTGGCCGGGCGCATTCCGCGGACGGCTCGAACGATGAACTCGACCGCCTGGCCACACGCCTGAACCAGATGCTCGAACGTGTCGAGCAATTGATGACCGGCCTGCGCGAGGTCTCCAGACAATATCGCCCATGACTTTGCGACCCTCAATCGCCTGCGCAACAGGGCCGAGGCCGCACTGGTGGACAGCCGTGGCGGCGAAGGCTGGCGCCAGGGCCTGGAGCGCGTCATCGACGAGGCCGACGACCTGATCAAGACTTTCAATGCCCTGCTTTTGATCGCACGCCTGGAAGCCGGCAACGGTCGGACCAAAGCCAGGGATATTGATTTGACCGCCATCGTCCGGGACCTTGCTGAACTCTACGAACCCGTCGCCGAGATCAGGGGTTCCACCCTCGATGTCGATCTCGGAGCGCCCGTCTGTCCACGCCAACCGCCAATTGATGGGCCAGGCTCTCACCAACCTCATCGACAATGCGCTGAAGTATGGGGCCAGTCCAACCGCCCCGACCGGCACCGACGCCACACGCGGACGGATCAGCTTGACGGTTGAGGCCATCGGAGACAGCGCCCGTGTCACCGTCGGCGATCATGGCCAGGGTATCGCCGCCAGCGACCGCGAGCGCGCCTTGAAGCGCTTCATTCGCCTGGAGCAAAGCCGCACCAAACCTGGCACCGGCTTGGGCTTGAGCCTTGTCGCCGCCGTGGCCAGGATCTACGGCGGCCACCTCACACTTGCCGACAACGCACCAGGCCTTAAGGTCATCCTGGAAATGCGCCGGCAAACGCCACGAACACCGTATTTCTGATGCACCACCAACGAGGCCCGCCAAGTCCAACGCCCGACAGGCCGGGCAACCCGCGCCAACTGCATCCAATACAGCGCCAGCGCGGTGAACAGCCTTGGCTGCTCTGCCGGGCGCCCATACGATCCCGCGGCAAGGAGCGGCAATGACATGACGACAACGACTGTGCAGGGCGGCATCGAAGCAGCGCTCCATACGCTCTCTTCACAGCAGCCCCCACCGCGCACGACCCTGACCGTGCCGCAGCGTTTCTCCAGGGATTTCATAGCGGAAACGCCAGATGAGGGCATTCGCGAGGGGCTCGCGCGTCTTTGCAAGGAACCGGCCACCGCCGCCGTGCTGAAAGGCATATTCACCTGTTCGCCATACTCACCGGCCTGCTCCGGCAAGATCCCGCCAGAGCCCTGCGCATCCTTGAAACTCCCCCAAGCGCCACAAGGAGATGTTGATCCGCCCTCGGCGGTCACGCCGCAGCGGCTCCGACCCTTTGCCGACGCCATGCGCGTCTTGCGTCAATCTCAAGGCCGAATGGCGCTGCTGATCGCCCTATGCGATCTGGGCGGTGTCTGGCCGATCATGAAGGTCACCGCGGCATTGACCGCCACCGCAGACGCCGCCGTCGCCGCAAGTGTCCGTTTTCTGTTCCTCAAAGCAACGGAACGCGGCGACTGGCTTCGCGAAGGCGCAACCAATGCCGCCACCTCCCGGCCCGATCTCGATTCAGGCTTCATCGTCATCGCTATGGGCAAGCACGGTGCCGGCGAGCTCAATTACTCCAGCGACATCGACCTTGTCGTTTTTTTCGACCCTGACAAAGCCCGGCTGAAAGCCGGGATCGAACCGCAATCGTTTTTCGTGCGCCTCACCCGCGATATCGTCAAGCTGATGCAGGAACGAACCGCCGATGGCTACGTCTTCCGCACCGACCTTCGGCTAAGACCGGATCCAGGCGCAACCCAGGTTGCCATCGGCATCGAGTCCGCCCTCAACTACTACGAGAGCTTCGGCCAAAACTGGGAGCGCGCGGCGTTCATCAAGGCCAGACCCATTGCCGGCGATCTTGAAGCGGGACAAGCGTTTCTGGCTGAGCTGGCCCCATTTATCTGGCGCAAATACCTCGACTTCGCCGCGATCGCCGACATCCACGCCATGAAGCGTCAGATCCACGCCTTCAAAGGCTTTGGCGCCATTGGCGTCGCCGGCCACAACATCAAGCTTGGTCGCGGCGGCATCCGAGAGATCGAGTTCTTCGTCCAGACACAACAGCTGATTGCCGGCGGGCGCCAGCCCGACCTCAGGGTTTCGACGACGCTCGAAGCGCTGGAAATTCTAGCCAACCGCGGTTGGATCGAGGCACCCGTCGTCGGAGATCTTTCGGAAGCCTATCGCTTCCTGCGAACCATCGAGCATCGGCTGCAGATGTTGGCCGACGAGCAGACGCAGACTTTGCCGGCGACCGATGAAGACCTCCTGAGATTGGCTCATTTCTCCGGGTTCGCGACGACGCACGATTTCTCGGCTGCGTTGCTCGACCGCCTGCAACGCGTGCAGAGCCACTACGCGGCGTTGTTCGAAGCGACGCCGGAATTGACCAGGGCCGAAGCCAACATGGTGTTCGCTGGCGAGCAGGACGACCCGGACACGGTCAAGACTCTGGCTGCCATGGGCTATGAACGCCCGACCGATGCGATTGCGTCCGTTCGCTCCTGGCACCATGGCCGCTACAGAGCCGTGCGCACGGCGAGAGCCCGCGAATTACTGACAGAGGTCCAACCGCTGCTGATCGAAGCACTGTCACGGTCCGCCGATCCCGATGCCGCACTGGCGGCTTTCGATCGCTTCCTGCAGGAGTTGCCTTCTGGCGTGCAACTGTTCTCGCTACTCAAAGCCAATCCGTCTCTGCTGCGCCTTGTCGCCAACATCATGGGCACCGCACCACGTCTCGCCCGCATCCTTGGCCGCAGACGCCGCGTGCTCGATGCCGTTCTTGATCCGGGGTTCTTCGGCACCATCCCCGACGATGAAGCGCTCTCCCGCATTGTAGAAGACGGCATTGGCGAAGGCGGCGACCTCCAGGAAGCGTTGGATCTCGCCCGCGTGATCGGCGCCGAACAGTCGTTTCTCATCGGTGTGCGTGTGCTCTCCGGTTCGATCTCTGCCAGCCAAGCTGGCGGTGCCTATGCCTCTCTCGCAGCCCACCTTATCCACGCCTTGGCTGAGAAGGTGAGGGGGGAACTGGAGCGCGCCCATGGTCGCGTGCCAGGTGGCGAAGCCGTGGTCATTGCCATGGGCAAGCTTGGCGGGCGCGAAATGACTGCCGCCTCCGATCTCGATCTGATCGTCGTCTACGACTATGACGCGGACGCCACCCAATCCGACGGCGAAAGGCCATTGGCGCCAAGCCAGTACTATACGCGCTATACCCAGCGCCTGATCTCCGCACTGTCGGCCCCCACCGCCGAGGGGCAGCTCTACGAAGTGGACATGCGCTTGCGTCCCTCCGGCCAAATGGGCCCGGTTGCCACGCAGCTGACGAGCTTCATCGACTACCAGTCCGCCTCCGCATGGACCTGGGAGCACATGGCCCTGACGCGCGCGCGCGTCATTGCAGGGCCGACCGACCTCAGGCAAAAAGTCGAGGCCACAATCCATACGGTCCTCACCACACCACGTGACCGCGCCAAGACGACGGCCGACGTCCGCGAAATGCGCGCCCTAATCGAGAAGGAAAAGGGAACCAAGGATCTCTGGGAGCTGAAGCAGGTCCGGGGCGGTTTGGTCGACCTGGAATTCATTGCGCAATACCTGCAATTGATCCACGCCCACGAGCATCCTGACGTCCTCAGCCAGTCGACGGTCGAAGCCTTGTCCAGATTGGCAGCGGCTGGTGCGATCGGCCCATCCGATGCCGACACGCTGATCAACGCGGCCACCCTGATCAACAACCTCACACAAGTCCTACGACTGACCCTCGATGGCGCATTCGTGGAGGCCAAGGCACCAGACGGCCTGAAAGCCCTCTTGGCCGAAGTGGCAGAGGTTCCGGATTTTCCGCGTCTCGAGAGCATGCTGCGCGAAGCGACGTCAGACGTGCATCGCCTGTTCGATGAACTCGTGTGCTAACGCCACACGCCGTCAAAACTGAATGCCTCGGAGCCTTAAATTTCCAGGCGCAATTTCGCGAGTGCTAGCGTCTCGTCGGGGCTGCCGCTCGCATCGACCCGCGTCCAGTCCAGCCGGCCCACCCCTGAATCCAACTGACGCGCCACAACCTGGCCATCCGCATCCGACGCATCGCCCCGTCGCGCCTCAACGCGTCCTATCAACGTCTCACGCGGCGCGTCGAGCCAAACGCCGGTGAACGTGACGCCCGCCTCAGCCGCAATCGTCGCCAAACGCGCCCGTTCGGTCGGATCCGCGAAGACGGCGTCGACGATGACGGTGTGACCGGCTGCCAGCGCAAGGCGTGATTTGCGCACCAACCGTTCGTAAACCTCAGCACCAACAGCCGTGGTGTAGCTTGCCGCCGGCAACCGCTGTGTCTCCTCGACGCCAAACAGAGCCTTGCGCTCAAGGTCCGAGCGCAAATGCAGCGCCCCCGGGGAACACCCAAAATGCGGGGCAAGGGCTGCCGCCAGCGTCGACTTTCCCGTCCCCGACAATCCACCGACGCCAATGAGGCGCGCGGGCGATGATTCGAGCGCATCAAAGGCCTGCCGCAGGTAACGCTGCGCCTGATCGTCCTCCGATGCCGAACCCGAGATCGGGCTCGCCAGCTTCGATTGCTGGGCCTGCTGCGCCGTCACCAAAGCGCGGATCAAGCAGCGCTGGACCAGAAACAGTGGCAAAGCCACCAGACCTTCGAGGTCCATGTCCTGATCGTTGCGCCACAGGTAGCGGTTGAAAACGATGTTCGCAGCCTCGCGACAGCCGGCGTGATCGAGATCCATGAGCAGAAACGCCAGATCGTAGAGTGTGTCGATGGTCGCCAGCGCCGGATCGAACTCCAAGGCGTCGAACAGCGTGGGCCGCCCATGCCAAAGCACGATGTTGTTGAGATGCAGATCGCCGTGACACTCACGGACGAACCCCGCAGCGCCACGACGCTCGATCACGCCCGCGCTGCGAGCAGCTGCCGCGTCGAGCCGCGCCTGCATGTCCCCCAGGGATCCCTCAA
>JAWKWC010000040.1:0-7185 GCA_041397705.1 Hyphomicrobiaceae bacterium
GGTGGTGCTGGCCTGCGCCGTTCAAAGCGCGATCTTCGGCCTGTTGCTTGCGGGGTTGGTCCCGATGATCGTCAAGCGCTTGGGTGGCGTTGACCTCGGCGGATTGGCGCGCCGCGCAGGCGTTGGATTGGTTGGTGGCGGGCTGTTCGGTCTTGTCCATCTGGTGACGGTGTGCGCAGCTGACGGCTTTCCGCCACGCATCATCCAGTCGACCGGTGTCGCATTGATCATCGTGGGCGTGCTCGGGGCCATGCTTTTGCTCTCCGGCAGCAAGCGTCATCAGGTGCTGGGCTAAACCGTGATGACATGCCGCGCCTGTGCGGCCACACGCGATTGGCCACCCGGACGTCGTCACGTCTTGCCTGACTGCAGTGCCTTCAGGCGGTAAAGGGCATCGAGGGCCGCCTTGGGCGTGAGATCGTCGGGATTGAGGTTTTCGACGGCCTTGTCGACTTCGCTCGGCTCGGCATTGACTGCGACGACCGACTTTGGCCGAGCTGCAGCAAAGAGTGGCAATTCATCGAGGGTGGTGGCGCCCCCCTTGGGCTCACGGCCTTTCCCGACGCCGCCTTTGGCGTCGCTTTGCTCGAGCACCGCCAGCACTTCACCCGCGCGATCGATGACGGCTTTGGGCAGGCCAGCGAGCTTGGCTACCTGGATGCCGTAACTGCGGTCGGCGGCTCCCTTTTTCAGTTTGTGCAGGAAAACGATTTCGTCCTGCCATTCCTTGACGTCGATCGTGGCATTGGCGACGTCGGGAAGGCGGCCGGCGAGGGCTGTGAGCTCGTGATAGTGGGTGGCGAACAGTGCGCGGCAACGATTGACCTCGTGCAGGTGCTCAACGGTTGCCCAGGCGATGGAGAGGCCGTCGAAGGTGGCGGTGCCGCGTCCGATTTCGTCAAGGATGACAAGGCTGCGGTCTGTTGCCTGGTTAAGGATGCCGGCAGTTTCGACCATCTCGACCATGAAGGTCGAGCGGCCGCGCGCAAGATCGTCGGAAGCGCCAACGCGGCTGAACAAGCGGTCAACGATGCCGATCGTGGCCTGGCGTGCCGGCACGAACGAGCCCATCTGGGCCAGCACGACGATCAGCGCGTTCTGGCGCAGAAAGGTCGACTTGCCTGCCATGTTCGGGCCGGTGACCAGCCAGATGCGGCCTTCAGCAGTTTCGTCAAAACCAGGAGGACGGCCCGGCTGCGGCGCTGCGGCAGGTGTGGTCGGGGTAGCGAGTTGGCCCAGGACACAGTCGTTTTCGACGAAGGGTCCGGCCTTTTGTGCCTTCAACGCCTGCTCGACGACGGGATGGCGTCCACCACGGATCTCGAATGTGCTGGTGTCCTCGAGTGCGGGGCGGACGTAGCCTTCGCGCTCAGCCAATTCGGCCAGAGCTGCTAGGCAATCCAGCTCGGCAAGCGCTGAGGCCAGTGCGCCCAATTGCTGACGGGCTGAGACAATGGCGGCTTCCAGTTCCGCGAACACTTCCAGCTCGATGGCGAGAGCGCGCTCGGCTGCAGACGCGATGCGGCCTTCGATTTCCTCCAGCTCGGGGGTGGTGAAGCGCACGGCGTTGGCCATGGTCTGCCGGTGCCGGAAGGTTTCAGACAGCGGCGGCGACAACATGGGTTTGGCGTTGAGCGCGGTTGTTTCGATGAAAAAACCCAGAATGTTGTTGTGGCGGACCTTGAGTGTCTTGATGCCGGTGGTTTCGATGTAGCCCGCCTCAAGCGTTGCCATGACACGACGGCTGTCGTCGCGCAGCTGCAGGGCTTCGTCGAGATCGGCGCGGAAGGCAGGGCGAATGAAGCCGCCATCGCGCTTCTGATGGCCTGGCTCGTCGACGAGAGCTGCGGTGAGGTGCTCGCTCAAGCGGGGGTCTACGTCTGTGACACGGGTTGCGATGTCGGCCAGCACTGCGGGCAAACCCATGGCGCCGGCGGCTCGCGCCAACAGGCCGGCGATATGGGACGCTGCGACAAGGCCATCTCTGACCAGTCCCTGGTCCTTCGGCGTTCCACGGCCCAAGGTAATGCGGGAGATGGCGCGCGCGATGTCGGGTGCGGCCTTCAAGGCCTGGCGGACATCCTCGCGCAGCGAAGCGTCATCGAGGAGGAAGGTGACGGCGTCGAGCCGGGCAGTGATCTGCCGGAGGTCGGTCAATGGGCTGGCAAGCCGGGCTGCGAGTTCGCGGGCGCCGGGGCCGGTGACGGTGCGGTCGATTGCCGAGAGCAGGCTCCCATCGCGCGCGCCGGAGGTTGCGCGCAACAGCTCAAGGCTCGTGCGGCTTGCGGCATCGATCACCAGGGTGCTGGCGGGGCCAGAGCGGCGGGGCGGGCGAAGTGCTGGTTTGGCGCCGATCTGGGTGAGGTCGACGTAGCGGAGGAGCGCGCCTGCAGCGGCCAGCTCGGCACGCGAAAAATCTCCAAAGCCGCCCAGCTCTGAGACGCCCAGCCGTTCCTTCATCAGGCGATCGCCGGCGAGGCTGTCGAAAAAGGCGTTGGCGACGGGGGTGACGGCAGCGCCCGAGACGGCGATGGCCTGGGCGATGGCGGGTTCGTCGCGCATCTGATCGGTGACGAGCAACTCCTGGGGGGAGAGGCGCACAAGCTCTCCCGGCAGATCGGCCTCGGATGCGACGCCGATCTCGAACTCGCCGGTGGAAATGTCGACGGAGGCGATCGCAAAGGCTGTGCCGTCGGCGGCGGCCGCGCCTGCGGGCATGCGGAAGATGGCGGTCAAGTAGTTGCGCGCCCTGGCGTCGAGCAAGCTATCTTCGGTGAGCGTGCCGGGCGTGACGAGGCGAACCACGTCCCGGCGTACGACGGCTTTCGAGCCACGCTTTCGGGCTTCGGCGGGGTCTTCGAGCTGTTCGCAGACGGCAACGCGAAAGCCCTTGCGGATCAGGCGCTGCAGATACTCGTCAGCGCGGACGACGGGCACGCCGCACATCGGGATATCCTCACCCAGATGCTTGCCGCGTTTGGTGAGCACAATGCCCAAGGCCTGCGACGCCACTACCGCATCCTCGAAGAACAGTTCGTAGAAGTCGCCCATCCGGTACCAGAGAATGCAGTCGGGATTGGCGGTCTTGATCTCCAGAAACTGGGCCATAGACGGGGTGACGCCAGGGGCCGAGGGAGACCGGCCGGGCGTGTCATTGGAGTCAATAGCTGGGGGCGCGGCGGTGGAATTCCCCGATGCCGTCTCGGCGGGCGTCAGCTCTGCCTCATCCGAACGGGTTTCAGCCGCGCGCAACACCGCATCTGCGCTGCGGTCGTGATCGAGTGGTTTCCTCCCCGCGCCATACGCGCTCCCCATTGTCTTGTTGGTGCTGGCCCTAGCTTTCTGGCCAATCCAGTAGCCAAGACTTGCCGAACGCCACACAGCGATTGCGGGCAAGCCCTGCCGCCGCCAGCCATAGCGGAGAGAAGGGCCGGGTGGAACCCGCTCGCTTGTCCAGTCGTGGATAGAGCTATTCAGGCGAGCGTTACGATAATGGTGCCGGATGGGCGGATGATGGCGTTGGCTCCGGGCGGAATGACCAGGGTCGTTGTCTCTTCTTCGATGAGTGCAGGCCCCTCTATGCGGGAGCCGGGGGCGAGTTTGGTGCGTTGCATGACAACCGTTGCGCGGGCTGCGGCGTCACCGGGAAAGCGCACCGGTCTTTGGGTGGGGGGCTCCGTTGCACCTGCTGCCGCATGCGCGGGCTGCGATCGTGGAGCTGCGGCTGCGGTCTCCAGAACCGGGGCGGTGACGGATACGCGGATGGAGATGAACTCGATGGCGACGTTTGGCGGAGTTCGCGCAAATTTCTCGCGATAGGCAGTCTCGAAGGAATTGGTCAGCGCGCGTCGCCAATCGGCCGCATCGCCCGTGTCGAAGGGGCCTGAGGGCAGGGGCACGACGAGATCGAAGCCTTGGCCAACGAAGCGGCCGTCAGCGAGGCGGGCAATCGTGGCACGGGCGGTCTTGATGCCGGTCTCGGCGACCAATTGCAAGGCCTGCAGCTCGAGCTTGCGGAAGGCATTTTCGAGCTCGTCGAGGTGACCGGTGGCAACCTTGAAGGCGACGGTTGCGACACGGTCGATGCGCGCAGGCGCCATGATCAGTCCAAGCGCCGAAGCGACGCCGGCGTTGGGCGGACAAATAATGCGGGACGCCCCGAGTTTGGCTGCAAGGGCTGCCGCATGAACGGGCCCGCCGCCACCGGTTGCCAGAACAGCGTAATTGCGTGGGTCGCGGCCGCGCTCGGCGATGTGGACGCGGGCTGCGGCGGTCATGCTCTCGTTGACGATATCGCGCATACCGGATGCGAGTTCGTCGATCGAAAGCTTAAGGGGGGCTGCCAGTCGTTGCAGAGCAACGTCGCCGGCCGTCAAATCGAGCGGAATGGTGCCGCCGGCGAAGGTCTCGGCATTGAGGATGCCAAGCTTGAGGTTGGCGTCGGTCACCGTCGGGGCAGAGCCGCCGCGGCCATAAGAGGCGGGGCCCGGCTCAGAGCCCGCGCTCTCGGGTCCAACTTTCAACAACCCAATTTCGTCGGCGCGGGCGATCGAGCCACCACCTGCGCCAATCTCGATCAGTTCGACAGTCGAGATGCGAATCGGCAGGCCGCTGCCTTCGGCAAAGCGCTTCTGGCGCGCGGCTTCGAACGCGTAGGCAACCAGGGGTGCGCCATTTTCGACCAGTGCGAGCTTGGCGGTGGTGCCACCCATGTCGAAGGCCAGCAGATGGGGTTCGCCTTCAAGGACGCCATAGTAACCGGCAACCAGGGCGCCGGCTGCCGGTCCAGATTCCAGCAACTCAACGGGGATGCGCATGGCTTCGGCTGCATGCGTGAGGCCACCGTTCGACAGCATCAGCAGAAGGGGGGCTGCGATCCCCAAGTCTTTGAGTTGCCGGTCAAGGGCGCCGATATAGGACGCTGCCAGCGGCTTGACGTAGGCGTTGGCGACAGCCGTCGACAGGCGCTCGTATTCGCGGATCTCGGCTGCGACCTCATGGGACGTGGTGACGGCAATTGCCGGATGGCGCTCAGAGACGATCTTGGCAGCCGCAATTTCATGTGCCGGGTTGGCATAGGCGTGGAGGAAACCGATGGCGATGGAGGTTGCACCAAGCGCGACGAGCTTGTCGGACGCCTCGGCAACCTCGCGGGTATCAAGGGGCGTGTGAATTGACGCTTCCGCTAGAATGCGCTCGGTGACTTCCAGCCGCATGTCGCGGTCAACAAGCGGGGCAGGTGTCTCGATGGCGATATCGTAGAGTTCGTACTTGCGCTCGCGCCCGATCTCCAACGTGTCGCGGAAGCCGCGTGTGGTGATCAAGCCCGTGACTGCACCGCGGCGCTCGATCAGGGCATTGGTGAACAGCGTGGTGGCGTGGACGACGCGCCCGATCTCGGCTGCAGAGAGAGCGTGGCGCTGCAACAACGTGCGGGTACCTGAAATGACCGCTTCGGAGGGATCATGATGGGTGGTGAGAACCTTGAGGGCGTGCTGCCTGCCGGTGATGTGATCGAGGTGGACGATATCGGTGAATGTGCCGCCGATATCGATGCCAAGTGAGGCTTTGCCGTGCATGTTGGCACTGGCTGGCGTGGACATGCTTCCTCCCGTCGCTTCGCTAGCGCAGATGATGCGCTGCGGCGTTTCAAGCTCGCGGCAAGACTACCTGGATAGGCCGCTGCGGCAAGGCAGCTTGTGGTCGGCGGCGTGGAGGCCTGCCGGAGCTGGCGGCTACAACGTCAGCGTCACAGTGCAAGGTTCGAACCCGAATTTCTTCTTGAAGCGACGTAGCGTTGGGCTGGCGCCGAAGAATTTGTCGTAAATGTAATACTTGACGTTGGGATAGGTCTCGTAAGCTTCCTTGGCGATGCCGGCGATCAGCAAGGGAACGACGGCGTCGGACTTGTAGCCGTCGTGGCCGAAAATTGTGGTGATGAACAGAGCTTCGCCAGCCACGAGTGTGGCGCCATAGGCCACCAGCTTGCCGTCTTTCAGGACGCCATAGTAGACGTAGTCGTGGATCGACCTGGACGATGGCGGGTCGGTGACGGGATCGGGGTCCTTGGTGAGATACTCTGCGCCCATGGGTCCCTGCCGCACCGGGGTCGAACGGTGGATCTCGCCGGCATCCGCCAGGTGGCGATTGAAGTCGATGCGTTGGAACTGGTAACCGTTTCGCATGGCCTTCTTGATATTGCGACGCGCCGAGCCCTCGATGGCCATGAAATATGCATCATAGGTGGCAGGCAGACGATTGGTCGCCACGCCGTACTTGAAGAACGGAATGAGCGGAAGCTTTGGGTGCAACCTGGTCGATTGACGATGGAACTTCTTCACAACGTCGGTGAAGAACGAGTGGTTGCCACATGCCTTTGACAGCATGAGGTCGATCTTAATACGCGGACACGTCAGGCTCTCCCTGACGTCGGTGAAGGTGCTTCTCAGATCCATCCAGGGACCTACCCCACGACAACAAAGGTTCCGGAAGGCTCGCCAAATCCAAGCTTCTCGATCGACCTCAGCATCGGTTTGTTGATGACCCCGGTGTCGATGTAGAACGTGTACCTTCCGCGCGCGATCATATAGTTCATTGCTTCCTGAATGGCCAGCGTTGCCAGTCCCTTGCCGCGCATGGCTTCGATTGTCCATACGGTCCCGATGACAACCGCATCTCCTTCAACTGCATAATCCTTGCAGAATCCGATCGATAAAGTGCCAAAACTCACGACATGGCCGTGATCGAGAACGATGTAACAGGGCCGGCGCCGGCTGAACGACTTGGCGAATTGCTTTATTGCTCCAAGGCCTTGAAACTTCGCAAAGCTTCCCGCATGGCGGATGAATGCGACTGGGCTGTCGATGACGTGGAAACGATGCATGCCGGTGGCGGGAAAAAAGTTCTTGCGAACCTGACGGTAGATATTGGATTTGCCAGTGCCCGAGCGGTCGGTATCGAATTTTCCCCGCAGCGAGACGCTTGCCTTGCGGCCGTCACGTGGCTTCGCTGGTTTTAAGGTCGGTGCTTGTGTGTTTGCACGGGTGTCTTGAGAATTCTCGCTGATCGCCATGATTTCAGAGCCATTTCGTCACAAAGAAAGATCTGTAAAAAGACAATAGGCTCACGCTTATTGTTGCTGCAATTTATCATCTTGTTTCTTCAACTCATTGGTAAATTTTAACT
>JAWKWC010000041.1:0-5025 GCA_041397705.1 Hyphomicrobiaceae bacterium
CAGCGACCGGGGCATCCTGACCGCTCCGGACAACACCAGCGCCAGTCCAAAACGCCACGAAAATCCCACCACGGATGCCCAAAGCCTTCATGCTCGATCAGGCCCTATGACATCACACAAAAACACACCCCGACTGACGGTTTGCTCGGCGCCATCCAGCTCGATGATGGGGCGTCGCCAACCAATCCTCAGCCTTGTTCCAGCCGGCACTCAGCACCGATGCCCAGCGCACCTCCACAGCCGAAGGTGGCGCATGCTAATGCAGACTTGGGACTGTGACGGGGTTTCGGTACAAAACGGTTAATCGCTCCTTCAAAATTGCCGACACGCGACGTCGCAATACAGCCGCACAAAGTCCGGTGCCACCTTCCCGGAAATGCCCACCAAGTGCCGAAGCCCGGCCGGTAAACGCCCCCCTTTCGGCAACCCTCACTGCCTTGCCCCTTGCCGCCCTCGCGTGGCGAATGGCAACGCCGCTGGCACAGCACACAGCAGCACGGACGACGGGCATTGCCAAACCACTTCGCCACTGAAAGTGCGTGAATTCGCCGACATCCCTTCGGTCACAACGCTCAGCCACAGCGCGAGTACCCGCAATCCCGGCACACAAGACAGCCCGATTGGAGCACCAGCGCGCCAAGTCCACATTTTGGACAACGTCGCCCCCTGCGGCCCTGCGCCATGGCCGTCGGATCGCGCGCGCCTTGACCCACATCCGGCAAGTTGTGCCCTGCAATGTCGTGACCGCCGCCATCTCCGGTCAACGGCCCCTGCAGGAAACCGATCGCGATGAGATGATTTTCGATCACGCCGCCAATGGCCGCGAGCAAGCTCGGCACATACCGTCCGTCCATCCACTGCCCGCCCTGAGGATCGAAGACAGCCTTCAATTCCTCGACTACGAACGACACGTCTCCACCGCGCCGGAAGACAGCGCTGATCATGCGCGTCAACGCCACGGTCCAGGCGTAGTGCTCAAGGTTTTTGGTATTGATGAAAATCTCGAATGGCCGGCGACGGCCGTCCCGCTCGATATCGTTGATCGTCACGTAGATGGCATGTTCGCTGTCGGCCCATTTCAGCTTGTAGGTAAAGCCGGCCAGAACGGGCTCCCGCTCCAGCGGACGCGACATGTAGACCACCCCGGCAGCGTCCTGGTTCGAAACGCCACGATCCAAGCCCGGCGCCGCTGGCGAAACTTCGACGCTTGCCCCAACGCCCGCCCCCGCCCCATCGACGCCTCTGGAAACGACACCGGCATGATCATCTAGACCCTCCGAAGACCTGGTTGGTGCAGCCTCTGGCTTGGGGCCGGCCGACAACACGGAACCCGTGATGGCATTGGGCCGGAATGTTGTGCAGCCCTTGAGGCCCATCTCATAGGCCTTGGCATAGACCTCGCGGAAAGCCTCGAAGGAAATATCCTGCGGACAGTTGATGGTCTTTGAGATCGAGCTATCGACGTGTCGCTGAACGGCCGCTTGCATCGCGAGATGCGCCTGCGGGTCGAGGTCTGCCACACTGACCAGGCTTGCCGGCAGCTCAGCTGCATCGCCTTTCAGCTGCCGGAAGACACGATACCCATGATCCTCCACGACCTCCGTCCGGAAGCTCTCACCCTCACCACGAATGCGCCGCTGATAGGTATGGTCGAACACCGGCTCGATCCCGCTCGAGACATTGCCCGCGAGCAAAGAGATCGTGCCCGTCGGTGCAATTGACGTCAGGCAACCATTGCGAATGCCATGTTCGGCAATCGCGGCTTTGACGTCCGGATCAAGTGCCGCAACATTCGGGGCCGACAAGAACGGGCCGTGCTCGAATTTTGCAAACGCGCCCTTCTCCTCGGCAAGCTTCGCACTTGCCAGATAGGCATGCCGCTCGATCAAGCCCATCCAGCGGGCAGCCAGCCGCTGCGCGACGTCATCGCCATACCGCACCCCCAGCATGCTCAAGGCATTGCCAAGCCCCGTAATCCCAAGCCCGACACGACGCTTGGACACCGCCTCGCGCCGCTGCGCCTCCAACGGGTAGGCCGAAATGTCGATCACATTGTCCAGGAACCGCACGGCAACGGGAATGATCTCGGCAAGTTTCGACTCGTCCAACTGCGCGTCAGCCTCGAACGGGCGCTGCACCAGCCGGGCAAGATTGATCGAACCCAGCAGGCAGGCCCCATAGGGCGGCAAAGGCTGCTCGCCACAAGGATTGGTCGCTGTAATGGTCTCGCAGTAGGCAAGGTTGTTGCGGGCATTGATGCGGTCGATGAAAATCACACCCGGTTCGGCATAAGCATAAGTCGCCTGCATGATGCGCGCCCAAAGCTCGCGGGCCTTGACCTCCCGAACCACTTCGCCGCCGAAACGCAGCGCCCAAGGACCATCCTCGCGAACGGCGCTCATGAACGCATCTGTCACCAGCACCGACAGATTGAAATTGCGCAGCCGACCTGGCTCCTTCTTGGCATCGATAAATGCCTCGATGTCCGGGTGATCGCATCGCAAGGTGCCCATCATCGCACCGCGACGCTGCCCAGCCGACATGATGGTCCGGCACATGGCATCCCAAACATCCATGAAGCTGACGGGACCGGATGCCCCCGCCCCCACGCTGCGCACCAGCGCACCAGCAGGACGCAGGCCCGAAAAGTCGTGCCCGATGCCCCCGCCTCGCTGCATCGTCAGCGCCGCTTCCTTCACCTGGTCGAAGATCGAGGCGAGATCGTCCTCGATCTCCCCCATCACGAAGCAGTTGAAGAGCGTGACGTCGCGTCCGCTGCCCGCTCCCGCGATGATCCGCCCGGCAGGCAGGAACAACAGATCGCGCATGACCTCGAAAAAAGCCTGCGACCAGCGCTCTTGTTCCTCCGTACGTTCCACCGCCGCGCCCGCCCGCGCGACCCGGCGCCAAGTATCCTCAAGTGTCCTATCGATCGGCGTGCCATCGGCCGCCTTCAACCGGTACTTGGAATCCCAGATCTGCATGGAAATGGGCGGCAAGGGCAGGACGGACGCATTGGAGGGATTACGCATGATGGGACCGCACTTTGTCTCCGCGAGCAACGCCACCTCAACATAGCAAAACTTCCACAGACGTCAACAAATGTTCCATCAATGTTCCGTTAATGATCCGCGCAATGACGCAGAGCTAGCGCCGTCTGTCACTCGCGATAAATCAGGACGTGCTGCCTGCTTCAAATTTCGGCCGAGCCCGCCAGCACCTTGGCCCGCTCCGGCGCATCAGGACGCCGCGCTGCTTCCGCAATCAGCCGGGCGGAGGCGGATTCAATCGCCGCCTCGATCCGCTTGCGTGCCTCGGCACGGCCAAGACCAGGCGGCACCGCCGGCAAGAATTCCACGATGATCGTACCCGGATGCAGCGCTGTGCTATTGCGCGGCCAATAGAGACCGGAGTTCAGCGCCAATGGCACAGCCGGCACATTGAGCGCCTCATAAAGCGCGACATAACCGGGCTTGTAGTCCGGCGGCGCACCCGGCTCTCGCCGTGTCCCTTCGGCGAAGATCAAAATTTCCCGTCCCTCGGCAACTTTCGCTTTCGCTTCGCCGATCATGGCCTTGAGCGCGACCGCGGCACGCTCGCGCCGCACCAGGATGTGCTCGAACTTGACGCAGAACCAGCCATAGAGGGGGATTCGTGAAAGCTCTGCCTTGAGCACGATGGCCGGATCTTTGAACAAGGGAATGAGCGCGAAGGTGTCCCAGGCCGACTGGTGTTTGGCGACAATGAGGGCCGGTCCGGCCGGCAGATTGTCCCGCCCCCGCACCTCCATGCGAATGCCGCAAATCACTTTGAGTAGCCAAAGTGAAACCTGCCCATGCAGCTTGAGGCCTTGCATGGCCCATCGCCGAGGTCCGATCAAAAGCCAAATGCCGAGCAGCATCATCAGCGCGGTCACGGCATAGAAGGCACCGTTGAAAATCAACGCCCTCACACGGCTCATTTCACCGCTCCGACCGTGCGATGGGACGAATCCGGCTCGCGCCTCGATGGTGGCAGAACCGGAACATCGCTGCCGGCTGGTACTTTTCGCAAAACCCGCTCCAGACCGAGCCGGGCCGTCGCACCAAGGAACTTGATGTATTCGGATACAAGCAACCTGGCCGTCGGCCGATGTCGCCACCACGCCTGCACATCGATGTGCCGTCCCGGCTTGACCGGATAAGCCGCCAGTTGCATCCCCGGCATGGCCCGCCTGAATTCGATCAGGCTTCGCGGCACATGATAGCTCGACGTGACCACCAGCAAGCTGCGATAGCCGTGGGCCAGCGCCCACGCGCGCGCCTCATCTGCATTTCCGCCCGTATTGAGGGCTTCCCTGCCCAGATCGACGCAGCAGCGCACGATGTCATGACGTGCCTGGCGATACTTCTTGAGCTCGGCGGGAACGCGTGTTGCAGCATTCACGCCCGAAATCAAAACGCGCCGCGCCCTTCCATCCGCCATCAACTGCATCCCAGTCGATATCCGGTCTTCATCTCCGGTCAGAACGACGATGGCATCGGCCAAAGGTGCCGGGCCGGGCGATAGGCGCCGCACCGAATTGGCAAACGCAATGAACCCGAGCCCTGCCACGAGGGCAACGATCAGTCCCATGCCAACGATCGTTTTCAGCGGTCGACCCATCCAGGCGTGCTCCACCTCCTCTTGATGGACCAACTTCGGCGACTCTGAGTGAATCTTACCACATCAGCGCGCCGTTTAGAGTTTCACTTTGCGTCGCGGTCGAGGCAAGCCCTGCCCGAAGACGTAGTGGACAAAGCGCCAAAGCCCGCGCCATTCACACATGACGGCCCATGGCGGGTTCACCCGCGGTCCGCCATGGTGCAATTGATCCCAATTCACCCAGAAGGCTCAATCCGAGCAGTTCTGGCGTGGTTAGCGACGGCACGCTTACGCCGCGTTGCGATAACCTGGATGCGACCAATGAATTGGACCGAAAAGCTGTTCAATTACTGCGAGCGAGGGGCCGGCGCAGCGTTCTGGGCCGAGCCCGCGAACGCCGCT
>JAWKWC010000042.1:0-4258 GCA_041397705.1 Hyphomicrobiaceae bacterium
GAACAGAATGACGTCGGTAAAGGCGCTATTTCCGGCGACGGTAACGGGCGTGAACAGTCGCGTGGCTCCGACGGGGGTAGTGCCATAGTGCAGGTTTTGGAATTTGGTGGTCTTGTTGGTGCCAAGGTGGGTGACGCTCAGGTCGAAGGATAGGATTGTGCCGCGCTGGGCGCCATCGTTGGAGATGGTGAGGGGAATAGCAAAGACGTCGCGGTAGTCCTTTCGGTACATATAGATCAGCGGGGGGTTATAGACGCGCAATTCGGCTTGTTTCAGCACCGTTTCGTAGAAGCTGTAGCCAGAGAAAACGAGGGCTATGATCGACACGAAGGTTGCGAGGCCCGCGCCGATTCCCGCCAGACGGGAGCCCTCGCCGTCGGTCCGGGACTGGCGCCTTTGGCGCTGCAGCTCGTCGGTGGTGGTCGTGGCGTAATCGTTCATGTCGCTCATCAAAGATTCGAGATTGGCGTTGGGGCCTCTGCCCTGCACTGCCATGGCTTGCTCCGCTGGTTCGAGCCTGCGTTTCGCTGGTCGAGGTGTGCAAGACGGGACTGGAATGTGGTCGGAAATGGGGCAAGGGGGACTACGGACGACGCCTAGGTGGCCAAGCTGGAGTTCTCGGGCGCTTCTACTGGCGGTACTGGACAGCTGTGTGGCGACCTGCTGCGATGGTGATCCTGTCGCAAAGAGGAACGGCCATCATGACGATCATAGATTCCCAGGTGCACGCCTACGAAGCCAATACGCCGAAGCGGCCTTGGCACAGCGTGCCGAACTGGCCCCCGCATGTTACCGGCGATGAGATGGTCGCGGCGATGGACAAGGTCGGCGTCGACGGTGCCATCTTCATCTCGTCGTTCTCGATGTATCAATACGACGCGAGTTATGCCGTCGAGGTGCAACAGGCGCATCCCGACCGGATGGCGATCGTGAAGCCGGTCGACCCGAACGATCCTGACGTCGCCGATGTGATCGCCGAATGGAAGAAGACGCCGGGCACGGTCGGCATTCGCATCATGTTGACGAAGGAACCCGGCCGCAACAGCGACCCAAACCATCCGGGCCTCGACCGCATACTGAAGGCTGCGGTGAAGTACGACTTTCCGGTGAACATGCTGTGCTGGGGCAATGTGGATGCCGGCATGGGTCTGGTCGACCGCCATCCCGACACACGCTTCATCATCGACCATCTCGCGATCATGCAGCCGCGCACGCCGCCGGCGCCGGAGAAGCCGTGGGCGGATTTGCCGAAAGTGCTGGAGCTGGCCAAGCGCAAGAACGCGGTCATCAAGGTCAGCGGGGCTTGCACGCTGTCGCGCGAGCCTTATCCGTTCAACGATATCTGGGATCCGTTGGCACGTGTGTTCGATGCCTGGGGGCTAGATCGTTGTCTGTGGGGGACGGATTGGACGCGGGCGCACGCCGTCGTCAATTACGAGCAGGCGGTGAAACCGTTCCTCATGACCGATCGTCTCAGTGATAGCGACCGCGCCACGCTGATGGGTGGAGCATGCGCCAAGGCATATCGCTGGTCGCCGAAGACGAAGTAGGTCTAGCGCACAGTTGCGTCACCGGGCACGACTTAGGCACCATGTGTGCGCACGTGGTGCCCAGCGATGTTCGCGGCTCAAGTCCGGTGGTGTTGAGACGACGAAGCGGCCTCATCTCGCGGCGGAGATTTGTAGGTGGCATCGTTGGTGTCAGTCTCGACATCAGGACCTTGAGGCGCTGGCCTTCCTTGATGTCGGTCTTGAGCTTGACGTTGTGGGGGCGAGACCAGCGGCAGGCAGCCCCTGCAATGACATGGTGGCCGGCGTCTGTTTGCCCCAGACGCAAAAGCCGCCCTCGCCGTCGAGGATCTCAGAGCCTTAGTCGCCTTGGCGGTTGCGACACGACGTCAGAATTGAAACAGATGGCGACCAGGTCAGCTCCTTGCGCAAGGCGGCTGATGCCACCGGATAGGCCAAGCTCCGACCGATCATCATGTGCGTTAGCCGATAGAGCGAGGCGTAGCAGCCGGACCCATCGGGCAGCATGTTGTACTCAACAAAGCACTGGCGGGCGTAATCGCTGTCACTCTCGATGACCACGTATGTGCCCATGGCCAGGTGATGGGGCACATCTTGTTCGTCTCTAGTCACCGACGAAATGACCTCGGTGACACCGGATTTTTCGAGCACGCCGCCTTGCGAGCGTAACCGCAGATCTCGGCGTGCTGAAGCGGGAGGCTGGGGAAACGAGGAGGCCGTCGGTTTGGGCTTCCGAGGCCGGTGGCGTTGCACACGGCGCTCATCTCGATACCGGTTGGTGCCGTCGATGAACGAGTTGAACATCTTCGGATTGATGTGTGCGCGGTCGGTGATGTTCAGATCTTGACGAGGGATGTCCCAGACCGTGTCCAGGTTCGACTTGTATAGGTCGGGTGGTAGCGGAGTGCCTTTGCCGGCAGAGACGACCTTGAAACCGCAGGTGCGCGCCCAATCGACGTGCTCCGCGATCAGCGCAGACTGATGCTCCCCAGGCCATGGAATAAACCACGCCCTTCTGCTCAGCCGCGCTTGGCGTCGTAGGCTGCAGGCGTCACCTTCGACATTGACCATGACGGCCTTGCCGGCGTCGATGGCCTTCAAGGCCGTGGCATGGCGGATGCCGGCGGCAGGGTCGCCGGTCGCTTCGATGATGACTTCGATGCAGGATCGTTGATCAGCGTGTCAGCGTTGTCGGTGACGAAGGTTTTTATGGACCTGAAGGCCTCGTCGAGCGATTTGGCATCGACCTGGGTTTCGGGCCAGCCGACGCCCGTCAGGCGTTCGCGAGCAGGCGGGGATGAGGTCGGCGAGGCCTGCCAGGTGCATGCCCGTCGTCACCCGACACCGAAACGAACATGGTGCCGAACTTGCCGGCGCCGGTCTGGCCAGATGCAGCAGGGCGGCCAACGGCTGCGCTGGGCGAGCATGCGGGAGAGGGACATGGCGGGGCCTTTCCGGATGGGTCTGGAATTGGCGCCCTTATGGCGCGAGCGCGGGCCTGCCAGCAAGCCGGAATGCGGCCGCCTGCCATGCAGCTTGGGGTGGTGACGGCTGGGCCGCTTCTGGTTAGAAGCCCGGCAGGGCGCAATTGGCCCTCGATTCTCCCGAGGAGGGCCTGGTGACCGCAGCCACTGCCGCCGTTCAAGATCCCGTTGTCAACGTGCCGGTGGCGCAGCGGTGGGCGATCCTGGCGTCGATCGTGATGGGATCGACCATCTACAACGCGACCATTCTTGTGGCGTCGGGCCTGCAGCCGCAGATGCAAGGCGCGATGGCGGCGACACAGGACGAAATCGCGTGGACGGTGACATTCAACATTCTGGCGACGGCGATCGTAACGCCGATGACGGGCTGGCTGGTGGCACGGTTTGGTGCGCGCAATGTGATGGTGTGGAGCGTGTTCACCTTCACGGTCGCGACGTTGATGTGCGGGCTTGCCAGCTCGCTCGAGACGCTGGTGCTGTGGCGGATCGTGCAGGGCGGGGGCGGTGCGGCGCTGGTGCCGCTCGGACAAACCATCCTGCTCAACGTCTTCCCGAGCTGGCAGCATGGGCTCGCAATTTCGGTGTTCGGGGTCGCCAACATGGCAGGGCCTGTGATCGGACCGTCGCTTGGCGGCTACATCGCGGAGATCTGGAGCTGGCGCTGGGTGTTCTATCTGACGGTTCCGTTCGGGATGTTGGCGTTCGTGGCCTTCCGGATGACGCTGCCGAAGGATGAGGATGCGCAACGCCCGGCGCTGGATTGGACAGGTTTCCTGACGCTAGCCACAGCGCTGGCGCTGGCGCAGATCGTGCTGAGCCGCGGCCAGCGGCTGGACTGGTTTCAATCAACAGAGATTGTCGCGGCCACCGTATTGGCGGCGATTGCGCTCTATATTTTCGTGGCCCACTGCCTCACGGCCCAAAAGCCGTTTCTGTCGCCGGTGATCTTGACCGACAGGAATTATCTTCTGGGCTTCGTGCTGGTGACAGTTTTCGGCATGCTCAACTTCACGCCGATGGTGCTGTTGCCGCAATTGCTGCAGACGCACGCCGGCTATCCAGACAGCCTCATCGGGTTCGTGATCTCCTGGCGTGGCCTTGGCGCCATCGTCGGGTTCTTCTCGTCGAACACGCTGGCCAAGATCGATCCCCGGATCGGCATGGCTGGCGGTTTCGCGCTACACGCCGTCTCCGGCTTCTGGCTGTCGTCGATCGATCTCAATGTGCCGGACTGGGTGCTTGCCG
>JAWKWC010000043.1:0-3319 GCA_041397705.1 Hyphomicrobiaceae bacterium
AGCACGTCGAAATACCCCCAGCCGCGGTTGCCTTGTTGCGCCCAACTGTCGAAATCCATGCGCTGGCCGCGATTGTAGATATGACCGTTGATGGAGCTCGAGCCACCGAGCGTCTTGCCGCGTGGGACCGCTACGGCCCGTCCGCCGATGCCGGGCCCCGGCTCGGACTGGTAGAGCCAATTGACGGACGGATTGGTCAGCGTCTTGAGGAAGCCGGCGGGGATGTGGATGTAGGGGTGCCAGTCGGGCGGCCCCGCCTCGAGGAGGCACACGCTGTGTTGGCCGTCGGCGCTGAGCCGGTTGGCCAGGATGCAGCCGGCCGAGCCCGCGCCAACGATGATGTAGTCGAATGTATCAGCCATGATGTCCTGCTCGCGCGATTTCCGCAGCGCCCCAAGTTTCGCATGAGACTACGTCATGCTTGCGCAACCGCTGGCCGAAATCCAGCCCATACACGAGGGCAAGCGCCCACGCTCCCCTCCGATCTGACACAGCTTCGCTTAGGCGCCAGCCAACTCCGCGCACCGGCGAGCGCACCAGGCCTCACCGCGCCCGATGCTGTGTATCAGGAAGCGGCGCGGGGCTTTCGAATGGCAGCTGGCCAGGCATGCGCTCAAAACGGACCCTAGCTGGTGTTCAACTGATCCCGAAACGCCACATTAATAGAACGAATAGAAGCGCTTGCGAGCTGTTGAGCGAACCAGAATGGTGATCGCCTGACACGCGCCGCTTTCAATTGGAGGCCAGACGGCGGATTGAGCGATTGGCCGCCTGCCCAACGGCCATCGCCCTGATCGGCGGCCAACTTCGCGCGGAATTACGCAACGCTTGCTTGTTCATTACCCAGGCCGATGCATGAGAAAATCTGGAGGAATGGCGTAGAGACCAAATTCAGAGCACCGCATGGAGTGATGGGAACAAGGGTCGCGAACTCGCGGCCGACTCCCGTTGGCGAGGCCAGCCCACCAGCTGTGAAAACGGCCCAAGAGTCCAACTTCAGATGAGGGCACGTCGGCGCTCAGCGCATGGTCGTATCGCCTAGCAACTCGCTGGCGAGTTGGTCGCTAGACGCGTCAGTGAGATTTGAGGAACCCCACGCGAATACATAACCCAATAGACAATTGGTGCGGACGGCGGGACTCGAACCCGCACGATGTTTCCATCTCAGGATTTTAAGTCCTGTGTGTCTACCGATTCCACCACGTCCGCATATCGCTACTGTCGCTTGTGCTCCGTCCGGCAGCGCCGTTCCGCTCGCTGACGGTCGAGGCCGCCCTGCATGTGGTTCAGCGCATCCGGTTCATTGTTCTGGTCTCCAAGGCCAATGTCCAACGTGCCTATAGGTGGTCGGCACGGGCGAGGCAACGCTTGACCGGCCAAATCCCCTACCTGCCCGAATGGTGGCGGCGGAGGAGGCCGGCATTTGGTCCGCCCGTCACGGCGCTTTTTGCCAGAGCTCACGTCCGCGCACCTGGGTGGGAGCACGGCCACCGGCAAGGCTGAACGAACCAATATGATGCCTCATCCGACATGATTTCCCTGGCCCTCACAAGGTTTCGCAACGCAGTGCAGCCGCGTCAGACCCATGCCGCCTCCGGAGCTTGATGGGAGGCAGCGGCTGCGGTAACTTTATATAATGAGCAATCGATCACATTTATGCTTGTGATCGTTCGGTAACACTGGTGAATCGGTGGATTGAATGGTAACATTGAAGGACAGGTCCATGCAGGTCCGTACAGCAAAGGATATTGGCGCATTCATTCGCGACCAGCGGAAAAAGCAGAAGCCAGGACCAGGCCGAGCTGGCGGACATGGTCGGTGTAAACCGGCGCTGGATTCTGGAGGTCGAGCGCGGTGCTGAGAGCCGAGGTCGGTCTCGTGCTCAAGACCCTTACCGGCGCTTCTTGGCCTCTATCTCAACATTGACAGCGACGAGGCGGGACGCGGCAAGACGCGTGACGAGGTCGAGACGATCGACATCGATCGGGTCATAGAGAAAGCCAGAAGGCCGAAGCCATGAGCGTCTTGCACGTCATTCTGTCGGGCCGGGTCATCGGGCTTGTGGAGCAGGACCGCAAAGGCCGCCTCAAATTCACATACGATGACGGATGGCGCGCGGCGCGCGGCGCCTATCCGCTCTCGATATCGATGCCGCTGGCGGCCTCGGAGCATGGTCACGACGTAATCGATGCGTTTCTTTGGGGGCTTCTGCCGGACAACGAGCTGGTGCTCGGACGATGGGCCAGGAAATTCCAGGTGTCGGCCCGTAACGCCTTTGCGCTGATCTCTCACGTCGGCGAAGACTGCGCGGGCGCCGTCCAGTTCGTGCGGGAGGAGCGGCTGCCGGCCGTCCTGGAGGGCGAAAAAGGCGAGATCAAATGGCTTGACGAGAACAACATTGCGCAGCGCCTCAAGGCGCTGCGCGAGGACCATGCTGCATGGCGACGGCCGGACGACACGGGCCAGTTCAGTCTCGCAGGGGCGCAGCCGAAGACGGCCCTCTTGCTACAGAAGGGCAAATGGGGGCTGCCGTCCGGACGCATCGCGACCACGCACATTCTGAAACCGCCGACCGGAAATTTCGACGGTCATGCGGAAAACGAGCATCTGTGTCTGACGCTCGCGCGCGCACTCGGACTGCCCGCGGCAGCCTCGACCGTGATGCGCTTTGGCGAGGAGGTCGCCTTTGTGACGGAACGTTACGACCGGCAGATCACAGGGCGCGGCATTGCCCGCATTCATCAGGAGGATATGTGCCAGGCTTTGGGTTTACCGCCGACCAAGAAATACCAGAACGAAGGCGGGCCCGGTGTTTTGGAGATAGTTGCGCTGCTCCGCGAATATTCGGGCGCACCGCAGGAGGACGTTCGCACATTCATAAATGCGATCGCGTTCAACTGGCTTGTCGGTGGCACCGATGCGCACGCGAAAAACTATTCCGTGCTGATCGGCGGCGGCGGGCGCATTCGTCTTGCGCCGCTTTATGATGTGGCGAGCATTCTGCCCTACGATGAATTCGACCCGATGAAGATCAAGCTGGCGATGAAAATCGGCGGCAAGTACCGCATCCGGGACATCACGGGGTACAACTGGGGCAAGCTGGCAGATGAGCTCAAGCTGGACGGGGACGAACTCGCCGCACGTCTGCATGCCATGGCCTCGCGACTGCCGGAGGAGACCGGGCGGTTCGTTGCGGAGATGAAAGACGAGGGGATCACCCACCCGATCGTCGACCGCCTCGAGAAGCAATTGTCCGGGCGGGCGGCAGGATGCGCAAAGATGCTCGCGGGTTAGCCGCGAGCAAGGTCACGCCACTCAA
>JAWKWC010000044.1:0-3247 GCA_041397705.1 Hyphomicrobiaceae bacterium
TCTGGGCGAGCGCATCACGGGAATCCCGGGCTCCCCAAGGGACCATCACGGCCGCCCATTCGCCATCACCGAGGAGTTCGTCGCGGTCTACCGCATGCATGCATTGTTGCCCGACGAATTGACCTTCCGTCGATTGGTCGACGATGCCGTCGTCACACGCCTGCCTTTGGTCGATTGCGTCGGCGCGAGGACGCGCGCCATCTTCGAGCATGTCGACATGGCCGATGCGCTCTATTCGTTTGCCACGATGAACATCGGCGCCCTGCGCCTGCACAACTTCCCCAACACCCTGCGCCGTCTGACGCTCCAGGGCCCCAACCCGCACGTCATCGATCTCGCAGCAACCGACATCATTCGCGATCGCGAACGCGGCGTGCCCCGCTACTGCGAGATGCGCCGCCAGCTGCGCATGCCCGTACCAACGAATTTCAAGGAACTGACGGGTGGGGACGAGGACGCAGCCAGCGCACTCTCGCGTGTCTACAGCTCGGTTGAGGAGGTCGATCTTCTCGTCGGCTGCCTGGCCGAGCCGCTGCCCCCCGGTTTTGGATTTTCCGACACCGCGTTCCGGATCTTCATCCTGATGGCAACACGCCGGCTCAAGAGCGATCGCTTCTACACCGACGATTTCAATGACGACACCTATACGCCGACCGGCATGCGCTGGATCCGCGACAATGGCATGGCGAGCGTGCTCGTACGTCATTTCCCAGAGCTGACCGGTAAGGTAGGGCGCGTGCGCAATGCGTTCTTCCCCTGGCCCCAGGATTGAGGGCGACATGTACGACGGATTGGATGAAGCACCAGTGAGGGGAGGGGGCAGATGGCAAGGCTGATCTCCATTCCCATGCTCGCATCCGTCGTGGTCGTGGACCAGGCGAACGAGATCGACACGATGATCGATTATCCGGGCCTCGCCCGCCTGTTCGCGCGCAAGGGCCGTCTGGTCAATCGCCTGATCGTCCGTCGCCTCGAGAGACAGTTCCGCCGCCGCGGCATGGTGCTGCCGGCCTTCCTGCCGCATCAAAGTGACATCCGCGCCAGGGGCCAGGCCGAGCTTGCGGCCAAACTTGACCGCCTCAGCGCCGACAACCGCTTTCCGACCGTGCCCGTGGAGCAGATCGCACGCTTCGTTGCGACAGGGCGCGAGAACGCGATGCCGAGGCAGCGCTCGCCTATGTCATGGCGTGGCCCTATCTAGGTCACGGTCCCGATACCCCGCGCGACGACGCCTACAAGCCTCTCGGCGAGCATCTTTGGCACCTGCACCGCCGGATCGAACGCGCCCGGCAGGCAGTTCCTTCAGCGGCCTCGTCATACGCCTGTCGGGTGCGGACAAGCGAGCGCGGGAGGCTATCGTTGGCCATGTCGGTAGCGACCTGCTCTATGGACTGCACGCCATCGAGGTCACACTGGCCAACAGCCGCGAGGATCCTGCGCGCCATGCGCCAGATCGTGCCGATGCCCCCAAAGGCAAGCAGCCGGCTGCCCGCGATCTCGCCTGGGCCGCGATCCGTACCGCACCTGAGCGCATCGTTCGCCAGACCGGGCCAGCGCACCCCCTGGCCCCTCCCCACGTCTCAGGACGCCTGCCGCCCTTCACGCTCGTGGTCATGAATATGCGCCGCTCTGACCTCCGACGCGCCCGGAGGTTATGAGTTTGCAATCGCCCATTGGTCCGCGTGTCAGCGCGCCGCTTTATCATGGCGCTGTTCGCCGCAATCGCCGCCGAAGCCTCGACCAACGGTTGGCGGAGGTGGCGGAATGCAAATCACACCGACACGTCTTTGCCGTCTCAGAAGCGCTCTCAAGGCTCCATCGCCGGTGCCGTCGCCGATCACCACCGTGTTGTCGCCGCTCGTGACGCGCAATCTCACGCTCAAGAACCGCCTCCTGCGATCCTCGATCTCCGGCAGGTTCGACCTCGAGGATGGCACGCCAACGCCAACGCGGGCCAACTGGGAGGCGATGTTTGCCGAAGGCGGCGTCGGCGCCATCATAACGAGCTACGTGCCGGTTCTCATGAGTGGCCGCATCATTGCCGGCTATGCCACCATTCACGAGGATCGCTTGATCGCGCCGTGGCAGCGGATTGCGCGCCGTGTCCACGACCACGGTTGCAAGATCATCATGCAGCTCTCCCACAGCGGCCGCCAGATGGACCTGCCGGGCTTGCAGCAGATCGGCAAGCCGACGCTCTCATCCACCAACCGCTCCGAAAGCCTGCACGGCTTTCCGACGCGCGCCATGACCATTGGCGAGATCCAGCACATGGTGCAGGCCTTTGCCAAGGCCGCCCGCCGTGCGCGCGAAGCAGGCATGGATGGCATAGAGTTGCACGCCGCCAACGGATATCTGTTCACTCAATTCTTGTCGTCCGGCATCAATGATCGCACCGACCGCTACGGTGGCAGCCTTTTCAATCGCGCCCGTTTCCTGCTCGACGTCATCCACGCGATCCGCGCGGAGGTGGGGTCTGGCTATCATCTTCAGGTCAAGCTCTCCGCCGTCGATCTCAACGATGTCATCCCGACCGAGGGGCGCGGCAACACGCTCGACGAGACCATCGAAGTCGCCCGTTGGGTCGAGGCGGCTGGCGCCGATGCGCTGCATGTCTCGATCGGCTCGCTCTTTCCCCATCCTCTGAACCCGCCCGGCGACTTCGCCTTCAACACCATCGCCTCCACCTACGATGCCATGTTGTCCTCGGGCGAATACACGTTCCGCAACTACTTGTTCTTCCGCTATCCGCCCTTGCGTGGCCTGTTCGCCCGCTTCTGGGGGCGCATGCAGAAGGGCCGCCCCGTCGAGGGCGTCAGCGCCGACGAGACCATTGCCATCAAGCGCGCCGTCACCATTCCCGTGATCTCCACAGGCGGCTGGCAAAGTCGCCGCCGGATCGATCGCCACATCGCCGTCGGCGATTTCGATGCGGTAGCGATCGCCCGCGGCCTGATTGCCAATCCGGATCTGGCACAGCACTGGACCAGCGGTCTGGATCTGCCGCCCGTACCATGTACGCATTGCAACAAGTGCCTCATGAACGCGCCCAAGAACCCGCTGGGTTGCTACGAACCGGATCGCTTCGACGGCGACAGAGCCCGCATGGTCGAGCGGATACTGGCAATCTATCACGCGGATGCCCCCCCAGAGGCCGGGCCATGAGCGGGCGCCTGACACGGCCGGGCGGCCTCCTCGGAGGCCTGCCACAGGAGGCTGCCGTTACCGCGGTTCAGCATCGTCAGAT
>JAWKWC010000045.1:0-2781 GCA_041397705.1 Hyphomicrobiaceae bacterium
TTGTTCCTCGCGGCAGGCGAGAAATACGACATCATCATCATCGACCGCCGCCTGCCGGGTCTCGATGGCCTGTCAATCGTGAAGACCTTGCGCGGCGCCGGTGTGAAAACGCCTGTCCTCTTTCTTACCACCATGACCGGGGTGCGCGACCGGGTGCAGGGGTTGGAAGCCGGCGCCGATGACTATCTGCTGAAGCCATTTGCCTTCAGTGAGCTGTTGGCCCGGCTCAACGCTTTGGCGCGTCGGCCGGCGATGGACACCGCGCCGACGGTGCTGCAAATCGGCGATCTCGAGATGGACCTCGTCGGCCGCAAGGTCCGCTGCAAGGGCAACGACGTGCACCTGCAGCCGCGCGAGTTCCGCCTACTCGAGTTCCTGATGCGACATGCCGGACGCGTGGTGACCCGCACGATGCTTCTCGAGGCAGTGTGGGATTTTCATTTCGACCCCAAGACCAACATCGTCGAAACGCATGTCAGCCGTCTGCGCTCGAAGCTCGATGAGCCCGACAGCGAGTCGATCATCGAGACGGTCAGAGGCTCGGGGTATCGGCTGCGTGGATAAGATACGTTTCATGCGAGGCTTCGGGGCCAAAGTCGCTGTCATGACGGCGGTGCTGGTCATGGCAGCCTTGATCGTGCATGGCATCGCCGTTTACGCGTTCGTGAGCAGCACCACGCTACAGCGTGTCCGCAGTGACATCGAAGCAGAGATGGCCGCGGTGCGGGCGAGCCTCGCAAACCATCCAGCGATCGATTTTGCGCACATCGTCGAAACGCACGCGCGCGAGCATGGAGCGCACCGGTTCATCCACAGTCTCAACCGGGACGGACAGATCGTGATTGCCGGCAATGCGTGGCTGCGTCCACACATGCCGGGATGGACCAAGATCGATGGACCCGATGCGGCCGTTGCGACAGCCCTCGGCGGCGATGTCCTTGTATTGACGCAGCAGGTTGCACCCCATCTCCTCCTCTCCGTCGGCCGCGGCATCCACTGGATCGCCGATGTCGAGGACGAGCTGTTCGAGATACTGATCTGGACATTGCTTGGCAGCATTGCGCTCGCCGGAACGGCCGGACTTGTCGTCAATCGTGTCATCGCGCGGCGCCTGGCTGCGGTCACAACAACGGCAGTCGCCATCATGCGAGGCGACATGTCTGAACGCGTTCCCGTGGCCGGATCGGGCGACGAGTTCGATCGTCTCTCTGCCACACTCAATGCGATGCTCGATCGCCTGCAACAACTCATGGAAAGCCTGGAACAGGTCTCCAATGACATTGCCCATGATCTGCGCACGCCACTGGCCCGCCTGCGCCAAGGGCTCGAGCGGGCGCGACGAACGGCAACGACGCCCGGGGCATTCACGACCGCCATCGATCAGGCGGTTGGCGAAACCGACGCCATGCTGGCAACATTCACCGCCCTGTTGCGCATCGCACAGATGGAATCGGGCGCGCTCAGCCCGGATTTCCGGCGGGTCGACCTGAGCGAGCTCATTCATTCCGTCGCCGAAGCCTACGAATTCAATACCGCGGAGAGCGGGCACACGATTATCACCGAGTTGGCGGATGCGCCGCGCATCCAAGGCGACAGGGATCTGCTGCCACAGGCGGTCGTCAACCTCCTGGAAAATGCACTGACGCATACGCCGCGTGGGACACGCATCGTGATCTCGCTCTCTGAATGCGATGGGGACGTGCGCCTCTCGTTCGCTGACGACGGGCCGGGCGTTCCCTCGAAAGAGCTGCAACGGATCTTCCAGCGCTTCTACCGCCTCGAGACAAGCCGGACCACGGCTGGGACGGGTCTCGGCCTCAGTCTGGTGTCAGCCGTCGTCCGGGCGCATGGCGGTCGGATTGCTGCGCGCGATAATCATCCAGGCCTGCGGATCAATATCGATTTTCTCAAGGGAGCCTCCAATTGATGCTCATCTCTGAACACGTCGTGCATGATCTGGCCGCAGTCATTTCTCATCACCGGGTTCTCGGCAGCGTGGCGGTGTTCATGCTCGCTTTTTCGGAATCCATCCCCGTAATCGGCGTGGTGGCGCCAGGCACTGCAGTCATCCTCGCCATCAGTGTGATGTCGGGACTAGGGTACCTGCCGCTTGCTGCCGTTTTTGTGGCGGCGTTGCTCGGAGCGATCGCAGGCGATGGCATCTCCTTCTGGTTCGGCATGACCTATCGCCACCAGGCCTTGCGGCTGTGGCCTATCAGCCGATATCCGCGCCTGATCGCCAGCGCCCAGCGCTTCTTCGCCCGGCACGGGGGCAAGTCCATCGCGCTGGCGCGCTTCACACCCGTTGTGCGCGCCTTTGTACCCATGATCGCTGGCATCTCCGGAATGAGCGCACGTCGCTTTTACATCGCAAACGTCCTATCGGCGCTCGCGTGGGCCTCAAGTCACATACTGCCGGCTGCCGCAGCTGGCGCATCGATTCGCTTCATAAAGATCCCCAGCGGTGTCGATTTCGAAGACATGGCCCTTGCGCTTGCGGTGGCGTTGGCCGTCGGGATGATTGCCCGCAGCGCTTGGCTCGCGCTGAGAAGCCGGCTGGTTCGGCGGCACAAGCGGACGACTGTACCATGCGCACCTCATGATGCGAGCAGGAGCGAGTCCTCATGAGTCGACCGCCGCCTCCAATTCTGCGTCAGACAATTCCACGTGGCGTCTGGGCTCTGGGCCTCGTCAGCCTTTTCATGGAGTCTCTTCCGAGATGATCCACGCCTTGCTGCCGGTTTATCTCGTCACCGTCCTCTGCGCCTCGACCATGACGGT
>JAWKWC010000046.1:0-2580 GCA_041397705.1 Hyphomicrobiaceae bacterium
GCGGACATTGCTGGTGTGCGAACAAGCGGGGCGGAAGGACCTGGAGGCCTATCGGGCGGTGGGGTGTGACGCTTATCTGCTGCGTCCGGTGCGGCCGGGCTCGCTGGTGGCGCAGCTGTCGCATACCAAGTTTGCCGTGCCGGGAGCGGCACCGGGGCGGCTGGATTCGGCTGCGAGCGTCGACGGCGCTGGCGCACATCGAACAGCGCCGGAGCGCCACGTACTGCTGGTGGAGGACAACGCGATCAACGCCCTTCTGGCTCAACGCATGTGCGAACGTGCTGGATGCGATGTGCATCATGCGCCGTCGGGGCAGGAGGCCGTGGCGTATTGCGAGGCGCAATTGGCTGGCGGTCTTGGTGCGGTCAACCTGGTCCTGATGGACATCCACATGCCTGGTCTGGACGGCTTGGAGACGACCGGGCTGATGAAGTCGCTCTTTGCACAAGCCGGTCAGGCGTGTCCGCCGATCATCGCGTTGACGGCCAACGCTTTCGCCGAGGATCGCAAACGCTGCTTCGAGGCCGGGCTGGACGACTATCTGGCCAAGCCTTTCGACCGCAGCCAACTTGAAGCTCTGCTCGACAAGTGGTGCCCGGTCGAGGGGGGCGCGCGCGACGGCCTGTTCGACGATTACGCGGCTTGAGCCTCGCCGGTGAGCTCCGGCCAGGCGTCACTCTTGGCGGAGTGCGACGGCTACGGCGCATCGGTTCGCGGTGCACGACCCGCGCCCTGAGCAGATGCTTGCCGCCGGCGGTTCAGCCTCGCGTACCTCTATCCATACATCTTTTCGCCCGCATCGATGTGAATGGCTGAGCCGGTAATCGCGCCTGAGCGTTCGGAGCATAGAAATGCGACAGCGAATGCCAGCTCGTCCGGCTGAGACTGGCGCTTGATGGGATTGCGTTCGCGGGCGCGCTGGGCGCTGAACTCGGGCGTGAGGCCCGGATGGGTTTCATAGTCGCGCACGGTATCCATGAAGCCTGGATTGACGTCGTTCACCGTGATGCCGAACTCGCCAAGGCCCGCTGCCAGGGATTTCGTCAGCGTGCGCAACGCACCTTTTGCCGTGGAATGCGGCACGCGGGTCCAGCCGCCCGTATATCCATCGGGACCGTTGACATGGATGATGCGTCCCCAACCGGCCTCCTTCATTGCGGGCACGAATGCTTTGGCCAGGTACCACGACGCCGTGAGCTGCTGATTGAGAAAGAAGTGCCAATCGTCGTTCGAGGTCTCGAAAAACGATTTGTGCAGGCGCCGCGCGGCGTTGCTGACATAGATGTCGACGCGCCCGAAGGTTTCCTCGGCCTTGCGCTTCATCTCCTCCACGGTGGCAAGTTCGCCGGCTGTCCCCATAACGACCAGTGTTTTGGCGCCGAGTGCCTGAGCCTCACGCTCGACCCCTCTGGCTTCCTCTTCGTTGGTGCGGCTGTTGATGATCACATTGGCGCCACGCGCCGCAAACTCGAGAATAATCGCCCGACCAATGTTGCGGCCCGAGCCCGTTACCAGGATCGTCTTGCCTGTGAAATCAAGGTCCTTGTCGCTCACCATCTGTGATCCCCGTCAGGAAACGTGCGTCTCGTGTGGCAGGTTGGAGGTCCGCTTGCACTTGCCACTCGAAGCTGAAAGCGGACGTCCAGGCTGGCATGCTAGCTTTTCCGGAAAACAATTGGCAGCTGGCGGCCGCTGGCCTAGCCTCTTTGGCCAGACAGACAATCAGACCTGTTCCGTGGCAGCCGTGCTGAAAGGATTACCATGCGCAAGAACAAGCTCCGCCAGATCGTCAAGGACGGCGGCAATATCGTCAATGGCTGGTCCGCCATCCCCAACTCGTATGCAGCCGAGGTCTATGCGCACGCCGGCTGGGACAGCGTCACGATCGATCTGCAACACGGGCCTGTCGACTTCCAGGCGGCGCTGGGCATGTTGCAGGCCATTTCGACCACTGACGCGGTGCCGCTGTGCCGCGTGCCGTGGAATGATGCGGCCATCATCATGAAATTGCTCGATGCGGGAAGTTACGGTCTGATCTGTCCGATGATCAATACCAAGGAGGAAGCCGAGCAGTTCGTCTCCTTCGGTCGCTATCCACCGCTTGGTACGCGCTCGATGGGCCCCAACCGCGCAGTGCAGTATGCCGGTGCCGATTATTGGCAGGGCGCCAACGAGGAATGCCTGCTGTTCGCGATGATCGAAACGAAGGCCGGATTGAAGAACCTGGATTCCATCCTCTCCGTGAAGGGGCTCGACGGGGTTTATGTCGGCCCATCCGATCTTTCAATGGCGTTCGGTAAACCGCCGACCCTCGATCCAAGCGATGGCGAGGTGATCGCCGCGATCGAGGAGATCGCCAAGGTGACGCGCTCGAAGGGGCTGATCGCGGGCGTACATACGGATGGGCCCGCCACGGCCAAGAAGCGCATGGGGCAGGGTTATAATTTCCTGACCCTGATGAACGATGCCCGGGCGCTGTCGGTCTATGCTGCGAACCTTGTCAAGGAAACCCGGGGCGAGGCGGCCAATGTGACGGCCAAGACCTACTAAGGGGATCTGTAACAGGCTCGCCCGGGCTCA
>JAWKWC010000047.1:0-2397 GCA_041397705.1 Hyphomicrobiaceae bacterium
CGGTTTCGACAATGGCGGGGTTTTCGCCGTTCTTGAAGATCCAGCTATCGACGGCGAAGGTCTGGCCACTCGCTGTTTCGCGGATGACGGCGGTCCAGTGCGGCCAGCCGGCAACGCCGCGGAGCAGGTTCTCCTTGGCGAACGGGGTGCCGACCGTGTGATGTCGCAGCAACTTGTTGTGTGCCAGCACGAGCAGGTAGCTGGTCGTGTTGGTGGCCTCGTCGACGCAGTCCTGCTGGGTGGGGTCGCCTGAGGCTGTAAAGTCCATGCCCGGCCGGTCGGCGCTGGTTCCGATGACGTCGCCGGTGCGCCGTTCCATCCAGGCGATGGCATAGGCAACGGCGCGGCGTTCTTCAAATGCGGTGTCGGCCTTGCGCGTCGTCTCCATAAGGGTGGTGAGGGCCATGATGTCTTCGTTCGTGAAGCGGAAACGGGTCTGCATTTTGCAGCCATACGCGTGGCAGACGTAGACCGTGTTGCCATGTGGCTCGCGCGTTTGGAAATCCTTGAAGTGCCGGTCGACGGAGCCCGTCCGCACATGGGTGCAGCCCGCCAGCGCGACCGCGAACAGCATCAGAATGGCGCCAAAGCGCATGCGCAAAAGTCCCCCGCCCCGAAGCAACAGAAGAGCGCTCTAGCAGACAGATGATTCGTGCCAAAGACCTAGGCGAGCTGCGTCCACGCTTTGTCGTCGGGCGTTGCCCCGAGCCCACCGGTTTGCCGGCTGGATTTGCGCGCGGGCCTCCCTTTGTGGTTGCAAAACATCTGTCAGAAGCGCTAATTGTGCTGCAAACAGAAGGGCTTTGCGCCCAGGCGATGGTTTGGCGGGCATGCAGCGACGCGACGACCGGGAACTCCGGGAGAAACTGGTCAATCTCAGGGACCAACATCGTGCTCTCGATCAGGAGATCGTTGCGCTCGAGGCGAAAGCTGATGCAGACCAGTTGACGATCAAGCGGCTGAAGAAGAAGAAGCTGCAGCTGAAGGATCAGATCACGGCTGTCGAGGACCAGTTGACGCCGGATATCATTGCGTGATGCCCGCGGGGCGGCGGCAGGTTTCCCGGCATAACTGGCAAATGACCTTGCCATCCGGGTGCGGCTGCCGATAAAACCCTCGCTTTCCAATGCGGTTCGCCTGGTTTGGCGGCCACCGCGACATCGAGCTGAAAGCAACCGATGGCCACCACTCGACCTGCCGTTGCACTGATCATGGGAAGCCAGTCGGACTGGCCCACAATGCAGCACGCGGCCGAGGTGCTGGATGAGCTTGGGGTTGCCTATGAGGCGCGCATCGTTTCTGCGCACCGGACGCCTGAGCGTCTCTACAACTTTGCCCGCGAGGCCAAGGCCAATGGATTTCAGGTCATCATCGCCGGTGCCGGCGGGGCGGCCCATCTGCCCGGGATGGTGGCGGCGCTGACCGTGCTTCCCGTCCTCGGGGTGCCGGTGCGTTCGCGTGCCCTCAATGGCCAGGACAGCCTCTTGTCGATCGTGCAGATGCCTGCCGGCGTGCCGGTGGGCACGTTGGCCATCGGAGAAGCCGGTGCGACCAACGCCGGGCTGATGGCTGCTTCGATCCTGGCTTTGACCGATGCGCAACTTGCCAGCCGCCTTGAAGCTTGGCGGGCGCGGCGAACGGCGGGCGTGGCTGAGTTTCCGGTCAAAGATGCCTGAGCCCATGCACAACGTGCCCTTGGAGCCGCGGTCGGTTATTGGCATTCTCGGTTCGGGCCAGCTCGGCAAGATGCTGGCCCAGGCGGCGAGCCGGCTTGGCTTCAGAACGCACATCTACAGTGATGAATCGGGTCCGGCCTTCGATGTCGCCGGCAGCCATGCGGTTGGCAAATACGATAGCTTGAAGCGGCTGGACGAGTTCGCGCGCTGCGTCGACGTCGTGACCTATGAATTCGAGAATGTGCCAGTGGTGGCAGCCGAGCACCTGGCCGAGCGGGTGCCTGTCCGTCCCGGGACCAAGGCGCTGGCGATTGCGCAGGACCGGATCGCCGAGAAGACCTTCATTCGCGACATTGGGATCGACGTTGCCCCGTTTGCGGCCATCGGAGATGCCGGTGCTCTTGGTTCAGCCGTGCAAGCGTTCGGCGCATGGGCGGGGCCGGCCATCCTGAAAACGGCGCGGTTCGGCTACGACGGCAAAGGGCAGGTCAACGTCGCTGCGGCGGGAGATCTGGAGGCAGCTTTCCGCGAGCTTGGCGGGGTCGCGTGCGTGCTCGAGAAGCGCCTGAGGTTTGAGGCGGAGATATCTGTGCTGGTGGTGCGGGGATTGGATGGCGCCATCGCGACCTATGACATCCCGCGCAACGAGCATGCCGAGGGTATTTTGCGGCGGTCGACGGTGCCGTCCGGATTGCCGCTGGAGATCGAAGTCCGGGCCAGG
>JAWKWC010000048.1:0-2381 GCA_041397705.1 Hyphomicrobiaceae bacterium
GGTGATCTTGCCTCTAACGTTGAAGCGGGGATTCGGCGTGACTGAAGTAAGCGATGGTGAGTTGATGGCCTACGCTGACGGCAAGCTTGACGCGCCCGGTATCGCACGCGTCGAGGCGGCCTTGGCGGATAGCGCTGAGTTGCGCGAGCGATTGCAGCGGTTCATCGACACCGGCAAGCCTCTTGCCGATGCGTTTCGCCCGATCTTTCAGGAGCCTGTGCCGAAACAAATCCTGGAGATGGTGCGGGGAACCAGTGCTCCTTCGTCCGCCAAAGAAGAAAGGCTTTCAGAGCCGCGCTTGCACGTCATTGCCGGAGGTTCGCGACGCGGCGATGCGCCCGCGCCCGTGCAAGCGTCGCGCAAGCCCTCCCACGTCCATGCGCTGACGCGATTGGCTGCCAGTCTTGCGCTTGTCGTAGCCGGCGCCGGCGCAATGTGGCTGTTCGTCGGCAACGTCCATCCGGTTTCGACCGCGAGTTTGCCCGGGTCGGGCGCAGACGGCGGTCTCGTCTCGGTTGGCCGCTTGCTGCAGACCGCGCTCGAAACCAAGCCCAGCAGGGCCGTCACCACGGCACCGATCGGCAACAAGGCCAAAGCTGCCCTGCGCGTCACTTCGACATTTGCGTCACGCGACCAGCGCTTTTGCCGCGATTACGTCCTTTCGCTCGGCGAGGCCGACGAGTTCATGGGCGTTGCCTGCAGGAATGCATCCGAGGGCGGTTGGGTGATCGAGCATCAGGCCCGGATCGACCACCGGCCTCCCGCTAGGGTCAACACGGGCGTAGCAGGGGAGTCGGCCAAATCCGCCGTCGACGCCACGATCGACCGCCTGATCGATGGCGGGCCGCTGGATCCGGGCGAGGAGGAACGGCAGCTGCAAAGTGGTTGGACGGCACGGGTTTCGCCGCGATAGCAGCCGCGCTTGCCAAGTGCAGCGATAGGGCGGCCAAGGCCGAGCCTGGAAAGACTTGGGGGCAGGGAACACTTCGGGCATGACAGCAACCGCCGTCATGCCCATTTTCGATTCCGCTGCTCTCAATTCTGCACAAACCCAAAGGCTGCAGCTGCAGGGCGCGCACGTTCGGAATCGATCTCCGCAACGTCCGCATCCCGCACGACACGCGTCGCCCATTCGGCAGTCGGCCGCTGATCGCGGGGCGCCGATACCGTTTGCGGGAGCACCTTGTTCGTTCCGCAATGGTGGGGCGCCAACAGCAAACCCCGCCCGTAGATCTCGTCCATGCCGCGCGGGCCAAGATCGCGATATTTCAAGCGCGCGAGCACCGCCGACTTGCCACCGCGGCTGGCCCCTCCGGTCGAGGCGGCGATGACGGCGGTGGCAAACGGAACCGCAAACGACGTTCCGGTCATGAGGCCGCTGCCCCGGTCGCTGGCCGTCCATATGTCGACGCCGGGCGCAGCAAGATCGATGTGCCGGCCCCTGTTGGCCTTACGATAGCTGCGCAGATTCTTTGCGACCGCAGTCACCGCGATAACCTGGCTGTATGCGGCCGGATAGAGTGGTGGTCCGTCGGGGCCGTCGTTTCCCGCGGCCGCGACAAATATCATGCCCTTGGCGCTCAATTTCTCGATCGAACGCTGCAGTAGCGGATCGTGCGGTCCGGCAATGCTCATATTGACGATCCCGACCTGCATCGAGCTCATCCAATCGAGCGCCCTCAGAAGCGCAACTGAATCGGCGATAGGCTCCCCGTTCGCGTCAGCGAAGAACACATCGCCGGAATAATAGCTGGCATCTGGCAGCAGGCCCGGCGTGGCGCTGTGTTTCGCGCCGGCGAGAATGGCAAGTGTCGCCGTGCCATGATGCGACGCGACCTTGGGGCGCGAGCCGCGCAAGAAACTGCGCACGTGAATATCTTGCCCCCTGAACGCCGGGTGCCTCAGGTTCACCAGCGTATCGATCTGCCCAATACGAACCTTCGCCGAGCAATTTGACAGCGCCGGCTTCCAGCCGATCGCGTCAGGCCCGTAGCAGCCCACCCCATTGCACCCCTTTTGGCCCGGCGTCGGGTCGCGATCGGGCCCAAAACCCTCTCGTTCGCTCTTCGCCGGACGATAAGGGCGATACAGATGATTGGGCGAAATGTGCGCCCGCGGCAGCAGGTCCATCAGCGTCCGGGCTTGCACCAAGTCCATGCCTGCCGGTGGCGACAGGGTTGTGAGATTCATGCCAAGACCGTCGAATGTCAGTTTCGGCGAGACTGTGAAACCGAGTTCGCGGGCGCGTGCGGCGGTGCTCGCCCCAATGTTCAGCGCCAGGAATTCCCGCGTTATGGTCCGAGTCTGAATGAACTCCATGTCGGAACGCGCAACGCGGCCCGGCGGCGGCTTGGAGATCTGCTTCAGCCAATCGGCGACAG
>JAWKWC010000049.1:0-2338 GCA_041397705.1 Hyphomicrobiaceae bacterium
GGGCCAGCGCGGCGCTCGGATTGACACCGTTACCTGCGAGCGATGTGGTCGAAGTGGCGGGCCTCGGACTATCACGCACGATCGATGATGTAACTGAGCGTCTGGGCTCGGCCATGTTCTGCGGTTCGGATAACGACCAACTCAATGCAATCTGGTACCGGAAAGGCGATGCTGCGCCCGTCGCCTTGGTGATGGCAGATGACTTGCGTGAGGATGCGCAGCGGGTCGTCAGTGACTTGGCTGCGGGGGGGCTTGGCGTCGAATTGCAATCTGGCGATCGATCGCGAGAGGTCGAGCGGGTGGCGTCGGCGGTCGGCATCGCAACCTTCGGCTCGGGTGTCCTGCCGGCCGGCAAACTGGACCGCTTGAAGCAGCTCGCCGAGCACGGGCACAAGACATTGATGATCGGTGATGGCTTGAACGATGCGCCAGCCCTTGCTGGCGGGCATGCGTCCCTGTCTCCCGCTTCAGCTGCAGACATCAGCCAGACGGCCGCCGACGCTATTTTCCAGGGCAGCGCTCTTTCTCCCGTGCTCGAAACTTTGGCCGTGGCGCGCGAAAGCCGCCGCATGGCGCTACAGAATTTTGGTATTGCGATCGGCTACAATCTTATTTTCGTGCCATTGGCGATCATGGGCGTCGTAACGCCGCTGATTGCCGCCGTCGCCATGTCGTCGTCCTCCATTGCCGTCACTCTCAATGCGATGCGGCTGCGAACCAAGCGGCTGCGGTTCGGCACATGGAGGAGCAAGCCATGACCGCTCTTGCATGGCTCATTCCCGCAGCGCTTGCACTTGGCGGCCTCGGACTTGCTGGCTTTTTGTGGTCGCTCCGGAATGGCCAGCTCGACGATCTGGAAGGGGCTGGCTGGCGTGCGCTCGATGACGAGGAACCGCCGGCTGAGCGCTGAAACTGTGAACGCGTCCGCTCGGTCGGCGCATGACGAGCGAACATTGAAACTGCCAATGGCCGAATTGTGCCCCAATCAATTGTCCTGCGGTTGAGCGATATCGCAGTAAGCGTGCCAGGTAGCGTGACCCACCAGCGGAAACGTCACCAGAAGCCCCAGTCCAAGAGTGGCAATCCCAAAGGCAATGAAACCCGCAATCAAGACGGCCCATAACGCCATTGGCTTGATGTTGGCTGCGACCGCCTGAAAGCTGCGCGCGACAGCCGTGAGCGCATCGACTTTCTGGTCCATCACCATGGGGATGGAGATCGCGGTTGCCGTGAAGACGACAGACGCCAACACTGCGCCGACGGCCGTGCCGACAACAAGCAAGCCCAGACCTTGCGGTGTGAACAGCAACGTGGACATGAACTCGCGCGCTGGAGGCAGGCCATGCGTGCCGAGGAACAGTGCGAGAAGGAGGAACGCCACCCGCAGCCACAAGATGTAGACGATGAGTAGGAATGCTGTGAGCAGCCCGAGCCCGCTGACCGAGGCCCGGCGAACAGCCAAAGCAGATCCAGCGATGCTCGGGGTTTCATTGGCCTTGAGCGCGCGGCTTTTTTCGTAGAGGCCGATGGCAAGCATTGGCCCTACCAGAAGAAAGCCCCCGGCCAGAATGGGCAGCAGCGACTCCAGGCCAGCGAGTAACAGGACAACGCCCAAGGCAATACCCAAGGCCAAGGCCATGCCACCAAAGGCAAGGCTTACAGAAGGCACCTGCCAGAGGTCTCGCCAGCCGGCTGCGAGCCACTCCCAAGGTCTGTCGAACGGTACAGTTCTGGCAGCGCCTGCGTCTTGAAGGTTGAAAGCTTTACGATTGTCGAACGCTGCAGACGGGCCAGGCTGCAAATTTGAAGGAATTTTCGGCGTCGTCATGATCGATCGGGCCTACCCTGGTTAGAACTACCTGTTTTGCGGGACGTCGCCGCGCTCAGTGAATTCATGGGTTTGGAGGTTATGACGTCCGTGACGAAGAAGGATCCGGCCGACGAACGCATGCTGCTCCGGGCTTGACGCTCGGACGAACAGTAATATGGCACCACGGCGCGCGTGTGTAATAAGTTTCTCGCTCAATTTGTGGTCCATCCAAGTGACGTCCGTAACGACTGCGTCGGAAGCAGTTTGGCCTGGAACAGCCGCCCCGCAGCAGCCCACAAGCTCTGTCCTGGCGTCCGTTCGTACGGGCACGTGAGGCGATGTCAGGAAGCCGGAGAGTGCGAGTTCGCTCGGTCGATCGAGACTTTGCGGGATCGACAAGTCGACCAAGCTGCCTGGAATGCCTACTAGGCAAATCTGGTCCGCGGCCAGGCCATGCTTGAACAGTTCGACGATCGTTCGCCACAGCGTGTCCTGATCGTCGAATACGAGGATCGAGAGGCGGACGGT
>JAWKWC010000050.1:0-1705 GCA_041397705.1 Hyphomicrobiaceae bacterium
GCCCGGTAAGCCGCCGACATAACCGGAAATGATGCGGTTGGTGGCAAACAGGAACGAGGGCAGCGCGACAATGCCCCCGTGCTTGGTCTTGGCGGCATAGTCGGGATCGCACCACAGCGGGTTGTCGTCGCCGATGCCATGCGCATAGTGGCGGATGTTGTCGCGCGTCGCCTCGTGGCACCACGGCTCCAGCGTGTTCTCGATGGGCACGCCGATCCGCTCACGCAGCTGGTCCAGGCCCTTGTCGGTGATCTTCGGGAACATTTCGCTCTTGGACAGCTCGCTCAGTTGGTTTCGCCTCGTGCTCTGGCTTCGGCCTCGCGCAGTTTGGCGCGGGCAATCTTGCCGGTTGTCGATTTAGGAAGCTCGCCGACGAAGGCGATCTGGCGGGGATATTCGTGCGCTGAAAGGCGCTGCTTGGTGAACTGCTGCAACTCGTCGGCAAGCCCGTCGTCGCCGACACGATCGCGCGTCACGATGAAGGCTTTGACCACCTGCCCGCGCTGGGCATCGGGAACGCCGATCGCCGCAGCCTCTGCCACCGCCGGGTGCGCCAGCAGCGTGTTCTCGATCTCGACCGCGCTCATCGTCCAGCCGGCCGAGATGATGACGTCGTCCGCCCGTCCGCGGTGATAGAAATAGCCGTCTTCATCGACGAGCCCCAGGTCCTTCGAGGGAAACCAGCTATCGCGCCGCTGCAACATGATTTCGCCGACCTGCCCCGGCGGGCACGGTGCGCCTGATGCATCCAGCACGGCAACCGTTTGCCCTGGCACCGGCTTCCCCAGCGCGCCCAAACGCACCGCGTGATCGCCAGCGCCGGGATAGTCCGCGATGATCACACCAACCTCTGTCGAGCCGTAGATGCTGCAAGGCAAGCGCCCGAACGTTTCCTTCGCCCATAGCGCCGTCTCGTCGTCGATCGGCTCACCCGTGAACGAAAGCTTCTGTAGATGATAGCGATAGTGTCCCGCAGCGCCCGAATTACGCATCATGCGATAGTGCGTCGCCGCCGCCGACAAGTTCGTGATCTCGAGGTCCGACAGTGCTTCGAGCAGGCGCTCTGGCCGGAAGCGTCCGGCATAGGAGGCGATCTCCACGCCAAGCCCCAGCGGCCCTAAGGTGCCATGCCACAGCCCATGGCCCCATGCCGGGGAGGACGGGCACATGAAGCGGTCACCGGGACGCACACCGGTGGCATAGAGCGCGGCGACGGCCACGGTCACGATTGCACGGTGGCGGTGCTTCACGGCTTCCGGCAGCTCCCGCGTCGTGCCGGACGTGTACTGGTACATGGCCATGTCGCCGGACGTGGTCGTGGCCTGGAAGGTGTCGCCCGCCCCGGCAATCGTCGCGAGGAAAGCCTTGTCGGCAACCACCACGCGCGGCGGCATCTTGCGGCCCCGGCTCGCCTCCACGGCAGTGGCTTTCAATTCCTCGGCCGTGAACAGCACGCCCGGCGTGCAGTCGTCGAGCCGTAATGCCAATCCATCAGGCCCGAACAGCGTGAACAGCGGCACCGCAACCAGGCCCGCCTTCATGCTGCCAAGCAGCAGCGCGTAGAATGCGAGGCCCGGCTCCAGCATGATCGCGACGCGGTCGCCCTTCGCGAGTCCCGATGCCGCGAGGTGATTGGCGACGCGGTTCGACCAGCGCGCAAGTTCGCCGAACGTGATGTGCTCATAGCCACCATTGCTGAGCGCAA
>JAWKWC010000051.1:0-1554 GCA_041397705.1 Hyphomicrobiaceae bacterium
CGGCTGACCTCGACGACAACGTCGTTATAGCAGGCGCCCTTGGCGAGGTCGGCGCGTTTCTCGGTCGAGACCAGCGCGCTGATGGTCTGTCCGTTCGGACTGGTGGCGATCCAGGCGCCTTTCTCGGACGACACGACGCCGGGCGGCACCGCATCTGTCACTACGAGTGGCAGGATGACGTCGCCGAGATCGTTGTGGACGCGCACCTTGCTTCCGTTTTCGAGTTTGCGGGCCTTGGCGTCTTGCGGGTTCATCAGCAGTGGCGGCGTTTCGTTGGCCTTGCCGCCTTCGCCGAACAATGTCGAGGAAATGCGGGCGTCGGACGCGGGCGAGATGAGCATCAAGGGGAATTTGTCGTCTCGCGGAAGGAAGGCTGGCAGGCGCACACCGGCGCCCCAGCGCTCGGCCAGAAGGTCCGAGGCCAGTTCGACCTTGCCCGAGGGCGTGGCCGGCTTGTGGGTGACGTAGAGTGCGAGTGTCCGACCATCCGGCGCCGTCATGCGCACCGGCTCCTTCAACGGGAGTTCGCTGGGCCGGCGACCTTTGAGCGCGACGTGACTGGTGTCCACGGCCTCGTCCATGAGCTCCTTATCGGTGGCCTTGAAGCAGGGGTCGTCGAACCCGAAGCGGTGCGCAAGGCGCCTGAAAATCTCGGTGTTGGGAAGCGATTCGCCAACGGGCGGGATGGCGGCCTCGGCGCGTTGCAGCCAGTGGTGTCCGTAGGCTGCGTAAAGGTCGTCCTGCTCGAAGTTGGTGCTGGCTGGTAGCACCACGTCGCACAGCGCCATGCTCTCGGTCATGGCGATCTCGATGCCAACCATGAAGACATCCTCGCGCATGAGACCGCGGCGCATGCGGTTCTGGTCGGCGTGTACGACCAGGGGGTTGTGATTGTAGATGAAGAGGGCGCGCAGGGGCGGGGCCACGTCGTCCTCGGCCAGATGGCGGCCGGCATCCATGATATCGAGCGTGCGCGTCGGGCCTGGCAGCAGGTCCGGCCGGGCAAGCTTGGCGGGCGTCTTGGGGAAGGCGTTGCCGGCGCCGAGCACAAGGCCGTTGCGCTCATTGAATTTGCCGAGGAGGGCTGGCAGTGCAATGGCTGTTCGGATTCCACTGCCGCCGTTGCGCCCGCGCTCCAGGCCGTTGCCAAGGCTGATCACCAGCGGATCGGCGTCGGCCATCCACCTGGCCATCGTTGCGATGTCGGTTGCCGAAACGCCGCATGTTTCGGCGGCCAGTGCCAGTGTCCATGGTCGGGCGGCGGCCATGTAGTCGTTGTAGCCGTGCACGTTGTCGGCGATGAAGGCCTGATCGTGGGCACCCAGACGTTCCAGTTCGGCTGCCAGTGCGAAACCGAGCACGACGTCGGTGCCGGGGCGGAGCGCGATATGCAGGTCGGCCTGTTCGGCAATCTTCGTGCGCAGGGGATCGACGACAACAAGCTTGCCGCCATTGCGCTTCGATTTGCGAATGTTGCGCACCAGATGCAGGTTGGCGACGGTGGCATTATTGCCCCAGACGACGTTGAGCTTGGCGTCTTCCGCGGCTTCGGGG